>NZ_LQBD01000008.1:0-134326 GCF_046630315.1 Brucella anthropi | reverse complement strand
GACTACATCGAGATGTTCTACAACCCCAAGCGCAAGCACGTCAGGAACGGGATGCTGTCACCCGTCGAGTTCGAACGGCAGCAGGAAATGTAACCCGAGGGCGTCCACGAAACTCGGGGCTATTCACATCTGTTTCCCGCGCATGCTTGGCGACACTCTTGCTGCTCTTGCAAATCTGTTTATCCAGTTCACTAAGCGGACCAGTATCGTTCATCTTGGCTTTCGCCTCAGCAAGCAACTGCCGGAAATGTTCGATCAGTACCGTTCTTAGTTCCTCGTACCGCATCTTATACGCAATTCCATTCTCATTCAGCCGTTCGCCTATCTGGCTCAGATAGCGTGATAAACGCAATGCCTTGCGAGGCTCGCGCGTGGACAGCGACAACTTCAGCGTTGAGGGCTTTCTGGCAGGGTGCAGCTCTTTGGGAATCGGCCAACGGAAGTAGAACACGCCGTTTCTGGACTTAGTTAGATAGGACGGATTGAACAATCCGTGTCTCCCTTGGATGTTCCACCTGCGAAATCCAAGGTCTAAGTCTTTGCTTTTAAAGAGAATGGTGGGCCCGGAGGGACTCGAACCCCCAACCAAGCGGTTATGAGCCGCCGGCTCTAACCAATTGAGCTACAGGCCCCACGCATCCTTGCCCTACCCTAAAGAAAGCCAGGATACAAGCTGTCAAATACATCAGTTGCCCTAATGCGCACATATTCAGTTGCGATGCATATAAGCTGGAACATGCGTCCCAAAAGCGGGAACCGGTTTCGGGATAAAGATATTTGTAAAAACAAACAGATAGAGCATTTCCTGCAAAAAGCGCGAAAGGGTTTGCGCGGGATAATGCGCTGGAAAAAATCCCAGCAGTTCCGGCTCCTCCGCTTTAATTGCAACCGTTCTGGAATCACAGTCTTTCAGATTGGAACCAACAGTTGCAATTGGCACGCATTTCGAATCTGATAGGATCGGCTTTATGCTTAAAAGGCAACTTAAGTTATAAATGATTTCAAAGGCAGAGCGGTCAGCCGATCCGGCAAGACCAGCCTGGCCTAAGCTGCTCAACTTTCTCTATAGGAGATTTTATGAACAATCGCGCTACCACTCTTCTTGCAACCTCCTTTTCCGCAATCATGCTCGCAGGCGCCCTGACGCTGCCGGCCCTGGCACAGGAGAATCAGATGACGAAGCAGCCTGCGCGTATCGCCGTCACCGGCGAAGGCACGACGACCGCCTCGCCCGATATGGCCATCCTCAATCTCTCTGTATTGCGCGAGGCAAAGACCGCGCGCGAAGCCATGACCGCCAATAACGAAGCCATGGCAAAAGTGCTCGAAGCCATGAAGAAAGCCGGCATTGAAGACCGCGATCTCCAGACCGGCGGCATCAATATCCAGCCGCGCTACCTCTATCCGGACGACGAGAATGGCCTGAAAGAGCCGACCATCACCGGCTATACGGTTTCAAACAGCCTGACGGTGCGCGTGCGCGATCTGGCCAAGGTCGGCGCCGTGCTCGATGAATCTGTCACGCTCGGCGTCAACCAGGGGGGCGATCTGAGTTTCGTCAACGACAATCCCGCCGCCACGATCAATGAAGCACGCAAGCGCGCCGTTGCCGATGCCATCGCCAAGGCGAAGACACTCGCCGATGCTGCCGGTGTGGGCATTGGCCGCGTCATCGAGATCAGCGAACAGAGCCGCCCTCCCATGCCGATGCCAATCGCTCGCGCGCAGTTCAAGACCATGGCCGCAGCCGCGCCGGAAGATGCCGTGCCCGTTGCGGCGGGCGAGAACAGCTACAATGTTTCCGTGAATGTCGTTTTCGAAATCAAGGAATAACGGCCATTCAGCCAACTCTCGCGAAGGGGCGCATCAGCGCCCCTTTTCTTTGCTCACCGGCAAGGAAAAGCCCCGGTCTGATTGCTCAGGCCGGGGCTTTTGAAACTTGACCATATCTTTTAGCGAATGATCGGGCAGCCGCGCCGGTCAGCGAACACCACGCCCACGGGGCGACCATGGCGGAACCCACGTACAGTGACCGTGCGCCCGCGATAGGTGACACGCGCATTGCGAATGCCCATGCGATGAGCCTTCATCTTGGCACCTTCCACCGAACAGCCGCGCACGACCGGACGATGATTATGATGACGGCGATAATCCACATTCATAACGGACGCATGCGCAGCCGTTGTAACCGCCGGTGCCGTGACGGGGGAAGCAGCATTGGCCGAAGCCGATACGCTGAACATGGCCGCAACGCCGAGAGCTGCGGTAACAACAAGCGATTTGAGCGATATAGCGGACATTTCGGAACCTCTTTCGATTTGCTTTCGGGCTTTCGCCTGAGACACCCGATAGTTAGGCCCCAAATGATGAACGCAAAGACAAAGCGCCGTTCATCTGGCGTTCACATGGCGCCCGAACGATCAAGCCCGATTGAGGCCGGAAGATATAATTTCAATAAAATCAATATGTTGCAGAAGGACAAGGCTGAGGCTTATCCCTCATTCCAGCACATGATTAAATTTTGGCAATATTCAGTAAATCCTGATTTACCGGGCAATTTCGTCGGGCATCACCATGTGATCGAGATAATCGTCATCATCCTGCATGTCATGATCGAAGGCCGTCACCTTGCCACGCACGGAGATGCCCGCCTCGTGTACCGTTTCGCGCGAGCCGGAAACAAGCGGATGCCACCAGTAAAGGTCCGAACCCTCGGCAACCAGACGATAGGCGCAGGTCACAGGCAACCAATCCACCTCGTCAACGATCTCCGGCGTGAGAAAAACGCAGTCCGGCACCGTCTTCTTTCGGTTCGGATAGTCGCGGCACTGGCAGCTGTCCGGGTCGAGCAGCGTGCAGGCAACACTGGTCCAATAGATCTCGTTGGTGTCGTCATCCTGCAATTTATGCAGGCAGCATTGGCCGCAACCGTCACACAGGCTCTCCCACTCGCTGCGGGTAAGCTGGTTCAACGTCTTGGTGCGCCAGAATGGTTTGTCGTTCATTGTCGAAAGCCCTGACCTCTCAGGCAAAATGGAAACGCCGCGCACTCCGGGAGGCGCGGCGTTCATTCCCGAACGGGACATTCAGCCGAAGATGCGCTCGCCCTGCTCATCCACGATTTGCCGTCCCTTGTTCAGCGCAATGCTGGCGGCATCTTCGATGCCGGGGCAACGGTCGGCGCGGATAAAGCGATATTCCTTCACTTCGCCGTCGATCGTCTTGGAGATGACGCCGCAGACCTGATACTGCCCGCCCTCGCTATAGGGCGTGGCAATGATCAGAAAGTCCTTGTGCTCAAGGCGACCAGCCTCTTTCGGCTCTGCCGGTGTCTCGGAGGCGGAGCCTCCACCGAAAAGACGCTTCAAAAAGGACATATCGCCTCCTCTTCTCCTATCGTTTGGCTATCGAGGTCAGCTGTCCAGGAACGAACGCAGCTTGCGCGAACGGCTCGGATGCTTCAGCTTGCGCAGCGCCTTGGCCTCGATCTGGCGGATACGCTCGCGCGTGACCGAGAACTGCTGGCCGACCTCTTCCAGCGTGTGGTCGGTGTTCATGCCGATGCCGAAGCGCATGCGCAGAACACGTTCCTCACGCGGCGTCAGCGAAGCCAGAACACGGGTCGTCGTATCGCGCAGATTGGCCTGAATGGCGGCATCGATCGGCAGAAGCGCGTTCTTGTCCTCGATGAAATCGCCCAAGTGTGAATCTTCCTCGTCGCCCACCGGCGTTTCGAGCGAGATCGGCTCCTTGGCGATTTTCAGCACCTTGCGCACTTTTTCGAGCGGCATTGCGAGCTTTTCGGCCAGTTCTTCCGGTGTCGGCTCACGGCCGATTTCATGCAGCATCTGGCGCGACGTGCGAACGATCTTGTTGATCGTTTCGATCATGTGCACCGGAATACGGATGGTGCGCGCCTGATCGGCGATCGAACGGGTGATCGCCTGACGAATCCACCAGGTCGCATAGGTCGAGAACTTGTACCCGCGGCGATATTCGAACTTGTCGACCGCCTTCATCAGGCCGATATTGCCTTCCTGAATGAGATCGAGGAACTGCAGGCCACGGTTCGTATACTTCTTGGCAATCGAGATGACGAGGCGAAGGTTGGCTTCCACCATTTCCTTCTTGGCGATGGTCGCTTCGCGTTCGCCCTTCTGCACCTGATTGACGATGCGGCGGAATTCGCCGATGGAGATCGCGGTTTCGGTCGCCAGCATCTGGATTTCGGAACGCAGGCGGTCGATGGCGCGCTCTTCCTTGGCCGCGAATTCCTTCCAGCCGCGAGCCGAAAGCGTGCTGACGCGCTCTATCCATTTCGGGTCCAGTTCGTGGCCCTGATATTCCTTCAGGAATTCCTCGCGGCGCACGCCGAAGGATTCGGCCAGACGCAGGAGCTTGCCTTCGTTCTGCACCAGACGCTTGTTGATGTCGTAAAGCTGCTCGACAAGCTGTTCGATACGGTTCTGGTTCAGCGACAGCGACTTCACCGCCTTGATGAGCTGATCCTTGAGTTCCTTGTAGCGACGCTCCTGGCTCGACGACAATTCGCCCGTCGCGGCCAGACGGCCCTCGACCTGCTGGTCCTGCAGCTTGCGCAGCTTCTTGTAGGTGTCGGCAATGAGGTCGAGCGTTTCCATGACCTGCGGGCGCAGTTCGGCTTCCATGGCCGCCAGCGACAGGTTGGCTTCGTCCTCGTCCTCTTCTTCCTCTTCCGCGGGCATGTCGCCGCCGACATTGGTAATGTCGTCATCGTCGCGCGAGCGGCGTTGCGGCTTGTCATCGCGCGGCTTTTCCTCTTCCACGCGCTCGATCACCGGGGCCTGCTTGGCTTCCGGACCGGCATAGGTGGTTTCAAGGTCGATGATCTCGCGCAGAAGAATGTTGGAATCGTTCAGCTGGTCGCGCCAGATGATGATCGCCTGGAAGGTCAGCGGGCTTTCGCACAGCCCGGCGATCATGGTCTCGCGACCCGCCTCGATGCGCTTTGCAATCGCGATTTCGCCTTCGCGCGACAGAAGCTCGACCGAGCCCATCTCGCGCAGATACATGCGCACCGGATCGTCGGTACGGTCGGTCGGCTCTTTCTTGGTCGTGGTGGTGGCAACAGCCGTACCGCCGGATTCGACCAGATCGCCGCCCTCTTCCGCGTCGTCGTCGCTGTTTTCTTCGCGATCGTTGTCCTGCTCGTCATCTTCCACAACATTGATGCCCATATCGGACAGCATCGACATCGTGTCTTCGATCTGCTCGGATGTCACTTCCTCGGAAGGCAGCACGGCATTCAGCTCGTCCATGGTGACGTAGCCGCGCTTCTTCGCGAGCTTGATCATCTTCTTGACAGCATCGTCAGAAAGGTCGAGAAGCGGACCGTCGGCAGCACCTTCGCGCTCGACTTCGGCTTCTTCGTTTTCCTTAACCTTCGTTGCCATATGTTCTTCTCCAGGCGACCCGGTCGCTTCTAAGATATATAGAGTTCTCGGACAGTTTTGCGAGGTCGCAATCCGTCAGTTGATTCTGCGAGTAGCCGATTTCCTGTTAATGGCGGATTAACCTTGCCATCGGTATCGGGCTTCTTCATCTCCGATTTCCTGTGGGCAGATCGGGCGGTCAACCAGACGACACCACGTTTCCGGCCCACTTTTCAGACCCAGGTTCGGTTTGCTGCTGGCAGCCTCGGAACATCACCGGTCTGTTCTTTTCCTTGTTCGAACTGTCGTGATTCCGTCATTTAAGCCACACGTCAAGTGCGACTCACCTGATTCGCGCCTAAAAAGCGAATCATTTGTTGTCGCGGCCTCCTCGTTGGCCAGATAGGGCACCTTTGCCGGATCGCAACCCCTGCATTTCCGGCTGTTTTCGCAGGAGCGATTCGGAAAACCGAATCAGAAACCGCCGGGCGGACGCCCCGAAGACAGGCCAAAACCGTCGATCAGAGCTTCAGTCGCATCAGCTTTCAAAATCTGATTTTGTATGTCTCTGAGACGCGCAAACAATTCACCCGTCTCGTCTGTTTCAAGCGCGGCCTCAACGGCTCGCAGTTCCTTATGTAGTGTGCGCGCCCGCTGATGCAAGTGAAGCGCCTGCCGAAGGGCCTCGCGCGCATCGTCTTCAGCGGCGAGCGCCGTCGCGGTCCACAGTTTCGCCCCCTTCACGGCAAGCTCAAGCATTTCGATCTGTTCGCCATGCCCGGCATTGACCAGCGCGCGCCGCATGGCGTGGCCGTCTTCCATATGCCCGGCGGCCAGCACATCCAGCATGGCCAGATGCAGCGACTTGAGGGCCTCGTGCCCGAGGTCGAGCGCGGCAAGCGTCTCGAAATCCTCCTCGATCAGGCGCGGATGGTTGAGAAGCGTGAGCACGATGGCCGTTTCACGCAAGGGGGCATGCGATCCCGCGCCCGGCCTGCCGCCCTTGACCAGCGTGGAGCGCACCAGACTGTCGGAAATCGCAAGCCGGCCATTGCCCCCAGCCGGTCCGCCGCGCCCGCGCCCGCCTTCGTTCCTGCGGTTGAAAGACGAATTGCGCTGCCCTCCACCCTGATACCCCTGTCGCCCCTGACCAAAGAAGGCTTGCGCCCGCTCCCGCATATCCTGGCTGTAATGGCGGCGGATATCCTCATTGGCGATGCGGCTGGTAATCTCCCGCAACCGCGCTTCCAGTTCGGCCCGGCGTTCCGGCGTGTCGAACACGCCGCCCGCCGTCTCCCGCGTCCACACCATATCGACCAGCGGCCTGGCGTCGCGCAGGACCGCATGGAATGCAGCCGAACCTTCCGCCTTGACCAGATCGTCCGGGTCCTGCCCCTCCGGCAAAAGCGCAAAGCGCAGCGACTTGCCCGGCTGCAAGGCAGGCAATCCGAGATCGACGGCGCGATAGGCGGCGCGAAGCCCCGCCCCGTCGCCATCGAAGCACAGGACAGGCTCCGGGCTGATGCGCCAGAGGAGTTCGAGCTGTTCTTCCGTCAGCGCCGTGCCAAGCGGGGCCACCACCTGATGGATACCCGCCTGCGCCAGCGCGATCACATCCATATAGCCCTCGACGGCAATGATGGATTTGGCCGGTTCGCCGCCCTGCGGCTGGCAGGCCTTGCGCGCCCGCAAGCCGTTATAGAGCACCCGGCCCTTGTGAAAGAGTTCGGTTTCCGGCGAGTTCAGATATTTGGCTGGCGCATCGGCGGAAAGCGCGCGCCCGCCGAAAGCGATGATGCGCCCGCGCAAATCCTCGATCGGAAACATGACGCGATCGCGAAAACGGTCATAGGAAACGGCAATCCCCTCGCCGTGCACGACAAGGCCGCAGGCCTCGATCTGCTCACGCGACACGCCTTTGCCTGCCAGAAATTCCTTCAATGCGTTGCGCGATTCCGGCGCATAGCCGATGCGGAAGGCCTGCTGGGTCGCGGTCGAAAGGCCACGGTCGCGCAGATAGGCGCGCGCCTTGGCGCCGACCGCACTTTGCAGCTGGTTTTCGAAAAACTGCGCCGCCAGCTCCATGACATCATAGAGCGTTGCGCGCTGAGCCTCGCGCCTTTCCATTTCCGGGTCGCGCGCAGGCATGGGAACACCCGCCATATCGGCCACGCGCTCCACCGCTTCGGGGAAACTCAGACCTTCAAGATCGGTCAGAAACTTGAAGTGGTCGCCGGTCACGCCGCAACCGAAACAATGATAGCGCCCCTTGCGATCCTCACAATGAAAGCTCGGCGTCTTTTCGCCATGAAACGGACAGCAGGCCCAGAAATCACCCTTTGGCGGATTGCTTTTCTTGCGGTCGAACGAAACGCGCGTTCCAATCAGCGTCGAGATCGGGACGCGGTCTCTGATCTCATCGAGAAAGGAGGGCGGAAAACGCATTACGGATTTCACTTTCAGGTCATATGAGCAGCAGGTGCATATATCATAGAGTATATAAGCGCCCCCGCCCTGACAGTCCATCGCGCGCGCATGTCCCTCCCCGCTAATCACATGGGCGGCCAAACGGACGCATTGTCATAAAACTGTCACATATTCGTCATGAGGCTGCGGGAATGGATTGCATTTTCTCGCGAACAGGCCCATATCTCTTGAATATTTAATTAGCCGGAACATGTTTTTTCATATGTTGCGGCAGGCTTTGGAGACGTGTGAACCAGCGGTTCGGCATGAATGAAAATGGTGCAGCTTCAGGAACAAGACCGATGGTGGGGCGGCTCTCCATCGAGGTTTTGTGCCGCCGGGATGCGGTATTTTCATTATATCGCGAAGCGAGGTGGTATATAGTCCCGCCGAATGCGCCGAAACGCCCTCATGGAGGAACAACTCCATTTGGCCGTTTCTCCTGTTCAGCAGAAAAATACCCGCATGCCGAACCGCAGCTTCATGCGCCACGACAGCCTCGCCCAATCACAAATATCCACCTCCAACCCGAAGGGATTTTGCCGTGAATGGTTCTTTGGTCCTTTTGCATCTGGCCGGCGCAGTTGCCCTTTTGCTTTGGGCGACGCGCATGGTCCGCACCGGGGTGGAGCGTGCCTATGGCGACCGGCTGCGCAGACGCCTGCGCAACCAGATGCAGAACCCGCTGCTTTCCGTCGCCTTTGGCCTTGCCCTTGCCGTCGCCCTGCAAAGCTCGACAGCGGTTACGCTTCTCGTCGGTTCATTTGTCGGTTCAGGTTTTGTCAGCGGTGTCGCGGGCCTGATGGCCGTGCGCGGAGGCGAGCTTGGCTCGGCCCTTGTCGTCAAGATCCTGAGCTATAATCTCACGCTTCTGGTGCCGCTCTGCCTTGTCATCGGCACAGGCATCTTCATGACGACCGAGCGCCGCGACTGGCGCCAGATCGGCCGCATTCTGGTCGGCATCGGCCTGCTCATCATGTCGCTGGAAATGACCGGCCAGGCCACAGAGCCGCTGCGCCAAAGCGAATTGCTGCCGGTCATCGTCGACTATCTGTCGGGCGACCCGATCACCGCCTATCTGCTCGCGGCCCTGATGACATGGCTGTTTCATTCCAGCGTCGCCGCCGTCATCCTGCTCACCACCTTTGCCTCGCGCGGGCTGATCCATCCCGAGCTTGCCGTGGTGATGGTGCTTGGCGTCAATCTGGGTTCGTCGATCATCGCCCCGATCCTGACCCGCCACGCGCAGCCGGAAACCCGCGTGGTGCCGCTTGGCAATCTTTTGATGCGCGGCGCCGGATCGCTCATCATGCTGGTGCTTTACGAGACCTTCAAACCCTCGGTCGCCTTCCTCGGCACCGATCCGGTCTCGCAGGTGGTCAACGCACATATCCTGTTCAACGTCATCGTGATGATTGCCGGCATTCCGCTGTCCGGCCTCGTGCTGCGCGCGACGGAAGCGCTGGTCAATCTCAATGCGGACAAGGGCAGCCCGGCGGCACAGCAGCCGATCGAGATCGAGCAATATAGCGCGCTCGATACGAGCGTACTCGACCGGCCCTCACAGGCGCTTGCCAATGCAACCCGCGAGGTGGTCGGCGTCTGCGACACGATCGAGGTCATGCTGCGCCGCATCATCGAGCTTTATGAAAAGCCCGATCAGGCGCGCATCAATGAACTGGAAGCCCTGGACGACCGCGTGGACAAGCGCCATGCCGCGATCAAGCTTTACCTGACCAGGCTTGCAACCCATGAGCTCAGCGATTTCGAATCACTGCGCATGCAGGAATTGCTGGGCGCCTGCGTGAAGCTCGAACAGGTGGGCGACATCATCGTGCGCAACATGCTGGCACATGTTCAAAAGAAGATGGACCACAAGCTGGAATTCACCGAGGAAGGCTGGAAGGAACTCAGCCATTTCCACGCCATGGTTCTGGCCAATGCGCATATGGCGTTCAACGTGATCGTCTCGCGCGATGGCCGCACGGCCCGCCAGCTTGTGCAGGAAAAGGACCAGCTGCGCGAACTGGAAAAGCAGACGAGCCTGCGCCATTTCACCCGCCTTCGTGAAGGCGCCACCCGCAGCATCGAGACAAGCACCATCCATCTCGACACGATCCGCGACCTCAAGCAGATCAATTCGCTCCTGGCGTCCATGGCCTATCCGGTGCTGGAAGAACAGGGGCTCCTCAGCGACACGCGGCTGAGAACGGTCAAGCAAAGCTGACGATATGCGAAGCCCCCGCGGAGCGGGGGCCGAAAAGGCTTGCGGAAGAGTTTCAGACTTTTACTGCAAAAGCGATTTCACGATGGCGCTGGCCTTGGTGAAATCCATCTTGCCTGCATAGCGCTCCTTCAGGACGGCCATGCACTTGCCCATATCGCGAAGGCCCTGGGCGCCGATCTCGGCAATCGCATCCGCGCAGGCCTGCCTGATCTCGTCTTCCGTCATCTGCTGCGGCAGAAACTCCGAGATGATGGTGATTTCCTCGCGTTCGGCTTCGGCCAGCTCAAGGCGGTTGCCCTCTTCATAAATGCGGGCGGATTCTTCGCGCTGCTTGACCATCTTGCCGAGAATGCCCAGCAATTCCTCGTCTCCGACCGGGTCCTTGCCAGCGGTGCGGTTGGCGATATCCCGGTCCTTGACCGCGGCCAGGATGAGGCGCAGCGTCGACATGCGGCGCTTGTCCTGCGCTTTCAGCGCGGTTGTGAGGGCCTGCGAAATCTCCTGGCGAAGCATGACGTCTCTCCTGACGGTGTTTGTTTTCTGGTTTTCGTTTCCCGCATCTATACAGCAAGCAAATGGATTGGCCGAGCTGTCCGAACCGCCATCCCGTGAAATATTAAGGCGATGACCGCCATTATTTCAGGCAAGCATGAATTCGGACGATTGACCCGGCCTGCAAGTTTCTCTATTGCTCAAGGCTTAGCAGGACATCGGCACGTGCTGACAGCGGGAGGTTTGAAATCCCCGCTGCTTTTTGGCGCATATATGATCCTTGACGCTTCATCTTTCAAGCTACCTTACCGGTGGCAAGCTGAAACACGACAGCACACGCTGGCGCGCGGCTAACAAACAGGAGTGCAGACCATGACAGAAACCACACCGAAAACAGCACCCTGGACTGTCGAGAAGCGAACCGCCATCCTCGTACTGGCCGATGGAACGGTGATCGAAGGCAAGGGCCTCGGCGCAATCGGCGCAATCGAAGCCGAAGTCGTGTTCAACACGGCGCTGACCGGTTACGAAGAAATCCTGACCGATCCGTCCTATGCCGGACAGATCGTCACCTTCACCTTCCCGCATATCGGCAATGTCGGCACCAATGCCGAAGACATTGAAGACCTGACGCCAGCCAATCGCCACGGCGCGGTTGGCGCGATCTTCAAGGCCGATATCACCTCGCCATCGAATTTCCGCGCAACCGAAGATCTTGACGCCTGGCTGAAGCAGCGCGGCATCATTGCGCTGGCCGGTATCGATACCCGCGCGCTGACCGCGCTCATCCGCGAGCGCGGCGCGCAGAACGCGGTCATCGCGCATGATCCGGGCGGCAACTTCGACCTCGATGCGCTGAAGGCACGCGCCGCCGCCTGGAGCGGCCTTGAAAACCTCGATCTCGCCAAGGACGTCACGATCGGCCAGAGCCTCACATGGAAGGAAACGCCATGGACGCTCGCGGATGGTTATGGCGAACAGGATGCCCCGGAATATCACGTCGTCGCGCTTGATTTCGGCGTGAAGCGCAACATTCTGCGCCTGCTCACCGGCCTCGGCGCGAAAGTCACCGTGCTGCCTGCAACGGCGACGGCTGAAGACGTTCTGGCCCATAATCCCGATGGCGTTTTCCTGTCCAACGGCCCCGGCGACCCGGCTGCGACCGGCGAATATGCCGTGCCGACCATCCAGAAGCTTGTCGAGACCGGCCTTCCGGTGTTCGGTATCTGCCTCGGCCACCAGATGCTGGCGCTCGCGCTCGGCGGACGCACCGAGAAGATGCATCAGGGCCATCACGGCGCCAACCACCCGGTGAAGGACTACACGACCGGCAAGGTCGAGATCGTCTCGATGAACCACGGCTTCGCGGTTGATTCCGATTCGCTGCCGGAAAATGTCGAGGAAACGCATGTGTCGCTCTTCGACGGCACCAATTGCGGCCTGCGCGTCGTCGGCAAGCCGGTCTTCTCGGTGCAGCATCACCCGGAAGCCTCTCCCGGCCCGCAGGATTCGCACTATCTGTTCCGCCGCTTCATCAATCTGATCCGCGAAAGGAAGGGCGAAACGCCGCTTCCGGAACGCGAACAGGCAGCGTAAACCCGCCGCGAGTGATCAAAGGAAAAGGCCGGAGCGAAAACTAGCAAGAACTAGCGAAAACTCCGGCCTTTCCGTTTTTCCCATCCATCAAACCTCTGACGGCTTCACCGCTGGGGTCGGGCGTACCCGCGCCACCACGATGACCAGCGCCAGAAAGACCAGCCCCGCGCCGACGGCATAGGGCATGCCCGCAAAGACGAACGGCGCATGCATGCCGGTGAACACGGCGAAAAGCTGCGTGAAGATGAGCGGGCCGATGATGGTCGTGATGCTCGACACGCTTGTCAGCGCCCCTTGCAATTCGCCCTGCGCTGAAGGCGGAACCTTGCCGGCCGCAATACTGCGCAGCGGCGGATCGGCCAAGCCTTCCAGCGCCGTCAGGAAGATGACGGCATAAACCATCCAGCCTTCCCATGCGATGGCATAGCCGATCATGCCGAGACAGGAGAACAGCACGCCTGTGATCGCCGTGCGCCGTTCGCCGAGCACCGGCAGAACCCGCGGCAGCACCAGCGCCATCACGAAGGCCGCGCCAATGCCGAAAAGCCCGAGCGACAGACCGATCTGCGCCTCGCTCCAATTATAGCGATAAGCGCCGACAAAGGCCCACACGGACGGATAGACGGCATGGGCGAGCCAGAACAGGAAGAAGACCAGCACCACCCAGCCGATGCCGGGATAATTGCGCATCTGCTTGAGCGCACCGAGCGGATTGGCGCGGGCGATCTGGAAAGAGCGCCGGTTTTCGCGTGTCAGCGTTTCGGGCAACAGGAAATAGGCCAGGATGAAGTTGATGAAGGACAGGAACGCCGCCCCGTAGAACGGAACGCGCGGGCCGAACTCCCCCAGAACGCCGCCCAGCACGGGGCCAAGCGCGAAGCCGACACCGAAGGCAATGCCGATCAGGCCGAAATTGCGCGCACGGTTGCTGTCATCGCTGACATCGGCAATATAGGCGGAAGCCGTCGCGAAACTCGCCCCGCTGATCCCCGCCAGCACGCGCCCGACGAAAAGCATCCAGTAGGAGACTGCGAGCGCGCAGATCAGATTGTCGAGCGCAAAGGTGAAGATCGAGGCGAGCAGCACCGGGCGGCGCCCGAAACGGTCGCTCAGATTGCCGATCATCGGCGCAAACAGAAACTGCATCCCGGCATAGACCAGCAAAAGCCAGCCGCCATCCACGGCGGCGGTGCTGATATCCGCGCCCGTCAGCTCTTCAAGAAAGGTCGGCAGAACCGGCATGATGATCGCAATGCCGATAATGTCGAGGAACAGGGTCATAAAGACGAGTAACAAGCCCCGCCGTACAAACTGGGGATCATGCATGGGACACCTGAAATATGCTCCACGACGGATAAGGTGGAACAGTGATAAATTGTGTTGATTGGAAAACGCATGCGCCATCGCCGCTCAAAACTGAGCGTTACGCTTGCAAATGGGAAAAAAGGCCGCGCCGGTGCAAAAGCATTTATCTGGAAAATTATTTCCCCACAAGACGAATAGAGCATTTTCGAGCCAAAAGTGCGAAGCGCCTACGCGGGGAAATCAGTCCACTGGACTGATTTCCGATCCCGCTTCGATGCGTAGGATAATGCGACAAAACCAATAGATAGAGCGGTTCCGACGTTTCCATTTAAACCGGAACCGCTCTATAGCATGTCTCCCAAAAGTGGGAACCGGTTTTGGGATAAAGACATGCATGAAAACAAAAACTTAAAGCGTGTCATATGACTACGATAAAATGCGACACGCTTTAGTGCACAACGTCAGCGGCATGTCTGCCAGAAATGAAAAAGGCGGCCGACACCGCCTTTTTCTACAATCTCCCGGCGGCTTTAAACATCGCCGCTGAACGTATCGCACGATTCCAGCTTGCCGCTGTCGAAACCGCGCTGGAACCACTTGGCGCGCTGAGCGGAGGTGCCGTGGTTGAAGCTTTCCGGCACGACATAACCCTGACTGCGGCGCTGCAGCGTGTCGTCGCCGATCTGATGCGCGGCGTTCAACGCTTCTTCAAGATCGCCCGCTTCCAGAATGCCCTTCTGCTCGGTGTAATACCCCCACACACCCGCCAGGCAATCGGCCTGAAGCTCCACGCGAACCGACATCTGGTTGGCCTGCGCCTCGTTCATCTGCTGGCGCATCTGGTTGAACTTCGGGAGAATGCCCAGAAGATTCTGGACATGGTGGCCCACCTCATGCGCCAGAACATAGGCCTGCGCGAAATCGCCGGATGCACCGAAGCGGTTGGCCAGTTCCTTGTAGAAGCTCAGATCGATATAGAGCTTGCGGTCGCCGGGACAGTAGAACGGGCCGGAGGCAGCGGAAGCAAAGCCGCAGGCCGAACGGACCTGACCGGAAAACAGCACCATCGTCGGCGGCGTGTAGGCCTGGCCGCGCGACTGGAAAATGCCGCTCCACACGTCTTCCGTCTCGGCCAGAACCGTGCGGGCAAATTGTGTCGTCTCGTCATTGGCAACGGTGCCGCCCTCGGCGACCGTCCGCCCGGATTGCCCGACCTGCTCCGTCACGGTCGGCCCCATGCTGCCATCGCCGAACAGGATCGGCAGCGGATCGATGCCGACGGCGCGCAGCACGAAGAACATGACCACCAGAATGAGAATGCCGGAAATACCGCCGCCGCGCACGATGCGCAAGCCCGGCCCGCCAAAGCCGCCGCCGCGACCGAAGCCGCCGCCAACCCCACCGCCCTGCTCTCCGCGCAGGTCTTCCACATTGTCGCTTTGCCTACGGCCTTGCCAGCGCATTGACCAACTCCCCTTCACCGTGCCGCCTTCCACCAAACGGCACCACACCATGGCTGTGATTGTCGCATAAAGAGTTGGCACGGCAACATAAAAAGTAAATGGCGGCATCGATCACAAACGAAAACGCTTTCGCAACAGTTTGGACACAAGAACGCCCGTCATGCGCCGATAGGCGAAGCCCGCTGCAACAGGCACCATCAGAAGACATACCAGAAGAGATGGCGACCCCCATCCATGAGAAAATGCAACTTCATTCATGATGCGTCCGGGCATGAAGGCGAATAACCCTGCCCCGAGAATACCGCCGAGGTAGACGCTTTTGACGATTCTGCGATGTGTCCCGATCTGTCCCTTTCTGGCTGCCGCTACGGCGCGCGCGCATCCCAGCAACACCAGTATGGAAAGAAGATGTATCGGGCTGAAACCGCCGACAAGATTGATCTGGTGAATGAAAAAACTGGAAATTGCGGTCACGATCATCAGCAAAATCCACAACCGCCCGAGCGCCTTGTGCAGCCTGGTGCCCTTGCGCCGCAAGAAAATGACCAGACCGATGATCGCGGCAGGCACGACGGCAGCAACATGGATTTGAATGGCAAGCGGCGCGTTGAAAAGCGGTTCGAAGTTCATCGCAGGGTTCCTGTTGAATTTCGTATCGCTTTCAACAAGACTGCGCTCATCTCAACCGAAACGGCGTCAAATGCAGGAAAACTACGTGACCGGAGACTTGCAGCAATTCGCGCTTCGCGAATTGTCGACCATTGTTCGTGCGCCGCGCCTGTGGGGCACATTCCTTGTCGTCGTCCTGATCTTCACCATCACCGGACCGTTCGGGACCGATCTGTCGATGCCGGTGGCGGTCCGCTTCTTTTACTGGCTCTGCGTGCAATTTGCCGGATGGTCAACGGCAATCGTCTTCTCTGTTCTGGCTGATGTGGTCCTCGAACGTTTTACCAGACATGCCTTTGCCCGCATGATGACCGGGGCGGTCATTGCTGCCCTGCCGATCGGGCTCTGGATCGCCGTCATCGACTGGAGCTTTACGGGCAGAACGCCAACGACGAGTGCGGTTCTCGCCAACGCCGCTGTCGCCTTGCCCCTCAGCGCCCTTTTTTGCATTCTCGCCTACATGACATTGCGCCGTGAGCTGGAAACCGTACCGAGAAATGTTCCTGATACGCCGCCGCCATTGCTCGCCCGGTTAAAACCCGGCAATCGCGGCGCCATTCTGCGCCTTTCCGCGGAGGATCACTATACGCGGATCATCACCAGTCACGGACAGGAACTACTTCTTCTCCGCTTTTCCGATGCCGTGAAAGAAGTCGGCGATACAAGCGGGCTTCAGATTCATCGCTCGCACTGGGTCGCCGACGGGCATGTCGCCGAATTGCGCCGAACCGATGGCGGTTTGAGCCTGCTGACGAAGGACGGCACAATGCTGCCCGTCAGCCGCGCATGCCAGAAATCGACCCGCGAACGCTTCGTTCCGATTATAAGATCCACGGAGAAAGCCTGCGGCGGGCAAGAATTTTCGTGAATGCCTGCACTTTCTCTGAAATAAAACGATTTGTGGGGTTCCGCTTATCGAAATGATTGCCTATAAGGCCCGCTTAGCCCACAGAATTCATACGCTGCCAACCCGCCGGAAAACCGCGCGGGCTTTTCTGGCAGGCTAAGAAGCATGTCGCTCGAAAGTGGGAACCGGTTTCGAGACCATGACATGCACGCGAAGAAGATAGGATGAGCGCCCATGCCGAAACGTACAGATATCAAATCGATCCTGATCATCGGCGCGGGCCCCATTGTCATCGGCCAGGCTTGCGAGTTCGACTATTCGGGCACGCAGGCCTGCAAGGCGTTGAAGGAGGAAGGCTACCGCATCATCCTCGTCAACTCCAACCCGGCCACCATCATGACCGATCCCGACCTGGCGGATGCGACCTATATCGAGCCGATCACGCCGGAAGTCGTCGCCAAGATCATCGCCAAGGAGCGCCCGGACGCGATCCTGCCGACGATGGGCGGCCAGACCGCGCTCAACACCGCGCTGTCGCTGCGCCGCATGGGCGTGCTTGAACGTTATAACGTCGAGATGATCGGCGCCAATGCCGAAGCCATCGACAAGGCCGAGGACCGCGCGCTCTTCCGCGAAGCCATGCAGAAGATCGGCCTCGACACGCCGGGCTCGATGCTGGCCAATGCGACCGAAATCAAGGACGAGGACCGCAAGCGCCACGAGGCCAAGCGCGCCGAAGTGAAGGCGCAGTTCTCCGGCGACGATCTCGACAAGGCGCTCGACAAGCTTGAAACCGAATGGCAGCTCGGCGAAGTGGAGCGCAAGCAGCGCTATATGAGCCATGCGCTCGCAAAGGCCGCACAGGCGCTCGATGTGGTCGGCCTGCCCGCGATCATCCGCCCGTCCTTCACGCTCGGCGGCACCGGCGGCGGCATTGCCTATAACCGTCAGGAATTCTTCGAGATCATCGAACGCGGCCTCGACGCCTCGCCGACGACCGAAGTTCTGATCGAAGAATCGGTTCTGGGCTGGAAGGAATATGAAATGGAAGTCGTCCGCGATCACGCGGACAACTGCATCATCATCTGCTCGATCGAAAACCTCGATCCGATGGGTGTCCATACCGGCGATTCGATCACCGTCGCACCGGCGCTGACGCTCACCGACAAGGAATACCAGATCATGCGCAACGCCTCGATTGCGGTGCTGCGCGAGATCGGCGTCGAAACCGGCGGCTCCAACGTGCAGTTTGCGATCAACCCGGCCAATGGCCGCATGATCGTCATCGAAATGAACCCGCGCGTGTCGCGTTCGTCCGCTCTGGCGTCGAAGGCGACCGGCTTCCCGATTGCCAAGGTCGCGGCCAAGCTTGCCGTCGGCTACACGCTCGACGAACTGGACAACGACATCACCGGCGGCGCAACGCCTGCCTCGTTCGAACCGTCGATCGATTATGTCGTCACCAAGATCCCGCGTTTTGCCTTCGAGAAATTCCCCGGCTCCTCGCCGATCCTGACCACGGCCATGAAGTCGGTCGGGGAAGTGATGGCCATTGGCCGCACCTTCCAGGAATCGTTGCAGAAGGCGCTGCGCGGTCTTGAAACCGGCCTGACGGGCCTTGATGAAATCGCCATTCCCAACATCGAGGAAGGCGACGAGAAGAACGCCATCCGCGCCGCCATCGGCACGCCGACACCGGACCGCCTGCGCATGGTCGCGCAGGCCATGCGCCTTGGCCTGACCGTCGAGCAGGTGCATGACGCCTCCAAGATCGATCCGTGGTTCCTCGAACAGATCGAAGCCATCGTGAAGACCGAAGAGCGCATCCGCGAACACGGCCTGCCGCAGGATGCGGAAAACCTGCGCATGTTGAAGTCCATGGGCTTCTCCGATGCGCGTCTCGCAAGCCTGACCGGCAAGGACGCCGAAGACGTGGCCAGGCTGCGCGCCGATCTCGACGTGCATCCGGTCTATAAGCGCATCGACACCTGCGCCGCCGAATTCGCCTCGCCGACCGCCTATATGTACTCGACCTATGAAACGCCTTTCGTCGGTGAGTTGCGCTCGGAAGCGGAAGTTTCGGATCGCAAGAAGGTCGTCATTCTCGGCGGCGGTCCGAACCGTATCGGCCAGGGCATCGAATTCGACTATTGCTGCTGCCATGCGGCCTTCGCGCTCGGCGACGCGGACTATGAAGCCATCATGGTCAACTGCAACCCGGAAACGGTCTCGACCGACTATGACACGTCCGACCGCCTCTATTTCGAACCGCTGACGGCGGAAGACGTGCTGGAAATCCTGCGCGTCGAGATGCAAAAGGGCACGCTGCACGGGGTCATCGTGCAGTTTGGCGGCCAGACGCCGCTGAAACTCGCCAATGCGCTGGAAAAGGCCGGCATCCCGATCCTCGGCACCTCGCCGGACGCCATCGACCTTGCAGAAGACCGCGACCGCTTCCAGAAGCTTCTCATCAAGCTCGACCTCAACCAGCCGAAGAACGGCATCGCCTATTCGGTCGAACAGGCGCGCCTGGTCGCCGCCGATCTCGGCTTCCCGCTGGTCGTGCGCCCGTCCTATGTTCTGGGTGGCCGCGCCATGCAGATCATCCATGACGAACGCGGATTGCAGGCCTACCTGCTCGACACCGTGCCGGAACTGGTGCCGGAAGACATCAAGGCCAAATATCCAAACGACAAGACCGGCCAGATCAACACGCTTCTCGGCAAGAACCCGCTCCTGTTCGACACCTATCTGACGGAAGCCATCGAAGTGGACGTCGATTGCCTGTGCGACGGCAAGGACAGCCTTGTCGCGGGCATCATGGAACACATCGAGGAAGCGGGCATCCATTCGGGTGATAGCGCCTGCTCGCTGCCGGTGCACACGCTTTCGCCGGAAATCGTCGCCGAACTGGAACGCCAGACGGCAGCGCTTGCCAAGGCGCTTCATGTCGGCGGGTTGATGAATGTTCAGTTCGCCATCAAGGACGGCGAAATCTTCATCCTCGAAGTCAATCCGCGCGCCTCGCGCACCGTGCCCTTCGTCGCCAAGACGGTCGGCACGCCGATTGCCAAGGTGGCGGCCCGCGTCATGGCGGGCGAAAGCCTCGAAGCAGCGCTCGGCGCCTATGGCGGCAAGCCGCAGCCGACCGCGCGCCCGCATATCGCGGTCAAGGAAGCCGTGTTCCCCTTTGCCCGCTTCCCCGGCGTCGACACGCTGCTTGGACCGGAAATGCGCTCGACGGGCGAAGTCATGGGCCTCGACTACGACTATGCGCTGGCTTTCGCAAAGGCGCAGCTTGGCGCGGGCGTGGAACTGCCGCGTGAAGGCACGGTCTTCGTATCCGTCCGCGACGAGGACAAGGAGCGCGTGCTCGGTCCCGTCCGCCTGCTGGCCAGCATCGGCTTCAAGGTCATGGCAACCGGCGGCACGCAGAAGTTCCTCGAAGCCAACGGCGTCGAATCGACCAAGATCAACAAGGTCATCGAAGGCCGTCCGCATGTGGAAGACGCGATCCGCAACCGCCAGATCCACCTGGTCTTCAACACGACCGACAGCGCCAGTGCTGTTTCCGACAGCAAGTCGATCCGCCGCGCAACGCTGATGCAGAAACTGCCTTACTATACGACCATGGCCGGTGCGGAAGCCGCCGCCGAAGCCATCGCCGCGCTCAAGGCCGGATCGCTGGAAGTGCGCCCGCTGCAGGATTATTTCCGCTGATCCCATGGACAGGAAAATAAAGAGCCGCCGGGCGACCGGCGGCTTTTTTCATGCCGTTTTGAGGGCTGGCAGTTCCAGCGGCTTGCCTTTCGGATCGTCTTCCAGATTGATCTGCTGGGTGAAAAGCCCGTCGTGCAGATGCGGCTTGCCGAGATGGATGATGGCGGCATCCTTCAATTCATGGTCCATCATGTCGCGAATGCGGTCATAGGCTTCGGCATCGAGACCATCGAGCGCGCCATCGATGACGATCCACTGCGGCTGTTGCAGGATCAGCCGGGCAAAGGCCAAGCATTGGCGCTCATCGTCGGTGAGAACGCGGTCCCAGCGCGCAGCCCGGTCGAGGCTCGTGGAAAGCCGCTCCAGCCCGGCCCGGCGCAGAACGTTTTCCAGATCGTCTTCGGAAAATTTCCTGATGTCGAGCGGATAGACGATCACGCCCTTGAGATTGCCCGGCGGAAAATAGGGCGCGCGCGGCATGAAGGCGACGCCGTCGCCGGCGGGCATGCCGATCCGCCCCTCGCCCCATGGCCAAAGCCCGCCCAATGCACGGAACAGAAGCGTCCTCTGCGTCTCGGTCCCGCCCGTGACGAGCATCCGCGCGCCCGGCTTCACCGAAATGGCCTTGCGGGAAAGCTTCAGGCACAGATCGGGCGCGGCGATGGAAACATCGTCCAGCGTCAGCCGGTCATCGTCATTCGCCGCAAGCTCGATCTGCCGGTCGAGATGGCCGAGCGCGTCCATGCGCAACACCGCCTGCCGGAAGCTTGCAACACGCAGCAGCGTCGCCCGCCAGTCGGCAATGGCGCCGAAATTATCGACGAACCAGCGCAGGGAATTGTGCACCTGCGTAAACGCCCCGACGGCCATCATCAGCCCGCCAAAGGTCAGCCCGCCGGAAAAATAGACCGGAGCCGCCACCAGGATGGGTGCAACGATGGTCAGCCAGCCATAACCGGCCGTCACCCATGTCAGCCGCGTCGTGGCGGAAACGATCCTGCGAATCGCCCCCAGCACCGCATCGATATCCAGATTGAGGCGGCGTCGTTCATCCCCCTCGCCGCGTGAGAGGGTGATGGCGTCCAGATGTTCGTTGACCCGCATCAGCGATGCGCGGAAATCCGCCTCGCGCGCATAACGATTGGCATTGATGTTGACCAGGCTGCGCCCGACGATCCATGTCAGCCATGAAGCGGAGGCCGCATAGATGACAACCGCCCAGACCATATAGCCGGGGATGGAGAAACTGTAGCCCGCGACATGAAACACGAAACCGCTCGACAGCGACCAGAGCACGCCGACGAAACTGACCAGAATGACCGTCGATTGCAGGAGATTGATGCCAAGGTCGCAGGAGGTTTCGGCGAGGTGCCGCGCATCTTCCTGCAGCCTCTGGTCCGGATTGATGCCGATTTCGCCCGCATTGGCGAGGCGGAACGCGCGTCCCGGCTCCAGCCACTGGCCGATCAGATCGCGCGCCAGCCCCTCGCGCAGTTTCAGCTTGAACATCTGGTTCAGCCAGGTTTGCGAGACATTCAGCACCAGAAGCGAGCCGGCAATGCCGAAGAACACCATCAACTGGTGGAAGAAGGCCTTCAAATCCCGCCTGGCCAGCGCATCGTAGAAAGGTTCGTTCCAGCGATTGATGGCCACCTGCCCGACCGCGATCAGCACGACGAGCACGAAAATGCCGGTTCCAATGGCAATCAGCGTATTGCGCACGGGCGAAGCCATGAAGGCGCGCAGCATCATGGAAACCTGTGAGAAAAGGTCGGTTCCATCCGGCATCGCACTGCCGCCGAGCAGCCTGGACGAACTTTTGCGCAGCCGTTCACCAAGGCCGCGCTTGGCCCTTCGACGGCGGCCTTTCGGCTGCGCCTTGTTCGTCTTGTCCGGTTCTGGTTCAGAGGTCATGTCCTGCCTCGCTGCCTGTTCGCGCCGCTTGCCCGGCGCCATTATGCACTTCCTGTCGAAGCCTAGGATAGGAGATCGCCGCAGTTTCCATGTAGCGCATTCGCCACCACTCACAACAATGTGCGCGTTGTGGCTAAACAGATTTATGCGACGATGGCTTTGATTTCACACCTTGCGGAAACGATTTATGACAATGCCTGCCTCCCCCGTCGATAAGGTTCTGATCTACGCCACATGGCAGGAACGGCTTCTCGTTTTCGAGGAACCGGATTTTCCCCAAACACCGCTTCAGGTTCCCGGCGGCACGGTGGATGCGGGCGAAAATATTCTCGCCGCCGCCTATCGCGAATTCGCCGAGGAGACCGGCCTTCTTTATGATGACGGCATGATCTATCTGGAAACCGTCGATTATGACTACCCGGAAAAAGGGTATACGGAGCCGCATCGCAGGCACTGCTTTCATCTGAAACTGAAAGCGGCGACACCGGAAACCTGGGATCACCATGAAATGACGCCCTGCGACGGAAGCCCCCCGATCCTGTTTCGGCTGTTCTGGCTCGACCTATGGAGCGCCCGGAGCCGTCTTGGGCTCGGAATGGCCAAAAGCCTGAGTAAAATCAGTTTTTAGCATGGCCAATCGGAAATGCGTACCACTCTGGAACATGTCTCCCGAAAGCGGAAAGCGGTTTCGGGACGAAGACATGCCGAAAAAGACCGGCCCGATCCAGCTAGATCAAAATGCGTTCAAGCTGGCAGTGCAGCTGGCTTGTATTGGTCAAATTTGTCGCATATAGTCGGTGCATCGATTTTTCGGTCGAGTGACTTTGCGACCCGTGCGGCCAGCCGTGCTTCCTGACGATCTCCTGTCCATAAATTCGATCCACAGGGACGTGTGCGAAGCATACGGACTACACGACTACTAATGTTACAAAGGAATTTCCCATGGCTACGGGAACAGTTAAGTGGTTCAACACGACCAAGGGCTTCGGCTTCATCCAGCCTGACCAGGGCGGCACGGACGTTTTCGTTCACATTTCCGCCGTTCAGCGCGCTGGCCTTGCCACGCTCGATGAAGGCCAGAAGGTTTCGTACGAAATCGTTCAGGACCGTCGTTCGGGCCGTTCGTCTGCCGACAACCTCGTCGCAGCATAAGTTTTGCCGCAAGGCATGGAAAAGGCGGGTCGTCAGGCCCGCCTTTTTATTTGTCTGTTTTTTGCTCAAACCTTTGCCAGCGCGCTTACCCCCAGCACAAGGGCCGCGATCAGCGCCGCCACGGTGCGGACATGATTCCACAGGGTCCAGTCGCGGACATAGGCGAGCCAGACATCCGACGAAGCGGCGGCATTGGCATCCAGTGCCGCGAGCTGGTCGTTCAGCGGCACATTGAGGGCGATCGTGACGCCGATCGTGCCGACGAGATAGATGGCCGCGCCGATCATCGCCCATTTCGACAGGCCGCCAAGCCCCATCAAGCCGCAAATGATGATGACGAGACACAGGATCGCCGTTCCGAAAAAGGCGGCAAAGAACGTGCCATTGAGGACGGTGATATTGATCGACTGCATCGCCGCCATGCCCGCACTGGCCGGAATGCGCGCCAGCGCCGCCATCACAAAACTTGAGAACGCATAGAAGATGCCGCCCGTGATCGCGCTTCCCCAGGCGGTCAGCAGAACGAGCAGCTGAAAACTCATTGTCATGATCGTTCCTCCCATATCCGCATGGCGCCTTGAGAACCATGCAGCATGGCTGCTACAATGCACGCTCCGCCGCCCGGCATAAAGCGCAACATCGCCCGTCCGATCAGTTTTTTGCGTTGATATGTCAGCATGGCTGATCAATCTGTTCGTTTTGGCAACACATTTTTGCGAAATCCGGCAATTGCCGATGAAATCACAATCCTTCTGTTGCGCTTCCCGCGCCGATGGGACATAGAAAATCCGCAAAACCGGACCGCGACCGGTGCCGGTTAACAGAGCCTGCCATCTATGGAGATCTATCATGGCATTTCTCGCCGACGCCCTTTCCCGTGTAAAGCCATCCGCGACCATCGCGGTCAGCCAGAAAGCACGTGAACTGAAAGCCAAGGGCAAGGACGTGATCGGTCTTGGCGCGGGCGAGCCCGACTTCGACACGCCGGAAAATATCAAGCAGGCTGCCATCGACGCGATCAACCGCGGCGAAACGAAATACACGCCGATTTCCGGCATCCCGGAACTGCGCCAGGCCATCGTTGCCAAGTTCAAGCGTGAAAACGGCCTCGACTACAAGCCGGAACAGACCATCGTCGGCACCGGCGGCAAGCAGATTCTGTTCAACGCCTTCATGGCGACGCTGAACCCCGGCGATGAAGTCATCATTCCCGCCCCCTACTGGGTCAGCTATCCTGAAATGGTCGCGATCAATGGCGGCACCCCGGTCTTTATCAACACGAAGATCGAAGACAATTTCAAGCTGACCGCCGCCGATCTGGAAAAGGCCATCACGCCGAAGACCAAGTGGCTGATCTTCAACTCGCCGTCGAACCCGACCGGCGCGGCCTATACGGAAACGGAACTGAAGTCCCTGACCGATGTTCTGGTGCGTCATCCGCATGTCTGGATCCTGACCGACGACATGTATGAGCATCTGGTCTATGGCGATTTCGTCTTCACCACCCCTGCCCAGGTCGAGCCTTCGCTTTACGACCGCACGCTCACCATGAACGGCGTGTCGAAGGCCTATGCCATGACCGGCTGGCGTATCGGTTACGCTGCAGGCCCGTTGCAGCTCATCAAGGCCATGGATATGGTGCAGGGTCAGCAGACCTCCGGCGCCTGCTCCATCGCGCAATGGGCCGCGGTCGAAGCGCTCAACGGCACGCAGGATTTCATCCCGGAAAACAAGAAGATTTTCCAGGCGCGCCGCGATCTGGTCGTGTCGATGCTCAATCAGGCCAAGGGCATCCAGTGCCCGACGCCGGAAGGTGCTTTCTATGTCTACCCGTCCTGCGCCGAGCTGATCGGCAAGAAGACGGAAGCAGGCAAGGTCATCGAGACCGACGAAGACTTCGTCACCGAACTGCTGGAAGCCGAAGGCGTGGCGGTCGTTCACGGTTCGGCATTCGGCCTTGGACCGAACTTCCGCATTTCCTATGCAACGTCGGATGCGCTTCTCGAAGAAGCCTGCACCCGCATCCAGCGCTTCTGCGCCAGCCTGCGTTAGAGCATTTTCGAGCCAAAAGTGTGAAACACTTTTCGGGCAAGATGCGCGTCGAAACAAAGGATTAAAGCGCTGATCCGATCAGATCGAAATGACCAAGGGGCCGAAAGGCCCCTTTTTCGTGTCCAGGTTTCCGGGAAAGGGCAGCTTGGCGAAAAAGCCAAAAAAAAAGCCAGACAAATGTCTGGCTTTGAGTTTTGAAGGTGCCTTTGAGGCAAACCTCCAGAGGGGAACACTCAGCCTGCGCAAATGGGAGGAGGAAACGCAGCGCTGAGATGATCTTTATATGCCTCCTGCCCATTGTTTTTGCAATGGGATTTTGGCGCAATGCAGCCATGCGTTTTACGCATGACTGACTTTAGCCTAAAACCAATTTAAAAACAATGACTTAGAAGCATAGCGGCTGCTTTGTAATATTATAATGTGCAGATTAGCCGCCTAAAGCATGGGCAACGGCAAGGCAATGATGCCCGCAAATTTGGCAAATCACCCCTCCCTTTCAGCCACGCCCCTGTCCTGATGGCAGGCCGGATATCGCAAAAGCAAAAGGCCGCGCTGGCAATCAGCGCGGCCCTGGAACATGTCGCAAGCGGCGATCAATAGGTCCAGTTGCGGGCCTTGGAGAACAGGAAATCGCGGAAGGCATGCAGTTTGGCGGAGTTCTTCAAGGCTTCCGGATAGCAGAAGAACGTATCGAAGGAGGGTATTTCCTCCAGTTCGGGCAAAAGCTGCACCAGACCGGATTCCTTGTCGGCCATATAGTCGGGCAGAACCGCAAGACCGACGCCACGCTGCACGGCGCGGCGAATCGACAGAAGATTGTTCACCTGCAAGACCGGGATGCGCGAGCTTCCATCGGTGCGCCCGGCGATTTCGAGCCAGTTGAGGCCCGTCAGATAGCTGGGCGCCGGTTCGCCGAAGGTGACGACGCGGTGCTGGTCGATCTCGTCGATCGAATTCAGCTTGCCATATTTCGAAACATATCCGGCCGATGCGTAGACATGCATATGCACTGTGAACAGGCGGCGCTGGATCAGGTCCGGCTGCTGCGGCTGCCGCAGGCGGATGGCGCAATCGGCATGGCGCATCGTCAGGTCGAGTTCCTCATTGTCGAGGATGAGCTGGAGCTGGATATCGGGATAAAGCTCGACGAATTCCTGAATGCGCTCGATCAGCCAGCCGGAACCGAGGCCAACGGTCGTCGTCACGCGCAGGCGGCCTGTCGGCTTTTCCTTGCTCTCGGCCAGCTTCGAGCGCACATTTTCGAGCTTCATCAGCACGTCATGCGCCGTGCGGTAAAGCGTTTCGCCCTGCTCGGTCAGGATCAGGCCGCGCGCATGGCGATGGAACAGCGGAACGCCGACATCCTGCTCCAGCGCGCTGACCTGACGCGAGATAGCCGATTGCGACAGATGCAATGTCTGGGCCGCGTGGGTGAACGACCCGGCCTCAGCCGCAGCATGAAAAATGCGCAATTTATCCCAGTCGAGCGGTGCGACCACGGCTATTCCCTCTCATTGTTTCCACCGCATTTGCCTCACACAAAGCCGCCTCACAGTCCTGGCTTGGAAATGCCCTATTCCGCGGCTTCGTGCAGCGGTTCCTGTGCAGCGAGCCAGCGCTCGGCTTCGAGAGCCGCCATGCACCCCATGCCGGCGGCAGTCACGGCCTGACGATAAATATCGTCCGTGACGTCGCCCGCGGCGAAAATGCCCGGAACGTCGGTGGCCGTCGAATCGGGCGCGGTCCACAGATAGCCGTTCGGCTTCTGCCTGAGTTTGCCCTCGAACAAAGAAACCGCGGGTGCGTGGCCGATGGCGACAAAAACGCCATGCGTATCGCGTTCCTGCGTCTCGCCCGTCACGACATTCTTGAGCCGCACGCCGGTCACGGTTGCGCCCATGGGCGGCTTTGCCTCGGTGCCGAGGATTTCGTCGATCACGCTGTTCCACACCACGGAGACATTCTGGCGCGCAAGCAGGCGGTCCTGCATGATCTTTTCCGCGCGGAAACCGTCGCGGCGATGCACGACCGTCACGCTTTTGGCGATATGCGACAGATAAAGCGCTTCCTCGACGGCGGTATTGCCGCCGCCGACGACGACCACATCCTTGCCGCGATAGAAGAAACCGTCACAGGTCGCGCAGGCCGAAACGCCGCCGCCCATGAAGGTCTGTTCGCTGTCGAGGCCAAGCCACTTGGCCTGCGCGCCCGTCGCGATAATCAGCGCATCGCAGGTATAGATCGTGCCGGAATCGCCCTTCAGGCGGAAAGGCCGCGCCGTGGTTTCGACCTCGGTGATGATGTCATGGACGATTTCAGCGCCGACATTCTGCGCCTGCGTCGCCATCTGGTCCATCATCCAGGGCCCCTGCACCGGCTCGGCATAGCCCGGATAGTTTTCCACATCGGTGGTGATCATCAGCTGGCCACCCTGCTGCAACCCGGCAATGACGATGGGTTTCAGCATGGCGCGGGCAGCATAGATCGCCGCAGTATAACCGGCAGGGCCTGAGCCGATGACGATGACTGGCGCGTGACGCTGTGACATGAATTCCTCTCCGGTCCCGGAGCGCGTCGCGCCTGACATGGCCAGACCAGCGCTCCAAAGGGCTGTTTTCGCACATTTGTTCCTGAGCCACCGTGTCCAAAACCGTTCCACGCTTTTGGGGCGTACTCTAAAATCGATTTAAATCGGCGGACCTCGACCCACCAGAATCGCTCCCTTGTCCCATTCGGACAATGTCCCGACATTATGGCCAAGGTAGGTCTGCCCCCGGATCTTTGCAAGGTTCCACAGGGATTTGCTGTGGTTTAGCCACAGCTTGTGATCTTTAAGCAAGGCCTTTGACAGCCACACATTGCGGGTGGATCGATCTCACGCTAAACAGGCAGCACACACGCTATCCCTTGCCCAACCCCGGAGCCGGCAGCCATTTACAAGACAGTCGCCAATATCTGCGCGCGTTTCGGCCTCTTGATGGCTGCTGCCATGCTTCTGCCAGCGGCAATCGACCTGCGCGATGGAAGCGACGACTGGCTGATCTTCGTGCGCTCCGCCGCGACGACGGGCGCGCTTTCCACGCTCATCCTGCTTGCCACGCAAAACCAGACCATGCGCTTCACGCCGCGGCTGGGCTTCCTCCTCACGGCCTGCCTGTGGCTGACCGCGAGCTTTCTGGGTTCCATCCCGCTTTATTTCTCGCATCTGCCGATCAGCTATGCGACGGCATTCTTCGAGGCCATGTCGGGGGTGACGTCGACAGGCGCGACCGCGCTGACCGGGCTCGACAACATGCAGCGCGGCATCCTGCTGTGGCGCTCGCTTCTGTGCTGGATCGGGGGCGTCGGCTTTATCGGCCTGGCGCTTCTGATGCTGCCTTCGCTGCGGGCTGGCGGACTTGCGCTTTTTCACATGGAGAATTCCGACAAGTCGGAAAAAATCCTCCCGCGCATGAACCAGATCGCGCTGGGCATCGTGCTTGCCTATCTCAGCCTGACGGCGGCCTGCATCATTTCCTATTTCGCAGTCGGCATGAGCACGTTCGACGCGATCAATCATGGTCTTACCACGGTCGCCACGGCGGGCTTTTCCACGCATGACAACTCGATCGGCTTCTATCAGGGGAACCAGCTTCTTCTGGTCGTGTCCACGATCTTCATGGCTCTTTCGGCGCTTCCCTTCGTGCTTTACATCAAGGCCTTCATGCCGCGCCGTATGGAACTGCTTGCCGATCCGCAGGTGAAACTGTTCTTCACCATCGTCATCGGGTTCAGCTTTGCGCTGGCGGTGGTTCTGCGGCTCGGTTCCCACATTCCGTTCGGCGAAGCGCTGATTTCCGCCTCGTTTCATTTCGTGTCCGTCATGACGACGACGGGCTATGCCACGGAGGATTATTCGCTCTGGGGACCGCCGGCGATCGGAATTTTCTTTCTCGCCTCGTTTCTGGGCGGCTGCGCCGGCTCCACCTCCGGCGGCATCAAGATGAACCGCCTCATCATCCTGTGGAGCCTGACGCGGGCCAATCTCGCCCGCCTCATCATGCCCCACGCCGTCATCAAGATCCGGTACGGCAGCTCGGAAGTCTCCGGCGACATCGCCCAGAATGTGCTGCTCTACCTGTTTCTCTATTGTGCGTCGCTCATCACGGGGGCGGTTCTGCTCGCCTCCCTCGGGCTCGACTTCGTTTCGGCCTTCACCGGCTCCCTGACCGCGCTTTCCAATGTCGGCCCCGGCCTCGGCGACACGATCGGCCCCGTCGGCAATTTTTCAACCATCCGCGACCCGGCCCTGTGGGTCCTGTCCTTCCTGATGCTGGTCGGGCGTCTGGAGCTTGTTACGGTCTATATCCTGTTCACTCGCGCTTTCTGGGTACGCTGAGGGAATGTTAGGGCGCCGTGCGTCCATTCGGACGCACGGCGCCCTAACTTATTAAATTTACAGCATCGTGCTTTCCAAAAATCGATTCCGATTTTTGGGCCGATGCTGTAGGCAGTTTACATCCGCCTGTTTCATTTGATATGAGCAGGATTAGATTGCGCCACGACGGCGACGAATGTTTTATAATTACCCCGGAATGAAATTTCCTTGCGCGCGGAGTCATGCATGCCGATCAAGGCCGATCTGGATGAAATCGATTGGAAAATCCTTCGGGAGCTTCAGAACAACGGGCGCATCACCAATGTCGAACTGGCCGAACGTGTCGGCATTTCGGCGCCGCCCTGCCTTCGCCGTGTGCGCAAGCTGGAAGAAAGCGGCGTCATCCGGGGTTATCGCGCGATTCTCAACGGCAATTCGCTCGGGCAGGATCTGGTGGCTTTCTGCTCCGTCGGGCTTCACCGTCAGGCCGATGCGGATCTCAAGGCGTTTGCCGAGAAAACCAAGCAATGGCCGCTGGTGCGCCGCGCCTGGATGGTTTCGGGCGAATCCGACTTCCTGCTCCATTGCGTCGCGCGCGATCTTAACACGTTCCAGACCTTCGTGATCGAGGAACTGACCGCCGCGCCCAATGTGGATTCGGTGCGCACCGCGCTCACCATTCGTCCGGTCAAGGACGAACCGCTGATGATTCTCTGATATTTTGACGGTTTGCGCCGGGGGTATTGATTACTTCCCGGCGAAGACGCGCGCATAGACGCCGCTGATGGCAGCGGCTTCCTTTTCGAGCGGAAAGGCGGCGCGGACATGCGCGAGCGCATTTTCGCCGTCGCGTTCGGCCAGCGCCGGATCGGCCAGATAGGGCTCGATCGCCTTGCGCAGGGCTTCGCCGTCGCCAGCCGGAACCGATGTTCCGGTGCCCTCCACGATCATTTCCGCATAGGCGCCCGCATCGCTGGCGACGACCGCCGTTTGCGAGGCCATGGCCTCGAGCGGCGTCAGCCCGAAACCTTCATTGCGCGAAGGCGCAACATAAAGCGTCAGCCGTCGATACCAGATGCGGATATCGGGCACTTCCCCCAGGATGAGGATGCGGTCTTTCAGGCCGGCGGCTTCGATCTTCGCCTTCAGCGCATCTTCGAAAGACTGGTGTTCCGCGGTGGTGCGGCCGGTGATGATCGCCGTCCATTCGGGATATTGCGGCAGGAGCGCGATCATCGCATCGACAAACAGGTCCGTTCCCTTGGAGGAACGCACGCGGCCGAAACAGCCGACGGCATATGTTCCGGGGAGGCCCGACGCCGCGAAACTGTCCTCGTCGCCGAAAGGCGGATGGAACCGCTGCAAATCCACGCCATGCATGATGACATCGTGCGGCACTTCGAGAAAGCTTCCCGAACGGCCGCTCGTTGCAATCACCGCATTCATGCGGCGGATCAGCCATTTGGTAAAGGGCTTGTGGTGGCGCTGTGCGGCCGAGGTAAAGATCAGCCGCAGCTTCATGCGCAGCACATCGCGCATGAAAATACCGGCCAGCATTTCGATATTGCGCCGCGCATGCCAGATGCGGAACGGTTTCGTCCGCGGCTTCGACCAGAAGGACCAGAGCGCGCCCCATCCCAGATGCGCAAGCGTGTCCGGCAGGCCCGGCCCCATCGTGGCGATGTTCAGGCCCTTCGCGCGCTGCAAGGGGATGAGCTGCACGATTGTCGATGTGACACCGGAAAGGCGCCGCTTGAAATTCGGTGCCACCACCTCGACATCCTGAACCCGAACCTGTCCGGAATCTGGCTTATGCGCGGACACGGAAATCAGACGAACTTCAGGCCGACGATTTCGTAGGAACGCGAACCGCCCGGCGCATTGACCTCGATCGTGTCGCCTTCGCCCTTGCCGATCAGCGCGCGCGCAATCGGGGACGAGATGGAGATGCGGCCTTCCTTCACATCGGCTTCCTGATCGCCGACGATCTGGTAGATTTTTTCTTCTTCCGTGTCTTCATCGATCATGGTCACGGTGGCGCCGAACTTGATGCGGTCGCCCGACAGTTTGGAAACGTCGATAACCTCGGCGCGCGCAACCAGATCTTCCAGTTCGTTGATGCGGCCTTCATTCAGGCTCTGGGCCTCTTTCGCAGCGTGATATTCGGCGTTTTCCGACAGGTCGCCATGCGCGCGCGCTTCGGCGATCGCCTCGATAATCCGGGGGCGCTCCGATTGCTGACGCCAGCGCAGCTCTTCCTTGAGCTTTTCGAAACCGCCAGGGGTCATAGGGAATTTTTCCATACCCAGTCCTTTCTTTCGCCCGGTGCCCGCCTCTCCCCGAGGCCTTGCCCGCACCGGCAGTTTGATTTGCCCGCCTCACCTCGCGCAATGCTTGGATCGTGCGAGGCGCTTTTCGAAGACCGGCCAGCCTCCGACACACAAAAAGAAAACGGTCGCCGAAACATCCGTCTCGGAACCGTTCGAATAACCGTTCACAGAACTATAGCATTTCCGCCAATCATTTCACGCGGAAAAATATACGCCTGTCAACCCGTCCAGAACGGCGCCTATTTCGCCTTGACCGGCCAGCTCGCGGGCCACTGCTCCGGGCCGCCGGCATAATTGCCGTCGCAATCGCCCTTCGACCGCTCCTGCATCAGGACGAAACGCACCCGCCCCTCGCCGCTGTCGGCGGCTTTCCAGACATCGTAGATGCCGCAATCGCCAAGCCCTCGCCCCTTGAAGAAGGCCGTCAGCGTCCGGGTCTTCTGGCTCCAGTCGATGTTCCACGCCGTATCCGTCACCGTCGGCCCGTCATCGGAAATGGTCGGCAGGGAGAGCGGCACGATCCGGTTTTCATAGCGGCTGTAGAAGACATAGGGCTGGTTATAGGCGCCGGGCGCCCCGCATGGCAGGCCGATGAGATCGAGCCCCTCGGCAATCGTCGTCTCGAAACCGCCCGCATTGCGGAACGTATCGGGGCTGGCCCCACCGCACACCGCCGTTTCGTCGGAAAATTCCTTGCGGATTTGAGCGGGGATTGCCTCCACCGTCTCGATCAACGTGATCTGCGGCGGAACGGGCGCCGGTTTGCTGCCTTTCGCCTGCAAGGCCTCGACGGTCCCATCGCGCGATTGCTGTTCGTCGACATAGATCAGCCCGCCCACAAAACCGGAAAGCGAATAGGTCACGGTCTTTCCGGCGAATTTCAACTGGAGCTTCCGCCCGTTCTTCATCGCGTCCAGCGCCTTGGAAAGGTCGCCCGTGTAATCCAGCTGATTGTTTTCAGCTTTCAAGGCCGAGACATCGACATCAAGCATCGCTTGTCCGTCGATGGAAACCTCCAGCTTGCCGGTTTTCTGCGACGGATCGACATAGGAAAGCCGGAGAACCGGCTTCGATCCGGGCTGGCTGCTGCGAAAGATGCCCAACCCGATGCCGGGTTCCGGCGCGCCGTCGCTTGCTGCCGGCGCGAGGTTGAGCGTGCAGTTTTGCGCGAAATCGCACGAAACCCATATATCGCGAATTTTCTTGAAGGCAGCCTGCGATTCCGCACCCGCCAGCAGCAGCATCGCCGTGGCAAGCATTGTCGCCGCAATGGGCCTGCAATTCAAAGAGAGCATAAAAAACTCCGTAAGTATGAAATGGCTCCAATTATAACCGGACTATGCACGAATGTCGCAGAATCGGAAGTTCCCTTGCCGTCCGCCCATAATAATGCCTATAGCATGGCGACCGGAAAAGGCTGAAAAGCGTCCGGTTTCTCCTTCTGCTGTGACATATCCTGAAAAGTTCGAAACGAGGCAATGATGACGCGCGTACAGGCCAATATGCTGCTGCTTCTGGCAGGCGTCATCTGGGGCATGGGTTTCGTTGCCCAGTCGACGGCAATGGCCAGTATTGGCCCGTTCCTGTTCATCGGCATCCGCTCGGCGATTGCCGCGCTCACGGTGCTGCCATGGGCCATAGCCGAAGGACGCCGCGCGAAAGCCGGCCTCAACCGGCGGCACTATATCTTCTTCATGATTGTCGGGTTGAGCCTCTTCACCGGCCTTGCCCTCCAGCAGATCGGGCTTATCACCACATCCGTCACCAATGCCGGTTTTCTGACCGGACTCTATGTCGTGATGGTGCCCGTGCTTGGCGTCATCCTGTTTCGCACATGGCCGCACCCGGTCGTCTGGCCAAGTGCCGCGGCCTGTCTGGCAGGCATATTCCTGCTGTCCGGCGGCACGCTGACCGCACTCAGGCAGGGGGACTGGCTGGTCATTTGCGGCGCCGTCTTCTGGGCCTTGCAGGTGGTGCTGATCGGCAGGGCAAACCGCGCGGAACGCCCGATCACGCTAAGCTGCGTCCAGTTCGCGACCAGCGCCGCCGCCGGACTTGCCATCGCGTCCATGGTCGAGGACTTCAACTGGACCGCCATCGCGCTCACCTGGAAGGAAATCCTCTTCACCGGCGTCTTTTCCTCCGGTGTCGCCTTTACCCTGCAAGCCGTCGGGCAGCGCTACACCACCTCGGCGCAGGCCGCGATCTTCCTGTCGTCCGAAGCGCTTTTCGCGGCCCTTTTCGGCGCCATCTTCCTTGGCGACCGGCTGAGCTTCACCGGCTTTGTCGGCTGCGGGCTGCTCTTTGCCGCCATGCTGGCGGTCGAGCTCGTTCCCATGTTCTGGAAACGCAAGCCCGCGCTGGTGCCTGCCGAATAAAGCGCGTTGGAGCCTGATTCAAAAAGCGGCATGTGTGCGCGAAAATGGTGATTTTCGAGTACCGGAGCGGAGCGTACTTAAAGGTACGTGAGCACCGGAACACAGACAAATCGCCATTTGCAGCCACACAGGGCGACTTTTGGAACAGGCTCTCAGCCTTTGAAGATCAAAGCCGCACCCCCCGCTATCAGCGCAAAGCCCAGCAGATGGTGCCAGGTGAAGGCTTCCTTGAGATAGAAAACCGAAAACAGGCTGAAGATCACCAGCGTGATGACCTCCTGAATGGTTTTCAACTGTGCCGCCGAATAGACCTCGTGGCCGATGCGATTGGCCGGAACCGCGAGGCAATATTCGATCAGCGCGATACCCCAGCTGATGAAAATGACGGTGACGAGCGGCGTGCTGGTGAATTTCAGGTGCCCGTACCAGGCAAATGTCATGAAAACATTCGAGCCGACGAGAAGCAGGATCGGCAGGACGCTTGGCGAAATCAGTGCTGACATGGAAATGACTTCAGGGACCGGGAGGATGTTGTCTGCGGCATGGCCCGAAGCCGCAGCAAGGTGATAGAACAAAGGCGGCGTTTTGCCAATGCTGCCCTGATTGCGCCACAGCCCTTAACGCGGGCGCTGACTTTTCCTTTACGCTTGCGCGCTAATATTCACGGAACGCCATCGGTCTGGTCTCCTGAAGAAAAGGTATGGACATGAGTTCCGTGTTGTCCGCCGCCGCTCCAGTCAGCCGCCAGCGCTCCCGATTGCGCGGTCTGGCCGCGTCATTCTCCCTCCTCATGCTGGCCATCATCGCCGGCTGTTCCGGCGAGAGCGCCCCGCGCCCGCAGGCCAGCGTCGGTAATGCCGATGTGATGGTGCCCGATGCGCCGGTCGCAAGCGCGGCCCCGGTTAATGCCCCTGCCGCAGACATGCCCGTCATGCAGGAACCGCAGGAAGAGCGCGTCGTCGGGCTGGCGGAAGAAGAGGAAAACCACGTCGCGCAATCCACGCCGCAGAGCCAGCCGCGCTATTCCGGCGACTATGGCTTCACGGCCCCGATCCAGAATCCGGTAACGGCTGCGGAAAACATCTACACGATGTCCAATGCGGAAGCCGCCTGCCGCACGCGGCTGAAGCGGCTCGGCGTCGTGTTCAGGGAAAAGCCGCCCATCTATCGTAGCAGTTCCTGCCAGATCGCCAATCCCATCGAAGTATCCGGTTTCAACAGCGGGGCGATCGCCTTCAAGCCTGCGGCGACGCTGAACTGTCAGGTGACGGAGGCTTTTGCGCGCTGGATCAAGGGCGACCTGCAACCGGCCGCGCGGCTGCGTTATCTGTCCGGCGTGCGCACGATCCACAATGCCGGGGGCTATTCCTGCCGCACCATGAACAACCGCCGCGGCGCGAAAATGTCGGAACATTCACGCGGCAACGCCATCGACGTCACCAAAATCGTGCTGAACAACGGCAAGAACATCATGGTGCGCAAGCCGGGTTTCTTCGCCTTCCGCGAAAAGGGGCTGCTCAACAGCGTGCGCTCGGATGCGTGCGGCTATTTCACGACGGTTCTCGGCCCCGGCTACAATCCGGAACATGCCGACCATTTCCATTTCGACCTGATGCAGCGCCGCAGCGGCTACCGCGCCTGCAAATAAGCCCGGCGCAATGCCGGGCCCAATGCCGGTCTTGGCGGTGTTTCATTCTTCCGGCGGCACCGGCGTCGGCTTGCCGTCCGCATCCAGCGCGACCATGACGAATTCCGCATGGGTGACGAGGTCGCGCTTGTCGCTGAGATAGCGCTTTGCCCATGCCTCCACCCGCAGCGTGATGGAGGTGCGGCCCACCCGCGTGATATCCGTGTAGACGCAGAGCGTGTCACCGATCTTCACCGGCCGGGCGAAGGCCATTTCGCGCACCGCCGCCGTCACCGTGCGCCCCCTGGCGCGCTCGGCGGAACGGATGCCAGCGGCCATGTCCATCTGCGCCATCACCCAGCCGCCGAAAATATCGAAGGCTGAATTGGCGTCCTTGGGCATGGCGGAAACGCGAATGGGCAGCGTGCCCTTCGGCGCATTGTCAGTGTTCATCGAAGTCAGTCCTTAAGTGCTTGAGAGCCTGAATCAAAAAGCGACATATGTGTGCGAAAATGGTGATTTTCGAGTACCGGAGCGGAGTGTACTTGAGCAGTACATGAGCACCGGAACGCAGACAAATTGCCATTTGCAGCCACATAGGGCGCCTTTTGGAACAGGCTCTGAGAGAGTCGGCGCTTAATATGAGCCAAACCCGGCGCGAAGAAAAGTACCGCGCAAACCCCGAGAGCTGTTGAAGCGAAAGCCAGGCCGACGAGCATTGTAATAATTAATCATGAATTGAAATCGAAAGATCGTGATACTTATAAATAATGATAGTCATAATATAAGTAATTATGTGAATTATATTAGAGGAACGGTATATGAAACTATCGGCAAAATCTTCGATATTTACATTAGCACTTCTTGTTTCAGCGAATGCTTATGCATCATCGGCTATCGTCACCTCGACAGTTAATCTGCGCGTCGGTCCGGGAACACAGTATGGAACCATCGGCGCAATTCCGAATGGCGTCGGCATCACGGTGGCCGGCTGCACCAGCGGCTATGGCTGGTGTCAGGTCACTTATGGCGGCATGACCGGCTGGGCGGCATCGAGCTATATCGCCATTCAGACCGGCAATGGCTACACGACGAACGACAATTTCGGATCGACCGCCGCGGCGGTCGGCATACCGCTCATTGCCGGCATGGTCATCGGCTCGGCTATCGCCAACAGCGGACCCGGCTGGGGTCCGGGCTGGGGCCCCGGCCCATATCGCGGCTGGGGCGGCGGCCCCAATATCTACAGCGGCTGCATCGGGCGCAATTGCCAGTCGAACTGGGGGCCACCCCGTCCGCACTGGGTCGACAGGCCGGGCTGGCGCGACCATCCGGGTTATCACCCCAATTTCGGCCCCAACTTCGGTCACGGCTTTGGGCGCGGCTTCGGTCCGGGACCGCGCATGCGGCTCGGCGGCAGGCTGTAAGCCGCACCATGCTCCTGACAGCCTTCTGTCAGGAGCATCGCCGGATCATGAAAGGGTGTGGAGGATTTCGTCCCCGCGCTCTTTTCATTTGGACGCTGAAATTCCATATTGGAAGCATGTCGCGGAAAAGTGGAAACCGGTTTTCCGCTTAAGACATGCGGTAACAATATAGGGTCATGGCTTCCTCAAAAGACAAACACTCTCGGGATTCGCGCAACAAGGCTGGCGGTTTCGGCGAAACGCCGCATTCAGACGGTTTCGGCGAAACGCCTCAGGCCGGGTTTTCCGGCGCCCCCCTATCCGGATCTATTGCCGATTGGGCGAAGGAGATCGGCGACGAGGCGGCGAAACCGCGTGCGAAAAATCCCAAACAACCCAAAAAGATTCCCGAGCGCAGCAAGGAAGCCTCGCGCACGGGGCGCGGCACGTCGATGGGCGGCGCGGCCTCGGCGAAGGAACGCGCGGCGGCTGGCCTCAATCCCGTTGCGGGTCTCGATATCAGCCTGGAAGACGCCACCGGCCTCAATGCCTCCGGCGCGACAGCAACGGTTCAGGCCCTGTCGGACCTGATTGCTTCCGGCAATCCGCTGTTCAAGAATGGCGAATTGTGGACGCCGCACCGCCCGGCCCGCCCGGAAAAATCCGAAGGCGGCATCGCCATCGAGATGGAAACCGGTTTCGAGCCGTCCGGTGACCAGCCGACGGCCATTCGCGATCTGGTGGAAGGGCTGGAGAACAACGACCGCACGCAGGTCCTGCTCGGCGTCACCGGCTCCGGCAAGACCTTCACTATGGCGCAGGTCATCCAGCGGACGCAGCGCCCTGCCCTGATTCTTGCGCCCAACAAAACCTTGGCCGCGCAGCTTTACGGCGAGTTCAAGAGCTTCTTTCCGAACAATGCCGTCGAATATTTCGTTTCCTACTACGATTATTACCAGCCGGAAGCCTATGTGCCGCGCTCGGACACCTATATCGAGAAGGAATCCTCCATCAACGAGCAGATCGACCGGATGCGTCACTCGGCCACCCGCGCACTGCTTGAACGCGACGATGTGATCATCGTCGCCTCGGTATCGTGCATCTACGGTATCGGATCGGTGGAAACCTATACGGCCATGACCTTCGAAATGAAGATCGGCGACCGGCTCGACCAGCGCCAGCTTCTCGCCGATCTCGTGGCCCAGCAATACAAGCGGCAGGACATCAATTTCGTGCGCGGTTCCTTCCGCGTGCGCGGCGACACGATCGAATTGTTCCCGGCCCACCTTGAGGACCGCGCCTGGCGCATTTCGCTGTTCGGCGACGAGATCGAGACCATAACCGAATTCGACCCGCTGACCGGCCAGAAGACCGGCGACCTGAAATCGGTAAAGATCTACGCGAATTCGCACTATGTCACGCCGCGCCCGACGCTCAATCAGGCGATCAAGTCGATCAAGGAGGAGCTGAAGCACCGGCTTGACGAACTGACCCGCGCCGGTCGCCTGCTGGAAGCGCAGCGCCTCGACCAGCGCACGACATTCGACCTTGAAATGCTGGAGGCAACCGGCTCCTGCGCGGGCATTGAAAACTATTCGCGCTATCTGACCGGGCGCAATCCCGGCGAGCCGCCGCCGACCTTGTTTGAATATATCCCCGACAATGCGCTGGTTTTCATCGACGAAAGCCATGTCACGGTGCCGCAGATCGGCGGCATGTATCGCGGCGACTTCCGCCGCAAGGCGACGCTTGCCGAATATGGTTTTCGCCTGCCGTCCTGCATGGACAACCGCCCGCTCCGTTTCGAGGAATGGGACGCCATGCGCCCGCAGACCATTGCCGTTTCGGCAACGCCGGGCGGCTGGGAAATGGAAGAAGCGGGCGGCGTGTTCGCAGAACAGGTCATCCGCCCGACCGGACTGATCGATCCGCCAGTCGAAATCCGCCCTGCCAAGACGCAGGTGGACGACGTGCTCGGCGAAATCCGCGATACGGCGGCAAAAGGCTACCGCACGCTGGTCACGGTGCTGACCAAGCGCATGGCGGAAGACCTGACGGAATATCTGCACGAACAGGGCGTGCGCGTGCGCTACATGCACTCGGATATCGACACGCTGGAGCGTATCGAGATCATCCGCGACCTGCGGCTTGGCGCTTTCGACGTGCTGGTCGGCATCAATCTTCTGCGCGAAGGCCTGGACATTCCCGAATGCGGCTTCGTCGCCATTCTGGATGCCGACAAGGAAGGCTTCCTGCGTTCGGAAACCTCGCTGATCCAGACCATCGGCCGCGCGGCGCGCAATGTCGACGGCAAGGTCATTCTCTACGCCGACAATATCACCGGCTCGATGCAGCGCGCGATGGACGAGACCGCGCGCCGCCGTGAAAAGCAGGTTGCCTATAATGAAGAACATGGCATCACGCCTGCCTCGGTGAAGAAGAATATCTCGGATATTCTCGGCTCGGTCTACGAGCGCGACCATGTGCGCGCGGATATTTCTGGCTTCGCGGAAGAAGGCGCGATGATGGGCAACAATCTTGCCGCCCATCTGGAGCATCTGGAAAAGCAGATGCGCGACGCGGCTGCCGATCTGGACTTCGAAAAGGCGGCGCGGCTGCGCGACGAGATCAAGCGCCTGCGCGAGACGGAATTGGCCATTGCCGACGACCCGCTGGCGCGCGAGTTCGAGGCGGGCGACACGGGTGCGGGACGCAACAAGGGCAAACCGTCCGGCAATTCGCGTTTCCGCAAGCCGACACTGGATGAAATGGGACTGGGCACGGACATGGCAAAGCCGCTGTTCCGCAAGAACACGCTGGACGAGATGACGGTCAAGCGGACGGAGGTGCCGGCAAGCGGGAACGACGCGGCGATCCGCCGTGAGCGCACAGGCATCGGGTCTTACGAAGACCCGGCCGAAACGGCGCGCAAGAAGCGCCGCCCCGGCAAGACAGGCCGTCCGGGGCGGTGAGAAACTTCTTCATTTCGCCCGGCATCCCAACCTAGTGGCACTGCCCGCCATTCATGATGCGATAGCCTGCGCGGTCGGCTTCGCAGCGATTGGGGAACGTGCGCCTGTCATTGCCGCGCCGCGCGCAAACCGGCATATATTCCCGCGTGCAGGCGCCAGCGCCCGGCCTGCCGGGCCGGTTGCCCTGATGCGGCGGATACATTCCGCCCGCGCCGCCCCATCCCGGACCCGGCCTCGACCCGCATTGGCCGTTTGCAATGATGCGATAGCCTGCCGCTCGTGCCTGACACGAATTGCCGAAAGTCTTGCGCGAAGAGCCGCGCATGGCGCAGACAGGCGCATAATTCATCGGGCATATTTGCGGTTGCGATGGGCCGGGGCGCAACGGCGGGCGATGGTCGCTCCCGCCTTCCGCAACGCAACCGGCAAGAAGCAGCGCGCCCGCAAGCACGGCCAGACGTCTGAATCGATGGAATTGCATGTTCCTCTCCCTTTGTCCCGACCATCAACATGGCGCAGCCTTCACCAGGGGCAAGCCCTATCGCAAAAGTGCAAAACCTCGCGAACCATATCGACAAGCCGCCCATATGCTTTACCTTGACGATCGATGGGGGAGCAGAACAGGCAGCATGAAAAATTACCGGCACAACATTGCGGTTATCCTGGCTTCGCAGCTTTTCAGCCTGCCTTTCGGCGTCGCCTCGTCTCATGCGGCCAGCGAACCGAACCCGCCGGTCTATGCGCCGCCCCTGCCGTCCGAAAAGAAGACGCCGACCGTCGGCCGCATCTGCCAGCTCATCGGCGCCAATGCCGATGCCCACGGCATTCCGCGCGATTTCTTCGCCCGGCTGATCTGGAAGGAAAGCCGTTTCGACCACAATGCCGTCAGCCCTGTCGGCGCCAGGGGCATCGCGCAATTCATGCCCTATACGGCGAAGGAGCGCGGCCTTGCCGACCCCTTCGACATCGAACAGGCGATTCCCGCATCCGCAAGTTTCCTGCGCGACCTGAAAGGCGCTTTCGGCAATTGGGGGCTTGCAGCAGCCGCCTATAATGCAGGAGCCGGGCGCGTTTCGAACTGGATGCGGTCCGGCGGCTTCCTGCCGCTCGAAACGGAAGATTATGTCCTCGACATTACCGGCGCGCCCGCCGACGATTTTGCTGCCGGCAAGGAGATCGTGAACCGCCCGCTGGACCCAAAACTCGCATTCGACGAGGCGTGCAAGCGCCTGCCCGTCATCCGCAGCGCCACCATTCCCATGTCGCGCGTGAAGCCGAAACCCTGGGGCATACAGGTCGCAGGCAATTTTCGCCGCAGCGCCGCCGTCAGCCAGTGGAGCCGCCTGCGCAAGCAGTTCAGCGCCGTGCTTGCCGGCCACGACCCCGTCATCAGCCGGATACGCACGCCGATCGGTCGCCGCGGCATCTATGCCGTGCGCATCGGCGCCGACAGCCGCGGGGAGGCCGATGGCATTTGTGCACGGTTGCGCGCCGCCGGCGGCGCATGCATAGTTTCGCGCAATCGATAGTTTCAGAAAGTCTTGCAGGAGTATTTTTCTGATATATTAGCGCCAGCCTGTCTATTTTGAAAATGTGCAGACGATTTTCTAGAAACAATCGTAAAAATTTCTGACGATACCGGTTCAAAGATAACCAATCATATGCTCCCCAAAGAATTTGCTTGCCAAATACCGCGTCATAGATCAGTCTCCACCTGTTCGGGCATTTAGCGAACAAATGGAAGACTGGAAGAACGGCGTGCCGGGGCCGCTATAAGTTCCGGGTCGAAGGCTCCCCTTCGGCAATGATCGGTTCCTTCCCAATGTCGAGAACTGCCTGCATAACCCTCTGCCGGGTGTGTGGTGCGCTTGGCAGAATTTATAATACCACCGTCTCCGATTGAGCGGTGGCGCCAAGGAAAAGGAACGGATCCCATGGCACAGACCGGACAGGTCAAATTCTTCAATACCGAAAAAGGCTTCGGTTTCATCAAGCCGGACGATGGTGGCGCGGACATCTTCGTACATATCTCTGCTGTACAGGCTTCTGGCCTCACGGGCCTCGCAGACAATCAGAAGGTTTCCTATGAGACGGAACCGGATCGTCGCGGCAAGGGCCCGAAGGCCGTGAACATCACCGTTACCGGCTGATTGTTCATAAATGAACCTATTGCTTGCCCCGGCTTCAGCCGGGGTTTTTTATTGCCTGCAAGACTGCCCCGGCACGTTTCAACGCCGGTGGCCATGGGCGAACCAGCGCGCCATCAGGCGCGAAATATTACAGATACTGCCTGTAATTGACCGGCAACCGGCAGGTTTTCACCGCCCTTCACCATTGTTCAGCCTCCATTCATGTCAAAAGCATTAATCAGTTATTTATAAATGATACGCCCTGCCCGTCTGGCACCCCCCCTACTGGCAAACGTATCGGAAGAATTGCAGTCAAGCTTCTGAAGGAGCGAACAATGAACCGATTTGCAAAAATGGCCATCCTGGCAGCCGCGTCCCTCGCGGCAGTTGCGGCCCCGCTGGCGACGGCATCGGCAGATTCCTGGGGCCGCCGTGGTTGGGATCGTGGTTGGGATCGTGGTTGGGATCGTGGCGGCTGGGACCGTCCTTATTATCGCCACCGCCACCGGAGCAATGGCGACGCGGTCGCCGCGGGCGTGATCGGCCTTGCCGCAGGCGCCCTGATCGGCAGCGCGCTGAGCCAGCCGCGGACGACCTACGTGCAGCCCGCGCCTGTCTATGCACCGCCTCCGCCGCCGCCGGCCTATTATCCGGCCCCTCCGGCCCGCAGCGTAACCTATCGGGTCGGTTATGAACCATGGAGCCGCGGCTGGTATCAGTACTGCGCCAACCGTTACCGGTCGTTCAACCCCAATACCGGCACCTATCGCGGTTATGACGGGCGCGACCATTTCTGCTCGGCCAACTGAGACGGAACAAGTGAGTAAAAAGCCGCCATTTGAGCATTTCCAGCAAAAGTGCGAAGCAGTTTTGCGTCGGATAATGCGGCTAGAAATAACAAGAACGGTCACCCTGATTTCAGGGTGACCGTTCTTGTTGGCGGCTTTTTGTCATGCATATCCCGTATCGTTTAAAAAGGGATTGGAACGGCGCTCATCGCCAAACCGACTGCCGGGGCCGTGCCCGCAGATAAAGCCGATATCATCGCCAAGCGGCAGCAGCTTTTCCTTGATGGAGCGAATCAGCGCCGCATGGTCGCCGCCCGGCAGGTCGGTGCGCCCCACGGAACCGTTGAAAAGCACGTCGCCGACAATGGCAAAGCGCGCCTCCGGGCTGAAGAACACGACATGGCCCGGCGCGTGGCCCGGCGTATGGAAGACATCGAATGCGTGCCCGGCAACGGAAACCGTGTCGCCTTCCTCCAGCCAGCGATCCGGCGTGACATTGCGCACGCCTTCGGTGATGCCATATTTCCGGCCCGCCGCTTCCAGATTGTCGAGCAGGAATTTGTCGTCCCTGTGCGGCCCGATGATCTCCACCCCCAGCGCTTCCTTGAGATCGAGCGCGGCGGCGGCATGATCGATATGGCCATGGGTGATCCAGATGGCCTCGACGTCTATCCCCTCGGATTCGATGGCTTCCCTGATGCGCGCAAGATCGCCGCCGGGGTCGATCACGACCCCCTTTTTGGTTTCACCGTCGAACAGAATGGTGCAATTCTGCTGAAAAGGCGTGACGGGAACGATAATGGCCTGCAATTGCCCCATATTCTGGACTCCACTCGGTATACGGCTTTCCATTTACACATAATGGCCAGCCGTGTCCGCGTGAAGGCTTTGCCAAATAAAAAGCGGACGGCGAATGGCCGTCCGCTTTTTCCCTCTCCGACAATTCGTCGGGCCGATCGTCCCCACAATCGGGCATATAATCGAAACATCTTCCGAAAAGCGGACCCGCTTACCGGTCTTTTTTCGCCTCCGCAGGAAGCATCGCCTTAAAAAAGGCCAGGCTCCGGCTGCGTCAGGCCTTGGCGGCCATCGAGTTCTTGATCAGGCCGACAATAGCCGTCAGCACGATACCGCCAACACCGCCGCCCGCCAACTGGCCGACAACGCCATTGAGCACGGAATCCATGCCGCCGCCGGACAGCATTGGAAGGAGCTGACCGAGGATGACACCACCGATGCCACCTGCCACCGTGTTGCCGGCCGCGCCGAGACTGAGGTTCTTCACGGCACCTGCGATATTGCCACCAACTGCGCCAGCGACAAGCTGGAGAATGATAGGTAGTAGAGATTCCATAATCATCACTCCATCTGAGTTCTAAACCGGAATGACGTGTATCCGGTGTAAAAAATCTTGGACCGAAACTTTCCAATGTCAAACAATAAGCGACAGCATCATGGAAAAATCGCTCAAATGGTACTCTTTTTCTGTTTAAAACCCAAGATCAACATTCACTAAATTAATAAACATGCTTATTTTCCCGGCAGACCATGCTGTGAAAGGGGCCAGGAAAGGCACCGGAAAGGTTTTCCCGGCACGGCCTTTCCCGCCTTTCAGTCGTCGGGCGGTTATTCCGCTGCTGCCCGCCGGGGATGAACTTCCGCGACATAATCATTCATCAGAACATCTGTGATTTCGGAAGGCTTGAACCGGTATTGACCGATCTCGGAGACCGGCGTGACTTCGGCTGCCGTGCCGCACAGGAAGCATTCGGAGAAACCGGCCAGTTCTTCCGGCATGATTGTCCGCTCGATCACCGCGATGCCGCGGCGCCCGGCAAGATCGATGACCGTGCGGCGCGTAATGCCGTCGAGGAAGCAGTCGGGCTTTGGCGTGTGCAGCGCGCCATCCTTCACGAAGAACACATTGGCGCCGGTCGCTTCGGCCACCTGCCCGCGCCAGTCGAGCATCAAGGCATCGGCATAGCCCTTGGCTTCGGCGGCATGTTTGGAGATCGTGCAGATCATATAGAGCCCGGCAGCCTTCGCGCGCCATGGCGCGGTGCACGGGTCCGGGCGGCGATATTCGGCGAAATCGAGCCGGATGCCCTTCATCTTTTCCTCGGGCGAGAAATAGCTCGGCCACTGCCAGATGGCGATGGCCAGATGGATGCGGTTGTTCTGCGCCGAAATGCCGAGCGAATCTGATCCGCGCCAGGCAATCGGGCGCACATAGGCGTCGTCAAAACCCTGCTTCTTGAGAAGTTCGCGGCAGGCATCGTTGATTTCAGCACCACTGAAGGGAATCTCGAAGCCGAGAATGCGCGCGGATTGGCGCAGGCGTTCGGTATGTTCATCAAGCTTGAATATCTCGCCGCCATAGGCGCGCTCGCCTTCATAAACGGCGCTCGCATAGTGCAGCCCATGGGTCAGCACGTGAACTTTCGCCTCTTTCCAGTCGACGAATTCTCCGTCCAGCCAGATAAATCCGTCGCGTTGATCGAATGGAATCGCAGCCATTTTATTGCTCCTGAATATTGCGCGGCACTGTCTCGCAACCGGTTTCCGGCCCGGCAAACGCCCCCTCGGCCCGTCTTCCCCAGCTAAATCGACGGATCAGGGCAAAGGGCACCCTTTTTCCCACGTAATCGCTGGCCTTTTTGTCCAGAATGCTTTGATGTCACGCAAACATATTGCGCAAATCCCAGGCGGAGCATGCATGGAAAGACGATAATCCCCCCGCGGACGAAACATTGCGGCAGCCCGATCCCCTCCACCGCATTTTCAAACGGCGGCAGGCGCCCGGCCAACGCAATTATTCCCCCTCCCGGCATGTATCAGCGCAAACATTATTCCAAAAAGACCGCTTCACGCTTGTCGAAAATTATCTGGGCGATTGAATTATGTCAACAATGCTGACATATTTAACGCGACAGAATGGAGCATCGATGTGAATTCGACCAACGATATGAATTATATTCGCAATCCGTTGACGGCCGAGGAGGCTGCCGATCTCAACGTCATTGAGCTTTTGTTCTTTTCCTATCGCGACTTCACCGCCGACCCCGATCTTATCCTGGAAAAGATCGGCTTCGGGCGGGCGCATCACCGTGTTCTCTATTTCATCAACCGCAAGCCGGGCATGACGGTGGCCGAGCTTCTGGACGTGCTGCGGATCACCAAGCAGAGCCTGTCGCGCGTGCTCAAGCAGTTGATCGACACCGGCCATGTCGTTCAGGCGACCGGCCTGCACGACCGCCGCCACCGCAAGCTTTATCCGACCGAGAGCGGACGCCAGCTCACGCTTGCCCTCGCCCTTCCCCAGTCGCGGCGCATCGCGCGCGCGCTGGAGGATTGCGCGCCGCAGGACCGGCAGGTGATCGAGCGCTTTCTTTACAATATGGTCAATCCCGAACGGCGGGCGCAGATCGATGAATTTTCCGCCGAAGACCCCGCCGCCCGTCAGGTTTGAATCGGATTGTTACGCCAGGTAGCAGTAAGTGCTTGTATAAAAACAAACCGTTTCAGCCAGTGAATGGACGCGCCGCATTCCAGTGGGTAATATGCCCGGCGACGCATGTTGCATCCTGGAGCATTTCCAGCAAAGGCGCAAAGCGGTTTTGCGTAAGGAAAATGTGACAAAACAAAGAGTTAGAGCAGTTCTGGTGATTCTGTTAAAATAGAACCCGCTCTAACATATTGAAAGCACGATGCTGCAATCGAACTGGAACGGAATGGGATCGAAAGAGGCCATGGCTGCAGAAGAAGAAAAGACGCTCTCGGATGACGCGCCGCATCTCCTCGTCGTAGACGACGATACGCGCATCCGCAGCCTTCTCTCACAATATCTGACCAATAGCGGTTTTCGCGTCACGATGGCTGGAAGTGCCGCCGAAGCGCGCCGCAAGCTGGAAGGCATCGATTTCGACCTTCTGATCCTCGACGTGATGATGCCGGGCGAAACCGGCGTTTCGCTGACGCGCTCCCTGCGCGAGCAGAAGAATGTGCCAATCCTCATGCTCACGGCCCTGTCGGAAACCGACAGCCGCATCGACGGCCTGTCCGCCGGGGCGGACGATTATCTGCCCAAGCCGTTCGATCCGCGCGAGCTGACCTTGCGCATCAACAATATCCTGCGGCGCGGTGCGCCGCCCGCGCAGCCGAAGATCGAGCAGATCGTGTTCGGGCCCTACACATTCTTCATTCCGCGCCGCGAATTGAAGAAGGGAACCGAGACGATCAAGCTCACCGACCGCGAGCAGGACATCATGGCGATCTTCGCCGAGCGTGCCGGCGAAACGATCCCCCGCCACGAACTGACGGGCCAGGACGGCGATGTCGGCGAACGCACGATCGACGTGCAGATCAACCGCCTGCGCCGCAAGATCGAGCATGACCCGGCCAATCCGGTCTGGCTCCAGACCGTGCGCGGCATCGGCTACAAGCTCAGCATCGAATAGCAGGGCGGCGGCAATCACAACCATCGCGATCAGAAAATGGTGTTTTCCCAAAAGGCGTCGCGGCGTGTACAAAAGGCATAGCCGCAATGTTGTTCATGGAAAGCGCAGCCGCGCGGACTTAAAGCGCGTCGCACCTTATCGTATTCGTATGACACGCTTTAAGCTTTTGTTTTCATGCATGTCTTTTATCCCTAAACCGGTTCCCACTTTCGGGAGACATGCATTAGGGACGTTTTAACACGATGAGATCGCCCTTGAGAAAATTCTTCCGCTGGTTGGCGCGCACCATGCCGAAGGGGCTCTATGCGCGGTCGCTCATCATCATCATCGCCCCGATGGTCCTGCTCCAGTCCGTGATCGCCTATGTGTTCATGGAGCGCCACTGGCAGATGGTGACGGAACGGCTTTCCACGGCGGTGGTGCGCGACATTGCGGCGATCATCGATATTCTCGAAACCTATCCGCAGGAACCGGGCTACGACAATCTCATCCGCATCGCGCAGCAGCGGCTGGCGCTCAACATTTCCATCCTGCCGCCCGATCCGCTGCCGCCGCCGGGGCCAAAGCCCTTTTTCGCCATTCTCGACTACTTCCTGAGCGAAGAAATCACCCGCCAGATCAACCGTCCGTTCTGGGTGGATACGGTGGGCGATTCCGATCTCATCGAAATCCGCATCAAGCTTGAGGACAAGGTGTTGCGCGTCTTTGCCCGGCGCAGCCAGGCCTATGCGTCCAATACGGGCATCTTCCTGACATGGATGGTGGGCACCGCGCTTGTTCTGCTGATTATCGCCATCGCCTTCCTGCGCAACCAGATCAAGCCGATCCAGCAGCTTGCCGAAGCGGCGGAAAGTTTCGGCAAGGGGCGCCCCATGCCGGAAGGTTTTCACCCGCGCGGCGCGGAGGAAGTGCGCCGTGCCGGCATTGCCTTCATCCAGATGCGCTCGCGCATCGAGCGCCAGATCGAGCAGCGCACCGCCATGCTGTCCGGCGTCAGCCACGACCTGCGCACCATTCTGACCCGCTTCAAGCTGCAACTGGCTCTCGCAGGACACTCCATCGACACCGAGCCGCTCAATCAGGACATCGCCGACATGCAGACGATGCTGGAAGGCTATCTCGCCTTTGCGCGCGGCGAAGGCGCGGAGGAAACGGCAAGCTTCGACGTCACCCGGCTTTGCGAAAAGCTGGAACACGAAGCGCGCCTGCGCGAACGCGGCTTCAAATATCATATCGAAGGCGACAGCGAGGTCCATGTGCGGCCGAACGCCTTCTCGCGCCTGGTCAGCAATCTGGTTTCAAACGCCTTCCGTCATGCGCAAAATGTGGAGCTTTCGATCTTGCATAACGATGGCTGGCTCAACGTCATCGTGGATGATGACGGGCCGGGCATTCCCGAAGACCGCCGTGAAGATGTCTTCAAGCCTTTCGTGCGGCTGGACGAGGCGCGCACGCAGGATTCCGGCGGCACCGGCGGACTTGGGCTTGCCATTGCCCGCGACATCGCGCGCAGCCATGGCGGCGATATTGCGCTGGAAAACGCCCCGATAGGGGGCCTGCGCGCCATCATCCACATTCCGGCTTGAGGCACATTTCGGCGCTGTTCCTTTCCCTCGCGCTTCGAGAGGGCGGAGGGGAAAGTAATGGCTTTGTTTGAAATTTCACACGCTCAGTAAAGCTTGCCGCCGTTCGGCACCGGCTTATCGATTGCCGCGAGAACCACTTCGCCGTTTTCGTCCGGCATGCCGAGCGTCAGCACTTCCGACATGAAGGGGCCGATCTGGCGCGGCGGAAAATTCACCACGGCCATGACCTGTTTGCCGATGAGCTGCTCCGGCGTGTAGTGTCTGGTGATCTGGGCCGACGACTTCTTGATGCCGATCTTTTCGCCGAAATCGATCTTGAGCTTGAAGGCGGGCTTGCGCGCTTCGGGAAATGGCACGGCTTCCACGATGGTTCCGCTGCGGATATCGACCTTTTCGAAATCCGCCCAGGTGATGGTGGTTGCTTCGCTCATTGTTTTACTCCCCCGCCTCGCAGAAAACCCGGCGCGGGCGCCGGGCCAAATTCAGCTGATATAGACGCTCAGGCTCGACCGACAGTCTCGAACACCACACTCTCCAGCGCCTCGCGCGCCGAAACGCCCGACCAGACCACAAACTGGAAGGCCTGGAAATAGGCTTCGCAGGCTTCCAGCGCCGCCGACAGCAGCACTTCCACCTGTCGGCTCGTCGGTTCCGCCCCGCCTGCCAGCAGCAGCGACTGGCGATACATGATCGCGCCTTCCTGCTGCCAGAGGTCGAAATGGCCCATCAAAAGCTTTTCATTGATGAGCGACAGCAGGCGCATCACTTCGTTCACACGCGGCTCGGCCACCTTGATGTCGAATGCGCAGGCCAGATGCAGTGCCTCGAAATCCTCCATCCAGGAAAACGAGACGTGATAGTCAGTCCAGTTGCCCGCAACCGAGATTGCGATTTCGTCGTCGCCAGTCCGCTCGAACGTCCAGTCGTTTGAATGCGCGACCTGTTCGATCACATCCACCGGATGCGCCTCACGTGCGAATTCAAGCTCAAGAAGGCTCATGTCCGTTTCCTGTTCTGCGAAACATCTGCCCCCAGATGCTTCCAAATTCCCGGCGCGCAAGTCATTGCTCGCCCGTGCCGTCACCGCGCAAGAACAAGCGCAGGAAAACAGGCACGAATTGATCGGTCGAGGAACCGGCACGCCCAACGGCATGCAAGCGCCCCAATGGCACACGCACATACGCAACTGATACTGGAAAGCAGCCTGAAAGACGCGAAACCTGACACACAGCCCCTCGCCGCCGCCTACATGACCGCGTTACGAATCATGTAGTGTTTTCAGTCTATTGATGCTGAATCTGAACGCCAGCCCCTTTTCCAAAAAGAGGCATGAAAGCATGTGGAAATATAAGGGGGGCTGGCCGCGACCCTTGCCTTAAGCGACTCTAAGACAAGGGTTTTTGCCACTTGCGGCCTGTTAATAAATAATCAGGAATTATCTTTGGATTTTGCCGAACCGGAAGTGGATTTCGCCGTTTTGGCGCTGGAATCAACGTCGAATTTGGCAAGACGCGCTTCGAGAGCTTCGATTCTTGCCAGCAAGGCGCTGTTTTCGGCCCGCGCCTTGATCGCCATTTCGCGAACGGCTTCGAAGTCTTCGCGCTGCACCACGTCGAGCGTGTTCAGCACGCGCTCCCCTTGCGAACGCAATGCCGTTTCCACTTCGCGGCGCACGCCCTGCGCGGCGCCCGCCGCATCCGTCACAAGCTTGGCGAGTTCATCGAGAACCCGGTTCTGTCCGCTGGTCATGGCTGTCTTCCCTGTTTCCGCATGAAGCTGTTGAAAAAGCTGTATTTGAAATAAGCCTGCCGCGATCACGATGCAAGCGCGAGCCTGTAATCGTGATTAATCCCGACCCGGCTTGACCGCAAAAGCTTCGTCCAGCATGTTCCGTCACAAAACGGAGTGATTTCATGATTGAGACGTTGCTGCCCGCATCGGCGCTCGCCTTTCCCAATATCGACCCGGTGATCTTCCGGGTCGGGCCGCTGGCGGTGCACTGGTACGGCCTTGGCTATGTCGTCGGCATCATGTTTGCCTGGTGGTACGGCAAGAAGCTTTTGCGCAGCCACCGCCTTTGGGCCCACAACCAGCCGCCGATGGCGCCGGAAGCGCTTGACGATTTCGTGATCTGGGCGGCGCTCGGCGTCGTGCTCGGCGGGCGCATCGGCTATGTGCTCTTCTATAATCTTTCCTATTATATCGCGAACCCGATGGCCATTCCGGCGGTGTGGGATGGCGGCATGTCGTTTCACGGCGGCATTTTGGGCACCACGCTCGCCATGATCCTGTTTGCCCGCTCGCGCGGGATCAGTATCTGGAGCATGTTCGACACGGTTGCCGCCGGCGTGCCCGTCGGGCTTGGCGTGGTGCGTGTTGCCAATTTCATCAATTCGGAACTCTGGGGCCGGGTCAGCGACGTGCCATGGGCGGTCTATTTCCCCAATGGCGGCCCGCTGCCGCGCCATCCGAGCCAGCTTTATGAAGCCTTTCTTGAAGGGTTTGTGCTTTTCTTCGTGCTGTTCCTGCTGGTCTGGGTCGGACGCAAGCTCAAGCAGCCGGGCTTTGTGGGAGGCGCCTTCATCGCCGGTTACGGATTGAGCCGCATCGCGGTGGAATTCTTCCGCGAGCCGGATGCCCAGTTGGGCTATCTCTTCGGCGGATGGCTCACCATGGGCATGGTGCTTTCCGTGCCGATGGTGCTGCTCGGCCTGTGGGCCATGTGGCGGGCAAACCGGGCAGCCGCCAGGGATGCCTGACCTCCCGCTGAAAGACCGGCTGAAACGCCTGATCGCCGCCACCGGGCCGATCAGCGTGGCCGATTACATGGCAGCCTGCCTCGGCGACCGCGAGGCGGGCTATTATACGACGCGCGAGCCTTTCGGGCGCGCGGGCGATTTCATCACCGCGCCGGAAGTGAGCCAGATGTTCGGCGAACTGATCGGCATCTGGTGCGTCGGCGCATGGGATGCGCTTGGACGCCCGGACACGGTCACACTGTGCGAAATCGGCCCCGGTCGCGGCACGCTGATGAGCGACATGCTGCGCACCGTCGGCAGGCTTGCCCCGCAAATGCTGGGCCATACGCGGATTGCCATGGTGGAAACCAGCCCGCGCCTTGTTGAAAGGCAGAAGGAAAAACTCTCCGATGCGGGCGCGAAGATCGACTGGTTTGAACGCTTTGCCGACATTCCCGCCGATGGACCGCTGATCCTTGTGACCAATGAACTGTTCGACGCGATCCCGTTCCGGCAATTCGTCAAGGTGGGTGGCCGCTTTGTCGAACGGATGATCGCGCTTGACGAACAGGGCGCGTTCCAGTTCGTCAGCGGCGCGGGCGGCATCGATCCGGCGCTTTTGCCCGATGACCATGCGCAGGCCCCGGAAGGCGCGATCTTTGAAGCCGCCCCGGCGCGCACGGCCTTGATGCAGGAGATCGCCAGCCGCATCGCGGCGGCGCGGGGAGCCGCGCTCAACATCGATTACGGCCACCTGGAATCCGGTTTCGGCGACACGCTGCAAGCCATGCTGAAACACGCCTACGATGATGTATTCGCCAATCCGGGCAAGGCCGATCTCACCAGCCATGTCGATTTCGATATTCTGAAACAGGCCGCAACAGCCTGCGGCTGCAAGACCGGAACCATGACGCAGGGCGAGTTTCTGCTCGCAATGGGCCTGATTGATCGCGCCGGGCGGCTCGGCGCGGGCAAGGATGCGGCATTTCAGGAAAAAATCCGGCAGGATGTCGAAAGACTGGCCGCACCCGATCAGATGGGAACCTTGTTCAAGGTTCTCGCATTGAGTGACCGGCAGACACGTCTTTATCCTTTCGAGCCAGTCTGAAGCCTGAATGAAAAAGCTTTTGACAAGCCGTCCGAGCTCCCCCACCATCCCGTCATTTACAATGAGATTGCCATGACCGACACCCCGCAACCGCTCCGCTCGCCTCTCCTTGAAAAACCCGTGGGACAGAACGGGAAGCGGATTGCGCATGGCTTTTTCACGCGCAAGGGCGGCGTTTCCGATGGCATCTACAGGGGCCTGAATGTCGGCATCGGATCGAACGACGCACCGGAAAAGGTGGCCGAGAATCGCCGCCGCGTGGCGGAAAGCCTTGGCGTTGCGCCCGGTCATCTCATGACCGTGCATCAGGTCCACTCGCCCGATGTCGTCCACGTTACCGAACCGCTCGGCATGCCGCGCCCCAAGGCCGATGCCATGGTGACCAATGTTCCCGGCATCGCGCTTGGCGCGCTTTCCGCCGATTGCGGCCCGGTGCTTTTTGCCGATCATCAGGCGGGCGTCATCGGCTCTGCCCATGCCGGATGGCGGGGCGCTTTTGGCGGCGTGCTGGAAAACACCATCGAAGCCATGATCGGGCTCGGCGCAAGGCGCGAGAATATCGTCGCTGTTCTGGGCCCCACCATCGGGCCGGAAAATTATGAAGTCGGACCGGAATTCCATGCCGAATTTATCGGCAGGGACCCGAAGTACACGGCCTATTTCCGGCCTTCAAAAAAGCCGGAACATCATCTGTTCGATCTGTGGACGTTCATCACCGACCGTCTGACGAAGGCTGGCGTACAGGCCGGATCCTTACGCCAATGCACCTATGCCGATGAGGAACAGTTTTATTCCTACCGGCGCGCCACCCATCGCAACGAGCCCGATTACGGGCGTCAGATTGCGGCGATCGCCATCAAAAAAGACATCGCTGTCAAAGAAGACTAGGAGAACCGCATGGCCCTTCACTTCGAGCCGGAAGAATTCGCCGCCCGTCGCGACCGTCTGATCTTGAAGATGGAGGAGGAGAAGCTGGATGCGCTGCTGCTGTTCGCACAGGAGAGCATGTATTGGCTGACCGGCTATGACACGTTCGGCTTCTGCTTCTTCCAGTGCCTTGTGGTGAAGGCCGACGGGTCGATGGTGCTGATGACGCGCTCCGCCGATCTACGGCAGGCGCGCCACACCTCGAACATCGAGAACATCGTCGTGTGGACCGACCGCGACAATGCCAATCCGGCCGCCGACCTGCGCAACATCCTGACGGAGCTTGACCTGCTCGGCAGCAGGATCGGGATCGAATACCAGACCCATGGCCTGACGGGCGCGAACGCCCGCAAGCTCGATGAACAGTTGCAGAGCTTTGCCAAGCTTTACGATGCGTCCGGCATGGTGGACCGGCTGCGCCTTCTCAAAAGCCCTGCCGAAATCGCCTATGCCAGGCGCGCCGCGCAACTGAGCGACGACGCGCTCGATGCGGCGATCAAGCTGACCAAAGGCGGGGCCAGCGAAGCCGATATTCTGGCCGCGATGATGAGCGCCAATTTTGCCGGCGACGGCGATTATCCGGCGAACGAATATATCATCGGCTCGGGCGACGACGCCCTGCTCTGCCGCTACAAGTCCGGCAGGCGCAAGCTCGACGGGAACGACCAGCTCACGCTCGAATGGTCCGGCGTTTTCCGCCATTACCATGCGCCGATGATGCGCACGCTGATCGTGGGCAAGCCGACCCCGCATCATCTGGAGCTTTATGCCGCCGCGCGCGAGGCGCTGGAAGCAGTCGAAGCGGCGATGACGCCCGCCTCGACATTCGGCGACGTGTTCGACGCCCATGCGCGGACCATGGAAGCCCACGGCCTCACCCGCCACCGGCTCAATGCCTGCGGCTATTCGGTCGGCGCGCGCTTCACGCCATCATGGATGGACCCGCAGATGTTCTATGCCGGCAACCCGGAAACCATCCAGCCGGACATGACGCTTTTCGCGCATATGATCATCACCGATTCCGACACGCAGACCGCAATGACGCTTGGCCGGACATATCTCACGACAAATGGCGCGGCGGAGCCATTATCCCGCCATTCTCTTGATATGATTGTCAAATGAGGCGCAATCAGCGATAAAGCGCAGATTGGGAAAGATCGATAGACATTTCGAACTGAAAATGCCCGACCGCAGAAAACCTGCGCCTTCAGGAGCATGAAGCCGAACATGAACAAGGCACGTCTTTCAATGACGCTGTTGCTTGCCGGAGCGCTGACCAGCCTGCTCGCCGCCTGCAACAGCACGGAATCCGCTCTGAACGTACAAGGCAGCCAGCAGGCAGCCAGTCAAGCGGCCGCCACAGCCCCCGCCGCTCCGGCTGCCACCACCACGCCAGCCACCGCGGCAGCGGCACCGCAGCGCAGCGCGGCGCTGAAGCCCGGCAAGCTGCATATCGCGCCCATCGTCGGCGCGCCGGTCAATGTGGTGACGCCGCTCACCCATCGCATGAATGATGACGCCAGGGCGAAAGGCGTCGAGCTTGCAGGCAATAATGACCCAAGCGCCACCTATATCATGAAGGGGTATTTCTCGGTTCTTTCGGAAGACAACCAGACGACTGTTCTCTATGTCTGGGACGTGCTGGATGCCTCCGGCAACCGTCTCCATCGCATACAGGGACAGGAAAAGGTTCAAGGTGCCGCCGCAGACTCATGGAGCGTCGTCCCGGCTTCCGCCATGCAGGCAATCGCCGACCGGACCATGCAGGAATATTCCACCTGGCTTGCGGCAAATCGCGCATAGAAACTTGCTTTGTCAGCAAAAGACTGAAATCTTTTGCTGAATCTGTTCCGCCTATTGTGGGAAAGGCGCAAAACCGGGCTTTTTACAGCAATTGTGTTCCGTCGGGCCTTGCAATAACTGTGACTCTTTGCAATAGCCCCGGCATCCGAAAGAACCTTGCAAGCTGCTGTACTTGATCCCGTCAGACAAGTACGCAGCTTTAAAATTTTCGAGATTGTCCGCTCCGGCGGACTTTTGCGACAACCAGACTGCAAACCGCGACCGCATCGGCGTCAGAGGCAAAAGAATGAAACTTTTCGCAGGCAACTCCAACCGGGTTCTTGCCGAATCCGTTGCTCAATATCTCAACATTCCACTCGGCAAGGCCAGCGTGCGCCGCTTCGCCGATCAGGAAATCTTCGTGGAGATTCAGGAAAACGTGCGCGGCGAAGACGTATTCGTTCTGCAATCGACCTCCTATCCGGCAAACGATCACCTGATGGAACTGCTCATCATGATCGATGCCTTCCGCCGCTCCTCGGCCCGTCGCATCACCGCCGTCCTGCCCTATTTCGGCTATGCCCGTCAGGACCGCAAGCCCGGCCCGCGCACGCCGATCTCGGCCAAGCTCGTCGCCAACCTCATCACCGAAGCCGGCGCCAACCGCGTTCTGACGCTTGACCTTCACGCCGGTCAGATCCAGGGCTTCTTCGATATCCCGACCGACAATCTCTATGCCGTTCCGGTCATCGCCCGCGATGTGAAGGCCAATTACGCCACCGGCAATTGCATGGTCGTCTCGCCGGACGTCGGCGGCGTGGTGCGCGCCCGTTCGCTCGCCAAGCGCATCGATGCGCAGCTTGCCATCGTCGACAAGCGCCGCGAACGTCCAGGTGAATCGGAAGTGATGAACGTCATCGGCGATGTTTCCGGCAAGGACTGCCTGCTGTTCGACGATATCGTCGATTCCGGCGGCACGCTCTGCAATGCAGCCGAGGCCCTGCTGGCCAAGGGCGCGAACAGCGTCACCGCCTATATCACGCATGGCGTTCTGTCCGGCGGCGCGGTTGCCCGTATCGCCTCATCGAAGCTGAAGGAACTGGTCATCACCGATTCCATCCAGCCGACCACCGCCATCAACGATGCGCCGAATATCCGCGTGCTGTCGATCTCGGACCTGATCGGCGAAGCCATTGCGCGCACGGCAGCGGAAGAGTCCGTTTCGAGCCTGTTCGACTAGAACACCAGTCGGATCACAATTCCGAAACATGCCGCCAGCAACAGCACGAGCGGCATGTTCATCCTGAAGACCACAAGCAGCAATGCCGCCGCGCCTGCGATCAGGACGGCGGCATTGTCTATTGTGCTCCAGACCGGCAGCGGCAGCGAAAACGGGCCGACAGCCTTCTCCACCACCTGCGCAAACAGGACATGCAGCGAGAACCACAGCGCCAGATTGGCAATCACGCCGACGACCGCAGCCGTGATCCCGCCCATCATGGCCGACAGCCAGCGCAGCTGACGCAGTCGCTCCACGAAAGGCGCGCCCGCCAATATCCAGAGAAAACACGGCACGAAGGTAAACCACAGCGCGATCAACCCGCCGAAAAATCCGCCGACAAGCGGCGGCAGGCCCGACAGGTTCGCAGCCCCCACAAAGCCCACAAAGACCAGCACGAGGATCAGCGGCCCCGGCGTGGTTTCGGCCAGCCCAAGCCCGGTCAGCATCTCGCCCGGCTTCATCCAGCCGAAATGCTCGACCGCCTGCTGCGCTGTATAGGAAAGCGCGGCATAGGCCCCACCAAATGTCACCGCCGCCAGCTTTGAGAAGAAAGCCGCTTCCTGCACGAAGACATGGCTGCCGCCGAAAATGAGGTAAAGCGCGAGGAGCGGCGCGAGCCACAGCCCAGCCCAGATCAGCGCCTGCCGCACAAATTCCCGCAAGGCACCGGGTGCCGCCTCGCCCAGAACTGTGGCGGTGCCATTCCCCTGAACGACGTGCCGTAACCCGCCCACAAGAGCCGCGAGCAGAATGACGAGCGGAAATGGCAGTTTCAAAAGCGCTATCGCAATGAATGCCGCAACGGCTACGCAATAGGAAAAGCCGGAAGCGAGTGTGCGCTTTCCCATCCGGTACAGCGCCTCGAAAACCACGGCCAGAACCGCAGCTTTCAGGCCGAACAGCAGCCCGGCGACGATCTCCACATGGCCAAGCGCGATATAAAGCGCGGAGAGCGCGAGCATCACCGCCGCACCGGGCAGAACAAACAGCAGCCCCGCCAGCAACCCGCCGCGCCAGCCTTTCACCGCCCAGCCGGAATAGGTGGCAAGCTGCATGGCTTCCGGCCCCGGCAGCAACATGCAGAAATTGAGCGCATGGATCAGCCGCTCCTGATCCATCCATTTCTTTTCATCCACGAGGACACGTTGCAGCATGGCGATCTGCGCCGCCGGACCGCCGAAGGACAGAAGGCCGATCTTGCCGAAGGTCGTGAAAAGTTCTTTGAAATCCGGCTGTGTCACGCTGTCATCCTGAATGATCCGACCAAGCTCTTGCTGACAATCATTACAGGTTCATGACGGTTTTCACAGGTTTACTCAGCCGCCGCACCTTCTTCGGCAAAATCGTCCGGCGCATTCGGGTCGCCCGGCGCGGTCTCGCAGCCGAGATCGGGAAAGTTGACGATGCGCAGCCCCTTGAAATCGTTGCGCACGACCAGAAGCCCGCGCTCTTCGAAATAGGTCAGGAGACGCCGGGCCCGGCTGAACGAATGCGTGCCATAGGCGCGCGCCAAAGCCGCGTCGGAGGGGCAAGGCGCGCCGGTGACGGCTGCCTGCGCCACGATCAGGAACACGCCCTGCACATCGTCGGTCAGGCTTTCCGAAAGTGACAGCGCCTGCTGCCATGTCTCGCCATTAGCGACATCGCTTTCGATACTGGCCTGCGCCACGGCCAGCCGACGCCGAAAGGCGGGCAAGGCCAGCGGCTCGCCGGGAACACGATGAATGCGGCAGCGCACCAGAAAATCCTGATAGAGAACGGCAACCGAGCGGAACGAGGCTTCGGGATCATCCACGATCTCGCGCATCACCTTTTCCAGAAGCTCCTCGCGTTCGGCTTCCACGATGCCGGGGAAAAGCGGCGCTTCGACCGGTTCCGCCTCCGGCTTCGGCTTTGCCACCTGCGCCAGGATTTCCGCCGTCGAAGGCGGCGGCGGTGGCGGCGGGGCGCGGCGCGCCACGGTGCGAATCTCTTCCGGCGCGGGCGTGAAGATCAGATCGCGCGCATCTTCCGGCGCATCGGGAAGCGGCATCAGTTTCGGCGAAGAGGACCGCGCCGATGTTTCCACCTTGCCGATCTTGATCGGCAGAGGACGGCGGGACAAAGCAGGCCCCAGCGCCACGAAATGGCCGCGCTGCAAATCGCGGAACATTTCAGCCTGGCGGCGCTCCATGCCGAGAAGATCGGCGGCGCGCGCCATGTCGATATCGAGGAAGGTGCGCCCCATCAGGAAATTGGAGGCTTCGGCAGCGACATTCTTGGCAAGCTTCGCCAGTCGCTGCGTGGCGATGACACCAGCCAGCCCGCGCTTGCGGCCGCGGCACATGAGATTGGTCATGGCGCCCAGCGAAAGCTTGCGCGCTTCGTCCGACACTTCACCTGCGGCAGCGGGCGCAAAAAGCTGCGCCTCGTCCACAACCACCAGCATCGGATACCAATAATCGCGCTCCGCATCGAAAAGACCGCCAAGAAAAGCCGCGGCCGAGCGCATCTGCTGCTCGACGTCCAGCCCTTCCAGATTGAGCACGACAGAAACGCGATGCTGGCGGATGCGTCCGGCAATGCGGGTCAGTTCGGCTTCCGTGCGGGCGGCATCGACAACGACATGGCCGTAAAGATCGGCCAGCGTGACGAAATCGCCTTCGGGATCGACGATGCACTGCTGCACCCATTGCGCACTCTGTTCCAGCAGGCGGCGCAGGAGATGCGACTTGCCGGAACCGGAATTGCCCTGCACGAGCAGGCGCGTGGCGAGAAGCTCTTCAAGATCAAGCATGGCCTGCTTGCCACCGCCAAGCGCCGCTGCCGAGGCAGAACCGCTACCAGTGACAGAACCCCCAGCAGCGATACCCATGTCGATACCGACCTGCATCTCGCCTCCTTGTTTCAACATTGCAGGAACAGACGACTCGTACGGTCAAGCCGCCAGTCGATCAGGCATTCGCTTAACATCTTTGATGCGCTCAATGCCACCCGTTAAGACAAATGCCCACAGATGCCGGGCAGTAGATTTCAACCAAAAGTTTTGATAGCAATTGGATCAGGGGGCAAAAGCAGCAAGCGTCCAGCCAGCGGGCGCGTCGGGGAGGATGAGCCACCTCGACCGTGGCAAAGGCTTTGCTCTCTATTCGGAGGTGAACTCTATGTGGTTAATACCCATTAGATTCACACTTAGAATAAAGAAAACCCGCACCAGCTGGCGAGCTACAGTGCGGGTACAGATCTTTATCTAAGAATACGGTAGCTGGAGTTCGCGCTTCAGCTACCGATCCGAATATAGGCCATCGGGATCATTTTTTCAACTGTGGCCTGCCCTCTGAACGGCCAAACCCAAAAAACTTGCGCCGCCGCACGCTATGCTCTATAGCACCGCCATCCGCGTAGACACCCTTGGAGGCAACGCGGAATGGAGCGGTCCGGTCTTTCACCCTGTGACAGACGATACGGGCTGTTTCATGTCGTTTGTTGAAGCATGATCCCTAACCGGTTTTCGGACAAGATCATGCGCGGAAAGCAGGCGACACTCCAGTAACATTGAAAGGAAATGCCATGAGCGAGACTTACGTGCTCAAGGCCGATCTGCGTACCCGGGTTGGTAAGGGGTCCTCCCGCGAACTGCGTCGCAACGGCCAGATTCCTGCAGTCATCTATGGCGACAAGCAGGAGCCCCTCGCAATCGCCGTCTCCTACAAGGAGATTTTCTACAAGATCCATGGCGGTGGCTTCAAGACCACGGTTGCCACGATCGAAGTGGACGGCAAGAAGATTCAGGTCCTCCCGAAGGACTACCAGCTGGATCCGGTCCGTGACTTCCCGCAGCATGTCGACTTCCTGCGTGTTTCCGCGAAGTCGGTCGTCCACGTGAATGTTCCGGTTCACTTCAAGAACGAAGAAGCAGCTCCCGGCATCAAGCGCGGCGGCGTTCTCAACATCGTTCGTCACGACGTTGAACTGATCGTTCCGGCCAATGCAATTCCGGAAGCACTCGAAGTCGACCTGACCGGCCTCGAAATCGGCGACTCCGTCCACATTTCGGCAATCAAGCTGCCGAAGGGCGTGACGCCTGCCATCCAGGATCGCGACTTCACCATCGCCACCATTGCTGCGCCTGCCGGCCTGAAGTCGGAAGAAGCTGCTGAAGGCGCTGCGGAAGAAGCCAAGGACGCCGAGTAATTATTTAGGGGCTCAAACCATGCTGCTCATCGCAGGTCTTGGCAATCCGGGCCCCAAATATGCGCATAACCGACACAATATCGGTTTCATGGCGGCGGATGAAATATTCCGCCGCCATCGCTTTTCCAACTGGCAGAAGAAATTTCAGGCCGAGATCGCCGATGGCGTGATCGACGGCGAAAAGGTGCTGCTGGTCAAGCCGCAGACCTTCATGAACCTTTCCGGCCAGTCCATCGGCGAGGCCATGCGCTTCTACAAGCTGACGCCGACCGATCTCGTCGTGATCTATGACGAACTCGACCTCGTTCCGGGCAAGCTGCGCATCAAGACCGGCGGCGGCTCCGGCGGCCATAACGGCATCAAATCCATCGACGCGCATGTGCAGTCCTTCCCCGGCGGGCAGAACTATCGCCGCATGCGGCTTGGCATCGGCCATCCGGGCGCGAAGGAACTCGTGCACAATTATGTCCTCGGCGATTTCGCCAAGGCCGACAATGAATGGCTGGACACGCTTCTGGGCGCTGTCGCCGACAATGTCGCCATGCTCGCCAAGGGCGAGGACAACAGTTTCATGAACCGGATTGCGCTCGCCATGGGCGACGGCAATCAGCGGCCAAGCGGGTTCAAGGCCGATCCCGCGCAACCGGAGAAGGCCCCGCCAAAGGCACAGAGCCATATTCGCCAGGCACGGCCAAACCAGAAAAAGCCGAATATTCCCGAAAGCGGTCCGATGGCCGATATGCTCAAGCGGCTTTTCGGGAAAAAGGATTGACGCTGTGCCGTCCTATGACGCATAGCCACACCAAGAAAATTCTAGTCTGATAGGTACGATCATGGGTTTCAAATGCGGCATTGTCGGTCTGCCGAATGTTGGCAAGTCGACGCTTTTCAACGCGCTGACCAAGACGGCCGCCGCACAGGCCGCAAACTATCCTTTCTGCACCATCGAGCCGAACACCGGCGAAGTGGCGGTTCCCGATCCGCGCCAGAGCGAGATTGCAAAGATTGCCGGTTCGAAGGAAATCATACCGACCCGCATCAATTTCGTGGACATTGCCGGCCTCGTGCGCGGCGCTTCAAAGGGTGAAGGTCTTGGCAACCAGTTCCTCGCCAATATCCGCGAAGTCGATGCCATCGTGCATGTGCTGCGCTGCTTCGAGGATGACGACATCACCCATGTCGAGGGCCGCATCGATCCAGTATCGGACGCCCAGACGGTTGAAACGGAGCTGATGCTGTCGGACCTCGAAAGCATCGAGCGCCGCATCGTGCAGATCCGCAAGCGCGCGACAGGCAAGGACAAGGAAGCCCTCACCATCCTGCCGGTGATGGAAGCAGCCCTTGAGCTTCTCCAGAACGGCCAGCCGGTCCGCCTGATGCTGAAGGACATTTCGCCGGAAGACCTGCTGACGCTGAAGGGCCTGAACCTCCTGACCTCCAAGCCGGTTCTTTATGTCTGCAACGTCGCCGAAAGCGATGCCGCCAAGGGCAATGCATACAGCGCCGCCGTCGATACGATGGCCGAGGAACAGGGCGCGCAGACGGTCATCATTTCGGCTGCCATCGAGGCGGAAGTCGCGCAGCTTCCCGATGAGGAAGCGAAGGAATATCTGGAAAGCATGGACCTTGAGGAGCCCGGCCTCGACCGCCTGATCCGCGCCGGTTACAAGCTTCTCGACCTCATCACCTATTTCACGGCAGGCCCGAAGGAAACCCGCGCCTGGACCATCAAGCGCGGCACCAAGGCCCCGGCTGCCGCCGGTGTCATCCACACCGATTTCGAGCGCGGCTTCATCCGCGCCCAGACCATCGCCTATGAAGACTATGTCAAATACAATGGCGAAGTCGGAGCGAAGGAAGCCGGCAAGGCACGCGACGAAGGCAAGGAATACATCGTCCATGACGGCGATGTGATGCTGTTCCGCTTCAATACCTGAAGCAGATATTCCAACATTGTGAACTGATTTCGCGCCTGGATAAAGCGTATAAGCAAACAGATAAAATAGTTCTGCGATTCCCTGTTAACCGGAATTGCTCTGGAGAGTTTTGATTCCGGGAGGAGTCACCTATGCTCTCGACGCTTTCTTTTCCCTCACCCTGAGGAGCCGTTGAAAACGGCGTCTCGAAGGGTCGGGGAAAACGCACAGTGCCTGCCCTCGCCCTTCGAGACGGCTCCCTCGCAAGCTCGGGAACCTCCTCAGGATGAGGGGCTATCGTAGTGGACAGGGAGGAGACCCAGGGTGAGCAAGCCTCTGCCGAAATATGCCTATGAGGATATGGAGCCGGGAATGACCCTTCCCTTCGGTCCTCATACGATCAGCAAGGAACAAATCATCGAATTTGCGAGCCAATTCGATCCGCAGCCATTCCATCTCGATGAGGAAGCGGGCAAGGCGAGCGTGCTGGGCGGGCTTGCCGCCTCGGGCTGGCAGACAGCCTCGCTCATCATGCGCATGGTCTGCGACGCCTATCTGACCAACTCCACCTCGCAGGGCGGCCCCGGCGTCGAATTCACACGCTGGAAGCGCCCCGTTCTGGCGGGCGATACGCTGAACGGCGTGACCACCATCAAGGACAAGCGCATTTCCAGATCGCGCCCCTCCATAGGCTTAGTCACCTTTCATCACGAGCTGTTCAATCAGCGCGGCGAAAGCGTCTGCGAAATGCAGCATCCGTGCATGATGCTGCGCCGCGACCATGATGCAACGGCGGGAGATGCCGCATGAGTTATCTGGAAGAAAATCTCGGGAAAAATCTCATCATCGGCAGCTATAGGTTCACCGCCGAGGAGATCATCGATTTCGCCCGGAAATATGATCCGCAGCCGTTCCATCTGGATGCCGAAGCGGCAAAGGAAAGCGTCTTTGGCGGCCTGTGCGCGTCCGGCTGGCATACGACGGCGGTGTTCATGAAGCTCAATGTCGCCTCCATCGTCCAGGCGACCAAGGACGCGCTGAAACGCGGTGAGACGCCGCCGACATTCGGCCCCTCGCCCGGTTTCGAGAACCTCAAATGGCCAAAACCCGTCTATGCCGGGGATACGATCACCTACAGGCGCGTGGTCCATGCCATTCGTCCGCTCGCTTCGCGCCCCGGCTGGTCGATGCTGACCATGACGACAAGCGCCCACAACCAGAATGGCGAAGAGGTGCTGTCCTTCGACAATGCGGCGATGGTGAAGCTGCCGCCAAAGGCCGATGCCTGAAACAACAAAGCTCGGAGCGATCCGGGCTTTTTCGTATTCTCAGTCGCCTTCAAAAGCGACAAGCGTGCGAACCGGCACGCCAAGCGCTTCGAGCTTCTTGCGCCCGCCAAGGTCCGGCAGATCGATGATGAAGCAGGCCGCGACAATATCCGCGCCCATCTGGAGCAGAAGCTTCGCCGCCGCTTCCGCCGTTCCGCCGGTCGCGATCAGGTCGTCCACCAGAATGATCCGCTCGCCCTTTTCAATCGCGTCGCGGTGCATTTCCATTTCATCGATGCCGTATTCCAGGCTGTAGGCGATGCGCACCGTATCGCGCGGCAGCTTGCCCTTCTTGCGGATCGGCACGAAACCTGCCGATAGCTGGTGCGCGATGGCGCCGCCGAGAATGAAGCCGCGCGCCTCGATGCCGGCCACCTTGTCGACCTTGTTGCCCGCATAGGGATAGACCAGTTCATCGACCGAGCGGCGAAAGGCCTGTGCATCGCCCATCAGCGTCGTCACATCCCGGAACTGGACGCCCGGCTTCGGATAGTCCGGAATGGTGCGGATCGCATCCTTCAAACTGGCTTTAAATCCGGATTCCATTTTCCATCCTTTCAGGCGGCCTGCGGGCCGGTCAAACTCATCAAGGCAAAGTCGGGGCAAAGCCCCTTTACACCTTCAAATGTGCATATTGCAAAGAAAACCGCCCGTTTGTGCCACAAACATTGTGGCGACGCACCGTTCTTTTCATGGCAAAATTATGGCGACAACGAAGCTTTGCCCTTTTCAGTCATAGCACAAAAAAAGGGCGCCCGCGGCGCCCATTCTTCAATTCCGGTTGATTGACCGTCAGTGCTTCACATCCGACCAGATCGAACGCTTGGCGATATAAACCAGCCCCGCGAAGAGGACCAGGAAAATGATGACCCGGAACCCGGTCCGCTTGCGGTCTTCCAGATGCGGCTCGGCGGTCCACATCAGGAAAGCCGAAACGTCGCGCGCATACTGGTCAACCGTTTCCGGCGAGCCGTCGTCATAGGTGACCTGCTCGTCGCTGAGCGGCTTCGCCATGGCGAGCGCCTTTGCCGAAATGAAATACGGGTTGTAATGCGTCCCTTCGGCAATCTGCATGCCTGCCGGCGGCTGCTCGTCGAAGCCGGTCAGCAGGGAGTGGATATAGTCCGGTCCGCCTTCGGCATATTGCGTGAATATGTCGAAGATGAACTGCGGAAACCCACGCTCCACCGCACGCGCCTTGGCGATCAGGGAAAGGTCCGGCGGAGCCGCGCCATTATTGGCGGCGGCAGCTGCATTGGCGTTCGGATAAGGCGCCGGGAAGTGGTCCGTGGGAAGCGCCTTGCGGGTGAACATTTCGCCATCCGCATTCGGGCCGTCCTCGACCTCGTATTCGGCCGCAAACGCCTTGACCTGTTCCGGCGAGTAGCCGAGGTCTTCCAGCGTGCGGAAGGCCACCAGGTTCATCGAATGGCAGGCCGAGCAGACTTCCTTGTAGACCTTCAGGCCACGCTGGAGCTGGCCCTTGTCATAGGTTCCGAACGGACCGGCGAAGCTCCACTTTTCCTGCTTGGGATGATGGATCGGGAAATGCTCCGGCTCGGCGGGATTGCCGCCCTCCGCCGCAAAGGCACCGCCCATCGACAGCCCAAGCGCGACCAGCGGAGCGATACCGAAGGCAGCGAAGTTCTTGAGGATGCTTTTCATTGTTACGTCCTTCATATCTCTCGCTGCATCAGCCCCTGGTTTCCGGGGAAATTTCCACGGGGGCGATCTCGGCCTTGCCGTTCTTCTCCAGAACCGCCTCGGTGATCGAGTTCGGCAAACGCTTCGGCGTTTCGATCAGGCCGATGACCGGCATGATGACGAGGAAGAAGGCAAAGTAGTAGAGCGTGCCCATCTGCGCCATGAAGACATAGGAGCCTTCCGCCGGGCGCGAGCCCAGCCAGCCGAGGAAGATGGCGTTGATGACGAACAGCCAGAAGAACAGCTTGAACCACGGACGATAGACGGCCGAACGCACCTTCGACGTGTCGAGCCACGGCACGAAGAACAGGATCGCGATCGAACCGAACATGGTCAGAACGCCGCCGAGCTTCGAATCGATCGGGCCGATGTTGAAGGTGATGGCGCGCAGCATCGCGTAGAACGGCAGGAAGTACCATTCGGGCACGATGTGAGCGGGCGTCTTGAGCGAATCGGCCGGGATATAGTTGTCCGGATGGCCGAGGAAGTTCGGCATGTAGAAGATGAAATAGGCAAAGAACACGAAGAAGACGAGCGCGCCGAAAGCGTCCTTGATGGTCGCATAGGGCGTGAACGGCAGCGTATCGGTCTTGGATTTGACTTCAATGCCGGTCGGGTTGGTCTGGCCCGTCACATGCAGCGCCCAGACGTGCAGGATGACGACGCCCGCGATCATGAACGGCAGCAGGTAATGCAGCGAGAAGAAGCGGTTGAGCGTTGGATTGTCGACCGCAAAGCCGCCGAGCAGAAGCTGCTGGATCGGCTCGCCGATGATCGGGAAGGCCGTGAAGAAGCCGGTGATGACCGTCGCGCCCCAGAAGGACATCTGGCCCCATGGCAGCACGTAGCCCATGAAGGCGGTCGCCATCATGAGAAGGAAGATCACCACGCCCAATATCCACAAAAGCTCGCGCGGCGCCTTGTAGGAACCGTAATAAAGACCGCGGGCAATATGGAGATAGACGGCGATGAAGAAGAAGGATGCGCCATTGGCGTGCATGTAGCGCAGGAGCCAGCCGGAATTGACGTCGCGCATGATTTTTTCGACGGAATTGAACGCAAGCCCCGTATCGGCGGCGTAATGCATGGCCAGCACGATGCCGGTCAGGATCTGCGCAATGAGCATGAAGCTCAAAATGCCGCCGAAAGTATACATGTAGTTCAGGTTACGCGGCGTCGGATAGGCCACGAAGGAATCATAGACCAGACGCGGCAAGGGAAGCCGTTCGTCCACCCATTTTTCGATGCCGGTCTTCGGCGTGTATGTGGAGTGTCCACCACTCATTTCATCTCTCCCCAAGACCTGTTAGCCGATCCTGATGACCGTATCGGAAGTGAACGCATATTGCGGAATGTGCATGTTTTCCGGCGCCGGACCGCTGCGGATACGACCGGCCGTGTCATAGGTCGAGCCATGGCATGGGCAGAACCAGCCACCGAAAGAACCGGATTCACCGAGCGGCACGCAACCCAGATGGGTGCAGACGCCGATCATCACCAGCCAGTTTTCCTTGCCCTCGCCTGCCGAGCGGGCGACGTCGGTTGCTTCCGCATCCGATGGAAGGTTGGCATTGCGCGCATTCGGGTCCTTGAGATCGCCAAGAGCGGTTGTCTTGGCTTCCTCGACTTCCTTGGGCGTGCGGTTACGAATGAAAACCGGCTTGCCACGCCATTTAACAGTCAATGATGCACCTTCCGCGAGGGAGGAAACATCAACTTCGATGGACGCAGCCGCGAGTGTCGAAGCGTCCGGACGCATCTGGTCGATAAACGGCCAGGCCAGTCCGCCAACTCCGACGACACCGGCCATTCCCGTCGCAATATACAGAAAATCACGCCGTGTCGGCTCAGCCGTGTCGTGTGCGCTCACGTGCCAATTCCTTTTCAACCTGCATGTTCAATTGAACTCTCCCCTCATCCTCTTTTGCACCTGCGCAAAAGTAGTCCCGCAAGTGCTCACAGGACGAAACTCCCTCCATTTCAGTTTCCGGTTTAGGCGTGTAAAAAACGCTTGTCCAGACACCAAGCCCTTATGACGGCACGATGTCGCAGGCTGGTTTGCCTGCACAATTCAGCCAATGCTCAGCAAAGCGATAAAGCACCGCCGACAGCCGAAAGCTTTCAACTTTCGCCGTTCCGCCCCAGGAAACCGCCCGACTGCCGGGCCCAAAGTCCCGCATAGATGCCGCCGCGGGCGATCAGCGCCTCATGCGTGCCTTCCTCCACGATGCGCCCCTGATCCATCACCACCAACCGATCGAGCGCGGCAATGGTGGAAAGGCGATGCGCGATCGCGATCACGGTCTTTCCGTCCATGAGGCGTTTCAGATTCTCCTGGATGGAGGCCTCCACCTGCGAATCGAGTGCCGATGTCGCCTCGTCCAGAATGAGGATCGGTGCATCCTTCAAAATGGCGCGCGCAATGGCGATGCGCTGGCGCTGCCCGCCGGAAAGCTTGACGCCGCGCTCGCCCACAAAGGCATCGAAGGAGCGCCGCCCCTGAAAGTCCTCCAGACTGGCGATAAACCCGTCGGCTTCCGCCTGTTGCGCCGCCTGCAACAGTTCCGCATCGCTGGCATCGTCGCGCGCCAGCATGATGTTGTCGCGCAGCGACCTGTGCAGCAAGGCCGTCTCCTGGCTGACGACCGCAACGGCCCGGCGCAGCGATGTCTGGGTGACATCGCGTATATCCTGTCCGTCGATGAGGATCGCGCCTTTCTCGACATCGTAGAGGCGCAATATGAGGTTGACGAGGGTGGACTTGCCCGCGCCGGAATGACCGACAAGACCGATCCGCTCGCCGCCGCGCACGGTGAGGTTGATAGTGTCCAGAACGCCCGCGGCCTTGCCGTAGTGAAAGGTGACATTGCGGACTTCGATACGCGCCTGCGTCACCTTGAGGGTTTTTGCACCGGGCCGGTCCTCCAGGCCGAGCGGCGCGGAAACCAGCCGCATGGAATTTTCGATCAGCCCGAGCTGGCGCAGCATGCCGTTCAGCTGCATCATCAGGCGGCCAAGCAGCATGTTGAGGCGCAGCACAAGCCCGAGCGTGAACGACACCTGCCCGACCGTGATGGCATCGCGCGTCCAAAGGTCTATGGCAATCGCGGCGACCGTCACGATCATCAGGCCGGAGAGCGCCGTGAGCGAAATACGGACCCCGGTGAGCGAGCGCATGAACGGAAAAATCGCGGCAAGATAACGCTCGAAACCGTCGCGCAGATAGCGCTCGTCATCATCGGCGGTGTTGAGCTTGATCGTCTGGATATTGGAATAGCTGTCGACGATACGCCCGTTGATCATCGACCCCGCCTCGGCGGAAGCCTCGGCATTCTTGCGGATGCGCGGCAGGTAACGCCGGGCGATGAAGCCGAAGGCGATGATCCACAGGACCACAGCCGCCGCCAGCCGCCAGTCGAGCCGCCCGACCAGAAACAGCGTGGTGATGCTGTAGATCGCCATGAACCAGACGACCTGGATGAGACTCTCGATCAGATCGCCCGCCGCCTGTCCCGCCTGCCAGACCTTGGTGGCGATCCGCCCGGCAAAATCATTCTGGAAGAAGGCATAGGACTGGCGCAGCACATAGGAATTTGCCTGCCAGCGGATCATGTTGTAGAAGCCCGGCGACAGGGTCTGGTCTTCCAGCAGCGTGTTGATCGCCGTCACGACGAGGCGGATCACGAGCACGGTTATGCCCATGAACAGTAGTTCGGGCCCCGCCGTCTGCAAAAGTGCCGACCAGCTGCGCTCGACGCCGCCCTTGCCCGCCTGATCCAGAATATCGACCAGCCTGCCGGTAAAATAGAACAAGCCCGCCTCGACCAGCGGCAGCAATCCGCCGACGGCGAGCGAAGCGGCAAGCGGCCATTTGGCCTGCCGCGCATAATGCCACAGGAAGCCCAGCGTCGTTGAAGGCGGCCTCAGCCTGTCCGGTTCACGAAAGGGATCGACCCAACGTTCGAACAGGCTGTACACCGCTTTCATCAATGGCTTTGGTCCTTAATTGACGAGTGCATCCTCGGAACTGTCATCGAAACCGAGGAAGCCGCCGGACTGGCGGGCCCATAGACTTGCATAAATGCCGCCGAGCGCCACAAGTTCCTCATGCGTGCCGTCTTCCACGATGCGTCCCTTGTCCATAACCACCAGCCGATCGAGCGCCGCGATGGTGGAAAGGCGGTGCGCGATGGCGATCACGGTCTTGCCTTCCATCAGCGTGTTGAGACTATCCTGAATGGCCGCCTCCACCTCCGAATCGAGCGCCGATGTGGCCTCGTCCAGAATGAGGATCGGCGCATCCTTCAGCATCACGCGCGCAATGGCGATGCGCTGGCGCTGCCCGCCGGAAAGCTTGACGCCGCGCTCGCCGACATGGGCATCCAGCCCCTGCCGTCCCTTCGGGTCCGTCAGCTGCGGAATGAACTGGTCGGCCTGCGCCAGGCGGATCGCCTGCTGGAGCATCTCTTCCGTCGCGTCCGGGCGTCCATACATGATGTTTTCACGCACCGAGCGATGCAGGAGCGAGGTGTCCTGCGTCACCATGCCGATATTGGCGCGCAGCGAATCCTGCGTGACCCTGGAAATATCCTGCCCGTCGATCAGGATGTGGCCCTTCTCCAGATCGTAGAAGCGCAGCAAAAGATTGACCAGCGTGGACTTGCCCGCGCCAGATCGTCCGACCAGGCCCACTTTCTGGCCCGGCTTTATGGTGAGCGTGAGGTTTTCGATAACCCCCTTGCCCCTGCCGTAATGGAAGCCGACCCTGTCGAAATCAAGCTTGCCCCTCGTCACAGCCAAGGCGGGCGCGGCGGGCACGTCCACGACCGCATGCGAACGCGCAATCGTGGTGATTCCGTCTTCCACCGTGCCGATATTCTCAAACAGGGCCGACATTTCCCACATGATCCATTGCGACATGCCGTTGAGGCGCAGCACGAGGCCGATGCCGACGGCAACGGCGCCGACCGAAATCGCCTCGTTCATCCAGAGCTGGATGCCGATTGCGCCCACCGCAAACAGCAGGACGCAGTTCGCCAGATAGAGGGTGAAATGGAACAGCGTCACCAGGCGCATCTGCCCGTACACGGTGCCGAGAAAGCCGTCGAGGCTCTCGCGAACATAGGATTCCTCGCGGCTGGAATGCGAGAAGAGCTTCACCGTCGCGATGTTGGTGTAGCTGTCGACGATGCGCCCCGTCATCAGGGAGCGCGCATCGGCCTGCTTTTCCGAAATCACGCGCAGACGCGGAATGAAGAACCGCAGCAGCAGGATGTAGACGACAAGCCAGACGGCGAACGGGATCATCAGCACCAGATCCGCCGATGCCGCGATGAACAGCGTGCCCGCGAAATAGACGATGACATAGTTGAGCACGTCCAGAAGCTTCATCACCGTTTCACGAACGGCAAGGGCGGTCTGCATCAGCTTGGTCGAGATGCGCCCGGCAAACTCGTCCTGGAAAAAGGCCATCGACTGGCGGATCAGATAACGATGCATCAGCCAGCGCACGCGCATCGGATAATTGCCGAGCAATGTCTGGTGGATGAGCAGCGAATGGATCAGCACTACCCCCGGCAGGCCGACCAGAACCACGCCCGCGATCAGCGCCAGCCGCCAGCCTTCATTGCTGAGGAACGTCTCGCGCGACTGATGCGACAGCCAGTCGACAATATTGCCCATGAAGGCAAAAAGCGACACTTCGATCACGGCGATGAGCGTGGTGAAGATCGCCATGCCGATGATCCACGGCCAGGCGCCGCGGGTATAATAAAGGCAAAAGGCGACCAGCCCGCGCGGCGGTTCGCGCGGGGGTTCTTCCGGATAGGCGTCGAGTCGTTTTTCAAACCATCTGAACATGGCGTTTCTTTTAGGTGCTCCCGCGGGAATTGCCAAGACGGAAGAAGAACAAAACGGGAATATTTCCATGGATATGTTCCATGGAAATCACACTGCCGGAGCTGTTGATGGTCCGGCTGCTGCGGCCTTTGCGGGCTTGCGGCAATCGCGATTTCGCGTTACCCGCATCATATGGAACTGCGCATCGCCCTTTACCAGCCCGACATTCCCGGCAATACCGGAACGATCCTGCGCATGGCCGCCTGCCTCGGCTTCGCGGTCGACCTGATCGAGCCCGCCGGATTCGATGTGTCCGACCGCGCCCTGAAGCGCGCCGGGATGGATTATCTGGAGCAGGCGGCACTCACCCGCCATGCGGACTGGCGCCGCTTCGAGGACTGGCGCCTGCAAGCCGGGCGGCGTATCGTGCTGGCGTCCACCAAGGCGGCGATCCCCTATACGGATTACCGGTTTCAGGACAATGACATTCTGCTCTTCGGGCGCGAGTCGGCAGGCGTGCCGGACCATATTCATGACGGCGCCGATGCACGGCTTCTGATCCCGATGGTGCCCGGCGCCAGATCGCTCAATCTTGCGGTTTCGGTTGCGATGACGGCGGGCGAAGCTCTGCGCCAAAGGAAAAGCCTCGCGAAGTGACCGGATTCGCGAAGCGCCTTGTCCCCCGCCCGGTCTGAAAGGCTCGCTTCATCCATGAACCTGTCTGTCCGCACACTCGCTCTCGCCGCCTCTGCCGCCTGTCTGCTGGCAAATGCCCCGGCCCTTGCCAGAGAGGCCTCCCCCATCGCGCCCAAGGTGATGGTCATCACCATGTTCGGCGAGGAGGCCAAGCCATGGCTGGAAGGGGAAAAATTCACGCAGAAGATCAAGCTGCCGGGCCTCAATCCGCAATATCCGCAGATCGACTGCACCGCCGAAGGCCTTTGCCACATGACGACCGCCATGGGCTTCGCCAATGCCGCAAGCTCGGTTTCCGCGATGGCCTTGAGCGACAAGCTCGACCTCCGCCACACCTATTTCCTGATCGCGGGCATTGCCGGTGTCGATCCCAAGCATGGCACGCTCGGCTCGGCGCATTGGGCGAAATATGCCGTCGATGCCAATCTGAACCATCGCATCGACAGTCGCGAGGCGCCGGAAGGCTGGCCCGCAGACTTTTTAGGCCTTGGCGCGGCAAAGCCCGGCGAAAAGCCGAAATGGGCCGCGGGCACGGAAGTCTTCGCGCTGAACGGCAAGCTTGCCGATTATGCGCTGGCGACAACCAGAGGCGTCGCGCTTCTGGATAGCGATGCAGCGAAGGACTATCGCAAGCACTATACCGAAGACGCCGCAACCGGCGCGCCCAAGGTCACGATCTGCGACACTGCTTCGGGCGATACCTATTGGCATGGCGCAAAAATCGGCGCGGCCATGACCGAATGGGTGAAGCTTCTGACCGACGGCAAGGCCGACTATTGCACCTCGCAGATGGAGGACAATGCCACGCTGACCGCGCTCAAGCGCGCGGCCGAGGCCGGCAAGCTCGACTTCGACCGCATCGCGGTTCTGCGCACCGCGTCGAACTTCGACCGCCAGGGCAAGGACCAGACGGCGGCGCAATCGCTTGCTGCGAATTCCGGCGGTTTCCCGCTTGCGACGACCAACGCCTATCGCGTCGGCAAGGCCTATGCCGACAGCATCATCCAGAACTGGAAAGCGTGGGAAAAGGCCCCGCAGACGGCGGCGCGGTAAGCCTGTAATGGAATAACGATTCAAAAAGCGAAGGCACCCCGCGGGGTGCCTTTTCTGCCTGCTAATGTGAATCGCGTTTCAAAGCCTTGGCCATCGCGATTAAAGCACTGCTCAATCCGCGGTCGCCAGCCGCCGCATGGTGAATTCGATCACGTCATCGGGGCGCTCGCACCAGCTTTCGATCTCGGTCCAGTAGGCGGCTTTCGGGAATGTCTCGAACCATTCGCGCGCCTTTTCGCGCGCCGCCAGCCGCGGCAGGGTGAATGTCTCGCGCACGAAGCCGTCGCGCGGCATACGGCTTTGCTTCATGTTCTGCCGGGTGCTTTTCTGGGCGCGGCTTTTCTCAAGCTGCCTGCGCAAGCCTTCAAGCGGTGGACGGGGCGGTGCTGCTGCCATGCGTTTGCCTCCTAACACTACAGTTGCAAATTCGTCAGGCCGTGGCGAAAAGAGTGATTTGCGAGTACCGGAGCGAAGCGTACTTCCAAGCATGGTCCCGAAAAGTTGCAGACTTTTCGGATAAGACTATGCGTCTGAGAAAAGTACGTGAGCACCGGAACGCAGACAAATTGCTCTTTGCAGCCCGGCATCACGAAGAATGCAACTGTAGTGCTGACCCTGAGTAGATAAAGATAGGGGAACACGGTGACAAAGACGAGTCTTTTTCCTGGGGAGAGGGTCTATAACAGGCTTGCGATCACGCGCTTGGCGCTTTGCGCGGGTCGCGGACTTTGATAAGTCAGGCAATAATAGTTCATCCATTTAACCTTGGCTGCGCGATATTGCCGGGCGATGCGGCGGAAGGAACCAGACAATGCAACGCGACGAAATTCCAGCGATCATTCCTGCGGACATTGAAGAGAAAAAGCAGACGGCGCAGCGCTGGTTCGAGGAACTGCGCGACCGCATCTGCGCAAGTTTCGAACAGCTGGAAGATGAATTGCAGGGGCCGCTTTCGGATCGCGAACCCGGCCGCTTCGTCCGCACGCCCTGGCAGAAGGATGAAGGGCGCGGCGGTGGCGGCGTCATGTCGATCATGCATGGCCGCGTGTTCGAAAAGGTCGGCGTGCATGTCTCGACGGTCCATGGCGAGTTTTCGCCGGAATTCCGCAAGCAGATACCGGGCGCCGAGGAAGACCCGCGCTATTGGGCGAGCGGCATTTCGCTGATTGCCCATCCGCAGAACCCGAATGTGCCTGCCGTCCACATGAACACGCGCATGGTCGTGACCACGCGCCAGTGGTTCGGCGGCGGCGCAGACCTGACGCCGGTGCTCGACCGCCGCCGCACGCAGGACGACCCGGACACGCTTGCCTTCCACAAGGCTTTCCGCTTCATCTGCGAGAAGCACAAGGATATCGTCGACTACCAGCGCGTGAAGGACTGGTGCGACGAATATTTCTTCCTGCCGCACCGCGATGAACCGCGCGGCACCGGCGGCATCTTCTATGACTGGCTGCATTCGCCGGACGAAAAAGGCGGCTGGGACGCGGATTTTGCCTATACGCGCGATGTGGGACGCGGCTTCTCCGTCGTCTATCCGCATCTGGTGCGCCAGAACTTCAACAAGGACTGGACCGACGCGGACCGCACCGAACAGCTGATCCGCCGTGGCCGTTATGTCGAGTTCAACCTGCTTTATGATCGCGGCACGATCTTCGGCCTCAAGACCGGCGGCAATGTCAATTCCATCCTGTCTTCCATGCCGCCCGTGGTGAAGTGGCCGTAAGACATTGAAAAAGGGCCGGTTTCCCGGCCCTTCAATCATATGGCGAATGCGGAATGATAGGCGACGTCGCCTTCCGGCATGTCCGGCCCGAAGGCCAGACACTGGAAATATTGCGGCGGCACGCCCGGCAGTTTCAGCCGCTGATCGGCCTTGAAACCGAAACGCCCGTAATAGCCGGGATCGCCGAGAAGGACGCAGCCTTTGGCGTCTTGCTGCCGCAGAATGGCAAGCCCCTCGCCGATCAGCCTGCCGCCGATCCCCTCGCCTTGCCGGTCGGGCAGCACCGAGACGGGCCCAAGCCCGTACCAGCCCTTATCCTCGCCGCCGATCAGGACGGGCGAGAAAGCGACATGGCCCAGAATCCGCCCGTCTTCCTCGGCCACCAGCGACAGGGTGAGCGCCTGTGCGGCGCGAAGCGCATCGACGATTTCGCCTTCCTTCCGGTTGCTATAAGCCACGGTGCGGAATGCCTCATCCGTCACCCGACGGATTTCGGCGGCATCTTGCGGTCTTTCGTTGCGAATATGCATGATGCACTCCTTCACCGGTTGTTTGCCTGGGCGCGGACATTTTCACGTCCCTTCAACGAAATGCGATAGGGACTGCCCATGCGCGATTCGATCAGCCGCTTGCGGCGCAATTGCTGGAAAACCGCCATCGTGCAATCGGAAAGCAGATAGCCTTCACGGGTATAGCATTCGATGTCGCAGATACGCCCGTCTTCGCGCAGATGCCGGATATAACCGCCCTGCGCCAGCACGTGCAGGACGCGCTGTTCCATGCGTGAGATATTCATTACTGTTCATGCCTGGATGGAAACCATGACAAGCACCGACCTTCGCGGATGGTGAACCATCCACGGCCAATGCCGTTTCCGCTCCTGGACCTGCCTGTCAGGCGCTTTCAGCACCTGTCATTCGCAGTTTCGTCCGGAACGCTCAAAGGCTTCCTGCAATCTCCAGCATCAACAATTCCTCTTCCAGAGGTCAAAACAGGAGGGCGATCCCCCTCCTGCTCAATTTAAAAGCACGCAATCCCGGTGTCAAACCGTTCAGGATTTCGGCTGGTTGCGCAGCTTTTCCGCTTCCGCATAGAACTTCTTTTCCCACTCATTGTGGTTGTCCAGCCCTTCCTTGATGAAGGGCGTGAAGATGGCGAGGTTCATCAGGCACCAGTTGACCAGCCGGGCCGGGAACTTCAGCGGCTTCACGAAATCCACGAAAAGGACCACGCGCGTCTTGTCGGTGTGGTTCCACGCCTCATGCTCATAGGCATCGTCGAAGATCAGCACCTTGCCCTCGTGCCAGTGACAGACCTGCTTGTCCACGCGGATGGCAAGCTGGTCGTTGGGCTCCGGCACGATGAGGCCAAGATGCAGGCGCAGCACGCCATTATAAGGCCCGCGATGCGGCGGTAGGTGCTTGCCCGGCTCGAAGATGGAGAACATCGCCGTGGTCAGGCCGGGGATCTTGTTGACGATGCGCCAGGTTTCCGGGCAGGCCTTGATGTTCTGCTCCGACTTCACGCCGAAACCGAGCAGGAAGAACGTCTTCCAGCGATTGTCGGTCGAGATGGTCTTCACATCGGTCGAAATATCCTGAAAGGACGGCAATTCGCTCTGGCGCAGAAGAACCTTTTCCAGTTCCTTGCGGATGGCGGGCCATTCCTTCTCGATCTCGGCAGACCACGGGAAGGTCGCATTGTCATAGACAGGCGGATTGCCGAGCTTGGCATATTTCAGGTTGAGACCTTCGGCCCAGGATACGATCCCCATGAAAAAGCGGGTGATCCGGCTCGGCCGGTCCATCGCGGCGATGCCTTCGGTGCCGAACTTCTGTTTCGGATCGGTCGCTGCCTTGTCTTGTATCGAAGTATCGGGATTGGACATCTCATGCTCTTTCAAAATGCGCACTCAAAAACTTCTCATTGTTCGTTTCGGGCCCAAACCGGTTCCCGCTTTCGGGAAACATGCTCCAGCTATAAAGCAATGAAACTACGGCTGGAATTTGCTGGCAAGCCGTCAGTCGTTCAATTTGTCACGACCAAGCTTGCGCAGAAGCGCCTCCCGGTCAAGGCTAAAACCTGACTCTATCCAGAAAGTTTCAAGCGACCGCAATGCTTCTCCAAGCACCGGCCCCTTTTCAAAACCGAGGGCCAGGAGATCGCCGCCCGTAACGGGAAAAACAGGCGCATCATAATGTTCGGCGGCTTCCAGAAGCCGCGCGAAGCCGCCGGCGCGGATCATGGCATCGTCGCTGCCCACCGCATCGGCCCGCGCCGCGGCATAGGCGAGCCGGATACGATCCAGCACCGCCTGCTTGCTGCCGCGATAGATCGTCTTCTTCAATCCCTGTTCTGAAAGCGCCGGCTTGACCGCATCGACCCGCGCCCAAGCTTCCAGACGCGCCCTTTCGGCATTCGACATTTTGAGCCGCTTGCCCATTTCCTCCATCCGGACGCTGTCGGGCGGGACGATGCTCTCAAGCCTGAGCAGCGGATCGGTCTGCCAGCCGAGATCGGCCTCGGTCCGCACCAGCCCGTGAATGGCATCGATGCCCCATTTTTCGCTTTCAGGCAGGATGAGGTTCAGGACACCGGCCTGCCGCATCCACAACAGCGCGCGCGAGGGATCGGGAGCGGACAGGAGTTTCTTCAGTTCCGACCAGACCCGTTCGGCGGAAAGCTGGGCAAGGCCGTCTTTCAACCGCGCGCTGGCCCGCAAGCCTTCAGCCTCGGGCCGTCCCGACCCGTACCAGGCAAAGAAGCGGAAAAAGCGCAAGATGCGCAGATAATCCTCGCGAATGCGCTGTTCCGCATCGCCGATGAAGCGCAATGTTCTGCTTTCAATATCGGCAAGCCCGCCGACATCATCGATAATGCGGCCATCGGCCGTCACATAAAGCGCATTGATGGTGAAGTCGCGCCGTTCGGCATCGGCTTTCCAGTCGGTTCCAAAGGCAACCTTGGCATGGCGGCCGTCGGTTTCAATATCCTGCCGCAGCGTCGTCACCTCGAACGGATGCCCCTGCACCACGACCGTGACCGTGCCATGCTCGATGCCGGTCGGCACCGGCTTGAAACCGGCTTCGCGCGAAAGCCGCACGGTTTCGTCCGGCAGATGCGTCGTCGCCAGATCGACATCGCTCACCTTGCTGCCGAGCAATGTGTTGCGCACCGCCCCGCCCACGACACGCGCCTCCCCGCCATCGCGGTTCAAGGCCTTGAACAGGGCCTGTAGCGGCTTTGCCTTCAGCCAGTCCGCCTTGCCGGAAATATGCTTGGTCTCGCTCAAACGTAGAGCCTTTCATAAAGTCCGCGAATGATGCCGGCGGTTGCCCCCCAGATGAATCGCTCGTGATAGGGCATGGCGTAATAAAAGCGTTCCTTGCCGTTGAACAACCGGCTTTCACGCCGATGATTGGCCGGATTCATCAGGAAGGAAAGCGGCACCTCGAAAATATCGGCCACCTCGTCCGGGTTGGGATGCACGTCGAACGGCGTTTTCACTACCGCCAGAATGGGCGTGATCGAAAAACCGCTGCCGGTGAGATAGCGCGGCAGATTGCCGATGATCTCCGCGCGATCCGCCGCAAGCCCGATTTCCTCATTGGCCTCGCGAAGCGCTGCCCGCTCCGCCGTGCCGTCTTCCGGGTCGATTGCGCCGCCGGGAAAGGCGATCTGGCCGGAATGCTTGCGCAATGTATCGGTGCGCTGCGTCAGAAGAAGCGTGGCTTCGGGTCCGCGATCCACCACCGGCACCAGCACGGCGGCATCACGCATCCGGGCTGTCACCATGGCCTGGGTGAAATCCGGATTGAGCGAATGATCGCCCGTTACCGCGTCATGGTCGGGGCGCCATTGCCGCACCCGCTCGGCAAAATCACCGGCTGAAAAGGCAGGGAATGCATTCATTGCAGGGCAGCCTCCAGCGCATCGGACGCCATGATCGGGAACACCATGCCGCCGGAGCGGACCGCAAATGTCGGCACGCCGTCGATTTCGATGTCCTCGCAGAGCGCCACCAGATCATACATGACCGAACGGGCAATCAGGGCCTCAAGCCGCCCGCGCACGAGAATATAGGGTTTCAGCCCGCCGCTTGCGGGCTCCACCGCAAAACGCAAGGGATGGTCCGCGCCAGCCTCCACCACATCGCCGACATTGGTGCGAAAGGTGAGTGACTGGCTTTCGCCGTCGCCGGAAACGTCCATTTCCACCGCGATGAAAGGGGCGTCCTCCACACGGATGCCGACCTTTTCCACCGGCGTGACGAGATAGGTTTTTCCGTCCTCATCCTTGCGCAGCACGGTGGAAAACAGCCGCACAAGCTGTTTGCGGCCAATGGGCGTGCCCATGTAGAACCATGTGCCGTCCGCCTTGATTTCCATGTCGAGATCGCCGCAAAAATCCGGGTTCCAGCGTTCCACGGGCGGGATTCCACGCTCTTTCGTCGCCGGTCCGCTTTGCGCATCGGCATGGGCGCGCGCAATCAGGGCTTCCAGCCCGCCGGTCGTCCCGGCGTTCCGCATGGAATTGTGCGGCGCGTCTTTGCCTTCAGGGGTGCTTTTTCTCATCCGACTCGGTTATTCCTTGCCCAAAGCCATGAAATAGTCACCCTTTCGCGGCTTGTCAGTACTATATGCGAATTATAGGGCGCTTCCGCCAGAGCGGTCACATATTGCGAGGTCCATATGAGCGTTGCCGTCACGCCTGAAACCGCCAATCCCGAACAGATAATCGCGGAGGCCGAACGGGCGCTCGCGGACATTGCCCGCATCAAGGCAAGTGTCGGAACTGTCATCTTCGGTCAGGAAAACGTGATCGAGCGCGCGCTCGTCGCCGTGCTTGCCGGTGGCCACGCGCTTCTGGTCGGCGTGCCGGGCCTTGCCAAGACCAAGCTGGTCGAAACGCTTGGCACCGTGCTTGGCCTTTCCGGCCAGCGCATCCAGTTCACGCCCGACCTGATGCCCTCCGACATCATCGGCTCGGAAGTCATGGAGCAGGATGCCGATGGACGCCGCTCGTTCCGTTATCTGAAAGGACCGATCTTCGCGCAGCTCCTGATGGCCGACGAGATCAACCGCGCCAGCCCCCGCACCCAGTCGGCTCTTTTGCAGGCCATGCAGGAATATCATGTCACCGTCGCCGGCCAGCGCTACGATCTCCCGGCACCGTTTCATGTGCTGGCGACGCAGAACCCGCTGGAGCAGGAAGGCACCTATCCGCTGCCGGAAGCCCAGCTCGACCGCTTCCTGATGCAGATCGACATTCTCTATCCCGAACTCGATGCCGAGCGCCGCATTCTTCTGGAGACAACCGGCGTTTCCGAAGCAAGGGCCTATGAGATCATCAATGCCGAACGGCTGATCGAAATGCAGACCCTGGTGCGCCGGATGCCGGTGCCGGAAAGCGTCGTGGAAGCCATCCTCAAGCTGGTGCGCTCCGCCAGACCGGATGCGGATAATGAGCACGCGAAGAAGCACATCGCCTGGGGTCCCGGCCCGCGCGCCAGCCAGGCGCTGATGCTGTGTGCTCGCGCCCGCGCGCTCTATGAAGGCCGTCTTGCGCCTTCGGTGGATGACGTGAAGGCGCTGGCCGAGCCCGTCCTGCAACACCGCATGGCGCTCAACTTCGCCGCGCGCGCCGATGGCATGCATATTCGCGACGTCATCGCCAATCTGGTCAAGGCTGCTGTCTGATGGTCATCGGCGCAGAAGTTTCCACCGCAGATCGCAAGGAGACACTTGCCCGCGCCCGCGCGCGGGCAGCCGCCATCCCCGATCTGCTGGTTGAAGCGCAGCGCGTGGTCAACGCAATCATGAATGGCTGGCACGGACGGCGCAAACGCGGCCCCGGCGAAAACTTCTGGCAGTTCCGCCCCTATGTGGACGGCGAATCCCTTGCCCGCATCGACTGGCGGCGTTCTGCCCGCGACGACCATACCTATGTCCGCGATCGCGAATGGGAATCCGCCCACACCGTCTGGCTCTGGTGCGATTTCTCGTCCTCCATGCTCTATCGCTCAAAGCTCGCGCCCGTTTCCAAGGAAGCGCGTTCGCTGGCGCTGACGCTGGCTCTTGCCGAACTTCTCTCGCGTTCGGGCGAACGCATCGCCTTTCCCGCATTGATGCAGCCTTTTTCGGCGCGCAACGGGGCGGAACGTCTGGCAGGCGCATTGATGCATGAGACGCCTGCCGCGGCATTGCCGGATATCGGGCAGATCCGCCGCTTTTCGGAAGTTGTCCTTGTCTCCGACTTCCTGCATCCGTTCGATGAACTGACCGATCTTCTCGACCGCCTTGCCAAACGCGGTGTCCGCGCGCATCTGGTGGAAGTGGCCGATCCGGCGGAAGAAACATTCCCCTATTCGGGCCGCACCGAGTTTCGCGATCCGGAAACCGGGGCCACGCTGGTCGCCGGCCGCGCCGAAACCTATGCGGACGACTATCGCCGCCTCTACACCGCGCGCCGTGAAAGCCTCGTCGATTTCTGCAAGCGGCTTGGCTGGAGCTACACGGTCCACCGGACCGACAGGCCGACGGCGGAAGCGCTGGCGCGCCTTCACGATGCGCTGAGTGCAACAGGGGGCAGCGCATGAATTTTCTGCCGCTCGCCTTCGGTTCGCCGCTGATCCTTGCAGGATTGATCGCCCTGCCGGTCATCTGGTGGCTTTTGCGCATGACGCCGCCGCGCCCGCAGGAGGAAATCTTTCCGCCGCTCAGCATTCTGGCGCAGGTCTTCAAGCGCGAGGAAGTCCCGTCGAAGAGCCCATGGTGGATGACCTTGCTGCGGCTTCTCATTGCCGCGCTCGTCATTCTGGCGCTTGCCTCGCCGGTCTGGAATCCGCGCCCGGTCGCCCTGACCGGCGACGGGCCGCTCGCCATCGTCATCGATAATGGCTGGGCTTCCGCCGAGAATTGGCAACAGCGGGTCAATGCCGCCGAAAAACTCGTCTCCGATGCGCAAGGCACCGACGCGCCGATCTATATCGTCGGTTCGGCGGAACCGGCCAATGCCGAAATCGGCCCCTATGACGGCAAGCGCGCCACTGAGCGCCTGCAAGCGCTGGAGCCGCGCCCGATCCCGGTCGACCGCAAGGCGGCGATGGAGCGGCTCTCATCCGCCCTGCCCGCCGGCACAAAGCTTCGCCTTGCCTTCATGAGCGACGGGCTGGCCGCGATAAACGATGCGCAGACCTTCGCGGAACTGGACAAATCGGGCCATCTCGCCTCCGTTCTCTGGTATGGCGCGGGTCTCAGCCGCATTTTCGCGCTGACCGGCATCGACAACAAGGCCGACAGTCTGGAAGCCGTCGCCATCCGCCCTGAAGGCGTGTCGGCGCCGCGCACGCTGACCGCTGCCGCCTATGACGACAAGGGACGCCGCATCGCCGAAACGCCGCTTTCCTTCGCGCCTGGAAGCGCGGAAGGCACGGCACGGTTCAACCTGCCGGTGGAGCTGCGCAATGATTTCCGCGCAATCCGCATCGATGGCGTGGAGCAGGCAGGTGCAACCCGGCTCATCGATGCCGGATCGGAGCGGCGCACCGTCGGCCTCATCGCCAGCGGCGACAACGATCTGGCGCAGCCGCTGCTCTCGCCGCTGCATTATATTTCCCGAGCGCTGTCGCCCTATGTCAACCTGATCGAACCGCGCTCCGCCGATCTCCTGCAATCCGTGCCGGAAGTGCTGGATGCAAAGCCGTCGATCCTCATCATGGCCGATATCGGCACGCTGCCGCAGCCGGTCATCGAACAGCTTTCCAGATGGATCGAGGCTGGCGGCACGCTGGTCCGTTTCGCAGGACCGCGCCTTGCGGGCGCCAGCGACAACGATCCGCTTCTGCCGGTGAAACTGCGCAAGGGCGAACGTGCGCTCGGCGGCACGCTGTCCTGGTCCGAACCGCAGAAATTGCGCTCTTTCGCGGACAAGGGCCCCTTTGCGGGCCTGCCCGTCCCCGATGACGTGACCGTCACAAGGCAGGTTCTCGCCGAGCCGTCCTTCGATCTCAACGACAAGGCCTATGCCATTCTCCAGGACGGAACACCGCTGGTAACGGGCGAACAGCGCGGGCGCGGCAATATCGTCTTGTTCCACATTTCGCCGGATGCAAGCTGGTCGAGCCTGCCGATTTCGGGTTCCTTCGTGGACATGCTGCGCCGCATCGTGTCGCTGTCGCAGAGAACCGGCGCGCAGGACAATCAGGCCTCGGTCTCGCTGCCGCCCTACCAGCTGCTTTCGGCGTCCGGCGCGCTGACCCCGCCGACATCGGAAGCAAAGCCGCTGATCGTGGAAAAGAACAGGCAGGCCAGCGTCGGCATCAACACGCCGCCCGGTTTCTATGGCAATGAGGATGGCTTGAAAGCGCTCAATATTTTCGAGGGCGGCCATGTCAAATTGCAGCCGATTGCCCAGCCTGCCCTCTCGGTCGGCGTCACGCCTGCCTCCTACACGTCCGACCAGTCGGTTTCGCTTGCCGGGCCGTTTTTTGCCGCCGCCGCCATGCTGCTCGCGCTCGATACGCTTTTGATGCTGTGGCTGCGCGGCGCCTTCCGCCGCCGCATGAAAGTGCGGTCCAGGGCGGCGGGGATAGCTGTGCTGCTTGCAGGTTCGCTTGCCTTCAACCTTCTTCCCTCTGGTGTAAGCGCAAGCCGGGCGCAGGAGCAGGTGCATGACGACAGCAAGCCGGGAGACGCGGCGATCATCAATTCCGTCTCGCAGACGCATCTTGCCTATGTCATCACCGGCAGCGCAAAAACCGACGATATCAGCAAGGCGGGGCTGCGGGGCCTGAGCTTCGCGCTGACGGACAAGACCGCGCTTGAACCGGGCGACCCGGTCGGCGTCGATCCCGCCAGGGACGAACTGGCCTTTTATCCGCTGATCTACTGGCCGATCGATCCGGACGCGCCGATGCCAAGCCCGGAAGCGATTGCCAGGGTCGATGCCTATATGCAGCAGGGCGGCACGGTGCTTTTCGACACGCGCGACCAGTTGCAGGCGGGCGCCAGCCTCGACCCGTCCGCCTCGCCTGCCAACCAGCGCCTGCGCGCCATTCTGGACGGCATGAACGTTCCGCCGCTGGAACCGGTGCCGGACGATCATGTGCTGACCAAATCCTTCTTCATCATGCCCGATTTTCCCGGCCGCTATGAAGGAAGCCCGCTCTGGGTCGAGGCCACGACGCCCAATGCAGCGCCGCGCGACCGGCCCGTGCGCACCGGCGACGGCGTGACGCCGATCATGATCACGGCCAATGATTTTGCGGGCGCATGGGCTGTCGACGAGCAGGGCAACCCGCTGCTTCCGACCGTGCCGAACGACCCGATGCAGCGCATCTATGCCATTCGCGGCGGCGTGAACATCGTCATGTACATGCTGACCGGCAACTACAAGTCCGATCAGGTGCATGTTCCGGCCCTGCTCGAACGGCTGGGGAATTAGGGCATGTTTCGGAAAAGTGGGAACCGGTTTTCCGGTAAAAACATGCTCAAACGGAAGAGAAGGCGGTGAGAATGAATATCGAATTCGAACCGTTCCTCTCCACGCCATGGCTGATTGCCATTCTGGTGCCGCTGGCGGTGCTGGTGCTCGCCACCATTTTCCTGCGGATGCGCGGCGGGCTGATCCGCCTGCTGGCGGCGGCGGCACTTGCACTGGCGCTGTTCAATCCGGTCATCGTCAATGAAGAGCGCGAACCGCTGAAAAGCGTGGTCGCGATAGTGGTGGATCGCAGCCAGAGCCAGGAACTGGGGAGCCGCAGCGCCGACACCGATGCCGCCCTGAAGGCGGTGCAGGACCAGCTTGCCGCCATGCCCCAGTTTGAAACCCGCGTGGTGGAAGCAGGCCAACCCGGCGAAAACGAGGACGGCTACGCCACCCGGCTTTTCGGGCCGCTGGCGCGTTTGCTTCTCGATGTGCCGCCCTCGCGCGTTGCGGGCGCGATCCTGATTACCGACGGCCAGGTGCACGATATCCCCGCCAACAGGAATGCGCTCGGTTTCAACGCGCCGCTGCATGCGCTTGTGACCGGCAAGCCGGACGAATTCGACCGCCGCATCCGCTTCAACAAGGCCCCGCGCTATGGCATCAGCGGCAAGCCGCTCGAAATGTCGTTCACGGTGATCGATGAAGGCAAGAACCTCGGCAGCCCCGCGCCGGTTCAAATCCGCGTCAATGGCGAGGTCGTCAGCGAGGAGGAAGCGCAGGTCGGGCAGGAAACGCCCGTCACTATCACCCTGCCGCGCGCGGGCGTGAACATTGTTGAAATCGCCACGCCAGCACTTCCCGGCGAAGTGACCGACACCAACAATCGCGCTGTCGCGACCGTGGATGGCGTTCGCGAGAACCTGCGCGTGCTGCTCGTTTCCGGCGAGCCGCACAATGGCGAGCGCACCTGGCGCAACCTGCTGAAATCCGATGCCGCCGTCGATCTCGTCCACTTCACCATTCTGCGCCCGCCGGAAAAGCAGGACGGCACGCCGATCAACGAATTGTCGCTGATCGCCTTCCCGACGCGTGAACTCTTTGTCGACAAGGTCAACGAGTTCGACCTCATCATTCTCGACCGCTACCAGCACCGCGATGTGCTGCCGCTCCTCTATTACGATTATATCGCCCAATATGTGGAGAATGGCGGCGCGCTTCTGGTCGCGGCCGGGCCGGAATATGCGGGCGACATGTCGATTGCCCGCACGCCGCTTTATAGCGCCCTGCCCGCCATGCCGACCGGCGCGGTGACGGAAAAGGCATTCTATCCACGCCTCACGACCGTCGGCAAACGCCATCCGGTCACGCGCGGGCTTGACGGCAGCGATCAGGAGCCGCCGCGCTGGAGCCGCTGGTTCCGCACCATCGACATCACCGCGCCGCAAGGCGAAACGGTGATGAGCGGCGCGGACAACAAGCCGCTATTGGTTCTCAACCGCGTCGGAAAAGGCCGCGTCGGCATGTTCCTCTCCGATCAGGGCTGGCTGTGGGCGCGCGGTTTCGAGGGCGGCGGCCCCTATGCCTCGCTCTATCGCCGCATCGCCCACTGGCTGATGCAGGAACCGGAACTGGAGGAAGAGGCGCTGACCGCCTCCGGCAATGGCCGCACGCTTTCCATCCGCCGCCAGACCATGGGCGACAATCCGGGTGTCGCAACCGTCACGACGCCTTCCGGCAAGGAATTGCAGGTCGATCTGGCGCAGAACAAGCCCGGCCTGTTCGAAGGCGCGTTGCAGACCGACGAGATCGGCATTTTCCGGGTGAAGAATGGCAATCTGGAAGCGCTGGCCCATGTGGGGCCGGTCGATGCGCCGGAATTTTCCGACAGCATCTCGACGGTGGATCGCCTCAAGCCGCTTGCCGAGGCGACCGGCGGTTCGGTCCATCGCGTCCATGCAAGCGCGCAGAGCAGCGTGCATGTGCCCGCCATCACCGCCGTCAGCGGCAACCGCGCGGCAAGCGGCAATGACTGGATCGGCCTCAGCGAGACTGCGGATACGCAATTGAAAAGCGTCAACCGCCTGCCGCTGTTCTCCGGCTTTCTGGCGCTTGGCCTGCTGCTCTTCGTCTTCGGCGGCATGTGGTATCGCGAAGGGCGGTAAAGCGCCCCTCGCTTTCCCCTCTTTTTAACTATTTTGCCCGGTTGGCGTGGCGCACAATGCCCCCGACGCCATCCAGCGCGCCGGGCGCGAGTTCGCAGGCGAGCATCCGGCGGGGATCGACCGGTGCCGGCATGACCATCGAACCGGGCGCCACCATCTTGAAGCCGAACGGACCGTAGTAAGGTTCGTCGCCGACGAGAATGACCAGCCCGTGACCGGCTTTCGCCGCCGCTTCCAGCGACATGCGCATCAGCCTGCCGCCAATGCCGCGCTTTTTCCATTCGGGCCGGACCGCAAGCGGCCCGAGCAGGAGTGCCGGCGTCTTGCCGATGACAACCGGCGTCTGCCGCACCGAACCGACGACAATGCCGCCCATCAGCGCCACGAAGGAAAGGGCCGGATCATGCGGCCCGCCTTCGCGGATGAAATGCGCGGCGCGGGTAAAGCGCCCCGGTCCGAAGGCTTCCGCATTGATGGCTTCGATTTCAATGTCGTGCGCCGGGCATTCCTGCGCGTAGGTCAGTTCAAGCTGCTGCATGGGCTTAAGATCGCAATGGGAGAAGTCGGGGACCATCAGGTCAATGGAATGCGTTCCGTGCGCTCAAGCGCATCCCGAAAAGTGTGAAACGGTTTTCGGGCCAGATGCGCTTGGAAACAAACAGCTTGAGCGCCGATCTGATTCAATCAGTTCGAAACGCGCTCAAGCACGGTCCAAGTTTCATCGTCGGATGAAAAGCATTTCCATGGCATCGTTCTCCCAGGCGGCATGGCGACCGCAATCTGGAAGGTGCATTACACCAAAATGGGCAGAGATCAAACAGGTTTTTTCAAAATGGCGGAGCAAATTGCGCTTTTTGGCACGTTTACGCACTGTTCACGGCTTGCGATGCTGCAAAATGGCGGTTCCAGCCTTATTCTCTTTCCAAAAGGAGCAATCGCATGGGACTTCTGGTCGATGGCAAGTGGCATGATGTCTGGTACGACACCGAAAGTACGAAAGGCCGCTTTGAACGTTCAAAATCACAATTCCGCAACTGGGTGACCGCAGACGGCAGCGCCGGTCCGACTGGCGAAGGCGGCTTCAAGGCCGAGCCGGGGCGTTATCACCTCTATGTTTCCTACGCCTGTCCCTGGGCGCATCGCACATTGATCTTTCGCGCGCTGAAGGGGCTGGAAGACGTCATTTCAGTATCGGTGGTGGACTATCTGATGGCGGAAGAAGGCTGGACCTTCACCGGCACGACCGGCAGCACCGGCGACGCGCTCTACAGTTCGAAGCGGCTGTATGAAATCTATACCCGCGCCGATCCGAACTATTCCGGCCGCGTCACCGTGCCGGTGCTGTGGGACAAGGAACGCGAAACCATCGTCTCCAACGAATCCGCCGAAATCATCCGCATGCTGAATTGCGCCTTCAACGCATTCGGCGACGCCTCGCTCGATTTCTATCCCCAAGCACTGCAGGCCGAGATCGATGCGCTCAATGATTTCATCTATCCCAATATCAACAATGGGGTTTATCGCGCCGGTTTTGCCACCACGCAGGAGGCCTATGAGGAAGCGTTCGGGCAAGTGTTCACGGCCCTTGATTCGCTCGAAGACCGCCTGTCCCGCCAGCGCTATCTGACCGGCGACCGCCTGACCGAAGCCGACTGGCGGCTGTTCACGACGCTTCTGCGCTTCGACCCGGTCTATGTCGGTCATTTCAAGTGCAATCTGCGCCGTCTTGCCGATTACCCGAACCTGTGGAACTACACGCGCGAGCTCTATCAGGTGCCCGGCGTGGCCGCGACCGTGAACATGGAGCATATCAAGGGCCATTATTATCGCAGCCACAAGACGATCAACCCGACGAGCATCGTGCCGCTCGGGCCGAAGATCGACTTTTCCGCACCCCATGATCGGGGCTGATTCCCGAAAACCTGATCGGCCAACTGCGCTCTTCCTGCAACAGTGTTGCTGGAACATCAGCATCCTCTCAACTCTCTTGCGCCTCTTTGATTTCGATCAATGGGGCGTTTCCTTGCGCGGTTCAGATTGCGCGCATCACTACGATCCCAAGACTGACCACGACTTGAAGAGAGAGAGAATGAACCGCTTCACAAGAGGATTGCTGGCCGCCACCGCGCTGACCTTTGCCGCACCGGCCGCCTATGCCGCGGATGCCGTCGTCACCCAGCCCGCATCGGAAATTCAGGCCGTGCCGGAAGCCCTGTCGCCATGGCAGATCCGCGTGCGCGCGCTCGGCGTCATTCCCCAGAATTCCGGCTATGTGAACGGTGTTTCGGGATCCGATCTCGACTATTCCAAGTCGATCACGCCTGAACTCGACATTACCTATTATTTCACGGACAATCTTGCCGCCGAACTCATTCTCGGCACGACCTATGCCAATATCAACGGCGCAGGCTCAATCGACGGGCTGGGCAAGATCGGCAAGGCTTGGATTCTGCCTCCGACGCTGACCCTGCAATATCATTTCACCAATTTCGGCGCCTTCAAGCCCTATGTCGGCGCGGGCGTGAACTACACCATGTTCTACAATCAGGATGCGACCGGCGTTGAATATCTCAAGGTCAAGAACGCATTCGGCGGCGCGCTGCAAATCGGTTTCGACTACATGCTCAACGAGCATTGGGGCGTGAACTTCGACGTCAAGAAGCTGTTCCTGGAGCCGAAATTCGATGCCACCCTGATCGGCGGCACGGATGTCAGCGGCAAGGCCAAGCTCAATCCATGGCTGATCGGCACCGGCGTCACCTACCGCTTCTGACAAGGCTCATGACTGGTGAAGGCGCGGCAGCGTGCCTTCACCACAGCGCAAGCGGCTCCAGATCGTGAAGCGCTTCCTGCAAACGCCGCTTGGTGGATGGTGTCGTCCCCTCCGGCAGATCGTCCAGCGGAAAGAAACCGCATTCGGCAATTTCCCGGTCCGGCAGACGCGGTTCCGTCTGTTCGAATTTCCTACAAATATAAAGCGCCACATGATCGCGCGGTGATGCATGCGCATTCTTGTAGAGCGCAAAAAGCTGCGGCGGGCCTTTCAGAACGATATTGGCCTCCTCGCGCAGCTCCTTTTCCAGCGCCTGCCCGAACGTCTCGCCGCGCTCGACGCCGCCGCCCGGCAATTGCCATCCGGGCACATAGGTATGCTTTACAAGAAAGACCGAATTCTTCTTTTCATCAAAGACAATTGCCCGCACCCCCAATGTCATGGGGCGTCGCATCAGAAAATAAGTATGAAATATGAAATGACGAAAGCGCATACCGTCTCTCCGCGGAGCAATCCACTTCGCATGAATGCATGAATATCATCAACAAAAAGTCGCCAGGCAGGTTTTGATTTTAAACATTATCCAGTAAATGAGCTTTATGTTCCGTCTCGCCCATATCTCCGATATACATCTTTCGCCTCTGCCGCGCGTGCGATATCGCGAACTGGCATCGAAACGCATCACGGGCTACATCAACTGGCTGCGCAATCGCAAGAATGCCATGCACGGAACCGTGCTGGACAGCCTCATCGCCGACATGCAGGCGCAGAGGCCCGATCATGTCGCGGTGACGGGCGATCTCGTCAATCTGGCGCTCAACCTCGAAATCGATATTGCCCATGACTGGCTGTCCAGGCTGGGCAATCCGGACGACGTCTCGGTCGTTCCCGGCAACCATGACGCCTATGTTCCGGGCGCGCTCGACAAGTCGTGCCGGAAATGGGAACCGTGGATGCGCGGCGACGGCATCGACAATCACGGCAGCCGCCCGCAATTCCCCTATATGCGCGTGCGCGGCCCCGTTGCGCTGATCGGTGTTTCTTCGGCGCGGGCGACAGCGCCTTTCATGGCGAGCGGCGACTTCCGGTCGGCCCAGGGAAAACGTCTGGCGGCGATGCTGGATGAAGCGGGAGCACGCGGGCTTTTCCGCATCGTAATGATCCATCACCCGCCGATCCATGGCGCAACGCCCGCCCATAAGCGTCTTTATGGCATTCGCCGGTTCCAGAAGATCATCCGCAAGCACGGTGCGGAGCTGGTTCTCCACGGCCATACGCATCTTATCACCCATTACGAGATCGACGGCCCGCACGGCAAGGTTCCCGTCATCAGCGTCCCGTCGGCGAGCCAGAATTTTGGCGGTCATAAACCCGCTGCTCGCTATAACATTTTCAGCATCGATAAACGGTCTGATGGCGGCTGGTCCTGCCTGATGGAAGAGCACGGCGTTTCCGATGCCAGCGAGGCCATAACAAAGCTCAACGAGCGCGTTCTCTACTAATCTCATAAAAAACGGCGCCGAAGCGCCGTTTTCAGTTCATCTATTTACTTCGCTCACTTACCAATCACCCGATTGGCGGCCGAGACGACCGCCTCCAGCGAGGCGCTGACGATATTGTCGTTGATGCCGACGCCGAACAGCTTGCCGCCCGGATAAGCCATCTCGACATAGGAAATGGCCGAAGCGTCCGAACCCTGCTGCAGCGAATGTTCGGAATAGTCGACAACCGACATTTTCACGCCGAGATATTTCGACAGCGCATCGACAAAACCGTCGATCGGGCCTGTGCCCTTGCCCTCGATATTTCTGGTCACGCCATTATCGGTGATTTCGGCGGTCAGGATGCGGCGTCCCTTCTGCTCGGGATCGGGCATGGTGTGGTGATCCACGAACTTGATGCGGGCATCGGGCTGCGTCACATAAAGCTGCTGGAACTCGTCGTGAATGCGCTTCGACGGCAGTTCCTTGCCTTCCTCATCGGTGATGTTCTGGATGATCTCGCGGAACTCCACCTGCAGGTTGCGCGGCAGGTTCAAGCCATAATCCGCCTGAAGAATGTAAGCAATGCCGCCCTTGCCCGACTGCGAATTGATGCGGATGATCGCTTCATAGGAGCGGCCCACATCCTGCGGGTCGATCGGCAGATAGGGCACTTCCCAGATCGGCGAATTGGCCGAACGGCGCGCCTTCATGCCCTTGTTGATCGCATCCTGATGCGAGCCGGAGAAAGCCGTATAGACCAGTTCGCCGACATAAGGGTGGCGTTCGGCAATCTTCAACTGGTTGGAATATTCATAGACTTCCTTCATCCGGTTGATGTCGGTGCAGTCCAGTTCGGGGTCCACGCCCTGCGTGTACATGTTGAGCGCCAGCGTCACCACATCCACATTGCCGGTGCGCTCGCCATTGCCGAACAGCGTGCCTTCCACGCGGTCGGCACCGGCCATCAGGCCCAGTTCCGTGGCAGCGATGCCCGTGCCGCGGTCATTGTGCGGATGCAGCGAGACAATCAGGTTCTCGCGATTGTCCAGATTGCGGCACATCCATTCGATCTGGTCGGCATAGATGTTCGGCGTGTTCATCTCGACCGTCGAGGGCAGGTTGACGATCAGCTTGTTGTCTGCCGTCGGCTTCACGATCTCGATCACCGCATTGCAGATTTCCAGCGCCACATCCAGTTCGGTGCCGGTGAAGCTTTCCGGCGAATACTGGAAGCGATAGCCGCCCCCTGTAGAATTGGCCGCCTTCGCGGCCATGTCCATGATCATCTTGGCAGCGTCGGTTGCGATCTGCTTGATGCCGCCGACATCCTTGGCGAAGACCACGCGGCGCTGCAACTCACTGGTGGAATTGTAGAAATGGATGATCGGCGTCTTCGCGCCTTCCAGCGCCTCGAAGGTCCGCGTGATCAGTTCGGGACGGCACTGGACCAGAACCTGCAAATCCACGTCGTCAGGCACATTGCCATGCTCGATGGCCCAGCGGCAAAAGTCGAAATCCGTCTGCGAAGCGGAGGGAAAACCGATTTCGATTTCCGGAAAACCCATATCGACCAGCAGGCGGAACATGCGCTCCTTGCGGTCATGCCCCATGGGATCGATCAGCGCCTGGTTGCCGTCGCGCAGATCGACCGAACACCAGATCGGTGCCTTTTCGATGCGCTTGGACGGCCAGGTGCGGTCATCGAGCTGCGGAACCGGGAAAGGCGCATATTTGCTGCCTGCAATGGGCATGCCCTTGCGCGTGGCGACGGATTTCGATTGCGGCGTGGCGACGGACTGATTCATTTTCGTTTCCTCCCGGCTTTCGACGGATTGAAGCCGTCAAGCGCGGACAAATACTGATCGAATATAAGGGTTTTCTGAAAAGGAGCACAGGCCAGCGGGACCGTTTTCGACCGCCGGACGCTCCTTTCAACGAGCCCGGCGATCGCCGCTAAGGCCGAGGGTAAGAAGCGAGTTTAGAACGCAGACATCAACGCGCGCGCCGGAGGCGGCTGCGGAATGTTCCAAGGATGTTGCGTTTTTCGTCGTCATGGGAAACGCTTTTACACGCGCGATTTGGCCGACGCAAGACGGTATTTCACTCAGAGCCTGACTCAAAAAGCGACATGTGTGTGTGAAAATGGTTATTTTCGAGTACCGGAGCGGAGCGTACATAAAGCTACGTGAGCACCGGAATGGAGAAAATTGCCATTTGCAGCCACACAGGGCGACTTTTGGAACAGGCTCTCAGGCGAATGGCACAGCACTTGTTCCCGGCGGCAGCTTTGCCTCGTCCTCCGGTTCGACATGGATCACCACGCGCGCGCTATCGATCTGCTTCTTCACAGCCTCTTCGATACGGTCGCAGATCACATGCGCGTCGCCGACGCTCATATCCGCGGCCACGACCAGATGAAACTCGATGAAGGTCACACGGCCCGCAATGCGGGTCTTGAGGTCATGGACCTCGATGGCCCCGCCCGCATTGGCCGAAATGACATCGCGAATGCGCATTTCCTCGGCAGGCTCGACGGCAATATCCATCAGCCCCTGCACCGAGGCATTGATGACATGCCAGCCCTGCCACAGAATGTTGATGGCCACCAGAATGGCAAGCAGCGGATCGAGTATGGCCCAGCCCGTCACAACCACACCGACAAGACCGACCAGCACTCCCGCGGAGGTGAACACATCCGTCATGATGTGCTTGCCGTCGGCTTCCAGCGCGGGCGAGCGCGATTTGCGGCCGGTGCGTATCAACAATGTCGCCCACAGGCCGTTTATGAGGGCGGCCGCCGTGTTGATGCCAAGGCCAAGCCAGGGTTCGTCCAGCGTGCGCGGGGTCAGCAGCGCAAACCAGGCCTCGCGGAAAATCAGAAGTGCCGCGACCGTAATCAGAACGCCTTCGACAACGGCTGAAATATATTCCGCCTTGTGGTGCCCGAACGGGTGATTGTTGTCGGCAGGCAGATAGCTCACCCGAATGGCCCACCACGCGCCGATCGCCGCAATCACATTGACGATGGATTCCAGCGCGTCCGAATAAAGGGCAACGGAGCCGGTCAGCGCATAGGCCAGATATTTCAGGCCCATCACACCGAAAGCAATCGGAATAGACCAAGCGGCAAGCCGCCGAACCTTTGCACTCGCGTCCATGAAGAACCTTTGATTATCTTGATCTTGTCCCGAAACCGGGACGGGCCTACGCACGGCCCTTTATTCAGTCGCTGGCGCGCGGGACACATCCACAACGCATCTGGCTAGAGCATTTCCAGCGTTTCCGTTTCAACCGGAACCGCTCTGGTACAGCAGCAATTCACCGCCGTTCTATACCCCAGAAGAACGAAAATTCGTACCCTGTTTTTTCCAATCCCGCATTTAATTTTCTGCTGCAAATGCAAGGCATTACAATTGCAAATGAGTTGCCGAAGCAAGCAATGGGCAAGCAGGGAGCACGTGTCGCAAAGACATAAAAGCCAGCCGCGGCATGGGCTGCGGCTGGCTTGAAATCATCCCGCGACGGGGTCGGTCAGGCGTTGGTGCGGCGCGCCTTGTGCTTTCCGGCCAGATGCGTCACCACATTCTCGATCATGCGCATTCCGGCATTGTGACCGAGCGTCATGATGGATTCCGGGTGGAACTGAACGGCGGCGACCGGCTCATGCTTGTGCTCGAAAGCCATGATGACCCCATCTTCCGTTTCCGCCGTCACCAGGAAATCATCCGGCAGGCGTTCCGGATCGGCGAAGATCGAATGATAACGCCCGACCGTCACCTCCTTCGGCAGGCCGGAGAAAATGCGCTCCGGCTTCGACACGCGGATGCGCGACGGCTTGCCATGCATCGGAATGCGCAATTGGCGCAGCGTGCCGCCATAGGCCTCCGCCAGCGCCTGCAATCCAAGGCAGACGCCAAAAATCGGAAGCTGGCGCTTGCGGGCCTTGTCGATGGTCGCCTTGCAGTCGAAATCCTGCGGTGTGCCCGGTCCGGGCGACAGGACAACGAGGTCGGGCTTGACCCGCTCGAACACGTCTTCGGCGACCGGCGAACGCACGGTCGAGACCGTGGCGCCGGTCTGGCGGAAATAATTGGCGAGCGTATGCACGAAGGAATCCTCGTGATCGACCAGCAGGATCGATATCCCCTCGCCCACCCTTGCCGCAACGCGCTCCTCGGCTATCGTGTTGCTTTTCTGCGCTTCACGCACGGCGGCAATCATGGCCGATGCCTTCAATTCGGTCTCCGCCTCTTCTTCTTCCGGATTGGAATCGAACAAAAGCGTTGCCCCGGCGCGGATTTCCGCCACACCGTCCTTTATGCGGATCGTGCGCAGCGTCAGGCCGGTATTCATGTCGCCATTGAAATGCATCATGCCGATGGCGCCGCCATACCATGCGCGCGGGCTGCGTTCGTTTTCTTCCAGAAAGCGCATCGCCCACAATTTCGGCGCGCCCGTCACCGTCACAGCCCATGCATGGCTGAGGAAGCCGTCAAAGGCATCCATGCCGTCGCGCAGACGCCCCTCGATATGATCGACCGTATGGATCAGGCGCGAATACATCTCGATCTGGCGACGGCCGATGACGCGCACCGAACCCGGTTCGCAGACGCGGCTCTTGTCGTTGCGGTCCACATCCGAACACATGGTCAGCTCGGATTCGTCCTTCTTGGAATTGAGCAGTTTCAATATCTGTTCCGAATCCGAAATCGCATCCTCGCCGCGCTTGATCGTGCCGGAAATCGGGCAGGTCTCGATGCGCCGACCATTGACCCGCACGAACATTTCCGGCGATGCGCCGACCAGATATTCATTTTCACCCAGATTGATGAAGAACGAATAGGGCGACGGATTGATCGCCTTCAACCGGCGGAAGATTTCCGACGGCGCGGTGTGGCAGCGCTCATAGAAGGTCTGGCCCGGAACCACCTCGAACAGATCGCCGCGCTTGAAGCTTTCCTTGGCGCGCTCGACCAGCCTGGCATATTCGCCGGGATTGTGATCGCCGCGCGCAAGCTCACGCTCCGACGGCTTGAAGGCCTGGGCTGGCGTCGCCCGGTCCAGGCCATGCGTGGAAGAACCGCCGCAGGCAAATTCATAACGGTCCACCCAGGCCCGTGCCGCATAGTGGTCAGCCACGAAGATTTCGTCGGGAATGAACAGCACCAGGTCGCGCTGGTCGTCGGGGCGCTTCAGCTTGTACTGGATGGGGTCGAACTGGAACGCCAGATCATAGCCGAAAGCGCCGTAAAGGCCGAGATTGGCGTCTTCCTCCGAGAAGAACAGGCCGACAATGGCGCGCAGAACCGTGAAGACCGAAGGCATGCGCGAGCGCTCTTCCTCGGTGAAGGTTCCGCTTGGTTCGGCAATGGTAAGCTCGATGCGGTTTTCACCGGCCTTGTCGACCGTCACCTCGGCAAGCGCCTTGACCGTATCCAGAATGGGCCGCAGAAGAATGACGCCGCGCGCATTCAGCGCCTCGATGCGCATGGTGCGGGCGCGTGACGTGATGGCCACCGGCGGATCGACGATAGCCGTGTCCCATCGCGTATAGCGGCCCGGATATTCATAGTTTGACGAAAACACCGCGCCGCGCCGTTCGTTCAGCGCATCGATATAGCTCTCGATCGCGCCCTTATAGGCGGTGAGGTGGCGCACGCGCTCGACGACGATGCCGCCTGCCGTTTCGTGCCGGAATATCTCGCTATCCGCAATCTTCGCATTCATGATCGGCTATCCCAAATCTCGACTGTTTCCGAATATTTCCAGAACCCGGTTTCCCCGCCGGTCTTATTCAAACAGCCAAACAAAAAGGCCGCCCGGATAATCCCAGCGGCCTGTTTCCCAAACGCAAATGCACAAACGCCTGCGTGGCCGCTTTTAGCGGGCCCACCACCAACCGTTGATGACGATATTGCGCGAAATGTTCATGGACGTACTGTTAGCCTTCAACGTGTTTCCTTGCAACCGGAAAAATTCAACCGCCGAAATGTGCCGTCCAGACCGCCATCGGAACCGCGTTCCAAGGGTTTTGCAAAAGAAAATCCGGACAGTCTGCGGCTGTCCGGATTTCCTCAGAACCAGGATGGATAAAACGTACGGACCGCGACGATTCCGTCAGTTTTGCCCCCCTTTTACCCCATGCCAAATTTATAAGTGCAATATGACTTTCAATATGCACCATACAGATATCACAGGTTGCAGTGAACTGCAACTTATGATTGTTATTTGCACTTATGCTGATGTTTGAACAGCATTCATTCGAATGGTTCAAAAATTTGTAGGACCATCCAACAAGTTTCATCTTGCGTCGGAGGCCGATTTCGGATTCATTTCCGTGGCCACTCAAACACATATCCAAAAATCAAGAACAGAGCCGTCACCATAAACGGCCATTGGGGACAACGGATGAAAAATCTCGATGCGATGGACAGGAGTATTTTGCGCGCCCTTCAGGAGAACGGGCGCCTGACCAATACGGAACTGGCCGATCGCATAAATCTCTCGCAGACGGCAACCGCCGAGCGCGTGAAGCGACTGACGCGGGAAGGATATATTCTCGGTTATTCGGCGCGGCTTTCGCCCAAGATGCTCGACCGGGCCATGCTGGTCTTCATCGAGATCAAGCTCGACCGCACCACGCCGGAAGTCTTCGAAACCTTCTCGACCTTCACCCGCAGCAATCCCGACATTCTGGAATGCCACATGGTGGCCGGCGGCTTCGATTATCTCGTCAAGGCGCGTGTATCCGACATGGATCACTATCGCCGCTTCCTGTCGGAAGCCCTGCTTTCCCTGCCCGGTGTGCGGGAATCGCACACCTACGCCGTGATGGAGGAAGTGAAGGAAACCGCCTATATCGCCGTCTGAACGGGCATCGTTGCTGTCAGCAGGCTGGCAGCAGTGAACGCGCGATCTTTCAGTTCCATATTGCCATCGGTTATTTACGGGTATATACCCGCAATATGTCCCATCCGTGTTTCTGTATTCTTCTGCGTCAGGCAGCCCGCAAGACATCGAGCGTCTATGACAATGTGCTGGCGCCGCTCGGCATCAATGTGGCGCAGTTCAGCACACTGCGCAAAATTCGCCGCGCAGGCTCCATTTCGCTGACGGAACTCGCACATCTGTCCGAGCTGGACCGATCGACCATGGGCCGCAATGTGAAGGTTTTGCAGCGCATGGGCCTGATCGAACCCGCACCCGGCGAAGACCATCGCGAGACCAATGTTGCGCTGACCGCCGAGGGCCGCGATCTGGTGGAGCGCGGCGGCCCGCTCTGGGACCGTGCGCAGGAGACAATCGAAGCCCGGCTGGGAGAGGATGGCGTGGAGCAGCTGCAAAGCCTGCTGCGCAGCCTTGATCGAACCGACGACTTTTGACTGAAAACAATGACTTGAGGCCGCACGCCTGCTATGGAGCGAACGGCTGGCCCAAAGCCGACATGAACCCGAAAGCGCCAAAGATGATTTCTGTCCGCCTTGCAAGCTTTCTCGCCCGGAGAAACATCCATTACGGATGGATCGTCGCCGCCATCACCTTCCTGACCATGCTGGCGACCGCTGCCGCGATGGGATCGGCGGGCATCCTGATCGATCCGCTCCAGCGGGAATTCGGCTGGACGAATGCGAATATCTCCTTCGCAATGGCGCTTCGCCTCGTGCTTTTCGGCCTCATGGGGCCGTTCGCGGCTGCCTTCATGAACCAGTTCGGCCTGCGGCGTGTCGTTGCAACCGCCCTCATCATGATTTCGGCCGGCCTTATCGGTTCCATCTTCATGACCGAGGAGTGGCAGATGGTTGCGCTCTGGGGGATCGTGATCGGCCTCGGCACCGGCATGACCGCGCTTGTGCTCGGCGCAACCGTTGCGGCGCGCTGGTTTGAGAAGCGGCGCGGCCTCGTCGTCGGCCTCATGACCGCCAGCAACGCCACCGGCCAGCTGGTCTTCATGCCCATCCTCGCCAGCGTCAGCCAGACGATCGGCTGGCGCACATCGCTCACCATCGTCATCTGCTTCCTTGTTGCCGCGCTGGTGCTGGTTCTCGCCTTGATGCGCGATCATCCGGCGGATATCGGTCTCAAGCCTTTCGGCCGCACAGCGCCGCTTCCGGCCCCCGAACCCCGCAAGAGCTTCGGCGCCATGCTGGCCTCGCCGCTCGTCACCTTGCGCGACGTGTCGTCCACCGCAACCTTCTGGGTCCTGTTCCTGACCTTCTTCGTCTGCGGCTTTTCCACCAATGGCCTGATCCAGACGCACTGGATCACGCTTTGCGGCGATTTCGGCATCGCGCCGGTGGGGGCGGCGGGCATCCTTGCCGTGATCGGCGCATTCGACCTCATCGGCACGATCATGTCCGGCTGGCTGTCCGACCGGTTCGACAATCGCTGGCTCCTGTTCTGGTTCTATGCGCTGCGCGGCCTGTCGCTGATCTATCTGACGTTTACCGATTTCACCGTTTATGAACTGGCCTTGTTCGCCGTCTTCTACGGGCTGGACTGGGTGGCGACGGTGCCGCCGACCGTGAAGCTTGCCGCTGAGCGTTTCGGCCCGGAAAAGGCCGGTCTGGTCTTCGGCTGGGTCTTCACCGGCCATCAGATCGGGGCCGCAGCCGCCGCAGCCTTTGCCGGGCTCGTGCGCACGGATTATGACAGCTATACCCCGGCCCTGATCCTCGCCGGCGCCATGTGCTTTGCCGCCGCGGCCATGGTGTTCATCATCAACCGCCCTGCCGCAAGGCCGGTCCTGCAGGCATCATAGGAAAGCATCGCCCCAATCGGCGCGGCGCGCCCAGCGGAAAAATTCTCCATCCCGCTTCGTGGTCAGGCGTTCTTCCGCCTGCCCATCCTGCGTGCAAAGCTTGATGGAAACCTTGCCGCCGCCAACCCGCGTCGGCGCGATGACGCGGGCCGCCGCTTCGGCAGGCTTTTCACGCACGGCGGCCAGATAGATGAATTTCTCGTCTTCCCATGGCACTTCCGCCTCCTTGGTCAGGCGATGAATGCGCGAGCGCGCGACGCGGCGTGAAAAATGGCACCAGTCGGGTGCCACCAGCGGACAGTCGAACTGGTGCGGACAGGGCGCTGCGATGGTTGCGCCTGCGGCGGCGAGCGCCCGGCGCGCATCAAGAATACGCTGCCAGCCCGCCGGTGTGCCGGGCTCCACGATCACCAGCATCTGCCTTGCCGATGCCCACAGGCACTCAATCAGCGCCTGCCGCTTCTCAGGCGCAAGCTCGTCCAGCACATAGGCAATCGTCACCAGATCGGCCTGCGGAAAATCGAGTTTTTCCCGAACTGCATCCCCTGCGCGCCAGTCGAGATCGGCCAGCCCGATGCTTTGCGAAAGAGCGCTCCCCACCGCGCGGATCGCGGGGCTTGCCTCGATCATCGTCGCCGATTGAAGCGTCGGCCAGCATTGCCGGGCCGCCCACAGAGCCGTCCCCGGCCCTGCCCCCACATCGAGCATGGAGCGCGGCGCGAAATCGGGACAGACCTCGGCGGCGCTGTCCAGACTGGCGCGAACCGCCGCATAGGTCGCAGGCAGGCGCGCCGCCAGATAGGCCTTGGCCGCAAGATCGTCGGAAATATGCATCCGCCCGTCCCGCGTCTCGGCGCGGTAACGGCGTGAAAGCATTTCGGATGCGCGCTTCAGATCGGCCAGGGCCACGCCCTCAAGCGCGGCATCCACCGCCTGCCGCAAGGAAGCTGGCAGTTCCATGGCCGGTCAGCGCTCCAGAACCTGTTTCACATCGACCAGATTGGAACGGACACGCAGAATGTAGAAGCCCATCGTGGTCAGATGCGACGGCGTGATCCACGCATCCGGGTCGCCATTGGAAACGATGAAGGGCTGCATGTCGAGCGCCGCCCGAAGCTGCTTTTCCATTTCATCCCACACGCCGTCGAGGTGCTTTTCGGCCAGAACCCCGCGGAAATCCGAATGCGCGGCGCGCAGCAGGCCGTAATAGGCATAAAGCTGGCCATAGGCGAACCAGAAGCGGTCGTCCGCGCGGGTGTCAAACCAGCCCGCGTGATAATTCTCCGCCCGGTCCTTGAGGATGGCCGAGGTGGAACCGAGATCGCTCGCGATACGGTCGACAAACTGGATCAGATTGTCCGCGCGGGCATCAAACGTCGCCTGGCAGTTTTCAAGCCGCCCGTTGAAGGCGCGCAGATCCTTGATCGCCGAACGATAATAGCTGGGCGTCGGCGTCTTCGGGCCGAAGGGGCTCAGGCCGAAATACCAGGAATCCTCGGCAAATTGCAGATTGCCGCGCGCCTTTTGCAGGTCGCCATCGATCTGCGATGTGCCGCGCAGACGACCGATATTGTCGACGAGTTCAATCGCGGTACGGCGCACCGCCGCATTGATGCCGCGCTGGAACGAAGCCTTGTTGTCGAGGAAGGGCGTGCGATCCCAGTCCAGGCCGAAAAGACCGAGCTTGTAGAGCAGCATGGAGGAAATCCATGCATTCTGGTTGACATTGAAGTCGGTGAGATCGGCGGCAACTTCGGCTATGGCCGAGCGGGAACATTTGCGCGCGGAGGATGGCGCCTGCGCTGCCTGAACCGGCTGATTCGCCGGTGCGGCCTCGCCAGTCTGGCTGGTTTCAGGCGTGGCGGCGGGCTGTTCGGCCCCGACCTTCACCTCTTCGCTCTTTACCACTTCACTCTTTACCTCTTCACCGGGCGTAGTCGCGTTCTGATAGCTGTATTTCGCCGGATAATCCGGATCGAAATTCGTCCACACTTGAGTCTGCCAGATGAAATAGACGTAAAGGCTGCCCAGGCCGATCACGACGACCGCAACGGCGACTTTCCACAAAATTCCAAGCCGCAGGAAAAGCCGCCATAATGCGCCCAGGGGAACGGCAATCAGACGGGCAAGCGCCGCGATGAATCGGCCCAGGAAGGAAAAAACGCCCTTTACTGCATCCCACACTATAGAAATCCTTCCTTTTACCCGAAAATCCGGGTTTTGCACCGCTTCTGCGCCGCCCTACAGACCTATGCATCGCAAGCCCCATTCGCAAGCAGCCAGGCCTGAAAAACTGTCCAATCCTCAAATAGAGTGTGCTCATCTTTTCGACAACCCGGCGGTCTGATTCCGACATCTGCATCCCCCAGATATCGGCCCCGGATATCGGCCCCGGATATCGGCATTGAGCAAATGTCGGAATCAGACCGGCGGCAACTCCATGAACGGAGCGGATTCTTCGAATTTTACGGTCATCCGACTGATTTTATCCGTCATTTTCGGCTGACAGGGTTGAATCCCCGGTATCGATCCGTAACATGGCGCCAACCCGCTTCGGCCAAATGCGTGGCAATCCTGCCCGTTTCCCCTCGGCTGACGGTTCCGGAAAATGATGAGTGACAGGCAGTTTCAAGTCAGGTGCGAAACGGTTTTCCGCCGGAAACTGCAGCCAACGTCGCAATCAAGAACATTTTCGCCGCTATGGTACTTGAATGGCGAAATCTTTGGTGTTTGCTAAAGCCGGAACCGGAAAAACAATCAATCCGTCAAAACGGCCCGGTGAATGGAGAGAACAATGAAGTCCGTATCGACCTATATGCTTACGCTTGCCCTGGGTGGGCTTGCCACGGGAACGGCAATGCTGGGCGCGCCTGCAACCGGTTTCGCCGCCGAGCCTGAAAGCTGCTCCACCGTCCGCTTTTCGGATGTCGGCTGGACCGACATCACCTCGACGACAGCCGTGGCGACCGAAATCCTCAAAGGCCTCGGCTACAAGACCGACATCAAGGTTCTCTCCGTGCCGGTGACCTATGCGTCGCTGGGCAAGAAGGATATCGACGTCTTCCTCGGCTACTGGAACCCGTCCATGTCCGCCGACCTCCAGCCCTATCTCGATAACAAGACGGTGGAGACGCTGCGCACCAACCTGACCGGCGCGAAATACACGCTCGCCGTACCGAAATATGCCTATGACGAAGGCCTCAAGGATTTCAAGGATATTGCGAGATTCAAGGACAAGCTCGACGGCAAGATCTACGGCATCGAGCCCGGCAATGACGGCAACCGCCTGATCCTCGACATGATCAACAAGGATGCCTTCGGCCTCAAATCGTTCGAACTGGCGGAATCCTCCGAACAGGGCATGCTGGCGCAGGTCGCGCGCAGCATCAAGAGCAAGGAGCCGGTGGTGTTCCTCGCATGGGAGCCGCACCCCATGAACAAGCGTTTCGAGATCGCCTATCTCACCGGCGGCGACGATTTCTTCGGCCCCAATCTCGGCGGCGCCAAGGTCGAAACCAATGTCCGCACCGGCTACACGCAGGAATGCCCCAATGTCGGCAAGTTCCTCACCAATCTGGAATTCAAGCTCGACATCGAAAACGAGATCATGGGCAAGATTCTCGATGATGGCGAAGAACCCGCAAAGGCTGCAACCGACTGGCTGAAAGCCAATCCGGGCGTGCTCGACCAGTGGCTCGCCGGTGTGACGACCGTTGACGGCAAGGAAGGCCTGCCCGCCGTCAAGGCAGCGCTCGGCCTTTGACCCCGGCATGCTGCCGGGCTGCGACACAGGCGGCCCGGCACATTCCCGGACCTTCATCACAAGCACGCAGCAGGAGACTTGATCGTTGAACTGGCTGACGGATTACAAGATTCCTGTCGGACCGACCGCCAAATCCGTGGTGGACTGGCTGACAACCCATCTGGGACTTTTCTTCGACACTTTGGCGGCAATCATGCAGGGCCTGATCGATGGCTTGCTGTACCTGTTGCAACTGCCGCATCCTCTCCTCCTGATCGCCATCTTCGCCGTCATTGCATGGCTGATCCAGCGTCGCATCTCGGTCGTCCTGCTTACTGTCGTGGGCTTCCTCTTCATCATCAATCAGGGCTACTGGGAACCGACGCTCAAAACACTGACGCTTGTTCTGTCCTCATGTTTCGTCTGCATGGCGGTCGGCGTGCCGCTCGGCATTGCCGCTGCCCATCGTCCCGCACTTTACGCCGCAATGCGCCCTGTGCTCGACCTGATGCAGACCCTGCCGACATTCGTGTATCTGATCCCGGCCATCGTCTTCTTCGGCATCGGCATGGTGCCCGGCCTGCTCGCCACGGTCATCTTCGTGATACCCGCTCCCATCCGCCTGACCCAGCTCGGCATTTCCTCGACACCATCCTCGCTGATCGAGGCGGGCGAGGCCTTCGGCGCATCACGCTCGCAGCTTCTCTGGAAGGTCGAGCTGCCCTATGCGATGCCGCAAATCCTCGCCGGCCTGACCCAGACGATCATGCTGTCGCTTTCAATGGTGGTCATCGCCGCTCTCGTCGGTGCCGACGGCCTTGGCGTGCCCGTGGTGCGCGGCCTGAACTCGGTCAACATCTCGCTCGGTTTCGAGGCCGGTTTCATCATCGTCGTGGTCGCCATCATACTCGACCGTATCTTCCGCGCCGGCAGAGAAAAATAGCATGATCCCGAAAAGTGGAAACCGGTTTTCGGATAAGATCATGCTCAAACAGAGACCAGGAGCAAATGGATGACGATCATCGCACTCGAAGACGTTTGCATCATTTTCGGCAACAATGTCGGGGACGCGCTTGCTCTGGCGGATCGCGGTGCCACACGCTCGCAAATCCAGGCTGAAACCGATCTCGTTCTGGGCGTCCACAACTGCACGCTCAACATCGAGGAAGGCGAAATCCTCGTTCTGATGGGCTTGTCAGGCTCGGGCAAATCGACCCTTCTTCGCGCCATCAACCGGCTCAATCCGATCTCGCGCGGGCGTGTTCTCGTGCGCGACGGCGAGCGCGCCATCGATGTCGGCACGGCCGACCGCGGAACCCTTCGCCATCTGCGCACCGAACTTGTTTCCATGGTGTTCCAGCAATTCGGCCTTTTGCCATGGCGCACGGTCGAGGAAAATGTCGCCTTCGGGCTGGAAATTTCCGGCATGGGCAAGGAAGAGCGCCTTGCCCAGGCCCGCGAACAGCTTGAACTTGTGGGCTTGCAGGACTGGGCCGGACGCAAGGTGGGAGAGCTTTCCGGCGGCATGCAGCAGCGCGTCGGCCTGGCCCGCGCCTTTGCAACCGGCGCGCCGATCCTGCTGATGGACGAACCGTTCTCCGCGCTTGATCCGCTGATCCGCACGCGCTTGCAGGATGAATTGCTGGCCTTCCAGTCACGCCTGAAGAAAACCATCGTCTTCGTCAGCCATGATCTCGATGAAGCCATGAAGATCGGCAACCGCATCGCCATCATGGAGGGCGGGCGCATCGTTCAATGCGGCACGCCGCAGGAAATTCTCCTGCATCCCGCCGACGAATATGTCGCCGACTTCGTCGCCCACATGAACCCGCTCGGCGTGCTTCGCGCCGGCGACATCATGGTGCCCTTCGATCGCAATGCAGCGCCCCGTCCCTTTGCCGCGACCGCCCGGCGCGAAACGCTGGTGCGCGAGCTGATGAATGCCGTGGCGGACAGCAGCGGCGATGTCGGCATCATCGAGAACGGCGCCATCATCGGCAAGGTCGCGGCGGATGATATCGTGCGCGCGCTGGCCTGGCACCAGCAACGGGGGACGCAAGTCTAAACAAGAATACCGCAAGCAGTGTTTGCCACCCAAAAAATAGCCGACAACATGACACTAACAACAGAAACAATTAAATAAAAATTCATGCCAATACCGATAATTTAAATACTAAAATATCGGTTCTATACTTCATTCTTCTGCAAAATACAACAATTCCGATACAGAAAAACCGCACATTTTCATGTGCGGTTTTTCTGTTTTCAGGCAACGTACAGACAGGATCAGCTATGCGCGGCTTGTCTTGCGGCGGCGCGCGTTTCCACACGCGTGCGAATAGCATCCACATCCGCCCGCGGCGTCGCGGCAAAGAGCTTCTTCGTATAGTCATGCTGCGGATTGTTGAACACGTCGTCCCGCGAACCATATTCAACCACCTCGCCGAAATACATCACCATCACCTCATCGGCGATGTAGCGCACGACCGAAAGGTCATGGCTGATGAAGACATAGGTGAGGCCGAACTCTTCCTGCAAGTCAGACAGAAGGTTGAGCACCTGCGCCTGTACCGATAGATCGAGCGCGGAAACCGGCTCATCCAGGATGAGCAGCTTCGGGTTCAGCATCAGCGCGCGCGCAATGGCGATGCGCTGGCGCTGGCCGCCGGAGAACATATGCGGATAGCGGTTGAAGTGTTCGCGGCCAAGGCCGACCTTCAACAGCATCTGCATCGCCTTGGCGCGCCGCTCTTCCGCCGACATGTTGGCGTTGAGCAGCAGAGGCTCGGCCAGCACGTCCCCGATCTTCTGGCGCGGATTGAGCGAGCCATAGGGGTTCTGGAACACGATCTGCACCTTCTGGCGCATTTCCGGCGTCAGGCCGTCGCGCAGAATATCCACATCCTTGCCGCCGATCTTCAGCTCGCCCGATGTCTGCGGATCGATCATGGTCAGAATACGCGCCAGCGTGGACTTGCCGCAGCCCGATTCACCGACAATCGCCAGCGTCTTGCCTTTTTCCACCTTGAAGCTCACGCCCTTGACGGCGTGCACCACTTTCGGCTTGCCGAACAGCCCGCCGCCGACATGATAATCGCGCTTGATGTCACGCGCCTCGAGAACGATCTCGCTCATCGCGCTTCTCCCGCACCAGTATTTTCAAAGACGAAATCGGAAACCGTCGGAAGACGGTCGCCCGTTGCATTTTCCGGCAGGGCCGACAGCAGCGCGCGGGTGTATGGGTGCTTGGGCGCGGAGAAAAGCGACAGCACGTCGGCATCCTCCATCTTGTGGCCCTTATACTGCACGATCACCCGGTCCGCCGTTTCGGCCACCACGCCCATATCATGGGTAATCATGATGAGGCCCATGCCGTGCTCGACCTGAAGCCGCATCAGAAGATCGAGAATCTGCTTCTGGATCGTCACGTCGAGCGCTGTCGTCGGCTCGTCGGCAATGAGGAGCTTGGGGTTGCAGGCAATCGCGATCGCGATCATGACGCGCTGGCACTGGCCGCCCGACATCTGATGCGGGAAGCTTTTCAGGCGCTCCGCCGCATCGCGAATACCGACGAGTTCCAGAAGCTCGATGGCACGGGCACGGCTGGCCGAGCCGTTCATGCCCATGTGCTGCTTCAGCACTTCCTCCAGCTGATAGCCGACCGTGAAGCAGGGATTGAGGCTCGCGACCGGCTCCTGGAAGATCATCGAAATATCCCGTCCGATGATCTTGCGGCGCTCCTTGTCGGACATCGCCCGCAGGTCCTTGCCGTCGAAGGTCATGGCATCCGCGGTAACCGTTGCCGTCTTGGGCAGAAGGCCCATGACGGCAAGCATGCCGACCGACTTGCCCGAACCGGACTCGCCGACGATTGCCAGCACTTCGCCCTTGTCGACGGTGATGTCGATGCCGTCGACCGCCTTGAACGGGCCGGTCGAGGTGTCGAAGGAAACCGAAAGGTTCCTGATTTCAAGCAGAGCCATTGATCAGCTCCTCTTCAGTTTCGGGTCAAGCGCATCGCGCAGACCGTCGCCGATCAGGTTGATGGCGAGAACAGTGATGAGAATTGCAAGACCGGGGAAGGTAACGATCCACCAGGCGCTCAGGATGAATTCCCGCGCTTCGGCAAGCATCGTGCCCCATTCCGGCGTCGGCGGCTGCGCGCCCATGCCAAGGAAGCCCAGAGCCGCAACGTCGAGGATGGCGTTGGAGAACGACATCGTTGCCTGCACCACCAGCGGGGCCAGACAGTTCGGCAGAATGGTCTTGAACATCAGGCGCAGCTTGCCTGCACCGGCAAGCTTGGCCGCCGTCACATATTCGCGTTCCTTTTCCGCCATCACGGCCGCACGCGTAAGGCGCGAGAAGTGCGGCAGCAGAACGAGCGTGATCGCCAGAACCGCATTGATCAGGCCCGGTCCGAGGATCGCCACCAGTACCAGCGCCAGCAGGAGCGACGGGAATGCCAGGATGACATCCATGATGCGCATGAACACCGTATCGACACCGCCGCCGAAATAGCCGGTGATGAGGCCGACGGTGATGCCGAGACACATCGAAATGATGACGATGACGAAACCGACCAGCAGCGAATATTGCGCGCCGTAGATCAGGCGGGACAGGATGTCACGTCCGACAGCGTCCGTTCCAAGCAGGAACTGGGTTGAGCCGCCTTCTTCCCAGAAGGGCGGAACCTTGACGAATTCGCGGAACTGCTCCGTGGGGCTGTGCGGCGCGATAAACGGCGCGAAGATTGCCACCAGAATGATTGCGACAAAGACGACAAGACCGATAACCGCGCCGCGATTGACGCTGAAATAAAACCAGAAGTCCTTCAGCGCACGCATCTTGCCAATGTCGTGTGCTGCTTCCGGCTGAATGGCTGAGTGTGTCATGATACCCTCACTTGTGCCGGATGCGCGGATTGATGAGGCCGTACAGCAGGTCCACGACCAGATTCACCAGCATGATGATGAATGCGATCAGCAGGAGTCCGCTTTGCACGACCGGATAGTCGCGACGGAAAATGGAATCGAGCATCCATTTGCCGATACCGGGCCATGAGAAGATCGTCTCGGTGAGGATTGCGCCAGCCATCAGAACGCCAACTTGCAGGCCGATGGTGGTGATGACGGGTATCATCGCATTGCGCAGCGCATGCAGGCCGACAACGCGGCGCACCGGCAGGCCCTTGGCGCGGGCGGTGCGCACATAATCCTCGCCCAGCACCTCCAGCATCGCCGAACGGGTCTGGCGCGCGATAACGGCGAGCGGGATCGTCGCAAGCACGATGGTCGGCAGGATGAGATGCGAAACGGCGGACAGGAACGCGCCCTTCTGATCCGACAACAGGCTGTCGATCAGCATGAAGCCGGTCACGGACGGGAAATAATAAAGCAGCGAGATGCGGCCCGAAACCGGTGTCCACTGCAAAACGCCCGAGAAGAAGATGATGAGCAGCAGCGCCCACCAGAAAATCGGCATTGAATAGCCGACCAGCGAAATGCCCATCAGGCCCTGATCGAACCACGAACCGCGCTTGACAGCAGCGATGACGCCGGCGGGAATGCCCAACAGGATAGCCACGATGATCGCGCAGATGGACAGTTCCACGGTTGCGGGAAACAGCGCGAAAAATTCGACGAGAACAGGCTTCTTCGTCACCAGCGACTGGCCGAAATCGCCGTGCAGCAGGTTCCAGACATAGTCGATATATTGCTGCCAGACCGGGCGGTCGAAGCCCAGTTGCGCCATCAGTTCGGCATGGCGCTCGGGGCTCACGCCGCGTTCTCCGGCCATCAACAGCACGGGATCGCCGGGCAGAACCCGCACGAAGGCAAAAGCCACGATTGTAATGCCTATGAAGGTCGGAACCAGATAGACGAGTTTATTCAATATGAAGCGAAACATACAAAAACTCCGACCGGGTGGAGGGCGTCGCCTACACCCGATCACCGATTTGGTGAAACCGGAATTCGTAAGCCCCGTGAAACGAGGTCATAGCGAATTCCGGTTTCAAAGCCAATCAGCAACCAGTTGAATCGAGTGCGGTTCGAAATTTCGAGGTTCCCGGACGCCTTGCCATGCAAGGAACAGGAACCTCAAAATCCATCACACTCGTGTTGTCAGATCTTATTCGGAAATATCGACTTCCTCGAAGCGATAATCGCCGAGCGGGCTCTGCTTGAAGCCCGTGACCTTGGCCGACATCGGCACGAAAACCGTCGAATGGGCGATCGTATCCCAGGGGGCCTGTTCCTTGAAGACCGTCTGCGCTTCTTCATAAAGCTTGGTACGCTCTTCCTGGCTGGTTGAAACCTTGGCCTTCTGGATCAGATCTTCGAACGGCTTGTAGCACCACTGGGCGCGGTTGTTGTTGCCAACGCCTGCACAGCCGAGAAGCGTGCCCAGGAAGTTGTCCGGATCGCCATTGTCGCCGGTCCAGCCCATGATGGCCGCGCCGTCACGGTCCTTTTCGGACGACTTCTTGAGGTATTCACCCCATTCCATCGACACGATATCGGCCTTGACGCCGATCTTCGCCAGATCGGCCTGCATGAGTTCGGCCGTGCGGCGTGCATTCGGCATATAGGGGCGGCTGACCGGCATGGCCCAGATCTTCATCGAAAGGTCTTTCACGCCGGCAGCCTCAAGCGCCTTCTTGGCCGCTTCAGGATCGTACTTGTCGTCAACGACCGTCTCGTTATAGCTCCACATCGTCGGCGGGATCGGGTTCTTGGCAACCTGGCCCTGGCCCTGGAACACGGCATCGATGATGGCCTGCTTGTTGATGGCCTGGTTGAGCGCCTTGCGCACTTCCGGCTTATCGAACGGCGCCTTCAGCGTATTATAGGCAAGATATGCCACGTTCAGGCCAGCCTGCTCGTCAACCTTGAGGTTGGAATCGGCCTGGAGACCCTTGATATCCGCCGGAGCCGGATAGGACATCAGCTGACATTCGCCGGCCTTGAGCTTCTGTGCGCGAACCGCAGGATCGGTCGTGATCGCGAAGACCAGATCGTCGATCTTCGGGCGTCCGCCCCAATAGTTGTCATTTGCCTTGAAGCGGACGACGGCGTCCTTCTGATAGGCGATGAACTGGAACGGGCCGGTGCCGACCGGGAACTGGTTGAGATCGTCCTTCTTGCCGTCGGCGGCGAGCTTGTCGGTATATTCCTTCGAAATGATCGAAGCGAAAGGCATCGAGATATTGGCGAGGAACGGCGCTTCCGGACGGTTCAGCACAAACTTGACGGTATAATCGTCAACCTTGACGATATCCTTGATCAGCGCACCCATTTCCATGCTGTCGAAATATTCATAGGTGATGCCGGCGGTGTACTGGTGCCAGGGATTGTCCTTGTTACGCATGCGATCGAAGGAGAAGATCACGTCATCCGCGTTGAAATCGCGGGTCGGCGTGAAATGATCGCTCGAATGGAACTTGACGCCCTTGCGCAGATGGAAGGTATATTCCAGGCCATCGTCGCTGACATCCCAGCTTTCTGCCAGACCGGGCACAACTTTCGTCGTTCCGTTTTCAAATTCGGCAAGACGGTTATAAACCGGATGGGCCGACGCATCGAACGTATCGCCGCCCGTATAGGCGGCCGGATCGAAGCCTTCAGGCGATGCCGGCGAGCAATAAACAAAGGTTTTTGCCGATGCAGCACCGCTCATCAGAGCAACCAGCGCGGTTGCCGCCAGGAGTTTTTGGTAGAATTTCATTATTGTCCGCCTCCACGGAAAAGCATGCCGCGCGCACCCCATTGCCCGCAGCTTGCGCTTATCGAAACGTGTGGGCCGTCACTTTGCAAGCGCAATTTTTAGAACCAGTTCATAATCTCAACCGAATATGGCCATATTGGTTAGATTTTTATTCTATAAACAAAGCTGATTTCGGAAAATTGCGCTAAAGCTCTCCGATTTATAATATTATTCGCGCGAAATTTGCATGGGACGATGCGCTTTTTGCATTACCGACTCACACGCACCGCCGACACGCATCCCCTCAATCCCCGATTGTTCGCATGCCCGCGCATCCCGCACAATGGAAGCAGGATCAGAAATCGGCCCGGTGAACCGATTTTCCTGCACAGGCACTTCACACTTTGGGGCAATATGCTTTAAGCGGATGGAACAGCCATAGTCAGGTCCGACCGCCATGCCCGAAATCAACCCGGTTCGCCCCACCACGCCGGAAGCCATTCAACTGGCCAAGACTCTGCTGAGAACATCACGCTACGGCGCAATTGCGGTTTTCGATGCCGCCACGGGGCGCCCGCTGGCAAGCCGTGTCGCCGTTGCGACGGATACGGACGGCACGCCCGTCATCCTCGTTTCCGGATTGGCGGCGCACACGCCGGGCCTGCTGGCCAATCCCGCCTGCTCGCTTCTGCTGGGCGAGGTCGGCAAGGGCGACCCCCTCGCCCATCCGCGCATCACGCTGCATTGCAGGGCGCAGAAAGTCGAAAGGACGGCCCCGAACTATGCGCATATGCGTCGGCGCTATCTCAACCACAACCCGAAAGGGTCGCTCTATGTGGACCTGGGGGATTTTGCCTTCTTCCGGCTCGAACTGGAAAGCGCCAGCCTGAACGGCGGTTTCGGCAAGGCCTTCAACCTGACGCCTGGCGATCTGCTTTGCGCCGCCATCACCAGCGATGCCTTCGCCGCCGGCGAACAAGACGCGCTCGATACGCTGAACGAACGCCACGCTTTTGCAATCGCCCAGCTTGCGCAACAGCTTTTGAAAGCAGGTGCTATTAAAGATCAACAGAAAGTGATAGGATTAGACCCGGACGGTGCCGACATCGCCTATGGCCACATCGTGCTGCGCTATATGTTTCCCTCACGCTCCGATTCTGTGGGGGAAGCTGTTACAGCACTGACCAAACGGTAAAATAAAGCCCCTGAAACAAAAACCCATTTTTTTTGGGACGAAATTCCACGTCTTTATATTGGAAGGAATATAAGCAAGGGCTTTTCAAATCCGGTTTATAGTAGTATTTTCAATATGCATGCTTATGAAAATTCGCATGTATATTTCAACTTTGTCCAGTCTTACGGGGGTATGACGGCAAATGAGCAACGAAGATACTTTCTTTGATTTGATTGAAAACGTAGATCAGGCTGCTGATTTTCTATCGGCACTTGCTAACAATAAGCGGTTACTAATTTTATGTAAGTTGCTTCACAATGAAATGTCGGTAGGTGCGCTTGCCAAGGCAATTGACCTTAGCCAATCCGCCTTGTCTCAGCACCTGGCAAAATTACGGGCTCTCGACCTCGTTTCAACCCGGCGCGACGCGCAGACCATCTATTACATGGTCTCCTCGCCGCATATCGAGTTGATGTTGTCGACACTTTCGAGTCTCTATATGAGTCCAACGCCGCGCAGACATAGTATGGCGGCAGTCGCTCACGCATAACACAATGAGGTCACAGCCGTGCGATGAACGAAAACACTCATTCGCACGGCTGCGTCTTGAAGATCGACGATCCGGACGATATTCGCCTTTCGCCCTATCGCGACATTCGCGAAAAGGATCTCGTCGGTCGCCAGCAGCGGTTCATCGCTGAAGGCAAGGTGGTTTTGAACGTCCTGTTTTCGGCTGCGGCGCGATTCGAGACGGAATCTTTGCTTGTTCTGGAAAATCGGCTTGATGGCCTCGGCGAGCAACTCAGCCAATTGCCGCCTGATGTGCCGGTCTATTCTGTTCCACAGTCTGTCATGGATGCAGTCGCGGGATTTCACGTCCATCGCGGCATTCTTGCGGTTGGTCGCCGCAAGCCGCAACCCGGCCTGCAGGCAATGCTGGACACGCTGCCTGCCAAATCGCTCGTCGTCGTTTTGTGCGGCATTTCCAATCATGACAATGTCGGTTCGATTTTTCGCAACGCCGCCGCCTTCGAAGCCGATTGCGTGCTGATGGACGAAACCTGTTGCGATCCGCTTTACCGCAAGGCCATTCGCGTGTCGGTCGGCGCCACGCTGAAGGTTCCCTATTTTCACGGTGGCAGCATCGATGAAATCATTGCCGCGCTGGGCGATGCCAATTTCAATCTGCTGGCGCTCAGCCCCTCCTCTTCGCTCAGCATTTATGATGCGGCCAAGTTCGACCGACAGGCGCTCCTGCTCGGCACCGAAGGCGACGGATTGCCGCCCCGGCTGCTCCAGAAACTTCAGGCAGCGCGAATTCCCATGTCCGGTGCGTTCGACAGCCTGAATGTCGCCACGGCCTCGGGCATCGCCCTGTCGCGCTTCAGCAAATTTTCGTAAGAACACGACAAGCCAAGTGTGGTGGCCTTGAATCCGAAATTGGTACGCAACCTCGCCCCAGAGTGAGGCGCATTTCGGATTCGCCGCAATCGCGCCAAAACAAAAACCTCCGGTTTGAAGCCGGAGGTTTTTGCGACACGAAAGACTGATCTATCAGGCCGCAGAGACATTGGCTGTATTGGCGACCAGACGGCGCAGCATTTCTTCGGCCTGCGGCTCACGCTCCGAACGGCCGATGAAGCCGCCGCCAAAGACGCGGGCAGTATTGCTTTCATCGGAATAAAGCACGCAGGCCTGTCCCGGCGCGATGCCGCTTTCGCCGTCGACCAGTTCAACCCAGGTCTGGCCATCGGCATGGCGCAGCACGGCAGGACGCGGCGGCCGGGTCGAGCGGACCTTGGCAAACACTTCCATTCCGCTTTCCGGCAGATCGCCGATCGGCGCATCGCCCAGCCAGTTGATGTCGCGCAGGTAGACCTTGTGTGTTTCCAGGGCTTCGCGCGGGCCGACGATGACGCGCGCATTGGCGGCATCCAGATGAACGACATAGAGCGGCTCGCCCGTGGCCACACCGATGCCCCGGCGCTGGCCGACCGTATAATGCACGATGCCGTCGTGGCGACCGAGCGTGCGGCCATCGATATGGACAATATCGCCGGGATTGGCCGCTTCAGGCTTCAGCCTGGAGATAATGTCGGAATATTTGCCCTGCGGCACGAAGCAGATATCCTGGCTGTCCTGCTTCTTGGCGACGGTCAGGCCCATTTCCTCGGCGATTTCACGCACCTGGGCCTTCGGCAGATGGCCCAGCGGGAAACGCAGATAATCGATCTGTGCCTGCGTGGTTGCGAACAGGAAATAGCTCTGGTCGCGATCCGTATCCACCGGACGATAAAGCGCGCGATGCGCACCATTGGCGCGGCTGCGGATATAATGACCCGTCGCCAGCGCATCGGCGCCAAGATCGCGCGCGGTTTGCAGAAGATCGGCGAACTTCACCGTCTGATTGCACGAAACGCACGGAATCGGCGTTTCGCCGCTGACATAGGAATTCGCAAAAGGATCGATCACGGCTTCGCGGAAGCGCGCTTCGTAATCGAGCACATAATGCGGGATACCGAGACTTTCGGAAACGCGGCGGGCATCTTCGATATCCTGTCCCGCGCAGCAGGAACCGGCGCGATGGACGGCTGCACCATGATCGTAAAGCTGCAGCGTCACGCCGACGACATCGTAACCTTCACGTTTGAGAATCCCCGCCACAACAGAAGAATCGACGCCGCCCGACATGGCGACGACAACGCGCGTGTCTTCCGGCTTTCCCGGCAGATCGAGGCTGTTCAGGCTCATGATTGATTCCAGCTTCCGGGCAATTGCCCTGCTTCTCAAAATTTAGGTTTCTGCGCCCTATATAGGCTAAACTGCGGCAATTTGCCAAGGGTCCGGGAGCAATCAATGTCCAGATTGCGACAGGCGGCACACACTTCCCCGTGAAGTTTTCCGGCCCCCTGCCGCAAAATTGCCCGCAATCGGGCGCAGGCGAATATTTTTTCAAGTCTTACCAGAGCGTTACCAGCTGTTTAGGTAATTTTTAAAGCTGTCGCGCTAGTCTCACACTCGATTAGGTCCTTGAGTGTTGTGTAGAGAGTACAATGACCGATCTGGTAAGACCGCGTATAAAATATGTTATTGGTCCTGATGGCAGCCCGCTGACCATCGCGGACCTCCCCCCCGCCAATACAAGGCGCTGGGTCATTCGCCGCAAGGCTGAAGTCGTCGCCGCAGTGCGTGGCGGGCTTCTGAGCCTTGAGGAGGCATGCCAGCGTTATACATTGACGGTGGAGGAATTCCTTTCCTGGCAATCCTCAATCGATGAGCATGGTCTCGCCGGCCTCAGGACCACCAGAATTCAACAGTATCGTCACTAAAACCGACCCCTCGAAACCGGGACCGGTTTTGGAAGGGCGAGGATCGGGCCTCCGGCGGAACAAGTCTTCCGTGAAAGGGACATTGATCGACAAATCGAAAACCGGCCCACGTGGCCGGTTTTTATTTGCACATTCCATTCTTATGTTGTGAACATGGCTTGTTTCCAAGCACCCGATGTTCAGGAGGATGGCATGAACGGGACTATCGAGATTCGCAAGGAAGACAGTTCCGACGGCGGCCGTTACGCGGCTGTTCTCGACGGCAGCGAAGCCGAAATGACCTATACGAAACTCGGCCCTTCCCTGATCTCCATCGACCATACATTCGTGCCGGATACGATGCGCGGCAAGGGCGTTGCGCAGGCGCTGGCCAAGAATGCCGTTCTGGATGCACGCCGAAACGGATGGAAGATCATCCCGCGTTGCAGCTTCATGCACGCGCAGGCCATGCGCCACCCCGACTGGTCGGATGTTTTCAGCCAGCAATAGCCGCCCGGCGGAAGAATTATTGCAGGTCGCGAATGCGGCGCGCCAGGCTTTTCGAGCGGGCAGACTTTCCCTTGCCTGCCTTTGGCTTCTCTGCCGTCTTGAGAATGGAATGGATCGGCGAATCCGGTCCTTCCTTTTCAGCGGTTGCCGCCACCATGCGGGCGGCAAGCGCCGCCATTTCCTCACGCAGCACCGCGTTTTCACGCTCGATTTCGACCCGTTCCGCGCTTTCATTCGCGCCGGGATTCTTGCGGCTGTAACGCTCGATTTTTTCCTGCGCGTCGGAAAGTTCCGATATCAGCTTCTCAAGCTTCTGCTGCAATTCGCCATTGCGGCGTTTTTCGCTTTTCAATTCCGTCTGCGCCGCGGTCAACTGGGTCGACACTTCGTTGTGGCGCGCTGCGGCTTCCTTGCGATCTCGGCGCATTTCGCTCATCTCGTTTGTCAGACGGCTATGTTCCGTCTCGCTTGCACTTATCTCGATACGCAACGTATCCGCCAGTCCCTCAAGCGCGCTGTAGTGGCTTTGCATCCGCTCCAGTTCCGCCTGGAGGATTTCCGCCTTTTCCAGCGCGGTATCGCGGGCTGTTTCGGCTTCCTCCGTCGCCCGCTCATGTTCTGACAGTTGCTTTTCGATATCGGCCTGGCTTTCTTCAAGGCGCGGAATGCGCTTCAGCTCTTCATATTGCCGGGCCAGCGCAACTTTCTGCTCCGCTGTTTTCCGGCGTTCCAGCTTCAGCAGCTGTTCCAGCCGGCTGGCCTCCACCGCATGTTCGGCCCGCAGCCCGTCACGGTCGGCCCTTATCTCGGCCAGCGTAATCGGCAGTTCGGCCTGCACCTGCCGACGCGCCAGAAAGAAAGCGCGTCGCCAGACGGAAGGGCCAAGCAGAACCACGACGAAAACCGTCACAAGAACGCCAAGGATGAAAAAGAGAGCGGACTGGATCACGGTTTCAAACGGGCCCGGGCGGTTTCAGACAAGCATTGACTATTCATAATGCGCAATCGACCGTCTTTCCAGCCGGCTGACACATATGCTGTTTCAAACGTCAAATTCGAAAAAACCACTAGATACATATGTTTGCTAGTGGTCTTTTTGATTCCAACATTTGCTCAGCGCTTGAACCGAGGGATGCAAATGTTGGAATCAGACCACTAGAAGGGATTCCACGTCGGCGCGGCGGAAAGCTTCAGATAGCCGATATTTATGCCGAGCCGCGCGCCCACGCCGGTGCGGATCGGCACCAGCATGATGTTCTCGCGTTTGAGGACGTTGAAGCCGACGCCGGCAATCACATAGGCGGAACCCGCAACACCGGCATAGCGGCCGTACAGGTTCTGGATGTCATCCAGATTGTAGACGAGCATCATCACGCGGGACCCCTGCCCGCCGAAATCCCAGCCAAGCGAAGGGCCCTGCCAGAACGTCTTGTGATCGCCCGCATTCTTGGTATAGAGCGTGCCCTCGCCATAGGTCAGGCCGCCGATGAAGGCGCCGGAGCCTTCTTCACCCAGAATATAGCCGTTGGGCAGACCGAAACTCTGGAACGCCTTTTCGACAGCGCTTGCAATACCGCCCGAAGTCGATCCGAAGAACCTGTGACCGGATTCGACGATTTCCTCGGCAGTGTATGTGTTCTGGGCTCTTGCCTGATGGGGCAGAGCGATGAAAGAAACAAACAGCGCCGCAAAAAACGCAACGAAGCACGCCGCATTGCGGAACCTGATTTGCGACAGGGATTGTATGGCCATGTAAAATTCCTTTTGGCTCTCCGCTCCTCTGTCTGACGGCCCTGTTGAAAGCCTGACCACGTCTCTTGCGGACATTTTGGTCGAATCGCGTCTATTTTAGACCCGAATTTATTGTCCAAACCTTTAAGCGCCGAAATTGGCTTTACAAAGGCATGGGATTTCCAGCTTTCCTCCCGAGAGAATACCGGCTGGGGGATCAAAAAGAGAGCTTTGTTGCGGCGTTCCGATGGCGCGTGTATCCAGTTAGAGCGCGTTTCGATCCGAATGAACCGGATCGGCGCTCTAACTGTTTGTTTTTCGCGCACATCTTATCCGAAAACCGTTTCACACTTTTCGGGATGTGCTCTAAATCGATATTCCGGGTGATTCGCCCATCTTCATGCAGCGTGCAAACTCTGGCTTTGCGGGCTGTCTCGTTAACCGATAACGATCCTGTTATCCGACCCGCTCGGAGATCGGGATCAATCCGCGTTCCGGAGAAAACGCCATGCCAATGCCCGTTACCCTTTCCGCGCTCGACCTCGGTGCGCTTCTGTGCAGCAGGATCTGTCATGACATCATTTCGCCGGTCGGCGCGATCAATAACGGCCTGGAACTGCTGGAAGAAGGTGGAGCCGACGAAGACGCAATGGCGCTCATCAAGTCGAGCGCCCGCAACGCCTCCGCGCGTCTTCAGTTCGCCCGCATCGCTTTCGGCGCCGCAGGCTCGGCAGGCGTGCAGATCGACACCGGCGACGCGCAGAACGTCGCTACCGAATATTTCAAGAATGAAAAGCCGGAATTCACCTGGGAAGGCACGCGCGTCCTGCTGCCGAAGAACAAGGTCAAGCTGCTTTTGAACATGCTTCTGATCGGCAATGCGGCCATCCCGCGCGGCGGCTCGCTGGCCGTGCGCCTTGAAGGCGGCGATACCGAGCCGCGCTTCGTCATCACCGTGAAGGGCCGCATGCTGCGCGTTCCGCCAAAATTCCTGGAGCTTCATTCGGGCGCGGCCCCCGAAGAGCCGATCGATGCCCATTCCGTCCAGCCCTACTATACGCTGCTTTTGGCCGAAGAGGCCGGCATGACGATTTCCATCCACGCGACGGCGGAAGACATCGTATTTTCTGCTGAATAAGCGCGCCTGAGCGCGGGGCCAGCCCGCGCTCACACTGGCAAACCGCCAGAAAACCCTCTATCAGTCAAGAACTGCGCATGTGGGGGACTGAATGGCGAATGGATCGATGACAGGATATTGCCTGCTGGTGGACGACTCCTCCGTCATTCGCAAGGTCGCACGCCGCATCCTCTCCGAAACCATTGCGGAATTTGCAGAAGCCTCCACCGGCCGGGAAGCGCTTGAAGCCTGTTTTGCGCGCATGCCGGACATCATTCTGCTCGACTGCGACCTGCCGGACATGACGGCGCTGGAGGTCGTGAGCGCGCTTCGCGCCATGCCGGGCGGCGACCGCCCCCGCATTATCCTGTGTCTTTATGAACTCGATGTCACCCGCATCATGCGGGCGAAGCGTGCGGGCGCCAACGGCTATATTCTCAAGCCCTTTGACCGCGCCTATCTCACCGAACAGTTTGCGGGTTTCCTGTCCGCCTGAAATCGGCAGCAATCTCCAAAAAGCAAAAGCTCCACCGAAGCGGAGCTTTTTACATTTCGGACCGTGTTGCAGATCAGGCGCTTTCGCGCATTTCCGCATCGGGCTCGCGCAGCACATAGCCGCGGCCCCAGACCGTCTCGATATAGCTCTGGCTGCCGGAAACAGCGTCAAGCTTCTTGCGCAGCTTGCAGATGAAGACGTCGATGATCTTCAGTTCAGGCTCGTCCATGCCGCCATAAAGGTGGTTGAGGAACATTTCCTTGGTGAGCGTCGTCCCCTTGCGGAGCGAAAGAAGCTCCAGCATCTGGTATTCCTTGCCGGTCAGGTGAACGCGCTGGCCGGAAACCTCGACCGTCTTCGCATCCAGATTGACCACCAGGTCGCCCGTCGTGATGACCGACTGCGCATGTCCCTTCGAACGGCGCACGATCGCATGGATACGTGCGATCAGCTCGTCCTTGTGGAACGGCTTGGTCATGTAGTCATCGGCGCCGAAGCCCAGGCCGCGAACCTTGTCCTCAATGCCGGCCATGCCGGAAAGGATGAGGATCGGCGTCTTCACCTTGGACAGGCGCAACGTGCGAAGAACTTCATAACCGGACATATCCGGCAGGTTCAAGTCCAGCAGGATGATGTCGTAATCATATAGCTTGCCGAGATCGATGCCTTCTTCGCCCAGATCGGTCGTATAGACATTGAAACTCTCGGACTTGAGCATCAGCTCGATGCTCTGTGCGATAGCACTGTCGTCTTCAATCAAAAGGACGCGCATCTCTTATCCCCTTTCCGCAGCCGACCAGATGTCCCTCACGGCGGCACACGGAACTGTCGTTGCCTTTGCATGAAGGTGCCAGCAAATGGTTAACAAAATATGATTCTGCTTGGCAAGCATATTTCTGCCCTGTTTAGAAAATTCTCTTACGCGCCTGAATCATAAAGACATTCACTTTCTCACGACTCTAAAGCATCGCATTAAGAATCTTCTCTAAGCGATTCATTTGACTCCAGCTTCCACCTGTTGCCGAAAAACCACACGAGGTTTACCGAGCCTTAAGTCCTAACGCGTATGATTAACTTCGCCGGTAAAGGAATGGTTACCAAACGAGCGAATTCTTAACTTTTTGTTTCGCTTGTTGAGCCAAATCGGAAGAACGGCTGCGATGGTTTCCCCTTCAGGGGCCTGAATTCGCAAGAAGATTCGGGTGTGGGCCGGGTGCGTTTTGCCCGTTCACATCTGTTAATAAAGTCGGGGGGACGCCCCAACACATGAAAGCTGGTTGGTGTTCAAGGAGTATTGCGTATGAAGCCACGTGAAAGCCTCGTCAGGCTGAAACTGTTCCAGGTGAAGGAAAAACGCCGTCAACTGGGCCAGCTCGACCTGATGATCGGCGAGTTCGAACGGATGGCCGGAGAACTCGACGCCCAGATTCTATCGGAAGAGAAAAAAGCTGGCATCACTGACATCAATCATTTCGCTTATCCGACCTTCGCCAAGGCGGCGCGCCAGCGACGCGACAATCTTTTCGTGTCGATTCGCGATCTGATGTCGCAAAAGGAAGCAGCCGAGGCAGAACTCTCGGCGGCGGAAACCGAACTGTCGAAAGCCGAAGCGCTCGAAGAACGCGATAGCGGCAAGGCTCCGCGGGAAGTCATCGAACGGCCCGTCAACCAGCGCCGCGCCATGATCGGCTGATCGACGCATTTCACACGGAATTCAAGACGCCGCCTCTGTCAAAGAGCGGCGTCTTGCGGTTTGCTGCAAGCCCCTCAATTTCCTCATTATACTGATATTTGGAAATCAACGCTTCCGGAATAAGATCGGATTTGCATCGCCTCTTCGCCGGATGTAGTGAAAAAGGGCAATGCAGAACACCTCCCCTTCCGGGCCGCAACCGACTCGAAACAAGTTCAGCTTCAAGAAGAGATCCAGGCCGGTCCAGTGGGCTCTGCTGGTCATCTTCTCCGCTATATTGATTTTTGCAGGCGAGAAGCTGCAACTGCCTGCCGCCCTGCTTCTCGGCGCCATGCTCGGCGCAATATTGATGGCCGCCGGCGAAAGCACGCTGCGGGTTCACCGCTTCCTGTCGCTGGGAGCGCAAGGCGTTGTCGGCTGCCTTATCGCCCGCTCGATCACGGCGGAGTTTTTCACCAGCATGGGGCAGCACCTGCCCGTGATCCTGCTATCCATCGGCTATGTGCTTTTCACCAGCACGCTGATCGGCTATCTGCTCGCGCGGTTTCGCATCCTGCCGGGCACGACCGCCGTGTGGGGCTCTTCTCCGGGTGCGGCCACCGCCATGACGCTGATGGCTGAATCATATGGCGCGGATGCCCGCCTTGTCGCCTTCATGCAATATCTGCGCGTGGTGCTGGTCGCCACCGCCGCCTCGCTGGTCCTGCGCCTTTCCGCAGGCGTGGAAACCGTTGCGCCGGTGGCAATCGTCTGGTTTCCGTCCATCGACTGGTCCACCCTCGCCCCGACATTGCTTCTGATTGCCGGCGGCTCGCTGCTTGGCGAAATCCTCCGCATCCCGACCGGCGCCATGCTGGTGCCGCTGATAGTGGGGGCATTGCTTCAGGACACCGGCCTCATCGCCATAGACCTGCCGCCATGGCTGCTCGCGATCAGTTATGCCCTCATCGGCTGGCGGATCGGCCTTGGCTTCTCACGGGCCATCATCGCCCATGCGGCGCGCGCTTTTCCAGCCGTCCTCACATCCACGCTGATCCTGATTGCCGTCTGCGGCCTGTTCGGCATGGCGCTCGGCCATCTGCTGGGTCTCGACCCGTTGACCGCCTATCTCGCCACCAGCCCCGGCGGGGCCGACACGGTTGCAATCATCGCGGCATCGAGCAATGTCGACCTGCCCTTCATCATCGCAATGCAGACGAGCCGTTTCTTCATCGTGCTTCTGGCAGGCCCTGCCATCGCCCGCTTTGTCGCCGCGCGCATCGACCGGCGCAAGAAGCCGTAAGAGCCTGATTGCGGGAACCAACAGGACCATGTTAGGCTTTCGCCATGACACAGGTTTGCACCCATCTCATGTTTCAGGGCAGTGCAGGCGCGGCTCTGGAAACCTATCGGTCGATCTTTCCCGACTTCCTGATCGAGTCGATCAAGACCTATGACGAAGCGAGCGGCAGTCCCGGCAAGGTGCAGATTGCGCGCGTCACCTTTGCCGAACACCGGCTGATTGTGATCGACAGCCCGATTCCGCATCAGTTCGACTTCAATCCATCCGTATCGCTGTTTGTCGATTTTCACGATGAAGAAAGCCTGACCGGCGTTTTTGAAAAGCTTTCGGAAGGCGGCGAGACGCTGATGCCGCTCGACAATTACGGTTTCAGCAAGCTTTTCGCCTGGATCAAGGACAAATACGGCGTTTCCTGGCAGTTGAACCTGCAGGCCTGACAAGTAAAAAACCCGGCTTTCGCCGGGTTTTCCGTCAGCCGGATGGGAAATCCGTCAGGCCTTCTTGCCGTGGAAACCACGAATGGCGCCGATGATCTTGTCCTGATCGGCTTCCGACAGATAGGGGTGCATCGGCAGGCTCAGAATGCGGTTCGGCAGGCTTTCCGAAACCGGAAGACCACCCGGCGCAACCGGATACTGCTTATATGCGGTCTGCAGGTGCAGCGGCTTCACATAATAGATGACCGAAGGGATGCCCTCCGCCTGAAGATGCGCCTTCAGGCCGTCACGGTTTTCGCTCTCGATGGAATACTGGGCCCAGGCCGAACGATTGCCGGCGGGAAGTGCGGGAACCTTGACGACATCCTTCAGCGCTTCATTATAGCGCTTGGCGATGCGGTCGCGGGCTTCCATTTCATCTTCGAGGATCGCAAGCTTTTCCAGAAGAACCGCCGCCTGGATCGTATCGAGACGCGAATTGATGCCGATACGGACATTGTCGTACTGGGTTTCGCCCTTGCCGTGGAACAGGACCGAACGCAGCGTATCGGCCAGTTCGGCATCGTTGGTGAACATCGCGCCACCGTCGCCATAGCAGCCGAGCGGCTTGGCCGGATAGAAGCTCGTCGCGCCGACATGACCGAAAGCGCCGCACATGACATTGTCGCGCTTGCCGCCGATGGATTGCGCAGCATCCTCGATGATGAACAGCCCCTCGCGGTCGGCAATGGCGCTGATGCGGTTATAGTCGGCAGCCAGACCGAACAGATCGACCGGAATGATTGCCTTCGGCTGCAGACGGCCTTCCTTGCGGATAGCGGCGATGGCGGCTTCCAGCTGTTCGACATTCAGATTGTAGCTGTTGGGATCGACATCGATGAACACCGGCTCCGCGCCGACCAGCGCAACAACTTCCGCCGTGGCGGCGAAGGTGAAGGACGGAACGAAGACGGCATCGCCGGGGCCGATGCCGCGCGCCATCAGGGGCATTTGCAGGGCATCGGTGCCGTTGGCGCAGGCGATGACATGTTCCACACCCAGATATTCGCCGAGCTTCTTTTCGAATTCGGCCACTTCCGGTCCAAGAATATAACGGCCTTCCGCAACAACCTTGGAAATGGCGGCATTGAGACGGTCTTCGATACGCGCGCGCTGCGCTCCAAGATCAATAAACTGCATGTTGGCTCCAATATATCTGGCCCGCACAAATCGATATGCGAATCCTCGGCCTTTATTTATTCGCTTGCGCCCTGCCCCGCTATGGCCGGAGCGTTCAAAGTTTTGCGATTTCTGTAACACCGCTTGACGCAGTTCAAACGGAGCCCGCGGCTCCCTTTTAACGCGGGTGCCGGACAGTGCCTTCGGTCAGGATGCGCAGCACGCTGATTGCTTCCCGGCCATCGGTGCGCGGCTTTTCGCGTGTCTCGATGCAATGCATGAAATGCTGCAATTCGCGCGTCAGCGGCATGCCTTCCTCGACCGGGATATAGACCGGCTCGACGGATTTGAAGGACCACTGATCATTTTCACGCCAGACTTCGTGCCCGTAAAGTGCAAGCTTGCGGTCCCAAGGTTCACCGTCGTCGAATACGGCCATGCCCTTTGTGCCGGTGACGGTCAGGCGGCGCTCGCGATAGGCATTCAACCGCGACGCAAACAGATGGCCGCGAATCCCATTGGGAAATTCGAGATGAAGATGGGCAATGTCGGTCAGATGATCGAGCGTCGCAACGCCTTCTCCGCGCACCGCATTGGGCTCTTCACCGGTGATCGCCAGGATCATGGAGAGATCATGCGGTGCAAGATCCCACAGGGCATCGAACGTGTTGTGGAACTTGCCGAAGCCGACGCGGTGCGAATGCACATAGCGAATGTCGCCGAGCTCGCCGCTTTTCACCATGTCGAGAAGCTTTTCGAAGGCCGGGTGGAAACGCAGCACATGGCCGACCATGAACACGCGGCCATTTTCGCGGGCGGCTTCCACTTCGGCTTCGGCGGCTGGGATATCGAGCGCAATCGGCTTTTCGACCAGAACGTCCTTGCCGTTCTTCACCGCCTGAATGGCATATTGGGAATGAAACTGCGCCGGCAGCGCCATCACGATGCCATCGATGTCCGGACGCGTGAACAATTCATCGACGGGAACGCTGGGGACATTGAACTCGGCCGCGAAGCGCTCCGCCTGTTCTGCCCTTGAGTCCGAAACTGCCTGAAGGGCACCGAGGCTCTTCAAGGTACGAATGTGATTGCCGCCCCAATAGCCGCAACCCAAAACCGCAATACGAGGTGCCATAAAACCATGCCTTTGCTGATGCCCAGTTCCTTATCGGTGCAAATGATAGAAAACAAGACGAAAGCTATGCGAAGAGTGCTTGACAGCATTTCATTCCGCACATATACCGCCGCCATTCCTTGCAGGAACAACGATTTGTCCCACCGGAAACGGCGATCATGATGTTGTCTCTGTAAAGCGACGCGTGGCGGAGTAGCTCAGTAGGTTAGAGCAGAGGAATCATAATCCTTGTGTCGGGGGTTCGAATCCCTCCTCCGCTACCACTTATACCAATGACGACGACTTCCTCAGTCTCTGGCCCAAGCAGCCTCGTCAGGTCTCCATGGATTTCTACGGTAAAGGCTGACTTCTCGAACCGGCCCTTCTGCTCGCTATCGTCGTGGATGATCACGATCTTCGAGACAATATCTCGTATAGCCTGAGCGGCCTCCAGATCACCTTCGGCAATCGTGTCCCCGATATAACGCCCCAAGCGCTGGAGCTGCTTCTCGTAGAAGGCGAGAGCAGTCGGATGCAGCGACACGACTTTTTCGGCTTCTGGCGTTTCCGCTATGTCCGCGTTGATCTGTTTCTTCTCTGCCGAAAGTTCCTGCAGGCGGCTTAGAGCGAAATCTGGTGGCGTGTCCGTCTTAACCACTATGTCAAGGATACGCTTCGCTTCCGCTTCTACGGCTGTGAGCCGCTGTTCCAGCTGGGCTCTTGATTTCGTACGCTGCAGTTCAAGTCTCTTCCGTTCGGCATGATACTCCTGCACATAAGCAGAAATGACCTCCGGGTGCTGAAGCTCATTGCGCAGCGCGTCGAGGATCAAATCCTCCACTACGTTCAGATAATAGGTCCTGGGCTTGTCGCAGATACCTCTCTGAGAGAACCCGCTACACCGAATGCGCTTGCGTCCGCTCTTGTCGGTTCCGGTGGTCACCATTCCAGACCCACAGCAGCCGCACTTGAGCAGACCCGAAAACAGATGCTTTGGCCGGCGCTGCTTGTAGAAGTGCGGCTCGTGTGCCGTTTCCTCTTTTCTCGCCTGCACCTTGGCGAACAGCATCTCATCAACGATGCGCAACTCAGGCTTCTGCACAATCTCCCACTGATCCTTCGGGTTGATCCTTGAAACACGCTTGCCGGTGTTCGGGTCCTTGACCATGCGCACGCGGTTCCAGATCAGCGTTCCCCCGTAGATAGGATTGCGAAGGAGCCCGTTGTGTCGGCTGGCGCTGCCATTCAGTGTCGAGGCTGACCAGGTCCTCCCGCGTGGGGGAGCGATCTTATCTCGGTTCAGGTCCCTCGCGATAGCACGAGGCGACTTGCCGCTGGCATATTCGCGGAAGATGCGCTGCACGATCGCCGCTTCATCATGGTCAATGACCAGTTCGCCCTTTTTGAGCGGGTCGGGGCGGTAGCCGTATGCCTTGCCGCCTGCTGACAGGCCCTGCTTGACGCGACCGGATAGTCCACGACGCACTTTGTGAGCGTTGTCTTCACGGAACAGCTGGCTGACAAGACCGCGAAGACCGACGAGGACGGTGTTCGCCTCACCTTCGTGTACAGCGAGGATCTTGATACCGAGAAACGACATGCGCTTGTGCATGCCGGCAAGATCTTCCATATCGCGGGCCAGACGGTCGATGGCTTCGACGATAATGACGTCGAACTTCTGATTGGCCGCGTCGGCAAGAAGTTGCTGCAGACCGTCACGACCGAAGATCGAGGCACCTGACTTGGCCTTGTCCTCGTATGCGGCGACCACCTGATAGCCTTCGCGATCTGCGTAGGTGCGGCAAAGGGTAATCTGGTCGTCTGTGGATCGTTCGCTCTGGAGATCGGTCGAGAAGCGGGCGTATACAGCTGCACGGTTAGACATTGCGCGCTCCCATCGTAAAATCCTCCACGAAGAAGCGTATGGCAGCGCGAGGCAAACCAAGTTCTTTGGCTTTTGCACAGGCTACAGCGAATGCACCAGCACGGTCATGACCTTCATGAAAATCGTCCCCGTGTCTGCCAAGCGACACTGTATAGAACAGATCGCCAGGAACAGTGCATTCGTGGATGGCTATCGTAAGCGGATCTGCGGCCATAGCTCTACGGATCGCGTTCACAATCTCGACATTTACGCTGCTACGGTTCTCCTTCTTACGAAGAGCAAGCCAAGCACCTTCGGCTGGCGGTAAGCGCACACTGATCGTTATGGTTTCCGTCATTACCCTAACTCCTATTATGAACCATTACAGGTTAATAATGGTTCATCTTGCAGTCAAGACCATTGCGGGGCATAAATGGTTCATGATGGAAGATGCTCAAATGAAGCTGCGCCTCCCCGCAGCTCTTAAACGACAGATCGAAGCAGCGGCTCTTGAAAGTAATCGCTCGCTAAATGGGGAAATCGTGTCCCGGCTAGAAGCCTCGTTCCCGGATTACATTCCGGATGCCGCCTCCGTTCGGCGGGGCCCGCGACACGATACATTGGAGAAGCGCCTGGATAAACTGGAGAGCAGAATTGACCAGATTATGGAAATTCTATCATCAAATGCGAATGCAGACCAAAGTTCAGCGTCGTTAAAGCTTCTGAAAAAAATGAAAAGCAAACTATCTTATGACTAATCTGTCGCCCGCCAGCAATCCCACCCAGGGTTTTTACCGTTTGTACCGCAGCGAGAGAAGATAAAGCCTGATGGGTAGTCTACACACCAACGGCAAACATGTTCGCAAACTATTGAAACTTATATAGCAATAGAAAGTGGAAACTCTTCCTCCTCTCTACTGCTTTGAATTTACAGGTCAATTGGAAACGTTTCCGAAAATCTGACTTGAAAGAGCCGCGTAGCATGCCCTTCGCGAACTTTCGATAACGTAGATCCACCGCGTACGGCCTGATACAGGGTCGATGTCCGTTGAGATACCCCATGAAAATGCGGTGGAATGTGGTTCGATCTATGCCAGCTCAGAAATTTTCGCAGCTAATCGTTTGGCTGTCCCCGCCAGACGCGACTTCGCGGACAACTCGCATTCCCAAATAACGAAAACATTCCAACCTAGCGCTTTCAGTTCTGAAGAAACCTTCGCGTCGCGCGCAACGTTCCTTTGAAACTTTGCACTCCAGAACTCGGAATTGGATTTCGGAGTTGACGCCACTTTACATCCGGCATGACGATGCCAGAAACACCCATGAACAAACACCGCAACCTTATACTTGGGCAACACAAGGTCGGGCCTTCCGGGGAGTCCTGCGCCTCCCAACCTGTAACGAAAACCGAGTTTATGGAGTGCTTTTCGCAGGGTGACCTCAGGTTTGGTATTTTTCGAGCGGATAGCCGACATCCGCTTCGAGCGCTCGATTGGAGTCAAAAAATCGACCAATGTGCATCCCTCAACAAACCTGTATACTTTTCCTTAGATAGGTAATCCGCGCGCCGTTTTCACCATCTGCTTCGTAGAGATGGAGGCCCGCTAGCTAAGGCTATATCCCGCTCCAATCGTCAATTTATCCGTGTATGAAGCAATGCCCCCCTTCAGAAATTGCTCGCTTGGAGTAAAAAGAACTATGAGCAAAGAAGAGACCTTTCGAATCAGTTCTTACTTGAAGGATATTATCGGCCGCGACCTCGTCACCAACGAGTTCGTCGCGATATTCGAGTTGGTCAAGAACTCCTTTGATGCGCAGGCGACTAGGGTCGACATCGAATTTGACCCGGACAATGGAACGATCACTATTGTTGATGACGGCCTCGGGATGTCCGCGACCGATATTCGAGATAAATGGCTGTTCGTCGCTTATTCTGACAAAGCCCTTGCCGAGCCAGACACCTATCGCGACAAGATAAAGCCTGCTGGACAGTTCGCCGGAAGCAAGGGCATAGGGCGATTTGCCTGCGACACGTTGGGTCGGCAGTTAGAACTCTACAGTCGGGCAGAAGGCGGAAAATCGATCTCGAAGCTGGATATTGATTGGACAAAGTTCGAACAAAACAGCACTGAAGAATTTCAACATATTCAGGTTACACTGAGTACCGCACAATCATTTCCAGCCATACGCAACGCCGAGCCGCCGACCGACCACGGAACGGTTTTGGTGATACAGAATACCCGGCAGGCTTGGAATGCAGATCACATAAGGCGACTGCGGCAGGACCTCGCCAAGCTAATCGATCCGTTCGGAACAACCAAACAAGTAGCGGTTCGTACTTGGCTGCTTGACGGTTCCGACGACGTGATCGAAGGGGTGGACGGACCAGTTGGCAACAATATCGCTGACCTCCTGCAAGAAAAGACGAGCCGGATTCAGGTATTATTCGACGGCAGCTTTATCGAAAGCACTCTCTTCGATAGAGGCAGGAAGATTTATGCAATACGCGAGCCGTCTCCATACGAGGAGCTACAAGAAAGCCACATTGAGGGGCATATTTACTTCCTCAACAGATCTGCCAAGCACACTTTTACTACACGTATGGGAGTGCGCCCAGTCGAATTCGGAAGTGTATTTCTCTTTCTCAATCGTTTCCGAATATTCCCCATAGGCGAGGAATTCGACGACACCTTCGGACTAAACCGCAGGAAGCAGCAGGGACAATCCCGTTACTTTGGCACGCGAGACATTATTGGCCGTGTAGATGTCACTGCGCCTCCCAAGATGTTTCGCGAGGTATCGAGTAGAGACGCCGGGTTGGTTGAAGACGCCCGCAGTCGTGCATTGTTTGAAGCCATTCGAAAGCACATGATCTTTCGACTGGAAAGATATGTCGTCGGCGTCAACTGGGCAGACAAACGCGATCAAGATCGTGATACGTCGGAGGGTCTGGAGACAGACAGGGCGCGAGAACGCATCTTGACAATCATAGGCGCACTTGCGCGTTCCAAAGACGTAGAGATTTTATACTACGATGAGGAGCTAGCCAGAGTTTCCGAAGACCCCGATCACATTACCGACACAGCCCTTAGGGCCATGTCGGAAGTTGCGGAAAGTAGAGGTGATACCTCACTTCTTCACCAAGTTGAGGAAGCTCGACGCAGAATCGAAGAGCTGAAAAGCTCACGGGAAGAAGCACAGAAGGTTGCCCGTCGCGCCATCGAGGAACGACAGCGAGCTGATGAAATAATCGCCAGATTGGAACAGCAAGCTGCCTTTCTCGGGCGAAGCCAAGACGTTGATGTGGAGCGCATCCAACTTCTCATGCATCAAGCCATCATACATGTCGGCCATATTCGCTCCGCGATAGCAAATGCGGCGCACGAAATTCGAGAAGTTCTGTCAAACGCCACTATGCCAGCAGGCCTTGAACTGGAGGATGTGGAGGATGTTCTCGCATCCATTAGACAGTCGGCCAGACGTGTGTCAGGATCCATTGCTGGGGCAAGCCTTTCTGGCGACAGATTACGCACCGTCCTATCCTTTGCGCCAAACATCCGGGTAGATTTGCAGACGGACAAAGTTCGCGGCGACCTACTGAAATTTCTCAAAGAATACTTTGAGGTCCGTCTGGTAGGCGTACCCGATATACCGGATGCTACTTTCGAGGCACCGGGACTGTCGCTTCAACGAGAATTTTCACCGGTGGATATCGCCGTCATTATTGACAATCTTTTGGACAACGCGCGGAAGGCAAAAGCTCAGAAGATTGAGTTTACCGCGATTCAAAAGGGGCAGGATTCCATTTCCATAAAGGTGGTGGATGATGGGATGGGTATCGACCAAAGAAGAGTTGATCCTGCGAAAATATTCGAGCGCGGCTACACCGGATCATCCAACGGAACCGGCCTCGGTTTATACAGCGTCCGGCAACTCATTCACGAAATGGGCGGTTCTATCGAACTCGTCGGTGACGGTAGTCGCGCGGAATTTGAGATTATCATTCCAGGGGAGAGAGTATGAACCTCGACTTCGGCATTCTTTGGATCGAAGATTCGTTCAGCTCCCAAGAAGAAGAAAGCCTCCGACGACGTGTCCGCGATGCGGGTTTCTTAGCTCGCATAGACGTGATCCCCAATAGCGAGGGGGTTCAAGAACACGCGAGATTACACGCGCTTTATCATCGTTTCGATATCATTCTGCTTGATTATCGCTTGAAGGACGAAAACGGAAACGAGCTTGCTCCGACAGTCCGAAAACTATTCCCATCGACCACGATCTTGTTTTACTCGGGTAGTGTGTCGGAAGACGAGCTTCGCCGGATGATCGCGGAAAGGGAGGTTGAAGGTGTCTATTGCAGCGCTCGAGACCGCTTCATCGAGCGCACCGGAGCACTTATAGACCAGACGGCGCGTGCACTGGACAGGCTCTCTGGAATGCGTGGACTGGCGATGAGGGTCGTAGCTGAATGCGATGATGTCATGAAAAAGGCCATGTTATCAATGTGCCGGCGTGACCCTGAATGCGTGGAGAAAATGTCTGAACTCGACGCGGACGTCCTCGGCTTTCTAACTTCGATGAAGGAGAAATACGAAGCAGCCATAGCCGGCGACCTGAATGACCGCTTAGGTACCCGTGCCGTAGACAGCGCGAAGATGTTCAAGCATTTTCGACGCCTTACCCAAGTCGTATCGGCTTCCCCGGAAACTTTTGGGCTCGATGAGGAGCAAGTTGAGCGCCTACGAGAATTGAGGAAGTTGACTGCTCAATATGATCAGAACGTTCTTAGTAAACGAAACATTCTTGGCCATGTCATCGAAGTGGAAGGAGCAGCCGGATGGGTTCTACAAGGAAGCGACGAGATCAGTATTAGCGACTTTCCCGAAATCCGGCGCGTGTTTGCCAGGCACATCGATGCCTTCCGAGAAATGAGCGCTCTCGTATTTCTTCTGGACGATAAGTAATCCGGCGAGCATTTCACCAAGTGCCTCTGCCAAGAGTGGCGGTACAGCATTCCCCACTTGGGTATACCGGGGGCACGCGTCTTTTCGTCTATGACCACCCGTTGTATATGGCCCTCGAAATGAGAACCAGTCGGGAAACGACTGCAGACGTGCATGTTCACGGACAGTCATAACTCTCGGCTTGGAGTAGTGAATGAAATCGTCCGGCAACGTGCCTATGGTCGGCGAAGGAGCGGTTGGTGAAAGTGGAGTTGTCGAGCGTTTTTTAATACCCAGACGCTGCCGATCATCTGGTCGCAATCCCACGCCGCGATCACAGTTCTTTAGAATGTCTTGCATTCGTGCAATCGACGTAGGGGTATGTCGAGGCAACCGGAGATCGCTAGGTTGGCCCGAACTCCCCGCCCTCATTAGCTCCTGATAGGCACTGGACGTATTATCCGCACGCCTCAAGGCCCGAAAGCCGAGGTGACCCCACTCCTCATCAAAGTCAGGTTCCTGCGTTTCCTCCAAATCCTCAATTGCCGCCTTCGCACTTGTCCCCTTGAGACTTAGTCCACGCGCCTCGAGAAAAGTCTTTCTCCCCACGCGCATCCTTTGGATTGGATCAATTCCACTTAATGTGCCCTTCAGAGCCGCAACCAGAACAAATCTCGGCCTGCGTTGGGGGACCCCCCAGTCAGCGGCCTTTAAAACATCAGACCAGATATCATAGCCAAGCCTCTGGAATTCTCTGGCGACATAATCGCTATACGTTCCTCCGGTCTTATGCTTCATCGATTGAAAACCGACTACATTTTCTAGCAAGACCAAACGTGGACGCAACGTTTCAACATACTGAAGATAGACATCTACCATACGACTTCTAGGGTCGTCAGGGCGACGCAATCCGTTCATGCTGAACCCTTGGCATGGTGGTCCGCCAGCAACCAAATCCACCTTGCCGCGCAAAGCCAAAAGGTTTTCACTATGTTGCGCAAGAAGGTCTTGCGCATACCACGCCCTTTTTTCGAGCCATGTAGGCCAAGTATGCCTATCTGAATGCTTTTCAAGAAGGTTATGCTGATAAGTTGCGAATGCATCAGAATGCGCTTCAACACCGATCAAGGTCTTAAAACCGGACGCGCCCAGTCCAAGTGAAAGTCCGCCACAGCCTGCGAAAAGATCAATACATGTCGGCATCATGTGAACGACATAGCAAAATGATTACCTATTGTCCAGGACGATTGGGCGCAAGAAGGCATCAGGCATCTCTTTGAGGTCTTATCATTAGGAAGGGCTGCTGCCCGCTTTAGCAGTAGCCACATTCAACAACAAAACTAGAACCTTATGGGTTTACATCGAGTTAAAGTGCGGGCCATCAATTTCAGTTACGCTTCCGCCCGGCGTGACAGTTCTTCTGCCCCCTGCTGGCTCATACACCATAGGATAGCGGTGCTGTCTCGAAGCCCAATGATGAAGAACTGCTAGTTCGAAAGTCCTGTTCTGCCTATTACAGTGCAAGTTCAGATCAATTCTTATAATTTTGTATGTCAACCTGCACATTCACAGTTATCGGGCCAACCAGTGTAGAAAATTCCCCCACACCGCACTTTTTAGGATATGACCCCACATTCCGTTAACAAGCTCGTTGTAGGTCGCGATAAGAGGTAGTTATACAAGTTGAGACGGCTTGGCACTTTGAATAGCCCCTAGATTTGTGGACGCTTTCTTCCCTATTTTTGAGGCAAGGAGGCCATGATGGGGTCTGGCAATTTCAGTGACGAGTTCAAGCGCGATGCTGTCGCGCAGATTACCGAGCGCGGCTA
>NZ_LQBD01000007.1:0-154889 GCF_046630315.1 Brucella anthropi | reverse complement strand
TCCTGCCCTTCAAGGAACTGGGGCTGATCGTCGTCGATGAAGAACATGATCCGGCCTACAAGCAGGAGGATCGCGTTTTCTACAATGCCCGCGACATGGCCGTGGTGCGCGCCCATATAGGCGGGTTTCCGGTCGTGCTGGCGTCGGCCACGCCGTCCATCGAAAGCCAGGTCAATGCCGAGCAGGGCCGCTACAGACGCATCAAGCTCCATGGCCGCTATGCGCAAGCAGCGCTGCCTGATCTCAAAACCATCGACATGCGACGCTCGCCGCCGCCGCCGGGCCGGTTTCTGTCGCCTGCACTGACGGAAGCTGTCGGCAAGACGGTGGAGCGGGGCGAGCAGGCGCTTTTGTTCCTCAACCGGCGCGGCTATGCGCCTTTGACCTTGTGCCGCGTCTGCGGCCATCGCTTCCAATGCCCGCAATGTTCAAGCTGGCTGGTGGAGCATCGTTTTCGCGGACAGCTCATGTGCCACCAGTGCGGCTATCATGAGCCGGTGCCGCAAGCCTGCCCCGAATGCGGCACGCTCGATCATCTGGTTGCCTGCGGTCCCGGCGTGGAGCGCATCGCGGAGGAAGTCGCGGCAACGTTCGGCGAAGCGCGAATCATCGTTCTTTCGTCTGATATGGCGGGCGGCGTAAAGCGGCTGCGGCTGGAACTCGATGCCATTGCCAAGGGGGAGGCGGATATCGTCATCGGCACGCAGCTGGTCGCCAAGGGCCACAACTTTCCCAATATGACGCTGGTGGGTGTCGTGGATGCCGATCTGGGGCTTGCCAATGGCGATCCGCGCGCGGCTGAGCGCACCTTCCAGTTGCTCAATCAGGTGACCGGGCGCGCCGGGCGAACCGGGCGCAAGAGCCTCGGCCTCATCCAGACCTATCAGCCCGACCATCCGGTGATGCGGGCAATCGTCAGCGGCGATGCGGACGCATTCTATGCCCGCGAGATCGAGGAGCGCGAACGCAGCAACCTGCCGCCCTTCGGACGCCTTGCCGCGCTGATCATCTCCGCCGACAACCGGCCAGACGCTGAAAATCATGCGCGCGCGCTTCGCCGCGCCGCGCCGTCGTCGCGGGAAATTTCCGTGCTGGGGCCAGCCGAGGCGCCGCTTGCGCTGGTGCGCGGGCGCCATCGGTTCCGCATCCTGGTCCACGGGACAAAACGCGCCGATATTCAAGGGTTTATCCGTGCGCTGCTGGCAACTGCGCCAAGGGAAAAAGGCTCGATCAGGGTGCAGGTGGATATAGATCCGCAAAGCTTCCTGTAGGCTGTTGATATTCAGGCTCTGCCGGCCTGCAAATAGCGTCTTTGTGCGCTTCCGGTGCTCACGTATTTTGGTTTTGACGCATAGTCTTAGCCGAAAAGTCTGCAACTTTTCGGGACTATGCTGGGAAGTACGCTCCGCTCCGGTTCTTCAAAGCCACTATTTTCGGTGCGGCATAACCAGAATCTGAACAGCCTACGCAGGATGGAACGTGGTGCCAAATTCCGCTATAGGGCAAGAAACGACGAGGGTAATTGCGATGGAATTCTATCTTCCCGCCACGACCGGAGAATGGCTTGCCTGGGGCTCTGCCGCCGTGACGGCGCTGGCCGGTCTGGTCATGCTTTTTGCGCCCGGCATAACGATGAAGCTGTTGCGCCTCCAGCCCATCAATGGCCGCCCGGAAGGCTATGGCTCCATCCGCGCGACGCTGGCCGGTCCCTATCTCGGCGTGGGTTTCGGATGCCTCATCTTCGCGCAGCCCTTCCTTTGGGTCGTGCTCGGGGCCGTATGGGGATTTGCGCTGTTCGGACGCTTCATTTCGATGATGTCGGATGCAGGCGGACGCAGGGGCGGGCCGACTGGCGGGCGCTTCTATGGCAGTCTCGCAGCGCTGGTCGAATTCGTGCTGGCAGCCGGTCCGCTGCTTTATGCCTTCGGCTTCATTTCCTGAACCGAAGCGGGCGGGTTCTGCACGTCATGCGTGCAGGCCGTGTCATGGCAGGTGGCATCAGCACGGCGGATGCGACTTTTTTGACCGCGAAAGGCGGCAAATCTTACACAAAAGTGCCGGATTCGCGTGTTGCGAGTCCTGTTCGTCTATGCTAGACGGCAATCACATTTCGGTGTTGACGTGCTCGCGCGTCAGTGGTTTTCCGAAAACATTCAATAAAATCATCGGCTTGGCGTCCTGAACACGATTGGGTCCCAAAAGGATGGTTTCAACGTAGAGAGCAGGTTGTTCGTGGCTGAAACGTCTTCGCTCATTTCAGGTGTCGCACAGCGTTACGCCGGATCGCTTTTCGAGCTCGCGCTCGACGCGAAATCCGTTGCGGCTGTGGAAAAAGATCTTGACCGTTTCGAGGCGCTTCTGAGCGGAAGCGAAGACCTCAAGCGACTGATCTCCAGTCCTGTGTTTTCCTCGGAAGACCAGCTTCACGCCATCGGCGCGCTTGCCGACAAGGCGGGCATCAAGGGTCTGGTCGGAAATTTCCTGCGCGTCGTTGCGCGCAACCGCCGTCTCTTCGCGCTGCCCGGCATCATTGCCGCTTTCCGCAAGATTGCTGCTGAACATCGTGGCGAAGTTTCCGCCGATGTGATTTCCGCGCACGAGCTGAGTGCCGCGCAGCAGAACGAATTGAAGGCAACGCTGAAGGGCGTGGCCGGCAAGGACGTGACGATCAACGTCACCGTCGATCCGTCGATCCTCGGCGGTCTTATCGTCAAGATGGGTTCGCGTCAGATCGACACGTCCCTTCGCACCAAACTTTCTTCTCTTAAGCTTGCACTGAAAGAGGTCGGCTGATGGACATCCGCGCCGCGGAAATTTCCGCTATCCTGAAAGAGCAAATCAAGAACTTCGGCAAGGAGGCTGAGGTCTCCGAGGTCGGTCAGGTTCTGTCCGTTGGCGACGGTATCGCCCGCGTCTATGGTCTGGACAATGTTCAGGCCGGTGAAATGGTCGAATTCCCCGGTGGCATTCGCGGCATGGCGCTGAACCTTGAAAGCGACAATGTCGGCGTCGTTATCTTCGGTGCCGACCGCGACATCAAGGAAGGCGACATCGTCAAGCGCACCGGCGCAATTGTTGACGTTCCGGTCGGTCCGGAACTGCTCGGCCGCGTTGTCGACGCTCTCGGCAACCCGATCGACGGCAAGGGCCCGATCAAGGCCAAGGAACGCCGCCGCGTCGACGTCAAGGCGCCCGGCATCATTCCGCGCAAGTCGGTTCATGAGCCGATGTCGACGGGCCTCAAGGCCATCGATGCCCTGATCCCGGTTGGCCGCGGCCAGCGCGAGCTGGTCATCGGCGACCGCCAGACCGGCAAGACCGCCATCATCCTCGACACCTTCCTGAACCAGAAGCCGATCCACGACAACGGCCCGGACAAGGACAAGCTGTACTGCGTCTACGTCGCCGTCGGCCAGAAGCGTTCGACCGTCGCGCAGTTCGTGAAGGTTCTCGAAGAACGCGGCGCCCTGGAATATTCGATCGTCGTTGCGGCCACCGCTTCCGATCCGGCCCCGATGCAGTATCTCGCACCGTTTGCGGGCTGCGCCATGGGCGAATATTTCCGCGACAACGGCCAGCACGCCCTCATCGGCTATGACGATCTGTCCAAGCAGGCCGTCGCCTACCGCCAGATGTCGCTTCTGCTGCGTCGTCCTCCGGGCCGCGAAGCTTATCCGGGCGACGTTTTCTACCTGCACTCCCGTCTTCTCGAACGCGCTGCAAAGCTCAACGACGAAAACGGCGCCGGTTCGCTGACGGCTCTGCCGGTCATCGAAACGCAGGGCAACGACGTTTCCGCCTTCATTCCGACCAACGTGATCTCGATCACCGACGGCCAGATTTTCCTCGAAACCAACCTGTTCTACCAGGGTATCCGTCCGGCTGTGAACGTCGGCCTGTCGGTTTCGCGCGTTGGTTCTTCGGCCCAGATCAAGGCCATGAAGCAGGTTGCCGGTTCCATCAAGGGCGAGCTTGCCCAGTATCGTGAAATGGCCGCCTTCGCACAGTTCGGTTCCGACCTTGACGCTGCAACGCAGCGCCTGCTGAACCGCGGTGCACGCCTGACCGAACTCCTGAAGCAGCCGCAGTTCTCGCCGCTGAAGACGGAAGAGCAGGTTGCCGTGATCTATGCCGGTGTCAACGGCTATCTCGACAAGCTTGCCGTCAACCAGGTCGGCAAGTTCGAAGAAGGCCTTCTCGCTTCGCTGCGCACCGAGCACAAGGACGTGCTCGAGGGCATCCGCAAGGAGAAAGCCATTACCGATGACCTCAAGGCCAAGCTCAAGGCAGCGATCGACGCTTTCGCCAAGTCCTTTGCCTGAAACTTGTGACGGGATGAACGGATGCCTTCACTAAAGGATCTGAGAAACCGTATCGCCTCGGTCAAGGCGACGCAGAAAATCACCAAGGCGATGCAGATGGTCGCCGCGGCGAAGCTGCGCCGTGCCCAGGAAGCTGCGGAAGCCGCAAGGCCTTATTCGCAGCGCATGGGCGCCGTTCTCGCAAACATTGCGCAGAACGTCACCGGCGAAGATGCGCCGGCCCTGATGGCCGGTACGGGCAAGGACGACGTGCATCTGCTCGTCGTCTGCACCGCAGAACGTGGCCTTTGCGGCGGTTTCAACAGCCAGATCGCGCGTCTGGCGCGCGATCATGCCCGCAAGCTCCTCGCTGAAGGCAAGACGGTCAAGATCATGACGGTCGGCAAGAAGGGCGCGGACATCCTGCGTCGCGAATTCGCCGGCCTGCTGGTCGACCATGTCGATCTGCGCGAAGTCAAGCAGCTCGCTTTTGTGCATGCCGACCAGATCGGCCACAAGATCATCAAGCTGTTCGAGGAAGGCGCTTTCGACGTCTGCACGCTGTTCTACTCCGAATTCAAGTCGGTGATCTCCCAGGTCCCGACCGCACAGCAGCTGATCCCGGCTTCGGCAGGCGACAGCGAGGGTGAGCAGAACGCAGGCGACGCGATCTACGAATACGAACCTGATCCTGCGGCGATCCTGTCGACGCTGATCCCGCGCAATATCTCGGTCCAGATTTTCCGTGCTCTTTTGGAAAATGTCGCGGGCGAGATGGGCGCGAAGATGAGCGCGATGGACAATGCGACGCGCAATGCGGGCGACATGATCAACAAGCTGTCGATCACGTATAACCGCCAGCGTCAGGCGCAGATCACCAAGGAACTGATCGAAATTATTTCGGGTGCGGAAGCGCTCTAGAGCATTGTGCAGCCGGATGGAAACATCCGGCCCCGCATAAATGCGGCGAAATAGAATTTGGTTTACCGCATGATTTTCCGAAAGGTCTGCAACTTTTCGGGATCATGCCAACGGAAGGTAAGGATCGATGGCAAAAGCAGCGACCCCGAAAACTACCGCCGCGGCCGAAGCAAAGCCAGCGGCGAAGGCGCCCGCCAAAAAGGCGGCGCCCAAGACCACCGCAGCAGCCAAGTCTGCCGCCCCCAAGGCAGCAGCAGCCGGTGCAATCGGCCATGTCACGCAGGTCATCGGCGCTGTCGTCGACGTCAAGTTCCCGGAAGGCCAGCTGCCGCTGATCCTGAACGCGCTTGAAGTCGACAATCAGGGCAACCGCCTGGTTCTCGAAGTCGCCCAGCACCTCGGCGAAGACACCGTGCGCACCATCGCCATGGACGCGACCGAAGGTCTCGTTCGCGGTCAGGAAGCGCGCGACACCGGCGAACCGATCATGGTTCCGGTTGGCGTCGAAACGCTTGGCCGCATCATGAACGTCATCGGCGAGCCGGTCGATGAAGCCGGTCCGATCAAGACCACGGCAACCCGCGCCATCCACCAGAACGCGCCGGAATATATCGAACAGTCGACCGAAGCTGAAATCCTGGTCACGGGCATCAAGGTCGTCGACCTTCTGGCGCCTTACGCCAAGGGCGGTAAGATCGGCCTCTTCGGCGGCGCAGGCGTCGGCAAGACCGTTCTCATCATGGAACTCATCAACAACGTCGCCAAGGCGCACGGCGGTTACTCCGTGTTCGCTGGCGTCGGTGAGCGTACCCGTGAAGGCAACGACCTTTACCATGAAATGATCGAATCGGGCGTGAACAAGCTTGGCGGCGGCGAAGGCTCCAAGGCAGCCCTCGTTTACGGTCAGATGAACGAGCCTCCGGGTGCGCGCGCCCGCGTTGCTCTCTCCGGTCTGACGGTTGCTGAAAACTTCCGCGATCAGGGCCAGGACGTTCTGTTCTTCGTGGACAACATCTTCCGCTTCACGCAGGCAGGTTCGGAAGTGTCGGCACTTCTCGGCCGTATTCCTTCCGCCGTGGGTTATCAGCCGACGCTGGCAACCGACATGGGCGCCATGCAGGAACGCATCACCACGACGACCAAGGGCTCGATCACCTCGGTTCAGGCCATTTACGTCCCTGCCGACGACTTGACCGACCCGGCGCCGGCCACCTCATTTGCCCACCTGGACGCCACGACCGTTCTGTCGCGCTCGATCGCAGAAAAGGGTATCTACCCGGCTGTTGACCCGCTCGACTCCACGTCGCGCATGCTCGACCCGAAGGTCGTCGGTGAAGAACACTACGCCGTCGCCCGTCAGGTTCAGTCGATCCTGCAGCGCTACAAGGCCCTTCAGGACATCATCGCGATCCTGGGCATGGACGAACTGTCTGAAGAAGACAAGCTCACCGTGGCCCGCGCCCGCAAGATCGAACGCTTCCTGTCGCAGCCGTTCTTCGTTGCTGAAGTCTTCACCGGTTCGCCGGGCAAGCTGGTCGACCTCGCCGACACCATCAAGGGCTTCAAGGGCCTTTGCGCCGGCGACTACGATCATCTTCCGGAGGCTGCCTTCTACATGGTCGGCAGCATCGAGGAAGCGCTCGAAAAGGCCAAGAAGCTGGCAGCCGAAGCTGCCTGATGAATTGAATTTCCCGGTGGGCCGCAAGGCCCGCCGCGAAAGCCAATCATTTTGTTTAAGCATGATCGTGCCGAAAACCGGTTTCCACTTTCGGGGTCATGCTTTTGAATTCAAGTGAGAACCATGGCTCAAGCTTTCCAATTCGAACTCGTGTCGCCGGAACGGCTCCTGCTTTCCGCTGAAGTGACGGAAGTGGTCATTCCGGGTAGCGAAGGCTATCTGACGGCTCTCGCCGGTCATTCGCCGCTGATGACGACGATCATGCCGGGTGTCGTTTCGGTGAAGCTTGCCGATGGCAAGTCCGATTCCTACGTGGTTTTCGGCGGTTTTGCCGATATCACCCCGCAGGGCTGCACCGTTCTGGCCGAATCGGCGACCCATGTGGACGATATCGACGCTGCCGATATTCAGCGCCGCATCGATCATGCCCGCAAGGCTCTCGACGACGCATCGTCGAACGAACATCGCACCAAGGCGGAAATCTTTCTGCATCAGCTGATGACCTTGCAGGGCGCGATCCTCCCTGCCTGACAAGCGGCAGTTCATCATGTTTCGGGAAAGCGGGCTCTTGCCCGCTTTTCTTTTTTTCGCTTGCAATGCAGGGATTGTGCTGGCCGATCGGCCATAAGGGAGAGAAATCCCATCACGCTTGCGTGAGTTCTTGAAGTTCGCTTGAAAATAATTCGCCAGCGATTTATCCAGGTCCATAATCATTAGTTTACTAATATATAAGGCGGCAGGCATGGATACGGCGGATCTCAGAGCTGAAATGATTGATGCCATGGCGAAGGTCAATCGCAGGCTTCGCACTGTCTTCGACGCGCGTGTCAAGGAGCGCGGCCTGACGCTGGCCAGGGCGCGCACGCTGCTTGCCCTGATGGAACAGGAAGGCCTTTACCAGAAGGAACTGGCGGAGGCGCTGGAAATCGAGAACGCGACCATGGTGCGCCTGCTCGATGGTCTGGAGCGCCAGTCCTTCATCGAACGGCAGACCGTTCAGGGCGACCGCCGCGCCAAGCGGGTGGTGATGACGGCGGAAGGCAAGATTCTGGCCGAACAGGTCGTGAAGCTTGCCGGTGACGTTCGCGAGGATCTGCTTGAAGGCGTCAGCGACGAGGAGCTGAACATCGCGCTCAACGTGCTGCGCAAAATGTCGGACTCGATGAACAAGACGCATTGAGCGACCGTCCCTCCCGACAATCCCGATAAGGCCGGAACCGCTCCAGCAATCGCGCTTTCGTGAGCCTGCGTCCAGAAATCACACGCATCGCGCCATCTTTCGGTCGCAGCCAGGCGGTCCACTGGCGCTGTCATCGATCTGGAAACAATCCTGACAGGGAGCGTTGGAGATGCGTTATTCATCTCAGGCGGTTATTGGTCTGTGCGCCATCCTGTCCATAATTTCGGTGCAGGCGAAGGATATGGAGCGTGGGACGCGTCATGCCTATGCGCGGGCGCTGAATGGCGTCAACACCGATGACGGGCTGGTCTTCGATATCGGTCCGGCGACGGTCGCCGGTATCAGAACCAATGAGCGAAAGCGGAAATCGGTGCGGGCGCGCTGACAGTTTTTCGGCGCCCCGCGGCGGGTATCACGGCGCAAGCGTGCGCAGATAGGCCATCAGTTCACTGGCCGTATCGCTGGCCTTGTCCGGATCGCGCGAAATGATCGCCTCGATCAGCGCCGCATGCGCGTTGGCCGAGCCGGATATTCCCGTCGATGGACGCAGCCGGAACCAGAAGCGCCGGCTGTGGGTCTGCAAGGGGCCGGCAATACGGGCGGCATAGGGATTGCTCGCCGCCGTTCCCAGCACGATGTCGAATGCCTTGTCGGCATCGAGAAACAGCGCCACGTCTTCCGTGGGAATGGCCTGCCGCATGGTGGCCGCGGCCGCCTCCAGCCGTTCATAGTCGCGCGGACTGCCGAAACGCGCCGCATCGCGGGCCAGGACGCGCTCGACCCCTTCGCGGGCATCCAGCACCTTGATGAAATCCTTCGGGTCGATGGCTGCAATGGCAATGCCCGAACGCGGACGCACTTCCACCAGCCCCTCCCAGGCCAGCCGCTGGATCGCCTCGCGCATCGGGGTGCGGCCCATGCCGGTCAGTTCGATCAGCGTGCGTTCGTTGACGACGGTGCCGGGCTCCAGTTCCAGCGTCACGATGCAGCGTTCCAGAATGCGATAGGCCCGCTCGGCCAGGCTTTCGCTGCCCCAGCCGTCCATGGTGGCCTGCGGCATGTGTGCAGGGCCCGGTGTCAGCCTGTCTCGAACATTCATATCTTCCATGTCGATCCATGCCTCATGGTTACGACGATTGACATAGTCCATTCCTATAGATATATCTCTGATATATCAATATCGGATGATCCTGTTTGCCGATGCCTAACGTCGCCTTTGTGGCTTTTTCACGCGATGGCGCATTTTCCGCACAGTGTCATTCCGAAAAATTGGTGGACAGGGCCGGGCAACTGGCATTGAAACGCTCTCAAATGCCCGAAGCATCGAAATGTCCGGCTTTTGGCAAGGCGATGGGCAAGATGAATCCGGTGGGGAGCCGCGCAAGATGAAATCCGATCCGCAGGGCCAGCAGGATATTCTCATTATCGGCGGCGGCATTGTCGGCGTGGCCACGGCGGCCCTGCTTGCCGAGGCGGGGCGTCAGGTTCTGGTCATCGACAGGAGCGGCATCTGCGAGGAGACCAGTTCGGGCAATGCGGCGGCGCTGGCATTTTCCGATATTCTTCCGCTGGCCTCCAAGGGCGTCATGCGCAAGGTGCCGGGCTGGCTGATGGACCCGCTCGGGCCCTTTACGATCCGCCCGTCCTATTTTCCGAGGATGGTGCCGTGGCTCTACCGGTTCTGGCGCGCAAGCAGCGCGGACGCACTGGCGAAAACCGCGATCGCGCAGGCCGATATCATGCATCTTGCGGGCAGCGAGATGATGGCGCTGATCGACCGCGCGGGACTGCGCGACCGGCTTCATGAAAACGGCAATCTGGAGCTTTATGAAAGCGAGGCCGAGCTTGCCGCCTCGCAGCCCGGCTGGGATGTCCGCGAGAAGGCGGGCATTGTCTATGAACATGTGCGCGGTGAGCGCCTCGCCGAATTGCAGCCGGGCCTGAGCCCGCGTTTCGTTGCCGGAACTTTCGTTCCCGGCTGGAAGAATGTGAGCGACCCCAAGCTGTTCGGCAAGGCGATCTGGGCCTATGCCGAAAGCAAGGGCGCGCGCTTCCTTCAGGCGAGCGTCACGAATGCAACGCCGGGCAATGGCGGGGCGAGCGTTCGTCTGGACGATGGGAGGCAAATCAGCGCGGCGCATCTTGTCTTGATGGCGGGGGCATGGTCGCGCGATCTCGCCAAGGGTTTTGGCGATGCGGTGCCGCTCGACACCGAACGCGGCTATAATACGACGCTTCCGGTCGGCAGTTTCGATGTGAAGCGGCAACTCACCTTTCCCGGCCACGGCTTTGTCATCACCCCCATGGAAACGGGCCTGCGCGTCGGTGGCGCGGTGGAATTTGGCGGGCTGGACCTGCCGCCCAATTTCGCGCGGTCCGAAGCCATGCTGAAGAAAGCCTCCATGTTCCTGCCGGGGCTTCGCACACAAGGCGGGCGGCAATGGATGGGCTACCGGCCTTCCATGCCGGATTCGGTGCCGGTCATCGGCAGGGCTTCGGCGGGCGGCAACATCTATTACGGCTTCGGCCACGGCCATCTCGGCCTCACGCAATCGGCTGCGACCGGACGGCTCATCCGCGATCTGATCACGGGGGCCGCGCCCGCAATCGACATCGAACCTTTCAAGCCACAACGTTTTGGGAACTGACCCTCATGGCAAGACATTCCTTCTTCTGCGTCGATGGACATACATGCGGCAACCCCGTGCGTCTGGTGGCGGGCGGCGGCCCGAACCTCGAAGGTTCGACTATGATGGAAAAGCGCGCGCATTTCCTGCGCGATTATGACTGGATTCGCACCGGCCTCATGTTCGAGCCGCGCGGCCATGACATGATGTCGGGCTCGATCCTTTATCCGCCGACGCGCCCGGATTGCGATGTCTCGGTGCTGTTCATCGAAACGTCGGGCTGCCTGCCGATGTGCGGCCATGGCACGATCGGAACCGTGACCATGGCGATCGAGCAGGGGCTGGTGACGCCGAAGACGCCGGGCAGGCTCAATCTCGACACGCCCGCCGGTCTGGTGGCGATCGAATATGAGCAGGAAGGCCAGTATGTCGAGCGCGTGCGCCTCACCAATGTTCCGGCTTTCCTCTATGCCGAGGGACTTGAAGTCGAATGCCCCGACCTCGGGAACATCAAGGTCGATGTGGCCTATGGCGGCAATTTCTATGCAATCGTCGAACGCCAGGAAAATTACACGGATATGGAAGATTATTCCGCGCTGCAATTGATTGCGTGGAGCCCGGTCCTGCGGGAGCGGCTGAACGAGAAGTACAAGTTCCAGCATCCGCTCCTGCCCGATATCAACCGCCTCAGCCATATTCTGTGGACCGGCAAGCCGAAACATCCCGAAGCGCACGCCCGCAATGCCGTCTTCTACGGCGACAAGGCGATCGACCGTTCGCCCTGCGGAACCGGTACGTCCGCGCGCATGGCGCAACTGGCCGCCAAGGGCAAATTGAAGCCCGGCGACGCATTCGTGCATGAATCCATCATCGGGTCGCTTTTCCATGGCCGTGTCGAGCGTGCGACGGAAGTGGCCGGCCAGGACCGCACATTTCCGGCAATTATCCCCTCGATTGCGGGCTGGGCACGCATGACAGGATATAATACGATCTTCATCGACGACCGCGATCCCTTTGCACACGGGTTCACGGTCGCGTAAAGTGGGTACGGCGGGCAATTTTCATGCCGGCCCCCCAATTTTTTGGCTTTCAGGCTGTGTGGAAAGTGTGGAATAAGGCGTCCCGGGCAGGAGAAAAAAACATATGCAGGACGTTTATTAGGGAACGTAACTAGTTTGGGGAGGAATGATGCCCTTAGTCTTTTGTTGAAGACAAAAGGGGGTTGCATTCCTCCATACAGCCGTTAGGTGTAAATAGCCGGGAATAAAATGAAGGCGCACGAAATAAAGATGCGTCAAAAAAATCCCGGACGGTAAAATGGGTGGCTTCTCAATGGAATATTTTTTCCAGCAGGTGATCAACGGGCTCGCGCTCGGCTCGATCTATGGCCTGATCGCCATCGGCTATACGATGGTCTATGGTATTATCGGCATGATCAACTTTGCTCATGGCGATGTCTTCATGCTCGGCGCCTTCATGGCGCTGATTGTTTTTCTCATCATCACGACCTTCATTGGAGCATTGCCGATCGCGCTGATGCTTCTTCTGATGATGATCGTCGCCATGTTGCTGACAGGGTTGTGGAGCTGGACGATCGAGCGCGTGGCCTACCGGCCGCTGCGTGGTTCGTTCCGCCTTGCGCCGCTGATCACGGCCATCGGCATGTCGATTGCCCTGTCCAATTTCGTCCAGGTGACGCAGGGCCCGCGCAACAAGCCGGTTCCGCAGCTTCTGAACGGTTCCTACAATATCCTTGGAACCAATGTGACGATTTCTCTGAAGCAGATCGTGGTCATCGTGGTGACCGCCGTGCTGCTGACGATCTTCTGGTATGTCGTCAACCGCACCTCGCTGGGGCGTGCGCAGCGCGCCTGTGAGCAGGACCGCAAGATGGCAGCCCTTCTCGGCATCAATGTCGATCGCGTCATCTCGCTCACCTTCGTGATGGGCGCCATGCTCGCGGCCGTTGCCGGTACGCTCTATCTGTCCTTCTATGGCGTGATTTCCTTTGCCGACGGCTTCATCCCCGGCGTCAAGGCGTTCACGGCAGCGGTTCTGGGCGGTATCGGGTCGCTTCCCGGCGCGGTGGTGGGCGGCTTGCTCATCGGTCTCATCGAGGCATTGTGGTCGGCCTATTTCTCGATCGACTACAAGGATGTCGCCGCGTTTTCGATCCTCGCCATCGTGCTGATCTTCATGCCGTCCGGCATTCTTGGCCGTCCTGAAGTCGAAAAGGTATAATCATGGCTGCACAGTCGAGTTCACGCCCGGATTCCCTTTTTGGCCGGGCCATTCGTGAAGGGGTTCTCGCCGGTCTTCTGGCCCTGGGCCTCTTCTGCCTCATCATCGGTTTCAAGACCGATCAGAACATCAACAACGAGCTGGTGCTGCAACAGCGCTGGGGCGCGCTCGCCATTATGGTCGCGCTCGCGGCGGTCGGGCGCTTCCTCTTCATCGCCTTCCTGCAGCCGTGGCTGGAGGCGCGCAAGCTCGCCAAGAGCCGGCAGTCTGCCGCCTCGACCGAAAGCCCGTCTTTCGTTCGCCGCAATTTCTCGCGTCTCGGCGTTGCCTTCCTTTTTGTCTACCCGGTCCTGATCGTCGCTCTCCTGGGCTGGCAGGGCTCGCTCAAATGGGTCGACAATTTCGGCGTCCAGATCCTCATCTATGTGATGCTGGCCTGGGGCCTCAACATCGTGGTGGGCCTCGCTGGTCTGCTTGATCTGGGCTATGTGGCCTTCTATGCCGTGGGCGCTTACTCCTACGCGCTGCTCTCATCCTATTTCGGCCTGTCGTTCTGGGTGCTTCTGCCCATTGCCGGCCTGCTTGCCGCGACATGGGGCATCATTCTGGGCTTCCCGGTCCTGCGCCTGCGCGGTGACTATCTGGCCATCGTCACGCTTGCCTTCGGTGAAATCATCCGTCTGGTTCTCATCAACTGGACCGAACTGACCAAGGGCACGTTCGGTATTTCCGGCATCGCCAAGGCAACCTTCTTCGGCCTGCCTTTCAATGCGAGCAAGGATGGTTTTGCCGCTTATTTCGGCCTGACCTTCTCGGCGGCGCATTACAAGTTCTTCCTCTATTACGTCATCCTTCTTTTGGCCCTGCTGACGGCCTGGGTCACGATCCGCCTGCGCCGCATGCCGGTGGGCCGTGCATGGGAAGCCTTGCGCGAGGACGAAATCGCCTGCCGTTCGCTCGGCATCAACACCACCACGACCAAGCTCACGGCTTTCGCCACGGGTGCGATGTTCGGTGGTTTTGCCGGCTCCTTCTTCGCGGCGCGCCAGGGCTTCGTCAGCCCTGAATCCTTCGTGTTCCTTGAATCCGCGGTCATTCTGGCCATCGTGGTTCTGGGCGGCATGGGATCGCTCGTCGGCATCGCGATTGCCGCGATCGTCATGATCGGCGGCACGGAAATCCTGCGCGAGATGAGCTTCCTGAAGATCATCTTCGGACCGGATTTCACGCCGGAACTCTACCGTATGCTGATCTTCGGCCTTGCCATGGTGGTTGTCATGGTCTGGAAACCGCGCGGTTTCGTGGGAAGTCGTGAACCGAGCGCATTCCTCAATGTCAGGAAGATGGTGTCAGGTGCCTTTACCAAGGAAGGGCACGGCTGATGGCGGAGACGAGCATTATGTCTGGTAATGGTTTGAAAGACACCATTCTCCAAGTCGAACACCTTTCGATGCGCTTTGGCGGCCTTGTCGCCATCAACGACCTGAGCTTCAACGTGAAGCGCGGGGATATCACGGCGATCATCGGCCCCAACGGTGCAGGCAAGACCACGGTTTTCAACTGCATCACCGGCTTCTACAAGCCGACGGGCGGCATGCTGACGATGAACCGGAAGACGGGCGAGAAGTTCCTGCTGGAACGCCTTCCCGATTTCCAGATCACCAAGCAGGCCAAGGTGGCGCGTACCTTCCAGAACATCCGGCTCTTCTCGGGCCTTACCGTTCTGGAAAACCTGCTGGTCGCGCAGCACAACACGCTGATGCGCTCCTCGGGCTATACGATCCTCGGTCTTCTGGGCCTGCCGGGCTACAAGTCGGCGGCCAGGGAAGCCATTGAGAAGGCGCGCTTCTGGCTGGAAAAGATCAACCTGGTCAGCCGTGCGGACGATCCGGCGGGCGATCTGCCCTATGGCGATCAGCGCCGTCTGGAAATCGCCCGCGCCATGTGCACCGAGCCGGAAATCCTCTGCCTCGACGAACCGGCTGCCGGTCTCAATCCGCGTGAATCGGCGGAGCTGAACAAGCTTCTGCTCGATATCCGCAAGGAAACCGGCACTTCGATCCTGCTGATCGAGCACGACATGTCGGTGGTCATGGAAATCTCCGACCATGTGATCGTGCTGGAATATGGCACCAAGATTTCCGACGGCGCGCCGGAAGAGGTCAAGAACGATCCGCGCGTCATTGCCGCTTATCTGGGCGTGGATGACGAGGAGATCGCCGAACTGATCGAAGAGGCCGACAAGCCCGGCATTGCCGATCCGGCGCATCTGGTCGCAGCCCAGCTTGCCGAGGAAGCCATCGAGGAAGAAATCGCCGAAGAAAAGGGTGAGGCACCGTCAGGACGCGCATCGCTCGCAGGCGGTCTGGCGGCGGCGCGCGGCGGCAAGGCCGACAACCTCACCCTCATCAAGGGCATTGGCGCGGTCAACGAAAAGAAGCTCAACGAACACGGCATCTATCATTTCGACCAGATCGCCGCCTGGACCGAAGCGGACATTGTGGAGGCTGAAACCTATCTGGAATTCGATGGGCGCATTGCCCGCGAAGACTGGGTCGGCCAGGCAAGACAACTGGCTGCCGGTCAGGCGACCGAGTTCTCGCAGCGTGTTGAAACAGGCGATGTTCCCACGAGCCACAAGACCACTCCCGCAAAGGCCAAGGGCGGAGCTGCCAAGGCTTCGGCAAAAGCGCCGGCAAAAGCTCCGGCCAAGCCCGGAAAGGGAGGCGAATGATGCAGGCTGAAACCATGCAGAAAAAGCAACCGCTTCTGGCCGTCGAGAAGGTCGAGACCTATTACGGCAATATCTGTGCGCTCAAGGGCATCGATATGACCGTGAACGAGGGGGAGATCGTTGCGCTGATCGGCGCCAACGGCGCGGGAAAATCCACACTCATGATGACGATCTTCGGTTCGCCGAAGGCGCGTACCGGCCGCATTCTCTTCAACGGCCGGGACATCACCTCCATGCCGCCGCACGAGATTGCCAAGCTGCGCATCGCGCAGTCGCCGGAAGGCCGCCGCATCTTCCCGCGCATGACGGTTCTGGAAAATCTCCAGATGGGGGCAAGCCTCGACAATCAGCAATATTTCGAGGAAGACGTAAAGCTGATGTTCGACCTGTTCCCGCGCCTGAAGGAGCGCATCAACCAGCGCGGCGGCACGCTTTCGGGCGGCGAGCAGCAGATGCTGGCCATCGCCCGCGCGCTGATGGCGCGACCGAAGCTCCTGCTTCTCGATGAACCGTCGCTTGGTCTCGCGCCCTTGATCGTGAAGCAGATTTTCGAGGCGATCAAGGAACTGAACCGCACACAGGGGCTCACCGTCTTCCTCGTCGAGCAGAACGCATTCGGTGCGCTGAAGCTCGCAGACCGGGGTTATGTGATGGTCAACGGTTCGATCACCATGAGCGGCGCCGGTCGCGAATTGCTGGCCGATCCGGAAGTCCGTGCAGCCTATCTCGAAGGCGGAAGGCATTAGGAGGTCCTGACATGCAATTGCGAACACCGCTCTGTTTCTTTGGTAGCGCGCATTTCCGGACGCATCGAAGCGGGAGTAGAAATCAGTCCGGTGAACTGATTTCCCCGCGTAGACGCTGCGCACTTTTGCTGGAAATGCTGTAGGAGAAAATCATGCAGGGTATTCTCTACGAAGAACCGTCATTCTGGCTGTTTTTCCTCATCACCTGCCTTTTGGGCGGCTGGGCGGCATGGATGACGGGCCGCGCCTGCGCATCCACCTGGCGGACCTATGTGCAGTTCCTGATCTATATGATCCCGCTGGGGGCTGCGGTGCGCTTCATCCATTATGCGCTGTTTGAGGGAACGCTTCTTTCGCTCCACTATTATCTGGTGGACACGATTGTGCTGATGATTATCGGCACGGTGGGCTTTCGCTACACCCGCACCAAGCAAATGGTGCGGCAATATAGCTGGCTTTATGAAAAAGCCTCCCCACTCAGCTGGAAGGCCAAATAATTTCAAAGCTTCGCCGTCATGCGGCGAAGCTTTTTTTACAAGATCACGTTGACAGCAACAAAACTCAACGTCGATAATGCTGGATAATCAGCAATAAAATAAGGCGATGCTAAACATCGTTTCGGGGTCAATAAAATGATGGGATTTACAACAATGAAGAAATTGCTTTTCTCAGGCGTTGCTCTTGCAACAGTTATGGCTTTCGGGGGCTCTGCATGGGCTGACGTGCTTGTCGGTATCGGTGTTCCTGTGACGGGGCCGAATGCTGTTTACGGCGCGCAGATCCAGAAAGGTGCGGAAGCGGCAATCAAGGAAGTCAACGATGCCGGCGGCATCAATGGCGAGAAGATTGCCATTACCGTAGGCGATGACGTGTCCGACCCCAAGCAGGGGATTTCGGTTGCCAACAAGTTCGCTGCCGACGGTGTCAAATTCGTCATCGGCCACTTCAATTCCGGCGTTACGATTCCTGCATCGCAGGTCTATGCCGAGAATGGCATTCTCGAAATCTCGCCCGGCGCAACCAACCCGCAATATACCGAACAGGGCCTTTGGAACACGTTCCGCACCTGCGGCCGTGATGACCAGCAGGGCATTGTCGCGGGCCAGTACATCTTCGATAATTTCAAGGACGCGAAGATTGCCGTCATTCACGACAAGACCCCCTATGGTCAGGGCCTTGCCGATGAAACCAAGAAGAAGCTCAACGAACTGGGCACCAAGGAAACCATCTATGAAGGCGTGAACGTCGGTGAAAAGGATTTCTCCGCGCTGATCGCCAAGCTCAAGCAGGCTGGCGTGAGCGTCGTTTACTGGGGCGGCCTGCACGCCGAAGCCGGTCTCATCATCCGCCAGATGGCCGATCAGGGCGTGAAGGCCCAGTTCATTTCGGGTGACGGCATCGTGTCGAACGAACTGGCCTCGATTGCCGGTCCGGCTGTCGAAGGCACGCTCAACACCTTCGGTCCCGATCCGCGCAACAACCCGGACAATGCCGAACTGGTGAAGAAGTTCCGCGATGCCGGTTTCGAGCCGGAAGCCTACACGCTTTATTCCTATGCGGCTGTCCAGTCGCTCGCCCAGGCCGCCAAGGCCGCAGGCAGCAACGACCCGCAGGAAGTCGCCAAGGCCATGAAGGAAAAGGGTCCGTTCAAGACCGTGCTTGGCGACCTGTCCTATGATGAAAAGGGCGATCCGAAGCTTCCGGGCTATGTCATGTACAAGTGGGAAAAGGGTGCCGACGGCAAATATACTTACGTTCAGCAGTAAGTCTCTGTCGTATTATTTCCCAGAACGTCAGAATGCCCGGCTTCAAAAGCCGGGCATTTTCAATTGCGGTTTGTCTTTCCGCATAAAGTCATGCGTAAAACGCAGGATATGGAATAAATCATTACTTTACTTCCTGATAGAAAGTGATTTTATCCATCATGACGGCTGGATATAGAGCGATTCTCTAAATCTAGTGTTGCGTTCCGGTGGGAGGAGCGGTTTCAGCATGGGCACCCCGGCCCCGATTGTGCCTTCTGGAATATTTCCGGCAAAACGCAAGGCGTTTCCATGTCGTGAAATGCAAAAGCCGGGGGCGGGCGTTTCGGCTTCCGCCGCAAGGCTGGCGGCTGTGCGCTCACGCATTCTTCCCATTGAACGTTGGCAGGCCCGGGCATGAGGTTGCGGCCTCTGCGCGCAAATCCTGCAAGGCAACAGGCGGTTCGCGTTTACGGGCCGTCTCGAAATCCACGGTTCGCGGCGCATCCGGCGGCGAGCCGCTGTTCATAATGGGAGCAACTGAAATGAAGAAATCCTTATTCTGCGGCGTCTGCCTTTCCGCGCTGGTCGCGATGGGTGGAGCATCCTTCGCCGATATCATGGTCGGTGTCGGAGCGCCTCTGACGGGCAGCCAGGCTGCCTTCGGCGAGCAGATCAAGCGCGGCGTGGAAGCGGCCGTCGCGGAAGCCAATGCCAAGGGCGGCATGAACGGCGAAAAGATCACCATCGTCTATGGTGACGACGCTGCCGATCCCAAGCAGGGCATCTCGGTTGCAAACAAGTTCGTGGGCGATGGCGTCCAGTTCGTGATCGGCCATTTCAATTCCGGCGTCAGCATTCCGACCTCGGATATCTATGCCGAAAACGGCGTGTTGATGATCGCGCCGGGCACGACGAACCCGACCTTCACCGAGCGGGAACTGTGGAACACCTTCCGCACCTGCCGCCGCGATGACCAGCAGGGCATCGTTGCCGGCAAGTACATGGCCGACAATTACAAGGACGGCAAGGTTGCCATCCTGCACGACAAGACGCCCTATGGTCAGGGCCTTGCCGACGAAACCAAGAAGTCTCTCAACGAAAACGGCATGAAGGAAACGCTTTATGAAGGCGTGAACCAGGGCGACAAGGATTTCTCCGCGCTCATTTCCAAGATGAAGGCTGCGGGCATCACCGCCGTTTACTGGGGCGGCATGCACCCGGAAGCCGGGCTTCTGATCCGCCAGATGGCCGATCAGGGCCTCAAGGCGCAGTTCATTTCGGGTGACGGCATTGTCTCCAACGAGCTGGCCTCGATTGCCGGTGATGCCGTGGCCGGTGTGATGAACACGTTCGGTCCCGATCCGCGTGACGACAAGGCCAATGCCGAACTCATCAAGGCATTCCGCGACAAGGGTTTTGAGCCGGAAGCCTATACGTTCTATGCCTATGCGGGTGTGCAGTCGTTGGTGAACGCAGCCAATGCGGCCGGCAGCAACGACCCGCAGGAAGTTGCTGCCGCGATGAAGGAAAAGGGGCCGTTCAAAACCGTGCTCGGCGAAATCTCCTTCAATGCGAAGGGCGATCCGAGTCTGTCGCCTTATGTCATGTTCGAGTGGCGCAAGGGTGAAGACGGCAAATACAACTACTTCCAGAAGTAAAATTGCCTCATATATTGGCAAATTTTGCTATAAAATTCATCAATCTGCCCGGCTTTTAGCCGGGCATTTTGTTTTTAACTTCCGGTTGCACAGTTTGTTTGCACTTCCGCCTGTTGCCATGTAATCAAAGCTGCCTTTGTCATCGCAGTTAGGGAGATCTGCCTTGTCTTTCGCCCAAAAGCCAATCCGGAAAATTCTGGTCGCCAACCGATCTGAAATCGCAATCCGCGTATTCCGCGCCGCCAATGAGCTGGGGCTCAAAACGGTGGCCATATGGGCCGAGGAAGACAAACTTTCCCTGCATCGCTTCAAGGCGGATGAGAGCTATCAGGTCGGGCGTGGCCCACATCTGGACCGCGATCTCGGTCCCATCGAAAGCTATCTGTCGATCGACGAGATCATTCGCGTCGCCAGGCTTTCGGGCGCCGATGCGATCCATCCGGGTTACGGCCTGTTGTCGGAAAGCCCGGAATTCGCCGAAGCCTGTGCCGAAAACGGTATCATCTTCATCGGGCCGAAGCCGGAAACCATGCGCCGCCTCGGCAACAAGGTCGCCGCGCGCAATCTCGCCATCGAGATCGGCGTGCCGGTGGTGCCTGCCACCGATCCGCTGCCGGACGATATGGATGCGGTGAAGAAGCTTGCGAGCCAAATCGGCTATCCGCTGATGCTGAAGGCAAGCTGGGGCGGCGGCGGCCGCGGCATGCGCGCCATCCGCGCCGAGGCTGATCTTGCCCGCGAGGTGACGGAGGCCAAGCGCGAGGCCAAGGCCGCCTTCGGCAAGGATGAGGTTTATCTGGAAAAGCTGGTCGAGCGTGCCCGGCACGTCGAAGTGCAGATATTGGGCGATATGCATGGCAATGCGGTGCATCTCTTCGAGCGCGACTGCTCCATCCAGCGCCGAAACCAGAAGGTCGTGGAGCGCGCGCCCGCACCCTATCTCAACGACGAGCAGCGCCGGGAACTGGCGGCTTACGGGCTGAAGATTGCGCATGCCACCGATTATATCGGCGCAGGCACGGTCGAGTTCCTCATGGATGCCGACACCGGCAAGTTCTATTTCATCGAGGTCAATCCGCGCATTCAGGTAGAGCATACGGTCACGGAAGAAGTGACCGGCATCGACATCGTCAAGGCGCAGATCCATCTTCTCGAAGGCTTTGCCATCGGCACGCCGGAATCGGGTGTGCCGCGCCAGGAGGATATCCGCCTCCACGGCCACGCGCTGCAATGCCGCATCACGACGGAAGACCCCGAACAGAATTTCATCCCCGATTACGGGCGCATCCAGGCCTATCGCTCGGCGGCGGGTTTCGGCATTCGTCTGGATGGCGGCACGGCCTATTCGGGCGCGTTCATCACCCGCTATTACGATCCGCTTCTCGTCAAGGTCACGGCCTCCGGCGCGACGCCGCTTGAAGCCATTCACCGCATGGACCGGGCGCTCCGCGAGTTCCGCATTCGCGGCGTGGCGACCAACCTCACCTTTGTCGAAGCGATCATCAATCATCCGAAATTCCAGTCGAACGACTATACGACGCGGTTCATCGATACGACGCCTGAACTCTTCACGCAGATGAAGCGTCAGGACCGCGCCACCAAGCTTTTGACCTATATTGCCGATGTGACTGTCAACGGCCATCCCGAGACCAAGGGCCGCGCAAAGCCAGCCAGCGATGCCGCCAAGCCGCGTGCGCCGTGGTTCGGCGACAAGCCGGTCATTGACGGCACCAGGCAGCGTCTCGACCAGCTTGGGCCGAAGAAATTCGCCGAATGGGTGCGCAATGAAAAGCGCGTGCTGATCACCGACACCACCATGCGCGACGGCCATCAGTCATTGCTCGCCACGCGCGTGCGCACATATGACATTGCGCGGATCGCCAATGCTTACGCGCAGGCGCTGCCGAACCTGTTCTCGTTGGAATGCTGGGGCGGCGCGACTTTCGACGTCTCCATGCGCTTCCTCACCGAAGATCCGTGGGAGCGTCTGGCGCTGGTGCGGGAAGGCGCGCCCAATCTCCTGTTGCAGATGCTTCTGCGCGGAGCCAACGGGGTTGGCTATAAATCCTATCCCGACAATGTGGTGAAACATTTCGTGCGTGAGGCGGCGCGCGGTGGCATCGATCTGTTCCGCGTTTTCGACAGCCTCAACTGGGTCGAGAACATGCGCGTGTCGATGGATGCGGTGCTGGAGGAAAACAAGCTCTGCGAAGCGGCGATCTGCTACACGGGCGATATTCTGAACCCGGACCGCGCCAAATATGACCTCAAATATTATGTCGATCTGGCGAAGGAAGTCGAAAAAGCGGGCGCGCATATCATTGCGGTCAAGGATATGGCGGGCTTGCTGAAGCCTGCCGCCGCGCGCGTGCTGTTCAAGGCGCTGCGCGAGGAAACCGATCTGCCGATTCATTTCCACACGCATGATACGTCGGGCATTTCGGCGGCGACCGTGCTTGCTGCGGTCGATGCGGGTGTGGATGTGGTGGATGCGGCCATGGATGCGCTTTCGGGCAACACCTCGCAGCCCTGCCTCGGTTCGATTGTCGAGGCGCTGTCCGGTTCGGAACGCGATCCGGGGCTCGATCCCGATTCGATCCGCCGCATTTCCTTCTATTGGGAAGCGGTGCGCAACCAGTATGCGGCCTTTGAAAGCGATCTCAAGGGACCGGCTTCGGAAGTCTATCTGCATGAAATGCCGGGCGGTCAGTTCACCAATCTGAAGGAACAGGCGCGCTCGCTGGGGCTGGAAACGCGCTGGCATGAGGTGGCGCAGGCCTATGCCGATGTGAACCGCATGTTCGGCGATATCGTCAAGGTAACGCCATCCTCCAAGGTGGTGGGCGACATGGCGCTGATGATGGTTGCCCAAGACCTTACCGTCGCCGATGTCGAGAACCCGGCCAAGGATATCGCCTTCCCGGATTCGGTGGTTTCGATGATGCGCGGCGATCTCGGCCAGCCGCCGTCGGGCTGGCCGCAAGCCTTGCAGAAAAAGGTTCTGAAGGGCGAAAAGCCTTTCACCGTGCGTCCCGGCTCGCTTTTGCCTGCCGCCGATCTCGATGCGGAACGCAAGGGCTTTGAGGAAAGTATTGGCCGCAAGCTGTCCGATCAGGAATTTGCCTCGGCGCTGATGTATCCGAAGGTCTTTACGGATTATGCGGCGGCGCAGGAAACCTATGGCCCGACAAGCGTGCTGCCGACGCCGGTTTATTTCTATGGTCTCAAGCCGGAAGAAGAGGTCTTTGTCGATCTGGAACGCGGCAAGACGCTGGTGATCGTCAATCAGGCGATGAGCGAGACCGACGAGAAGGGCATGGTGACGGTGTTCTTCGAGCTGAACGGCCAGCCGCGCCGCATCAAGGTACCCAATCGCGCCAAGGGTGCCTCCGGCGGTGTCCGCCGCAAGGTGGAAGCGGGCAACGACAAAGAGGTCGGCGCGCCGATGCCGGGTGTTGTCTCGACGGTTGCCGTGGCGAGCGGCCAGAAGGTTTCGCAGGGCGATGTGCTTTTGTCCATCGAAGCGATGAAGATGGAAACCGCCATCCATGCCGAACGCGATGGCACGATCGCGGAAGTGCTGGTGCGCCCCGGCGAACAGATCGACGCCAAGGATTTGCTGATTACCTATGACGCGTGAGAAATGCGAAAGGCGGGCTGGTCGAGGTTTGGTATGGCTGGTCCCTCTCGATTTTCCGCAAGTCTCGGGATAGACAAGCAATCCATCACCATGATTGGCTGTGTGGGCAGAATATTGATCTTGTGCGGGTAAGGGCAAAATGGAACAGGTTTCCGGACGCGAAGATGCCGCGCCTGCGCGCGCGCCGATTATAACCAGAGAGCGGATTGCCGTTGCGCTTCTCTTTCTGATGAACGGTTATATTTTCGGTGGCTGGGCCCCGAAAATCCCGGAATTCGCCGCGCGTCTGGGGCTCGACAGCGCCGGTATGGGGCTGATGATCCTCATATTCGGCCTTGGTTCCCTGGCCATGATGCCGGTCGCGGGCGCTCTTTCCGCGCATCGCGGTTCGGGCCTTGTGGTGCGCATTTTCGCGCTTGCCTTCATTCCCGCACTGGTCGTCATCGCGCTGGTGCCCAATGTGGTTACGGCTGTGATCGCGATGTTCTATTTCGGCGGGACCATGGCTGCGATGGATGTATCCATGAATGCCAATGCGGTCGCGGTCGAGAAAAAGATGCGCCGCGCCATCATGTCATCCTGTCACGCCTTCTGGAGCCTTGGCGGCCTGATCGGCGCCGCAACGGGCGGCTTTCTCATCGCGCAATTCGGTTCGACCGTCCATGCGCTGGTCACGATGATCGCCGCCGCCATTCTGATCGCCATTGCCTGGCCATCGATCATTCCCGATACGCAACACCATCATCCAAGCGGCGAAAAGCAGAAGCTTGCCCTGCCGCGCAGTCCCTTGCCGTGGCTTGTCGGCGTCATGGCGCTGTTTTCCATGGTGCCGGAAGGCGCGATCCTTGATTGGGGCGCCTATCATATGCGTCAGGATCTGGGCGCTTCCGTCACGGTGGCGGGCTTCGGTTTTGCGGCCTTTTCGGGGTCTATGGCTGTCATGCGTTTTGCGGGCGATCTGGTGCGCGACCGTTTCGGCGCGGTTAAAACCCTGCGCGCCTGCACGATCATTGCCATTATCGGCATGTTGATCGTCGGTTTTGGAAACAGCGCGGCAACCGCCATCATCGGCTTTGCGATCTGCGGGATCGGCATTTCCAACATGGTGCCGATCGCCTTCTCGATGGCGGGCAACATGCCGGGCGTCAATCCGAGCGTCGGCCTGTCGATAGCCACCACGCTCGGTTATTCCGGCATGCTGGTGGCGCCGTCGCTGATCGGCTTTGTTGCCAAGCACAGCGGCTTCGGCGTGGTGTTTCTGGCGCTTCCGGTCTTGCTGCTGGTGGTGCTGGCCTTCTCAAGTCTCGCCCGATATGCCGACCAAAAGCATTAAGGTTATTCCGCCGTCCAGCCGCCGTCGACGGGAATGGCGGCGCCGTTGATCTGCGCTGCCGCATCGCTTGCGAGGAAGGCGGCGACGGCCCCGATCTGAGCCGTGGTGACGAATTCCTTCGTCGGCTGTTTATCCAGCATCACCTCGCGGATCACGGTTTCGCGGTCCATGTGATGGGCCTTCATTTGGTCGGGTATCTGCGCTTCCACGAGCGGGGTCAGCACATAGCCGGGACAGATGGAATTGGCGGTGATCTTTGCTGTGGCAAGCTCCAGCGCCAAAGTCTTGGTAAAGCCGACAATGCCATGCTTGGCGGCCACATAGGCCGATTTGAACGGCGAGGCCACGAGGCCATGCGCGGAGGCGATGTTGATGATGCGGCCCCAGCCGGCCTTTCGCATATGCGGGATGGCGGCGGCGGCGGTGTGGAAGGCCGATGTCAGGTTGATCGCGATGATGCGGTCCCATTGCTCAGGTGGAAATTCCTCAACCGGAGACACATGCTGGATGCCGGCATTGTTGACGAGAATGTCCACACTGCCGAACCGCTTTGCAGTTTCTGCGATCAGTGCGCGGCATTGATCCGCCTTCGACATGTCGGCGGCGATATAGACCACGCTCGCGCCATGTTCTTCCCCCAGCCTGGCCGCAAGCGCATGATCCTCGTCGCGGTCGGTGAAGGAATTTATCACGACCTTGTGTCCCGCCGCCGCCAGCGCATGGGCTATGCCGAGGCCGATCCCGGAATTCGATCCGGTGACGATTGCGGTCTTGCGGGCAGATGCGTCGGTCATTGGCAGGCTCCTCCTTGTGGTCACGACATAATGAGAGGGCGACATTGCCTCGGCAAGCGATTATATAAAGCGAAAGCCGGATATACGCAGGCCCAGTTATATGCAGGCGTTGACATTCGCGTCGCGCTGCGCCACCTGAAAACAGGTACAGTTAAGAACAGAGCAAAATGTCTTCCGAGACCGTCAGCTATTTTTCGCATCCATTTCCCCGCCGCCAGTCGGTCGGCGTCAGTGTCGGCGGCGTTATCGTCGGCGGCAGCGCGCCTGTCGTCGTGCAATCCATGACCAATACGGACACGGCGGATATTGATGGCACCGTTGCGCAAGTTGCCGCCCTCCACCGCGCCGGGTCGGAGATCGTGCGCATCACGGTGGATCGCGATGAATCGGCTGCCGCCGTGCCGAAAATCCGCGAGCGGCTGGAGCGTCTTGGCCACAATGTGCCGCTGGTCGGCGATTTCCATTATATCGGCCACAAGCTTTTGGCCGATCACCCGGCCTGTGCGGAAGCGCTTGCCAAATATCGCATCAATCCCGGCAATGTCGGTTTCAAGGACAAGAAGGACAAGCAGTTCGCCGATATCGTCGAAATGGCGATCCGCCATGACAAGCCGGTGCGTATCGGGGTCAACTGGGGTTCGCTCGATCAGGAACTCCTGACCACGCTGATGGATCGCAACCAGGCCGAGGGCGCGCCGCTTTCCGCGCAGGAAGTCATGCGCGAGGCCATTGTGCAGTCGGCGCTGATCTCGGCCAATCTGGCCGAAGAGATCGGGCTTGGCCGCGACAAGATCATCCTGTCGGCCAAGGTCAGCCAGGTGCAGGACCTGATTGCCGTTTATACGATGCTGGCGCAGCGTTGCGACCATGCGCTGCATCTGGGCCTCACGGAAGCGGGCATGGGCACCAAGGGCGTCGTCGCCTCGTCAGCGGCCATGGGCATTTTGTTGCAGCAGGGCATCGGCGATACGATCCGCATTTCCCTGACACCGGAACCGGGCGGCGACCGCACGCGCGAAGTGCAGGTGGCGCAGGAATTGCTGCAAACCATGGGTTTCCGTCAGTTCATTCCGATTGTCGCGGCCTGCCCCGGTTGCGGTCGCACGACATCGACCGTGTTTCAGGAGCTGGCGCAGACCATTCAGGACGATATCCGCCGCAACATGCCGGTCTGGCGCGAGAAATATCCGGGTGTCGAGGCGCTGTCGGTTGCGGTCATGGGCTGCATCGTCAATGGACCGGGCGAATCGAAACATGCCGATATCGGCATCTCGCTTCCCGGCACGGGCGAAACCCCGTCCGCCCCGGTTTTCGTGGATGGCAAGAAGGTCACGACCCTGCGCGGCCCCGGCATTGCCGAAGACTTCCAGAAGATGGTCGCCGATTACATCGAAAACCGTTTCGGCCTTGATCGCAAGATCGCGTCTTGAGGCGTTGTTAATTCTGCCGTTCGGCGATGAAACGGGCGGCCTGCTTGAGAATATCGGCGTCCTTGCCGAAGGGCGCCAGCAGGCTTTCCGCCTGGGCCACCAGGCCCGAAAGTTGCCTCTGTGTCCAGTCGATGCCGTGGAGTGAAACCAGCGTGGCCTTGCCGGCGGCGGCATCCTTGCCGGTGGCCTTGCCCATCGCCTCGGCGTCCGCGGTCACATCCAGAAGATCGTCGGCAAGCTGGAAGGCAAGGCCGATGGCCGCGCCGAACTCCGCCATGCGTTCGCGGTCCTCACCGGACGCATTGGCGATGATGGCTCCGGCTTCACAGGCAAAGCGGATCAGCGCGCCGGTCTTCATCGCCTGAAGCGTGATGATGCCTGCCTCGTCCGGCTTTGCGGTTTCGGCCATCAGATCGAGCGCCTGTCCGCCTGCCATGCCGCCCAGGCCCGACGCGCGGGCGAGCGCGGCAATCAATTGCACGCGGGTGGTGGCATCCAGTTCCGTTTCGTCGGATGCGATGATGTCGAAAGCGTAGGTCAGAAGGCTGTCGCCGGCCAGAATGGCGGCCGCCTCGTCAAAAGCCTTGTGCACGGTCGGCTGGCCCCGGCGCAGATCGTCATCATCCATCGCAGGCAGGTCGTCATGGACGAGCGAATAGCAGTGAATGCATTCGAGTGCCGCCGCAACACGCAGAACGGCATCGCCGGTCTTGCCGAACAGGGCCGCGCTTTCAATGACCAGAAAGGGCCTGAGGCGCTTGCCGCCATTCAAGACACCATGGCGCATGGCGGCGATGAGCCGCTCCGGGCGGGCAATCTCGCCGCTGCGCGGGCGCTCGTCCAGAAGGGCGACAAGGACGGCTTCCACTTCCAGGGCGCGATGGTTGAGAACGGCGGTGAAATCGGTCGGCAGCTTTTCCATGGAAGAATGGGATGGACGAAAGCGCGGAATTGGTCAACCGGCCACAACGATCAGCACAGGCTTTTTCATTTGAACGTCACGAAACGGCGCGTTTCGACGTATTTCGGCGGTCGGATTATGGAATCCGGTTCAAACTTATTAAGGAATGGTTTATGTCGCTTGAGGGGAAGGCAGCAGGCGATGGACGTGGCAAAAATCATCATCAAGAGCAAGGATGGGCGCAATTATCTGGCAGATCCCGTTTGGGGCGCCCGGATTGCGCTCGCGCTCAAGATTCTGGTGGTTCTGGCTGTCCTGCCGATCTTTCTGCTCCTCGTCTATTCCGTGCCTTTCGTTCGCCCGATCTCGACCCTGATGGTCAAGGACTATGTTCTGTTTCAGGACGTGGAACGCAGATGGGTGAGCATCGACGATGTCGCGCCGGTTCTCGTCAATTCGGTCATGATGGCCGAGGACGGCCAGTTTTGCAGCCATGGCGGGGTGGACTGGCATCAGCTCGGGCTGGTTCTGGACGATGCGGGCGAGGGAGGCCCCAGCCGCGGCGCTTCCACGATCACCATGCAGACCGTGAAGAACCTTTTCCTCTGGAACGGACGCTCCTATCTCCGCAAGGGGCTGGAATTTCCGCTGGCGCTGGCCGCCGACGGCCTTCTGTCCAAGAAACGCATCATGGAAATCTACCTCAATATTGCCGAGTGGGGGCCAGGCATCTATGGGATCGAGGCCGCAGCCCGGCATTATTTCAAGCGCCCGGCAGCAAAACTCAACGCCCAGCAAGCCGCGCTGCTTGCCGTCACGCTGCCCAACCCGGCCCTTCGCAATCCCGCCAAGCCGACGCGCAACATGCGGCGCATCGGCCGGATCGTTGCCGGACGCGCCGCGCGAGCGGGCCCCTATGTGGTTTGCGTGCAATAAACACGCAATACGAAAAAAAGATCAGACTCCCGCTGGTCAAATGCCGTGAGAGCGTGTATAGGCACGTGACTTTCCGGAATTTTGTCCGATGTGACAGGCTCTTCGGGGCCGTGCCGGACGTTTATTGACCGATCAGTGGAGCTGGATCCATGGCAGTACCAAAACGAAAAACGTCTCCGTCGAAGCGCGGCATGCGCCGTTCGGCTGACGCTCTCAAGGCCCCGACCTATGTCGAGGACAAGAACTCGGGCGAACTTCGCCGTCCGCATCATATCGATCTGAAGAGCGGTATGTATCGCGGCCGTCAGGTCCTCGAAGCCAAGGAATAAGTCTGAGGCTGCATAGCAGCCGAAAGATGGTTTTCAAAAACGCCGTTTCCGGTTTCCGGAAGCGGCGTTTTCTTTTATGCCTATTTCATAAGTCTAAGATGATTTCATAAATATAATACGCAATCGATCAATTTTTGATTGATTGGTAAAAAATCAAATTTATGCCGCAATGTATAATGACGAGTATCGCGTGGTTTTAATTGGTTTGATTGGGAATTGATATGGACTACATTCTGAAAACGATAATTGCCAATGGCGGATTGTCGGTGCAGTCGGCAGTTTCTTTCTTTAATATATTTGAAAATACTCTCTATAATGAAGATGGGATTCTGGATCTATCGGATACGCCATGCCGGATTGGAAGCACGGAACGAGCGGTTCCCGGTGCGGTTGCCGCGTTTGCGGGCAAGAACCTGAAATAGGAGGCGGAGCAGGAGGGCAATTGCAAAAGGCTTTTGCTTTTGTTCCAAACGCATGATGGGGCGGGCAGGATGTCTGCCAGCCCCATCTCCGTTCGCGGTGCGGGCGATCAGCCTGCGTCGAATGCAAAGCCTGCCGCTTCGATGCCGGCGATGGCCGCAGCCTCGTCATTGTCCGACGTATCGCCGGAAATGCCGACCGCACCGAGAATCTCGCCGCCTGCATCCTTGATCAGTACGCCGCCCGGCACCGGCACGATCCTGCCGCCCGATACGCCTGAAAGCCCTTCGAGAAAATGCGGGCGGTCCTTCGCCTGATTGTTCAGCCAGCGCGAGCCGGTGCCGACCGCAAGCGCGCCATAGGCCTTGCCTGAGCCGATCTCGAAGCGGAGCATGGAGGCCCCGTCCTGACGCTGGAAAGCCTTCACATGGCCGCCCGCATCGAGCACGCAAACCGCAAGCGGCTTCAGTTTCAGTTCCCCGGCCTTGGCAAAGGCCCCGGCGATGATCGTATTGGCGCGTTCGAGCGTCAGTGAAGGCATGAATATCTCCTATTTATAGCGAGATGTAATTTAGCGGTCATGGCTTGCGATGCACAGCCGAATGCGTCTCGTCACAGGAAAAACACTTTATCGATTTTCATGAAGACGGTTGCCGTCACGCGGCAAAGCTTGCCAAGGCCCGGATTTTGGTCTTTGTGTTGCGCACCATTTCAAGGAGGAAAGAATGTCCGAACCGAAAGCCATCGTCATTGCCAGCGCGGCCCGCACTGCGGTGGGCGCTTTCAACGGGGCGTTTGCCAATGTTCCGGCGCATGAACTGGGCGCCACGGTCATCAGGGGAGCGCTGCAACGCGCCGGTGTGGCGGCGACTGATGTGGACGAGGTTATTCTCGGACAGGTGCTGACGGCAGGCGAGGGGCAGAACCCCGCGCGCCAGGCGGCGATGGATGCCGGTTGCCCCAAGGAGACGACGGCCTTTTCCATCAACCAGCTGTGCGGCTCGGGCCTGCGTGCGGTTGCGCTCGGCATGCAGCAGATACTGTCCGGCGATGCCAGGATCATCGTGGCGGGCGGTCAGGAATCCATGTCCATGGCCCCGCATTGCGCGCATCTGCGCTCCGGCGTGAAGATGGGCGATTTCAAGATGATCGACACCATGCTGAAGGATGGCCTGATCGATGCCTTCAATGGCTATCACATGGGGATCACGGCGGAAAACATCGCGCGCCAATGGCAGTTGAACCGCGACGATCAGGATGCGTTTGCACTGGCCTCGCAGCAGAAGGCGGAAGCCGCACAGAATGCGGGCAGGTTCGAGGATGAAATCGTTCCCTTCACCGTGAAGGGCCGCAAGGGCGATGTCGTTGTGTCGGCGGATGAATATATCCGTCCGGGCACGACGATGGAGGCCCTGTCCAGGCTGAAGCCTGCCTTCGACAAGGATGGAACGGTGACGGCGGGCAATGCATCCGGCATCAATGACGGCGCTGCGGCCGTGGTGCTGATGGATGCGGCGGAAGCGTCCAGGCGCGGGGTGAAGCCGCTGGCGCGCATCGTTTCCTGGGCAACGGCCGGCGTCGATCCGTCGATCATGGGAACAGGCCCTATCCCGGCAACGAAGAAGGCGCTGGAAAAGGCAGGCTGGAGCGTGGGCGATCTCGATCTGGTCGAGGCCAATGAAGCCTTTGCCGCACAGTCCTGCGCGGTTGTGCGCGATCTCGGGCTCAATCCAGATATCGTCAATGTCAATGGCGGGGCGATCGCCATCGGCCATCCGATCGGCGCGTCAGGCGCGCGCGTGCTGACGACACTGCTTTACGAAATGCAGCGCCGCGACGTCAGGCGTGGTCTGGCGACGCTTTGCATCGGCGGCGGCATGGGCGTGGCCCTGTGCGTCGAGCGCGATTGATCTTTCCATTTCGAGCATGGCGGCGGACGGGGAAATACATTCCGTCCGCCTTTTTATTTCCGCAATGCGGCGTTTGAAATCGGGGAGGTCGGATATGGTGGTGTTGCCGGAAAAGTTAACGCGAAGCCGGTGAAACAGCCGTCAAAGGCCGTCAGGCCTTGATTTTCTATGGCATGCCCCGATCAATGGCTACCAGATGTGGTGAGAACAAATGGAGAAAACTTGCAGATCAACGATTCGTCGCCGATTCGTTCCGGCTTTGACCTGAAGGTTAACGGAAATGCTGTTTTCGCCTGTTCCGCTGTTAAGGAACCATCAGTAATCATTAAGACTTTCTGAAGCTTGGCATTGCCGCTGGCGCAGTCTGTTGACAGGTTTTGCCAAAAGTTAACAGCCTGGTCGTTTTGCGTCCGCAGAACACAGAAAAGCGGAGCCGTTGATTCATTATATTGTGGGTTTTCCTGTGAGGATCACTATATGTTGCCGTGAACAAAAGGCGAAGCTCTCCCAGTCAGCGATTCGTCGCCGATTCGTTCTAGAGTCGTTCTAATTGTTAATCGACAAACTGCCTGCCGTCCGTGCTGAAACTTGACAGGGGCGCTTTCGGTATAGGCCGTATAGTGCTATCGCAGAACCAGCATCCTGCCCGCCATGGGCGCTTGTACCGGGAATCCGATTATTGGCATGAACCAACTCCCTGCCCATGATTTGCCGCTGACCCTGAGTGGCCGCGATGTGACCGCGGTGCTTGGGCCGACCAATACCGGCAAGACGCATCTCGCGATCGACCGCATGCTGTCGCATGGAAGCGGCATGATCGGCCTGCCGCTGCGCCTTCTGGCGCGCGAGGTCTATAACCGCGTCGTGGAGCGCGTGGGGGCGGCCAATGTGGCGCTGGTGACGGGCGAGGAAAAGATCGTGCCGCCCGGTGCGCGCTATTCCGTCTGCACGGTCGAGGCTATGCCGCGCCGTACCGATGTCGCTTTCGTGGCCATCGATGAGGTGCAGCTTGCGGGCGATCTGGAGCGCGGCCATATTTTCACCGACCGCATCCTGCATCTGCGCGGGCGGCAGGAAACGCTCCTGCTTGGCGCCGCCACCATGCGCGGCATTCTGGAAAAACTTCTGCGCGGCATCAATGTGGTGACGCGTCCGCGCCTGTCGCATCTGGCCTATGCCGGTTCCAAGAAGATTACGCGCCTGCCGAACCGGTCCGCCATTGTGGCCTTTTCCGCCGACGAGGTTTATGCGATCGCCGAACTGATCCGCCGCCAGCGCGGTGGGGCCGCGGTGGTTATGGGCGCGCTCAGCCCGCGCACGCGCAATGCGCAGGTCGAGCTTTACCAATCCGGCGATGTCGATTTTCTCGTGGCGACCGATGCCATCGGCATGGGCCTCAATCTCGATGTCGATCATGTCGCTTTCGCGCAGAACCGCAAATTCGACGGCTATCAGTTCCGCGATTTGACACCTGCCGAAGTGGGGCAGATTGCCGGGCGCGCGGGCCGTCATCTGCGTGACGGCACTTTCGGCGTGACCGGACAGGTGCATCCATTCGATGAAGAACTGGTCGAGCGGGTGGAGGCGCATGATTTCGATCCGGTGAAAGTCCTGCAATGGCGCACGGCGCGTTTCGACTTTTCATCGCTCGATTCCCTGCGATATTCCCTGGAAACACCCGCGCCCGTCGAAGGTCTGGCCAAGGCCCTGCCTGCCGTCGACCAACAAGCGCTTGAAAATTTGTCGAAAGACGAAGAGATTGTGCGGCTCGCGACGACACCGGCGCGGATCGAGCTTTTGTGGGACGCCTGCGCGCTGCCCGACTATCGCAAGATCGCACCGGCGCAGCATGCCGATATCATTGCAACCATCTATCAGGATCTTGTCCGCCGAGGGAGCGTCGATGAAGATTATATGAGCGAACAGGTGCGCCGCGCCGACAGCACAGAGGGAGAAATCGACACCCTGTCGCATCGCGTGGCGCAGATTCGAACCTGGACTTTCGTGTCGCATCGGCCCGGATGGCTTGCCGATCCGACACACTGGCAGGAAAAGACGCGCGAAATAGAGGATAGATTGTCCGACGCGCTGCATGAAAGGTTGACGAAACGCTTTGTAGACCGCAGGACAAGCGTGCTTATGAGGCGCCTGAGAGAGAATGCCATGCTTGAAGCAGAAATCAGCCCGGCTGGAGACGTGATTGTCGAAGGCCACAATGTCGGGCAACTGGAAGGATTCCGTTTTACCGCCGATGTTCAGGCCGAAGGGCCCGACGCCAAGGCGGTGAAGACGGCTGCACAAAAGGCGCTGGCCGCCGAATTCGAACGCCGCGCGGAGCGCTTTGCCGCTGCTCCCAATGGCGATTTCGCGCTCGGCTCGGATGGTGTCATGCGCTGGGTTGGCGCCACGGTCGCGACGCTGGTTGCGGGCGATGATGTGCTGAAGCCCCGTGCGGTGATCCTGGCCGACGAACAGCTCACCGGAGCCGTACGCGACAAGGTTGCCGCGCGCATCGAACGTTTCGTGGCTCATCATATCGAAACCATTTTGAAGCCGCTCACCGATCTGGCTGCCGCCGATGCCCTGACGGGCATGACGCGCGGCCTTGCATTCCAGATCGTGGAAAATCTCGGCATTCTTCCGCGCCGCGATGTGGCGGAGGAAGTGCGCGGCCTCGATCAGGATTCACGCGCGGCGCTTCGCCGTCTTGGCGTGCGTTTCGGTGCCTATCACGTCTTCATGCCCATGCTGCTGAAGCCCGCTCCCGCCGGCCTCATCACGCTTCTTTGGGCGCTCAAGAACGATGGCCGCGAACGCGCCGGCTATGGCGATGTCGTCAATGTGCTGGCCGCGGGCCGCACTTCGGTCGTAGTCGATCCGGCTTTCGATCCGATGTTCTACCGTCTGGCAGGCTATCGCGTGCTGGGCCGTCGCGCCGTGCGCATCGATATTCTGGAACGTCTTGCCGATCTCATTCGCCCGGCGCTTGCCTGGCGTCCGGGTTCCGGCGTGCGTCCGGATGGGGCTTATGACGGCGGACGCTTCATCGTCACGCCGGCCATGATGTCCATTCTGGGTGCTACGACCGACGACATGGAAGAAATCCTGAAGAGCCTCGGCTATCGCCACGAGGCGATGGAAGCCGCCGCCGTCACGGCGAAGCTTGCCGAACTCGATGCCTTTGCGGCAGAAGCCGCGGCCAAGGACGCTGGCGTTTCGCCGGTTGCAGAGGCTGAAAAGCCTGCCGTACCGGCGGCTGAACCTGTGCCCGCACCGGTTGCCGTGGCCGCGCCGGAAACCGAAGCCAAGGTGGAAGAAGCTGTTGAAGCGGCTGAAGCTGCACCGACTGGCGAAACGGCGGATGATGCGGCGGAAGAGCCAAAGCCCGTTCTGATCTGGCGTCAGGGCCGTTTCGAGGGCCGCAACCGCAATCAGGACCAGAACAGGCAGCGTCAAAATCGCGGCCACCAGAATCGCGGTCATCAGAACCGCGATGGCGGCGAAGGGCGCAAGTCCGAAGGCGGGGCCGAGCAGCAGGGACGCAACGATCGCGGCGGCAAGCGCTTCGACAAGCAGAAGCGGCATGACGGCGAAGGCAAGCGCGATGGCGGCAAGGGCGATTTCCGTGGCGGCAATCAGCGTCAGCAGAAGCGCGATCATGGCCATCAGGGCGGCAAGCGGGTCGAGCAGGAACGTCCGGCGCGTATCGACCCCGATTCGCCTTTCGCCAAGCTTCTGGCCCTTAAGGAGCAGATGAAGAAGTAAGATGACCGGCGAACAAGGCGGAAGACAGCGAATCGACAAATGGCTGTTCTTTGCCCGCGTGGTCAAATCGAGATCGCTGGCGGCGAAACTCGCCGTCGGCGGCAAAGTGCGGGTCAATCGCGACAAGATCGAGCAGGCCGCGCATCCGGTGAAGGTCGGCGATGTGCTGACCATCACGCTTGACCGGCGCATCCTTGTTTACAGGATCGTTGCTCCGGGTGAACGTCGTGGCCCGGCGCCGGAGGCCCAGCTTCTTTATGAGGATCTGACGCCGCCAGCGCCGTCCGTTTCCGCAATGTCGCCGGAGGCCGCAACGCCGCAGCGTGACAGCGGGGCAGGCCGCCCGACCAAGAAAGAGCGCCGCGAAACGGATCGTCTGCGCGGAAACTGACCCGGACGCGTTGCCGCAGGCCTCTTGCGGCGGTGATGGAAATTGCGCATCGGACTGTTACGGCGAAAGCCTTTTCCACGCAAAACCCATCAAACGAAATGTTGTTTCAGATGTGCGCGACTTCGTGACATTGCGGCGTTTGTGCCCTTGTCATGACACGATAAAATCATTACCTCACGCATTGTCATAACAGGGCATGGGCTGAGGCTGGTGGTCTGATCCCGACATTTGCATCCTCCCTGATACAGACGTTGAGCAAATGTCGGAATCCAAAAGGCCACCGATATCCATGGATCTAGTGCCGGTGACGTCGTGGCGCGATATTCCCAAGCCCCGGGCCGGTTGTCGGCTTGCCGGAATATCGGCGCAAAGCTGTAGGATAGATAAGCTGCCTGTTCAAAAATGCGGGCGGCAACAGGAGTTCGACGATGACATATGTCGTGACCGATAATTGCATTCGCTGCAAATATACGGACTGCGTCGAGGTCTGTCCGGTCGATTGCTTCTACGAAGGCGAAAACATGCTCGTCATCAATCCCGACGAGTGCATCGACTGTGGCGTATGTGAACCGGAATGCCCTGCCGAGGCGATCAGCCCCGACACCGAACCGGGCCTCGACAAGTGGCTGGAACTGAATACGGAATATGCGGCAAAATGGCCCAACATCACGGCCAAGAAGGATGCCTTGCCGGAAGCCAAGGAAATGGACGGCGTGGCGGGAAAGCTGGAGAAGTATTTCTCTGCCGAGCCGGGTAGCGGCGACTAACGCCAGGTGACGTTGCAGGCAGTGCTTCCAGGCTGACATGCCATGGACGGTATTGTACAAGTATGTCCTGTTGCAGAAGACAGGGCGCTTCTGGAATGCGCTTCTTGAAACTGCGCATTTGTCCTGTAAGAACTGCCAGTCGAACCGGGGTTGCAAGATCGCAGGATTTATCACTTGCTTTTTATGTAATGCGGCGGCAAAAGACGAATAATATCACGGGAAAACGCCCATCTTTCAGGCGCGTTGCGTTGCCAGATGCGACATATCTGGCGATTTGTTGATTCTTTCGCGAAATTGTGTTAGGTTGCTCCAATAATTTCGGTGACTGGACGTCAATTCGTGGCGCTATGCGTTAATCTCTGAAAGGCTGATCTTTAGTACCGGGCTGAATGGCACCGGGGAAGATGATTGCGATCTGGCGTCGTCCCCCTCACCGCACACCCGGCCGGTCAGATTTGCTGCCAGATACGCTTTCAGTTCCAAGCCGACAAACACCTTCCGTGCTTCATTTCTCCGGAGCGCGGTCGGACATCATGTGTCAACCGGCGGGGCGCGCCGGGCACAACAGGGAGTAATGAAGCGTATGTCATCCCAGCAGAAAAAGTCTCCAGTCGCGCGTGGCGGTTTCAAGGCCGGAGAGGCCATCGTATATCCGGCGCACGGCGTCGGCCAGATCGTTACCATCGAAGAGCAGGAAGTGGCGGGACACAAACTCGAGCTTTTCGTGATCGATTTCGAAAAGGACAAGATGCGCCTGAAGGTGCCGGTCGCCAAGGCGGCTTCCATCGGCATGCGCAAGCTGTCGGAGACGGATTATGTTGAACGCGCATTGAAGGTCGTCCAGGGCCGCGCCCGTGTAAAGCGCACCATGTGGTCGCGCCGCGCGCAGGAATATGATGCGAAGATCAATTCCGGCGATCTGATCTCGATCTCGGAAGTCGTTCGCGATCTTTTCCGTGCCGAGAACCAGCCGGAGCAGTCCTATTCCGAACGCCAGCTCTATGAAGCTGCCCTCGACCGCATGGCGCGCGAAATCGCTGCCGTGAACAAGCTGTCCGAAACCGAAGCTGTCCGTCTGATCGAGGCCAATCTCGCCAAAGGACCGAAGCGCGGCAAGGCCGATGCGGAAGCTGATCTCGACGACGATGAAGTCGAAGCAGCATAAGCTTTACTTCTCTTTTTTTCCCAAAAAGCCCGGCAATGCCGGGCTTTTTATTTGCCGCCAGCCAGAAAAAGCCGGTGCCGTCAGCCGTTATTCGGGCTGGCTCCAATATTGTTCAGTTAAAATTTTATTGAATTTTGCAATCGGTCATTAACCTTTGCGGTCATTATCCCGCTTTGTCAAAGATTTATCCCGCATCGAAGGGAACCTAATCGCAACTGATGCGTTCTTTCAGACACCAGTTCGTAAACGGGTTTGTTTTGCGGCGTCATTGTATTGGCCAAAGAAATAGGCCTGGCGGGATTTTGGGCGCATTCGCGAGTGCGTCCAATCGGCCTTTGTGGGACTGGCATATCCTTCCACTGAACGCCCAAGGGCGTGAGTTCAGAACAGGAGAACCAGATGAAGCAGTCATCCATGAGCAGTTCTTCCGCAGTTCCAGCCAATCGCATGCCTATGGTTGCGCGCAGCCTCCCGGCGACAGCAGCCTCCTCCCAATCAATGATCCGCAGCGCAATGTCGGCTCCCTATCTGGAGCGCGAAGAGGAGCGGAACCTCGCCATTCGCTGGAAGGAACTGAATGATCAGGAAGCCCTTCACCGCATCACATCTGCCCATATGCGGCTGGTCATCTCGATGGCCGGCCGCTTCCGCAAGTTCAAGCTGCCGATGAACGATCTCATTCAGGAAGGCTATGTCGGCCTTCTGGAAGCGGCCGCGCGTTTCGACCCCGAGCGGGAGGTGCGTTTCTCGACCTATGCATCCTGGTGGATTCGCGCATCCATGCAGGATTATATCCTGCGCAACTGGTCCATCGTGCGGGGCGGCACCAGTTCGGCGCAAAAGGCGCTGTTCTTCAACCTGCGGCGACTGCGTTCCAAGCTTACCCAGTCCGACGACACCATGACGAAAGCTGAGATGTATCGGGAAATTTCCGATCAGCTTGGCGTTTCGACAAGCGATGTGGAAATCATGGACAGCCGGCTGTCGGGGCCGGACAGTTCCCTGTCGGCGCCCGTGAACAACGACGAGTCGGGTGCGGCGCGCCGCATGGATTTTCTGGTCGACGATCATCCCTTGCAGGACGAAATCGCAGAAAGCTCCATCGATATGGAGCGCCGGAACCGGTGGCTTTATGTGGCGCTCGACACGCTGAACGAGCGCGAATTGCACATCATCCGCGAGCGGCGTCTCGATGATGACGGCGTGACGCTCGAAGCGTTGGGGGAAAAGCTCGGCATCTCCAAGGAACGGGTGCGGCAGATCGAAAGCCGTGCGATGGAGAAGCTGAAGGTCGCCCTGTTGAGCCAGCACGAATTGGCGGCCTATCAGGCGTAAGCCGCAACAATCAGGACAACACAAGTAGAGGGGCCAAACGGCTCCTTACTTTTGTGGTTCCACCGTCGTGCCTTCAAGGCGCGGCGACCAGTCTTCCACCTTGCGGTTTTCCAGACGGCGCACCGCATAGCGCTTCCAGCCGTCGGCAAGGTGGGAAAGCTTCGCCATCGATGCCAGTTCGTCGTAGTTCAACGTATCGACATAGAGCAGATGCCAGATACGATGCAGCGTCCAGTCCGGTGAAAGGCGGTCGATGAGGATCATCCTGTCGCCGCTTTCCACGTGGCCTTCTTCCAGAACACGATAATACCAGCCTGTCCGTCCGCTCTTCTGGACGCGCACGGCCATATCAGCCGTTGCAAAACGCTCGTTCAGCTTCCAGCAGGGCTGGCGTCCCTGTGAGACCTCGACAAGCGCGCTGCCGAGCCGGAACCTGTCGCCCACGGCGACATTGCGTTCGTCGAGGCCGGTCGTGGAGATGTTCTCGCCAAAGGCGCCCCGCGCGTTCAGGCGTGGATTGTCGCCGATGTCTTCGCGCCAGAGGGCATAGTGGTCATGGGGATAATGATGGAGCGCCTTTTCCGGCCCGCCATGCACATTCCGATCGCCCTGCGCATCACCGTCCAGCCCCTCGAAGGTCACGCGAAGCTTGCCAACAACCGGCTGCTTGTCGATGCCGCTTGGAACGCCGCGGGCTCCGAGGGGCGCGACTTTCCCTACAAGGACGGATTGGATCAGTGTTTGTGTCATCACGGCCTATTCGCTGATGAGTTTCACGCGGTCGCCGACCGAAACGGTTTCTCCCGCCGACATGGCATTGAGAAGGCGGAACAGTTCCAGCTTGCGGGTGGTGCCCTGCATGCGGGCCGACAGGCTGGCCAGGGTGTCGCCCGGCTTCACCGTCACAACGCGGATGCGAAGCGGCTTGATGGCGTTCTGTTCCTCGGGCGACAGCAGGCGGAAGGACTGCGTGACGGCCTGTGCAGCAGGCAAAAGGGCGCTGCTGCCTTTCGGCGCTGCGGTCAGGAAGCGATAGACCTTGTTGTTGGCGCCGATGACCACGATGTCGAACTGCCACCGGTCGGCGCTCGCGCGTGCGGTCGCGGCAGGCAAGCCGTTGATGGTCGTGGACCGGATCGAGCTGTCGTCGAGCCCCGTCACCCAACCGGAGCGGATATAGTCGGCAAGGTTTGACCCGGCTGGAAGGGATGCGCCGTCAAAGCGGATGGCAACTTCGCCGGGGCCGCTGGCCATGACCGCATTGGCCGAATTGTCGATGGTGAAGCCATCCGGTGCGCGGAAGGTGACGCCGAGCTTCGGATGGATGAAGGTCTGTTCGCGGACATAGCCCTCATTGGGGGAATCGCCGTAGAGAAGGCCGTCAATACCGTTGAGGAACGAATCGCGATCCGTCGTGCCGACGCCCGGCGCGCCGATACGGCGCGCATGACCGAGCGCAAGCTGGATGCGCTGCGGCGTTGCCGGATGGCTTGCAAGAAAGTCGAGGCTGGCATCGGTTGCGCCCGAAACCGAACGGAACCCCGTATAGGCTTCCATCGATTGCAGGAAACGGGCCGAAGCGAATGGATCGTAACCGGCTTCGCCGATCATCTTGATGCCGATGGCATCGGCCTGCAATTCCTGATTGCGCGAGAACTGGGCCAGCCGCAGCTTGCCGCGCAGCGCTTCCTCGCGGCTGGCGGATTCATTATGCAGCACTTCGCTGGCCACACGCCCGGCAATGGCCGTCTCGGCTTCCTTTTCCTGCCGCAAAATGCCGTGATTGGCGATGACATGGCCCATTTCGTGGGCGATCACAGCCGCGACTTCGGAGGAGTCGTTGGCAAGCGCAAGCAGGCCGCGCGTGACATAGAGATAGCCGCCCGGCAATGCGAAGGCATTGATGTTGGGACTGTCGAGAATGGTGATGCGATAGGTCTGGTCCGGCTTGTCGGTCACGGTCGTCAGCTTGCCGACGATCTTGGCCACCATGCGCTCAAGCTTCTGATCCTTGTATTCGCCGCCATAGGTGGCGAGGATGCGCGGATGCTGCTGGGCGCCGATCTGCGCCAGCCGGTCGTTGCGCGTCACATTGTCGACCGTCACCGGATTGTCGGATGGCTGCAGCCCCAGATCCTTGCTGGAATTGATCGACTGGCAACCTGAAATCACGGCAACGGCAAGCAAGCCAAGACCGATGGCTGGTTTCCGCCAATTTTGCTGCGTCCATTCTGGCAGGGATAGGGGTAGACACAGGAAAGCCCGGGAACGGGTCGATTGACGGAACAGTATTTTATCCTCGCTTTTGAATCAGATCGCGTGATCCACGGCCAAATCTAGCCACAGACCAGAACAGGTACAAGCCGTCCAAGGCAGTACAAGAAATCTCTAGCCGGTTCTTCCGAGAGATTGCGAACAAAATATGTCCGCGATCGTAACTCTATTTGAGGTCCGGCACCGAATTCCGCTTTTCGCCGATATAGTGCCGCAATGCTTCCGGTCCAGTCGGCGACAGCAGTTCCGCGGCGGGGCCTATGGCGGAAATCCGGCCAGCATCGAGAAAAAGCAGAGATGCATCGAGATAAAGCGCGTCTTCCGGCGTGTGCGTGACCATCAGCACCGTCATGCCGGTTTCCAGTTGAAGCGCCCTGACCAGATCCAGCATCTGGTGGCGCAGGGCGGGCCCAAGCGAGGCGAAGGCCTCATCCAGCAGGAGCACCGGGCGCTGGCGGATGAGGGCGCGGGCAATCGCCACGCGCTGGCGTTCACCGCCGGACAGGGCTTCGGGCTTGCGCTGTTCCTTGCCGTCCAGTCCGACGCGCGACAGAGCCTGCGCTATGTCGGCGCGGTCTTTTGCGGTGAGCTTCAGGTTCGGTGAGCGTCCGAGGCCGACATTCTGTTCCACGCTCAGATGGGCAAACAGGTTGTTTTCCTGAAACACCATTGAAACAGGCCGGTCTGCCGGGGAAAGATGGCTGACGTCCCTGCCGCCGATCAGGATGCGGCCGGATTGCGGAAATTCGAACCCGGCAATCAGGTTGAGAAGTGTCGACTTGCCCGAACCGCTTGGCCCGACAATCGCAGCAATGGTCCCGCCCCTTATCACCGCATCGAAATGCATGGCGGTTTCGCCATAGCTGAAGCGAACCTCATCAAGGCGAATTTCGGCAACGGTGTTCATTCGGGTATTCATGGAGCGGGCATTCATGGAGAAGGCGTTTCCTTTCGGGATGCGCGATCTGCGATCATCATCAGCGCGAGGCAAAGCAGCCCGAGGATGAGCGCCAGACCTGCCGCGTCGAATGTGCGATAGCTGCCCATCCGCTGCAAGAGGAGATAGGGCAGCGTCAAAAGCGCATCACTGCCGAAAAGGGCAATCGTGCCGAGGTCGCCAAGGGAAAGCGCCATGGCAAAGGCGAAGGCCATTCCGAAAGGCCTGCGGATCGAAGGCCAGTCGATGAGCCGGAAACGGTTGAGGCCGCGAATGCCCAATTGTGCGCAAAGCCGGTTGTGGCGGCTCGCCGCCGTGTCCCAGGCGGGCCGCAGAAGGCGCACGGCAAAGGGCATGGCCATGGCCGCATTGACTGTGACGACCATGAATGGCGCCATCGCAAACGGATCGGTGAAATGACGAAGCAGGATGAACCAGCCCGCGCCGATCACGATGGGCGGCATGACGAGGATGAGGCTGGCGCCGGTGTCGAAAATATTGGCGAGCTTGCGCTTTTTCACGGCCTCGCGCGCCGACACGAGTGCCAGTGACAGAAGGACCGACAGCAAAGCTGCGCAAAAGCCGAGCGCCAGACTGGTGCCGATCGCGCGCCAGACGGTCCGTTCCGTCAATAGTCGCACAAGATCGGCGGCAAGGCCGGAAATCACCACGCCTGCAATCGGCAGCGCGACATAGAGAAAGCCTGTCCCGATGATGACGATGTTCGAAATGCGCTCAGCCGTGGACGCCTTGCCGTAGCGTCGCGGCGTGGCCTGATGGGTGAAGGCTTCCTCCGATGGCCTTCCGGTCAGGCGCAGGGCCAGAAGGACAAGCAATGTCAGCACAAGCTGCGTGAAGGTGAGCGCGACGGCGCGGCCTGGATCGAAATCGAAATGCAGGCTTTGGTAGATTGCGACTTCCAGCGTGGTGGCGCGGGGGCCGCCGCCGAGTGTCAGCACGGTCGTGAAGCTCGTCACGCAGAGCATGAAGATCAAACCGATCATGCCCGGCAGATTGCGCCGGATCACGGGCCATTCGATGAGGCGGAAGCGCGCTCGATTGCCCATGCCAAGCTGTGCGGCAAGCTTCCAGTAATCGGCCGGTATGGATTCATAACCCGCCAGAATGAGACGGACTGCGAGCGGCATGTTGAAGAAGACATGGGCGATCAGGATGCCCGTAATGCCGTAAATATCCGGCTGGAATGGATGGCCCGCGGTTTCGGACAGGTGGGCAATGAAACCGTTGCGGCCATAGATGCTGGTGACGCCGAGCACGGCGACCAGCGCAGGCAGGGCAAGCGGCAGGGCAAACAGGCGCAGGATCAGCCCGCGTCCCCAAAAGTCGGCTTCGGCATAAAGCGCGCGCGCGACGGGTATCGCAAACAGCACGGAAAGCAGGCTCGAAGCGATGGCCTGCATGATCGTGAAGTGGGCAACCCGCCACAGATAGGTGTCGAAATTGGCAGCAGCGTCGAAACCGCCGCTGCCCGCTTCGAATGCCAGTGCGACGAGCGCACCACCGGCGAGCACCACCAGAAAGACAAGCGCCATCATGCCCGCGGCGGGTCTGGCGGCGGATATGCCTTTCAGGCGGAGGCGTGCCAAAAATGCCGTCATCGACTGGTTGCGGCCAACCATTCATCGACCCATGACTTGCGGTTCCTGGCCACCTCGTCGGAAGGCAGGCGGAGCGTCTTTTCCGGCTTCGGCAGCGCGTCGAAGGCGGCTGGAAGCGGGGTGGACGTCTTGCCGGCCGGGTACATCCAGTTGGTTTCAGGAATGACATCCTGGAAACCGGGGCCGGTCATGAAGGCGAGAAACTTTTGCGCCAGCGGATTTTTCGCGCCGGTCGTGGTCTGGGCGGCCAGCTCGATCTGAAGATAATTGCCTTCCGGATAGGCAAGAGCCTTATAGCGATCCGTCTTTTCCGCGATCATGTGGTAGGCGGGAGAGGTGGTATAGGACAATACCATCGGCGCTTCGCCCTTGGTGAAGAGGCCATAAGCCTCCGACCAGCCGGGCGTGACGGTCAGGATGCGCTTTTGCAGTTTCTGCCAGGCCGCTTCCGCCTCGTCGCCATAGACCGATTTCATCCAGAGCAGCATGCCAAGCCCCGGTGTCGATGTGCGCGGGTCCTGCAGCACGATCTTCTGCGAGGGGTCTCCTTCGACGAGTTCCTTCAGGCTTTCAGGGGGATTGGGCAGCTTTTCCGAATCGTAGACCACGGCGAAATAACCGTAATCATAGGGAACGAAGATATCGTCCTTGAAACCGCCCGGCACGTTCACATTGCTCTGGTCTATGCCGCTTGGTGCAAAAAATCCGGTAGCACGCGCCTCGGTCGTCAGATTGGTATCGAGGCCGAGGACGATATCGGCCTTGCTATTGCTGCCTTCAAGCTTGAGACGGTTGAGCAGGGCCACACCGTCGGCGGAGGCAACCCATTCGACTTCGCAGCCGCATTCCTTCTCGAAGTTTTCCTTGACCTTCGGTCCCGGTCCCCATTCGGAAACGAAACTGTCATAGGTATAGACGGTGAGCTTGTCCTTCGCCTGCGCCGAAGGTGTGAAAGCGATGGCCGCGGAAAACGAAAAAGCCAGCAAAGATAAAAGCCGCATCACGGCACTTCCTTTCTTTGTACTACAAGAGGATCGAGCGCCGTTTATGGAGCATCTAATCCCTCCGCCGGTGCAAACCGGATCAGGTTCAGCGGGTTGGCCGTTTTTGACGCATTTCCGGACGCAAAACCGTTTCACACTTTTGCTGGAAATGCCTTTGGGCCTCTCAGCCATCCGCGCAAGCAGACGGCACCCCGTTAGAGCGGTTGCGACAATAATCTTTCGCAACGGCAAGGGCAATAATCTTTCGGGGGGAGGCAATGGCAACGAATGCAGGCTTCCTGCGGGGATTTGCCCGTGTTATGAGCGGCTTATGAGCACATTCGTCATTCTTCTCGGCGGCGATCTCACCGTGACCGATCGCCTCAAGCGCCAGATCGCGGGCGCGCGGGTTCTGGCTGCCGATAGCGGTATTCGCCATGCGGCGGCGCTTGGCGTCGAACCGGAATTGTGGCTCGGCGATTTCGATTCGGCCTCGGCCGAGCTACGGGTGCAGTATGAACACGTGCCGCAGCAGCGATTTCCATCCGCCAAGGACATGACGGACGGGGAACTGGCCTTCGAGGAGGCCTATGCGCGGGGGGCGGACCGGGTGATCCTTTGCGGCGCCTTCGGCGGGCAGCGCACCGATCACACGCTTCTGCATCTGACCATGGCGACCGCGCAGGCCGCAAAAGGGCGGAATGTGCTTCTGTCCAGCGGAGCCGAGGAAGCCTGGCCCTTGCCGCCTGGAGATTATGTGTATGACTTTCCGGACGGAACGCCGTTCAGCGTGATTAATTTCAGCACTGTCGAAGGCCTTTCGATCACAAATGCAGAGTGGCCGTTAGATAATGTGACGTTGCCATTCGGCTCTTCATGGACAGTTTCCAACGTTGTGCGTGGAACACTTCGCGTTACTGCGCATTCTGGATTGGCGATACTTATCGCCAACTTGGTGATGGAGGAAACACCGAACTGTAGCTGCTAACCTTATCAATCGAAAGAGCTTGACGCTGGCAGGCGAAACGTATTGTAAATGAGCCAAGCGGGTGTCATCTGCTTACGCCGAAATTGGGGACGCAAAGTCGGTGATTAGTTCAACTCTTGTAGGAGATGTTTCAATGAAATCACGTCTTACGATGATTGCTGTTGCCGGCGTGCTTGCGTTCTCTACAGCTGCATGCACGACGAATGAACAGCGCACGGCCGGTTATGGCGTTGGCGGCGCGGCTCTCGGCGCTCTCGCCGGTGGCGCAATCGGCGGCAATGGCCGCGGCGCTCTGACGGGTGCTGCGATCGGCGCGGTTGCCGGTACGCTGCTGGGTGCAGCCCAGACCCGCAATGGCGTGCAGTATTGCCGCTATCGCGATCCGTATGGCCGCGTCTACGAAGCGCCTTGCCAGTAATAGCTGGGCCAATAATAACTGGGCCAGTAATCGCTGGATAATCAGTTTGCCGACAGGCCGGGGAAACCCGGCCTGTTTGCTTTTCATGGGTCTTTTCGTGCCGTTCCATTTGACAGAACGGCTTTTGTCGCGGACAAGCAGGGCGGAATTTTCAATCCCTGTTTATCGAAGAGAACCATGGCTCCACCACTCCTTCGCCTCGACCAGATCAAGCTCACCTTTGGCGGCACACCGCTTCTGGAGGATGCCAGCCTTTCGGTGAGCGAAGGCGACCGCATCGCGCTGGTGGGGCGCAATGGTTCGGGCAAGTCCACCTTGCTGAAAATCGCAGCCGGAATGGTGGAAGCGACCTCGGGCGACGTGTTCAAGCATCCGGGCGCAACGGTGCGCTACCTGCCGCAGGTGCCGGATATGGACGGCTTTGCCAATGTCCGCGCCTATGTCGAGGCGGGGCTGGGGCCGACCGACGATCCGCATCGTGTGACCTATCTGCTGGAACATCTGGGGCTGACCGGAGAGGAAAAGCCCGATCATCTGTCCGGTGGCGAGGCGCGCCGCGCTGCTCTTGCACGTGTGATTGCGCCGCAGCCTGATGTGCTTTTGCTGGACGAGCCGACCAACCATCTGGACCTCACCACCATCGAATGGCTGGAAGGCGAGTTGCGCCAGATCCGCTCGGCCATCGTTCTGATCTCGCATGACCGGCGCTTTCTGGAAAATGTCAGCCGGGCAACCGTCTGGCTCGACCGGGGCATCACGCGCCGTCTGGAGCAGGGCTTTGGCCATTTCGAGGAATGGCGCGACAAGGTGCTGGAAGAGGAAGAGCGCGATCACCACAAGCTTGGACGCCAGATTGCGCGCGAGGAGCACTGGCTGCGCTATGGTGTGACGGCGCGGCGCAAGCGCAATATGCGCCGTCTCGGTGAATTGCATTCCATGCGCGCCGATTTTCGCAATCACCGCAAGGCACAAGGAACGGCGGTTCTGGCGGCAAGCGACGCTAAGGAATCCGGCAAGCTGGTGATCGAAGCCAAGGGGCTCAACAAGGCCTATGGCGAGCGTGTCCTGGTCAAGGATTTTTCGATCCGTGTGCAGCGCGGCGACCGTATCGGTCTTGTCGGGCCGAACGGCGCCGGAAAGACGACGCTTCTGTCGCTTTTGACCGGCAAGCTTGCGCCGGATTCCGGAACGCTGCGGCTTGGCGTCAATCTCGAAATGGCCGAACTCGACCAGAAGCGCGAAAGCCTTAATCTGGATGAGACGCTGGCGCATTATCTGACCGACGGGCGCGGCGAAAGCCTTGTCGTCAACGGCGAGCAGCGCCATGTCGTGTCCTATATGAAGGACTTCCTGTTCCAGCCCGAACAGGCGCGCACGCCCATTCGCGAGCTTTCCGGCGGCGAACGTGCCCGCCTGATGCTGGCTCGCGTTCTGGCGCGGCCAGCAAACCTCCTCATCCTCGACGAGCCCACCAACGATCTCGACATGGAAACGCTCGATCTGTTGCAGGAACTGGTGGCAGGTTTTCCCGGCACGGTCATTCTGGTCAGCCACGACCGCGATTTTCTGGATCGCACTGTGACCTCGGTGATTGCACCGGAAGGCGACGGGCGCTGGCTGGAATATGCGGGCGGCTATGCCGACATGATGGCGCAGCGCAAGGAACAGGCTTTGAACCGGCGCTCGGTCAAGGCCTCCGGCGGCAAAAGTGATGAAAAGCCGTACGAGGATGCACCGCAGCAGAAGCGCGAGGAAAAGCGCAAGCTTTCCTACAAGCAGAAATTCGCGCTCGAAACCCTGCCGGGCAAGATGGATGCGCTGGCCAAGGAAATCGCGGTGCTGGAAGGCAAGCTTGCCGATCCGCAGCTTTATGCCAAGGACCCGGCGCTTTTTGCCAAGACTGCCGATCTTCTTGAGAAGAAGCGCGCCGAAAATGCCGCTATGGAAGAAGAATGGCTGGAGCTTGAAATGCTGCGAGAGGAAATCGAAGGGTAAATCTGCCCTTCGATGTCTTGAAATTTAACTGCTGGCCTTGTTCAGCAGGGCGATTTCATCGTCGCTGAGTTTCAGTTCGGCTGCGGCAATCAGTTCGCCGAGCTGGGCCGAGCGTGTGGCGCTGGCGATGGGGGCTGTGATTGACGGCTGCGCGATCAGCCACGCGATAGCGACCTGTGCCGGCGTGACATCGAGATTGCGGGCCACGTCATCAAGTGCGGCAATGATCCGCGAACCCCGGTCCGTCAGATATTTCTCGACCGATTTGCCGCGCGCGCTTTGTCCCAGATCGTTAGCGGAACGATACTTGCCGGTCAGGAAACCCGCTGCCAGCGCATAATAGGGAATGACGCCAAGCCCGTTCTCGCGGCAGATAATCTCCAGTTCGTCCTCGAATGTGGCGCGATCATAAAGATTATAAAGCGGTTGCAGGCTTTCATAGCGCGGCAGATCGTTGGTCCGGGCGACATCAAGGGCTTCCGTCAGCCGCTCGGGCGTCAGATTGGAAGCGCCGATGGCGCGCACCTTACCCGCCTCGATCAATTCCTTATAGGTGCCAAGCACATCCGCGAAGGGTGTGTCGGGATCGTCGATATGCGATTGATAGAGGTCGATATAGTCCGTTTGCAGCCGCTTGAGGGAGGCATCGACGGCCTTGCGGATATAAGCGGGCGAAAGCCCTTTTTCATCCGGCCCCATTTGCGACCCGACCTTGGTGGCAATGACGACCTTGTCGCGCAGGCCGCGGGATTTCAGCCAGTTGCCGATGATGGTTTCGGATTCACCGCCCACATTGCCGGGCGCCCAGGCGGAATAGACATCCGCCGTGTCGATGAAATTGAAACCCGCATCGACAAAACGGTCGAGAAGCGAAAACGAAGTCGCTTCATCGACCGTCCATCCAAATACATTGCCGCCGAAGCACAGCGGCGAAACATTGAGTTCGGTACGTCCGAGCCTCCTAAATTCCATGGACCCTATCCCCTTCCTCTGAATACGGATTGCGGGCAATCCGTCGGGTTACGATTTCAGGAAGGGGAGCAGGCCCTTGGGAGGGGGCTTAGCTCATGCCAAGTGCATCCATGTAAAGCTGCAACATGGCTTCTTCTTCCTGACGTTCATGGTCTTCTTTTTTACGCAAACGAATAATGGTCCTCACGACCTTGCTGTCAAACCCCGAACCCTTCAATTCCGCATAAACTTCCTTGATATCGTCGCCGATGGTCTTTTTTTCTTCTTCCAGGCGCTCGATGCGCTCGATGAAAGCGCGCAACTGGCCGACGGCAATCGTCTGGGCTTCGCTGGTAATGTCGTCGCTCACGAGGGTTTCTCCAATTCAAGATCTGTAATGGATGCGGACACGCATTGCGCGAAAACCGCCTGTCGAATGTCTGGACCGTTTTTCCCGCGAGTCGCAGGCAAAATTAAGAGCCTTTTTCGTTGCCTGACCCGATTTGCCGGGTCAAGCCCTGTGGATAGCGGGCAAAGTGGACGCTCAATCCGCAAAATCCGTCCGGGAGCCGAAATGGCGGATCGTGTGAATGCCGTCGAGTGTGTTGATATGGGCAATCATCGGCGCGAGCCTCCCGGCCCATTCAGCCGCTCCCTCGTCATCGGCAATCAGGTCCTGCCGCACCTCGATCAGGACATGGGCGAAGCCCCTGGCCGTCGCATGGCGATACATGGCATCGTTCCTGAGCGCCCCGTCATAGGGTTCGTTATCGCCGACCGTGAGATCGGGATTCTCCCGCAGCAGCGACAAAAGCGGCTTTACGGCGCGATCGTCCTTGTCCCAGAGCAGGCCGACATGCCACGGCCGCGCCCTGTCCTTCCAGCGTGGTGTGAAGGAATGGATCGAAACGATGAAGGGCGCAGCCCCGCTTTGCGCCGCCACACGCGCGCTCGCCCGCGCCACAGCGTCGTGATAGGGGCGGTAGAAGCGTTCAAGCCGCTCCTCGCGCTCGCCTGCCGACATGGGATAATTGCCGGAAATGACCGCGCCATCGGATAGTTGCATGATGAGTGTCGGATCGTCTTCGCCGCGATTGGGATCAATCAGCAGTCGCGAAAACCCGCCGAGGACCGCCGGCGCATTCAGACGGTCTGCAAGCCTGCGGGTCAGGTTTTCGACGCCGATATCATAGGCGATATGCCGGTCGAATTCACTTGTTCGCAAACCAAGCGTGCCATATTCAGGCGGAACATCGCGCCGTGCGTGATCGGCAGTCAGCAACAGGCCGAGAGTGAAGTCGCCGTCGATATTATGCGCCGGCGAGAATGATATCGAATTGGTCGGTTCGGATTGAAGCAGCATGGGGCGGAATCCCGAGACTAAATTAGGGGATTATTTCTGCGTTGTGCGGGAAGCTGTTTCAGGTCTGTCACGAGAAAGCCCGGATTGCAACGATCATTCTTGGGTCAATGGGGTTGTTCTCAACGGGATTGCGTTGACATCAAAGGCGAAACTGCCGAAAAGAGAGCAACCCGAAAAGGGATTTCCCGGCGATGGGATTTTCCTGCGCAATACAAGTTGTTCGATAAACCCGATAGCGGGCTGAAGGGGTTCTGCGTATGCGACTTCCACTCTCTCTAGTCTTGTTTGCCGGTGTGCTGATGACGGCGCTCGGCATGACATCCATAGAGGCTCGTGCGGATTTCCGCGTATGCAATGCAACCCAGAACCTGGTCGGTGTGGCTATCGGCTACCGGGCCAAGACCGGCTGGGTGACAGAAGGCTGGTGGCACATCGACGGATCGAGTTGCAAGACCCTGATCGAAGGGCCGCTGACCTCGCGCTATTATTACCTCTATGCCGAAGACGCCCAGGGCGGCGGACGCTGGGAGGGCAAGGTCAATATGTGCGTGGCCGAGAAGGAATTCCGTATTACTGGCGTCCAGGATTGCTTCGCGCGGGGATTCCAGCGCAACGGCTTCCAGGAATACGACACCGGGGAACAATCGAGCTGGATGGTTCAGCTCACCGATGAAACGCCGACAGAAAACCCCACCGTTACAGGAACGAATAGTCAATGAAGCGCAACCGCAAGGTCAAGATTCTCGCCACGCTAGGTCCGGCATCGGGTGAGGAAGCCGTCATCCGCAAGCTGTTTGAGGCAGGCGCGGATGTGTTCCGCATCAATATGAGTCATGCCGACCATGATCTGATGCGAACCCTGGTCAAGCGCATTCGTAATGTGGAAAAGGAACTGGGCCGTCCCATCGGCATCCTGGCTGACCTTCAGGGACCCAAGCTGCGCGTCGGCAAGTTCAAGGATGGCAAGGTCGATCTCGTTCCCGGCCAGACCTTCACCCTCGACAATAATGAAGCGCTGGGGGATGAAACCCGCGTTTATCTTCCGCATCCGGAAATTCTGGAAGCTGTCGAGCCGGGCCATCGCCTGCTGATCGATGATGGCAAGCTGCATCTGGTGGCCGAGGCGAGCGACGGCAAGTCGATCCGCTGCAAGGTGATTTCGGGCACACGGATTTCGGACCGCAAGGGCGTCAGCCTGCCGGATACGACGCTTGGCGTCGGCGCGCTGACGGAGAAGGATCGCCGCGATCTCGATGCCGTGCTGAAGGAAGAAATCGACTGGGTTGCGCTTTCCTTCATCCAGCGCCCGGAAGATCTGGCCGAAGTGCGCAAGGTTTCGCGCGGCAAGGTCGGTCTGATGTCGAAGATCGAGAAGCCGCAGGCTGTGACACGTCTTGATGAAATCATCGAGCTTTCCGACGCATTGATGGTCGCGCGTGGCGATCTCGGCGTTGAAATGCCGCTTGAAAGCGTTCCGGGCATCCAGAAGCAGATCACCCGCAAGGCCCGCCGCGCGGGCAAGCCGGTCGTTGTCGCGACGCAGATGCTGGAATCGATGATTACGGCTCCGGTCCCGACCCGCGCCGAAGTGTCCGATGTCGCAACCGCCGTGTTCGAAGGCGCCGACGCGATCATGCTTTCGGCGGAATCGGCTTCGGGCCAGTATCCGGTCGAAGCTGTCGCTACCATGAACCGCATCGCCGAGCAGGTGGAAAAGGAACCGACCTATTCGACCATCATCGACGCCCAGCGCGCCATGCCTGAGCCGACAGGCGCCGACGCCATTTCGCTCGCTGCGCGCCAGATCGCGGAGACGCTGAAACTTTCGGCCATCGTCACTTATACCGCTTCCGGCACGACGGGTCTGCGTGCCGCCCGTGAGCGTCCACGCACGCCGATCATTGCCCTCTCGCCGGTCGTCGATACCGCGCGCAAGCTGTCCCTCGTCTGGGGCCTGCATTGCGTCGTGACCGCCGATGCGCATGATCTGGAAGACATGGTCAACCATGCCTGCGAGATCGTCTTCCATGAGGAATTCGGCAAGGCCGGCGACCGCGTCATCATCACCGCCGGTGTTCCCTTTGGAACCCCCGGTGCGACCAACATGCTCCGCATCGCCTATATAGGTCCCGACGGCAAATCAGGCATCTAGACTGGCGATATTCCGGCCGTGACGGCCTGCAAATGGCGTTGTTTCGCGCTTCCGGTGCTCATGTACCCAAAAGTACATTCCGCTCCGGTTCTCAAACCCCACCATTTTCGACTCGTCACAGCCAGAATCTCATCCAGCCATGGCGCCCGGCATCCCAAAAAACGCGCTCCTTCGGGCGCGTTTTTTGCTTTGGATAAAGATGAATTGGAGGAGGCGGGGGGCTGCTTTAAGAGCCTGAATCAAAAAGCGTCATGTGTCTGCGAAATTGGTGATTTTCGAGCACTGAAGTGCAGACAAATTGTCATTTGCAGCTACGCAGGGGCGACTTCTGGAGCAGGATCTAAGTGCGCGTGTCGGTCAGTTCGTCCGCCAGATCATTGAAGTTTTTCTGGGCGTCGCGCATCATCGGATAGACGATGAGCGCCTGCTCATAGGCTTTCAGTGCCTGTTCCTTGAGGCCGCGCAGGCGCAAGATGGCCGCCATGCCCGTCAGGGCGCCATAATGACGGGGTTCCAGCTCCAGCGTACGATTGATGTCGTACATGGCGTGGGCATAGTCTTTTTGCAGGAAATAGACCGTCGCGCGGCGGTTCCAGGCTTCCGCATATTCAGGGTCGAGCGCGATGGCCTCGTCGAGGAAATCGATTGCCGACGGATAACGCCGCTCAAGCATGGCCGCATTGGCCCATTGCATCAGAAGATCGACCGTGGCGCTGCCGGATTGCGCCCATAGCGTATTGATCTGTGATGCAATGCGCCGCGCCTTGGCTTCATCCGTCGTGCGGCGCAGGTCGGCGAAAAGCGTGTCCAGGCGCTCTTCAGGTGTCTGCGCCGCGGTTGGCGCAGGTTTTTCCGGGGCGGGCTTCTGGTCGCTGTCCGGGCCGGTCTGAACGGGCGCCACAGGTGCTGTAAGCGGCACTTTGCCGGGCGCCATTTCGGCAAAAGCCGATGGCATCGTCGCACCAAGCGATGCGAGCACAGAAAAATAAATGAGACATGCAAAAACGTTCCGCATGCGCATAGATTTTATCATGCGCAGCGAAACGTCAAATGCAAAATCAGAAATAAGATTAGCCCTGACGAGCCTTGTAGCGCGGGGCGGTCTTATTGATGATATAAACGCGGCCCTTGCGGCGGACCAGCTGGCAGTCGCGATGACGGGCCTTGAGCGCTTTAAGCGAGTTCTTGATCTTCATGTCAATCACCGGTCTTGTTGGCCCGTTGACGTGCAGATGCCGCGGGGCTTCATAAAAACAGGCGCCCGAGGCGCCAATTGGTTACAGGCACTGTTAGATGCCCGAAGGGTCGGCCGAAATACACAAGGTTTCAGGCAAATGTCAACTCCTGAGCCGCAGATTCAAGGCGCCGGAGTTGAAATTCGTGGCAGGCGGCAGAAGATTCACCGGGAATCGACAGGATTCCCGGTAAACCCTATTTCGTACGGGTGTGGATACGCGTCACATGGCCCATCTTGCGGCCCGGACGTGCTTCCTTTTTACCGTAAAGATGCAGCACTGCGTTCTTTTCGGAGAGAATCGCAGGCACCTTTTCGATATCGTTGCCGATCAGGTTTTCCATCACGCAATCCGAATGCCGGTCGGTGTTGCCCAAGGGCAATCCGGCGACAGCGCGGATGTGCTGTTCAAACTGTGAAATGGCGCAGGCTGCTTCCGTCCAGTGGCCCGAATTGTGGACGCGCGGGGCGAATTCATTTGCCAGAAGCGTGCCATCGGCCAGGACGAAGAATTCAAGCCCCAGCACGCCGACATAATCAAGCGCGTTCAGAAGCTTTGTGGCGGCCTTGCGGGCTTCTTCCGCCGTGCTATCGGAAATGGCGGCGGGGACAGTCGACGTTGCAAGAATGCCGTCCTTGTGCACGTTTTCGGCAATATCGAAGATCGCGATGGTGCCGTTGCGGTCACGCGCTGCGATGACCGAGACTTCGCGCTCGAAATCGACGAAGCCTTCGAGGATTGCAGGGGCGCGATTGATCGCGAGAAGCGCCTTGTGGGCTTCCGTCTCGTCAAGCGATGTCAGGCGGACCTGCCCCTTGCCGTCATAGCCCAGACGCCGCGTCTTGAGGATGCCGCGCGCGCCAAGCGCGCCGAGAGCCGCGATCAGCGTTTCTTCGTCGTCCACAAGGCGCCAGGGCGCTGTCGCGATATCGCTTTCGTTGAGGAACTGCTTTTCCGTAAAACGATCCTGCGAAACTTCGAGTGCGGCAGGCGGCGGAAAGACCAGCGCCGTTTCGGCCAGCCTGTCGGCGGCGCTGACCGGCACGTTCTCGAATTCGTAGGTGATGACGTCGGAGCCTGCCGCAAGGTCTGCGAGCGCCTTCGGATTGTCATAGGCGGCCACAATCTGGCGATTGGCGACCTGTGCTGCCGGACAATCGGCCTGTGGTTCCAGGATTACGGTTTCAAAGCCCAGGCGTGCCGCAGCCATGGCAAGCATTCTGCCAAGCTGGCCGCCGCCGATAATGCCGATGGTTGCGCCGGGCCGAAGTGGAGAATTTTTCATGTCAGGCCTCGTTCGAAGGGCGCTCGGCCACGCTTTCCGTTTGCGCCGTGCGCCACTCGTCAAGGCGGGCGGCAAGCGCTTCATCATAAAGCGCCAGAACGGCTGCGGCGAGGAGGGCGGCATTGACTGCGCCAGCGCGGCCGATGGCGAGCGTTCCGACGGGAATGCCGACTGGCATCTGCACGATGGACAGAAGCGAATCCTGGCCCGAAAGCGCCTTGGACTGGACCGGGACGCCGAAGACAGGCAGCGGCGTCATGGCTGCGGCCATGCCGGGCAGGTGGGCCGCGCCGCCCGCGCCTGCGATGACGACCTTGAACCCTTCCGCCTTGGCGCCCTTGGCAAAGGCAACGAGCCGATCAGGCGTGCGATGCGCGGAAACGATCCGGGCATCGAAGGAAATGCCGAGTGCTTCCAGTGTGTCTGCTGCATGGCGCATGGTTTCCCAGTCGGACTGGCTTCCCATGATGATGGCGACATCGGCCGTAACGCTCATTGATCTTCCTGCTCCGCTTCTTTCATATGTGTTCGGGATGATATGAAAATGACAGAGCCGGGTGAACCCCGGCTCTGTCCTGGATCATTGTGGGCATTCAGGCGATGATGTCGGGGATGACCCGATCTTCCATCTCCTGCAACTTGTCCTTGATTGCGAGTTTTTTCTTCTTCATGCGCTGGACGCGCAATTGGTCGCAGCCAACCGCTATCATGGCGTTGATGGCAGCATCGAAATCCGCGTGTTCCTGTTTCAGTCGTGCGACGGCCAATCTGATTTCGGCCTGTTCCTGATCGGACATGCGGTGCCCCGTTCTGTTGAATAGTTTTACGGGCCGCGCCAAACCATGAAAGGTGCGGCGTCAGCCCGTTTCCGGCGAAGCCCTTATCACATTTTTCGCGTCAGGAAAATGCTACCACGACAAAATCGACTTTGCATCCAACTCGTGCCAAACTGTCATGGTTCTGTCATGGACGGCGGCTGTAGAAGGCGACAACAACACCGCATCCTTGGCAGCCGGGACTGCGTGTCTGGCCCGGAATACAGGAGGTGTGCCGGGCGTTTCATGCAGGTTGAATGGCGGGATGGCGGACAAACGGACAAACGAGGTTCGCGCTGTTCCGTAAAACCAGGGAAATCAACCAAAGGAGATCTGATGATGGCCATCGAGTCCCATCTTGCCACGCTCGAAAAGAAGCATGGCGCTCTGGAGCAGGAAATTTCCGAAGCCATGGCGTCACCGGCGATGGACGACCTGCACGTTGCATCTCTCAAGCGCAAGAAGCTTATGCTCAAGGACCAGATTGAAAAACTGAGATCCCAGGTAACACGTCACTGACAGGGAAGCCGCGCTTCGATCGCGGTTCGACAAGGCGTCTCAAGCCATCGATACAGGAGGCCGAACGGCTTTGACGAGCCGTGCGCGTTCTTGTCGGGACTACGGCATGCTTTATGAATGGCAGGGCCGTTCGCATCGGGTGAGATGCCGGAATGCAGTCTTGGCGGCTGTGCCTCAGCCGCCAAACAGATTGATTAAACTCTTTGATCAGCTCTATTTTTCAACGTCCGTCATCCTTCCGTCTCTGCCCTGGGGTCAAGGTTCAGCGCTTCGGGTGTTGCACCGCGTTCGGAAGGCATGCTCTTGAACTGATCCTTGTCTTCCTTTGGAACGGAAGCGCGCTTGCGGGAGCGGAACAGGGCGTAGCCGGTGATGGAGATATGCGCGAGCATGGTGACGGCGAAGAGGCCGGACGGCCAGAAGATATCCATGGCCGCCGCCGCCAGCAGCGGCCCGAGCATGGTGCCGAAACCATAAAGCAGCAGCAGCCCGCTTGATACTTTCACAAAGCTTTCCGATGTTGCGTGATCATTGGCATGGGCGACGGCAACGGGGTAAAGCGCATAGGCGAGCGCTCCATAGCAGCCGGTCATCGCGATGATGACGGGGCCGCTGGAAGGCGCGAGAAGAAAGGCTGTGAGCCCGACCAGGGCCGCCAGCGCCGCTACGCTTGCCAGCACGAAACGCCGGTCGACCAGATCGGAAATGCGCCCGATCGGAATCTGCATCAGGGCACCGGCTGCTATGGTGACGCTGACCATCACGGCGATTTCGGTGGTCGAAATGCCTGACTTTGCCCCGAAAACAGCACCCAGCGTCCCCCAGGCACCATTGGCGATGCCGATCAGGATGCAGCCCACGAAAGCCGCAGGGGAGTTGCGATAGAGCGCCTTGAGATCGAGTTGCACCTCGGTCAGCGGCTTGGGGCTCACGGCGGTGGAGATCGCGGTTGGAATAAGGGCCAGGCAGAAAAACACGCCGCAGATCATGAACAGGTGGTCCGAGCGTACATTGCCTGCCGCCACCAGCATCTGGCCGGTCATGGTGGCCCCATAATTGACCATCATATACATGCCGAAAATCTTGCCGCGCGTTTCGTTGGTCGCGCGCTCGTTCAGCCAGCTTTCGATGACCATGAAGGCACCGGCCATGGAAAAACCGGTGAAGGCGCGCAGCAACACCCAGATCGTTGCATCCACGAAAATGCCGGACAGAAGGGCGATGATCGCCGCCGACGCCGCAAAACAGCCAAATGCCCGCACATGGCCGACGCGCCGCACAAGGCGCGGGGCGAAAAGACAGCCAGCCACAAACCCGCCGGCCCAGGTGGTGCCGAGCATGCCGAGCGATGTGACCGAAAAGCCCTCCGCGCCACCGCGCAGCGGCAGCAGAAGGCCATGAAGTCCCGAAGCGATGAGGAGGAAGGCTGTGCCGCAGAGAAGGGCCAGAACCTGGATATAAATACGCAAAATTTCATTCCCGAAATCTGGAGGCCGCGATCATGGCCAAATTTGCGGAAGCCTCCATAGGCTTCTCAAGGCTGGGGCTGGTTTTGAAATCGGATTCCGATCAGAGTCCAAAGCATTTTGCCCGGAAATGGTTCCCGACCGGTTTCCATTTCCGGGATTGCCTCATCGAAACAATGCTTCCGCCGCAGCGCGGCTGTCACCCTTCTTGAGGCGTTCTGTCTTCAATCGCTCTATTTCGGATTGCAGCAGGGCAATGCGCTGGTCGATCTCCGTGACCGAAAGCAGAGACAGTTCCTCCTCGCTCAATGCCACGCTGTTGCGGGGCTTCACCACATCCTCATCAAAACCGCTCATAGCCGTCCTCCGTGGTCAATGATGGCTCAGAAAAGATTTAACACCTTGAATCGTCGCATATATATTCGGGAAAATCGATGACCATTTCCCTAATGCCATGTCTTGCATCCGCCATGCGGCATTTCTGCGACGGTGCGTGGGGCTAGAGCATTTTCGAGCCAAAAGTGTGAAACGGTTTTGCGTTCGGAAATGCGGCAAAAACAAATAGATAGAGCGGTTCCAACGATTCCGCTAAAACAGGAACCGCTCTAGAAATCTGAATGGAGTCTTGAACATGATGTCCGACTTGCCTTCCCGGATGACCGCGATCGAAATCTCCGAGCCGGGCGGACCGCATATGCTGCGTCCCGTGCAGCGCTCGGTGCCGGACCCGAAGGAAGGGGAAATTCTGGTGCGGGTGCGTGCGGCCGGTGTCAACCGGCCCGATGTGTTGCAGCGACAGGGCCACTATGCGCCGCCGCCCGGCGCGTCGGATATTCCAGGGCTGGAGATTGCCGGTGATATCGTCGCGGTCGGCAGCGGCGTCAAGCGCTTCAAGATTGGCGATCAGGTGGTCGCGCTGCTGGCCGGTGGCGGCTACGCCGAATATGCCGTCGTGCATGAAACCAATGCGCTGCCGCTGCCTTCCGGCTATGGCTATATCGAGGCGGCGGCGATCCCCGAAACTTTCTTCACCGTCTGGCACAATGTGTTCGAACGCGGCGGGCTGAAGAAGGGAGAGGTTTTTCTGGTTCATGGCGGGTCGTCCGGTATCGGCACGACGGCGATCCAGCTTGCAAAGGCATTTGGCGCGACGGTGATCGCCACCGCAGGATCGAAGGAAAAATGCGATGCCTGCGTGAAGCTCGGCGCGGATCGCGCCGTCAATTACAGGCAAGAGGATTTTGTCGCGGTCGTCAGGGAAATGACCGGGGGCAAAGGCGCCAATGTGATTCTCGACATGGTCGGCGGTGATTATGTCGAACGCAATTACAAGGCAGCCGCCGAGGACGGACGCATCGTGCAGATCGCGTTTCTCAATGGCGCGAAGGCCACGGCCAATTTCGCGCTGTTGATGACCAAGCGCCTGACCCATACCGGTTCCACGCTGCGTCCGCGCGCCGTTGACTTCAAGGCCGGCATCGCGCGAGAACTGGAGGCGAAGGTCTGGCCGCTTCTGGCGCAGCGCCGTGTTGCGCCGGTGATGGACATGATCTTTTCGCTCAAGGACGCCTGGCGCGCGCATGAGCGCATGGAGGAGGGGAAGCATATTGGCAAGATCGTGCTTGATATTGCTTAAGCTCCAGAGCCATTCTTGCCCTCGCGACAAAAAAACGATATATAGGCCGTGATTTCCCGGAAATTGTGGTTTTGCCCACGTCCCGCGCCACCGGAGCGGACGAACAGAAGGATTATATCTAATGGCCACCCAGCTTCTTATGCCGAAGGCAACGGCCGTTTGGCTTGTCGATAATACGGCGCTGTCGTTTGACCAGATTGCCGCTTTCTGCAAGCTGCACCCGCTGGAAGTGAAGGCTATTGCCGATGGTGAAGCCTCTCAGGGCATCAAGGGTCTGGACCCGGTCATCACCGGCCAGATTTCGCGTGAAGAGATCGCGAAAGGCGAAAAGGACCCTTATTACCGCCTGAAGCTTTCCGAGCCGAAGGTGCGTGTGCCGGAAGCCAAGCGCAAGGGCCCGCGTTACACGCCGCTTTCCAAGCGTCAGGATCGCCCGAATGCGATTCTGTGGCTGGTGCGTAACCATCCGGAGCTGAAGGATGCGCAGATTTCGCGCCTGATCGGCACGACCAAGTCGACCATCGAGCAGATTCGCAACCGCACGCACTGGAATTCGGCCAATCTGACCGCGATGGACCCGGTGACGCTCGGCCTCTGCTCGCAGATCGATCTCGATATCGAAGTCGAACGCGCCGCGCGCAACCGTCCGGCCGCACCGGAATCGGACAGCACCCTGTTGCCTGCTTCCGCGACCGAAAATTTCGATTATCGCGACGAGCAGCCTGCCGAAGAAGAGCTGGACGCAGACAAGGTTTTTGCCAAGCTTTCCTCGCTCAAGGGTTCCAACACGGACGACGAAGACGACGAAGAATAATCGAAACCAGTCCGCCTGTGATCCAGCGGGCGGACTGTGCTTCGGCGTTACAGATAACCCGGCGCAGGCCGGGTCAGGCTGCTGACAAACCTCCGGCAGGGTCAAAATGGGCTCAGATTCACGGAACGTCACAGATTCAAAACGTGAACAGATCGGAATCAAAACCCCTCGTTTTTGACTGCGGCCAAAAATCGAGGGGTTTGTCATCAATCTGACCCGGCGCAGGCCGGGTTTTTATTTGGGAAGTTCGATAGGGATGCCGGATGAGGTGGCGCGTGCCAGAAGCTTGCCATCCTCGCTCAGAAGCTCGGCTTCCATGAAAACGACCGAGCGCCCACGATTGACCACTCGTCCTTCGGCGATGACGCGTCCGGGCTGCACCGGGCGGATGAAACTCACATTGAGATCAATGGTCGAGGCCAGATATTGCCCGCCGGTCAGCGCATAAAGTGCCGGCACCATCGTATCGTCGAGCATGGCAGCAACGATCCCGCCCTGAACCGTGCCGCGCGGGTTGAGCATCCGCTCGTCAGGATGGAAAGCAAGCCTGATCGTGCCCTTCTCCTCATTGACGTCGATCAGTTCCCAGCCAAGCAGTTGCGCGGTGGGCGGCGGCACGAGATTTTTGAAAATGTCTTTCATGGTCTTCTCCCGGATTACGGGGCGAAGATAATGAAGGATGCCTGGCAGGAGAAGATAATTTTACATTGACGTAAAAGTAAATTTTGGGGAAGCCGAATTGGAGGGAGCGGGAGACGGAGCCTGGCTGTGTTGGCTGGCTCAGGAGCGCGGAAAGGATGTCCGGCCCGATCCGCGGCTTTTCCCGCTTTCGATTGAGGCCGGCTGGATCATGCTTCAGTCCTTGAAGGCGTTGTATTCGCTCAATTCCATGAGGCGATAGAAATCGGCGAGCGTCTTGCCGCGTTCGGCCCGGAAGAGACGGCCCGCATCATTTGCTTCCATGATCCGATCCGTGCGGAATGTGCGGAAAGCATTGCGCAATTCGCACCAGCCGATCACCGTCCAGACCTTGCCCCAGAACCACAGGCCGAGCGGACGAATATCACGCTCGCTTTCGCGCGATTCCAGATCGCGGTAGCGAATATTGAGCACATTGCCCCGATCGACGGCGCGCTCCACCGCATCGATGATGCGGCGTTCGTCCATGCTGATGCTGGCCGTCGGCGCATGAATCTGGGTGCCGGTGATGCGGGCGCGCTCTTCCTTCGGCAGAACGGCCTCGATCTTGACCAGAGCCTCTTCCGCGCCGCGCGCCATGGAAACGCCGCCCCATGCGCGGATAAGGCGTGCACCGGCGACGAGCGCGACAATCTCGTCGCGCGTGAACATGAGGGGCGGGAGTTCAAAACCCTGCCGCAGAATATAGCCGACCCCGGCTTCGCCATCGATGGGAACGCCGGTGGATTGCAGATCGGAAATGTCGCGATAGATGGTGCGTTCGGAAACTTCCAGCCGTTCGGCCAGCTGGCGCGCGGTGACAAGCCTGCCACCACGCAGGTGCTGGACAATCTGGAAAAGGCGGTCCGCGCGGCGCATCCCGGTCTTACTCTCCGTTACAATAGCTGGTTTTGCGCTGTTCCAGATAGCGGTCCGGCCAGCCCAGATCCTTGCGCAGGTCCTTCGGCAGACCGTCGAGGGCGCGCTGCGTGCGGACAAACCGGCGGCGTTCATCCTGCCTGCGCCTGTATGCCTTCAAAACTGCGATCAGTGGTGCGATTGCGAGTGCCATGGTGATAACTCCCTCATCCTTGGATACGCAATATCGCACACCCCTCCTGACAGCTATCTGTCAGGAGCAAATGTCTGGCTTATTATCTGCCTGATGATGCGGGATCGCAACCTCACCCCTCATAGCGGGGCGCTGCCATATAGCCGGAGTTGCACTGCATGGAGCGTGGACCGGCGAAAATCGCCGGTCAATCGCTTCGGCCTCACTCGGTCAGTCGGTCAGGCGGTCAGACAAAGGCGAGGCCGGTGTGACGCTCGCGCAGGACGGCGCTGATTTCGTCCAGAATGGCCGGATCGTCGATGGTCGCGGGCAGCTTCCATTCCTGGCCGTCGGCGATTTTCTGGATGGTGGAGCGCAGGATCTTGCCGGACCGGGTCTTCGGCAGACGCTTGACCGTGAGCGCCAGACGGAAGGCGGCGACCGGGCCGATGGCGTCGCGAATCATGCTGACGCATTCCTTCTCGACCTCCTTGGGATCGCGGTCGATATTGGATTTCAGCACGAGGAAACCGCAGGGAACCTGTCCCTTGAGTGGGTCGGATATGCCAAGCACCGCGCATTCCGCCACATCGGGATGGCTGGAGAGAACCTCTTCCATCGCGCCCGTGGAGAGGCGGTGCCCGGCGACATTGATGATGTCGTCGGTGCGGCTCATGATATAGAGATAGCCGTCCTCGTCCATATAGCCCGCATCGGCGGTCTTGTAGTAACCCGGAAACTCGTTGAGATAGGCCTTGCGGAACCGCTCGTCGGCGTTCCACAGCGTCGGCAGGCAGCCGGGCGGCAGCGGCAGCTTGATGAGGATATTGCCGAGCGTGCCGCGTTCCACTTCATGCCCCTCATCGTCCAGCACGCGAATGTCATAGCCCGGAAGGCAGACGGCAGGCGAGCCGTATTTTGTTTCCAGAAGGCCAAGGCCGAGCGGATTGGCGACCATCGGCCAGCCGCTTTCCGTCTGCCACCAATGGTCGATCACCGGACGGCCAAGCAGGTTTTCGGCCCAATGGATCGTGTCGGGATCGGCGCGCTCGCCGGCAAGATAAAGGGCGCGGAATCCGGAAAGATCGTGGCGGCGCACGAAATGCCCGTCGGCGTCCTCCTTCTTGATGGCGCGCAGCGCCGTCGGCGCGGTGAACATCACCTCGACACCATGTTCTTCGATGATGCGCCAATATTCGCCCGCATCCGGGGTGCCGACAGGCTTGCCTTCAAAGAGAATGCTGGTCGCGCCAAGGAGAAGCGGCGCATAGACGATATAGGAATGGCCGACGACCCAGCCCACATCGGATGCCGCCCACCACACCTGGCCGGGCTCGACGCCGAAGACATGTTTCATCGACCAGACGAGCGCCACCATATGCCCGCCATTGTCGCGCACGACGCCTTTCGGCTCGCCGGTCGTGCCGGAGGTGTAGAGCACATAGAGCGGGTCTGTCGCGGCCACCGGCACGCAAGGGACATGGCGGCCACGCGCGGCATCGACGGCTTCGCGATAATCGATGTCGCGTCCGGCCACCGGCTCGTGGCCATGCTGCTCGCGCTGGAGAATGATGCAATGGCCGACCTTATGGCGGGCAAGCGCAATCGCCTTGTCGAGCATAGCCTGATAGGGCACCACGCGCGTCGGCTCGATGCCGCAGGAACCGGCAATAATCATCACGGGCTTTGCATCGTCAATGCGGGTGGCAAGTTCATTGGCGGCAAACCCGCCGAACACGACGGAATGAATGGCCCCGATGCGCGCCGAGGCGAGCATGGCAACGGCTGCTTCCGGCACCATCGGCATGTAGATGAGAACGCGGTCGCCCTTCTTCACGCCGTTATCCAGCATGACGGCGGACAGCGCCTCAACCTCTTCCAGAAGCGCGCGATAGGTGAACTTGCGCAGCGTGGCCGTGACCGGGCTTTCATAGATCAGCGCGACCTGATCGCCGCGCCCGTTGGCGACGTGGCGGTCGAGCGCATTGTAGCAGGTGTTGCATTCAGCCCCGGCGTACCAGCGGCCATAGACGCCTTCGTCGCCTGCGAAAACCTGTTCCCACGGCTTGAACCAGTCTATTGCCGCCGCGGCATCCGCCCAGAAGCCTTCGGGATCGTTCTGCCATGCGGCATAGGTTTCGGCATATTTCGAAGTCATGCTGTTCCTCCCAGAAACACGCGCAAGGCCTTATCGATAAGGCGCTGTTGCGTCGTGATTAGTCTCAGGATGAAAGCGCCAGATCGGCCTGTTTGCGGCCCATCTCCTCCATGCGCTTTTCATCGCCTCCATGCGACAGTTTAAGCCCAGCAGGGAAACTTCGTCCATGGAACTTAAGATGAAGATCGCAGCCCCGGTAGAAAGCGGCGACATTTTGCGTCCTCGCCTTGCAGTATCCCCAGTGCTGGGCCACAAGGAGGCAGAGAGGTGCCTTGTGACCAAAATCCTGCCCCTATTGCTGGTTCTCCTGATGGGATTGCACATCATCAAACCATTCGGCCTGCCGGGGCTGAAGCGGCGCAGCGATTTCTGGAAAATCGGTGTGATTTCCATCCTGGCCATGGCGCTGGCGGTGGGCTTCCACCTGCATGAGGGGTGAAAAGGCGGCTCAAGCCGCTTCAGCCGCCTTTTCCATATCCTTCTTCCAGCCGCCGGTAGCGGCAAGGCCGTTCATCCTCGCCCGGTGCGCGAAAGCACGCTCGCCGGCCGCGATGTTCTCGTCCTTGCCGCCCCAGGCCTCCAGTGCTGCTGCCTGCAATGCACGGCCATAGGAGAAGGTCATTTTCCATGGCATGTCGAAGCCCGCATTCATCGCGGACAGATGGGCTGTGGCCTCTTCGCCCGTTTGTCCGCCGGAAAGGAAGGCGATGCCCGGAACCGCTGCCGGAACCGTGTTGCGGAAACAGCGCACGGTTTTTTCCGCCACTTCCTCGACGGAAGCCTTGCGGGCGTTCTTCCCGTCGATGACCATGTTCGGCTTGAGGATCATGCCTTCCAGCCTGACGCGCGCGTCATAGAGTTCGGTAAAGACGGTTTTCAAAACCCATTCCGTCACGTCATAGCAGCGGTCGATGGTATGGTTGCCCGGCTTGCCGTCCATCAGCACTTCCGGCTCGACGATGGGGACGATGGTCGCTTCCTGACAGAGCGCTGCATAGCGGGCCAGGGCCTGCGCGTTCTGTTTCACCGCGCACCATGTGGGCAGGCCGTCCGAAATGGAAATTACCGCGCGCCATTTTGCAAAACGCGCGCCAAGGCCGTAATATTCGGCCAGCCGCTCCCGCAGGCCGTCGAGCCCCTCGGTGATGGTTTCGCCCTCGAAAGCTGCAAGCGGCTTTGCACCCGCATCCACCTTGATGCCGGGAATGGCGCCCGCCCTGCGAATGATGTCAACAAGCGGCGTGCCGTCGCGGGCCTTCTGCCGGATAGTCTCATCATAGAGAATGACGCCTGAAATATAGTTCTTCATCGCATCGTCGGCGCGCAACAGCATCTCGCGATAGTCGCGGCGTGTGTTCTCCGTCGAGGCAAGGTTGATCGCGTCAAAGCGCTTCTTGATGGTGCCGGAGCTTTCGTCCGCGGCCAGAATGCCCTTGCCCTTCGCCACCAGAGAAATCGCAATATCTTCAAGACGTTCGGTCATTCGCAATGCTCCTTCTGTCAGAGATGCGGAAAGTGTCGGGTAAAACTGTGGCAAGCACAAGTCATTGAAACGGTTGAAATATTTTTCAAACGGTTTAGCCATTATCCGATCGTCTTTCCGCCGTTTCCGGCAAAAGGCGTCTTGATATTCGCCAATCGACCCCATGTAAGAAACCAGCGAGGTAACTCTGCCCGTTTTCGAGTATGAGGAGGAGATATGCGACACGCCCTTTTGAGCCTGCCGCTCGTTCTGGCGGCATCGATGGTTGGCCTGCCGGTGCCGGGCGCTTCGGCTGAGAGCATCAATGCCGGAGACAGACAGGCCGAAACAAACGTTCCATTTACGGTAACGCCGGTTGGCGAATTCGATACGCCGTGGGCGATCGCCTTCCTGCCGGATGGGAGGCTCCTTCTGACCGAGAAGGGGGGCAGGATTTTCATCGTCACGCAATCGGGTGAGAAGACCGCCGTGAGCGGCGTGCCGGAAGTCGCCTTTGGCGGCCAGAACGGCCTGCTTGATATCGCGCCTGCACCGGACTTCAAGAAGAGCAGGGCGGTCTATTTTTCCTATAACGAACCGGCGAAGAATGGCAGCAGCGTGGTGCTGGCGCGTGGCGTGCTGGAGGAAGGCGACGGCAAGGCCGCGCTGAAGGACAGGACGACGATCTGGAAACAGGATGTGGCGGCTCGCGGCGGTCAGCCGGGCGGCATTATCGCATTTGCACCCGATGGCAGGCATCTGTTCTTTTCCGTCGGCGATCGTATGCAGCCGGCGACAGCGCAGGACGATGCGGCTCCGATGGGGAGAATCCTGCGTATGAATCCGGATGGTTCGGTGCCGAAGGACAATCCCCATGCCAGCGAAGGCGGTATTCGTGCGCTGACCTGGTCGACCGGCCACCGCAACCCGTACGGGCTGGCTTTCGGCCCCGACGGAAAGCTCTGGGAGCATGAGATGGGGCCGCGTGGCGGTGACGAGTTCAATCTCATCAAGCCCGGTCTCAATTACGGCTGGCCGCTGGTCTCCAATGGCGACAATTACAGCGGCAGGCCGATCCCGCGCCACAAGACGCGGCCCGAATTCGAGCCGCCGCTGGTCTATTGGACGCCGGTGATCGCCCCGGCAGGGCTGGCCTTCTACGAGGGGGACATGTTTCCCGACTGGCGCGGTTCGGCGCTGATCGGAGGGCTTGCCTCCACGGCGCTGGTGCGGGTCGAGATCGACAAGGATGGCAAGGCGGATGAGGCCGGGCGCTTTGAAATGGAAAACCGTATCCGTGATGTGACTGTCGGGCCGGATGGCGCCATCTGGCTGATCGAGGATGATAATCCGGGGCGGCTTTTGAAACTGACGCCCAAAAAATAAGCCCGGCGGCAGCCGGGCTATGTGGGCATGATTTATCGCATTATTTCTTCAGCACATCGACGCCGGGAAGCGGCTTGCCTTCCATCCATTCGAGGAAAGCGCCGCCAGCGGTCGAGATATAGGTGAAGTCGTCGGCCACGCCCGCATGGTTGAGGGCTGCGACCGTGTCGCCGCCGCCGCCGACCGAAACCAGCTTGCCTGCCTTGGTGCGGGCTGCGACATGCTTTGCGGTCTTGACCGTCGCCGCATCGAACGGATGCAGTTCGAAGGCGCCAAGCGGGCCGTTCCAGACCAGCGTTGCCGCATCGTCGATGGCCGAGGCGATGAGATCGGTCGAAAGCGCGCCCGCATCGAGGATCATGCCGTCGCTCGGCACCGAATCCACGCCATAGGTCTGGTGCGGTGTGTCGGCGGCAAAGTGCCAGCCCACGACTGCATCCACCGGCAGGATGATCGCGCATTTGGTGGTTTCGGCCTTGGCCATGATTTCGCGTGCGGTCGAGGCCAGCTCATGCTCGCAGAGCGACTTGCCGACATCGTGGCCCTTGGCTGCAAGGAAGGTATTGGCCATGCCGCCGCCGATGACGAGCGCATCGACCTTTTCAATCAGGTTGGACAAAAGGTCGAGCTTGGTCGAAACCTTGGCGCCGCCGACAATGGCGACGACCGGACGGGCCGGATTGCCAAGGCCTTTTTCGAGTGCTTCCAGTTCGGCCTGCATGGCGCGGCCGGCATAGGCGGGCAGGACATGGGCCAGGCCTTCCGTCGAGGCATGGGCGCGGTGCGCGGCGGAAAAGGCGTCGTTCACATAGAGATCGCCATTGGCGGCAAGCGCCTGCACGAATTCAGGATCGTTCTTTTCCTCGCCCTTGTGGAAACGGGTATTTTCCAGAAGCAGGACATCGCCGTCCTTGAGCGCATCGACGGCGGCCCTGGCCTTGTCGCCGATGCAGTCCTCGGCAAAATGAACGCCGTGACCCAGAACTTTGGACAGCGGCTTCACGACATGCTTCAGCGAGTTTTCATCCGAGGCAACGCCCTTCGGACGGCCGAAATGGGCAAGCAGGATGACTTTCGCGCCCTTCTTCGACAGTTCCGCGATGGTCGGAACGATGCGCTCGATGCGGGTAAGGTCGGTGACTTCGCCATTGGCCATCGGCACGTTGAGGTCCACGCGGACCAGCACGCGCTTGGACTTGACGTCGGCATCATCGAGAGTGCGGAAACCCATGAGTTTTCTCCCTGAACATTGTTCCGGCAGCCATCGAGCAATCTTGCTCAGACAGGCACCCGCCGGAAAAGGGTTGGATAATCGGTGACGAGCCCGTCTTCATCGACAGGCAATTCGGCGGTGAAGGTGCGGTCGGCTGCCTCGTAGCGATAGCGTCGCCCTTCCTCAAGGCAGGTGTAACGCTGCGTGTCGCGGAACGGGCGAAAACTGTCAAACGGCACGTATAGCATTTCGAGCTGCACCGTGCCGCTTTCGGGCGTGAGGCCAAGACGGCGGATGGGCAGCGTGTTGGTGAAGGGCGTCCCCGCCAGATCGATATCGATACAGCCGTCGAACTGCGGCAACGGATCGCCCGCCATCGTGTTCCAGCGGCCATCGCCATCGGAAACGAGCTCCAGCCGCTGGCCGGATGTGGTTTCGATGAGGAAATGGAGGACATGCCAGGCGCTGCTGCAATCGATGCTGTAGCGCAGGCCGTAGGGGTTGCCGCCGCGGTCGCCAATCACCACGCTTTCAGCGCGGATGGTGCGGCCGGTGGGGCCGATATTGAGATGTTCGAGCCCTTCTCCTTCCAGCGGACGCCAGCGCGCAACGGTGGGGAGAAGGGCGCGAAACATGGTTGCAGGCTTAGATCAGCTTGCCGAAGGCGACAGCGGTATCGCCCATGCGGTTGGAGAAGCCCCACTCATTGTCGTACCACGTCAGGATGCGCACCATGGTGCCTTCCATGACCTTGGTCTGGTCCATGTGGAAGACGGAGGAATGCGGGTCGTGGTTGAAGTCGTGCGAGACAAGCGGCTCGTCCGTGTAGCCGAGGATGCCCTTGAGGCGGCCATTGGCGGCTTCGCGGATGGCATTGTTGACTTCATCGACAGTCGTTTCGCGCTTGGCGATGAAGGTGAGATCGACGACCGAGACGTTCGGGGTCGGCACGCGGATGGCGACGCCATCGAGCTTGCCCTTCAGTTCCGGCAGAACGAGGCCGACAGCCTTGGCTGCGCCCGTCGAGGTCGGGATCATGGAAAGGGCGGCTGCGCGGGCGCGGTAGAGATCCTTGTGCATGGTGTCCAGCGTCGGCTGGTCGCCCGTATAGGAGTGGATCGTGGTCATGAAGCCCTTTTCGATGCCGATGACATCGTTGAGAACCTGGGCCACCGGCGCAAGGCAGTTGGTGGTGCACGAAGCGTTCGAAATGACCTGATGGTCCTTGGTCAGCTTGTCGTGGTTGACGCCATAGACGACCGTGAGGTCAGCGCCGTCGGCAGGCGCCGAAACGATGACGCGCTTGGCGCCGGCTTCAAGATGAAGGGCTGCCTTGTCGCGCGCGGTGAAGATGCCGGTGCATTCGAGCGCGATATCGACGCCTTCTTCCTTCCACGGCAGTTCGGCCGGGTTGCGGACGGCGTGAACCTTGATCGGGCCGTAGCCGACGTCGATCGTGTCGCCTGCAACCTTTACTTCCTTGGGGAAACGGCCATGAACGCTGTCATAACGCAGAAGATGCGCATTGGTTTCGACCGGGCCGAGGTCGTTGATGGCCACGACCTGAATGTCGGTGCGGCCCGACTCGACGATAGCGCGAAGGATGTTGCGGCCAATGCGGCCAAAACCGTTGATTGCGACGCGAACTGCCATTTTCTCTTAATCTCCCGATAGGGTTCTGCACCTTGCGATGCGTTCAGAGCATTTCCAGCAAAAGTGCGAAGCGGTTTTGCGTAGGATAATGCGACGAAATAAATGTTTAGAGCTGTTCCAGCGACTCCGTTTCAACTGGAACCGCTCTAAACCGGACTGATAGGTCCAAAACAAGAAACGCCGGCGCTTTGCCGCGCCGGCGTTTTCAAAATCATGCGGCGTTGAGCTTCTTTTCCGCAGCTTCGGCGGCATGTTCCGCCGTGATGCCGAAATGCTTGTAGAGATCGTTGATCTCGCCCGAAGCGCCGAAGCCCTTCATGCCGATGAATATGCCGTTTTCGCCGATGAAGCGTTCCCAGCCAAGCGAGATGGCCGCTTCGATCGCCACCTTGACCGGCGCATCGCCGATGGTGGCATCCTTGTAGGCATCGCTCTGCTGTTCGAAAAGCTCGAAGCAAGGCACCGAAACAACGCGGGCAGGAATGCCCTTGCCTTCCAGCAGGTCGCGGGCCTTGAGCGCGATTTCCACTTCCGAGCCGGTCGCGAAGATCGTCACCTTGGCGTCGTTGCTCGCGGCGGCAAGCTCGTAGGCGCCGAATGCGCAAAGGTTCTCGTCGCGATGCTCGGTGCGCACCGTCGGCAGGTTCTGGCGGGTGAGCGCCAGCGTCGAGGGGGTCGTCTTCGAATGCAGGGCGATCTGCCAGCACTCCGCCGCCTCGACAGCGTCGGCCGGACGGAACACATTGTGGTTCGGAATGGCGCGCAGCGCAGCCAGATGCTCGACCGGCTGGTGGGTCGGGCCGTCTTCACCAAGACCGATGGAATCATGCGTCATGACATAGACGACGCGGATGCCCATCAGCGAGGAAAGACGCATGGCCGGACGGCAATAATCCGAGAAGCACATGAAAGTGCCGCCGTAAGGGATCAGGCCGCCATGCAGCGTCATGCCGTTCATGGCCGCGGCCATGCCGTGCTCACGGATGCCGTAATGGACGTAACGCTGGCCGTAATCTTCCGGCGTAATCGCCTTGGTCTGGCTGGTCTTGGTGTTGTTCGAGCCGGTGAGATCGGCGGAACCGCCGATGGTTTCCGGCACGACGCCATTGATGACTTCCAGAGCCATTTCCGAAGATTTGCGGGTTGCGACCTTCGGCTTGTCGGCGGAAAGCTTCTTCTTGTATTCGACGATGGCGGCATCGAAATTGGAAGGCAGTTCGCCACGCATGCGGCGCTCGAATTCGGCGCGGGTTTCCGCGTCGACGGCGGCCAGGCGCTTTTCCCATTCCTGACGCTTCTTGGCTGCATTGAGGCCGGCCACGCGCCATGCATCGAGAACTTCAGCCGGAACGACAAAGGGTTCCGCGCTCCAGCCAAGCGCCTTGCGGGTGGCGGCGATTTCTTCCGCGCCCAGAGGCGAACCATGCACCTTGTTGGTGCCGGCCTTGTTCGGTGCGCCGAAGCCGATGGTCGTCTTGCAGGCGATCAGCGTCGGGCGGTCCGAAACCCTGGCCAGTTCAACCGCCTTGGCGATCGCATCCTGGTCGTGGCCGTCAACCGCCATGGTGTTCCAGCCGGAAGCGGCGAAACGGGCAGGCTGGTTGGTATTGTCGGAAAGCGTGATCGGGCCGTCGATGGAGATGTTGTTGTCGTCCCAGAACACGATCAGCTTGTTGAGCTTCAGGTGGCCCGCAAGCGCGATGGCTTCCTGGCTGATGCCTTCCATGAGGCAGCCGTCACCGGCGATCACATAGGTGTAGTGGTTGACGAGGCTGTCGCCGAACTGCGCATTGAGGATGCGTTCGGAAAGCGCCATGCCGACGGCGTTGGCAATGCCCTGTCCGAGCGGGCCGGTCGTGGTTTCGATGCCGGCGGCGTGCCCGTATTCCGGGTGGCCTGCGGTGCGGCTGCCAAGCTGGCGGAAATTCTTGATCTCGTCGATGGTGATGTCTTCGTAGCCCGAAAGATAGAGCAGCGAATAGAGCAGCATCGAGCCGTGGCCGGCGGAAAGCACGAAACGGTCACGATCCGGCCAGTGCGGGTTCTGCGGGTCGTGCGAGAGAAAACGGGTATAAAGCGTCGTCGCTATATCGGCTGCACCCATTGGCAGTCCGGGATGGCCCGAATTGGCCTTCTCGACCGCGTCCATGGACAGGAAGCGGATTGCGTTGGCCATCTGGTTTTGTTTGTCGGAATTGGTCATGGTCTCAGCCGTCTTTCCTTGGGAGGGGTTAACGGGGTTGCGGCGATGCCTTTTGCCTGAGCACGATGCGTGTCCAAAACGGCGTCATGCGTTTCGGGATCATGCTCCAGAAGGCACCGGGACACATAGCACCTGCGTATAAGGAGTCAATAAACCGATGAGTTTTGGGCAATAAACTGTCCGCGACTAATCGATTGAGTTGTGCGAAAAGCTGTTGGACAACCACTGAAAAGCCGTTTTTGCATCGATAACGGTGCATGAACGTTCACATAAGCCCCTCATTTGTTGCTTATCGGACGGGCGATTATTACAATCTTTTCAAAGATGCCCGTCCCGCAGGCGCGATTCGATACCCAGGTCTGGCGCGCGAATTGGTCCGCGAATTGGCATTGGAAAGGATATGGATGGCACCCGATACGACCCTCAGGCAAGTCTTGGAACGGCTGGAAAAGGCACTCAATACGCTTGAACAGGCGGTCGATCTGCGGCTGGACAAGGAAGGCGATTTCGCCGAGGCCGAGGAGGAGGTGCAGCGTATGAATGCGGATCGCAGCCGTCTCGCCCAGGAACTCGACCAGTCGGAAGCGCGCGCCGAGCGGCTGGAAGCCGCAAACCGAGAGGTTTCGCGCCGCCTCGTGACTGCGATGGAGACAATCCGCGCCGTTCTGGACCGATAGGAGGCTACCATAGCGACCGTAACCGTTACCATCGATGGCAAGGCCTACCGCATGGCCTGCGACGAAGGACAGGAAGAGCATCTGTCCGGGCTCGCCGACCGTTTCGATCAATATGTCACGCATCTGAAAACCGCCTTCGGCGAGATCGGCGACCTGCGCCTGACCGTCATGGCCGGGATCATGGTGATGGACGAGATGGCGGAAATGCAAAAGCGCATCAGCGGCCTGGAGAGGGAGGTCGAGACGCTGCGCCGCGCGCGCGATGAGGCGCTTGGCCGGGCCGACAGCAACGATGCCGCCCTGACCGGCATGCTGTCGGATGTGGCGTCGCGCCTGGAACAGGTGGCGTCGCGCATCGCCCCCCGCAACAGCTGATCCTGTTCGCGTTTTTCCGAAAAGATTTCCTGTTGAGCCCGTCCAAGCCACTGGTGTTCGCATCAGGCAGGTACTATATTGGCGCTTGGCGAACTGCGCTTCCCGACAGGTGTAACAGCATCCCCGGGGCCTTATTGATCTCTAAGGGAGCTGTCCCTGTGAAGGCTTGCGGGCTTTCGCATATGGCGCCCACCTACTTTGTAGGTTCCCGGGATCAATCACTACCATCGGTCGTCGTGGTCGCCGCTTTCTTCCTTCTCCTGCAAAATCTGTGCCTGCGGCGGGGCGATCTTGTCCCGGCCGGTGCAATGCACCCATCGATCACTTGACGGATCGGCCCTTTGCGGTTCCACTGCATGATGCAACGCGACATCAGGAAGAGGCTTGGAATGACGGCAACGGAGCGCAGCCCCGGTCTGGAAAAGCAGGAGCTTAGACGCAAGGTCCTGGCGGTTCGCGATGCGCTCGATCCGCGCTTTCATTACGAGGCTTCGCTGGCCGCCGCCAAAAAGGGCGAGGCGGCAATCAATGTTCCCAAAGGCACGTTGATTGCGGGCTACTGGCCGATCCGCTCCGAAATCGATCCGCGCCCATTATTGTCGGCGCTTCGCGCCAAGGGCGCGCGGCTTTGTCTTCCTGTCGTTCTGGACAAGGAAACAATCGTCTTTCGCGAATATCTGCCTGACGCCAGGTTGCGCCAGACGGGTTTCGGCACGATGGGGCCGGGAGACGATGCGCCGGTGGTCGATCCGGCGCTCATGGTGATGCCGCTTGCGGGCTTCGACCGGCGCGGGTATCGGCTCGGCTATGGTGCCGGACATTACGACCGTGCGCTGGCGCGTTTCACCGAGCGGGGCCTGCAACCGCTTCTGATCGGCATGGCCTTCGACTGCCAGGAGGTCGAGCACGTGCCCGATGAGCCGCATGATATCGCGCTCAACCAGATACTGACCGAGAGCGGCTTGCGTTCGCTCGGCGCAGGTTTATAAGGCAATCTCATGAGATTGCTTTTTCTTGGTGATATGGTGGGCCGGTCGGGCCGCACCGCAGTATATGAAAAACTGCCGGGGCTGATTTCCGATCTGAAGCTGGACTTCGTCATCGTCAACGGTGAAAACGCCGCGGGCGGTTTTGGCATTACGGAAGAGATTTTCCACGATACCATTCGTGCGGGCGCCGATGTCGTCACGACCGGCAACCACGTCTGGGACCAGCGCGAGGCGCTGGATTTCTCCAGGCGCGAAGACCGCTTTCTGCGCCCGGCCAACTTTCCGAAAGGCACCGCCGGAAAGGGGGAGGGGCTTTACATCGCCAAAAACGGCGCGCGCGTTCTGGTGTCGAATGTGATGGGCCGCGTGTTCATGCATCCCGATCTCGATGATCCGTTCATCGCGGCCGAGAAAATCCTCGAAGCCTGTCCGCTTGGCGAACAGGCCGATGCCGTCTTCTTCGATTTCCATGCCGAAGCGACGAGCGAAAAGCAGTGCTTCGGTCATTTCGTCGATGGCCGCGCCAGCGCCGTTGTCGGCACGCATACGCATGTCCCGACCGCCGATTGCCAGATTTTGCGCAACGGCACGGCCTATATGTCCGATGCAGGCATGTGCGGCGATTACGATTCCTCGCTCGGCATGGACAAGGAAGAGCCGCTCAACCGCTTCCTGTCGAAAGTGCCGAAAGGGCGTTTCGAGGCGGCAAATGGTCCGGCGACCATCTGCGGTGTCGGCATGGAGATTTCCGACCGCACGGGGCTGGCCGAAAAGGCCGCTCCCTTGCGCATCGGCCCGCATCTGGAAGAAACCATTCCGGCATTCTGGCGATAACGTCTTATTTTCAGTCGAAGCATGATGTTATCTGTTGGCGACGCTCTATTGTCGTCCCGCAGCTTTCTGCCGGTTGAACGGGCTTTTGGCGTTCCTATCTCCTTGCAACGAGTTTTTTCGCAAGGGGACGCAACGCAATGGATTTTTTTGCCGAATATCTGGGATTTCTTTCGACCCCCGCCGGCTGGGCCGCGCTGGTTACGCTGGTGACGATGGAAGTCGTCCTCGGTATCGACAATCTGATCTTCATCTCGATCCTCACCAACAAGCTTCCCGCTTCGCAGCAGGCCCGCGCGCGGCGCATCGGTATCGGTGCGGCGCTCATTCTGCGTCTGGCGCTTCTTTTCACGATCTCGATCATCGTCCAGCTCAAGGACCCGATCTTCGAGGCGTTCGGACACGGCTTTTCGTGGCGTGATATCATCCTGATTGCCGGCGGTCTGTTTCTTGTCTGGAAGGCGACCAAGGAAATTCACCACACGGTCGATCCCGATGACGGCAAGGAAAATATCGGCGGCAAGGTGGCGCAACTCACCATGGGTGCCGCCATCGTGCAGATTCTCATTCTCGATCTGGTTTTCTCGGTCGATTCGATCATCACCGCCGTCGGCATGACGGACGAGATCGCCATCATGGTCATTGCCGTGATCGCTGCCGTTACCGTCATGCTGCTCGCAGCCGATCCGCTGTCGCGCTTCATCGCGGCGAACCCCACCATCGTCATGCTGGCGCTGGGCTTTCTGCTGATGATCGGCATGACGCTGATTGCCGATGGGTTCGGCTTTCATGTACCGAAGGGCTATATCTATGCCGCCATGGGTTTCTCGGCGCTGGTCGAGGCGCTCAACATGCTGGCGCGGCGAAAGCGCAAGAGCCAGCAGTAAGGCTCTGTAAAAAAGCCACCCATCTCATGCCGAGCTGGGTGGCCTTGTTATTTTGACGCCGTGAAACCGGTCCGTCGTGGCAATGCGCGTGCAGAGGTCGGACCATTCGCAGCGCTCGCAGGCTTTGCGCACCATGCCGTCTGCAAAGGCGCCGCGCATTGCGGCAAGCCGCTCCGTGTCGAGTGCGAAAGGGCTTTGTGTGGAAAGCGTCAGGCCGAGAAGATCGCCCACGGCCTCCATTGCCAGCCGGTCGCGCTCACGGATGCTCGCTTCGTGGCAATGACAATCGCCCCCGCAGAGCAGGGGCGCGCAAATATCGTCAGGACCATCGACCAGAAGAATATCTTCCCCTTCGCTCAGCCGCCCGGCAATCCTGTCGTAGTTTTCGACGAAAGCCGGGCTGTAGCCTTTGCCGACATAGGTCAGCATGCAAAGGAGGTGATGGCCGCGCAGGCGTATGGTCACGGGACCGATCAGGCCTTGCCGTCGCGGGCGATGGCCTTGAGGGTGGCAGCGCCGAGAGCCGACTTGATGAGAGCGCCGATGAGGAACGGCGTCACGCCAAGGGCAACGGCCTTTTCAACGCCGATGATGCCCGACAGCCAGACGGCGCCAAGCGCAAGGCAGATCACATTGGCGGCAAGGAACGAAACGAAGGCGAGGCCGACGCGGGAACCGTTCCAGCCGCGTTCGGCCAGATAGCCGGTCAGCGCGGCAATGATCGGGAAGGAAGCGAGATAGCCTGCGGTCGGGCCTGCGAAATGGGCAAGACCACCGGCGCCGCCAGCCAGAACCGGCAGGCCGAGCATGGCTTCGCCGAGCCAGGCCAGAACCGTGGCCATGCCAAGACGCCAGCCGTAGAGCGCGCCGATCAGCGGAACGATCAGGGTCTGCAACGTGATCGGAACCGGAATCATTGGAACTTCGATCTGCGATGAGACAGCGAGAACCAGCGTGCCCAGCGCAACGGCTGCAAGGCGCATCACAGGGGAGCGGGATTCCAGGTTGAGCGGGCTGAAGGATGGGCGTGTCTGGGTGATGGTCGTCATGGCTTCCTCAAATTATAGATAAAATCGGGACACGATCTATATCTTTGTAGCGTCCCTGACGATAAACGCAAGAGGCGGCGCAAACGGAACGGTGCGTTGCGCCAGCATCAGCCCACGATCGCAAACGAATCGCGCGTCTTGCCGGAGGCCGTCTTGACCGGGCGATGTCCGATCCATTGCACATGGCGGGCAAGTATGGTGACAGCGCTCTCCACATCGCTCTCGCGCAGCGCCCGCAATATGGCGCGATGGTCGTGGTCGGTGCGGGTTTCCCATTCCGAGCGCCATGTGGCAAAGAGAAACCGGGCGCTGGCGGCGTGAAGATCATCGATGGCGGCCAGCAGGCGCGGCATGTTGCACGGTTCGAGGATGAGCCGATGGAAGCGGCGGTTGGCGTCTTCCCAGCTTCTGACATCGCGGGACTTGTCGCCTTCCAGTGTTGCCTGTTCGGCGGCATCGAGCGTTGCCTGCGTGATGTGCGGCGCGGCATGGCGCAGCGCCAGCCCCTCCAGGGCGGCCCGCATTTCCGCCACTTCCCGGATCTCGCCTATATCGAACGACGCGACCCTGACACCGCGCCGCGGCTCGGAAACGGCAAGGCCTTGCGCCTCCAGCCGCCGGAATGCTTCGCGCACCGGCACATGGCTGGTCTCGAATTCTTCGGCAATGTGATCCTGTCGCAATTTCGTGCCGGGCTCGATCTCGCCCGCAATGATGCGGTCGGCAAGAATGCGGCTGATGCGGGCGGCGATGGTTTCGCCGGGCGTGTTCTGGGCGGGCTGAATCATGAATTTATAGATAATCTTCTTTGTCTGCCCGGTCGAGCGATATTGCCTTTATTGACAGGGAATCGATGCCTGTGGCGCTTTTGCTGGACGAATGGGCCTGAATTCCTTATAACGCCGCCATTCTGCACGGAAAGCACTGTGGCCCGACATGCGGCCCTTCTCTGCTTGATCTCTGTTTCATGCGTGACGCTTTCTCCGTGCGCAGCATTTTAAACAGAACAGGGGTGCCATGGCAGGCCATTCACAGTTTAAGAATATCATGCACCGCAAGGGCCGTCAGGATGCGGTGCGGTCGAAAATGTTTTCCAAGCTCGGGCGCGAAATCACCGTCGCCGCCAAGCAGGGTCTGCCTGACCCTGCGATGAACCCGCGCCTGCGTCTGGCGATCCAGAACGCCAAGGCGCAGTCCATGCCGAAGGACAATATCGAGCGCGCCATCAAGAAGGCCGCCGGCAATGACGGCGAGAATTACGATGAAGTGCGCTATGAGGGCCGCGGCCCCGGCGGCGTATCGGTCATCGTGGAAGCGCTGACGGACAACCGCAACCGCACGGCCTCCAACGTGCGCGCAGCCTTCACGAAGTCGGGCGGCGCGCTGGGCGAAACCGGCTCGGTGTCGTTCATGTTCGACCGCGTTGGCGAAATCGTCTACAAGGCTTCCGTCGGCGATGCCGACAAGGTCATGGAAGCGGCCATCGAAGCCGGTGCCGACGATGTGCAGTCCGGCGAAGAAGAACACGTCATCATCTGCGCCTTCGAGGATATCGGCGACGTGTCGAAGGCTCTGGAAGCTTCGCTCGGCGAAGCCGAATCGATCAAGACGATCTGGAAGCCGCAGACCAATACCGAACTGGACGAGGAAAAGGCCCGTTCGGTTCTCAAGCTTCTCAACGTGCTCGAAGACGATGACGATGTGCAGAACGTCTACACCAACTTCGAAGTCAGCGACGAAGTGATGGAAAAGCTGAGCGCCTGATTTCTCGCGCTCGCAACAATGCTGCAAAACTCCCGGTCATCCGGGAGTTTTTTTATTGCGCATTGTTCTCGTCGGCAAACCGCTGCAACAGTTCTTCGTACAAGCCGTCCAGCGCATTTCGATCAGCGACATTCACCCGTTTCATCCCGTGCCGCCGTGCAGCGGCCTCCAGCTCGATATTGTCGCGCAGCGAACGTTCGATGAACCGGTCAATGGCGGTGCGGGTATGGGCATCGGCATGATCATAATCCGCCTCGCGGCATATTCGCTCGCGCAGGAAGCCTGCCTCCGCATGAAGGAAGACGCTGACTGCCGATGCCGGCGCAAGGTTCGCGATATATTCCGGGCGCAGGGCCGAGCCTTCGAGGATGAAGCCCCTGTGGGTACGGTGCATGTCCTCGATTCTCCGTTGCAGGAGAGGCCGCATGTTCGCGTGATGAACCCTCAGGAACCAATGAATGGTTTCGGAGGAAAGGGATGTGTAAAATTCCATGACGGCGGGCGGCGGCGCGGGCCAGGGACGCCCCGGATGGCGCGCAAGCCGGTCGGTGGAATCAAGATGCCATCCAAGGGCGTTCGCCAGCTTTGCCGCGAATGTGGTTTTCCCGACATGCGATGTTCCGGCAATCAACAGGCTGCCTTGCGCTTGTTCCATCGTGCTTTCCGCTGCAAAAGCACAGAAATACAGGGCGCTGCCGGTCTTCGCAAATTCAGGCAATAAAAAACCCCGCCGAAGCGGGGCCTTTTGAACCATGCAAACCGGATTAGATGCCGAGATTGCCGAAACGGTTCTTGAACTTGGTAACGCGACCGCCGCGATCGAGCAGGGTCTGCGAACCGCCCGTCCAGGCCGGATGGGTGGTCGGGTCGATATCGAGGTTCATCGTATCGCCTTCCTTGCCCCAGGTCGAGCGGGTCATGTATTCGGTGCCATCGGTCATCACGACCTTGATGGTGTGGTAGTCGGGATGGATATTGGCTTTCATCTTCTCAATCCTGAAAGTCTGGGGAGAAAAGCGCAGCCTTGACTATCGAAACTGCGGCACTTTCGCCCAATGGCAGATATGAAGACCCATTACCGACAGGCAACGGCTTCCAAAAGGGTTGGCGAGCCTATACATCAGGCGCACGGCAATAACAAGGGCGCAATCATAAGAATGGCCGACCGGGATACTGAAATTGATATGAATCACGCATTGACTACAGAAGAAAGCCGCAAACGCCGCTCGCTGAAGCCTCTGAAAAGAATGATGCCGTTTCTGGCACCCTATAAGGGACTGGTTGCGGGCGCGCTGTTTTCGCTGGTTCTGGCCGCGATGACGACCCTTGCCGTGCCCGTTGCGCTGCGGCGTATGATCGACCATGGCTTTACCGGCTCGAACGCGATCTTCGTCAATAATTATTTCGGCATGCTGGTGCTGCTTGCGCTTATCCTCGCGCTGGCTTCGGGCCTGCGCTATTTCTTCGTGATCTCGCTTGGCGAGCGGGTGGTGGCAGACCTGCGCAATGCGGTCTTTTCGCATGTGACGGCGCTTTCGCCGGAATTCTTCGACCGGTCGCAGTCGGGCGAAATCGTGTCGCGCCTCTCCTCCGATACGACGCAGATCAAGTCTGTGGTGGGGGCCACAGCCTCGGTCGCTCTGCGCAACATGATCCTGGGTGTCGGCGCGCTGGCGATGATGGTGGTCACAAGCCCAAAGCTTTCCGCTCTGGTCATTGCCGCCATCCCTATCATCGTTATTCCGCTGATCGCCTTCGGGCGCTCGGTGCGTCGCCGCTCCCGCATGACGCAGGACATGCTTGCAAGCGCCAATGCCTATGCCAGCGAACAGATCGGTGCGATGCGCACGCTGCAGGCCTTCACCAATGAGAACATGGTGGTCGGGCGTTTCGGCAGCGCGGTGGAAAAAGCCTTCCAGGCCGCACGCTCCTCCATTCAGGCGCGTGCCATCCTGACGGCTTTCGCTATTTTCCTGATCTTCTCCAGCATCGTTGCCGTGTTGTGGTTCGGTTCGCGCGATGTGCTGGCGGGCACGATGACGGCCGGTACGCTCGGCCAGTTCGTGCTTTATGCGGTGTTTGCGGGCAGTTCCTTCGGGGCCTTGTCGGAAGTGGGCGGCGAGCTTGCGCAGGCAGCCGGCGCGACGGAGCGGCTCGTCGAAATTCTGGACGAACAGCCGGGCATCGCAGCCCCCCTGAAACCTGTTGCCATGCCGGTGCCGCCGCGCGGCGAGATCGTGTTCGATTGCGTGCACTTCTCCTATCCGACGCGGCCCGATGCACCGTCGCTAAACGGCGTCAGCTTCACGGTGAAGACGGGGGAGACGGTTGCGATCGTCGGTCCGTCCGGTGCAGGCAAGAGCACGATTTTCGCGCTTGTCATGCGCTATTACGATCCGCAGTCGGGCAATATCCTGATTGATGGCGTGGCCTTGCCCGATGCGGACCCGCAGGCCGTTCGCGCGCGTATTGCGACCGTGCCGCAGGATGTGGCGATCTTCGCAACAAGCGTGCGCGAAAACATCGCCTTCGGCAGGCCGGGAGCGAGCGATGCGGAAATCGTGGCGGCGGCAAAGGCAGCCCTGGCGCATGATTTCATCATGGCGCTCGACAAGGGCTATGACACGGAAGTGGGCGAACGCGGTGTGACGCTTTCAGGCGGGCAGCGCCAGCGCATCGCCATCGCGCGGGCAATCCTGCGCGCCGCGCCCATCCTGCTGCTCGACGAGGCGACATCGGCGCTCGATGCCGAAAGCGAAATGCTGGTGCAAAAGGCGCTGGACGGGTTGATGGCTGACCGCACGACGCTTGTGGTCGCGCACCGGCTTGCAACCGTGCTCAAGGCCGACCGCATTCTCGTGCTCGACCATGGCCGTATCGTCGAAGAAGGCACACATCAAAGCCTTGTCGAAAAGGGCGGCATCTATGCCCGTCTCGCCAAGCTGCAATTCGAGGCGGGCGCGGGAGCCTTTGCCATGAAATGACGGGAAGGGCTTTGCCTTCCCGTTCTCATCCTATCGTTCGGTCAGTTTCAGCTCGATGCGCCGGTTTTTTGCGCGGGCATCCGGCGTGTCGGAGGCATCGAGCGGCTGATATTCCCCGAAGCCCGCCGCGACGAGCCGGTTGGCCGGGACGCCATTGGCGATCAGGAACTTGACGACGGCGGTGGCGCGGGCTGACGAAAGCTCCCAGTTGTCGCGGAAGCGTCCCGTGCCTGCCAGCGGCACGTTATCGGTATGGCCGTCGACGCGCAGCACCCAATTGATGTCGTCGGGGATTTCCCGATTGAGCTGGATCACCGCATCGGCGAGTTTCTTCATCTCGTCCTGACCGGCCGGATTGATATCCGCTGAACCTGTCGGGAACAGCACTTCCGACTGGAAGACGAAACGGTCGCCGACAATGCGGATATTTTCCCTGTCCGACAGGATTTCCCGCAAACGCCCGAAGAAGTCGGAGCGGTAGCGGTTCAGTTCCTGCACGCGCTGGGCCAGCGCCACATTCAGGCGGCGTCCGAGATCGGCAATCTTGGCGTTCGATTCGCGGTCACGGCTTTCAGAAGCATTGAGCGCATCTTCAAGTGCTGCGATCTGGCGGCGAAGCGCCGAAATCTGCTGGTTGAGCAATTCCACCTGGCTGAGCGCGCGGGCGCTGACCTGCTTTTCGGCATTGAGGCTTTCGGACAGTTCACCGGCGCGCTTTTCGGCTGCCGCACCCGCACCGCTGCCTTCGTTCAACAGGCTTTGCAGGCGCGAACGTTCGCTCTCGGCAGTGGAAAGCGACGCTTGCAGATTGGCGATGGTGTCCTGCATGTCCTGCGAATTACTGCGCTCCAGCGACAGGAGCTGCGTCAGTTCCTGTATCTGGCTGTTGAGGCGCGCAAGCACGCTGTCCTTGTTGTTGACCTCACGGCTGAGCAGGAATTGCGCCAGCACGAAGACGGTGAGCAGGAACATGATTGCCAAGAGCAGCGTCGTCAGCGCATCGACGAAGCCGGGCCAGTAATCGACATGCCTTTGGGAGCGGCGGTTGCGGGCAAGAGCCATGGCGTCTTACTCCGCCTTGTCCGGTCGGTCTGGCTTGCGGTCATGCGGGCGCTCGCCGATGGCCTTGGTGAGGCGGTCGAGCGTCTGGCGGATCGCCTTCTGCTCGTCTGCCTGTTTTTCCACCCAGTCACGCATGATCTGCTGTTCGCTGCGCATGTTCTTGACGAGGCCCTGTATGCCTTCGGCAAGATTGGCGAGCGCTGCCGTGGTGCGCTGCGTGGATGCCTCGCCGCCATGCAGATGCTGCAACCGGTCGGCCAGAACGCGGATTTCTTCAGTGCTTCCGGTCTGCTCTGCGCCGATATCGGAACCGAGGTCGGTGACGGAGGAAAGCCAGTTTTCCAGTTCCGTATAGAAGCGGTTTTGCGCACGGCCCGCTTGGAGATCGAGAAAGCCGAGAATGAGTGAGCCGGAAAGGCCGAACAGCGATGACGAGAAAGCCGTGCCCATGCCGGAGAGCGGAGCCTGCAACCCCGCTTTCAATGCATCGAGAACATCGCCGGTGCTGCCGGAACTGGGGTCGAGGGTCTGGATGGTGCGTCCGATGGACCCGACGGTTTCCAGAAGGCCCCAGAAAGTGCCAAGGAGGCCCAGAAACACCAGAAGCCCGATCAGGTAGCGCGATATATCGCGGCTTTCGTCAAGGCGTGTCGCGATGGAATCGAGGATCGACCGCATGGATGAGGTCGACAGCGCCATCGACTGGCGGCGGCCGATCAAAGCGCGCATCGGCGCCAGCAGGACGGGCGGGCGCGTGGTGCCTTCGCGGTCGCCGTCGCGGAACGAGTTGACCCAGCGGATTTCCGGCAGAAGCCGCAGCACCTGCCCGAAAGCCAGCAGGATGCCGACCAGCAGAACGCCGAGAATAAGCCCGTTGAGACCGGGATTGGTGACGAAGAAAGTATGAATCTGCCGCATCAGGATCGCAGCCAGAAAGGCCACGATAAGGATGAAGATCACCATGGAGAGAATGACGATGCGCGGGCTCGACAGGCGGTAGGGGTCGTAATCGCGTCCCTCATCCAGACGGTCCCGGGAAAGTCTCAAATCGCTCATGCGCTGCGCTCCATGGTCGCGTGTTTGAACTGGAGCCTACTTCATTAATTCATGAAGCGGAATCGTCTGGATACGAAATAATGAAGGCAAAAATGCTTCAGAGCCTGTTCCAAAAGTCTCCATGCCGGTCTGCAAATGGCGCTTTTCTGCGTTTCGGTACTCATGTAGCATTCTCTGGCGCATAGCTCCGAAAAGTCTGCAACTTTTCGGAGCTATGCTTTAAGTACATTCCGCTCCGGTACTCGAACATCACCATTTTCGCCACGGCCTGCCGTCTTTGGATTCAGGCTCCAAGCGCGCCGCTTTCATACGGCGCGCTGAATAGAAAGCGGACAATGCCGGAACTGGATCAGATCGGCTTGTTGATCGTCTTCAGCAAGGCTTTCTGGATGACTTCATTGCCTGCAACGATGGTTTTGGTGCCGAAAATATCCTGCCCGCCGCTCTTGTCCGAGACAAAACCGCCGGCTTCGCGGATCATCAGCATGCCCGCGCCGAGGTCCCAGGGGTGCATGCCGTCTTCCCAGAAGCCATCCAGACGACCGCCCGCGACATAGGCAAGATCGAGCGCGACCGCGCCCATGCGGCGGATGCCGGCCGTTTCGGCCATGACGTTGCGCAGTTCGACCAGATAACGGCCATGATGGCCGCGGCCCAGATGCGGGATACCCGTTCCGATGACGGAATCGACCAGCTTGTTGCGCGATGCGACGCGCAGGCGGCGGTCGTTCAGGAATGCGCCACCGCCGCGTTCTGCGGTGTAGAGTTCATCCATGGCCGGATTGTAGATGACGCCGGCAACGATCTGTCCCTGGCGCTCAAGCGCGATGGAGACTGCGAAGACCGGAATGCCGTGCAGGAAATTCGTGGTGCCGTCGAGCGGGTCGACCAGCCAGCGATGCTGTCCGTCCTTGGCTTCAACCTCGCCGGATTCTTCCATCAGGAAACCATAATCCGGGCGGGCGCGGCTCAATTCCGTGTAGACGATCTTTTCGGCGCGGCGGTCGGCCTGGCTGACATAATCGCCGGGGCCCTTGAGGGAAACCTGAAGATTCTGGACTTCGCCAAAATCACGGGCGAGGCTGCGGCCGGCCTTCATGGCGGCCTGTACCATAACGTTGAGAAGGGCTGAGCGGGCCATTTCATTGTCCTTGTAAGCACGATCCCGAAGCGTGGATTTGGAGAGGGATCACGCAGTTAGTCATAAAAAGGGAGCGAACATCCAGCCACGAACATGCGCGCTGGACGGTCGGGGAATTGAGCGGTCTGAGAAAGAACGGTCGCAAAAGGCGACATGCGGCGCCCGGTGGGACGCCGCATATTTGTGCGGATCAGGCGCGGCTGACGTAGGTGAGTTCGTTGGTGTCGACGATCACGCGCTCGCCCGATTCGATGAATGGCGGAACGAGGATGCGGATGCCGTTTTCAAGCACGGCCGGCTTGTAGGACGAGGCAGCGGTCTGGCCCTTGACGACCGGATCGGCTTCGGTGATGGCGAGCGTGACCTGATCCGGCAGGCGGATGCCGATCGGCTTTTCTTCATAAAGTTCAACCGTGACCATCATGCCGTCCTGCAGGAAGGCGGAACGGTCGCCGACGAAATCCTTGGCCAGTTCAAGCTGTTCGTAGGATTCGGTGTCCATGAAGATCAGCGCATCGCCCTGTTCGTAGAGGAACGAGAAATCCTTCTGTTCCAGACGAACGCGCTCGACGGTTTCAGCAGCGCGGAAACGTTCGTTGAGCTTGGTGCCGTTGATGAGGTTCTTCAGTTCGACCTGATTGTAGGCGCCGCCCTTGCCGGGCTTGACGGCATTGGTCTTGACCGCAACCCACAGGCCGCCAGCATGTTCGATGACATTGCCGGGGCGGATTTCGTTACCATTGATCTTCATGAGCTTGATCCGGAATGAAAATGTGAAACCATGTGCGGTTCGGCGACGACGAAAAGGCAATCTCCAGAGATTGCGCACCTGCCCTATGATCGAACCGCGATAATCGGGTTTCCAAGACCATAAAACGGCGTCTTGCGCAAGCCTGAGCGCGAAAAGAGAGGTCATCCAGCCTGAAAAATCGTCCGAAAATCAGCGAACGCGCAGATTGTTGGCGGTTTCGATAGCCTGCTTGATCTGGTCGTCAGCCAATCCGTCCATCATGTCATTGAGGTCCGGCGCGCGGAAACCGGCGCGCTGGGCGACGATATACCAGGCCGCAGCTTTCACCAGATCGCCTTCGGTGCCGATGCCGTCGCGATAGAGGCGGGCGAGCCATGCCTGCGCCATCACCATGCCGCGCTGGGCGCCCAGTCGCATCCAGCCAAACCCCTGTTCGTAATCGCGGTCGCCGCCGCGCCCCTCGATCAGCCAGCGGCCAAGATCGAACTGCGCTGTGTCGTAGCCTTGCGCGGCTGCGAGCAGGAGATAGGTGCGCGCCTTCCTGTCGTCGCGGGGAATGGTGGGGGTGCCATTGGCATAGATCTGGCTGACCGCATATTGCCCGTCAGCCAGTTTGGCTTCCGCCGCCTTTTCGAACCACGGGAAGGCGAGGTCCAGCCCCGGCTTGCCGGGCGTTTTCACCATCAGCATCTGGCCGTAGTTGAACTGGGCCATGGCATTGCCGCCCTCGGCCGCTTTCTTCATCAGTTCCTCGGCCTTGACCGGGTCCTTCTTGACATAGGTGCCCTGAAGCAGAAGCGCTGCATAACGGAACTGCGCTTCGACAACACCGTTATTGGCGGCCTTTTCATACCACTGCGCCGCCAGTTTCTGGTTGGCGGGAACGCCAAGGCCGCGCGCATAAATTTCGGCGATGAGTGTCTGCGATGCCGGATCGCCCTTTTCAGCCTGCGGCTTGGCCAGATTGAAGGCTGTCAGATAAAGGCCGCGCTGAAACGCGCCGAAAGCCTCGTCCGCGGGCTTGTCGCCAAAGCGGCTCGGATCGATGGGCGGCATCGGTTCCGTGGTTGCCGGCTGCGGGAGCATGACCGGCCCTGACGGCTTGTCGGCCTTCTTGTCCTTGTGATTGCCCTGATGGCTGGTTTTCTGACCGTGCGCCGGCTCGCCTGCGGCCAAAGCGGGGAGAACCGGCAGCGCGAATGTCAGAATGGCAGCGAGAAGAAATCTGTTCTTCATGGGCATCGGCAAGACCTTGATGACGGAATCAGTTTTCAAAGCGCGGCGCTTTTTCGTCAAGCAGCCGGTTGGCTTCCGCGACAGCCTTTGCGGGGTCTTCGGCGTCGAAGACGGCGCGTCCGAGGGCCACGAAATCCGCGCCGGTTTCGGCTGCGGGGATAATGCTTTCCAGCGCGCTTCCGGCCTGTGCGATGCAGGGTATCTCCACCATCTGCGCCCACCATCCGGCCAGCGACAGGTTGCGCGGATGGGCGTCCGGCTTGTTGTCCGCGCCGATCTTGCCGAAAAAGACATAATCGGGCTGCAATTCGCCGATTTCCATCGCGCCATGGCGGTCGCGCAGGTTGCCCGTGCCGACAATCATCTTCGGCGTGTGTTTTTCGATTGCATCGGCGAGATCTGCGGCCTTGCCTTCGATGTGGATGCCATCCGCCCCGACGCGTCCTGCGATGCGCGTATCGTTGAGGATCAGCGCGGCAGCGCCCTTCTCCTGAATGACGGGAATGGCCTTTTCGGCCGCGGCCTGGAAGGTGGCCTCGTCGAGATCGCCGGTGTCGAGAATGACGCTTGCGACGTCACCGCCCGAGAGCGCGGACGTCAAAAGCCTTGCGAGAGCCGCGCCGTCGGCAAGCGGTGGCGCAACCAGCACGATGCGGCAGCGTTCGGTTTCAGTCTGGTGAGCGGGCGTGTTCATGAGCCAAGCCTAACGGGAAAAACATGATGGAATTCGGGCAATAGAAGCACTGTGTTTACCGGAAAGGGAAGCAGCGCTCTATCTATTTGTTTTGTCGCATCTATGCGACGCAGTTGCGCTTCGGCAAGTCTTCATTGGCGAAACACCCTTCGGTTCGCGCCTGTCGGGGCTGGCATAATGTTATCCACTGGAACGAAAGTTGATCGGAACCAACCCGGTTCTGCCGGGATTAACGCGTATATAAGCCACATCAATACCGGGTGCTGAAAACCCGGAAAACGTGTGGAACTGTTCCGGCCACCCAGCCGGAACGACACGAAGAAGATTGGAAAGCCGCGCAGTCCCAAGTGCATGTGCTTTCCCCAACGATAGGCAGACTGGCACATGAATATTGCGACCGCTAGAGAAGCGATGCCCGCACAACCCGCGAAAATGCGCGACACGCGCATCGACGTGTTCCGTGCGCTCGCGCTGCTGACGATCTTCATCAACCACGTGCCCGGCACGATCTACGAGCATTTCACGCACAAGAATCTGGGCTTCTCCGATTCTGCCGAGGCTTTCGTGCTGATTTCCGGCATGGCGGTGGCGCTGGCCTATGGATCGAAATTCGCGCCCGGCAACCGCCTGCTCCTCTCGCTCAAGATGTGGCGCCGCGCCGGCGTGCTTTATACCACGCACATCATGACAACCATGGCGACCATCGCCATCTTCGCCTCCGCCGCCCTTTTCCTGAAGCGGTCGGAGCTGCTTACGCAGATCAATATCGCGCCGCTGGTCAAGCATCCGGTCGAGGCGCTGTTCGGCATCGTCACCATGGGCCATCAGCTTGGCTATAACAACATCCTGTCGATGTATGCCGTGATGCTGGTGCTGACGCCGATCCTGCTTATGCTGGCACGCATCAGCCTGCCGCTCATGCTCGGCGTTTCCGGCACGGTCTGGTTCCTGTCGGGCCTCTATCACGTTGCGCCGGTCAATTACCCGACCGAAGGCGTCTGGTTCCTCAATCCGCTGTCATGGCAGTTCCTGTTTGCGATCGGTATCGCAGGCGTGATGCATGTGCGCCGCGGCGGCGCTTTGCCGAAGCATCCGCTGCTCATCGGTCTTGCCGTCGGCTATCTCGTGCTGGCGCTTGCCTGGGTGCGCATCCCGCTTTGGGGTATCGATGCATCGATGGGCCTGCCGATGGTTCTCACCGGTTTCGACAAGACATTCCTGTCGGGCCCGCGCCTCCTGCACGTGCTGGCGATTGCCTATCTTATCGCCGTCGTCCCGACGCTGAACAACATCGCCCGGACCGCGCCGGACAGCCCGCTTGCCATTCTCGGCAAGCATTCGCTGCCGGTCTTCATCGCCGGTACGCTGCTGGCAATGGTGGCGCAGGTGATGAAACTCGTGAACCCTGGCGGCCTGCCTTACGACACGCTGCTGATCGCAACCGGCATCGTCATGCAGTTCGCGCTGGCCTATTATCTTGAATGGCTGCCGACCATCGGCTGGAGCAAGAAGGGCGCGCCCGCTTCGGCAAAGCCCGCCGTTCCGGCTGCCGAACCCGTCAAGATGCAGGTTACCTCAAGTGCCAAGCCGGCGATGCAGCGCTATTAACCAACCATCAGCCAGCCGCCCATTCCGGGCGGCTTTTCTTTGCGTGAAAAACGCCGGATTGCGCGGAATAATCCACAGCGCGCGGCTGAAATTAACCATTCATTAATCTTAAGAATGTTAAATGGTTTACATCCAGTTCGGCTGGATTCTTACCGAGTGGTTTAGCCACTCTGTTTGACGCCTCCCTGTTAAACTCCTGAGAGCCGCCATCGCGGCTCTTTTTTTATGCGCTTTTTGCCGCGCCCGCATTTTCGTCAAAAGCCTGCAAAAATGTTAACCGAACGTTAAACATAAACTTGCGCGACCGTGCATGAAGGTGCAGTTTGTCGTGGACTTGTTTAGCACAGCTGTTCCGTCCCAGCCTCCCCCATGGTCGAACAGCGGTTCAATGGTTTCATTCGTATGCGCCCGGGATCCGGCCTGGCGAATACGGCAACGGAATGGGCCGCCGATAGAGGCGGTCATGCAAGGTGGCAGAGCAGTGATTAGCGAACAGGGTCAGATGCCGAGCAATATGATCAGCCTCGCGGAGCGCATGGTGTTTTCGGATTCGTTCAAGCCGATCTACGCGCAAGGCATGGATATGGTCGAGGAAGCGGCGAGCTATCTCGACAGCGAGGGCCGTGAGGAAGCGCGCAATCTTTCACGTATTGCCGCGACGCTCTATGCCGCCGAATCGATGCGGCTGACCACGCGCCTGATGCAGATCGCTTCCTGGCTGCTTCTCCAGCGCGCGGCGCGCAGCGGAGAAATGTCCCGCCAGCAGGTCGCCGCCGAAAAGGCCAAGGTGCGTCTTGATACGCCCTCGGCAGGCGAAGCGGCACAGGGCTGGTCTGAGCTGCCTGCGGCGTTCAGGGAACTGGTTGAACGGTCGATGCGCCTTCAGGCCCGTGTGCGCCGCATGGACCGTGAGGTCTATGGTGAAGTGGTTTCGCTGCAAGGTGTTTCGCGCGGCAATCCGGTTTCCGAACAGATCGTATTGCTGAAGACTGCTTTCGGCGCTTCGTAACGGCGCAACCATATTTGTGCCCATGGGGTACATGTTTCTCTTTTGTTCACTTTTCTACTGTCAAGTGAATCCGTCTGAGGATAGGGTTCGCTTATGAAGGAAACGATTCGCATCATTGGCATTGATCCGGGCCTGCGCCGCACCGGCTGGGGCATTGTCGAATCGCTGGGCAATTCGCTGCATTTCATCGGTTCGGGCACTGTGACCTCGAATGCCGAGATGGATCTGGCATCGCGCCTCTGCCAGCTTCATGAAGGGCTTTCCAAGGTCCTGCATGACTATATGCCGCATGAGGCAGCCGTCGAACATACCTTCGTCAACAAGGACGCAACGGCAACGCTGAAACTGGGGCAGGCGCGCGGCATTGCGCTGCTGGCTCCGGCGCAGGCAGGATTGCCCGTCGCCGAATATGCGCCCAATGCCGTGAAGAAAGCGGTGATCGGCGTCGGGCATGGTGAAAAGCAGCAGATCCATATGATGGTGAAAGTGCTGATGCCGCGTGCTTCGTTCGATACGAGCGACGCCGCCGATGCGCTGGCCATCGCCATTTGTCATGCGCATCACCGGCAGAGCATCGCCAGTGCGCGCCGGTTGCAACAACTTATCGCGTAGGTGGCCATGATCGGTAAGCTTAAGGGTGTGATCGATGAAATCGCCGAGGATCATGCCGTCATCGACGTGCATGGCGTCGGTTATGTCGCGTTTTGTTCGGCGCGCACGCTCGGCAATCTCGGCGGCGCGGGCGAGGCGGCGGTGCTGTTCATCGAAACCTATGTCCGCGAGGACATGATCCGCCTTTATGGGTTCGCCAATCAGCTTGAACGCGAATGGTTCCGCCTGTTGCAGAATGTGCAGGGCGTGGGCGCCAAGGTGGCGTTGGCGGTGCTGGGCACGCTGTCGCCGTCGGAACTGGCCAATGCAATTGCGCTGCGTGACATTGCCATGGTGTCGCGCGCGCCGGGTGTGGGCAAGAAGGTTGCAGAGCGCATCGTCACGGAATTGAAGAACAAGGCTCCCGCCTTTGCCGGGGAGGCGAGCGGCACCATCGGCCTCAAGCAGGAGCTTGGCGCAGGCGCGGCGCCTGCGCCGGTTGCCGATGCGGTATCGGCGCTTTCCAACCTTGGCTATTCGCGCGATCAGGCGGCGAATGCCGTTGCAGCCGCCCTGAAGGAAGCGGGCGAGAACGCCGATTCGGCCAAGCTCATCCGGCTGGGTTTGAAGGAACTTTCCCGATGATGGACTGCCGGGCGAGAGACTTGCCTGAACATGATGTTCATGCGAGGAGGGTGGCATGAGCGACCGCAACCCTCTCATTGATGCCGATAGACGCGTGGACGAAGACAACACGCTGCGCCCGCAGACGCTTGACGATTTTGTGGGCCAGGCGGCGGCGCGCGCCAATCTGAAAGTGTTCATCGAAGCGGCCAAGGTGCGCGGCGAGGCGCTGGACCATGTTCTGTTTGTCGGGCCGCCCGGCCTCGGCAAGACGACGCTGGCGCAGATCATGGCCAAGGAACTGGGCGTCAATTTCCGCTCCACATCCGGGCCGGTCATCGCCAAGGCGGGCGATCTGGCGGCGCTTCTGACCAATCTGGAAGAGCGCGACGTTCTGTTCATCGATGAAATCCATCGCCTGAGCCCCGCCGTGGAAGAAATTCTCTATCCGGCGATGGAGGATTTCCAGCTCGATCTCATCATCGGTGAAGGTCCTGCCGCGCGCTCGGTCAAGATCGATCTGGCCAAGTTCACGCTCGTTGCGGCAACCACACGCCTCGGGCTTTTGACCACGCCTCTGCGGGACCGTTTCGGCATTCCGGTGCGGCTCAATTTCTACACGGTTGAGGAACTGGAATATATCGTTCGGCGCGGCGCGCGCATCATGCAGATGGGCATTTCGCCGGATGGCGCGGTGGAAGTCGCGCGCCGTTCACGCGGCACGCCGCGTATTGCCGGGCGGCTGTTGCGCCGCGTGCGCGATTTTGCGCTGGTCGCCGGCGCCGATGTCATTGACCGCAAGATCGCCGATGAGGCGCTGTCGCGGCTTGAGGTGGACAATCGCGGGCTGGATCAGCTTGACCGGCGTTATCTCAACATCATCGCGCGCAATTTCGGCGGCGGTCCGGTGGGGATCGAAACCATCGCCGCCGGCCTGTCCGAGCCGCGCGATGCGATTGAAGACATTATCGAGCCCTATCTGATCCAGCAGGGTTTCCTGCAACGCACGCCGCGCGGCCGGGTGCTCACGGCTGTCGCCTGGCAGCATCTGGGACTGCCTGCGCCCGCTGAAATCATCCAGCAGTCGCAATACGGCCTCTTCATGGAAGACGAATGACCGACAAGCAGCAACAGGCCGTATCCGGCGAACTCAAAGACGGCGCGCATCTGCTTCATGCGCGCATTTATTATGCCGATACGGATTTTTCCGGCTTCGTTTATCACGGCCGCTATCTGGAATTCTATGAGCGCGGACGCACGGATTTCCTGCGCTTGCAGGATGTTCACCATATCGAGCTGGCCGAAGGTGCGCTCGGCGAAGAAATGGTCTGGGTCGTTCGCCGCATGGAGATCGACTACAAATCGCCCGCCAGGATGGACGACCTTATTCTGATTGAAACGCGTGTCAGCGAAATTCGCGGCGCGCGGGTCATCATGGCGCAGAAGATCACCTGCGAAGGGCGGCTTCTTTCAGAGGCGAAGGTCGAGGCCGTGATGATTACCAAGGAAGGCCATCCGCGCCGCATTCCCGATGAGTGGCGGGAAGCCTTTACCAGCAGCTGCAAGGATTGAATTCAGGACGGCTCCACGGACTATCTCCGCTGGCGTGTTCGATACGAAATTCTGCGCTCTACCGGCAAATATGCCTATCTGGGCAAATGCTAACGCATCTTTAACCATAATATTCCATTAATCACCCTGACGGAATCGGTTGAGAGGCGAGGTTAAAGCGCAGCGCCTTCCTTTCACCAAAATTAACCGCAACAAGCGCCTGATGGATTTAAAGTTGAAATCCGGGAATGGCGGTTGCGGTGCGAAGTGTCGGCCGCCCGTCGGGCAGGTACGGCTTCAGGTAAAAAGCTGCGCGGGTTTGGGGCGTCTGTTTTCAGACGTTGAGTAACGGATTTGCGATACCGCCCGGTCATGTGGCCGGGCGTTTGGATTCGAGGATGGTGGATCGATGGAAAATGTTGCGTTAGCGGCCCCCGCCGCCGATGTTACCCTCTGGGGCCTGTTCATGCAGGCGAACTGGGTCGTCAAGCTGGTTATGCTTGGCCTGCTGTTCGCCTCGATCTGGACCTGGGCTATCATCGTGGACAAGACGATTGCCTACGGACGGGCACGGCGCGCGATTGATCGCTTCGAGCAGACCTTCTGGTCCGGCCAGTCGCTGGAGGAACTCTATCGCAATCTCGGCGAACGCCGCACCACCGGCATGGCGTCCATCTTCATGGCTGCGATGCGCGAGTGGAAAAAATCATTCGAGAAGGGCGCCCGCTCGCCCATCGGCCTCCAGATGCGCATCGACAAGGCCATGGATGTCGCGCTGGCGCGTGAAAGTGAAAAGCTCGATTCGCGCCTGGGCTTTCTGGCGACCATCGGCTCCGCGGCTCCCTTCATCGGCCTGTTCGGCACGGTCGTCGGTATCATGACCTCGTTCCAGGCCATCGCCGCTTCCAAGAACACCAGCCTTGCCGTTGTGGCGCCCGGTATCGCGGAAGCGCTTCTGGCCACCGCAATCGGCCTTCTTGCCGCTATTCCTGCCGTTATCGCCTATAACAAGCTGTCGGCGGATGCGGGCAAGATCGGCGGACGGCTGGAAGGCTTCGCGGACGAGTTTTCCGCCATACTGTCGCGCCAAATTGATGAGAAGCTGACGCCGCGTAATTAAGCGGCATCAGCATCGAGTGTAATTTCAGCCTTCGGGAATCTTGCAATGGGCATGTCGGTCGGAAATCAGGGAATGCAGTCGGGCGGGCGCCGCAGGCGCGGCCGCAAGAAGGCGCTCATGAGCGAAATCAACGTGACGCCCTTCGTCGACGTGATGCTCGTTCTCCTCATCATCTTCATGGTTTCCGCGCCGCTGCTCACCGTCGGCGTGCCGATCGACCTGCCCGATACGCAGGCCAAGGCAATGAATGCCGATACGCAGCCGATCACCGTTTCGGTCAACAGCGAAGGCAAGATCTATTTGCAGGAAACCGAAGTTCCGATCGACGAAGTGGTGCCGAAACTTCAGGCCATCGCCAAGACGGGCTATGAAGAGCGCATTTTCGTGCGTGGAGACAAGGCTGCCGATTACGGCACCGTCATGAAAGTCATGGCCCGCATTTCCGCCGCCGGTTTCAAGAATATCGGCCTCGTGACCCTCCAGGAGCAGGATAGCTGACGCCATCATGAAGGCTGGCCTGACATCTTCTGTTGCATTGCATGCCGTTGCGGTTGCGCTGGCAGTGGTTTCGTTTTCCTCGCCGAAGGCTTTCGACGTGCAGGATTCGGAATCATTTCCGGTCGATATCGTACCGATCGAGTCGCTGACGCAAATCCAGCAGGGCGACAAGAAGGCGCCCATGAAGGAAAAGTCGGCGCCCGTGCCGACAACCAAACCGCAGACTGTTCCAAACGCCGAGAATTTCGGCGATCAGGACGTAGACACCACCACGCCTCCAAAGCCCGACACCAAGGCGAAGCCGATCGAGGCGGCTGAGGAGCCGAAGGCGCAGCCGGAACCGGTGAAGAAGCCGGAGCCGAAGCCCGATCCGAAACCGGAACAGAAGCCGGAAGAAAAACCGACGCCGGTTCCCGCCACGGAAATGCAGGCAAAGCCGGAGCCGAAGCAGGAGGTGAAGCCTGATCCGGTGGCAGAAGCCATCGAAAAACAGGCCGAAGCACCGGATGCCGAAGCGCCGAAGCTGCCGGACAAGGTGCCGGCGCCGGAGGCAAAGCCCAAACCGCCGCAGGCGCAGACGGCCAAGACCAACGAGCGCAAGCAGCCGGAAGAAAAGAAGAAGACGCAGAGCGCCTCGCAGACGTCGCAGTCGAAGAATGATGCGATTGCCGATGAGGTTGCAGCCCTTCTCAACAAGCAGAAGGCGTCCGGCGGCGGTGCGAAACGCTCCACCGATCAGGCGTCGCTGGGCGGCAAGAAGAATACTGGCGGCTCCAAGCTCAGCCAGAGCGAAATGGATGCGCTGCGCGGCGCGATCTCGAAGTGCTGGAACGTGCCCGCCGGTGTGGCGGATGCGCCGGGGCTGGTCGTGACCGTCAAGATGAGGCTCAACCAGGATGGCTCCATTCAGGGCGTTCCGGAAGTGACATCGGGCGGCGGCGGCGACGGTGTGGCGCGCGCCGCGGCCGAAAGCGCCAAGCGCGCTGTTGCACGCTGCGCACCGTACAATCTGCCAGTCGACAAATATGATTCATGGTCGGAAGTGATCGTCAACTTCGACCCGAGCGAAATGTTCTGACCGGGGTTCCGGTCGCCAACCACTGCAAGGACAAAGAGGTCCCAGAAGACATGAAAATCGGCATCATCAATACAAAGATCCGGACGGTCTTTTCGGCTTTCGCGTGTATGATTGCCGCAAGCCTTGTCTGCACCATGCCGGCGCGCGCCGTCGTGGAAATCAACATCAACAAGGGTGTGATCGAGCCGCTGCCGATCGCCATCACCGATTTCCTTTCGGCCGATCAGCTTGGGTCGAATATCACATCGGTCATCGCGGCCGATCTGGAGCGGTCGGGCCTTTTCGCACCGATCGACAAGGGCGCTTTCATCGAGAAGATTTCCAATCCGGATGCGGCTCCGCGTTTCGAGGACTGGAAGGTCATCAATGCGCAGGCGCTCGTCACGGGCCGCATCACCAAGCAGCCGGATGGCCGTCTCAAGGCCGAGTTCCGCCTGTGGGATACGTTCGGCGGCCAGCAGATGATCGGCCAGCAGTTCTTCACTACGCCGGACAACTGGCGCCGCGTGGCGCATATCATTGCCGATGCGATCTATGAGCGCCTGACCGGCGAAAAGGGCTATTTCGACACGCGCGTCGTCTTCGTCGACGAATCCGGCCCAGCGCAGAAGCGTGTGAAGCGTCTGGCCATCATGGATCAGGACGGCGCCAATGTGCGTTACATCTCCGACGGTCGCGCCATTTCGCTGACGCCGCGTTTCTCGCCGAACCGTCAGGAAGTCACCTATATGTCGTTCGAGGGCGGCTCGCCGAAGGTCTATCTGCTGCAGCTCGAAACCGGCCAGCGGGAACTCGTCGGCAATTTCCCTGGCATGACGATTGCCCCGCGCTTCTCGCCCGATGGCCAGAAGGTCGTGATGAGCCTGCTCCAGGACGATGGCAGCGCCAATATCTATACGATGGACCTGCGCAATCGTTCGACCACGCGGCTGACCAACAGCCAGGCCATCGACACCGGCGCATCCTATTCGCCGGATGGCTCGCAGATCGTCTTCACCTCCGACCGCGGCGGGCGTCCGCAGCTCTATGTCATGGGTGCCGACGGCTCCAATCCGCGCCGCATCTCCATGGGCGACGGCAGCTATTCCACGCCGGTCTGGTCGCCACGCGGCGATCTCATCGCCTTCACCAAGCAGTCGCAGGGCCAGTTCTCCATCGGTGTGATGAAGACCGACGGTTCGGGCGAACGCCTGCTGACCTCCGGCTTCCACAATGAAGGCCCGACCTGGGCGCCCAATGGCCGCGTGCTGATGTTCTTCCGCAAGGCGGCAGGCGCAGGCGGTCCAAAACTCTTCACCATCGACCTGACCGGCCGCAACGAGCGCCAGATCCAGACGCCGAACTTCGCCTCCGACCCGGCATGGTCGCCGCTGCTCGAATAGGCTTTTGCGAAAACTGACCAAAGCTGAAGGCGCGAAACTCCCGGTTTCGCGCCTTTTTCATGCATGGAGCGGTTTTGGTTGGGCCTGAAACGGGGAACCGCTCTATCCTGTTGTTTTGTCGCATTATCCTGACGCAGAACCGCTTCGCGCTTTTGCCGGAAATGCTCAAATTGCCACAATCCTTGCCGGAAAGCCGTGTTTCTGCCGCATTTTGCCCCCAAGGGCTGAGGCAGCAAGAGAATATTAACCATACTTCTTGAGCCTGTCTTAACCTCAATATGATTATTGGATGGTTACGCAGGAACATCAAATCTTAAGGAGCTCCGGCCCATGCGCCGTATCCAGTCGATTGCACGTAGCCCGATCGCTATTGCCCTTTTCATGTCGCTCGCCGTTGCCGGTTGCGCGTCCAAGAAGAACCTTCCGAACAATGCCGGTGATCTGGGTCTCGGTGCAGGCGCTGCGACGCCGGGTTCCTCGCAGGACTTCACCGTCAATGTCGGCGACCGCATCTTCTTCGATCTCGATTCGTCGCTGATCCGCGCCGATGCACAGCAGACGCTTTCCAAGCAGGCCCAGTGGCTGCAGCGTTATCCGCAGTACTCGATCACGATCGAAGGCCATGCCGACGAACGCGGCACGCGTGAATACAACCTCGCTCTCGGCCAGCGCCGTGCAGCCGCCACCCGCGACTTCCTTGCTTCGCGCGGCGTGCCGACCAACCGTATGCGCACCATCTCCTATGGCAACGAACGTCCGGTCGCAGTCTGCGATGCCGACTCGTGCTGGTCGCAGAACCGCCGCGCCGTCACCGTTCTCAACGGTGCAGGCAGCTGATCTGACAACAGCTGGAGCATTTCCCGAATTATCGGAAATGCTCCATTCTTGATTGACGCGCATCTTGATCCGAAAACCGTTTCACACTTTTCGGGATGCGCTCAGGTGTTACGGAAAAGCGGCTTTCGAGCCGCTTTTTTCGTTTCTGGCCGATTGTTTGGCCGTTTTGACAAACTTTGGCCGAAGTCGCGCCTGTCATAGTGAGCGTCAAATGGCCTTGCTTTTCGCATTGTCCGACGCAAAACCGCTTCGCACTTTTGCTGGAAATATTCTAAAAGCGTGCGGCAACCATGTTCAGCGCCTGTTCAGGCGCGGCATTCGATCATCCTGTTCATTGTGAACCGGATGGGTGAACTAGCAGGGGCAAAAGGGAATGAGGAAACCAATGAGGAAAGTGACGCTGGCGATTGCCATGCTGCCGCTTTTGGCGAGTGCTCCGGTTCTGGCGGCATCCGTTTCTTCGCAAGCAGGCATTCAGCTCGCGCAGGCAGGCGCTCCCGGCGGGGATCAGTTCTCCCAGCAGATATGCAATCTGGCGCATCAGAACGCCCAGTCCTATGCGCGCATCTTGCAGCTTCGCGACAAGATGCTGAAAATCCAGCGCGACAATGAAGCGCGTTTCCAGGCGCTGGAGAAGGGCCGTGGCGGTGCGCGCAATCATGTCAGCATCGGCTCGACGGCTATTCTCGATGATGCCATGCGCGATAGCGGCGCAGGCGGCGGGCAGGGCGGCTATCAGAGCCCCGGCCTGCAACAGGAACTGGTGCGCAACCTGACCGGCAAGGTGGAGGATGTGGACGCCCAGATTTCGTTCACCGACAACCAGTTGCAGAAGGCGCAGGAAGACAATGAATTCCGCTTTGAAGAGCTGGAAAAGAAGAACGGCGTAACCTCGCCCTCGTCCAGCGGTGCGTCCCAGCCCGCACCCGCCGCGGCATCGCCGGGGGCTGATCTGTGCGCGCAGGGCATGGGCAACCCCGCCGCGATTGCGGATGCGCTCAGCGCGCGGGCGGAAGCCATGAACTTCCAGATCCTCGAAATGCAGGATCAGATGCAGAAGATGCAGGAAGAAAACGAAAACCGCTTCCAGTTTCTGGAAACCGGCAAGCGCGCGGATATGGATGTTCAGCAGGCTGGCGGCGACACGTCGCTTGCCGATGCCGGCTCCAGCCAGGGCATGGGTCAGGGCAATAACGGAAATCTCGATGGCGGGGTTTCCGGAAATGCCGCGCCAAACGCCGCTGGCCAGATGTCAGGCGCCGATTCCGTGGCTATTGGTTCCAGCGCACAGGGCGGACCGGCACGTGGCGAGCCGCCGCAAACGCTGGGTTCCATCCGGTTCGACGCCAATGGCAATGTAATCGGCGAAACGCTCGATGCCACACCGCGCACGGCGCAGCCGGGTGTGGCATCCGGCGCCACGGCGGGCGGAACGGCGGCAGGCGATGCGGTTGCATCCCTTCCCTCCGACGATAATCCCAATTCGCTTTATCAGGCATCCTATCAATATCTGATGTCGGGCGACTACAAGGCCGCCGAAACCGGGTTCCGCGAACATGTGAAGCGTTATCCGGCTGATCCCAACACGGCGGAAGCCCGTTTCTGGCTGGGAGAATCGCTTTACGGTCAGGGCCGTTATCCGGAAGCCGCAACGGTCTTCATCGATACGCAACGCGATTATCCCGATTCGAAGCGCGCGCCGGAAAATATGTTCAAGCTCGGCATGACGCTTGAAAAAATGGACAATCGCGATGTCGCCTGCGCCACCTTCGCGCAGATTCCAGAACGTTACCCCAAGGCGTCCCCCGCCATATTGAAGCGCGTCGCCGATGAGCGCAGCCGCGCGAAGTGCTGATTGCGGAGTTTTTTTCGTGGGGCTTAGCCCAAGCAATATTTCCCAATTATTCGAGCCATTCGGATTTGAGCGTGCCAGGGCTGTGATTGCCGCCGTGTCGGGCGGCAGCGATTCTCTCGGCCTGCTTTTCCTCCTTCGGGATTATATGGCCATGCTCCAGAACCCGCCACGGCTGGTTGCCGTGACGGTGGACCACCGGCTGCGCGCTGAATCGAAGATCGAGGCCGAGAATGTCGGCCGGCTTTGCCGGCAATACGGCATAGAACACCGCATTCTCGCCTGGGATGAGGCGAAGCCCGCAAGCGGGCTTGCCGCTGCCGCGCGCACGGCGCGTTATCGCCTGCTGGTGCAGGCCGCGCGGGAGGCGGGTGGGGATTTTATCGTCACCGGCCATACGCAGGACGACCAGATCGAAACCTTTCTGATGCGCCGGGAACGCAGCACCCATGCCGAGGCGCGGGGCCTTGCCGCCATGTCATCCCGCTCATGGCTGGAGGGCGTCAGGCTGAAAGGCTCCATCGAACTCGACCGCCCGCTGCTTTCCGTTTCCCGGCAGGCCTTGCGCGATGAATTGCGGCGAAGAGGCATCGCCTGGGTCGATGATCCCAGCAATGTGAACACGGCATATGAACGGCCGCGCATTCGTCTGGGCATTGCCGCCGAAACCGACCGGCAGGCGGTTCTCGACCGGATTGCCGAGGCTGGCGCCGCGCGTGAACGCGACAATGCCGTGCTGGTTGCAGCGCTTGCCGATCCGGCAAGCCTGCGCATGGATGCGACCGAAACCCTGCTCGTCGAGCCGCAGCTCTATCGTGCTCTTCCGGTGAATGTGCGCCGGCTGTTTTCGGGATTGCTGGCGGCCATTGCCGGGGGGCGTCGCTTCCTGCCGGGCGACAGCGAACGCTTACGCATCGAACGGGTTCTGTCGGGAGGTGATGACAGCCATCGCCTGACCGTGTTCGGCGCCCTGATCGAGCGGGGCGAGGGCGGCCTCCCGCATCGGTTCCGCCGCGAAAAACGCAATCTGCCCAACCTTCGCCTGGAGCCGGGCAAATCTGTCGTCTGGGACGGGCGTTACCGTTTTTCGAATGACGGCGCATCCGGTTTCGATCTTGCGGCACCGGGACGCCAGGCGCTTGCCGATTTCCTGAAGGCGCAGGACATCCAGGTCGACTCGCGCAAATGTGAGGGCCTGCTGGTTTCTCCGGCCCTTTACAGGGAAGGGCAGCTTTTTGCCTTGCCGTTCCTGCCGGATGGAAATCTTCCGCAAGGCATTCATATCGAACGGCATTTTGCCATCTTCGATCACGTCCTGCCGGGGCATGATTTCGCGCTCGCAATGGCCGTTCAGGCCCGTATCGGGCGCGTCTGCGCGGAAATGTCCTAGAGAGGTTCCCGATCCAGCAGAATCGCCGGGAATAGCTCGCTCTTTTGTTTCGGCGCATTATCCTCACGCATCGAAGCGGGATCGGAAATCAGTCCAGTGGACGGATTTCCCCGCGCAGGCGCTTCGCACTTTTGGCTCGAAATGCTCTTTTTATAAACCAGAGTGCGAAGAATCGAGGATGCGGGGGCGAACGCGCCTTGGCAAGGCCATCCTTCGATCCTATGTTAGGCCGAAACATCATTCCGTGCCCGCGGAATGGCCGTGGTATCGATTGGACCCGATATGAATCCGAACTATCGCAACTTCGCCCTTTGGGCGATCATTGCTCTTCTTTTGATCGCGCTGTTCAACCTGTTCCAAAGCCCAGGTCAGCGTTCCAGTTCCCGTGAAGTTTCCTATTCGCAATTTATTGACGACGTCTCCAACGGTCGCGTGAAATCGGTCACGATCACCGGCCAGCGGATCACCGGCACCTTTGCCGACAATGGTTCGACCTTCCAGACCTATTCGCCGGGCGATACGGGTCTCGTTTCGCGCCTTGAAAGCAAGGATGTGGCGATCACCGCGCGCCCGGAAACCGACGGTTCCAGCTCGCTGATCGGCATTCTGTTGTCGTGGCTGCCGATGATCCTCATCCTTGGCGTGTGGATTTTCTTCATGCGCCAGATGCAGGGCGGCTCGCGCGGGGCGATGGGGTTCGGCAAGTCGAAAGCCAAGCTTCTCACCGAAGCGCATGGCCGCGTGACCTTCCAGGACGTCGCCGGTGTGGAGGAAGCCAAGCAGGACCTTGAGGAAATCGTCGAGTTCCTGCGCGATCCGCAGAAGTTCCAGCGTCTCGGCGGCAAGATTCCGCGCGGCGTGCTGCTCGTTGGCCCTCCCGGCACCGGCAAGACGCTGCTGGCGCGTTCGGTCGCGGGCGAAGCCAATGTGCCTTTCTTCACCATTTCCGGTTCGGACTTTGTTGAAATGTTCGTCGGTGTCGGCGCAAGCCGTGTCCGCGACATGTTCGAACAGGCCAAGAAGAATGCGCCCTGCATCATCTTCATCGACGAAATCGATGCGGTCGGCCGTCATCGCGGCGCCGGTCTTGGCGGCGGCAATGATGAGCGCGAACAGACGCTCAACCAGCTTCTGGTCGAGATGGACGGTTTCGAAGCCAATGAATCGATCATCCTGATCGCGGCGACCAACCGTCCCGACGTTCTCGATCCGGCGCTCCTGCGTCCGGGCCGTTTCGACCGTCAGGTCGTGGTGCCGAACCCGGATATCGTCGGCCGCGAGCAGATCCTCAAGGTGCATGTGCGCAATGTGCCGCTTGCCCCCAATGTCGATCTCAAGGTTGTCGCACGCGGCACGCCGGGCTTCTCCGGCGCCGATCTCGCCAACCTCGTCAACGAAGCCGCCCTCATGGCCGCGCGCCGCAACAAGCGCCTTGTGACCATGCAGGAATTCGAGGACGCCAAGGACAAGATCATGATGGGCGCGGAACGCCGCTCCGCCATGACGCCGGAGGAAAAGGCCAATACCGCCTATCACGAAGCCGGTCACGCCATCGTTGCGCTCAATGTGCCCGCGGCTGATCCGGTCCACAAGGCCACCATCATTCCGCGCGGCCGCGCGCTGGGCATGGTGATGCAGCTTCCCGAAGGCGACCGTTATTCGGCCACCTATACGTGGATGGTGTCGCGCCTTGCCATCATGATGGGCGGCCGCGTGGCGGAAGAGCTGAAATTCGGCAAGGAAAACATCACGTCCGGTGCTTCCTCCGACATTCAGCAGGCCACCAAGCTTGCCCGTTCGATGGTGACGCAGTGGGGCTATTCCGACAAGCTTGGCCGTGTGGCCTATGGCGACAATCAGGAAGAAGTCTTCCTCGGCCATTCGGTATCCCGCACGCAGAATGTTTCGGAAGAAACCGCGCAGATCATCGACGCCGAAGTGCGCCGCCTGATCGACGAAGCCTATGCCGAGGCGACCCGCATCCTGACCAAGAAGAAGAAGGACTGGATCGCGCTTGCCGAAGGACTGCTCGAATATGAAACGCTGTCCGGCGACGAAATCAAGGAACTGATCGCGGGCAACAAGCCATCGCGCGATCAGGGCAGCGATACGCCGTCGCGCGGTTCGGGTGTGCCGAAGGCCGGAAGCCCGCGCAAGCGCAAGGGCAGTGAGCCCGGCAGCGAACCGGGCATGGAGCCGCAGCCGCAGTAAGCTGCGTGCAAACGACGTGGAGAAAGCCGGGTTTGTCCCGGCTTTCTTGCATTCAACCTGGAGCATTTTCGAGCCAAAAATGTGAAACGTCTCAAGCGGTTCCGGTTTAAATGGAATCGTCGGAACCGCTCTCGTTTCGGCTCAAACCTGCCGCAAAGGCTCGTTAAGGATTTCGGCGCATCATATTGCACCGGCTTACGACTTTGGATGTGGGCGTGCTGAAGCTGCCGCCAAAGGCGAAATTGCATTTGGACATGTTTTCGCGTTAAGAACGGCGAAAATCTGCTGTCCGGCTGCCATCCGGCTGATCAGCAGCCGTTTCCCGCCGGCGAAACCGGGCGGCATGGTCGAAAATATAGAGAGCGTTTCATGGCTCAGCGCAAGGCGAAACAGATGACACGGAAATATTTCGGAACCGATGGCATTCGCGGACAGGCAAACAGCTTTCCGATGACACCGGAAGTTGCCATGAAAGTCGGCATGGCGGTGGGCCATATCTTCCGCCGCAAGGGCCAGGCCTCGCGGGTGGTGATCGGCAAGGATACGCGCCGGTCCGGCTATATGCTGGAAAATGCGCTGGTGGCCGGTTTCACTGCCGCCGGCATGGATGTCTTCCTGCTCGGCCCGATCCCGACGCCCGCCGTCGCAATGCTGTGCCGCTCGCTGCGCGCCGATATCGGCGTCATGATCTCCGCCTCGCACAATCCATTCTATGACAATGGCATCAAGCTGTTCGGCCCGGACGGTTACAAGCTGTCCGACGAGATCGAGCTGAAGATCGAGGCGATGATCGATGGCGATCTGACCCCCTGCCTCGCAAGCCATGGCGATGTTGGCCGCGCCAAGCGCGTGGATGGCGACATCTACCGCTATATCGAATTCGCCAAGCGCACGCTGCCGCGTAATATCGATCTGAACGGCCTGCGCGTGGTGGTCGATTGCGCCAATGGCGCGGGCTACAAGGTGGCCCCCGCCGCCCTTTGGGAACTGGGCGCGGAAGTCATCACCATCAACAACGAGCCGAACGGCATCAACATCAATGAGGATTGCGGCTCCACGCATCCCATCGGCCTGATGAAGAAGGTTCATGAGGTGCGCGCCGATGTCGGCATTGCGCTCGACGGCGATGCGGATCGCGTGCTGCTGGTCGATGAAAACGGCACCGTCATCGATGGCGACCAGCTGATGGCCGTCATTGCCGAAAGCTGGGCGGCATCTGATCGCCTTGAAGGCGGCGGCATCGTGGCGACCGTCATGTCCAATCTTGGGCTGGAGCGCTTCCTCGCCGACCGTCACCTGACGCTGGCCCGCACCAAGGTGGGCGACCGCTATGTGGTCGAGCATATGCGCGAGCATGGCTTCAATGTCGGCGGCGAACAGTCAGGCCATATCGTGCTGTCCGATTTCGCGACCACGGGCGACGGCCTGATTTCCGCCTTGCAGATTCTTGCCGTTGCGCAGGAACAGGGCAAGCCGATCAGCGAAGTCTGCCGCAAGTTTGATCCGGTGCCGCAGCTTTTGAAGAATGTGCGTACCGCTGGCGGCAAGCCGCTGGAGAACAAGCGCGTGAAGAGCGCAATCGATGAGGCCACCGAACGGCTCGGCGTTCAGGGGCGTCTGGTTATCCGTCCGTCCGGCACGGAGCCGCTCATCCGCGTCATGGCGGAAGGCGATGATCGCAGTCTGGTGGAGAAGGTCGTCAACGACATCATCGATGTGATCTCGTCGGAAAGCAGCGCTGCGGCCTGATCTTGCCCCGGCACGGCTGCGAACGGAAGGCGCGGGTTTTGCCCGCGCTTTTTTGCTTCGATTCGGCTTTTTATAAATTAGATAATCTTAATAAACTTGGTAAAAAAACAAGGTTAAGTTGTATTTAACTTTTGCCGCATAGGCTCCCCTCAAACATTTTTATCCGTCGCTTGCGGCGGCGCGATTCTTCTGTGGGGCAGACAAATGAAAAGTCTTACGAAAACTCTTTTTGCCGGTGTAGCGGCATCGGTTGCCCTGATGGCTGCGGCGCCGGCTGCGGTTGCGGCCGATATCATTGAGCCTGTGCCGGAAGTCCCGGAAGTCGTCGTTGCGCCGCCTGCCGTTGGCGGTTGGTATCTGCGCGGCGATATCGGGTACTCCAAGGCCAAGTTCAAGGATGCCGACTACGCGACCATCGATAATTGCGCGACCTGCGGCGGCAATTCATCGACCTTCGGCAGCAACACGCTTTATGGCGACCTCAAGGGTTCGTTCCTTGTGGGCGGCGGTGTCGGTTATCAGGTGACGGATTATTTCCGTACCGATCTGACCGTCGACTACATGACCCGCGCCAGATTCAACGGCCATACCTATGGTGCGGCCTGTAACGGCGATCTCAACTGCGCTTCCGATGAGCGCGGCCGTTTCTCCGCCCTGTCCATTCTGGCCAATGCCTATGTCGATCTCGGCAATTTTGCCGGCTTCACGCCCTATATCGGCGCCGGTATCGGCGGCACGCGCGTGAAATGGGGCGACCTCGACGACGTTCGTTATGGCGGCACGCAGGAAGGTGCGGCCAACTGGCGCTTTACCTATGCGCTCATGGCCGGTGCGTCGGTCGATCTCACGCAGAACCTCAAGCTCGATGCGGGCTATCGCTATCGCCATATCAATGGCGGCAAGATGTTCGAAGGCAATCAGTGGCTTGGCGACGGCTACGACAATGGCATGAATGTGCATGATGTGCGTGTCGGCCTGCGTTACATGTTCGGCGGTGCGGCTCCCGCCTATGCCCCGCAGCAGGTCTCGACCATCGTGGACGGCCCGGTCTACAAGTAAAAAGCAAATGCCAAGACAGCAAAGGCCCGGTCATCCGGGCCTTGTTTGTTTGGAAGCATAGTAAAAATGCTCCCTATTTATGCGATCTTAACCATGTTCATTCATACATGATGATACATACATAAGCGGGGATTTCATCATGTCTATGCAATGGCGTGCTTTCTGCTCGTCAGCTTCATTGCTGGCGGGATTATGCGTCGTATCGCAGTCTTTTGCCGCCGATCTCGATATGGTCGGTTTTGAGCCCACCGTGCCGGTGCAGCCGGTCGAGGTCGGGTCCGGCTGGTATCTGCGCGGCGATATCGGCTACACCATCGTCTCCAAGGTCAAGCTTCAGGAAAAGACGCCTCTCTGGAACGGGACCGAGGGCTATGATCTGGACAAGAATGTCGTGCCTTCCGTCGGCATTGGCTATCAGTTCACGGATAATCTGCGCGGCGACGTGACGCTCGGCTATTCCAAACAAAGCTTCGATGATTACGATGTCGATGTGCGCAGCTGGGACATGATGGCCAATGCCTATGTCGATCTGGGCACATATTACGGCTTCACGCCCTATCTCGGGGCTGGCCTTGGCTTTGCCAATGTGCGCTATGCCGTCGATACGGCCTATGGCGATTACAAGTCGGACGATGATTATCGTCTTGCCTGGGCGCTGATGGCGGGTGTCGGCATCGATGTGGCTTCCAATATCAAGCTCGATATCGGCTATCGTTATGGGGTGATCGAGGGCGGCGAAATTGCAAGCGCGGCAGCGGCCACGCTCAGCGACAAGGACCTCCAGTCGCATCAGCTGCGCGCCGGTGTGCGTTTCACGGCCTGGTAATAGCAAGTCTCATCGAGACTTGGTTAAGCCCGTGCGGCAATTGAGCATTTTTCAGGGTTTGGATAGCGTTTGTATCTTAGGGTCAGGACCTACTCATTTTATGGAAATGGCACCTGAAATGACAAGAGCGGCTCGACGCAGCAGATCGCCAGTCATTTCGGTGTCCAGAGGATGTGGTCCATCCGCCCGGCTACTTCGTCGAAAAGGCTCGAAAATGAACCACATTTCCTTCGCCTTTTCTCCTCGTATCCAAACGGATGGCCTCACACCATTTTCATCAAATGAGTAGGTCCTGACCCTCGCGCCCTGCTATTCTTGCAGCGGGCTTTCCGGCCCGCTTTCCGGTTCATTATTTCAGTTGCTTCGAAATTTTCGTTTTCATGAACGGCTCGAATCCTTACAGGTGAAAGAACGTATCGGATGCGTGTCCTGAAAAGGGGAGGGTCATGAAAGCAATCGCAGCATTTTCAGATTTCGTCGGCCGGACTTTTGCCGTCTGGGTCATCATCTTTGCCGTTCTCGGTTTCCTGTTGCCATCGACATTCAGCGTCTTCGCGCCATGGATCGTGGTCCTGCTCGGCATCATCATGTTCGGCATGGGGCTGACGATTTCGGGCAAGGATTTTGCCGAAGTCGCTAGGCGGCCTTTCGATGTCGCTATCGGCGTGCTGGCGCAGTTCATCATCATGCCGCTGTTGGCCGTGTTGCTGACGCGCATCATCCCGATGTCGCCGGAAGTGGCGGCGGGGGTGATCCTGGTCGGCTGCTGCCCCGGCGGCACGGCTTCCAACGTCATGACCTATCTGTCGAAGGGCGATGTGGCGCTCAGCGTCGCCTGCACCAGCGTCACCACGCTTCTGGCGCCGCTGGTCACGCCATTCCTCGTCTGGTTCTTCGCCAGCCAGTATCTGCCGGTCGATGCGATGAGCATGTTCATCAGCATCGTGAAGGTGATCCTGGTGCCGCTGGCGCTTGGTTTCATTCTCCAGAAGCTGGTGCCGGGCGTGGTCAAGGCTGCGGTGCCCATGCTGCCGCTTGTGTCGGTCATCGGCATTGTGCTGATCGTCGCCGCCGTGGTCGCGGTCAACAAGGCGGCCATCGCGCAGTCCGGCCTGCTGATCTTCGCCGTGGTCTTCCTGCACAATTGCTGCGGCCTGCTGCTCGGCTATTTTGCCGCACGGTTCGCGGGGCTGTCGCTTGCCAAGCGCAAGGCGATCAGCATCGAGGTCGGCATGCAGAACAGCGGCCTTGGCGCTGCGCTCGCCAATGCGCATTTCTCGCCGCTGGCGGCTGTGCCAAGCGCCGTTTTCAGTGTCTGGCACAATATCTCCGGTGCGCTGATTGCAAGCTATTATGCCCGCATGGAAGAAGAGCCTTCGGAAACGCAGACGGCGACGCGATAACGAAATTCCACTCGCCCGGAGCAATCCGGGCGAGCTGGGCAAAAATATTCCACGAATGACGTATTGAGGAAGAATGCGCTTTCGGCTATCCCGGTAAGTGGGCCACGTCTCCCCAACGAGACGCGTGCTATCTGAGAGGATAGAAACAACATGACGACGATTGCGAAGCCGGCAGTTCGCCCGGCTAATCCTAATTTTTCATCCGGTCCCTGTGCAAAACGTCCCGGCTGGTCGCTGAATGCGCTGGTCGATGCGGCGCTTGGCCGTTCGCACCGCGCGAAAATCGGCAAGACCAAGCTGAAAGAAGCCATCGACCTTACCCGCGAAGTACTGCAGGTGCCTGCCGACTACCGTATCGGTATCGTGCCGGCTTCCGACACCGGCGCTGTCGAGATGGCGCTGTGGTCCATGCTCGGCGCGCGTGGCGTCGATATGGTTGCATGGGAAAGCTTCGGTTCGGGCTGGGTCACGGATGTGGTGAAGCAGCTCAAGCTCGAAGATGTCCGCACATTCGAAGCGCCCTATGGCGAGATTGTCGACTTCAGCCAAGTCGATTTCGACCGCGATGTCGTTTTCACCTGGAACGGCACCACGTCTGGTGCGCGCGTCCCGAACGGTGATTTCATTCCGGCTGACCGCAAGGGCCTGACCTTCTGCGATGCGACCTCTGCCGCTTTCGCTCAAGCGTTGGATTTCCCGAAACTCGATGTCGTCACCTTCTCCTGGCAGAAGGTGCTGGGCGGCGAGGGCGCGCATGGCATCCTGATCCTGTCCCCGCGTGCGGTGGAGCGGCTGGAAAGCTACAAGCCTGCATGGCCGCTGCCGAAGATTTTCCGCATGACCAAGGGCGGCAAGCTGATCGAAGGCATCTTCGTCGGCGAAACCATCAACACGCCCTCCATGCTCTGCGTGGAAGATTATCTCGATGCGCTGAAATGGGCGAAGTCGCTCGGCGGTCTTGATGCGCTGGTTGCGCGCGCCGACGCCAATTTCGCCGTCCTGAACGGTTTCGTGGAAAGGACGCCGTGGATTGCCAATCTGGCCGTGAAGCCGGAAACGCGCTCCAACACCTCCGTCTGCCTCACCATTGTCGACCCAGAAGTCACTGCCTTGTCAGCCGACGAGCAGGCCGCTTTCGCCAAGGGCATCGTCACGGCGCTCGACAAGGAGGGCGTTGCCTATGACATCGGCGCCTATCGCGATGCCCCTTCGGGCCTGCGCATCTGGGCTGGCGCGACGGTGGAAGCTTCCGATCTGGAAGCGCTGACGCATTGGCTGGATTGGGCTTTTGCAACGCAGAAGGCCGCGCTGAAAGCGGCGGCCTGAGCATTTCATGCATGACGCCATGGCCGTGTTGGGACGGTCATGGCCCGCATTCCCCTTTACAGCGCATTTCCTGAGTGAGAACGGTCTGCGTCATCGCAGGAAATGCATGGTTTGAAAATGTTTGAAGGAGGCCAGCATGGCACCTCGCGTTCTCGTATCCGACAAGCTTTCGCCCACCGCCGTCCAGATTTTCAAGGATCGCGGCGTGGAAGTCGATTACCTGCCCGATCTCGGCAAGGACAAGGAAAAGCTTCTCGAAGTCATCGGCGATTATGACGGTCTGGCGATCCGTTCGGCCACCAAGGTCACGGAAAAGCTGATCGCCGCCGCCAAAAAGCTCAAGGTCGTCGGCCGCGCCGGTATCGGCGTCGACAATGTGGATATTCCGGCGGCTTCGCGCCGCGGTATCATCGTCATGAACACGCCGTTCGGCAATTCGATCACCACCGCCGAACATGCCATTGCGCTGATGTTCGCCGTCGCGCGGCAATTGCCGGAGGCCGACACATCCACCCGTGCAGGCAAGTGGGAAAAGAACCGCTTCATGGGCGTGGAAATCACCGGCAAGACGCTTGGCGTCGTCGGCTGCGGCAATATCGGTTCGATTGTCGCGACCCGCGCCATCGGCCTGAAAATGCATGTGGTGGCTTTCGATCCGTTCCTGTCCGAAGCCCGCGCGCAGGAACTGGGCGTGGAAAAGGTCGATCTGGACGAATTGCTGGCGCGTGCCGATTTCATCACGCTGCACACGCCGCTGACCGACAAGACGCGGCATATCATCAATGCGGAAAACCTGGCCAAGACCAAGCCCGGCGTGCGCATCGTCAATTGCGCGCGCGGCGGCTTGATCGTGGAAAAGGATCTGGTGGCGGCGCTGAAATCCGGCCATGTGGCGGGTGCCGGTATCGACGTCTATGAAACAGAACCGGCGACGGAAAACGAACTTTTCTCGCTTCCCAATGTCGTCTGCACGCCGCATCTTGGCGCGTCGACGGCGGAAGCACAGGAAAATGTCGCGCTTCAGGTGGCCGAGCAGATGTCGGATTATCTGGTCAAGGGCGCCGTTTCCAATGCCATCAATATGCCGTCGATCACGGCGGAGGAAGCGCCCCGTCTGAAGCCGTTCGTGAAGCTTGCCGATGTGCTTGGCGCTTTCGTCGGCCAGGTCACGGACGAGCCGATCCAGGAAGTGGAAGTGCTGTTCGACGGTTCCACCGCCACCATGAACACGCGCGCATTGCTGAGTGCGGCTCTGGCCGGTCTCATCCGTCCGCAGGTGGCCGATGTCAACATGGTTTCCGCGCCGATCATGGTGAAGGAGCGCGGCATCATCGTCTCGGAAGTCAAGCGCGACAAGTCCGGCATTTTCGACGGCTATATCAAGCTGACGGTGAAGACGACGCTGCGCGAGCGCTCCATTGCAGGCACCTGCTTCTCCGACGGCAAGGCGCGCTTTATCCAGATCAAGGGAATCAACCTCGATGCCGAGGTCGGCCCGCACATGCTTTACGTCACCAACAAGGACGTTCCGGGCATGATCGGCCTGCTGGGCACGATCTGCGGCAAGCACAACGTCAATATTGCGAATTTCTCGCTTGGACGCGACCATCCCGGTGGCGATGCGATCGCCATGCTCTATGTGGATGAACAGATTCCGCAGGCAGCACTTGACGAACTGACGGCTCAAGAGGCAATCAAGGCGGCAACACCGCTTGAGTTCAACGTCGGAGAAGTTTGAGAACATGGTTGAAGAGATGGTACAGCCGGAATGGCGGCGCATGCACGAGCAGGATATTGCGGGCGTGACTGCGGTTGCTAATGTTGTCCATCTCGATTTCTTCGAAGATGAGGCGGTCTTCCGGGACCGCTTCGAGCTCTATCCCGCAGGCTGCTTCGTGCTGGCCCGCGACACTGAAATCCTCGGTTACGGCATTAGCCATCCATGGAAGCTGGATACGGTTCCAGCCCTCAACGCCGTTCTGGGCGAACTGCCCGACGATACCAACACCTATTATATCCACGATATCGCGCTTCTGCCCGAAGCCCGCTCCAGCGGCGCCGCCACCCGCGTCGTCGAACTGATGGCCTTGCAGGCCGAACGCGACGGCTTCGTCACCATGTCGCTCGTCGCCGTCAACGGCTCCCAGGGCTTTTGGGAAAAGAAGGGCTTTGTCGTCCGCGACCTCCCGGCGCTTGAGGAAAAGCTGAAAAGCTATTCGGAGGATGCGCTCTATATGGTCCGCGCCGGTTAGGTCGCAGATATTCCGCTTCTGGCGGGCTGCAAATGGCGTGATTTTTCGCTTCCGGTGCTCATGTACTAAAATGTACATTCCGCTCCGGGTCTCAAATCCCACCATTTTCGCCACGCCATAAACGGAATCTCAAGCGACCTAAGCGCCCTTCGTTCAAGGGGCGTTCAAAAATCGCGAATTTCTTGCACGAAAGAGTCGCGCAAGCCGGATTGAATCTGTATAGAGACGAGGGATCAGCACCCCGTTGCCCTCATTGGCGGCGTCCGGGCCGCTTTGATCCTTGGATTTTCAAATAGAAGCCAAGGAGTTTCTTCAATGGCAAATGTGGTTGTCGTCGGGTCGCAGTGGGGCGACGAGGGCAAGGGAAAGATCGTGGACTGGCTGTCCGAGCGCGCCGATGTCATCGTGCGCTACCAGGGCGGTCATAACGCAGGTCATACGCTTGTCATCGATGGCGTCAGCTACAAGCTTTCGCTGCTGCCTTCCGGCCTCGTGCGCGGCAAGCTCAGCGTCATCGGCAACGGCGTCGTGGTCGATCCGCATCATTTCGTCGCCGAAGTCGCAAAGCTGCGCGCACAGGGCATCGACATCAATCCCGAAGTGCTGCGCATTGCCGAAAACGCTCCCCTCATCCTCTCCATCCATCGCGATCTCGATGCCATGCGCGAAGGCTCCAATTCGGGCCTCAAGATCGGCACCACCAAGCGCGGCATCGGCCCGGCCTATGAAGACAAGGTCGGCCGTCGTGCCATCCGCGTCATCGATCTGGCCGAGCCGGAAACGCTGGAGCCGAAGGTCGAACGCCTGCTCGCGCACCACAATCTGCTGCGTCGCGGCATGGGCCTTGAGGAAATCGCGGTCGAAACCATTCTGACCGAGCTGACCTCCGTTGCCGACCAGATACTGCCCTATATCGATCAGGTCTGGCGCGTTCTCGACGAGCGCCGCAAGGCGGGCGACCGCATCCTGTTCGAAGGCGCGCAGGGCGCATTGCTTGACAATGACCATGGCACCTATCCCTTCGTGACCTCCTCCAACACGGTTGCCGGTCAGGCTGCCGCCGGTTCGGGCCTCGGTCCGACAGCCATCGGCTATGTGCTCGGCATCACCAAGGCCTACACGACCCGCGTTGGCGAAGGCCCGTTCCCGACCGAACTGAACGACGAGATCGGCGAATTCCTCGGCACCAAGGGCCATGAATTCGGCGTGGTGACAGGCCGCAAGCGCCGCTGCGGCTGGTTCGACGCCGTGATCGTGCGCCAGACGGTCCGCACCTCCGGCATCACCGGCATCGCGCTCACCAAGCTCGACGTTCTGGACGGCTTGGACGAAATCAAGATCTGCGTCGCCTATGAACTCGATGGCAAGCGCATCGATTATCTGCCGTCCTCCATGGGCGCGCAGGCGCGCGTGAAGCCGATCTATGAAACGCTGCCGGGCTGGTCGGAAACGACCGCCGGTGCGCGTTCGTGGAACGATCTCCCGGCGCAGGCGGTCAAATATGTCCGTCACATCGAAGAACTGATCGGCGCGCCGGTGGCCATGCTCTCCACCAGCCCGGAACGCGAGGACACCATCCTCGTCACCGATCCGTTCCATGATTGATCGGCTATAATAGCGATTGACAGGTTCGGAGCAGCTTTTCCGGAGGCTGCTCCGATTTCGTTTCGGCCGTTGTGCAAAGAACGCAATCGGCCCCACAAAGCTTCGCGGCAGGGCGAATTTTGCCACTATTTTACCGCATCGTTTTGAAAGTCTTCGCTAAATCGTAGCCAGAGACTTTGCTTTCCCTTGATTATTGTGATTATTGGGACATTTATTGCATCCTGTGCTTATTGTTCATCTGGACGGGCGAAAACCGGGTAAGACGGAATGGCGGATTTTGTAGCGGTACTGAAAAAGACGATCGATGCGCAGGCGGACAAGTCGCCTGAATTGCGCCAGCGCGTTTATGCCAAGGCGCGTGCAACGATCGAGCAGAAGCTCGTCACGGCAAATGCCTCGCAGGCTGTAGCTGTCCGCCAGCGCAATATTCTTGAAGACGCCATTGCCGAGGTCGAAGCCTTTTATGCGCCGCCAGCCGCAGCCAGGGAAGAACCGGCCGCGGATGCGCTGGAAGATTTTCTGCAGGAGGCGAATCACGACGCAGGGCCTTCCCCATCCCATGATGAGGATGATGCGCCTCGCGACAGCGCCGCCGAAGATGATGACGCACCGGCCTTTGCCGCCCAGCGCAACGATGACTGGATGGATCGGGCCAAGGAAAAGACGCAAGCCCGCCGCAGCGAATATATCGAACGCACGGCCCGCAAGGAGCAGCGCTCCTATAAGGGGCTGATCGCCGGTCTGATTGCGGTTCTGCTGATTGGCGGCGCCGGTTATGCGGTCTGGGCCAACAAGGACAAGATTCAGGAAGTGGCATCGAGCCTCGGGCGCAGCGACGCGCCTGCGACCGGTTCGGATACCGAAACGCATTCCGAAGACACGACGCCGACCACGGGCGGCGAGCAGACGCCGGAAGCGCCGCAGCAGCCCGCCGGCGAGCCGAAGATGACGCAGCGCCTGATGCCGGATGGCAGCGAAGTGGATAGCGGCCCTGCCGGTGGCGCAAACGGCATCGGCGAAGGCACATCGACCGCCGCCTCCACGCCTGCGCCTGCCGAAACCAATACGCAGACAGGCGCACAGCCCGGACAGAACCAGGCCGTGGCCGTCGGCCAGCAGGCGCTTCTTTATGAGGAACGTGGCGGCGCGGGTTCGGATTCGGTCGAACGCGGCAATGTGGTCTGGTCGACCATCGAGGAAAGCCCGGAAGACGGCCAGCCTGCCGAACCGGCGGTGCGTGCGACCGTCACGATGCCGACCAGCAAGGTCGAGATGAAGATGACCATCCGCAAGAATACGGATAAATCCATCCCGGCCAGCCATTTGATCGAGCTTGTCTTCACCGTGCCGGAAGGCTTCCCCGGCGGCGTGGTGGACAATGTGCAGCGCATCACCTTCAAGGATACGGAACAGGCGGCGGGCAACCCGCTGATCGCCGTGCCGTCGAAGATCGGCGACAATTTCTTCATCGTCTGGCTGAACGATGCCCGCACCGCGCAGGACACCAATCTTTCGCTGATGCGCCGCCTGCAATGGATCGATATTCCGATCTCCTATCGCAATGGCCGCCGCGCGCTCATCAGTCTCGAAAAGGGCGTGCCGGGCGAAAAAGCATTCAACGAAGTGCTGGGCGCGAACTGACCGTATCCATCAAGACGAAAAGGCCGCTTCGAGCGGCCTTTTGTTTGAAGCGCGCTGGTTTCTTCTTTTCGGTGAAAGCCTTGATGGCCTTGGCAACTTCGTTTCGCGCCGCTTCGCCACTGTCGAAGCCGCCCGGTTCAACGACTTTGCGGCCTTCCGGCAACGGCTTGTAGACGCGGAAGAAAGCTTCGAGGTGCTGCGGCGAGCAGGAGCTTTTTCATGGGATAGCCTTCACGGCTTGGGTTGAAACCGCCCTCGTCCCTAAAGCCAATCCATGACAGTGATCTGACGGTTTTATATCGGTTGTATCAGGGTTTGCGCCCGGAACCGCCTGCGATATTCCGCCGGGCTGATGCCGATCTTCTGGCGGAAGTGATGGCGAAGCGTGTGGGCGCTTCCAAAGCCGACCGCAGCAGCGATATCGTCAATGCCTGCCTGTCCTTGAGAGAGCAGTTCCCTGGCCGCAGCTACCCGCTCCATGGCGAGCCAGTCGCCCGGCGTGGCGCCGGTTGCCTCGGCAAAGCGGCGCAGGAATGTGCGCGGGCTCATCCGGCATTGAGCCGCCATGCGCCCGATTGTCCAGTCTGCCGCAAGATCGGCGCGCATGCGGTCCAGCACCGGGCTGATCGCGCTGCCTTCGCGCCTTGTGACCGGACGTTCGAGAAACTGGGCCTGTCCGCCGGTGCGGTGCGCGGGCATGACCATCCGCCGGGCAACGGAATTTGCGGCGAGGGGGCCAAAATCCTGTCGAACGATTTCGATCAGGAGGTCTATTCCGGCGGCACTTCCAGCCGAAGTGAAGATGCGATCATGCTCGCGATAGAGCGAGGCATCGTCGACGTCGATCGCGGGGTGTTTTTTGCGCAGCGCATCGGCATGGCGCCAATGCGTTGTGGCGGTGCCGCCGTCCAGCAGCCCTGTCGCGGCCAGAACGAAGGCGCCCGAACAGATGGAGGCAAGTCGCGCGCCGCGCCGGTGGGCACAACGCAGCCTTTCGCTGACCGCTTCCGGCACCGGACTGTCGGCCCCTTTCCAGCCCGGAACTATGATGATGTCGGCCTTATCGATGAGATCGGGCCTGCCGTCGGGAATGATGGCAAAGCCGCCATGCGCGCGCAATGGGCCGTCTTCGATCGGGCAACTGGCAAAGCGATACCAGCCCGCTCCCATTTCGGGGCGGGGCAGGCCAAAGATTTCGGCAACAATGCCGAATTCGAACGTGCAAAGCCGGTCGTAGAGCAGCGCCACGACAAGCGGGCCTTCGGGTGCGGGCAGCGGGTTTGTCATTATCTTTACGTATATTGTCAATCGCGCCAATTGCAAGCACATTGGCAAATGGGCGAAAACCGTGCCGAAGACAAAGGAGAACGCCCATGGATAGTGCAGCCAAGACCGACAGGAAATCTGCCGTAACAGCCATCCCGCCTGCGGCGAGCGCATTGGCGCGCGATCATTTCGCAGCCGAATTCACCTTCGAGACCGATTGCTGGGACGTGCATGATGCCCTGTCCAAGGGAGCCGATTTCGTGCTTCTCGACGTGCGCAGCCCGGGGCTTTTCGCAAAGAGCCATATACCGGGTGCGATCAATCTGCCGCATGGCAAGATCATCGCGTCCAAAATGGCGCAATGGCCGCAGGACACGGTTTTCGTCACCTATTGCGCGGGGCCCCATTGCAATGGCGCGGCGCGCGGCGCCTTGCGGCTTGCCAATCTCGACCGGCCCGTCAAGATCATGGCAGGCGGGCTGACCGGCTGGATCGATGAGGGATTTGAACTTGCGAAAGGCGCAGCGGACCGGTGATGCCCAAACAATTCCGCCGCAGAACGGTTGCCCGTCTGCGGCAGAAAGCATGAGACCTTCACGCTTTATTTGGGACGGCGGTTTTCTCCGATATAAATGGTAATATCGCCGCCACGCATTGGTACATTTTTACCGTTGCAGTTGAGTTTTTTGGGCCCACACGATGCATAGTTGGCTGCAGGATGGCGCGCTGCAACAGGGTCTTTTGTGTTGCCGACACCGAAAAAGTTACGGATCAAGGCTGAAAATGCGCCATTGTTGATGCTTAGCGTGTAGTGATTGATGAATTGAACATATCCATAAATATCCTTGTTGCTATTTTTGCTTACTTTCCATGTATTCACTGATGGTTTGCAAGCTTTTACGCTGACGTTCCTGACCGTGTATCTCTGGCCTCTGCGTATTGTTATCGGCGTTTTTGGCGTATTCCAGTTTTTTCCCATGCATGTCGACCAAACTTGATTGGGATCTCGCTTTGGATGTTCACGCTGGGTCATAGGCTCCAGGATGATGTCGTCATCACTATTGTTTTCAAATGTGAAGTTGAAGGAGATCGCATAAGCGGAAGATGCTGTGGCAACGGAAGATGCCAATATAATGGCAAGGATTGCTGATATTTTTTTAAGCTTAAATATAATCATTTTATAATTCCTTCTAATGGATAAAAGCGTGACATTATTTGGGAAAAGGGTCTTCGCCTTTCATTATTAAATCCAAGTGAAGGCTATATATATTATATATTACATATTGAACCTAAAGGTCCAATATTTTTATATTTTGATATTAGGAATAAATGAGGGGCAGCGCAGCTTGAATTACACATCTTTTCCGAAAACCGTTTCACGCTTTTCGGGATACGCTTTAAACAATTCCGCCGCAGAACGGTTGCCCGTCTGCGGCAGTAAAGGATCAGCGGATCATCAGTTTCAGGCGTGCGCTTCCTCGACAGGGTTCAGCGCCTTTTGCTGCTTGTGGGCCGCGGCCTTCACCGCAGCCTGCACCTTTTCAAAGGCGCGCACTTCGATCTGGCGCACGCGCTCGCGGCTGATGCCGAATTCGCTGGAAAGATCCTCCAGCGTCATCGGGTCTTCCGACAGGCGGCGGGCCTCGAAAATGCGGCGTTCGCGGTCGTTCAGCGTATCCATCGCCTGTTCAAGCATGGAGCGGCGGTTTTCCAGCTCGTCCTGCTCGATCAGAACCTGCTCCTGGCTGTTGCTGTCATCGACCAGCCAGTCCTGCCATTCGCCCGATTCCCCTTCCGAAGCGCGCAAGGGCGCGTTCAGCGAAGCGTCGCCAGACAGGCGGCGGTTCATGGAAACCACTTCGTCTTCGCTCACATTGAGCTTGGTTGCAATCTGCTTGACCTGATCCGGGTTGAGATCGCCATCATCAAGCGCCTGAATCTTGCTCTTCATCTTGCGCAGATTGAAGAACAGGCGCTTCTGATTGGCGGTCGTGCCCATCTTCACAAGGCTCCACGAACGCAGGATATATTCCTGGATCGAAGCCTTGATCCACCACATGGCATAGGTGGCAAGACGGAAGCCGCGCTCCGGCTCGAAACGCTTGACCGCCTGCATGAGGCCGACATTGCCTTCCGAAATCACCTCGCCGATCGGCAGGCCATAGCCGCGATAGCCCATGGCGATCTTGGCCACGAGACGCAGATGGCTCGTCACCAGCTTGTGGGCGGCCTTGGGATCGGTATGTTCGTGATAACGCTTGGCCAGCATATATTCTTCCTGCGGCTCAAGCATGGGAAAGCGGCGGATTTCTTCCAGATAACGGGTAAGCCCCCCGTCACCGGACGTAATGCTTGGGAGATTCATCTGGGCCATAGAGCACCCTCCTTTATAATTTCAGGTTCCCGTTTGGCGAACCTGTCGCGGGGGCTGCCTCCTGCACTTCCCACACGCGAGCCTTGATATATAGGCATGATTTTGGCGAAAACACGATCCTTTAATCCGTGAAACAATCCGTCACTACAATGTGAACGTTGCTGCAGGCCAAAGGTTGCACGCGTCGTCTGAATGGGCCGTCTGAAATAAATTGTTTCTTGTGGTGAGGGAGCGGCTGTGGCCGCGCCCCGGTTTTCGATGTCGGATCAGCTTCCTGTTTATAGACTGTCCCCTGTTCCGGCGAACCGTCATGGTTGCCAGTATTATATAGAATGTTTCCGGAAATTTTCCAGAAGCTGCTCCATATCTTCCGGTACCGGCGCTTCAAAACGCATCAGTTCCTCCGTGGCCGGATGGGTGAAGGCAAGCAGCCAGGCGTGCAATGCTTGCCGGTGGAAACCGCGCACGGCCTCTTTCAGCGGTTCCGGCAGTTTGTTGGCCTTGGTCTTGTAGGCGCTGCCATAGTCCATGTCGCCCACAAGCGGATGGCCGATATGGGCCATATGCACGCGGATCTGGTGGGTGCGGCCTGTCTCAAGGCGGCACTCGACAAGCGAGGCCAGCGCGGTCGCATCCTCGCGCGGGCCGAATTTCTCCACCGTCACATAATGGGTGACGGCGTGGCGGGCATCTTCCCGCTCTGCATTGACCACCGCCTGCTTGGTGCGGTCGCGATGCGAGCGCCCCAGATGCGCATCGATGAAGCCCTGCGGGCGTTCGGTCATGCCCCAGACAAGCGCAAGATAGGCGCGCTCCAGATCGCCGGTGCGGCCATGATCGGCAAATTGTTCGCTCAAATGGCGGTGCGAGCGGTCATTCTTGGCCACGACCATGACGCCGCTCGTATCCTTGTCGAGGCGATGGACAATGCCAGGGCGGCGAATTCCGCCAATGCCCGACAAGCTATCGCCACAATGATATAGAAGGGCATTGACCAGTGTTCCCGTCCAGTTGCCATTGCCCGGATGAACGACAAGCCCGGCGGGCTTGTTGATGACGATGAGATCGTCATCCTCGTAAAGAATATCGAGCGGTATGTTCTCGGCAATCGGTTCGGCTGGTTCCGGCTCGGGCAGCACGATGGCGATTGTCATGCCTTCGCGCAGCTTCTGCTTGGTTTCACGGGCGGGCGCGCCGTCGATGGTCACATGGCCTTCGGCAATGAGGGATTGAACGCGGCTGCGCGAGAGTTCCGGCCCCAATGCTGCGGCCAGCCACTGGTCGAGACGCTTGCCCGTGGCATCGGAGTCGGTTGTTAGCTCTTTCACTCGTGTTTTCCTTTTTGAGAGCCGTTCTGCCGTGATGAAATCGTCAGAACTGCCCTGCCTCTTGAATTTACCGCATTTATGCGACGTCAAATGTTTCCATTTGGCTGCAAAATGCTCTATCACGCGCCACACGCCGTAACACGGCGAAGTTCGAACCGGAGTCGTTGAATGCAGGATCCACACTATCCCAGATACCAGAATCATCAGGATTCAGGCTATCAGGACTATCAGCAGGGCTATTACCCGGATGAACAGGCCGAGCCCCAGCTTGATCCAGCCATGGAACGTGTGCGCCGCAAGATGATCCGGCTTCTGGCCGTTTCCATCGGTGTCATGCTGATCGGTCTTATGGCGGTGCTTGTCGCCGTTGTCTACAAGATCAATCGCGCGCCGGAAACCCCGCCGGTCGAAGAAGCCCGTTCCGATATTCCAGGACAGGCCGCGCCCGCCAAGCCGGAACCGCCGAAGCTGATCGAATCGCAGATCGACCTGACGCCCGGCACGCGTCTCCTGTCGCAGAGCCTTTCCGGCAACGAGCTTTCGCTGGAAACGCTGCTGCCGGATGGCGGCACGGAACTCATCATCTATGATTATCGCGAGTCGCGCATCATCGGCCGCATCAAGCTCGGCAATGTCGAGTAGGGCGGGCAGGGTCTGATTGGGGCGGCGTGATTGCCGCCCTGTTTGTTTCTGCCTTCGAGGATTGCGCTTTTTCCTTTTGGCGACTATATCAGCACCATGGCTTACGCGCCCATCGTCTAGCGGTCAGGACGGCGCCCTCTCACGGCGCAAACAGGGGTTCGATTCCCCTTGGGCGTACCAGCACCTTCTTCCCCACACAGTATTTTACACATTTGCGGATGCGCGTTAGGGTAGTCCTCGATCAGGGGCCGACACAAAGCGGAGGAACAATGAGCGTTTCAATCAAGAACGGTTCGGCCAGTCTTATTTGCGACGGTATCGACAAGGGCGTGGTGGAATATAGCGTGGCTATTCCCGCCGACGGCGCCGACCTCACGAAGCGCGGCAAGTTCTGGGGCGACCGGGAGACGATATCCGAGGCGATGAACGCATCCGCAGTCGGCCTCAAATCGCAGGACGGCGATACATATCCGGTGACCGTCGAGGAGCTCGACCGTGATGGAGCGGCGCTGTTTACCGTGCTTGCTCCGGCATCCGAACGCGAACAGTTTGCCGATTAGTAACTGGGGAGATCGGGCGCGGGCCAGTTGCAAAAAATTGCAACTGGCAATGGGACGGTGCATAATCGGGACATGAGTGAATCGTACAAGAAGCCCGATTATGAACAGGAACTGCGCCAGGCCGGTGTCCGCATCACGCGGCCGCGCCGGATCATCCTGAACATATTGACCGAGACGGAAGATCACCCCGATGCGCTTGAGATTTTCCGCCGGGCGGTGGAGATCGACAATAGTATTTCCTTGTCGACCGTTTATCGCACGATGAAGCTTCTGGAAGAGCGCGGCGCCATTCACCGCCATGCCTTTGCCGGAGGGCCGTCGCGCTTCGAACAGGCAAGCGGCGCGCATCACGATCACATCATCGATATGGATTCCGGCGATGTGGTGGAATTCCGCTCCGACAAGATCGAAAAATTGCAGGAAGAGATCGCCCGTTCGCTCGGTTACGAGATCGTGCATCACCGTCTCGAACTTTATTGCAAAAAAATTAGAAATTGAAGGAACCAAGTTTCGTCTGTGGCGTTAAGCGCGCATGAAGGTCGTGACCCCGCCCCCACAACGCGGCCTTCAGAGTTTGCCTCAACCTCCCCGCACGAGGCGAACGGCGAGAATGCCGCGCAGACTTCAAGCGTCATGCCGCCGGCGTTCCGCAAATTTAGAGCAAGCCGTCATGGTTCAGGCCCTAGGTCTGACCATGACGGTTTTTTTTGGAGGTTTTTTCGCGCCGGGCGGGATCAGGCGTCGAATTGTTCGGCGGGGATGAGCAGGGAATAGATCGCGCCGGTGCCGTCGATGCGATAGTCGGCATGGCCGTTGACGGAGGCGGGCACGATGCGTTGCAGCACGGCGCTGCCGAAGCGCGGATCGTGCTCGATGACACCGGGCAGGGCGGAGGGGCTGGCGGGATTGGTTTCTTCCCAGCGGAATTCCAGCCTGTCATTGCCGCTTGCGACATGCGTGACCCGTGCCGAAATCCTCACCTGTCCATAGGGGATGGAAAGCCCGCCGAAGGAGGTCGCGTTGACCACCAGTTCATGCAGCGCAAGGCCGATATGCAGTGCGGCGCCGGGGAAAAGATAGGGATTGTCGCCCTCGATGCTGAGCCGCTCATCGTTGAGATCGATATATTTTTCGACCTGTGAATGCACCAGATCGCGAAACTGGGCGCCGCGCCAGTTCGAATCCGTCACCAGATCCTGCGAATAGGAAAGCGACTGGATGCGCCCGCGGAATTTCAGCAGGAAATCGTCGATGGAATCGGTAAAGCGCGCCGTCTGGCTGGCGATGCTCTGCACGATGGCAAGCAGGTTCTTGGAGCGATGGCTGACTTCGCGCAGGAGGGTCTTCAGCACCTGCTCGCGCCGCTTCAACTCGCTGATTTCGATGGCGGTCGTCACCAGCCCCAAAATGTTGCCGTTATCGTCGCGGTCGCAGTCGATATGAAATTCGATCCAGCGCAGCTTGTCGCCATCATTGACGGCAAGTTCCACATTCTGCGCCTCGCCCGTGTCGAGCGCGGCGCGCTTGGCGCTGTCGAGCTTGTGCAGGCTTGCGGAGAAGATGAAATCGCAGTCGTTTCCACCGGCTTTCCATTTGTCCTGCCAGTAGAGCGGGATGTTTTCGCCCCAGCTATAGATCAGATCGGGCGTCTGGTAGAGCACGCAGACATTGCTGTTGCGCACTGCCCTCAACAGCGCCCGCAGGCGCGCGGCCTCGGGCTCGGTTTCTTGCAGGGTAGGTTTTGTGCCAGCAGTCATGTCAGCCCCGATTGTCCCGCAACCGAATTCAGATCGCGCATTGGCAAGATGGCAGCAACTCCGGAAAGGCGTGGCGGGAGTTTATGTGCCATGACGTCCGTTTCAGCGACCGGTCGGCGGGTTTTGCCCGGATGATCGCCCTGCGATCCGCGAGCCTGCCAGAAGTGTGGAACCGGTAAACCGCCGCATAGTGGCATGCGGCGGTGATTATCGTTGACAAACAACAGAGGCTGATATGTCAGAAGGTCAAAAACAGCCTTTGATTTTGTGTCCGTTATGCCTTGCGGATTGCCGATGCAATGAGCGAAATGACGAGCAGGGCAAGGAACACGAAGAACAGTATCTGCGCTATACCGGCCGACGCCCCCGCGATGCCGCCGAAACCGAGCGCACCGGCGACGAGTGCCACCACAAGAAATACAAGCGCATAATAAAGCATGTCCGATCTCCTCTTTATTGTGTGCAGGAGAAACGACATGGGGGGCGGCTTGGTTCCGCGGTTTGGGGAAAATTAAAACGCTCACAACTTTCAATACTCATGACAGGGTGCGCAGTGGCGGGTGTCGAAAGCTGCGTCGGGAGCGTCGACAGCCATATTCCCGAAAGCCGGTTGCTTCCGGGAGTTCATGATGTCCGGGTTCAGGCGGCGACCTGCGAGGCCTCGTCGAAGAAGAGCGCCTGGCTGATCAGTGCCTTCACCATATCCGGGTTGAACGGCTTGGTGACGAGGAAGGTCGGCTCCGGGCGTTCGCCGGTCAAAAGGCGTTCCGGGAAGGCGGTGATGAAAATAACCGGGATCGTGTGATCCTGAAGAATCTCGTTCACCGCATCGATGCCGGAACTTCCGTCGGCAAGCTGGATGTCGGCCAGCACCATGCGCGGCTTTTCCCTGGCAAAGAGTGCCAGCGCCTCATCCTTGGTGCGGGCAATGCCCACGACTTCATGGCCGAGGCTCTCCACCATCTGCTCGATATCCATCGCGATCAGCGGTTCGTCCTCGATAATCATGATGCGGGTTGCGACCTGGCGCGAAATCTCGGCCGAAGCGGTGGAGAGAAGGCGGTTCAGTTCGGCCTCGTCCAGTTCGAGGATTTCGGCCGCCTCCCGGTCGGAAAAGCCCTCCACGGCCACAAGCAGGAAGGCCTGTCTGGGCAGGGGCGCTATGTGCGAAAGATTTCTGGCCGCACGCTGTTCCCATGCAAAATCCGATGCCGGTTCCGGCAGGCGGACTGAGGCCGTCTTGTATAGATCGCAGAAAAGGCGATAGAGGCCGATCCGGTCGGAAGAGGTGTTCGGGAAAATGCTCACATCGGCGATCAGGGCTTCGAGGGCGGCCGCAACATAAGCGTCGCCGGAAGCCTGCGAGCCGGTCAGCGCGCGGGAAAAACGACGAAGATAGGGAAGGTGCGGCGCGATACGCGTCGATAACGTCATGGTGTTGGAACTCCTCAACTGCCGCTTTCGTTCATTGAAACACTGCGGCGGACAAGGTGCAAATCCTCTCCGCCCCACATGTTTCGAGCGCAGCATTATGTTACACATAACGAGGTGCTTTGGAAAAAGTTCCGAATTAAGGGATATGCCGGGGAACTTTTCGGCGGGCCGCGCATTTCCCGCTGAAGCAGGGGCTTAGATTAATAGGGTAGGGCGATCAGCCCGGAACGATCAGGATATGGCAGAAAAAGAAAACCTTCATATGAACGGAGCCGGGGTCAGGTCGCCCCGTCGCGTTCAGAAGGATATATTAGGACCAAATTGTGAAGTCGGATTGAAACTAAAGGCACTGTACACCTCGATACAGGACGAGACGATCCCGGATCGCTTCCTCGATCTTCTCCAAAAACTCGATCAGGCTGAACAGGAGAGTATGCGTGAACACAGCACCCGGTCCGTCGGTTGAGAGCAATGCACAGTTCAAGCGGGAACTCCTGTCATCGCTGCCGAGCCTGCGCGCCTTTGCGGTGTCGCTGATCGGCCAGCACGACAAGGCGGACGATCTCGTCCAGGATACAATCATGAAGGCGTGGGCCAAGCAGGAGTCCTTTGAAATGGGGACCAATATGAAAGCCTGGCTCTTCACCATACTGCGCAACGAATTCTATACGCAGATGCGCAAGCGCGGCCGCGAGGTTCAGGACACCGATGGCGTGTTCAGCGAGCAGCTTGCCGTGCATCCCTCGCAATATGGCTCGCTCGATCTGCAGGATTTCCGTGCGGCATTGGAGCAATTGCCCGATGACCAGCGCGAAGCGATCATTCTCATCGGCGCCTCGGGCTTTGCCTATGAGGAAGCGGCAGAAATCTGCGGCTGTGCCGTCGGCACCATCAAGAGCCGCGTCAGCCGCGCCCGTGCCCGCCTGCAGGAAATTCTCAAGATCGAAGGCGAAAGCGATTACGGCCCCGATGCCGATTCATCGCGGGCAACCTTGAGAAGCTTTGCTTGACCCATGTTTGATTTTTCGCCCTCTTTTCCGCGGGAAAAGGGGCTTGAAGCGCCGCAGGCAGGCCGGTCCGGCTGTTTTTGCCCGCGGCGATTGCAATTTATCCAGTCAAATGTAGGTTAGACTTTGCTGATGCTTCGCGTCGGCACAGTGGTTGTCTGTTTGTAGGTTGCGTCCTTGCCATCAGCCTTGTTGCAAAAACTGCTCCGATCGTCGTCGAAGCCGGTTGCGGTTATCGTCTCGCTCGGCCTTGTGCTGCTGTCGGCGGTGATGACGCTGTTCCTCTCCACCGGGGTCAATCATCAGGTGGTGGACATTTCGCGCAATTATGCCTTGCGCCAGCAGGTCGACAAGGTTGCGCGTCTGGCCAGCAATATCGAGATGAGCCGTCGCGGCTATCTCCTGACACTGGACGAGACCTATCTCGACCTTTATCGCAACGCCATTCTCAATGTCGACAAGACGCTGGCCGATCTTGAGGCCCTGACCGGCCAGAACCCGTTGCAGGAGGCGCGGGTCAAGCAGATCCGCGCGCTGGTGGAGCGCGAACAGGAGGATGTGCGCGAGACGGTCAATCTTGCCCAGTCGGGCAATGTGTCCGCGGCGGTTGAAAAGGTGCGCGGCGACGAGGGCAAGGTGCTGATGGACCAGCTTGCCAATACCGTCACCCAGTTCATCGATGCGGAAGAACAGCAGCTTCTGGAACGCAACGAGCGGATCAACCGTATGCGCAACTGGATGACGGCAACCTCCATCGTGGCGCTGGCCTCGGCCGCCATGCTGACGCTTTTGCTGTTCAGCCGCGTGCAGCGCTATGCGCGGTCCATGTTCGAAGGGCAGACGGCGCTCCTGTCCGAAAAGCAATTGCTGGAGCAGCGCGTGCAGGAGCGGACCGCCGAGCTGGAGCAGGCGCGCCAGACAGCCGAGCGCGAGCGCCAGCGAGTGGAGCTTCTGCTGCAGGACACCAATCATCGCATCGGCAATTCGCTGGCGACGGTTTCGTCCCTGCTGGGGCTCCAGATGCGGCAGACGCGCAGCGAGGATGCCCGCGCAGCGCTTGCCGCCGCGCGCGATCGCGTTCAGACCGTTTCGACCGCGCATCGCCGCCTGCGGCTTGGCGAGGATATGGAGAAGGCGCGCGTCGACGATTTTCTGGGAACCGTCATCAACGATATCAGGGATGCCATCGGCCAGGACCGCAGGATTGAATTTTCGACCGATCTCGCGCCGCTCGACCTGAAGGCGCGCGACGTGACGACGATCGGCATCATTCTGGGCGAGCTTGTCACCAATGCGATCAAACATGCTTTCCGGGGGCGCGCGGAAGGCCATATCCATATCAGCCTGAAGCCGGGTGAAGACGCCATTCCGGTCCTGGTGGTGGAGGATGACGGCATTGGCCTGGATGCGGATCATCACAAGTCCGGCGAAAAGAACGGTCTGGGCACGCTGGTCATCGAGCAGCTTTGCATGCAGTTCGGTGAAAAGCCGGTTTATTGCAAGACCGATAATGGTGTGGGGACCAGAGTGATCGTTCGCCTGTCGTCGCTTGCCGAAGACGGGGATGCACCGCTCGGCAAATGAGGCGATGAAGGCGGAAAAGAAAACGCCGGCCCCGGTTGAGGCCGGCCTTTTGCGATGTGTGAAGCGGTCAGCCCTGCGGGGGGCGCTTCTTCTTGTCGGAGAGAAGCGAAACCAGCGCAATGGCGGCCAGCGGCAGGGCGGCTGCCAGTATCGGACGCTTGAGGATGGCGGGAACGGTCGCGATTGCCGCCGTTGCCACTATTGCCGATTTGTCGGCCTCCATTTTCTGCTTGCGCTTTTTGGCCTCGGAAGCGGCCTGGATTTTCAGAACCGCGAGAATGAGAAGCGCTGCGATCAGCGATAGCGCCGCCAGAATGAGGGCGGCAAGCGGGCCGCCATAGTTCTGCGCCAGCGCCAGAAAGGCGGCGACGCAGAAAAAGGTGATCGCAATCAACGCGAAAACGGCGATGGCCGCGCCGAAAACCGCCGCACGTTTGGTTTGACCCGCGACGAATTTCAGTTCCTCGCCTGCCATGGCGGACAATAGGGGCATCAGGGCTTTCAGCATGGCGCGCCTCAGCGGCGGGAGAGCAGGGCCAGAAGATAGCCGATGCCGAGTGCAGTCGCGAGCGAGGCAATCGGACGCTCGCGCACCGTTGCCGTCAGCTGGGCTTCGACATCCTGCGCCTTGTTGCGCAGGTCGTCCACGACGTCCTCGCCCTGAATATAGGCGCTCTTATAGGTTTCCTTCGCGCTGCGTTTCGCATCGCGGACGGTCTGCGAGCCGAGATTGGCCAATGTCGCCGCAATGGCCGCAATATCTTCCTTCAGCTGCTCGACCTGTGCCTGAAGGTCCTCTGTGCTGGCATCGGTCAGCGCTTCCTCGATCTTTTCTTCGACCCTGCTCGTCTTTGCGGATGCTCGCGCCATATCAGCTCTCCTGTTCATGCTCCGGTTATCCGGGTAACGTGCGGCTGGCCTAATGGTTGCATGCAAAGCCATCAGCGGCAACAAGGCCAGCCGCCTGTTGCAAGTCATGGTAAATCACGGGGTAAACCAGTTGGGTCAATCGGGAGGCATCACTCCGCTTCGCCGTGCAGGATCGTGCCTTCCGGGTCCTTTCTGTAGGCTTCATCCGAATAGGCGGGCTGCGCCTGCAACCGGGAGGCATCACTCCGCTTCGCCGTGCAGGATCGTGCCTTCCGGGTCCTTTCTGTAGGCTTCATCCGAATAGGCGGGCTGCGCCTGCAACTGCTCCTTGGTGAACTGCGTGAAAACATTCACCTTGTCGTCCTTGCCCGTCGCCACGTCCAGATTGGCAATGGATACGGCCACCGGCTTGGAGTTGATGCCCAAAAAACCGCCCACATCGACGACAAAGGCCTCGGTCTGGCCGTCCGCGGTCATCAGGACGTCGCCCACCGTGCCGATCTTCGTATCATCCGCACCGAAAACCGTCGCGCCGATCAGCTTGTCGGCACTCAATCCGTCGGTGGGCAGCGGCTTCATGCCCTCGGGCATGACCCTGTCGGCCTTCTGCGTCGTGACCGTCTTTTCGGCAGCCCGCGGCAGGCCATCCGCCTCAAAGGCCGCGCTGCGGTCAAATGCCGGGGCCTTCTCCAGCTGTTCCCTGGTCGCGTCGACGATCAGCCAGCGCTTGCCGTCATCGCGTACCACCCAGGACAGGCGGTCGCAGCCGATGGCGACGTCCTTTTCGCCGACGCCCAGAAAACCGCCGACCCCGATCACGACCGCCTGCGGGGTGCCATCGGCGCCGAGGATCATGTCGTTGACCGTGCCGATATTGGCGGCGTCGCTGGAGGGGCCGTTATAGACCGCCTGGCCGATGAAGCCCGACACGAGAAGCTGGCCCGGAGATGCCTCGAAATATCCGTTCTCGCTGGCGATCGGCTTTTCCTGTTTCGTGTCGGAAAAAATCGGTGAACCACCCTGCGCGAAAGCGGGAAGGGCGATCAGCGCGGCAAGGGCCGTGGAAGCGAAAAATCTTTTCATGAAAACTCCTGTCGGTAATCAAGGCAAACCGAAGGCGAGAGGCAATCTCGCCGTCTTCAGGAGAAAAAACGAGGGGAAACGCTTTCCGTTCCGCTCAAAACATGTGTTATTCAGGCGTCAAAATTGTGAAACCCATGTCCTTCATGCGGCAAGAATGGGGCAGGCGCTGTTGCGGGTTGCAAATCCCTGCTTCAGGCCAGCAGCAGATAAGCCGCGCCCGCCAGCATGACAAAGGCCAATCCAACATGTGTCGGCTTCAATGAACGCTGCTGGACCGGCAGCGGATCGTCATTGCCTGCCATGGCGGTGCGTGCCGCATGTTCAAGCGCCTGGATATCCTTGAGCATCATTGGCATGTCCTCCAAAATTCCGATCCGAGCGGAACCGTATTTTCTCCCCGGCATCCGGAATTTGTTCTTTAAAACCAATTTCCAGACGCTCGGATTAACCATATCAGGGCTGATTTGCCGCAAATGTGCAACTGGCAAATGGGCGCGTGTTGAAAAATCTTGCCGCATCCGGGGATTGCCTGCCGAAAATGCCCACGGGGCAAAAACATGACTTGCACCATCATGTTATTGGGGGGTAAGAAGAGGCCAACAAGCGGCGCGACGGCCTGCATGAGGGTTTGGTCCTGTGCGCGCGGATCTGAACAATCAAAAGGCGATCAAAATGACTGGTTTCTGGCGAAAGGGCTTCATGGCTGCGGCGGTGGGCATTGGCTTGCTGGGCGCGGCTTCTGCTTTGGCTCAAGACGCAACTCCCGCGACGAACGCCCCGGCTTCGACCACTTTGGCTCCAACCGCTTCGGCCCCAACCGCTCCGGTTCAGGCTCCTTCACCGGAACTGATCCGGTCAGAGACGGTTGCCCCTGCCGCAGCGCCTGTTGAACGCGAAAACGGCCTCATCCTCCCGCACGACCTGTCGCCCTGGGGCATGTTCATGGCTGCCGACTGGGTCGTGAAGGCGGTGATGATCGGCCTGGCGATCGCTTCGCTTGCCACATGGACGGTCTGGGTCGCCAAGACGCTTGAACTGGCCGGTGCGCGCCGCCGCGCCACCAGGGCATTGAAGGTCATCGGTCATTCGGCAACGCTTGCCGAAGCCGTCCGCGCGCTGGACGGTGCCAAGGGGCCGGGTGCCGTGCTGGTCCGCGCGGCGGATGACGAGGTTCGCCTTTCCGATCCCGCGCTGGCGCGCGCCGGTGGCGAGGGCCTCAAGGAGCGTGTTTCCTCGCGCCTGTCGCGCATCGAGGCGAAAGCCGGTCGCCGTCTTTCCAAGGGCACGGGCATTCTGGCGACCATCGGTTCGGTTGCGCCTTTCGTCGGGCTTTTCGGCACGGTCTGGGGCATCATGAATTCGTTCATTAATATCAGCCAGGCGCAGACGACCAACCTCGCCGTCGTGGCGCCGGGCATTGCCGAAGCCCTGCTTGCGACCGCCATCGGTCTTGTCGCGGCTATTCCTGCCGTGGTCATCTATAATGTGTTCGCCCGTTCCATCACCGGCTACCGGTCGCTGCTCGCCGATGCGTCGGCAGGCGTCGAGCGCCTTGTCAGCCGCGACCTCGATTTCAGAACGGCCGGTGTGCGAGAAGGCACGCTGCACGCAGCGGAGTAGGCATCATGGCTGGCAAGGTTCGCGAAGGCGGCGGAGACGATCTCGAACTGAACCACGAGATCAATGTGACGCCCTTCATTGATGTCATGCTGGTTCTGCTCATCATTTTCATGGTGGCAGCACCTCTGGCCACGGTTGACGTGAAGGTGGACCTGCCTGCCTCGACGGCAGCGCCCGCGCCGCGTCCCGACAAGCCGCTTTATGTGACGCTGAAGGAAGACCTCAGCATCAGTGTCGGCAATGATGTGGTGGAGCGCGAGCGCCTCGGCGTGGCGCTGGATGGCCTGTCGGAGAAGAACAAGGAAGCCCGCATCTTCCTGCGTGCCGACAAGAATGTCGGTTATGGCGAATTGATGCGGGTGATGAACCTTCTGCGGGAAGCCGGATATCTGAAGATCGCGCTGGTCGGCCTCGAAACGGTTGGGGCCGATCAGACCGGGGTTACACCTGCCGGGGGGGCTGCGCAGCCTTCCGCCGCACCGGCACCGCAGGGAGCCGCGCAATGAATACGCTTCCGCCCGACCACCCGCCTGTAAAGGTGGCTTCGGCTGATACTCCGCATCATTCCTTCTGGCATGATGCGGGGCGCTGGATCGGCGCGGGCATTCTGGTTCTGACCGTGCATGCCGCCGGTGCCTATGCCATCCACATGGCGCAGGACGAAGATCAGCCCGATGGCGCGCAGGTTGCCGCCATGGTGGTGGAGCTTGCGCCGGAGCCGGAAGCGCCGATGGAAGAGAAGGTTGCGGATGAAGCCCAGCCGGAAACGGCGGAAGCACCGCAGGACCAGGCAGAGCCCGAACCGCAGCCCGAAGAGGTAACGCCGCCGGAGCCTGAGCCGCAGGCCGTTCAGGAACCGGAAGAAGTCATTCCTGACGTGGTTGAAGCCGAAAAGCCGGAAGTTGCCGTGCCTATGCCGGTTGAAAAGCCGGAGGTGAAACCGGAGCCAAAGCCGGAACCGAAAAAGGTCGAGAAGCCGAAGCCGGAAAAGCAGAAGGCTGAGAAGCCAAAGCCCAAGAAGGCTGAAAAGGCGCCGGTAACCCGTCAGGCCGCCGCGCCGCGCATGGATGTGGACGCTGGTGAGAAGGCGGCTGCGAACCGCCGGGGCGAGAATTCCGCATCCGCTGGCGTCAGTTCCTCCAAGTGGACGTCGAAGCTGCAATCCCACATGGCGCGCAATGTGCGTTTCCTGCAACGCAAATCGCGCAATGCCAAGGGGCTGGTTCAGGTTACTTTTGTGATCGACCCTTCGGGCAATGTGCTCTCGGCGCGTCTGGCCGGTTCGTCCGGCAATCCGGACGTAGACCAGCTTGCATTGGAAGCCGCACGTCGGGCTTCGCCGGTGCCCGCCCCGCCAGCAGCCATTGCCAAGGCGCGCATGCCGATCACCCTGCCGCTGCTGTTCAAGTGAGCAGTGCTATCCGAAAGGCCGGTTTGGAACAGATCGGCCTTTCCCTGAGAGCCTGTTCCAAAAGTCGCCATCCCGGTCTGCAAATGGCGCTTTTTTGCGTTCCGGTGCTCATGTACGTTCAGTACACTGCGCTCCGGTACTCGAAAATCACCATTTTCGCCTCGGCCTGCCGCTTTTGGATTCAGGCTCTGACTGCCATCACTCCACAAAGCCGAACATCGGGCCATAGCCGCCGTGCCAGGATATATCGTTGCGCCCCAGCGCCGGAACGTAAATGCCCGCGCCGCCGCCGCCATCCAGAAACAGAGCATTCGGGCATTCAAGATGGTCGCGAAACAATCTTGCAAAGTCGTGGAAATTGACCGCGTCCTCGCTGACCGCGAAGCGGATCGCGCCGCCATTGCAAATGCCGACGCCGCTGCGCTGCGTCCTGTCGGTCGAGCCGACGATGAAAATCGGATTGATCCGGTTGCCGATCACCAGCATCGGCCCGGACTGGGTGGCCAGCCGCGGCTTGATCTTCTGTTGCAGGAAACCGTCCGTCGGCAGGATGCCTGCGTCCTTGTCGGTGAGATAGAAGATGCCGTTCGGTTTCTTGTAGAAATTCGGCACGGGGCCGGAGCCATGGGCGGGCACCGTCCTGCTGATCGGGTGAAGGTCGCGGCCATCCTCGACGTAGAGGCCCATCGGTGAAAAATCAGGCTGGTACATGCCTGCATTGAGCGCGAAAACCAGTGTCTTGCCCCGGCTTGCGGCGGCGTCGGCCAGTTTTGAAAAATTGCGATAGGGTTGGCCATCCGCATTCTTCCAGAACAGGTGCAGGCCCTCCGCCTTTGCCGCGCAGACGATATAGTTCGCCTCTTCAAAACTTTCGCGGTTGCACGTGCCGGCCTGGCCCGGTTGCATCAGCGCCGCTGTCGCAGCCAACACAGCCGCGGCGGCAAACAGGCCGCGCTTGAGAAGAATCATCGCCGTGCCGCCTTCCGGTTTCGATGGATTATTCGGATGACAGTGCCACAGCCGGGAGCAGGCGGGAAGCCTTGCGCGCCGGCAGGAAGCCGAAGATCAGGCCGGTGGCGAAAGCGCAGGCAAAGGCCAGCAGCACAGGCCCCAGGCTGTAGCCGACCGGAAGCCCGGCCCAACCGGCGATCGCGGTGGCTGCAAGTCCCAGCACGACCCCGAATGCGCCGCCGATAGCGGAGACAGTGAGTGCCTCGGTGATGAATTGCAGCAATATATCGCGCCGCCGCGCCCCGGTTGCCATGCGCACGCCGATCTCGCGCGTGCGCTCCGTCACGCTCACCAGCATGATGTTCATGACGCCGATGCCGCCGACGAGCAGCGAGATCGCCGCCACGGACCCCAGAAACAGCGTCATCGTATTGCCCATTGCCGTCGCATCCTCGCGGATGGAGGACATGTTGGTGATCATCGTGTCGCGCTTCTTGTGGCGCTGGTCGAGCAGATCCTGAATCTGTTCCTGCGTCGTGTTGATGAGGTCGGAATCCTTCACCTGCACGGTGATGGTGCGCACATATTTTTGCCCGAACAGCCGCAGATTGCCGGTCGAAAGCGGCACGACCACCACATCGTCCTGATCCGAGCCGCCAAAGCCCGCGCCCTTCGGCTCCAGCGTGCCGATCACCTGAAACGGAATTTTCTGGATCAGGATATATTGGCCGATCGGGTTGCTGCCATCGGGGAAAAGCGTGTCGACCACCGTTTTGCCCAGCACGGCGACGGGCGCATAATTGTCCATATCGCTCCGGCTGATGAAATCGCCGGTCGCGAGTTTCCACGATTTGGCTTCGGAAAAGGCGGGGACCGTGCCGTTTGCCTGCGACTGGTAATCGACATTGCCACGGCGCAGCGTCACCGTGCCGGTGACTTCCGGGACGGCGGTTCTGATGTTGGGCAGTTCCAGAATGGCATTGGCGTCTTCCGGGATCAGCGTTGCTATCTGGCCGGTCCCGCGAAAACCCGTCATCGACGGGCGTACCAGAACGAGATCGGTGCCCATGGCATTGATGCGGTCGAGGATGGAGTTCTGCGCGCCGGTGCCGATGGCAAGCATGGTCACCACGGAACTGACGCCGATGATGATGCCGAGCAGGGTGAGAACCGTTCGGAAGATATTGGCCTTGAGCGCGCGCATCGCCATCTTCACCGCTTCCGAAACATCGGCGATGCGGGCGGAATTGCCCTCAAGGCTCTCCTGCAAGCGGAAGGGGGCCTGCGTATCTGGAATGGCGCGCTTGACCGTGTCGGAAAGAATCTGCCCGTCGCGGATTTCGATCAGCCGGTCGGCGCGCTCGGCCACTTCGCGGGCATGGGTGATGACGATGACCGTATGGCCCTGCGCGTGCATGGAGCGCAAAAGCTCCATCACATCCTCGCCGCTCTGGCTGTCCAGCGCGCCGGTCGGCTCGTCGGCAAGGATGATGCGCCCGCCATTCATCAGCGCACGGGCGATGGAAACCCGCTGCTGCTGCCCGCCGGAAAGCTGGTTGGGGCGGTGGTCGAGGCGGTCGCCGAGTTTCAGCTGGTTGAGCAGTTCGGCGGCGCGCGCATGACGTTCCGATGCGGGCAGGCCCGCATAGATCGCCGGAACCTCGACATTTTCCTGTGCCGTCGAGGTCGAGATGAGATTGTAGCTCTGGAAGACGAAGCCGAAGGTTCGCCGGCGCAACGAGGCCAGCGCATCGGCATCCAGTGTCGAGACATCCTCGCCATTGAGCAGATATTGCCCGCCGCTCGGGCTGTCGAGGCAGCCCAGAATGTTCATCAGCGTCGATTTGCCGGAGCCCGACGCCCCCATGATCGCGACGAATTCGCCAGCCTGGATGTCGAGCGTGATGCCATGCAGCACCTCAACGGCAAGATCGCCATTGCGGTAGGTCTTGCGGATGTCATTCAATCTGATGAGCGGCGCGTCGGACATGGAATTGTCGGACATGGGATTATCAGACATGAGACGGCTCATCAGAACAGGCGCATGCCGGGCCTGCGGCCCCGCTGGCCCGCGGCAGCTTCAGCCCCGCTGGAAGCGCTGGTGACGACGACCTTGTCGCCTTCCTCAAGGCCGCTCCTGATTTCGGTCTGTACGCGATTGCGCACGCCGATCTCAACCGCGCGTTCCGTGATCGAGCCATTGTCGCTCACAAGCTTGACGGCGATCTGCGGCTTGCCTTTCCGGTTCTGGTCCTCGTGCCGGTAATTCAGCGCCGAGGTGGGAACCAGCAACACGTCCTTCGCCTCATCGAGAATGAAATAGACCTGCGTACTCATATTGATCATCAGTTCGCCGGTCGGGTTCGGCACGTCGAACAGCGCGTAATAGAGCACGACATTGTTTTCGGTCGCAGGCGTCGGCTTGATCTGGCGCAGCGTGCCGGTAAAGCGCTTTTCCGGCTGGCCGAGCAGGGTGAAATAGACCGGCATTCCCGGCTTCAGCCTGCCGATATCGGCCTCTGACACCTGCGCTTCCACCGTCATGACCTTGAGGTCGGCCACGGTGACAATGGTGGGCGCGCTTTGCACCGCGTTCAGCGTTTCGCCTTCCTTGGCGGCCTGGTCGACCACCGTGCCTTCCATGGGACTGTAGATCTTGGTGTAGCCGAGATCGACCTTGTCGCTGGCAAGCTGGGCTTCCTGCTGGCGAATCTGCGCGCCAAGCGCCTTCACGTCAGCCTCTGCCATGGCAAGATCGGCATCGGCCTGATCGACGGTGGCTTGCGACACGCCGCGCGTGGCCAGAAGCGAGCGCTGGCGCGCCGCATTGGCTTTCTTGAGCGTGAGCTGCGCCTGTTTGCTCAAAAGTTGCGCCTTGAGATTATCAAGCTGGGCGCTGGCGATCTCCACCTTCTTTTCAAAGGGCGAGGGGTCGATTTCGGCAATAAGCTGGCCCTGCTTGACCTGATCGCCCACCTCGACCTTCACGCTTTTAAGCTGGCCGGAAACCTGTGCGCCGACATTGATGCTGCGCAGCGCGCTGAGCGTGCCGACGGCGGTGATGGCGTTTTCGATGTCGCCGCGCGTGACCGGTTCGGCGAGGTAGCTCGTCTTCTGGCCCCCGGCCTCGCCCGAGCCGTGAAGATACCAGCCCGCGCCGGCGATGATCGCCGCCGCCGGAAGCCAGAGCCACCAGCGGGACCGGCCGTCTTTGCGCTTCTGCGACGGTGCCGTTCGCTGCCCGGTTTTGGAAGAATCGGAAGATGTAAGCACCGCCAAACCCTCAAATCGTCTGAAACTCCGCTTTTCGAAGTTTCATCGCCATGTCCCGCAAAATTTCTCGCAATAACCAAGCAATGGTTTGCTAACCGGATATCTATGCATTTTCGCTCAGGATTTCATCTTAATTATTTGTCATGCAACAATTGCCGCTGAAACAAAGGCTGGCCGCTTCTCCTGCCATCGGCATAAGCGTGAAAGTTGGCTGCGCCATACAACTTGCGGTTATTCTTTCGCATTTCTGCGATGGAAACACGCTGAGGGCGACAATTAAGTTTTCTTAAATTATCTTCTGATTAAATAAGATCGGGAAGCCACAATCTGAAAGTATAGAAGAAAATAAAACGTGATCTGTCCGCAAAGGCGGTGGGTCGGCGCATGCATGATGCATGTCGTTTCGAAATGACATGGAAATAAGGTTTCAATGCTCTTGGACGGGAGGGCACATGGCTTACCTTATTATGGGGCGAAAAGGGTTTGCGTCCTTGTCGGGCAAGTTTCCGCATTTGGTTCGCGGAACCGCTTCATTGTTGTTTTTCAATCGAAATAAGAGCGGTACGGCGGCAGTCGAGTTCGCAATACTGGCGCCGGTCTTTCTCCTGATCCTGATGGGGATGATCGCCTTCGGCCTCTATCTCGGTGCCGCCAACGCCGTGCAGCAGCTTGCCGCCGACGCAACGCGGACGGCGCTGGCGGGTATCGATCCCGTGGAACGGCAGATGCTGGCGACCGGCTATATCCAGAAGAACGCGGCAAAATATTCCCTGATCGATCCGGCGCGGATGCAGGTGACTGTCGACAATGCCCAGTCCGATCCGAACCAGTTTACGGTGACGATCCGCTATGACGCGGAAAACCTGCCGATCTGGAACCTGATGAGGGGCCTGCCGCTTCCCGACACGACCATCACAAGGGCATCGACAATAAGGCTTGGCGGAATCTGAAACGGGGTGGGGGCATTGGTCATGCGGGGTTTGGTATCGCGTTTCCTGCGTGCGCGGGGCGGCAATCTGGCGACGATGGCGGCGCTGGTCTCTCCGCTGTTTCTGGCGGTAGCGGCGTTCTGCGTCGATACGAGTTCGCTCTTTCTGGAGCGGCGCCAATTGCAAAGCATGGCGGATCTTGCCGCCGTTGCCGGTGCGGCCTCTCTTTCGCAGGCCAACGATGCGGTGCTGCGGCAATTGCAGGCGAACGGCCTCGATCCGGTGTTGATGACGGGCGCCTATGATCCGTCCATCGTCAACGGAAAGACCGACGACAAGACGCGCGTATGGGTGGAGAAAGGCAATTATTTCGCCGACAGGAACCGTGCGGTCGAAAGCCGTTTCGTGGCCGGCGGGGCAAATCCGGATGCGGTGCGCGTCCGACTGGCGCGCCCCGGCAATCTCTATTTCGGCCAGTCCTTCATCGACCGGCCCGCGCTCGGCGCAACCGGCATGGCAGCGACAAAGGCCGAGGCGGCATTTTCGATCGGTTCGCGGCTGTTGAGCCTGAATACCGACCAAAGCATCCTGAACGGGCTTTTGGGCGGATTGCTCGGAACCAGCCTGAACCTGAAGCTGGCCGACTATAACGCGCTTGCGGCAACCGATATCAACCTGCTCGGTTTTCTGGATAGGCTTGCTTTGAAAGCAGGTTTGACGGCTGGTACTTATGACCGGCTGTTGAGGACGGATGTTTCGGTCGGCATGCTGGCGAATGTGTTGGCCGAAGTGGTGACGAACAACCCGGCGGCCAAGGCCGCACTCGGTATTCTGGGCAAGGATGCGGGTGCCCTGGCCACGAAACTGCCGGTCGGAAAGTTGCTGGGGCTTGGGTCGATCGCCGATGCAGCGCTTGGATCGGCCAATAATTACAACATCACGGCCAATGTCCTGCAAATGATTTCAGCGGCAGCGATGCTGGGAGGCGATCATCAACTACAGCTCGGCACCGAGCTGAAACTGCCCGGAGTGCTGGCATTCAAACTGGACGTCGCTGTTGGAGAGCCCGCGCAAAAGACCCCGTTCTTTGCCGTGGGTGGGGCAGGCACCCTGGTGCGCACGGCGCAGATACGCCTGCTTCTGACGCTTGAGGTCGGCAATGACGGGCTTGTTTCCTATCTGGCCAATGTCCGCGTGCCGATCTTCATCGACGTGGCGAGCGGCGAGGCTGAACTGAAAAGCATAAGCTGCCCGCAGGGCCCCGGAAGCGCCACGGTGAAACTCGGCGTCAAACCGGGTCTGGCCGGTGTCTATCTCGGCGATACCGATATCGACCTGATGGGGAATTTCAGCAAAACGCCGGTCGTCAGGAAGACAGCCATCGCCAAGGTGAAATTGCTGAGCGCGGATATTGCCGAGCTTCGCGGTCGTGTCGAACTGCCGCTCGGCAACCCCAAGCAGGAAATTGTGACCTTCACGCCTGCCGATATTGCCGCCAAACGGATCAAAACCGTGGGGACCAACCAACTCGCCGGATCGCTTTTTGTCGGGCTGGTAAAGGGGCTCGATCTTGAGGTTGTCCTGATCGGATTCCTGCCCTTGCCTCTGCCCCTGAGTGGGCTGACCCAGCTTCTGGGCACATTGCTCACACCTTTGGGGCCGGCGGTGGATGGCCTGCTTTTCGGGGTGCTGGATATGCTCGGCGTCAAGATTGGGCAGGCCGATGTGCAGGTCACCGGCGTTCTTTGCCAACGCGCTGTTCTCACGCAATAAAGCCTGACAAAGCTCAGCAAAGCTCGACAAAGCTCGGTCGGGCTCTGCTGCCAGACCGGGCTTTTGCTTGCGCTATGGCGCTTATGCCGTGCCGGTCGAACCGAAGCCGCCGGCGCCGCGCGCCGTATCGGTCACTTCGGCGCGCTCTTCAATCTTGGGCTGGACGACCGGCGCGAACACGGCCTGCGCGATGCGCATGCCGCGCTCGATGCGAAAATCGTCATCGCCCAGATTGACGAGCAGCACCTTCACCTCGCCGCGATAATCGGAATCGATGGTGCCGGGCGTGTTGAGGCAGGTGATGCCGTTCTTGAAGGCAAGGCCGGAGCGCGGACGAATCTGCACTTCGAAGCCTTCCGGAATTTCGAAGATCAGACCTGTCGGCACCAGTGTGCGGCGTCCCGGCAGGAGAACGATCTGGCGGTCTTCGGCAACGGCCGCGCGCAGATCCATGCCGGCCGAGCCGGATGTCTCATAGGCCGGAAGGTCCAGACCCTTCGCATGTTCGAGGCGGATAATGCCGAGCGTTGGCGCTTGAGCGGATGCTGCGGTCATGAGGGAGCCTTTCTTGCGAGAAGTTAAATTGGCGACGCTCATACGTGAAAACCAATGAAAGGTGTACCGCCTATTTGGCGTTTTGCAATGATAGTACCGCACAGGGTCATGCAATTTGCACCGGGAAGGGGCTGTCCGGAACGAAAATCCGGTTTCCAGCGCCCTTATCACTCCAGCGGGCATGGCGAAGGTGCGCGCTGCTATTCCTTCAGGGGAACCGCGGTCGTTTCCTTGATCTCTTCCATGACGAATGATGCCGAAACATCCGATAGGGGGACGCTGGCGATCAGCCGCTGGTAGAGCCGGTCATAGGCCTTGACGTCGGAAACGCGCGCCTTCAGCACATAATCCAGATCACCCGTCATGCGATAAACCCCGACGATTTCGGGAAAGCGGCCCATGGCGGCGCGAAACTTCGTCAGCCAGTCGGGATCATGGCTCGATGTGCGCACAAGGATGAAGACCGACAGGCCGCATCCCGCCAGTTCGGCATCCACCAGCGCAACCCGCGCCTTGATGATGCCTTCGTCCTCCATGCGCTTCACCCGCCGCCAGCAGGCATTGCGGGACAGATGCACACTCTCGGAGAGAGAATCAACGGACAGGGTGCCGTCAATTTGCAGCTCATCCAAGATTTTTCGATCAATTTCGTCGAGAACTGGTTTCATGTTGGGATGATTGTCCCATTGAATCATATTTATCAAGGATAATTTGAGATTTTATCTCCAGATGTTTTGCTAGAATGATTTTCCAGAAAGGTGTTTTCGGCACCGGACAAGAGGAAATGAATTACTCATTGACGGGAGTACTTCCAATGACCACGCGCTTGACACGCCTTTTTACCGAACATCCCCGGTCGGTTGACGAAACCTATTTTGAACATATGGCCTTTGCCGGACGGTTTTCGTTCAAGCTTTTTTGCGCGGCATTCGCGGCGCTCGTTCATGCAATTTTGCCATTTTTGTTCGAGAAGACGGCGAGCACGATCGTTCGCCAGCTTTATGAGCGGACGCATAACCGGGGCCGGTAAATACCGGATCGCACATGTGTCGTTGGGCCGCCTATCTCGGACCGGAAACCTATCTGGAAGACATTATCTCGTCTCCCTGCCATTCGCTCGTGGCGCAAAGCCACGATGCGCATGAAGCCAAAACACGTACCAATGGCGACGGTTTCGGCGTCGCCTGGTATGGCCATCGGGATGAGCCCGGCCTCTACCGGGATATCCTGCCCGCCTGGTCGGACCAGAACCTGCGCAGCCTGGCGCGGCAGATCCGCTCGCGTCTGTTCCTTGCGCATGTGCGCGCCTCGACCGGGGGGCTCACCAGCCGTTCCAATTGCCATCCCTTCGTTTCCGGGCGCTGGAGCTTCATGCATAATGGCCAGATCGGGCATTTCGACCGTTTGCGCCGCAGGCTGGAAAGCCATCTGAGCGACGAGGTCTATGGCCAGAAGCATGGCGCAACCGATTCGGAACTGATTTTTCTTTTGATGCTGGAATTCGGCCTCGACAGGGACCCCGTGCTTGCCATGAAGCGCATGGTGGCAACGGTTCTTGAGGAAGCGGTTCGCGCCAGCGTGCCGCCATTCCTGCGGCTGACCGCCGCCTTTTCCGATGGAAACCAGCTTTACGCCATCCGCTATGCCACGGATGCCTTTGCGCCGACGCTTTATACGGCGAGGCTTGGCGCATCCTCCGGCATATGCGTGGTGTCCGAACCGCTCGATGGCGAGGCGGCAAACTGGATGGCGGTGCCGGCAAACAGTTTTGTCACCGTTTCCCGGCAGGGGCGCATTGCGATCGAGGATTTCGAGGAACCGATTTCCCGGCCGCAGGATGCGGAGACGACGCTGAGTAGTTAATGCATGTCTCCCAAAAGTAGAAACCGTCTCTGCGGGGGAATCAGTTCGCTCGACTGATTTCTGTTCCTGCTATGATGGGATGAAGACATGCACGAAAACAAAAACTTAAGGCGTGCCGTATGACTACGATAAAATGCGGCACGCTTTGCACCGACGCTATTTTGCGTCAAAAGACGCATGGTTTATGTGAGCCGCTCAAAGGTTGCTTTAAAGATCGCGACTTGTCCTGCGAGAATGTCCCGCTGGGGTAAAATAAGTTTGGCTAATGGCGTTTCGGCACTCGGCTTCACGCTACCAAAATTGTGGGTCATAAAATCAATTGATTCCAGAATCGCATCCAGTCGACTTCCATACACGGGTTCATGGTGTGCAAGTCGGTTGCGAACTTCATAGATTGCTTCCAGGTGAGAGGCGATCATCGCTCGCGTTAGCGTTTTATTTGGGAAAATCTTCTTTAAAGCTCTTTTCCATAATGTTTGTTCGTAGTTTTCTGAAAAAAGCCTTTTCCAGAAGTGCATCGTCAAATGTGCAATGATTTGGCCATCCGAAACAGGATTTATACTTGTCTGACGTTTCTCGGCCAATTTACGGTGTTTTATACCAACAGGCACCCCGTTGGGAAAAGCCAGGGCGTCTAACGCCACTTTTTCTGCATTCGTCATTTTGGAATAGATCGCACGGCGGGCCTGTTGTTCAGCCTTTTTTATCGCATAGACTTCGAGCGCAGACCATTTGAGTGATTGCGGCGGATTTCTCAGCCATCCATTTATTTGCAGTGCATTGTCCAATTCGTGGCAAACTGCGTTGCGCAAACTGACTTCGATCAATCCGGTGACAGCCATGATCGCTATACCGAGACTCATCGTTGCTTGATGGAGTTCAATGGCGTCTACGAATGTGCGTGTGCGAGTGATGGCCAGATATGTTCCTAAACGTGGGGCTGATAAGAGCGTGCTGATTGAGGCTATTTCATTGGGAGAAAGGTATCTTGACATGGTTCATCGCTATCAATAAACTTATCAATGAAACGTCGGGAATCGGTCGGCAGCACGCAAGTTCGTGACGGACCCCCGGCGCTCTAAAAGGTCACTCCAACGGTGACCTTTTTTATTTATTGTATTTTCCACGTTTGCTCCCTCCCATATGTATCTGCCCAAAATCTATTAAACATACTTATTCATTGTCAATATACTGATATGATTGAGAATAATATTATATGCGACTAATATATAGTATGCATATTGATCAGGCATTTCCGATCAATATGCCTGCCGCGAGCACGAGTCCGCCGCCCAATACCACCTGAAGCACCGAGCGGAGAAACGGCGTTTCCATATAGCGGTTCTGGATGAAGGCGATGGCCCACAGTTCGAAGAAGACCAGAATTGCCGCGATGCTTGTCGCCGTCCAGAAATCCTTGATCAGATAGGGCAGCGTATGGCCAAGGCCGCCCAGCGTCGTCATGATGCCGCAGGACAGGCCGCGCTTGATCGGCGAACCGCGGCCCGACAGCTTGCCGTCATCGTGAATGGCTTCCGTAAAGCCCATCGAAATACCCGCGCCGACGGATGCTGACAGGCCGACCAGAAAGGTCTGCCACGTATCCTGCGTCGCGAAGGCTGCGGCGAAGATCGGCGCCAGCGTCGAGACGGAGCCGTCCATCAGGCCCGCAAGGCCGGGCTGGACATAGGTGAGGATGAATTGCTTGCGCTCGGCGGCGCGTTCCTCATCCTGCACATGATCCGGTGTCAGCGCCAGTTCCAGCGTTTCCGCCTTGGCCTCGTGCTGCTTTTCCTGCTGGGCAAGGTCGCCCAGCAGCTTGCGGGTGTCCGCATCGCTGACGCGCTTGGCGGCCTCGACATAGAAACGGTAGGCCTGCTCCTCCATGTCCGACGCGGCTTCGCGCACCTTGTCGATGCCGAGCGGGCGCACCAGCCAGTCCGGCTTGCGATCGTAATAGCCGCTGACATGCTCGCGGCGGATCAGCGGAATCCGGTCGCCGAAGCGGGCCTTGTGCCGTTCGATCAGCGCATCGCGATGGCCGTGTTCCTCCGCTGCCATCTGCTCGAAAATCTTCGCCGATTGCGGATATTCGTCGCGCAGGCCATCGGCATAAGCGAGATAGATGCGTGCATCATCCTCCTCGGAGGAAATGGCAAGCGCCAGGATTTCCTGCTCGGAAAGCGAATCGAAAGGGCGGCGGTCATTGCGGAAGAAACGGCTGAACATCATTCAAATCCATTAGTTTAGAATAGTTCTAAAATAGACCTTGAAACCCGGAAGTCAAGTCTTGCGGAACGGACACATTTGGCGCATTAAAATGCGCCCCCGAAAATTGGGGTAAGGCAGACAAATGACTGGAGCGCCGTGCGCCCATGGGGGCGCAAGGGGCTCTGAACTTCTCAAAACCACGCATCGGGCTTTCCGGAAAATCGACGAGGATTTGCGGGCCGATGCGATAGAAAGAATCGGATCGATGGCATCGACGAATCTCCACGCAGGCAATAGTCCCCGTCCGCTCAACCGGCAGGATTTCCGCACGCTCGGCCTTTCGGCCCTTGGCGGCGCGCTGGAGTTTTATGATTTCATCATCTTCGTGTTCTTTGCGAGCGTCATCGGGCACCTGTTCTTTCCGCCCGACATGCCGGACTGGCTGGTGCTGATCCAGACTTTCGGCATCTTCGCGGCCGGTTATCTGGTGCGTCCGGTGGGCGGCATCGTGCTGGCGCATTTCGGCGACAAGTTCGGGCGCAAGCGCGTCTTCGCCTTTTCGGTCTTCCTGATGTCGATCTCGACGCTGGCCATGGCCTGCCTGCCGACCTATGCGACGCTCGGCGTCGGCGCGCCGATCCTGCTGATCGTCTTCCGCATGTTGCAGGGGGCTGCCATCGGCGGCGAGGTGCCGGGCGCGTGGACCTTCGTGGCCGAACACGTTCCGGCCAACCGCGTCGGCATGGCCTGCGGTTTCCTCTGCTCCGGCCTGACGCTCGGCATCATGATCGGCTCGCTGATCGCGACCGCCATCAACTGGATATTCACGCCGGAGGAACTGTCCGCCTATGCATGGCGCATTCCGTTCTTCATCGGCGGCATTTTCGGCCTGCTTGCGGTCTATCTGCGGCGCTGGCTGGCGGAAACGCCGATCTTCACCGAGATGAAAAACAGCCGTTTGCTGAAGGACAAGCTGCCGCTTGGCACAGTCCTTCGCAACCACATGCATGGTGTCGTCATTTCCGTGCTGCTGACCTGGATATTGTCGGCCGGCATCGTTGTCACCACGCTGATGACGGCGACTTTCCTGCAAAAGCTCTATGGTTATACGCCGCTGCAATCGCTGGCCGCGACAAGCTTCGGCACGCTGTTCCTGATGTTCGGCACGGTGAGCGCGGGCGCTATCGTGGACCGCATCGGCAGCGGGCGCTTCTTTGCCGTTGCCGGGATTTTCTTCGGCGTCGCGACTTTCGTGTTCTACACCTATGCGGCGGTTTCGCTGCCGGTCCTGTTCGCGCTCTATGCAGTGATGGGGCTCTCGGTCGGCATGGTGGGGGCGGTGCCTTATGTGATGGTGCGCGCCTTCCCGGCGCCGGTGCGCTTTTCCGGCCTGTCGTTTTCCTACAATGTTTCCTATGCGGTCTTCGGTGGCCTGACGCCGGTGATCGTCACCTCGCTTCTGGCGGTCAATCCGATGGCCCATGCCTGGTATCTGGTGTTCATCGCCGTCCTGACCTGTGGCCTCGGTCTTTATCTGATGGCCCGCAGCGACCAGGTCGAAGGCGAGATCGGCCTGAGCGAATTGCCGACCGGCAGCGCCGTTGCACAGGCGAACTGATAAATTGGGCCGCGAAAGCGGCCCTTCCATTCAGAGTGTTTTTTGCATGAAGGTCAGATCGAGCCAGCGCCCGAATTTCTGGCCGACCTGTTTCAGCGTGCCGCAATCCTCAAAGCCCTGCGATTTGTGCAGCGCGATGGAGGCGGCATTGCCTGCCTCGATACCGGCAACCAGCACATGCACCTTGCGCTCGCTCGCTTCCTCCACAAGCTCGGCCAGAAGCGCGCGCCCGATGCCGCCGCCGCGGGCATCGCTTGCGACATAGACCGAAAGTTCGCAGGAATGGCGAAACCCCTCGAACGGGCGGAACGGGCCATAGCTCGCATAGCCGACGACCTGCCCACCCCGTTCGGCGACCAGAACCGGAAAGCCGTCGCGGTTGCGGTTTTCCAGCCATTGGCGGCGGTTTTCCAGATCGACAAGCGTTTCGTTCCAGATGGCAAGCGTGTTTTCGACCGCATCATTATAAATGGCGAGCAGGGCAGCAAGATCGGCTTCCGTCGCGTGGCGGATGAGGAGGGTCATTTCAGGGGCCTTGTTGAATAAGAAAACGGCGGGATTTCTCCCGCCGTATTCGATCATTTGCAAGTGAAAAGAATCAGCCCTGCACTTTCAGTTTTCATTTCCGCGCATGTCTTGTTCCTCAAACCGGTTCCCACTTTTAGGAGACATGCTTCAACTCGAGGCGGCGGCGATGCAGGACCGGCTCGGTGTAGCCGTTCGGCTGTTCGCGGCCCTTGAAGACCAGATCGCAGGCGGCCTGGAAGGCAATCGACTTGTCGAAGTCGGCGGCCATCGGGCGATAAAGCGGGTCGCCTTCGTTCTGCTTGTCGACGACGGCGGCCATGCGCTTCATGGTTTCCATCACCTGCGCTTGCGAAACGACGCCATGATGGAGCCAGTTGGCGATGTGCTGCGCGGAAATGCGCAGCGTTGCGCGGTCTTCCATCAGGCCGACATTGTTGATGTCCGGCACCTTCGAGCAGCCGACGCCCTGGTCGACCCAGCGCACGACATAGCCCAGAATGCCTTGCGCGTTGTTGTCGATCTCCTTCTGGATATCTTCCGGCGTCCAGTTCGGGCGGGTTGCGACCGGCACGGACAGGATATCGTCGAGCCTGGCGCGCGGGCGGCTTTTGAGCTTTTCCTGAACGGCGGCAACGTCGATCTGGTGGTAATGGGTGGCGTGCAGCGTGGCGGCGGTCGGCGACGGCACCCAGGCGGTGTTCGCACCGGCCTTCGGATGGGCGATCTTCTGTTCCAGCATCGCGGCCATCATGTCGGGCATGGCCCACATGCCCTTGCCGATCTGCGCATGGCCGGAAAGCCCGCATTCCAGACCGATATCGACGTTCCACTGTTCGTAGGCGCCGATCCATGCGGCCTGCTTCATGTCGCCCTTGCGGATCATCGGGCCTGCTTCCATGGAGGTGTGGATTTCGTCGCCGGTGCGGTCGAGAAAGCCGGTATTGATGAAGACCACGCGATCCTTGGCGGCGCGGATCGCCTCCTTGAGATTGACGGTCGTGCGGCGTTCTTCGTCCATCACGCCCATCTTGAGCGTGTTGGGCTTCATGCCGAGCATTTCTTCCGTGCGGGTGAAGATTTCATTGGCGAACGCCACTTCTTCAGGCCCGTGCATCTTCGGCTTGACGATATAGACCGAGCCTTCGCGTGAATTCATGTGGCGACCGTTCGGGCCGATATCATGCAGCGCGATCAGGCTGGTGAAGGCTGCATCCATGATGCCTTCCGGCACTTCATGGCCTTCGGCGTCGAGAATGGCCGGGTTGGTCATCAGGTGGCCGACATTGCGCACCAGCATGAGCGAACGGCCCTTGAGCGTCAGCGTGGAACCGTCCGGCGCCTTGTAGCTGCGGTCGCCATTGAGGCGGCGCGTCATCTGCTTGCCGTTCTTCTCGAACGTGTCTTCCAGCTTGCCGTTCATCAGGCCGAGCCAGTTGCGATAGACGGCAACCTTGTCTTCGGCATCGACGGCGGCAATGGAATCCTCGCAATCCTGGATCGTGCTGACAGCCGATTCCAGAACCACATCGGCAATATGCGCCGGATCGGTCTTGCCGATCGGGTGGTCCGCATTGACGACGATATCGACATGCATGTTGTTCTTGGCCAGCAGCACATTGGTCGGGGCGGCGGCATCGCCATTATAGCCCTTGAACTGGCTGCCATCCTTCAGCGCCGTTGCCGAACCGTCGGTCAGCCTGATTTCCAGCTTGCCGTCCTTGACGGCAAGACCGGCGGCATCGGCCCATTTGCCCGTGCTGAGCGGCGCGCTTTCATCAAGGAAGTTCTTTGCCCAGGCGATAACCTTTTCGCCGCGCTTCGGATTGTAGCCCTTGCCCTTTTCCGCGCCATCGGCTTCCGAAATGGCATCGGTGCCATAGAGCGCATCATAGAGCGAACCCCAGCGCGCATTGGCGGCGTTGAGCGCATAGCGCGCATTCATGACCGGGACGACAAGCTGCGGACCGGCAATATGGGTGATTTCCGGATCGACATTGCTGGTCGAAACCGAAAACGCGCCGCCTTCCGGCAGGAGATAGCCGATATCCTTCAGGAACTGCTGGTAATCGGCCTGGCTGTAGCCCTTGTCGCGGTTCTGCTTGTACCAGGCGTCGATTTTTGCCTGCATTTCGTCACGCCTGGCGAGGAGGGCGCGGTTTTTCGGAGCAAGATCGCGGATGATGGCGGCAAAGCCCTTCCAGAACTTTTCCGGCTCCACGCCGGTGCCGGGTGCGGCCTCCGTGGCCAGAAACTCCACCAGTTCAGGGGCAACGCGCAAGCCTTCAATCTCAACGTAATGACCGGCTTTTTGAGAAACCATGGCTCAGCCTCCTTCAAAATAAACAAATCCACTGCCAGCGTCTTTCAACGCCAGCCACATGCTGCCTTTGAACCGCTTCGGCGCGCTTTCGTCAATCGGGGCGCGGGCACATCATTTGTGACGCTGCGGCGAAAATAGCATTCATAGGGACAGCCTGTTGCGAATATCGGCGGGCGTCCACCCCTGTTCGCGCAGCGATGCGAGCGCGGTATCCTTGCGGCTCTTGGAAAGTTTCTGCCCGTCTTCGCCCAGAACAAGATCGTGATGGTGATAGAGCGGCTCGGGCAGGCCCAGAAGTTTCTGCAAAAGCCGGTGCACGGCGGTCGCGTGGAAAAGATCGCGCCCGCGCACGATATGGGTGATGCCTTGCAGCGCATCGTCCACCACCACGGAAAGGTGATAGCTGGTCGGCGTGTCCTTGCGTGCGATCACCACGTCGCCCCAGCGGGCGGGGTCGGCGGCAAGATGGCCGGTTTCACTCTGCGGACCCGCACCGCTTTCATTCCAGAAAAGCGGTTCGCCCGCGGCTTCCAGCGCCTTGTCCATGTTGAGCCGCCAGGCATAGGACATGCCCGAAGCGATGCGCTCCATCTGTTCCTTTTCGGTCAGGTCGCGCTCGCCCTGCGGATAAAGCGGTGTGCCGTCCGGGTCGGAAGGCCAGTCCTTGCCCCTGGCGAAAGCCTCGCCGATCTGCTCGCGAACTTCGCCCCGGCTGAGGAAGGCGGGGTAGACGAGCCCCTTGTCCGCCAGTTTGGTGAGGGCATTGCGGTATTCGCCAAAATGCTCCGACTGGCGGCGCACCGGCTTTTCCCATGTCAGGCCGAGCCAGCGGAGATCGTCGTAAATGCCCTGTTCCAGCGCTGGCGTGCAGCGCGCCGTGTCGATATCTTCCATGCGCAGCAGAAAGCGGCCGCCAGTTTTTCCGGCCATGTCCGCGTTCAAAAGCGCGGAATAGGCATGGCCGAGATGGAGCTGGCCATTGGGGCTGGGAGCAAAGCGGAACACGGGTACGGTCATGGCAGCTTGTTGTCAGTTGAATGTCATCTGATTCCATTGGTACGTTGTGCGCCGAGAGAATGAAAGGCTGTCCGATGCGGCGGATCGATACACTGAGCGATATTGAGGCCGGGCTGGAGGCGCTGGTTCTCGCCGATAGGCGGCTTGCCGACATATGCGGGCGCTCCCATGCGGTGCCGCTACGCCGGTCCGAACCCGGATTTGAAAGCCTCGCCTCCATCATCGTCGCCCAGCAGGTTTCAACCGCCAGCGCCGCCGCAATCTGGGCGCGGCTGAAACAGGTGATCGATCCGCTGACGCCTGAAGCCTATATCGCAGGCGGGGAGGAGGCCTGGCGCTTTGCCGGTCTTTCGCGCCCCAAACAGAGGACGCTTCTGGCCGTCGCGCAGGCGCTTGCCGAAGGTGGCCTCGATTTGCACGGGCTTTGCGATCTGCCCGCCGAGGAAGCCATCGCGGCCCTGACGGCGATCAAGGGCATTGGCCCATGGACGGCGGAGGTTTATCTGCTCTTTGCAGCCGGTCATCCGGATGTCTTTCCGGCGGGCGATGTGGCGCTGCAAACGGCTGTCGGGCACGCCTTTGCGCACGAGACCCGGCCCGATGCCGCGGCCCTTCGCAAGCTTGCGGAAGACTGGGCGCCGTGGCGCGGCGTGGCGGCGCGATTGTTCTGGGCCTATTATGCCGCCATCAAGGGGCGCGAGGCGGCGCCGCTTCTGTAGATGCTGCTGTAAAACTTGCGTGTTTGCCGGAGCACAAATGTGTTTCCGCTTCACAATCCTGTCACGTCAGGCTTACATTATCCACATCGGCTGATGACGGTATTTCGATTCGCAGAAGCTTGATTGTCTGCTTTCGCGGCGCCGTCCTCACGAGGTTGGAGCGTCGTTGTTGCGCCCAAAATGGACGCGCGGCGCTTCGACGAAAGCGCAATTCCGCCTGGAGAGCTGTTTCGCCCTTTCCGGAGTTGCTCTGAAGGAGGTGCGCCTTGAATGTTGCCGTCTCACCCAGAACCGTCTCGACCAGCGGCCTGCCCGCGCTGGTTCTGAACGCTGATTACCGCCCGCTCAGCTATTATCCGCTGTCGCTCTGGTCCTGGCCCGATGCAATCAAGGCGGTGTTTCTCGAACGCGTGAATATCGTGGCGGAATATGATCACATCGTTTCCTCGCCATCCTTTTCCATGCGCGTTCCGAGCGTGATTTGCCTCAAGGATTATGTAAAGCCGCCGCGCTATCCCGCGTTCACGCGCTTCAACGTCTTCCTGCGTGATCGTTTCGAATGCCAGTATTGCGGCTCGCCGCACGACCTGACCTTCGATCACGTTACCCCGCGTTGCCATGGCGGCGAGACGACGTGGGAAAATGTGGTCGCCGCCTGTTCATCATGCAATCTGCGCAAGGGCGGCATGATGCCCGCCGTCGCGCATATGTGGCCGCGCCAGAAGCCAACCATGCCGACCGTGCAGGAGCTGCACAATAACGGCCGCCTTTTCCCCCCCAACCATCTGCACGACAGCTGGCTCGATTTTCTGTACTGGGATGTCGAACTGGAGCCATAAGCATGTTGCGCAAAAGTGCGTAGCGGTTTTGCGATAACAACATGCGATAAAAGAAGAATCAGCCCTATAGTTTTCCGCTCTTACTTCCCACTTTTCGCAAAAGCGCCGTAATAGCCGATGGCTGCAAAGAGCAGGCTTGCGATGACGTTCCATCCGGCAAAGGACAGGCCGAGGAAATAGCCCGGCGCGCTGTCGCATGCTGGCGGGTGCGTGTTGAGCTCGCTCAGCAGATTGCCCGCATCCAGCGTGACTTTCATCGTCTCCGCGCTGCAATCGATCGGTCCCGGCCAGTATTTCAGTTCAACGCCGGTGTGGTAGGCAGCGAGTGCCAGCCCGAAGGTCATCAGGAACGCGCCGATCAGGATGAGGCCGCGCGTCAGGATCGGGGGCCATTTCAGGCCATAAGACACCCAAGCCGCAGCCAGGACCGGCACGCCGATATAATAGGGCGTGCGCTGTTCGAGGCAGAGCTTGCACGGCATGAAGCCCGCCAGATGCTCGAAGCCGAGCGCCGTGGCGACAGTCGCGGCAAGGCCGACGGTCATGATGCCTGCGGTCCATGCCTGTACCTTGCCGACCGGGTGATTGAGTGCAAACGCCATATGGGATTCCCTGAAAAGGTTCTCTTGCTTTTTAAGGCAAATAATCGGCTTGTCTCCAAGCAATTTATTTTGACCGAGTTTGGGCGGGCTCTTCAGGAATGAAGATATTTCACGGCAAAGAAGAGCGCGATCAAGACCACCGCCACGAGACTTGCGATCAGGCCGAGGCGCTTTTCGATGAAATGGCGGATCGGTTCGCCATAGCGGCGCAGCAGCCAGGCCAGGAAATAGAAACGTGCCCCGCGCGCAACGATCGCCGATGCGATGAAGAGCCAGATGTTGATGCCCGCCGCACCCGACAGGATCGTCACCACCTTGATCGGCGGCAGATGCGCAAGGCCGGAAGTGATCAGCATCAGCAGGATGGCGTCGGCGCTGGTCGTGCCGCGCAACTGCTCGAACGTGTCCAGCTTGCCATACATTTCGAGCACCGGCTTGGCGATCTGCTCATAGGCGTGATAGCCGAGATACCAGCCCGCAATGCCGCCGAGGACGGAGGCTACCGTCGCGATGAAGGCATAGCGCCAGGCGCGCTCGGGCCGGGCAAGCGCCATGGGCAGAAACAGCACGTCGGCGGGAACGAGAAAGACCGAGCTTTCCACAAAGGCGATGATGGCGAGCCACCATTCGGCGGATTTTCTGGCGGCAAGCGAAATCGTCCAGTCGTAAAGGCGGCGCAGCATATATTTTCCGGAATTTCTTGGCCGAAGCCATATTAGCGGTTGCACCGTCTATAAATAAAAAAGGCGGCGCGAACAATGCGCGCCGTCTTCCTTGATACTGCTTTGCACCGGACAGTTTGGGAACCGCCGGGAAAATAGCGGTTCTTAACGCTTATAGGCGCTGCAAATATATTTGGTCTCGAGATATTCCTCAATGCCATATTTGGAGCCTTCACGGCCAAGGCCGGACTGCTTCACGCCGCCAAAAGGCGCGACTTCGTTCGAGATCAGGCCGGTATTGTGCCCGACCATGCCATATTCCAGCGCTTCGCTGACACGGATCGCGCGGCTGAAATTCTCCGTATAGAAATAAGCGGCCAGACCGAAGATCGTGTCATTGGCCATGGCGATGACTTCTTCTTCCGTGTCGAAGGCAAAGAGCGGGGCCAATGGGCCGAAAGTTTCTTCCCTGGCCACGATCATGTCGGAGGTTACGCCCGTCAGAACGCCGGGTTCGAAGAACAGGCCGCCCAGTTCCTTGCCGCCGGTGATGAGCTTGGCGCCCTTGGACACGGCATCGTCAATATGCGCCTTGACCTTGGTGATGGCCTTCGGCTCGATCATCGGGCCGATGACCACGCCCGGCTCCGTGCCGTTGCCGACCTTGAGTTCCTTGACCTTGGCGGCAAGCTTTTCGGCGAACTTGTCGTAAACGCCGCGCTGTACATAGATGCGGTTGGCGCAAACGCAGGTCTGGCCCGCATTGCGGTATTTGGAAATCATGGCGCCGTCGACGGCCGCATCCAGATCGGCATCGTCGAACACGATAAACGGCGCATTGCCGCCAAGTTCCAGCGAGATGCGCTTGATGGTCGGGGCGCACTGCGCCATCAGCAGGCGTCCCACTTCCGTCGACCCGGTGAAGGAAAGCTTGCGCACAATATCGTTGCTGGTCAGTTCGGCGCCGATTTCGCGCGCCTTGCCGGTGACGATCTGGAGAACGCCTGCCGGAATGCCCGCCTTTTCGGCGAGAACGCCAAGCGCCAGCGCCGTCAGCGGGGTGAGATCGGCTGGGCGCACGATCATGGTGCAGCCGGCGGCAAGGGCAGGGGCTGCCTTGCGGGTAATCATCGCCGCCGGGAAGTTCCACGGGGTGATGGCCGCCGTCACGCCGACCGGCTGGCGGATGACCGTCAGGCGCTGCCCGGCCTGCGGGGCAGGGATTGTGTCGCCATAGACGCGCTTTGCTTCTTCCGCGAACCATTCGATGAAGGACGCCGCATAAAGAACTTCGCCGCGCGCTTCTGCAAGCGGCTTGCCCTGTTCCGACGTCATGATAAGGGCGATATCATCGGCATTGGCGACGATGAGATCGAACCATTTGCGCAGGATCGCGGTGCGTTCCTTGGCGGTCTTGGCGGCCCATGCCGGGAACGCCCTGGCGGAAGCGTCGATGGCTTCCTTGATGGTCACAACAGAAAGGGAGGGAACCGTGCCGATGACCGAGCCGTCCGCCGGATTGGTCACGTCGATCCTGGCGCCATCCGTGGCGTCTATCCAGCGCCCATCGACAAGGCATTGCGATTTGAGCAGTGAGGGGTCTTTCAAAGCGAGCATAATGTTCCATCCCAGTCTTGCAGAGAAAGCCTGTTCAGTATATTGAACGGCTTACGATATTTTGAATTAAACAGGCCGCACCGCTCAAAGTCAACGGTTTATCGGGCGGTCGATCAGGTGAGTGGCAAAGCTATGACGAAAACGGTGAGCGAGAGCGAGAGTTCCCAGAAACTGGTTCCGGCGGTCATGCGCGCGGCACAAATTCTGGATCAGATCGCGACATCCGCGCAGGAAGGCGGCAAGGGCGTGGCGGAGGGGCTCAAGCTTTCAGACCTGGCCCGCCGGACCGGCCTGCCGAAAAGCAGCGTGCACGGACTTTGCCAGACGCTGGTGCATCTCAAACTGCTCAAGCTCAACAGCGATGGAAGCTTCACCATGGGATCGCAATCGGTGCGCTGGGCCAATGTGTTCATGGCGGGCAGCGACATTGTCGATGCATTTCACGAGGCGGTGGCGGAGGCGGATGGGCTGGGCGCGCATACATTGACGCTTTCGCATCTCGAAGGGCCGGATGTCATCTATCTGTCGTGCCGCAACTCCACCGCGCCTCTGGGGATCACATTCCGCATCGGCATGCGGGTTCCCGCCGTCTTTACGGCGACCGGCAAGGCCATGCTGGCCGCGATGTCGCCGCAGGAGCTCGCCCGCCATCTGCCGTCCGAATGGCCGGAACCGATTACACCGGCGAGCGCGCCTTCGCTCCAGGTGCTGGAAGCGGAGATGGCCGAAGCAAAGGCAAGGGGCTATTCGCTCGATAATGGCCAGTTGCGTGAGGGCATGTTCTGTATCGGCGCTGCGATCTGCGATCGGCCGTTTCACCCTATAGCGGGCATCGCTTTGTCGATGATGGCTGCGGAAGCGCGTCCCGACACAATAGAAGACATGGGCAGGCGGGTGCGCGCGCTTGCAAATGACGTGGCCGACCGCATGGGGTGGCTCTCCGCATAGGGCGGAATGCACACTTATATAAGGGCCGCGTTGGTCGGTCTTATTTGAGTGTTTGTCTGTGGAAAGAATTTTTGGAAAAAGTTTGGATTGGTCGTTGACAGTTTTGGTTTGTGGGGTCTATATGGCGCCACAACGAGGGCGGCGGCGCCGCAAGCGGCAGGCTGATGCGTCCTTGGGGTTGGTTGAGCGAGTTGAGCTTTAAGGGTTTTGACTGGTTTG
>NZ_LQBD01000006.1:0-161184 GCF_046630315.1 Brucella anthropi | reverse complement strand
GTATAATAAATTAAAAATCAGAGTATAATAAATTATATATATTATAAATTACAAGTTTAAATTTTTATCCCAATATTCTACTGCATACCCCTCCCTTTGAATGCAACAAAACCTCCAAGCCAACAGTGACCCGGTTTCAGATCGCTTGATCGATGCTCATCTTAAAATTTTTTGTATTCATCAAATCATCAGACAAGCGTGCTCTTGGCATCAATAAGCGTTTGCTTGGCAATGTCTTCGGTTGTCAAAAAGACACAGAGGCAGGAAGCCGATCCAAACGAAACAAGCACAGTTTTTTGATTCGCTATCACAGCCAAAAGTGGAGTTCTGGAAACACGCCCGCACCGCAACGAAAACGTCAGCGAGGCAATAGTGCGGCAACGCCGTTGAGACAGACGCCTTGAAACCAAGAAAATTCGATCAACTAGCTTTCCGCTTGTGGGCCGTGCCGCTAGCTTCCACGGTCATAAAAACAGCAATAAATTCAACATGTCATAGGCTTTACGGAATGACAGTCATATCAAAATCGCCACATTTCCAGCCCAGTTAGATTAGATATTGTTTTCAACAACTTAATAAGAAAAAGCACCCTCTATTATCGCTCATCCGCATTTTATGCCTCCATGTAACTGACCTGCTTCCCCCATTAATGATTTTAAAACCATTGCAGAACAAGACTGGAACATATAGTGTTCGTTCCGGTTTTGTTTTCTCGATTCTAGACCGGGAGGGTGTCGCGCATGTTAACCCGTAAACAGCACGAGCTTCTGCTGTTCATTCATGAACGTCTGAAAGAAACGGGTATCCCCCCTTCTTTCGACGAAATGAAAGAAGCACTCGATCTGGCTTCAAAATCGGGTATCCATCGTCTGATTACCGCTTTGGAAGAGCGCAGCTTCATCCGCCGCCTGCCGAACCGGGCCCGTGCGCTTGAAGTTTTGCGCCTGCCTGACTCCATCGCTCCGGGCCTCAACGCCCAGAAGAAGTTCGCCCCCAGTGTTATCGAAGGCAGTCTCGGCAAGGCGCCGCCGCCATCGACGCGCCCTGCTCCAGCCGCCACCAATGACGACACATCGACGACCGTGTCCGTCCCCGTCATGGGACGCATTGCGGCAGGTGTGCCTATTTCTGCAATTCAGAACCAGACACATTCCCTCAGCCTTCCGCCGGAAATGATCGGCGCAGGAGAGCATTATGCGCTTGAGGTCAAAGGCGATTCAATGATCGATGCGGGGATCTTCGACGGGGATACAGTCATCATCAAGCGCGGCGAGACAGCCAATCCCGGCGAGATCGTCGTGGCTCTCGTCGATGACGAAGAAGCGACGTTGAAACGCTTCCGCCGCAAGGGCGCATCCATTGCTCTCGAAGCAGCCAACCCGGCTTATGAAACACGGATCTTCGGACCGGACCGCGTGCGTGTGCAAGGCAAGCTTGTCGGCCTGATCCGACGTTACTAAAGCATTTGTGTATCGAAAATGCGCGCGACTTGTTGAAGTAGGGTTCTTAAGCGAGGTGAAAGACGGTCCCGCGCTCCCGTTTCAGCGGCAAACGATCAATCAATTGCAGACTGGCGGTTCATCGTTCGCCTCTGCCGTGCAGCTATTTGCATTTTCGATAAAACGGGATTTGGGTTTATAGGCATGTTCGGCCAAGCCGCGAGCCGAACGCGAATGGATACGGTGCAGATGCCAAGGACGGCTTGGCACATCGACTGCAAACCGTATTTCGTCGTTCGATTGCAGATCGGGTATTGGCTGGCCTTGTGAGGATTTATGGGTTTGAAGTAACGGCCCCAATGCAGCCTGTGAAAGCTGCCGTTTCCCCCCTGCTTTTCCAAGCCTGATTTCCGCAGCTCCTTTCAGGGCCAGATCGCGTTTGCTGATGCTCAAAGCTGTGGAACGAGGGGCTGTGGAACGAGGGGCTGTGGAACGAGGGCACGAAGGGTTTTTGCCCGGAACAGCGAGAATGACCACATCGCCGACATTGCAGGCGATCTCCTGCATTGTCACATCCGCAGTGTAGGCAAGTGTGCGGCCGTCATGCAAAACGATTGTGCATAGTCCGTCTTCGCATTCAAAGCCGTCAGGATCAGTCTGTTTTTTGGTTTTGCCCGACGATGGCGCAATGAACTCTTTTACCAGATAAGCAGCTCTCCAGTTGTCGATCATGAACTGTGACGGCCGATCTCGGTTAACTGCAAATCTCCCATCCGCCAATCGGACGCCCACCAGTCTGGCATCTTCCGTAACCACGATATCGGGAAAAGGCTCCCTGACAAAAACCGCAAGGCCAAGAACGATGAAAGGGAGTGCCAGCGCTTTCAGTCTGGTGGACAACACAACGGCCAGAACAAGCGCAATCGCCCAGAGAACAAGCGTGAGAGCAGGCATTGCGCCCGGATTGCCATCGGGCGACCATGCCGCCACAAAAGCAGCAATGTGCCTCACTGCAAAAATGCCCCATCCCATGATCTGCAATGGCACCCAGTCCAGCTGCAACGGCATCAGCACAAGACCGAAGACGGCGAACGGCATGACGAGAAGAGCGATTGCGGGCTCGGCGAGAATGTTTCCCACCAAGCCCAGCGGCGCTGTATTATTGAAATGATAAGCAGCAAAAATTCCACTCGCCAATCCTGCGATGAGCGACGTGCCGGCGGCCGCCGTGACAGGCTTCAACAGCTTTCCCATGAAACTGCGGGCGGGCTTTTCACGCTTTTCCTTGCCTGCATGCCTGGTCGCATTGCGCTCGCTCCACCAACCATAGCCCGCGATCAGAGCGGCAGTGGCGGAGAAAGACATCTGAAAACTAGGCCCCAGTATTTCATGCGGTGAAATCGCAATCATCGCAACAGCCGCAATCGCCAGATTGCGCATGCTTATCGCCGCGCGATCCACCAGCAACGCCCCGAGCATGACTGCAATCATCACATAGCTTCGCTGCGCTGCAACATCTGCACCCGACATGGCAAGATAGAAGGTACAGCTCAAGAGGGAGAGAAAGGCCGCATATTTCTTCACCGGATGATGCATGCTGAAAGCCGGAAATAACGCGAAGAGCGACCGCAGCGTCAGCATGACGACACCGGCGGCAAGCGCCATATGCAGGCCGGAGATCGACAGAATATGCGCAAGGCCGGCCTTGCGCAGATCCTCATTGGTCTTTTCGCTGATCCCCGCACGCGTGCCCGCCACAAGGGCCGATGCAACGCTTCCGTCCTCGCCGCCGATTACTTCTTCTATTCGCTCCGAAACCCGAACACGCAACATGGCGATCCACTGTGAAACCTCGGCAGTCAGTTCGTTCGGCGGGGGAACCACCGCCACTTTGGGCGTTCCGAGAAAGAAGCCATTGGCACCGATGCCGTTGAAATAAGCATGAAACGAAAAATCATAATTGCCGGGACGAACCGGGCCTGACGGATTGCGCAATCGCGCAAAGCCTGTCAGTCCGCTGCCGATCGACGTCGAGGCCGGAATATCCCGCGCATTGATGCGAATGCGTTTTGGCGGATAACGAAGCTTCGGGCGCTCGGTCTGGAGGACATCGAGCGTTATCCGCCAGCTTCCATTATCCTGATATTCAAGCGCAACCACCCGGCCCGTTATACGTGTTGCGACATCGGAGCCCAGCATCGGCGTCGCACGCCGTTCCGTTTCCCATTTGCCGACCACAACACCGGCGGTCAAGGCAAGAGCCAACGTCATGCACTGCGCGGCGACATGATGCCTGCGCGTCGCAATCCGCAAGAGAATGGCAATTCCGAGCATGGACAGAAGCGGTGTCCATGCCGGCTCGAACGAAAGCGTAAAATAGATGATTGCGCCAATGCCGGCAAAAACCGGCAGCAAAAGAAAGAAGACGCCGCGTCCGGCTTCAGTTTCGATTGTGGTCCTGATCTGTTCCCGAGCAATGAGGGGGACGGACAGGAGACGTTCACGCAGTTTGGGTGCGGGCGGCTGGATCGGCGCCGAATGTGCCGGAGACCCTGTTTCATTGGAGGGCCACGCTTCGGGCAACAGGGTGCGCACGAAACCATCGGGCATGTTCCTCACAAGCGCCCGTTCGTTTATATCGCTCGCTTCCCTGATGCCTGTCATGCCCCCGCCTGACCGCAAAAGTTAGCCCAGACCGTCGAATACCCCGAAAGAACAACGGCACATCGGTGCGAAAGAGATGCGAAACCCTTGCGCAAGATGCTGCCTATGCTACATGAACCGCAGCCGAAATCGAGAGGGTTCTCATCACGAACCCCGATTACCTGCCGGGCGTTCTCGTGCAGGCATTGGAATTCAAGTTCGCGCCTGTGTCTCCGGCATTCGCCGCTGCTTAAAAAAAGGCGCACGACATAGTGGAGCTGTCATGTCGAAAGCGGTCGTTACCCGTTTTGCCCCCTCGCCCACGGGGTATCTGCATATTGGCGGTGCGCGCACCGCCCTGTTCAACTGGCTCTATGCCAAGCACAATGGCGGCAAGATGCTGCTGCGCATCGAAGATACCGACCGCGAACGTTCCACCGACGCTGCCACGGCTGCCATCCTCGATGGGTTGACCTGGCTGGGGCTGGATTGGGACGGTGAGGCGATATCGCAATTCGAGCGCGCACCTCGCCATCGCGAAGTGGCGGAAGAACTGATTGCCCTCGGCAAGGCCTATTATTGCTATGCGACGCCGGAAGAACTGGAAGAAATGCGCGAGAAGGCACGCGCCGAAGGCCGTCCGCCGCGTTATGACGGTCGCTGGCGCGACCGCGATCCGTCCGAGGCACCGGCAGGCGTGAAACCTGTCATCCGCATCAAGGCACCGCAGGAAGGCGAAACGCTCGTGCAGGATGCCGTGCAGGGCGACGTGCGTTTCCCCAACAAGGATCTCGATGATTTCATCATTCTGCGTTCCGACGGAACGCCTACCTATATGCATGCGGTTGTTGTCGATGACCACGATATGGGCGTAACGCACATCATTCGCGGCGACGATCATCTGACCAATGCCGCGCGGCAGACTGTCATCTACAACGCCATGGGCTGGGACGTGCCGCAAATGTCGCATATCCCGCTCATTCATGGTGCGGACGGTGCAAAACTCTCCAAGCGTCACGGTGCTCTGGGCGTTGATGCCTATCGTGCCATGGGCTATTTGCCCGCAGCGCTGCGCAATTATCTCGTGCGTCTCGGCTGGAGCCATGGAGACGACGAAATCATGTCGACCGAACAGATGATCGAATGGTTCGATGTGAAGGACATCAACAAGGGTGCGGCCCGCTTCGATTTCCAGAAGCTTGAGGCGATCAATGGCGTCTATATGCGTGCCAGCGATGACAAGGCGCTTTACGATGCGCTCGTCACGGTTCTGCCGGAGATCGAAGGCGGCAAGGAAATTGCCGACGCCCTGGACGACAGGCGAAGCGCACAATTGCTTGCCGCCATGCCCGGCTTGAAGGATCGCGCCAAAACCCTGGTGGAACTGGCCGACGGATCGAAGTTCATCTTCGCCTCGCGCCCGCTCGATCTCGACGAGAAAGCAGCGTCTCTCCTGAATGAGGAAGGGCGCGCCGTGCTCAAATCCGTTCTCCCGGACTTGGAAGCCGCTGGCACATGGACGGTTGAGTCCCTTGATGGCGTCGTGCGGACTCACGCGGAGAAAACCGGGCTGAAACTGGGCAAGATTGCGCAACCCCTGCGTGCAGCCCTGACCGGACGTGCTACCTCTCCGGGCGTATTCGACGTGCTGTTCGTGCTTGGCCGTGAGGAGTCTCTCGGGCGTATTCGCGATCAAATCGTTTAAGATGGGATCATTCACGCTGACGTGACAAAACCGGCGTAAATAGTTCAAATTACGCATTGCATCGCGAACGGTTTGGGATAGTTTGACGGGCAAAATCGTTAGGATAATGCGTTAAACGCTGATGGTCTCCACTGATTGTTCCCACTGGGGCGGGGGCCATTCCAAGAGATAAAAGACGATTATAAGAGCGATTACAATTCTGCCGTCGTGCGGGCGGTAAAGTGGACATGAAAGGAAACACGATGTCAGACAAGACAGCCAGCTTTACACTAGAAGGCAAAACATTCGATCTGCCTGTGCGACAAGGCACTGTCGGACCAGACGTCGTTGATATCGGCCCACTCTACAAGAACTCCCAGATGTTCACCTACGATCCGGGCTTCACCTCCACGGCATCGTGCGAATCCAAGATCACTTATATCGATGGCGACGAGGGCACCCTGCTCTATCGCGGTTATCCGATCGACCAGCTCGCCGAACACGGTGATTTCCTCGAAACCTGCTATCTGCTTCTCTACGGCGAATTGCCGACCGCCACGCAGAAGTCCGACTTCGACTATCGTGTGACGCGCCACACCATGATCCATGAGCAGATGACGAAGTTCTTTACCGGCTTCCGTCGGGACGCTCATCCCATGGCTGTGATGGTCGGCTGTGTCGGCGCGATGTCGGCCTTCTATCATGACTCGACCGATATCACCGACCCGCATCAGCGCATGGTCGCCTCGATTCGTCTGATCGCCAAGGTTCCGACGCTTGCCGCCATGGCCTACAAGTACCATATCGGCCAGCCGTTCATGTACCCGAAGAACGACCTCGATTTCGCATCGAACTTCCTGCATATGTGCTTCGGCGTTCCATGCGAGGACTACAAGGTCAATCCGGTTCTGGCGCGCGCAATGGACCGCATCTTCATCCTGCACGCGGATCATGAGCAGAACGCCTCGACCTCGACCGTGCGTCTTGCCGGCTCATCGGGCGCCAATCCATTTGCATGTATCGCTGCCGGCGTTGCCTGCCTCTGGGGTCCGGCCCATGGCGGCGCAAATGAAGCCGCGCTCAACATGCTGGCCGAGATCGGTTCTGTCGATCGCATTCCCGAATTCATTGCGCGTGCAAAGGACAAGAATGATCCGTTCCGCCTGATGGGCTTCGGCCACCGCGTTTACAAGAACTACGATCCGCGCGCCAAGATCATGCAGAAGACCTGCCATGAAGTTCTGGGCGAACTCGGAATCAAGGACGATCCGTTGCTCGACGTGGCGATGGAACTCGAAAAGATCGCCCTGACGGATGAATATTTCATCGAGAAGAAGCTCTACCCGAACATCGACTTCTATTCCGGCATCACCCTGAAGGCTCTCGGCTTCCCGACCGAAATGTTCACGGTTCTGTTTGCGCTCGCCCGTACCGTCGGCTGGGTCGCGCAGTGGAAGGAAATGATCGAAGATCCGCAGCAGAAGATCGGCCGTCCGCGCCAGCTTTATACCGGCGCTGCCGAACGCGATTACGTACCGCTCGCAAAGCGTAAATAAGCATCAGACCTACAAAAAACCCCGGTTGCCTTTGGCAACCGGGGTTTTTTAATGTCCTCATCGCCCCGATAAATCAACGCACGGAAACGCCTGCCAGTTCCAGAATAACCTGCGCTCCAATCTCACCCGACGGCTGCTCCGTCGCCATGATCGAAGCCACCCTGTCAAACCCATCCAGCTGCGCCTGGCGCGCCGATCCGGGCCGCATCAACCGCTCCAGGTTGCGGGCGAGCATTCCGGGACGAACGAACTCGTTGAAATATTCAGGCACCACCGGTTCATCGGCGATGATATTGGGCAGCGCCGCACTCCAGATGGTGATCTTCGGCATCAGAAACTTGCGTGCAAACCAATCCGCCTTATAGGAAAGCACGCTTGGAATGCGCGCCAGAGCCAGTTCCAGCGAGACCGTCCCGGAGGCGGCAAGTGCTGCATCGGCTTTCGAAAACGCTTTCCACTTTTCCGCATCGCCCAGCACAATGAGCGGTTTGACGGCCCAGCTTTTCGAAAGATCCCGCACCATTTCCTCAATGCGGGGCAATGTCGGCAGAATGACATCGAGCTTTTCAATCCGCGCGGCAAGTTCGCCGACCGCCTGTCCGAACGGCTCCATGAGCATCTGGATTTCCGTGCGGCGAGAACCCGGCAGAACCAGCAGCGTTTTCCGGGATTCGTCCGTTCGTTGCGTCTCAAGGGCTTTTTGCTCGGCGCGTGCCTGCACTATCGGCGCATAGCTCGATAGACGGTGTCCCACATAAGTGGCATCCGGCCCGCTCAAACGCTGCATGACCTCGACTTCAAACGGAAGGATCGTCAGCACGTGGTCGAAATAGGCCTTCATCGCCCGTGCACGTTGCGGCCGCCACGCCCACACACTCGGCGCTATATATTTCACGATCGGGATTGAAGGATTTGCGGCCCTGATCTTTCTGGCGACGCGGTGCGTAAATTCGGGGCTGTCGATCAAGAGGACGCAATCCGGCTTCTCCGCAACAATGCGTTGCGCCGTCTGCCGGATACGCAGCATCAGACCCGGTAAATTCTTGAGAATTGCGCCGAGCCCCATAAGGGCAATCTCGTGTGGATCGAAAAAAGATTTCAGTCCCCGGGCTGCAAGATGATCCCCACCGACCCCCACAATATCCACCAGACGGTCCGTCTGCATCCGCAGCGCGTCAATCAGATCGGCCCCAAGAAGATCACCGGATTCCTCACCGGCCACGATTGCAATTTTCAATGGCCGGCTGGTGGTGCTCACGTCTTGCTGTCCTTTTTCTCGCGGCTGACCGTCTCGATGAAAAGGCCCTTGTCATTTGCCGCAGCGATGGTTTCGCCAAAGCCTAGAATGAATGTCCTGCCCGCCTCAACCGCTATTCCTGACAAACCGGCTTGCGCGGCGTTGTTCACGGTCGAGATTCCAATGGTCGGAAGATCAGCCCTTTCGTCCTGCCGCGGCTTCGCCATCTTGACGAGAACACCGCCGCGCCGCGGTATGCGACCGGCTGCACGCAATTCGCGCACACGCTCGATCATCTGGTCTGTGCCTTCCGCCCCTTCGAGCGCCACCACACGACCGCCAACAGCCACAGCGCCCTGCCCGACATCGAGATCACCCAGGCGAAGCGCAGATTCCATCGCAAGTTCAAGATTATGGCGCTCGCGGGCATCCGGTGCATTCCGGGTCAGGATTTGGGCCGGAGACGGGGAAAGCAGATTAGGGACGACCGCATGGGCTCCGACGACTTTGAAACCGAAAGATTCCAACAGGCCTATGAATGCACGCAGAAGAGCATCGTCGCCCTGACCCAATGCACGTAAGACATAAGGCACCGCACGCAGGGTCGGCCAGTCAAATTTCAGGTCGCCGACATGGGGCCTGCTTGTCACGCCCCCGGCGAGAACCACCCGCTCGACACCGGCGGCTTTCATGGACCGCACGAGTTTTGCAAACTCTACGATCGAAATTTCCTGATGCTCATATTTGTAAAGGACCGGGTCGGCCTCCCCGCGCAACGGCACGAGGAAAGGCGCTTTTCCCGCAGTTTCAAGAGCTCCCGCTACATTGATCGGCAACAGCCCGTTGCCGGCGATGATCGCAACGCGTCCCGCATTATCCGCGAGACGCGATTGTTTCTCAATCTTCGTCGCTGTCATGCCCGGCCCCACCATGGACCGCATCGAGCGGAGGCGTACAATAGGCACGCTTGGTATCGACATTGATGAAATCAATCATGTCAATGACAGCCGGAGAATCCGGGATCGCAACCAGAACATCCCTCGCACGGTCCCGGATTGGCTTTGTGCGGTCAAAAAGCATCCGAACAGCATGACGAAGATTATGAATCTCCTTGCGTTCCATACCGGAGCGCTTCATGCCGATGATGTTCAACCCGCCAAGATGGGCGTGCACGCCGATTGCCATGCCATAAGGGATCAGATCGCTTACAACCGCAGCCATGCCGCCAACGAAGGCATGATGGCCGATGCGCACAAACTGATGGATCGCAGCCCCCCCGCCCAGGATGGCGTGATGACCGATAGTCGTATGACCGCCGATCATCACATTGTTGGAAAATGTAACATGATCGCCGATATCGCAATCATGGGCCACATGGGCATAGGCCAGAAACGAACAATTATCGCCGACCGACGTGTAACCGCGCGCACTGTCGGACCCTTTGTGCATGGTCACGCCTTCGCGGATCAGGCAGTTTGTACCAATGTTGAGCTTGGTCGGACCGCCCTTGTGCTTATTGTTCTGCGGATCGCACCCCAGAATCGCATGCGGATAGACCTTACCGCCCGTGCCCAGCGTTGTCGCCCCGGTCACGACGACATGGCTCATCAACTCCGAATTGTCGCCGATGACAGCGCCAGACTGAATATGACAAAAGGGGCCGACAGACACACCCTGCCCCAGTTCCACACCCGGCTCTACGAGGGCGGTGGGGTGAATGAATGTTTCTTTCATTGATATGCTCACTGGCTTTCTTCAGCTGTGCTGATCATGGCAGCGACTTCAGCTTCCGCAACCTTTACACCGTCAACTTCGGCAATGCATTCATATTTCGAGATATTTGCACGCTGTTTGATCTTCTTGACATGAAGGAGAAGCTGATCTCCCGGTATAACCGGGCGTCGGAATTTCGCATTGTCTATGGTCATGAAATAGACCACGCCGGGACGTCCGGTCTTGCGCTGAAGCAGCGAGATAGCACCCGCTGTCTGTGCCATGGCTTCAATAATCAACACGCCAGGCATGATCGGCTTTTCCGGAAAATGTCCCGTGAAATGCGGCTCGTTTATCGTTACATTCTTGATGCCGGTCGCAGAGACATCGCCATCGATGTCGACGATCCGGTCGATCAGCAAAAACGGATAGCGATGCGGCAACACGGCCAGAAGGTCCTGGATATCTGCTGCTTCCAGCTTGGTCTGATTTGCATCACTCATCAGAGGATTGCTCCTTTCTCGATTGCCCGATGCTGCGGATGTTCGCAATATCGCGGAACCACTGCTTGATAGGCCGCGCGGGAATACCACCCCAACGTTCCCCATCGGGTATGTCATTCATCACGCCGCTCGCCGCTGCCACCTGAACGCGCGAGCCGATAATCAAATGATCGGCAAGCCCAACGCGCCCGCCCAGCATCGTCTGATCGCCGATAACGCAGCTGCCGGAAATGCCGCAATGTGCCGCAACGATACAGAACCGACCGATCCGCACATTATGTGCTATCTGGACAAGATTATCGATCTTCGTACCTTCACCGATGATAGTGTCGTTCAACGAGCCGCGGTCAACCGTCGTATTGGCGCCGATCTCGACATTGTCCTGAATAATGACACGACCGAGTTGTGGCACCTTTTCCAAACCAGCCGGGCCTGGAACATAGCCAAATCCGTCTTGCCCGATACGAACGCCGGGATGAAGCGAAACCTGATTGCCGATAAAAGCGCACTGGACTGTAACCCCCGGCGCAATATAGCTGTTTCGGCCGATCTGGCTTCCCTCTCCAATCACCGCCGTTGACGCGACAAGCGTACCGGAGCCAACGGTCACATCCTTTCCGATCACCGCTCCGGCCTCGATGGTTGCCCCATCCTCTATCTGTGCCGTTGGGTGTATAATCGCCGCTGAAGAAACACCTGTTTCTCCAAACCAGCTGACCGGCCTGACGGAGGACGGAAACAACATCCGACCAACAGACGCGAAATCCCGCTGCGGATTGCGGGTAATCAGAGCAGCTATATGCGACGGCACACTATCGGCCAGAGCTTCCGTGCAAAGAACGGCTGCAGCATTGAGCGAGGAAAGACCGTCGGCATTCTTTTTGCCTTCGACAAAGACGAGAGAACCGTCAGCAGCATCTTTCAAAGAAGAAAGACGCACAACAGAACGCAGCGCAAGCTTCGGGTCACGAAGACTTGCACCGGTAAAATCTGCTATATCGCCAATCGTGATCTCACGCGAAGGCGCGAAAAAAACAGGATCTGCCATCAAAACACTTTCTTCCCCGGGGCTTTTACACCCCGGGAAAAGGCAAATCTATTAGAAGCTGGTCGAAACACCAAAGTTGAAATTCTGAACCTTATCGGTATCAGCCTTTACAACCGGGAATGCATAGTCAAAACGCAACGGACCAAATGGCGAAGCCCACATCAGGCTAAGACCGACCGAAGCGCGAAGCTTCTTGTCGTCGCCGAGAGCATCCGGGGTATTATTGCCGTAAAGCGTTGCTGCATCCGCAAACAATGCGCCACGGACACCGAGGCTCTCAGGAATGAGCGGCATGGGGAACTGAACTTCAGCCGTACCGTTGAAGTAGGTCGTCCCGCCCAGCCAGTAACGCCTGCCGTTCGCCGCATCCTGGTAAGGACCGATACCGTTGAACTTGAAGCCGCGAATGATATCCGAATTGTTCTTGAACAGGTCGAAGATGCGGACACCATCATTGCCGAATTCGTGGATATAACCACCACCAACACCCAGCATACCGACGATATCGGCTTCCTGCGAAAGCGTCTTGTAGTAGTTCGCCTTGGCGGTCGTCTTGATGTACTTCGCGTCACCACCGAGACCGGCAAACTCCTGCGTGAACTTGCCATAAAGACCGTCATGCGGATTCTTCATGTCATCGATGGAGTTGTAGGTCAGCGAATAGCTGATCGAAGACCGGAGCCATGGGCTGTTTTCAGCCGCCTCAAGCAAGGCAGGAGCATAATAGTCCTGTGCATCCGAACGGAACAGGTCATACTTTTCCTGAACGAGGTTATACGCGATGCCTGCCGAGAAATTATCCGTGATCGGCAGACCGAAACGGATCGTACCACCCGTCTGCTCGACATCATAATCGTCGTTCACACGATATGTGCGGCGGAAGACGTCGAAGCCAGCCGAAAGGCGATAGCCGAGGAAATACGGCTCGGTAAACGACAGGCCATAATTGCGCATATCGTCCTGACCGGCACCGGCGCTGATGCGAACATACTGACCACGTCCGAGGAAGTTACGCTCGGTGATGGCAGCTTCGACCTGCGCACCCGGCGATTCGCCACCGGTCGTATAACCGCCGCCGATCGAGAACTCACCCGTCGATTTTTCAACAACATCAACAACCAGAATGACCTGATCCGGCTCGGAACCCGGCGCGGTCGAGATATTGACCGTCTGGAAGAAATCAAGGGCTTCGAGACGGCGCTTCGCACGCTGCACCATGACCTGATTGAAGGCATCACCCTCATTCATGTCGAACTCGCGACGAATCACGAAGTCGCGGGTCTTGTCATTGCCACGGATTTCAATGCGCTGGATATAAGCGCGCGGCCCCTGGTCAACGCTATAAACGACGGAAATGGTGTGGTTTTCGAAGTCACGATCGCCACGCGGTTCAACCTTTGCAAAGGCATAGCCGCTGCCGGCGACATTCTCGGTAACGGCAAGAACGGAGTCTTCAATTTCCTTGGCGCTGTAAGGCTTGCCCGAACGGGTCTTGACCAAATGGTCCAGAGCCTGTCCGTCAACGCCCTCAACATTGCTTTCCACGCTCACATCGCCAAACGTGTAACGCTGGCCTTCATCAACAGTGATGGTGATGGTGTATTCGTTCGTGGAAGGGTCGAGAACGGCATTCGACGACACGACGCGGAAATCGGCGTAACCGCGGTTGTAGTAGAAACGACGGAGCGTTTCTTCGTCAGCCTGAAGGCGACCTTCATCATAGACGTCATTGCGCGTCAGCCACGAAAGCGGATTCGAGCGCTTCGTCGAGATCACATCACGCAGACGGCGGGCACTGAATGCCTGATTGCCGACGAAATCGACATTCGCGATCTTCGTGCGCGAGCCTTCATTGATTTCATAGACGACGTTCACACGTCCCTGGCCGAGATCGACGGTACGCGCATTCACGGTCGCATCGCTGCGCCCGATATGAGCATAGGCCCCTTTGATGGCCTCGACGTCCGATTCCATCGTCGCAGCATCGTAAGGCGAACGCGGCTTGAGCTGAACGGCGCGGGCAAGATCAGGATCCTTGATCTTCTTGTTGCCCTGGAAGAGCACGTTGTTGACGACAGAACGCTCTGAAACATTCACAACAAGCGTATTGCCGGACTGGTTGATACGAACATCCGAGAACAGCCCCATCGCGAACAGACGCTTCACCGCGGCATCGATATCGGCGCTGGTGAAGGCCTTCCCCGGACGAATATCGATATTGTCACGGATGGTCTGTGCGTCGACGCGCGTATTGCCACGCACCTCGATACGGCTGACGACAGCAGCCTCAGCTACATTGACCGAAGCCAGCGAGAGCGCAGCAGTACCCGAAGCCACAAGAGCCACTGACATGGCGAGCGCAGAAGCGGCGCCAAAGAATTTAGAACTTGCCGTCATAGGCTTTCCGAACCTTCGTTTCTTTCTGTCCCCGGGGCGATTAACCCAGAAAAGCACGTACAGATACAACCGTCATACCCGGTTTTTCCATACAAGCAAGCGTCACAGTTAAATTCTGTTTACTTAAGCAACCAGCGTGGCATCCGCGCCACGCGATTTAAGCGTTATGGTAAACAAATTGCTTAGCTTTTCCAGCAGTCACTCCCAATTTTCACTTCTGTTTAACACCTTTCCCGATCCTCATCGGAAAAGATATGCATCATGGCGGTTAGCGGGCTGGAACCCTCCAGCCTGCCCCATCCCAAGATCACCACCTGAGCCAGCCGGAGAGTCCTCTAGCAGGCAAACAGGTCATTGAAAAGTACGAAACCCATGAATCCCATAACAAGGAGGAACCCTGCACGGTAGAAAATTTCCTGAGCAGCAGCGGAAACCGGGCTACCCTTTATGGCCTCCACTGCGTAGAAAACAAGATGTCCGCCATCCAGCGGCGGCAGCGGAAACAGATTCAAAAGCCCGATGCCGACGGACAACATTGCCATCAGTTGAACGAGCCAGTCAAAACCCTGACTTGCCGCCTTGCCGGCCATATTGGCGATCTTGACCGGACCGCCCAGCTGGCATTTATCCTCACGCCCGACCGCGAAGCGTTGGAAAAACTCTCCGGTCCGGCTGATAATATAGCCTGTTTCCAGGACAGCCTGCCCCACTGATTCGAGGGGACCGTATTCAATCCGGCGGAAATTGCCGACCGCTTCGGTGGTCTCCACGCCGATGGCGCCAAGCTTGATCTTGTTTCCAAGCGGATCCGTCCGCTCGACAATTGCCGGCACGGCCTGAATATCCACCATCTTGCCGTCACGTTCCACGGTGAAATTCAGCTTATCGCCAGCCCGGCCGGACACAATCCGCTGCACATCCGAGAAAGTTGCGATCTTCTCACCATCGACGCTGACAAAGCGATCTCCCGCCTTGAAACCGGCTTCCGCCGCCGGACTGCCGGGCTGGACACCGGCGATGAGCGGATCGGAAATCTGGCGCCCGTAAAGCGCGAAGAAGACGCTGAAGATCACGATCGTCAAAATGATATTGAAAGCAGGGCCGGCAAAGACAGTCGCCGCGCGCTTCCACACCGGCTGCGTATGAAATGCCCTGCGCTGCTCGTCTTCGCTCAAACTTGCATTATTGACATCGACCGGAGAACTCGTGGCACTTTCATCGCCGATGAACTTGACATAACCGCCAAGTGGAATGGCGGAAATTTTCCATCGTGTTCCGTGACGATCCGTAAAGCCGATCAATTCGGGGCCAAAACCGATCGAAAAAGCCTGTGAGCCAATGCCGCACCAGCGCGCGACCAGATAATGGCCCATCTCATGGACAAAAACCACAACGGTCAGAACAAAGAGAAATGGAATGATGGTCCCGACAAGCAGGCTTTCGCCACCCAGAAAAAAGGCCAACGCCTCCTGCAAATCACTACTCCTTACGAAACATTATCGAGCCAACGAGGAGCTGAAAGGATCTTGAGCAATTCATAAACTCATTCGTTGGGCTGTTAGAAACCAAAAAAAATCGCGGACGGTACGTCGGGCTCGGCGAAGATTGCACCAAACAGGTACAAAAGTGCGGCAGCCGCTACAAGTCCGTCAACGCGATCCAGAACACCGCCATGGCCGGGCAGAAGACGGCCGGAATCCTTCGCACCGAACTGGCGCTTCACCCATGATTCCGCAAGATCGCCGATCTGCGAAACAATCGACAGCAGCAAGGCAAGCAGCGGGACAACCCAACTGCCGGGAGCAGCAACCAGAGATGCAACCAGAATACCGCCGGCGACTGCGGCAGCAGCGCCGCCAATGGCGCCGGACCATGTCTTGTTTGGGGAAAAGCGCGGGGCGAGTTTCGGCCCGCCCAGCGCCCTGCCATTGAAGTAGGCGGCAATATCGGTCGACCACACGACGGCGAAGAGGAAAACAATCGCGGTAAATCCGAACGGCTCATCGCCGCGCAGCAGTGAAAGCGAAACCGCCGAGAAGCCCGCATAGAAAAGCCCCGCCGCCGGCCAGCCCCGCCCTGCCCGCCACTGCGTGAGCAAAAGAATGAGTGTGCCTGCGAGCAGCACACCGATTGTCAACAATGCGCTCCGGTCCACAACGAGCAGAATGCCGGTAAGCACCATCCATCCCCAGCCGAACAGACGTGAAAACAAGGTTTGTTTCGGTGCGGTGAGGCTTGTCCATTCGTGGAACATCGCCAATCCGATCGCAATCGAAAACAGCGTAAAACCCAGACCGCCCACCCATGTCAGCCACAGAGCGGCCGCACCGAGAACAATGGCAGTGATGATACGGGTTTGCAGATTGGACATTGAGACCTTTCGACGGACCGGCTTGCGCCATATTAAAGCATTTTCAGTCGTTCCACCTCTCTGGAACCACCTTAGACAGCCGCCCCCTTGGTCGAAGGGCATGCGATTTCTTCTTCACGCCCATCCATCCCGGCGCGCACTTCCACGCCCCCGAAACGACGTTCGCGCTGGCGAAAGGCCTCATAGGCCGCATCGAGGTCCGATGAACGGAAATCCGGCCAATGAATGGGCAGGAACAGAAACTCGGAATAGGCTGCCTGCCAGAGCAGAAAATTCGACAGGCGCATTTCCCCGCTGGTGCGGATGATGAGATCCGGATCGGGTATCCCCGCCGTGTCGAGATTTGCCGAAACCAGCTCGCTGGAAATAGAAGCCGGATCAAGCCGCCCGGCAGCGACATCGCGCGCCAGGCTTCGCACGGCACGGACGATCTCGTCGCGGGCCCCGTAGTTGAAAGCTATAATGAGGTTGAGACCCGTATTGCGGTGCGTAAGCGTTTCGGCTTCGATCAGCAATGCACGAATATCCGCCGCAAGCCCGTCGCGTTCGCCGATAATGCTGACCCGCACATTATTGCGGTGCAGTTCCGCAAGATCACGACGAATGAAAATCTTCAGCAAACCCAGAAGATCGTTCACCTCACCGCTCGGGCGGGACCAGTTTTCCGACGAGAATGCAAACAGGGTCAGGTAGCCGAGACCGCGATCACCGGCTGCCCTTACCGTCTCACGAAGAGCTTCGACGCCGGCCCGATGCCCGGCACTGCGCGGCAAATTGCGCGCCTTTGCCCAACGGCCATTGCCATCCATGATAATGGCGATGTGGCGCGGATCGGACATGGCGAAGCTCTCCTTCAATGAAAATCATGCAAGTCCTAGACCTGCATGATCTCCCCTTCTTTCACGGCAACGACCTTATCCATCTCGGCGATGGTTTCGTCGGTCAGCTTCTGCACTTTTTCAGACAGAACGCGGCCATCATCCTGACTGATCAGGCTGTCCTTCTCCAGCTTTTTCAGCGTGTCCATACCGTCGCGGCGAACATGGCGGGCGGCAATGCGGCCCTGCTCGGCATATTGGTGCGCGATCTTGACCAGTTCCTTGCGGCGCTGTTCGTTCAATTCCGGCAGCGGGATGCGCAGCGTCGTGCCATCCGTGATCGGATTGAGACCGAGGCCGGAATCGCGAATTGCGCGTTCCACGGCCCCCACCATGCTCTTGTCCCAGACAGACACCGAAAGCATGCGCGATTCGGGAACCGTGATATTGGCGACCTGATTGATCGGCATTGTCGAGCCATAGGCCTCGATCACGATCGGCTCCAGCAGGCTTGCCGAGGCGCGGCCCGTACGCAGACCGTTAAGGTCGTGCTTCAAAGAGTTGATAGCGCCTTCCATGCGGCGTTTCAGGTCGTTGATGTCAAAAGCATCACTCATGCATTTTCTCCTTCGATACGAAGCAAGGGTCGATCAATTATCGGAAACGATCGTGCAGCGCCCCTTGCCTTGCAGAATTTCGGCCAAGCCGCCGTTTTCATGGATGGAATAGACTATTATCGGAATGTTGTTCTCCCGCGCAAGGGCAACCGCTGCCGTATCCATCACCGCAAGCCCGCGATCGAGTACTTCCTTGTGGGTCAGGCGGTCGAAACGCGTTGCATTCGGGTCCTTCTTCGGGTCGGCGGAATAAATTCCGTCGACCTGCGTTCCCTTCAGGAGCGCATCCGCTTCGATTTCCGCCGCACGAAGGGCTGCCGCCGAATCCGTCGTGAAGAATGGATTTCCGGTACCGCCGGCAAAGATCACAACCTTGCCCTCATCCATATAGGCTGTCGCCTGTCTCTGCGAAAAGCTCTCACAGATTTCGGGCATGGCGATGGCGGAAAGTACGACAGAATCAACACCGATCTTGTGAAGGGACGTGCGCAGCGCCAGCGAGTTGATGACGGTAGCCAGCATTCCCATGTGATCGCCGGTCACACGATCTCCGCCCTTGGAGGCGACCGCGACGCCGCGGAAAATATTTCCCCCGCCGATCACCACGCCGACCTCAACGCCCAAGGCCCGCGCCTGCTTGATATCGTTTGCAATACGGTCCGCAACCGAAACATCGATGCCAAAGCCCTGACTGCCCATCAAGGCCTCGCCCGAGGCTTTCAAGAGGACGCGCTTATAGGCGGGTTGACCTGGCATTGGATGCTCTCCGCAAAACTGTGATCGAGTGGTTGTGTTCGGGTTCCGATACACGAAGGGCACCGCGTTGTCACGCGATGCCCTTCATAATCAAAAGCCTTTTCAGGCATTCAGCGCATTGCGAAAAGCGAAAACCGCCTTTCAGGACAAGACGCGCTGAAAAGCAGAGCCGTTAGCCCTTGGCAGCAGCCGCCACTTCAGCAGCGAAATCGGTTTCTTCCTTTTCGATGCCTTCACCGAGAGCGACGCGGACAAAGCCGGTGATCTTGGCCGGTGCACCGATGGTCTTTTCAGCTTCCTTGAGGGCAGCTGCAACCGTCAGATCGGGATTGATGACGAAAGCCTGCGAAAGAAGAACGACTTCTTCGTAGAACTTGCGCATGCGGCCTTCGATCATCTTTTCGATGATGTTGTCCGGCTTGCCGGATTCACGGGCCTGCTCGATGAAGATCGCCTTTTCGCGCTCGGCGGCAGCCGGGTCTACGTCTTCGGCGGTCAGGGCCAGCGGGTTGATTGCAGCAACATGCATGGCAACCTGGCGACCGAATGCGTTTGCAGCTTCCACGTCACCTGCGGTTTCGATTGCAACGAGAACGCCGAGCTTGCCAAGGCCGTCAGCAACGCCATTGTGGATATAGGTCGCGACAACGCCCTGCGGGACGGTCAGCGCAGCCGAGCGGCGGAAACCAATGTTTTCACCGATGGTGGCAACAGCGTCCTTCGCCGTTTCGGTAACGGTCTTGCCGTCAACATTGGCGTTGGCCACAGCTTCGGTCGAACCGTCGGTCGACAAGGCAGCCTGAGCGATCTTGCGGACGAGATCCTGGAAAGCATCGTTGCGGGCAACGAAGTCGGTTTCGGAGTTGACTTCGACGACAACAGCCTTGTTGCCGGAAGCTGCAACGCCGACCAGACCTTCGGCAGCCGTGCGGCCGGCCTTCTTGTCGGCCTTTGCAATGCCCTTGGCGCGCAGCCAGTCAACGGCAGCTTCGATGTCGCCATTGGTTTCGGCAAGTGCAGCCTTGCAGTCCATCATGCCGGCGCCGGTGAGGTCGCGGAGTTCTTTGACGAGAGATGCGGAAATGCTCATGATATCGCCTTTCATGAAAGCGAAGGCACACCGGATGGGTGTGCCAACTTTTAACCGGCGCTTGGTTTTTGGATTGCGATTGGCCTGCGCATTGCACGCCGGGAATCACAATCCCGCACCGGGATGAAACGAGATTATCCACCCGCCCTATCACAGATATGACGGATGGATGAAATCATACGCTGATCAAGCGCCTTCAGCCGGAGCTTCGAGGGCAGGCTCAATCGGAGCCTCGGCCTGCGCACCGACGTCGATGCCCATCGCGCCCTGCTGACGGGCAATACCGTCCAGAGCAGCGCGAGCGATCAGATCGCAGTAGAGGGCGATAGCGCGTGCGGCGTCATCGTTGCCCGGGATCGGGTAATCGATCTGGTCGGGATCGCAGTTGGAGTCGATCACGGCGACAACCGGAATACCAAGACGCTTGGCTTCCTGAATGGCAATCGCTTCCTTGTTGGTGTCGATGATGAACATCAGGTCCGGAACCGAACCCATGTCCTTGATACCGCCGAGCGCACGGTCGAGCTTTTCGCGCTCACGCTCAAGGTTGAGACGTTCCTTCTTGGTGAAGCCCTGGGCTTCGCCGGCCAGCAGTTCGTCGAGCTTGCGCAGACGCTGGATCGAGTTGGAGATCGTCTTCCAGTTGGTCATCATGCCGCCGAGCCAGCGCGCATTGACATAATACTGTGCCGAACGGTTGGCGGCATCGGCAATGATGTCCGAAGCCTGACGCTTCGTGCCGACGAACAGAACGCGACCGCCGCGGGCAACCGTGTCCGAAACGACCTTCAGCGCATTGTGCAGCAGGGGAACGGTCTGGGACAGGTCGAGAATGTGGATGTTGTTACGATCACCATAGATGTATGGCGCCATTTTCGGGTTCCAGCGGTGGGTCTGGTGGCCGAAGTGAACACCAGCTTCCAGAAGCTGGCGCATGCTGAAATCAGGCAATGCCATCTTTATTTTCCTTTTCCGGTTTAACCTCCACGGGCTGAGGCGATCGCTCGCCACCGGAGGTCTTTGCCGGATTTCTCCCGACAAAAGCCCAATCCCGTGTGTGGAATAGGCGCGCTGTTAACCGATCGCGCCGCAAAATGCAACCCCGAAACCGCGGGAAATACGGCAGGCAAGGGCTTTAGCCCGCCCCGCCGCGCGGATTTGCACACATAGAATAGCGCTTGAAGCCCATTCCGGAAAGTGCGGAGCGCCTGCGCGGGGAAATCAGCCCACCGGACTGATTTCCGATCCTGCTTCGATCAGATCGAAACGCGTTTTAATGCGGCATTGCGGAAGAGTGATGGGAAGAAATCAGCCAGTCCTTGCCGGTCCAGACATAGGTGAATGTATAGCGCGCATCCGCCTTGCTGCCGTCACCGAAGGTAAACGTATAGGTGCCTGTATCGATGGCCTTGTTACAGCCAGTGCGAATGGTGCGGCTATCGATATGGCCGACTGGCTTTTTCTTCAAAAAGTCACGGAAATAAGCCTCACGCTGTTTTTGCGTATGGCGCACTTCCTTGGAAAGCGTCGGCAGCAGGACTGCATCTTCCGCGTAGTTCGCCACCACCTTCGCCGGATCGCCCGTCCGCAGCGAATTGTTCCAGCGGTCAAACAGCGCGGCCACTTTCGCCTTGGTCGGGACATGGCAATGCGCCGGGGCGGCAGACATGCTGACGCGATCCGCTTTGGCCTCGGCGGTTGTCAAGGAAATCAGCGGCGCTGTAAAAAGCGCAGCGGAAACGAGAATAAGGGAAATATAGTTTTTCATAAAAAACACCGTTGAATAATTAAATTATTTAACATTCATTCCTCCTTACATCAACAATAATCCCAGCCCATCAGAACATAAAGCACAGAACAAAACGATGGTTAACCCAAAAGTTATTTATCGCAGATCACTTTATCCTTTGCAGTATCGTAGACATCAAGCTTCACAAGCTTCCCATGCATGGAAAAATCTCCATAATCCATGGTGAGGTCGCGGGTAATTCCATTGCGATAAAGCTTGAAATTGATGCGGTAGATCGGCAGGCCATCCTGCTTTTCCTTGTCATCGAAATAGGCAATCGTTACAGGCCAGACCCGATCCTTGGAAAACTTGCCCATCACCTTGGTCTCGTCGTCCGGCAGATCCTGCTCCTTGCCGACGACGACGGTGGTGGCAACCACCCGGTCGGCGTCTTCGGACGCATCGAAAAGCGACGTCTGGTAGAATTTCTGCCCGGCTTCCGCCTTGCCGATCAGCTCTTCCATATGCCCGGTCGGGAACTGTGTCCCCTTGAGATCCAGCTTGTTTTCCTTCGGCTTGCTCAGCTCAACAACTGTCTTGCCGCCCTCAAGCTTCGCGTCGCCGCGCACTTCCTTGACCAGTTCCTTGTCCACGAAGGTCTTGTTGACGAAGCGAAAGTTCTTTCCGTCCGCCCCCTCGAATGTCGTCGTCTGCTGATCGGTCACGCGCTGCGGCTGCTCTTCCATGTCGATCCGCGTTACGAAACGGAAATTGGTGGTATAGCCTTCACACGCCGATCCGTTGAACTCATAGACCATGCGTCCGGTCAGTCCGCTGATCCCTGATTTTTCATCGGCACGATCCAGGGTCAGATCATAGACCGCGCGGTGTGGAACCAATGTTACCGTCGAGGCCGCATCGGCAACGCCGGCAAATCCGGCCCATACACAAGCAGCCGTTCCGCCCGCCACAACCGCACTCTTGAAAAAACGCATGCATGAATCTCCCGATGAGTTGACGAGCATGATAAAAAAACTCGTGGCGGAAGCGAGGCAAAAAAAGCACCCTTCCTGAAAGCTTCATCGATTCTGCTTATAATCTGCTTATAAGTAGATCGCGAAGTACCTTTGCAAGCAAGGATTAATACAATGACCGACACGATCGACAGCCGCCTCAAAAACCTGGGTATATCCATCCCGGAGGCCGCGGCGCCCGCAGCCAATTATGTTCCCTTTGCCCAAAGCGGCTCTCTGCTTCTCACATCCGGTCAACTGCCGCTGGACGGCGGCAAGCTTGTGCATACGGGCCGGATCGGGGATGAACTGACAGTCGCGCATGGACAGGCTGCGGCGCGCGCCTGCGCCATCAACATCCTTGCCCAGGCAAAGGCAGCGCTCGGCAGCCTCGAGCGCATCAAGCGGATTGTAAAGATTACCGTCTTCGTGGCTTCCACGCCCGATTTCGTCGAGCAGCATCTCGTCGCCAATGGCGCATCCGACCTTCTGGTTGCGGTTCTGGGCGACGCGGGCAAACATGCACGCTCGGCGGTTGGTGTCGCCAGCCTGCCGCTCAATGCGCCTGTCGAAATAGAAGCGATCATCGAGGCGGCCTGACATGACTTCCATCGACTGGATCAAGAAGCGCCCCGTTGCGCATCGCGGATTGCACGACCTCAACAAGGAGCGCTGGGAAAACACGCTTTCAGCCTTTGAGGCCGCAGCCAAAGCGGGGTTCGCGATCGAGTGCGACGTTCACCTCACCCGTGACGGCGGTGTGGTCGTTTTTCACGATGACGACCTGAAGCGGCTTGCCGGTCGCGAAGGCTATATCAGCGATTTGACGCTTGCCGAAGCGACCGCGCTCAAGATCGGCGGCACCGCCGATCACGTGCCGACCCTTCGCCAGATGCTTGAACTGGTCGACGGGCGCGTTCCCCTCGTCATTGAGCTGAAGGGCATCGAGGGCAAGGACGACGGTCTGGTCGCCGCCGTTGCCAGGGAGTTGGCGTCCTACAAGGGCGAAGCCGCGATCATGTCTTTCGATCATCACCTCGTCCGCCGGTTTTCGACCGATGCGCCGGGCATTCCCGGCGGCCTCACCGCCGAGGGCACGCGCATGGCAGACTTTGAGCGCCATTTCTCCATGTTGGCGCATGGCATCTCCTTCGTCTCCTATAACGTGCATCACCTGCCCAACCCGTTCGTCACATTCGTTCGGGAGAAGTTGCAGATGCCCGTGATCAGCTGGACGGTACGGGATCGCGACATGCAGAAGCATAGCGATCTCAATGTCGATCAGATCACGTTCGAAGGCTTTGATCCGCGCGCCCTCGTGGCTTGACGAGAACGCGCCGAGCGCCGCAAAATATATGCGGTAACGGCAAAGGAATAGCGGTGAACGACGAAGATCCGCAGAATGAGCAAAGCTTCGTTCTCCGTGTCGTTGAGAATATCAGCGAATTCACGGCAGACGAATGGAACAGTCTTGTCGGGGCAACCCGACAGGACGCGCATTACAATCCCTTCATCACCCGCAACTTCCTGCTGGCTCTGGAAGAATCAGGCTCGGTTTCACGAAAAGCAGGCTGGCTTCCGCGTCACTTGCGCCTCGAAGATGACCAGGGGCGTCTCATCGGAGCCGTGCCAAACTATCTCAAGGGGCATAGTCAAGGTGAATATGTCTTCGATCACGGATGGGCCGACGCTTTCGAGCGCGCCGGTGGGCAGTACTATCCCAAATTTCAGGCGGCTGTGCCTTTTACACCGGCCACCGGTCCCCGCCTCCTCAACCACATAGCCTATGAAAGCGAAACCGTTCGACTGGCGCTGGCTGGCGGGCTGCGGGAGCTGGCGGATCAAAGCGGCGTCTCGTCCGCACATGTCACATTCGCGCTGCCGGACGAGATCACCGCGCTGGAACGCGCCGGGTTTCTTCACCGCACAGATCAACAGTTTCACTTTAAAAACAATAGCTTTAAAAGCTATGATGATTTTTTGAATGAGCTCGTCTCGCGAAAGCGCAAGGCGTTGAAGAAGGAGCGGCGCGAGGCACTGTCAGGCGGCATAGAAATCGACTGGCTGACCGGCAGCGATCTCACCGAAGCGGTCTGGGATGATTTCTTTACATTCTATATGGATACAGGCAGCCGCAAATGGGGACGTCCCTATCTGAACAGGCAATTCTTTTCGCTGATCGGCGAAAGCATGGCAGACGATATCCTGCTCGTGATGGCCAAACGCAGCGGACATTATATTGCCGGCGCGATCAATTTCATTGGCGGCGATACGCTTTTCGGTCGTCACTGGGGCTGTATCGAAGATCACCCATATCTGCATTTCGAGGTTTGCTATCATCAGGCAATCGATTTTGCGATTCATCGAAAGCTTCCTATTGTGGAAGCTGGCGCCCAGGGCGAGCACAAGATTGCACGCGGTTATGTCCCGGTCACGACCCATTCGGCCCATTACATTGTCCATGAAGGCTTTAGAAACGCCGTGCGCGACTATCTCGATCATGAACGCCGTGAAGTCGAGCAAATTCAAAGCGCTCTGGAAGAACACTCGCCGTTCAGGGACGCTTAAACCTGTCCACCTTGCCTAACGCGACTTGATACGGTCTGATCCTGTTGAACATTTCGCATTGGAGAATCGCATGTCCGCCACCTATGACGACAACAATATCTTCGCCAAGATCCTGCGCGGTGAAATTCCGTCCACCCGCGTTTATGAAACGGATGACGTCGTTGCATTCATGGATGTGATGCCGCAAGGCACGGGCCATACGCTGGTTGTGCCGAAAGCGCCGTCCCGCAATCTGCTCGATGCCAGGCCGGAAACGCTCGCAAACGTCATTCAGGTCGTGCAGAAGATCGCGCAGGCCGTAAAGAAGGCTTTCAATGCCGATGGCGTAACCGTCATGCAGTTCAACGAGCCAGCCTCGGGCCAGACCGTCTATCACCTGCATTTTCATGTGATCCCGCGCTTTGAAGGCGTGGCGCTCAAGGCCCATACCGGACAGATGGAAGATGCGGCAGTTCTTTCAGCAAATGCTGAAAAAATTCGCGCAGCCCTCTGATAGGACTCACGCTTTCAAAGTGTAAGCAGGCCGATCACCAGCAGGATTTCCGCCACCAGTACGCCGACGAGCAGCCGCTTGCCGGTGAGCAGAAAGGCGGCAAATCCTGCGATGGCCGAACCGGCGCGCAACCAGACGGGTGAATTGGCCAGTTCCCCATTTGGATAGAGAATAAGCTGCGCGATCACGCCTGCAACCAGCGCCGTTGCGACGCAGCGCACGAGAACGAGCACCTCCGAATCCTCTCGCACCCGTCCGCCGATAAACACGCCCATCACGCGGAGCAGATAGGTTGGAAGCGCCCCCGCCAGCAAAATAAACAGAAACGGCCACCACCAGGTCGAAAAACTATCCCAGTTCATTCAACTGCTCCTGCCGGCGGGCGGCGCATCCGGTGAAAACCGAACGCAATCAATCCGCCGAGAATACCCGTGATCAGCAGGTCGTATCCGGGCGCCAGATGGTGGAAAATCGGGAACAGCACGATCCCGGCAATCATGGCGACCTGCCCCGCGCGCTCGCGTGCCGAACGCCAGAGCGAAGTCAGAAAATACATCGGCGTCAGCATGAAAAGTGCGGCAAAAACGATGGGTGGGAATGATGCCGACAATGAATAGACAATGGCGACGATGAGCGCATTGGTTCCCACCAGAACCATGCCGACCCCCGCAAAATAGCTGGTGCGCATATCACGCGGAATCCCGCGCAACTCTTCCATGGCCATGACCCAGGCGGTGACGGCAACGAAATGACACAAAGCCGCCAGCGTCAGTTTCCGCGTTTTTGGTCCTTGCAACTCTGGCAGCAGCGCAACCACCATGGGCATCAGGCGCACGGAAGACAAACCAACGGCGAGCGCCGCGGCAGGCAAAGCCACGCCAGAGCTGATAGCACCGATCAGAACGACTTTCGCCGGAAGTGCCCAGATGGTCAGTGTCATGAAAACGGCCTGAACAACGGTAATTCCGCTTTCGATTGCCAGTCCCGCAAAACCGATGAACGAACTCATCAGCAAAACAGCCGGGATACTGCAAATCCGCGTGCAGCCGCGCAAGAACCATCGCAGATGATGATCTTCTGAATTTTGCTCAGGATAGTCGGAATGAATCAGTGGCATAGGGCCACGTTAGAGCATTTCCAGCAAAAGTGCGAAGCGCCTACGCGGGGAAATCAGTCCACTGGACTGATTTCTGATCCCGCTTCGATGCGTCGGATAATGCGTGAAAGCAAATAGATAGAGCGGTTCGGACGATTCCGCTTAAACCGGAACCGCTCTAAAGCAAGGTCCGGGCGAGTTGCACCCGGTTTCTGCCGCTCGCAGCGGAAAACTTCTGTTTGATCCACATCAAACGCACGCCCATGGAAACGGCCCTCCTGGAGGGCCGTTTCTGGCTTGTTATTTCTTGCACGGCACCTTGGGCACCGAAGATTTGGTCGCTGCGGCCTTCGAAGAAGATTTCGGCGAAGATTCAGCCTTGCCGGCCAGTACCTTTTCCTTCTCGGCTTTCTTGGGCGCCGCCTTCCTGCGTGGCGGCAGCTTCTTTTCAGCCGGAATGTCCTTCTTCGGACTGACCGGCTTGTCGGCCACACTCTCCAGCGACAGATCGGTTTTCCCGTCCGGCTTGGTGACGACATCCACACGAACCGTGCCGCCATGCTTGAGTTTTCCAAACAGCACTTCATCAGCCAATGGCTTCTTGATGTGCTCCTGGATAACGCGGGCCAGCGGACGCGCGCCCATGCGCTCGTCATACCCCTTGTCGGCAAGCCAGGCGATGGCGCCTTCGGTCAGTTCGAATGTCACGCCACGTTCAGCAAGCTGCGCCTCAAGCTGAAGCACGAACTTCTGCACGACCTGATGAATGACCGGAACCGGCAGCGGACCAAACGGAATGATCGCATCCAGCCGGTTGCGGAATTCCGGCGTGAACAAACGGTTGATCGCTTCCATGTCGTCGCCTTCGCGGCGCGTGGACCCGAAACCGATTGCTGCCTTGGCCATATCCGACGCACCGGCATTGGTGGTCATGATCAGGATCACATTGCGGAAATCGATCTTCTTGCCGTTATGATCGGTCAGTGAACCATGATCCATGACCTGCAACAGGATGTTGAACAAATCCGGATGCGCCTTCTCGATTTCATCGAGCAGCAGCACGCAATGCGGATGCTGGTCGACACCATCGGTCAGGAGACCGCCCTGATCGAAACCGACATAGCCGGGAGGCGCGCCGATAAGCCGCGAAACGGTGTGACGCTCCATATATTCCGACATGTCGAAACGCAGGAGCTCCACGCCAAGCGAGCTTGCCAGCTGTTTGGCGACTTCCGTCTTGCCGACGCCCGTTGGACCGGAGAACAGATAGGAACCGATCGGCTTGTCCGGTTCGCGCAATCCCGCACGGGCGAGCTTGATCGAGGCCGACAGCGCTTCGATGGCCAGATCCTGGCCATAGACGACGCGCTTCAGTTCCGCATCCAGATGCGACAGCACCTGTTCGTCATCCTTCGATACGGACTTCGGCGGGATACGGGCCATCGTGGCGATTGTCGCCTCGATTTCCTTCACGCCGATGGTCTTCTTGCGCTTGTTCTCCGGCAGCAGCATCTGGCTGGCGCCGGTTTCATCGATCACATCGATTGCTTTGTCCGGCAATTTGCGATCCGAAATATACCGCGCAGACAATTCCACCGCCGTCTTGATGGCATCGACCGTGTACTTGACCTTGTGGAAATCCTCGAAATAGGGCTTCAGCCCCTTCATGATCTCAATCGCATCCGGGATCGAAGGCTCATTGACATCGATCTTCTGGAAACGGCGCACCAAGGCGCGGTCCTTCTCGAAGAACTGCCGATATTCCTTATAAGTGGTCGACCCGATGCAGCGGATGGCACCGGATGACAGCGCGGGCTTCAACAGGTTCGATGCATCCATCGCCCCGCCCGAAGTGGCGCCAGCGCCGATGACTGTGTGAATTTCATCGATGAACAGGACCGCACCCGGATATTCCTCGAGTTCCTTGACGACCTGTTTCAGACGCTCCTCAAAGTCGCCGCGATAGCGGGTGCCTGCCAGAAGCGTGCCCATGTCGAGCGAAAAGATCGTCGCATCCGCAAGCGCTTCCGGGACCTGTCCCTCGACGATCCGCTTGGCAAGGCCTTCGGCAATGGCCGTCTTGCCGACGCCGGGATCACCCACATAAAGCGGGTTGTTCTTCGAACGGCGGCAAAGCACCTGAATGGTGCGGCTGATTTCGCTGTCGCGCCCGATCAGCGGATCGATGCGCCCGGCCTTGGCCTTGTCATTCAGATTGATGCAGTAGGCGGACAGCGCATCCTGCTTTTTCTTGGTGCTTTCTTCCTGCTCGGTGCTTGTCCGCTCCTCGCTTGCGCTTTCCGCACCGCGCGGTGGACGGGTTTCGGTGCTTTGCGGGCGCTTCGAGATGCCGTGCGAAATATAGTTCACGGCATCGTAACGGGTCATCTGCTGCTCCTGGAGGAAATAGGCAGCATGGCTTTCCCGTTCCGCAAAGATGGCAACCAGCACATTGGCGCCGGTTACTTCCTCGCGGTTGGAGGACTGGACATGAATGACCGCGCGCTGGATGACACGCTGGAAAGCGGCTGTCGGCTTGGAATCCTCGTCATAACCCGTGACGAGATTATCAAGTTCGCGGTCGATATAATCGGTGACGACACGTTTGAGATGCTCAAGGTCGACGCTGCAGGCACGCATCACCGCGCCCGCATCCTGATCGTCGATCAAGGCAAGCAGAAGATGTTCGAGCGTCGCATATTCGTGATGCCGCTCGTTTGCTATTGTGAGGGCTTGATGCAGGGCCCTTTCAAGGCTGGGGGAGAACGATGGCATATGACCTCACTTTTTCTCCATCACGCATTGCAGCGGATGCTGGTTCTGGCGGGCGAAATCCATGACCTGGCTGACTTTGGTTTCGGCGACCTCGTATGTAAATACACCGCACTCGCCGACCCCGTGATTGTGCACATGCAGCATGATGCGTGTGGCATCATCCCGATTCTTCTGGAAAAACCGCTGCAGGACATGAACGACGAACTCCATGGGTGTGTAGTCGTCGTTGAGGAGCAGGACACGATAGAGACTGGGCTTCTTGGTTTTCGGCTGTGTACGCGTGACCACAACGGTGCCGCTTTCCGGACCATTTCCGCCGTCGGTCTTGCTCTGCATGACTATATTGAGATGCCTCATGAAACCTGTTACCCGGATGCCTATCTGCCTGACCCAACCTGCCCTATTATGTAGGTCGTCATGTGGTGATTTTAAGCCCTTCATTGGCACTTGCAACCGGGACTTATTGCAATAACGAGGCTTGACACAGTTATATAGCATCCTCCGAACGACAGCCCTCCGGCCAGACGCTCTCCATATAATATCGGATGTAATGCAGGATTATTGAATATAAGTGCCCATAATTGGGCCTAAGAAACTTGACCCTACAGAAAGCGGAATAATAATTGCCGTTTCGCAATTCGAAAAAAAAATACTAATTTACACACATAATCAAAAAGATAATAAACACATTTCAGATAATATTAGAAAGCGACTTTTCAAAACGCACTTATTTAAAAAAAGCTGCCTCTCCCTCTTCCACTCAGATAAGGCAGCAGTAAATTAAACTCGCGAAAGCGGGTTTTTTTGTTTTCGGCCTGCCCTTTTCTCCATGATGATGTTCTCCCCGCGCCAATGACACATCTGCGTGAGCGGCAGAAACGGGCGCATTTTAACCCGAGGCCGGCACTGCCTGCTCTCCCAAAATTTTTCCGAAATTTATGAACAAAGCAGTTACCATAAACGGATTGGTAACGCTGATGGCAGTAGGATCACCGAATTAGACGCTGTGTGCCTTTTGTGCCGCAGTTTAAAAAATCCGGGATACAGGCAGGTCATCATCGTGCGTACCGCATTTCGTAAAGTTGCATATGCCATGAAAAGAGCGGCACAAGCCACCCTTCTTCTCGCAGTTGTGACGGGGTGTTCAACAGCTTCGACAACGATACCGGCGATAGCGGCCAGCGACAGATATGCAGCCATCGTCATCGATGCGAACACCGGCAAGACATTATTTGCTGCGAATGCGGATGCGAAGCGTTATCCCGCCTCGCTTACGAAAATGATGACCCTGTATATGCTGTTTGAAGCCATACAGGCTGGCCGCATGAACAAGGATACGCGTATCCCCGTATCCGCCTATGCCGCTGCCCGCCCACCCACGAAGATCGGTTTTCGTCCGGGTCAGAGCATCCGCGCTGAAGACGCGGCACTTGCCATGATCACGAAGTCGGCCAACGACGTGGCAACGGCCGTCGGCGAATATCTCGGCGGCTCGGAAGAGCGCTTCGCCCAGATGATGACGGCGAAAGCCCGCCGCCTTGGCATGCGCAACACGACATTCCGGAATGCTTCAGGCCTGCCCAACATGGCGCAGCACTCGTCTGCGCGCGACATGGCGATCCTCAGCATCGCGCTGCGCCAGCATTTCCCGAATGAATTTTCCTATTTCTCGCGCCGCAGCTTCGTTTTCCGCGGACAGACCATCAGGGGCCACAATCGCCTGCTCGGCCGCGTCGAAGGCGTCGACGGCATCAAGACCGGTTACACGAATGCCTCCGGCTACAATCTGGCCTCCTCGGTCAGCCTGGATGGCCGCAGGCTCGTGGCCGTCGTCATGGGCGGCAATACCGGCGCAAGCCGCGATGCCCATATGGCCCAGCTCATCCGCAAATATCTTCCGATGACAACGCGCAGCCGCAACGCCGCGCCTCTGGTCGCCATGCGCAACGACGCGCCGCAGGTGGTTGCTTCGGTTGATCTTCCAAAGGCGCGGAATGCGCCCGTGCCGATGGCCCGTCAGGCCACCGCCGTCGAAGATCTCATCAACAGCGAGAGCGGTGAAGGCGACAGCGACCAGCCCCAGGTTCTGGCGCTTGCGGCACCGACGGCGCGTCCCGCCGCCTTGGCCGCGCAGGCCGCCATTCGCCCGACGCCAAAGGCCGCGGTTCCGTCCGCACAGGCCCAGGATGTCGATCCGGTCACGACCGCATCCGCACCTGCTGCCAGCGGCTGGGCGATCCAGATCGGCTCCCTGCCCAGCGAAGGCCAGGCGCGTGACATGCTGGCCAAGGCTTCTGCCACCGCAGGCGGAACCTTGCGCGCAGCCTCTCCCCATACCGAGACGTTCAGCAAGGGCAGCGCAACGTTCTACCGCGCACGCTTTGTCGGCTTCTCTTCCAAGCAGGCTGCCTGGGATGCTTGCGCTTCGCTGAAGAAGAAAAATTTCGGCTGCTACGCAGTCGCGAACTAACCGATTGCGAGGGGCCTCGCCCCTCGTTGCCACCTTCAAACCCGAATTTGTAGTGCGTAGAGGGTTTCGAGATGTCAAATATGAGAGAAACTTTCGGCCAGCCGCCGTTCAAAACCGTTGACTGGACGCAGGATGAAGCGAAAACTTCAGCCTTCGGTGCGCTGTTCTCCGTCCAGGGGCTTAAACAGGCCGCCCTGCGCATTGCAGATGTGCGGCGCGGCAGCCGCTTTCAGACCCGCGATCTGGTGGGGCTGCTCATCTGCCACGCAGCGCGCAACAAGCGACTGGTTCAACCACGCGCATCCATGCGCATGACGCTTCCCGTGAATTTTGACCGGGTTTCAGTACGCCTGACGATAGAAAATTAAGCCAACCAAGAGATGAATTGAAGAACGCCTGCCGATCTTCGGCGGGCGTTTTTCATGAAAACCTGTTCTTCAAAGCAGGCCGAGCGCTGCCAGTTCCTGACGCAATTCCGCAGGCAAGGCGGCCCTGCCCGCTTTACCGGCGGCCTCATCGCGCGGGACTTCATTTTCAGCCAGATAGCGCCAGCCCTGAAAGGCGCGACGCGGCTGCCATTCGGTGGGAATAACCTTCGGCTCAAGCACAAGATGGCAGCGATTGACACCTTCGCCGTCTGTAAACGGGCGGATATCCAGCAAACGCTGACGACATTGCACATTGCCCTTGATGACCCAGTAGAGCGAGCCACCTTCCAGCAATTCGTCAATCCGCTTGGGCACCATTCTCGTTGTATGAAACTGTTCCGGCACCAGGCCGGCAGCGCGCTGTTCCGCCAGACGGAAATCGATCCAGGCCGCGAGATCTTCGATACTATCGCAGCCGACACAAAGTTTGACGAGATTGAGAGCCATGCCGTTGATTTAGCCAAGTCGAATGCGCGCTTCAAGCCTCAAGCGCCGCATTCCCCAGGTTGCGAATCAACAGGCGACCACATTCACGGCAAGACCGCCCTGGCTTGTTTCCTTGTAACGCTCGCTCATATCGTGACCCGTCTGGCGCATCGTCTCGATACAGGCGTCGAGCGGCACGAAATGCTTGCCATCGCCCTTCACGGCGAGCGATGCGGCAGTCACAGCCTTCACCGCACCAAGCGCATTACGCTCGATACAGGGCACCTGAACAAGCCCGGCAACCGGGTCACAGGTCATGCCCAGATGGTGTTCGAGCGCAATTTCAGCGGCGTTTTCAATCTGTTCGGGCGAACCGCCAAGCACAGCGGCAAGCCCTGCCGCAGCCATGGCCGACGCGGATCCCACCTCGCCCTGACACCCGACTTCCGCACCGGAGATCGATGCATTGTGCTTGATGACCCCGCCGATCGCAGCAGACGTCAAAAGGAAATCCCGGATACCTTTCTGATCGGCATCATCATGGAAATGCAGGTAATAACGCAGGACCGCCGGTACGACGCCCGCAGCACCGTTTGTCGGCGCTGTCACCACCCGGCCACCGGAGGCATTTTCCTCGTTGACGGCCATGGCATAGACCGACAGCCAGTCATTCGCGAGAAGCGGGTTGCTGCGATTGTTGCGCCAATCGTCCTGAAGCTTATCGTGAAGCTGCCGCGCACGGCGGCGCACGTTCAGGCCGCCGGGCATGACACCGTCACGGCTCAATCCGCGCTCGATACAGCCGCGCATGGCCCCCCAAATCCGATCGAGCCCACTGTCGAGATCATCGCGGGCCATGTGTTTTTCTTCATTGGCGCGCTTCATTTCGGCAATCGACAAGCCGCTGTCATGGGCCATCTCAAGCATTTCGGCGGCGCTGCGGAATGGAAACGGCACGTCAGCCTTGTCGTCCTGCTTCGCACCGCTGCGCTGAACACGGCTCAGTTCCTCTTCGGTCACGACGAAGCCGCCACCGATGGAAAAATAGGCGCGACGGAGCAGGAGATTGTCATCGACGTCGAATGCGGAAAAAGCCATGCCATTGGCATGTCCCGGCAAGGGGGTCTTGCGATCCAGCACGAGATCGACCTTCGGATCGAAACGATAGGCCGGATGTCCTTCCGGTTTCACCTTCTTGTCGGCGAACACCTTCTCGACTTCGGCATCCATGATGTCGGGATCGATCGTATCGGGCAGATAACCGCAGAGCCCCAGAATAACGGCCCGATCCGTCGCATGTCCGACACCGGTATAAGCCAGCGAACCATGCAGGCTCGCTTTCAGACGATGGATTTTCGAATGCGCGGGACGCGGCCAGTTTCCCCCGATGATTTCGTCGAGAAACATGTGCGCAGCCGTCATCGGCCCCATTGTATGCGAACTGGAAGGCCCAATGCCAATCTTGTAAAGATCGAAAACCGACAGAAACATTCCACACCTTCTACAGCCCGTCATGGGACTGATTGATCCTGATCGCAGCGTCGCCCGCGATTTGCCTGATCGTCGATTTTAAAGCATTTCCAGCAAAAGTGCGAAGCGGTTTTGCTTGAGGCAAATGCGATGAAACAAACGGTTAGAGCGGTTCCGGCAATTCCGTTTTAACCGGAACAGCTCCAGACAAAATTCGGCAAACAGTCGCGAACGCGCGAAGACCGCGCATCCTTATCAGATAGTGTAGGAAAGGTTCAACGCAAACGGAATGCCGAAATGCGGCATCAAATTTCCGGAATACGTAACTCTGCCCGGCTTCTAGACAGAGAACAGATAAGCCATGAGGATGACAGTAGCGAGACCAACGACTGCCCAGAGCGTAACGCCCCAGCAAGATTTTTGAACGGTTTCGTCCATGGAGATTTTGGCAACCTTGTTGTGCAACTCTTTTACACAGCATCCTTCACAACGCTGTTACCGATCTTATAGCTTCGTGATTATCGGAACGCAACGGCGAAAAGCGGCCGAATTGCGGCGAGCGACTTTCGCCCCCGAAGACGCGCTTTATAAAAGCATTATTTATCAAAATGTTAACAATAGATAGCGTTAATAAAAGCTTTAAAGTGACGGCGAAAATGCGGCATCAGGGTTGCGGCAGCAGCATATCTGTCTTGCCCGCCAGCCAATAAGCGGCAAGCCCGACCCATTCACGCATGGCCACACTGAACCGCGACAGCGCTTCATTCGGAGATTCGAGATAGAGGGCAAAACGCTCGCTGGCGCGTGTTTTATAATCCACGGGCCATGCAACGACATCGAAATCCGCCTTGCGAAAACAGCCGATGGACCGCGGCATATGATAGGCGGATGTGACCAGAAGCCAGGTTTCGCCGGGCTTCGGCCGGGCCAGTTGGCGGGAGAAAACCGCATTTTCCACGGTGTTGCGGGATTTGTTCTCATAAATGTAGCGCTCGCCGGAAAAGCCGAGATCGTCCAGCATCTGCCGTGTGCTGTCCGCCTCCCTGGCGGATTTCTCGAAAAAGGCGCCTTCGCCTCCCGAAACAATAACCCTGGCGTTCGGATATAGCTTCGCCAGCCGCATTGCCTCAAAAATACGGTCAGCGGCACTGTTCAATTCAAAACCTTTGCGTCCTGCATTGATCTCACCGTTCATATAGCCGCCGAGAACAACGATACCGTCCACATGCGGCGGCAGTTCATCCGGCTTTGCGAAACGATCTTCCAACGGGGCGAGCAGAACGGCGCCGAGTGTCGTGAAGGCCGCAAGAAACACAATGGCGATCGATAAGCCAAGCATGCTCAGGCTAAAACGGCGCATGCCGCGCCACAGCGCCGGAAAAGCGATGACGATGAGAACGAAGATGATCGTAACAGGTTGAAAAAACAGCCAGAAAATCTTTGAAAGACTATAGAACAACCACGCTCTCCAACCTGACGCATCTTGCCTGCACGAATCCGTGCGCGATCGCATACTATAGTGTTGCAAAAGCCTGTGTTAGAGATTTGCCGGGAATCGAAAAAGCCGGGCGTCATAGCCAGCCGGAAGGAACCATGTCTAACATCACGACCCAGGATACCGCGCCTTCCTCTCGCCTTCGCCTCGGGCGCATCGATATTGCGCGCGGGATCGCGCTGATCGCCATGGCGATCTACCATTTCGGATGGGATCTCGAATTTTTCGGCTATATGGCGCCGGCCACGACCGCGCATGGGGGCTGGAAACTATTCGCCCGCTGTATCGCGTCGAGCTTCCTGTTTCTGGTCGGTTTCAGCCTTGTTCTGGCGCATGGCAACGGCATTCGCTGGAAGCCGATGGCCAAGCGGCTGGCGCAGATCGTGGTCGCTGCGGGGGCGATTTCAGCCGTCACATGGTATATATCGCCGGACAGCTTCATCTTTTTCGGCATTCTGCACCAGATTGCGCTGGCAAGCGTGCTCGGCCTTCTTTTTCTGCGTCTGCCGGCAATCGCAACATTGGCCGTTGCAATTTTCGTCATCAGCGCCCCATTCTATGCACGCGCCGATATTTTCAACCATCCCGCATTGAGCTGGGTCGGTCTTTCCACCGTGACGCCGCGTTCGAATGATTATGTGCCGCTGTTTCCATGGTTCGGGGCGGTTCTTGTCGGCATTGCGGCTGCGCGCATCTTCGAGCGCCTTGGCTGGCTTCCGCTCCTGGCAGGCGGCATAAGACCAAAGTTCCTAGAAAAGCCGCTGACATTCATCGGCAGGCACAGCCTCGCCTTCTACCTCATCCACCAACCGGTCCTGATCGCTCTGGTCTACGTCTTTTCGCAGATCGTGCCGCCCGCGCAGCCAGCGCCGCGAGAAGCTTTCACACAATCCTGTGTGGCTGCATGCATGCAAAATGGCAGTGAAGAACTATGTCAACGGTTCTGCGGCTGCGTCGTCACCGAACTGGACAAGGCCAAACTGTTCGATGATGTTTTCAGCGGCAAGATCAATCAGGAAAACAACAGCACGGTGCAGGATATCGCACAAATGTGCTCGCCCGTGCCCGATGCCGAATAGCATCAGGTGTTGACGCCAAGCTCGGCAAGACGCTCGATGCAGGATTCCTCGATCTGGTCGAGTTCGCCCAGCGTTTCATCAATATCGCGCCGCTTCTGACGCAGATCGGCGCGTTTTTCTTCGACCCGCTTCATGAGCAGCTTCAGCTGCCCGGTTTCGCCGGGCGGCTCGCGATACATCTGGATGATCTCGTGGATTTCCGCGATGGAAAAACCGAGCCGCTTGCCGCGCAGGATCTGTTTCAGAAGATGACGGTCGGAGGGACGAAAAAGCCGCGTGCGGCCTCGTCTGACGGGAGCAATCAGCCCCTCATCTTCGTAGAAACGCAAGGTTCTGGTCGAGATGCCAAATTCCCGCGTCAGTTCTGTAATCGTATAATATTCACGCACCGCAATATTCCTGCCGTCTGTCAAGCGGATGAATGTTGTGCTACTGCCTTTACGTAAAAGTCAACATTAAACCGATACAAACTAAAATATACCGGGCTATAATAAGGGCTAAAATCAACGCAAATCGCGGCTTTTTGCAGTCTGACGGATGAAAGTGGCCAGCCGGGCCGCCACATCGGGAAAGCCTGTGCTTCCTGTAGAACATATGTCTCGCAGGCGGGAACCGGTTTCGGCATAAAGATATACATGAAAACAAATGGATAGAGCGGTTTTAACGGCTTCATCCCAACAGAAGGCGCTTTTGTTTCCAGTGGATTTCAACTTGCCATTCTGTTGCCGCTCATGCGTTATGAACTTCCGAAAATCAGTGACAGACGGCGATTCATGCGGCGCTCCATAAAATTTACTTTGATCGGACTGGGAATTATCGCAGTTATCGGTGCTGCGCCTTTCGCCATCGAGCCTGTCGTGGTCAAGATCGGTGAAGCTTCGATTCGCCAGCTCGCCCGGGACGGCAATTTCTGCCAGACGGACCAATGCGACGAAGGCATGAATTATGCGCTTGGCTTTCTGGAAACCAATTATGGCCTGTCGCCGCACGATGTGAAATGGTGTATGGGCGTCGATGTCATTTCCCATTATGAGTTGCCATTCGGCAATGAACTGAAAACATCGATAACCGACCGGATGTACCAGCGCTGCGGCGATCCCAAGCAAGACGCGCCACCGGGCGACAACACGGACGAATAAAGGCGCTCTTCATGAAGCGATTTTTGCGCATTGGCGCCTGGACGATATTGCTGGCCATCCTGGCGGTTACGGTCAGCCCGATAAAATTCCGCCCCATAACGGGTGAACCGGCTGATCTGGAACGCTTTGTTGCTTTCTTTCTGGTCGGAGCCCTCTTCGCCCTCGCCTATCCCCGCCACTGGATGGGCGTGCTTCTGCTGACGGTGGGCTGTGCGGCACTTTTCGAGCTGATGCAGCGTCTTGCGCCCGGAAGGCATGGCGAGTTCATCGACTTTGTTTTCAAGGCGGCCGGAGCCGCAGCCGGCATCGCGGTCGGCTATGGTCTCAGCCTCATCCGCCCGTTCAGGCAGCAGGAATAGCCTGCAACCTGTCGCGCGCCGTTTCGCGCATGAACTCCAGATGGATCGAGCGCAGCAATGCGGCCAGATCGTCATTGGCGGCGGCAAATCGGCTGCTTCCGGCAGCATCGCACATCAGGGCCGATATTTCTGCAGCACTCATCCGCTTGCGGCCGGTCGCCACCGCCCGCCAGGCTTCGATGGCGACAATCAGGGGCGCATGCGTGGCATCGCTCAATCCGGCTGAGCGCAGCAATGCCGCAAGCGCTACCGGGCGTCCGCCGGAAATGATGGCGCAGATGCGCCCATCGTCGAGATCGGAAAGCGCGGCCAAAAGACCGGCAAAGAAATCCACACGGCCACCGGCAATGGCGCGAATGACAAAACCGGTCGTTATTTCCCCGCGAAGACGCAAATGCTCGACCAGCGCCGGCAATTCTTCCTGTGAACAGTTTTCCGCCAGCTTCATGGATGCGCGGGCCGTCGCATCGCCCACGACCTTGCAGGCACGGCGCTCGCCGAGAAGCAGCTTCACCAGCGGATGAGATTGCAGAACCTCCCCGACCTTCACTGCCAGAAGATGACGGCATTCCGCCGGAAGATGCGGGTGGGACAACAGGGCTTCCCGCACACGCGCATCATGCCCGCAACGTTCGCTGATCCGCCGGAAGGAGACCCGCGCGATGCGCGCGCAACTGTTGAAGAGCATTTCAGCAACCGCGTCGTTACTTCCAACCTCCGCGATTGCAGCGGCAAGCGCGAACGAAACATGGGGGCGCGCTGCAATCAGGACCTGCATCGACGGCACGCTATAGGCCACACGATCGATCAGTTCCGCATCGCTGAGAAGCGTCGAGCGCGCAAGGATATAGCCTGCCACTTCCGGCTGGTCGGCGGCCAGCGCCGTCACAATATGGACGGGCGAATGCACGCTGGTCGAAAGCACATCGGCCATTGCCATGCGGACTTTCGGGGAAGGATCGTCAAGCAGAAGCGTCAAGGCGGCTTCCGCCTGGGTGCGGACCTGATCCGGCTGAAGCTGGTCGATACAGCGACGAGCCAGCCGGGCGGCACGGACAATGCGCGCGGCCACCGGCTCGCAACCACCAACAGGTGCATCTTTTTCGATATACATTCTGGCCCCGCTCCAGATCGTTCTTGTATTCGAAAAGAGTAAATTGAAATGGTTTACGAGCGGTTTACCATATTTGTTAACCGCATTGTCGCAGCATGGAACCGAACGCGATTTCGCTCGTTTTATCGTCATCAATTCAACGGAGACTTCAAATGGCCGACGAAAAGATCACGAACGACATCCAGCAGGCGCTCGAAAAGCAGATCGCCGATATGCGCAGCGAACTGAAACGTCTTTCAAGATCGCTTGCGTCACATTCCGGTGAGCTGCGGGAACGCGCGGAAGACGCCATGGATGACGCTTCCGGCCGTCTGCGCCATGCCGCGCAAACCGTGCGTGAGCGTGGTCAGGTGGTTGCCGAAACGGTTCGCGAAAATCCGGGCACGGCCACGACGCTTTTCGGAACGGCCGGGATTATCGGCATTCTCATTGGCGTTGCCATCGGATGCGCCATTTCCGACCGTCGCTGAACAGCAGGAACAGATTGATGTTCAAGCCCGCGCTCGATGCGCGGGCTTTTGTCTGCGCTCTTTACGCGCAAGCCGTGGTCTGCTAGCTCCACCAATATTGGCAATCCGCCACCGGTCGCAGCCTACCCGGTCAAAACAAGGACATGCGCTCTGCGCGGCACGCCTGCGACGTGGCTTGAAACAAAGGCACGCAAATGTCTGGAAAGACGATATATTCCGATCTGAAACAGCTCGGCTCAAACGCTTCCATACCGCAAAATCCGGAAGACGCCGTCCTCGAAAGGGTCGCAAATCCGCAGGCCGGAACGCCTTACTGCATTCGCTTCACCGCGCCGGAATTTACCTCGCTCTGCCCGATGACCGGCCAGCCCGATTTCGCGCATCTGGTGATCGACTATGTTCCCGGCCAATGGCTCGTGGAAAGCAAATCCTTGAAACTGTTCCTGTTTTCCTTCCGCAATCATGGCGCGTTCCATGAAGATTGCACAGTGACCATCGGCAAGCGGCTGGTGGAGCTGCTTGAGCCTGAATGGCTCAGGATCGGCGGCTACTGGTATCCGCGCGGCGGCATTCCGATCGATGTTTTCTTCCAGACGGGAACGCCCCCGCAAAATGTCTGGATACCCGAACAGGCTGTGCCAAACTATCGTGGACGGGGCTAATCCGCCGAGGGGTGGCGGTTGCCGCCGGAGATCGCGGCACCTATTATAAAATGATACGACATGGCGCCTGAAAGGACCCCCATGAAAAACGTCGCTATTCTCATTTTTCTGGCTGTTCTTGCCGGATGCGGGGGAGCCGGCAAGGCCGCCATGGACACAGGCAAAAGCTTTGATCGGTTCGCCTGCATGTCGCGCAATTTCAAGGGGGAACCGCCCTGCCCGCCGGAAGACACGAACAAGCAGGCACAGTAAAACCGGAAAGGAGGCCACCCATGGCTATCGAACCGAAGGACGTCCTCGATTTCTGGTTTTCGCCGAAAATGCGGGAAAACTGGTTCAGCAAAAGCGACGAGATCGACGCTGAAATTCGTCAAAACTTCATGGCGGCCTATGAGGATGCCCGCGCCGACAAGCTGGAGCAGTGGAAACAGCAGCCGGAAAGCGCGCTTGCGCTCACCATCCTGTTCGACCAGTTTCCGCGCAATATGTTCCGCGGCTCTCCCCGTTCTTTTGAGAGCGACGGGCTGGCGCGCGATGTGGCAGCGCAAGCGCTCGACCATGATTTCGACCGGCAATTATCCCCGGATCAGCGGCAGTTCTTCTATCTGCCCTTCATGCACAGCGAGCAATTGAGCGACCAGAAGCGTTGCGTTGACCTTTATGAGAAGCTCGGCGATGAATTTTCGCTCGGTTTCGCGCGCCAGCACCATGACATTATCGAGCGTTTTGGGCGTTTTCCCCATCGCAACAAGGTGCTGGGACGCGACACGACCCATGAGGAAGCCGAATTCCTCAAGGAACATGCAGGCTTCTGATCTTCAGAGCAGCCGATAAGGCAGAATGCCCCGGCGGTCGTGATCGACCGCCAGCCTGCTTTTTAGCGGCGGAACGGCGCGCTGCACGCATTCGGCGCGCTCGCAGATGCGGCAGGAAACGCCGATTGGATCGAAGGCGGACCGCATGGTGATATCCAGCCCGTCCGCATAAACGAAATCCTGAGCATAGGCGATTTCACAACCAAGCGCGATCGCATAGCGCCGCTGCGGCGCATTGAAGCCGCCCTCGCTTTTCGTGAGTTCCGTCGCGATACAGAGATAGCGCGCCCCATCGGGCGTTTCGGCCAGCTGACGGATGATCCGCCCCGGCGTCTCGAAGGCCTGATGCACGTTCCACAAGGGACAGGCCGCACCGTAACGGGCAAATTGCAGCTTGGCCGCGCTGTGGCGTTTGGTGATGTTCCCGGCCCTGTCCACCCGTGCGAAGAAGACCGGAATGCCGCGCAGGCCGGAACGCTGCAAGGTGCTGAGGCGATGCGCCACCTGCTCCAGGCTTGCGCCGAAACGCGAGGCGAGCAGTTCCAAATCATGGCGCAGCTCCTTCGCGGCCGCGAGGAAAGTCTGGTAGGGAAGCACCAGCGCACCAGCGAAATAGTTTCGCAGGCCGATCTTGCAAATCTCCACCGCCTCGGCGGAGCGGAAATCCGCGCGCGTGGCAATCGCGGCCACAAGCTCTTCCATTTCCAGTTCGGCGATCTGGAAGGCGATCTGGAAATTGCGCGTGGAGGCAGGCGAATAGGGATTGAGATAAAGGACACGCGCCTGCGCATCGAAACGGCGCAAAACGGCTTCATCCGCGCCTGCGCGGGCGATGCGCACGCGATGGCGGTCCTCCATATATTGCGGCAGCGCCACACCGATGTCCCGGCCCGGAATATCCAGATCAGCGGCCAGTTTTTCGGCTGCAATATCAAGCTCGTGGACATAATTGTCGATAAAATGGAAAAAATCGCGCACTTCCTCGTAAGGCGCGGGCTCCGCCGTGGATGGGGCGCGGCCCAACTGGTTATCGAGGCTTGCAAGCTGCTCGCTGTTGCGCCGGTAGGCCTGATGGCAGGCGATCAGGGCATGGGCGAGCCCCGGCGCATTCTGCGTAATCAGTTTCATTTCCTGCAGGCTCGGCTTGTAATTGTCGAACACCGGATCGGCCAGGGCTTCCGAAACCGCCGAAAGCAGCCGGTCATCGTCGCCAAGAGAAATCGCGCCGATATCGATCTGGTAGTTTTCCGCCAGCGCAAGCAGGACGGCGGCGGAAACAGGCCGCTGATTGTTCTCGATCTGGTTGAGATAGCTGGTGGAAATCCCCAGCCGCTCGGCAAAACCGGATTGTGTGGCGCGGTGCTGTTCGCGGATTTCGCGGATTTTCCGGCCGATATAGAGTTTTCGAGGTGCCATTTGCAAATTCGCATTTCGCTATTTGCAAATTTATATCTTACACAATAGCACCTTTTCAAGCTTTTCCGCAGCCCTTCGCGATTTTAAGTAAGGGACGGGAAAAGACTATGTTTTTCCATTTCCTACCCTGGTTTCCGAAGGTCACAGAATGCAGGAACTTCTTGAACAACTCGAAGCACGTCGCGCCGAGGCTCGCCTTGGCGGCGGACAGCGCCGTATCGATGCCCAGCACGGCAAGGGCAAGCTCACCGCGCGCGAAAGGATCGAAGTGCTTCTCGACGAAGGATCGTTCGAGGAGTTCGACATGTATGTCACGCATCGCTGCACCGATTTCGGCATGGCGCAGCAGAAGGTCGCGGGCGACGGCGTGGTGACGGGCTGGGGCACGATCAATGGCCGTCAGGTCTATGTGTTCAGCCAGGACTTCACGGTTCTGGGCGGCTCGCTTTCGGAAACCCATGCGCAGAAAATCTGCAAGATCATGGACATGGCCGTGAAGAACGGCGCGCCGGTCATCGGCCTCAACGATTCCGGCGGCGCGCGCATTCAGGAAGGTGTTGCCTCGCTTGCGGGCTATGCCGATGTTTTCAAACGCAATGTGGATGCTTCGGGTGTCGTGCCGCAGATTTCCGTCATCATGGGGCCTTGCGCCGGCGGCGCGGTCTATTCCCCGGCCATGACCGACTTCATCTTCATGGTACGCGATTCATCCTACATGTTCGTGACAGGCCCCGACGTGGTCAAAACCGTCACCAATGAAATCGTGACGGCCGAGGAACTGGGCGGCGCATCCACCCACACCAAAAAATCCTCGGTGGCCGACGGCGCCTATGAGAACGACATCGAAGCACTGGAACAGGTGCGCATCCTGTTCGACTTCCTGCCGCTCAACAATCGCGAGAAGCCGCCTGTTCGCCCGGTCTTCGATGATCCGGCGCGTCTTGAAATGCGCCTCGACACACTCGTGCCGGACAGCGCCACCAAGCCCTACGACATGAAGGAACTGATTCTCGCGCTCGCCGACGAAGGCGATTTCTTCGAGATTCAGGAAGCCTTCGCGAAAAACATCATCACCGGCTTCATCCGCATGGATGGCCAGACAATCGGCGTGGTCGCCAACCAGCCGATGGTTCTGGCAGGCTGCCTCGACATCGATGCCTCGCGCAAGGCGGCGCGCTTCGTGCGCTTCTGCGATGCCTTCAATATACCGATCCTGACCCTCGTGGACGTTCCGGGCTTCCTGCCCGGCACGGCGCAGGAATATGGCGGCGTCATCAAGCACGGCGCCAAGCTTCTCTTCGCCTATGCCCAGGCAACGGTTCCCATGGTCACGCTCATCACGCGCAAGGCTTATGGCGGCGCCTATGACGTGATGGCCTCGAAACATATCGGCGCCGACATCAATTATGCCTGGCCGACAGCGGAAATCGCGGTGATGGGCGCCAAGGGCGCAACGGAAATTCTCTATCGTTCGGAACTTGGCGACCCGGAAAAGATCGCCGCCCGCACGAAGGAATATGAGGAGCGCTTCGCCAATCCGTTCGTCGCCGCCGAGCGCGGATTCATCGATGAGGTCATCATGCCGCATTCCTCGCGCCGCCGCATTGCCCGGGCTTTTGCAAGCCTGCGCAACAAGCAGCAGAGCGCGCCATGGAAGAAGCACGACACCATCCCGCTTTAATCTCGCATGGTCTTATCCGAAACCGGCCCCTTTTCGGGATCATGCCATGGCAATGATCCGGTTCATCTGAGTAAACGCACATGATCAAGAAAATCCTGATTGCCAATCGCGGCGAAATCGCGTGCCGGGTCATCAAGTCGGCCCGGAAAATGGGCATTGCCACGGTGGCGGTCTATTCCGACGCCGACCGCAATGCGCTGCATGTCAAGATGGCCGACGAGGCCGTGCATATCGGCCCTGCCCCGTCCAACCAGTCCTATATCGTCATCGACAAGATTCTGGCCGCCATCAGCCAGACCGGCGCGGATGCCGTTCATCCGGGCTATGGCTTCCTGTCGGAAAATCCGCGCTTTGCCGAAGCCCTGAAGGCCGCCAATGTCACCTTCATCGGTCCGCCGGTGAACGCCATCGACGCGATGGGCGACAAGATTACCTCCAAGAAGCTTGCAGCCGAAGCCGGTGTTTCCACCGTGCCCGGCCATATGGGCTTGATCGAGGATGCCGACGAGGCGGTCAGGATCGCGGGCAGCATCGGCTATCCGGTGATGATCAAGGCTTCCGCCGGCGGCGGCGGCAAGGGCATGCGCATCGCGTGGAACGACGACGAGGCCCGCGAGGGCTTCCAGCTCTCGCGCAATGAGGCAAAGTCCTCCTTCGGCGACGACCGCATCTTCATCGAAAAATTCGTCACCCAGCCGCGCCATATCGAAATTCAGGTTCTGGGCGACAGCCATGGCAATGTCGTCTATCTGGGCGAGCGCGAATGCTCCATCCAGCGCCGCAACCAGAAGGTCATCGAGGAAGCGCCGTCACCCTTCCTCGATGAAGCGACGCGCAAGGCCATGGGCGAGCAGGCCGTGGCTCTTGCCAAGGCGGTCGGCTACTATTCCGCCGGTACGGTGGAATTCATCGTCGATGGTAATCGCAACTTCTATTTCCTTGAAATGAATACGCGTTTACAGGTGGAGCATCCGGTGACGGAGCTCATCACCGGCATTGATCTCGTGGAAGAAATGATCCGCGTCGCATCCGGCGAAAAGCTGCGTTTCGCTCAGGCCGATGTGAAACTGAACGGCTGGGCCATCGAAAGCCGCCTCTATGCGGAGGACCCTTATCGCAACTTCCTGCCCTCCATCGGCAGGCTGACGCGCTATCGCCCGCCGGTCGAAGGCCGCAACCCGGACGGCACCGTGATCCGCAACGATACCGGCGTGTTCGAGGGCGGCGAGATTTCAATGTATTACGACCCGATGATCGCAAAGCTTTGCACATGGGGGCCGGACCGCATCAGCGCCATCGACGCCATGGGCCACGCGCTCGACGCGTTCGAGGTGGAAGGCATCGGCCACAACCTGCCCTTCCTCTCCGCCGTGATGGACCATCCCCGCTTCCGCGAAGGCGCGCTCACCACGGCCTTCATCGCCGAGGAATATCCGGACGGCTTTTCGGGTGTGAAATGCTCGGAAGATGACGCGCGCACGCTGACAGCCGTGGCGGCTGAGATCAATCTCGTGGCGCAGCGCCGCGACACGCAGATTTCCGGCAGGCTTTCGCCGCAGGAACATTCCATCGCCAATGACTGGGTGGTGACGCTCGACGGCTATTCCCTGCCGGTGCGCATCGCTGAGGGCGAAGGCGGCACGACGATCAACTTCACCGACGGCGGCAGCCTGCCCATCGCCAGCGACTGGCATCCGGGCAGCCAGCTCGGCTCGTTCACCGTCGCGGGCAAGCCGATTGCGGTCAAGGTTTCGCGGTCCGGCACCGGCTGGCGTCTGCGCTGGCGCGGCATGGACGTGGTGGCCCACGTGCGCAAACCGCGCGTGGCGGAACTTGCCAAGCTCATGCCGGTGAAGCTGCTGCCGGACACGTCGAAGATGCTGCTCTGCCCGATGCCCGGCGTCATCACCTCCATTCTCGTGAAGGATGGCGAGACGGTGGAAGCAGGCCAGCCGCTCGCTACCGTGGAAGCCATGAAGATGGAAAACGTGCTGCGCGCCGAGCGCCGTGCTACCGTCAGGCGCATCGCCGCCGAAGCGGGCTCCAGCCTGGCCGTTGACGAACTGATAATGGAATTTGAGTAACCCCTGAAGGCGGTGCATTGCGCCGGTTCAAGCTGCGCGTTTATGGGATGGAGATGAGCCAATGACGAAGAAAACCCGCGTTGATTGGGAAACGTTGGCCGAAAAGGAACTGAAGCGGCCTGCCGACAGCCTGGTCTGGCACACGCCGGAAGGCATCGACGTCAAGCCGCTTTATACTGAAGACGATCTGGAAGGCATCGGCCATCTGGGCACCCTGCCCGGCTTCGAGCCGTTCCTGCGCGGGCCGCGCGCCACCATGTATGCGGGCCGTCCATGGACCATCCGGCAATATGCGGGCTTTTCCACGGCGGAAGAATCGAACGCCTTCTACCGCAAGGCGCTCGCCGCCGGCCAGCAGGGCGTTTCGGTCGCCTTCGACCTTGCCACCCATCGCGGCTATGACAGCGATCATCCGCGCGTGGAAGGCGATGTCGGCAAGGCGGGCGTGGCGATCGATTCCGTCGAGGACATGAAAATCCTTTTCGACGGCATTCCGCTGGAAAAGATCTCCGTCTCCATGACCATGAACGGCGCGGTTATCCCGATCCTTGCCAATTTCATCGTGGCGGGCGAGGAACAGGGCGTGCCCCGCGCGCAGCTTTCCGGCACCATCCAGAACGACATTCTCAAGGAGTTCATGGTCCGCAACACCTATATCTACCCGCCGGAACCCTCCATGCGGATCATTGCGGACATCATCGCCTATACGGCGCAGGAAATGCCGAAGTTCAACTCCATTTCCATCTCCGGCTATCACATGCAGGAGGCGGGCGCGACGCTGGTGCAGGAACTGGCCTTCACGCTCGCGGACGGGCGCGAATATGTGCGCGCCGCGCTCAACAAGGGCCTCAATGTCGATGAATTTGCGGGGCGCCTGTCGTTCTTCTTCGCCATCGGCATGAATTTCTTCATGGAAATCGCCAAGCTGCGCGCGGCGCGCCTGCTCTGGTCGCGCATCATGCAGGAATTCGATCCGAAGAAGCCGGGCTCGCTGATGCTGCGCACCCATTGCCAGACATCCGGCGTCTCCCTGCAGGAACAGGACCCGTACAACAATATCGTCCGCACGGCCTTCGAGGCCATGTCGGCGGCGCTGGGCGGCACGCAATCGCTTCACACCAACTCTTTCGACGAAGCCATTGCCCTGCCTACGGAATTTTCCGCACGCATTGCCCGCAACACGCAGCTCATCCTGCAAAACGAAACCGGCGTGACCAAAGTGGTCGATCCGCTGGCGGGCTCCTATTACATCGAAAGCCTGACCAACGAACTGGCCCAAAAGGCATGGGCGCTGATCGAGGAAGTCGAAAAGCTCGGCGGCATGACCAAGGCCGTCGAAAGCGGCCTGCCGAAGCGCCTGATCGAAGAAGCCGCCACCAAGCGGCAGGCGGCAATCGACAAGGGCGAGGAAGTGATCGTCGGCGTCAACAAGTTCCGGCTCGAACAGGAAGACGAAATCGACATTCTCGAAATCGATAATTCGGCTGTCCGCCAGTCGCAGATTGCGCGTCTCAACCGCATCAAGGAAATCCGCAACAAACAAAAGGTCGAAGCCGCGCTCGCCGAACTGGAAAAGGTCGCCCGTACCGGCGAAGGCAATCTTCTGGCCGCAGCGGTGGAAGCCTCGCGCGCACGCGCCACGGTGGGCGAAATTTCCGATGCCATGCGCCGCGCCTTCGGCGATCATGCCGCTGTGCCGAAGGTCGTAAACAAGGTCTACGGCGCGGCCTATAAGGACGAGCCGGAATACCAGACCCTTGTTGACCGCCTCGGTGACTTTGCGAAACAGGCCGGTGAAAAGCCGAAAGTGATGGTCGCGAAGCTTGGCCAGGATGGGCATGACCGGGGCGCGAAGATCATCGCTTCGGCTTTCGGCGATATCGGCTTCGAAGTGCTGGCAGGGCCCTTGTTCCAGACGCCGGACGAAGCCGCCGATATGGCCATCAAGGCCAAGGTGCATGTTCTCGGCGTGTCATCGCTTGCGGCCGGTCACAAGACGCTCCTGCCCCAGCTTGTGGAAACGCTGCGCAGGAAGGGCGCGGAAAACATCATCGTGGTCTGCGGCGGCGTGGTGCCGCGTCAGGATTACCAGTACCTGTATGACCACGGCATCGCGGCAGTGTTCGGCCCCGGCACGAATGTGCTCGATTGCGCCCGCGCCGTGCTCGACCTGATGGAAGGCAAACGCCGCAATCTTTGAACAATATCAAATAGATATATTGGGTTCAGGATTCACTTTATGAACAGGTTCAGAAGCCGGGCGAACTGCCCGGCTTCCTGTTTGCAACCATCGTTCAGTTTTTCGGCCCGGCAAAACCGGCAATTGTGGAACTGGTGACGGAAACAGGGTCGCTCGCCGGAAACGTATCTTCCAGCCCTTCTTCCAATTGACGCTCCAGCTCTGCCCGGTCGCCCGCCCGGCGCGCACTTGGGCGCGTCAGCAGGCTTTTGGGCTCGATGCCGCATTCCGCGCAAGCCACGCCCAGCGCATCGCCAAGCTTGATCGCGGCGCGGCGTATGACTTCATCGCGCGCCAGCTCCGCTTCCGTCTCGTTCTCCACCTTGACAGTGACCTTCTCCTCGCCCTCGGTGACGAACTCCACCATATATAGTTTGAAGCCCCCCACCGAACTGATGCGGGTCTCGACAATCTCCATCGCTTCACCTCCGCGGTTTCCATGCCAGACAAACGGCCGCGGACGCCTGAAAGTTCCGCATTTAAATGCAATGAGGGAACCCCGCGCCGCCATCGGACGTTTCAAGCCTGTCGTTTGGAGGTTGCGATGTCATCGTTCTTTACAAAGCTCAGCGAAAAAGCTGCCGAACTTGCCGGCCATTATCTGGCATTCGTACTGGCGGCCTTGTTCATCATCCTGTGGGGCATCAGCGGGCCGGTCTTCGACTTTTCGGACACATGGCAACTGGTCATCAATACATCGACCACCATCATCACCTTTCTGATGGTGTTTCTGATCCAGAACGCACAGAACCGCGAAGCCAGCGCCACGCAGGCAAAGCTCGATGAAATTCTGAGCATCGTCTCGACGAGCAAGAGCGAAACCATCGGCGCGGAACACCTGCCCCTCGACAAGCTGAAGGTGATTTTGAAGCATCTCGAAGCGCAAGACGCAACCACCCCGCCCGAAAAACCGGAATGAAAAGCCAGCCTTCCCGCAACAGCGCTCGGAAATCGAAGCATATCTCTCGAAAATAAGAACAGCCTGGCCCGAAGGCTCAGGCAAAATGCAGGCCAAAACCCTGCATGAGCCGACGAATGGCATAGTCCGGCTTCCGGGATGTCACGACCGCCAGATCGTCATGGTGATGCAGTTCTTCATCGGTTCGACGCGGTTTCAAAAGGGAAACGGTGCGCCGGGCAATCGCCTCCGCCGGGTCGAGCCAGTCGACCGGCCAGGGCGCCAGACGGCGAAACACATTGGCGAGAAATGGATAATGTGTGCAAGCCAGAACCACAATGTCGGTACGGCTGCCATCCTGCTCGATGAAACAGGGCGCAATCTGTTCGACCACCAGCGCCTCATCGATCATCTCGCCGCGAATATGGGCTTCCGCAACCGCCGCAAGCTGATCGGCGCCGACGAGACGAACATGGCACCGGGAGGCAAAAGACTGGATGAGATCGCGCGTATAGGCGCGCCTGACCGTGCCGGGGGTCGCCAATACGGAAACGAGGCCCGACAATGTTCTTTCGGCGGCAGGCTTGATTGCGGGCACAGTGCCGACAAATGGCACCGAGGGATAGGCGCGGCGCAGATCGTCCAGCACCAGAGTGGAGGCCGTATTGCAGGCAATGACCGCGATTTCAGGATCATAGGCGGCAATGAGCCTGCCGAACAGTTCGACGATTCGCGCCCGCAACGCCTCTTCTTCCCACCCGCCATAGGGAAATCCCGCATCGTCGGCAACGTAGACGAAACGGCGATCCGGCATCAGCACCCGCGCTTCGCGCAAAACCGTTAAGCCCCCGATGCCGCTGTCGAAAACCAGAACGGGTCTTTCAGGATCGGCGGAAGAAGGGATTGCGGAAACGCTCGCAGCCGGTGCGTTTTTCATTCGTCCTTGTCCTTTGTTTCCGGAATGTCCCCGGCGGGCTTGCGCGCGCGCCCTTCCGGTGCGCCGGAGCCGCGCGGCTTCTTCGGCGTGAAGACATCAAGCGACGTGATGACGCCGCGCAGCAGCTTCAACTCCGCCGATGCAAACCCCGCCCGCGTCAGCACGGCGCGCAGATTATTGACCATGATTTCCTTGCGGGCTTCGGGGCGGAAATAACCCCTGACATCAAGCGCTTCTTCAAGATGATTGAAAAGCCCCTGCAATTCCTGCTTCGGCGCCATTTCGAGCTCCGGCCCGCGGAATACCGTCTCCGTTTCCGTTCCAAGGCCCGATTTCATCCATTCATAGGACATGAGCAGAACGGCCTGCGCGATATTGAGCGATGCGAAGGCCGGATTGACCGGAAACGTCACCAGTTCATCCGCAAGGCCGACTTCCTCATTGCTGAGACCGAACCGCTCGCGGCCAAACAGGATGCCGGTCTTCTCCCCGGTCCTGAAACGACGGCGCAGCTCATGGCCCGCTTCCACGGCACTGCGAACCTGCTTGAAACCGTCACGTTCACGCGCGGTCGTCGCATAGACGAAATTGAGATCGGCGATGGCGGAAGGCAGGTCGTCATAAACCACTGCATTGTCGATCACATGATCGGCCTTGCTGGCTGCCGCCCTCGCCTTTTCGCTTGGAAACTCCTCGCGCGGATTGACGAGGCGCAGTTCCGCCAGACCGAAATTCGCCATGGCGCGCGCCACCATGCCGATATTCTCCGGCAATTGCGGCTCGACCAGAACGATTGCCGGTCCTTCCGCGAGTATGGGGCGCTGTTTGTCTGTTCCTGCCATGATATCATCCGCACTCATTAAAAATCGTGGCGTTTCCTTACATAATTGACGCGCAATCGCAAAGATTCCCCTTACAGCTTTTGAGGAAAAGCCTGTGTAGTAGCCCGATAACACCTCAATGCCGCCGGTTCGTGCCAGACTGCTCCCACCAGATACGTTCAAGGGAGGAAACCATGTCCGGTAAAAAGATACTCATGCTTTGCGGCGATTTTGGCGAGGATTATGAAACCATGGTCCCGTTCCAGACGCTTTTGACCGTCGGTCATACGGTGCACGCCGTCTGCCCCGGCAAGAAGGCCGGCGACCATATCGCGACAGCCATTCACGACTTTGAAGGCCATCAGACCTATACGGAAAAGCCGGGCCATAACTTCGCTCTCAATGCGACCTTCGCCGAGGTGAAACCGGAAAGCTATGACGCGCTTGTCATTCCGGGCGGTCGCGCGCCCGAATATCTGCGCCTTGATGCGAAGGTGATCGCGGTGGTGAAGCACTTCTTCGAGGCGAACAAGCCCGTCGCCGCCGTCTGCCATGGCGCGCAATTGCTGGCCGCGGCGCGCGTTCTGGAGGGCCGCACCTGCTCGGCCTATCCCGCATGCCGCCCGGAAGTTGAACTTGCCGGTGGCAAATATGCCGATATCCCGATCGACAAGGCCGTCACGGATGGCAATCTCGTCACCGCGCCCGCATGGCCGGCCCATCCCGCATGGCTGTCGCAGTTTCTTGCGGTTCTGGGCACCAGGATCACGCATGGCTGATCGCAGCGCCCTGCCTGTTTTCCGGCCGGGTTGCAGGCAGGGCGAAACTGCGCGACAGTAATCAAATGGGGAACGTTCCGGAGGGAAATCATGTGCAGGCTGTTCATCGGCGCCGATCCCGAACTCTGGCTGAGCGTGACACGGTCGCTGCGCATCGACGGTGCGGTGACAAGCGTGCGGCTGGAAAATTTCTTCTGGTGGACGCTGGAGGATATTGCGGCGCGCGACGGCCTCACCGCCACCCGCCTGATCGGCAAGCTTTACGATGAATCCCGCAACGAAGGGCATGACCTCGATAATTTCGCATCATTCCTGCGGGTCTGCTGCGGGCGCTATCTTTCGCTGCAACTGGACGGACTGGTTCCCGCCAACAGGTCGGCTGCCATCTCCACGCTGGATGCCGATGCCATTCTGGCGAGCGAGAAGATGAACTATCGCGAGCGGCAATCCGCATGGGAAAAATCGCGCAAAGGCGACCCGTCGGCACACCGTGCGGCATGATCCGCTCCATTCATAAGCCGTTTTGCGCTATCGGCAAATCTATCCCGAAATTTTGACCGTCCAAACAGTTTATAGGCCAAAGAATAAGCCTCTTACGCTTTGCCTTATCCGTCGTGAGTGCTATACGGGCGCGACGCATTGAAAAAGAGGCTTCATCCATGGCAAAAATCAAGGTTGCGAACCCGGTCGTCGAACTCGACGGCGACGAGATGACCCGCATTATCTGGCAGTTCATCAAGGACAAGCTTATCCATCCTTACCTCGACATCGATCTGAAATATTATGATCTGTCGGTTGAAAATCGCGATGCGACCAACGACCAGGTCACGATCGATGCAGCCAATGCCATCAAGGAACATGGCGTCGGCGTGAAGTGCGCAACCATCACGCCCGACGAAGCGCGCGTTGAAGAATTCAAGCTCAAGAAAATGTGGAAGTCGCCAAACGGCACCATCCGCAACATTCTGGGCGGCGTGATCTTCCGCGAACCGATCATCTGCAAGAATGTTCCGCGCCTCGTGCCGGGCTGGACCCAGCCGATCATCGTCGGCCGCCACGCTTTCGGCGACCAGTACCGCGCGACCGATTTCAAGTTCCCCGGCAAGGGCACGCTGACGATCAAGTTCGTCGGTGAAGATGGCCAGACCATCGAACACGAAGTCTATCAGGCGCCTTCGGCTGGCGTGGCTCTTGCCATGTACAACCTTGACGAATCGATCCGCGAATTCGCCCGCGCTTCGTTCAACTATGGCCTGCAGCGCGGCTATCCGGTCTATCTCTCCACGAAGAACACCATCCTCAAGGCCTATGACGGCCGCTTCAAGGATATCTTCCAGGAAGTCTTCGACGCGGAATTCAAGTCGAAATTCGAAGAAAAGAAGATCTGGTACGAACACCGCCTCATCGACGACATGGTCGCTTCGGCGCTCAAGTGGTCGGGCGGCTATGTCTGGGCCTGCAAGAACTACGATGGCGACGTGCAGTCGGACATCGTGGCGCAGGGTTTTGGCTCGCTCGGCCTGATGACCTCCGTTCTGATGACGCCGGATGGCAAGACGGTGGAAGCGGAAGCCGCTCACGGCACCGTGACCCGTCACTACCGCCAGCATCAGAAGGGCGAGGAAACCTCGACCAACTCGATCGCTTCGATCTTCGCATGGACCCGCGGTCTGGCGCATCGCGCCAAGCTCGACAACAATGCCGATCTGAAGAAGTTCGCCGAAACGCTGGAAAAGGTCTGCGTGGATACCGTCGAAAGCGGCTTCATGACCAAGGATCTGGCGCTCCTCATCGGCCCGGATCAGCCTTGGCTCTCGACCACCGGCTTCCTCGACAAGATCGACGAGAATCTTCAGAAGGCCATGGCCGCCTGATCAATATTCGGCCTCACCGTCGATACGGAAAGCCCGGCAGCGCTGCTGCCGGGTTTTTTCGTTTCCTTTTCAAGGGAAAAAGCGCATCCTGCCCTCTCTTACAGGGAGGATGAAATGGCTGAGTTGAAGCTCTACACCAACCCGATGTCGCGCGGACGCATTGCGCGCTGGATGCTGGAAGAGATCGGCAAACCCTATGATGTGGAAATTCTGGATTTCGGCCCGCCGATGAAGGGGCCGGACTACTGCACGATCAATCCGATGGGAAAAGTTCCGGCGCTCCGCCATGGCGATGCCGTGGTGACGGAAGTGGCGGCGATCTGCGCCTATCTGGCAACGACATTTCCCGAGGCCGGCTTGGCGCCGCACCCCGATGAGCGCGCGGATTTCTTCCGCTGGCTTTTCTTTGTATCCGGCCCCGTGGAAGCCGCCCTGTCCAATCATGCGCTTGGCTTCGAAATCCCGGCAGACAAGCAGGGGATGGTCGGCTACGGCAGTTACGATACGGTGGTGAACACGCTGGAGAAAGCGGTTGCGCGCCACCCCTATATCACTGGCGACCGCTTTACAGCCGCCGACGTTTACGTCGGCTCGCATATCGGCTGGGGCCTGCGCTTTGGCACGCTGCCCGCCCGTGGCGCTTTCGTCGCCTATTGGGATCGCCTGAAGGATCGCCCGGCCATGAAACGGGCCACCGAATTGGACGACGCAGCCGCTGCCGCCACACAACACTGATACCGAGATTGCTGGCTGTTCAGGTCACGCAACCTGGCCAGCCAGTTCAAATATGCGCGAAAAAGCCTGCGCTCCCTTGGGCGAGAACGCGATCACGCGCCCCTCTTCCCGGCGTGCCCATCCTTGCGAAAGGAAATGGTTCAACAGCGCGGCGCCAAGCGCACCACCCAGATGGTTGCGGCGTTCGCTCCAGTCGAGACAGTGACGGCAGACGGGCCGCTTGCCCTGCTCCAGATGGCTCACATCCACGCCAAGGCAGCAGAAAAAGGATTTGCCCTTCTCTGTCAGCACCGGCTCATTGCCATCGATGATCAGCCCCAGCCGATGCGAGGCATCGAGCATCTCGACACCGCGTTCGCCAGCCAGATGATCGTAGCAGACGCGCGCCTTGCGTAGCGCCTGATCCTTCGGGCCGGTCCGCACCCGCACAGCGCCGGTGCGCTGCGCAAGGCCCATAAGGCCTTCCAGAACCTGCGCCACATCCGTTCCTGAAAGACGGAAATAGCGATGCCGCCCCTGTTTCTCCGCAACCAGCAGATTGGCTGCATCAAGCTTTGCAAGATGTCCGCTTGCCGTTTGCAGCGTCACACCGGCAGCCGACGCAAGTTCGCTGACCGTCAAAGCGCGACCGTCCATCAGCGCCGTGAGCATATTTGCCCGTGCGGGATCACCGAGGAGTGCGGCAACGGAAGCGATGATCGGACCATCTTTCATACTTCGACGCTAACCGAACTATGAATGGGTTTCAACTGCTACATTGCCGCCATCAAGGACATGCATTTGAAGGAGACACGCATGATTACCTGTTTCATCCGCTATCAGATCGACCCGTTCAAGGCGGATGCCTTTGCAGAATATGCGCGCAACTGGGGACAGGCCATTCCGCGCAACGGTGCAAATCTGATCGGCTATTTCGGGCCGCATGAAGGATCGTCGACAACGGCCTATGGCGTCTACTCTATCGAAAACCTTGCCGCTTATGAAGCATACCGGGCGCGGCTCGCCGCCGATCCGCTGGGACGCGAGAACTATGAATTTGCAAGGCAGGAGCAATTCATCCGATCCGAGGACCGCATCTTCCTCAAACTCCAATCCGCGCCGCATGGGGAGTTCATCAAGCCATGATCGCCGTCATATTTGAAGTCTGGCCAGCCGATGACGACAGGCGCGGCCAATATCTCGACATTGCCGCAGACTTGCGAAAAGACCTTGCAAAGATCGACGGCTTTCTGTCGATCGAGCGATTTCAGAGCCTGGCCGAACCCGGCAAGCTGCTCTCGCTCTCTTTCTGGCGCGACGAAGAAGCGGTGCGCCAATGGCGCAACCTGCCCTCGCATCGGGCGGCACAGGGACAGGGCCGCGACGGTGTCTTTGAGAATTACCGTCTACGCGTGGCGGACGTGATGCGTGACTATGGCCTGAAGGAGCGTATTCAAGCCCCAGAAGACAGCCGTGCCGTCCATGCAGCATAGAAAAAGCCGGGCAAAAGCCCGGCTCAGATTGATGACAAACCCTTCGATTTTTGGCCGCAGTCAAAAACGAGGGGTTTTGATTCCGATCTGTTCACGTTTTGAATCTGTGACGTTCCGTGAATCTGAGGCCATTTTGACCCTGCCGGAGGTTTGTCAGCAGCCTGAGCCGGGCAAAAGCCCGGCTCCTCATTTCCATATCCGCCCCTAACCGATGAGAGCCTTGACGGCTGCGATTGCGTCCGCCGCCTTCGCGCCATCAGGGCCACCGGCCTGCGCCATGTCCGGGCGACCGCCGCCGCCTGCGCCTCCAAGCGCGGCCGAAGCTGCGCGGACCAGATCGACCGCGCTGAAACGGCCGACCAGATCCTCCGTCACGGCAGCGACAGCACTGGCCTTGTTATCTTCGCCAACGCCGATGAACAGCACCACGCCCGAGCCGACCTGCTTCTTGCCTTCATCGGCAAGCGGCTTCAGATCGCGTGGGGAAACGCCGGTCACGACCTTGCCGAGGAAATTGACGCCATTGACGGCTTCCACGGCGCTGCCGCCCTCGGCCGAACCGCCGCCAAGCGCCAGCTTCTTGCGGGCATCGGCAAGCTCGCGTTCGAGCTTCTTGCGTTCGTCGAGCAGCGCATTGACCCGCTCCAGTGCTTCCGACGGCGTGGTCTTCAATGCACCGGCAATGGCCTTTACGCGCTCGTCCTGCTCTTCGAGATAAAGACGTGCCGCCTCGCCGGTCAGCGCTTCCATGCGGCGAACACCGGCGGCAACCGCCCCTTCCGAGACGATGCGGACAAGGCCGATATCGCCGGTCTGGCGCACATGCGTGCCGCCGCAAAGTTCGACCGAATAGGCCTTGCCTTCCTTCGGACCATGCTTGGCGGTGCCCATGGAAACGACGCGCACTTCATCGCCGTATTTCTCGCCGAACAATGCCATGGCGCCTTCGGCAATGGCATCGTCCACGGCCATCAGGCGCGTGCTGACGGGCGCATTCTGCAGAATGATTTCATTGGCGAGGCTTTCCACCTGCGTCAGTTCTTCAGCCGAAATCGGCTTCGGATGCGAAAAGTCGAAGCGCAGACGATCCGGTGCAACGAGCGAGCCCTTCTGGGCGACATGGCTGCCCAGCGTTTCCCGCAGCGCCTCATGCAGAAGATGCGTCGCCGAATGGTTGGAGCGAATGCGCGTGCGGCGCGCCGAATCCACTTTCAGCTCTACCGCATCGCCGTTCTTCGCGGTTCCCTTGGTGACTTCGCCGATGTGAACGAAGACGCCCTCGCCCTTCTTCTGGGTATCCTTGATGGCGATGACAAAGCCTTCACCGGAAATCGTGCCGGTATCGCCCTGCTGGCCGCCGGATTCGCCATAAAACGGAGTCTGATTGACCACCACCGAAACAGCATCGCCCTCGGCAGCGGACTGCACTTCCCCGCCGTCGCGGACAAGCGCCGTAATGACGCCTTCGGCAATCTCGGTTTCGTATCCAAGGAATTCGGTCGCGCCGACCTTGTCCTTGATGCCGAACCAGATGGTCTCGGTTGCAGCTTCACCCGAGCCTGCCCAGTTGGCGCGCGCTTCGGCCTTCTGGCGCTCCATGGCCGCGCTGAAGCCCTCCGTATCGACGGCAATGCCGCGCTGGCGCAGCGCATCCTGCGTCAGATCGAGCGGGAAACCGTATGTATCGTAAAGCTTGAAGGCGGTTTCACCGTCGAGGCAATCACCTTCGACCAGATTTTCCGTCGCATCTGACAGAAGGCCAAGACCGCGATCGAGCGTCTTGCGGAAACGGGTTTCCTCAAGCTTGAGCGTTTCCGAGATCAGCGCATCGGCGCGGATCAGTTCCGGATAGGCCTGTCCCATTTCGCGGATCAGGGCGGGCAGCAGGCGCCACATCAGCGGCTCTTTTGCGCCCAACAGCTGCGCGTGGCGCATTGCGCGGCGCATGATGCGGCGCAGCACATAGCCGCGACCTTCATTGGACGGCAGCACGCCATCGGCGATCAGGAAGCTCGAAGCGCGCAGGTGATCGGCGATCACGCGGTGGCTGGCGCGGAATTCGCCCTCGGCCTTCACGCCGGTCGCTTCTTCCGAAGCGCGGATCAAGGCCTTGAAGAGATCGATATCGTAATTGTCATGCACACCCTGCAACACCGCAGCGACGCGCTCCAGCCCCATGCCGGTGTCGATGGACGGACGCGGCAGGTCGATACGCTGTTCAGGCGTCACCTGCTCGAACTGCATGAAAACGAGGTTCCAGATTTCAATGAAACGGTCCCCGTCTTCGTCGGCCGATCCGGGAGGGCCGCCCCAGATATGATCGCCGTGGTCGAAGAAGATTTCCGAGCATGGTCCGCAAGGCCCGGTATCGCCCATGGCCCAGAAATTGTCGCTGGTGGCAATGCGGATGATGCGGTCGTCGGAAAGACCGGCGATCTTCTTCCAGTAATTCGCGGCGTCATCATCCGTGTGATAGACGGTAACGAGCAGCTTGTCCTTCGGAAGGCCGAATTCCTTCGTGATCAGGTTCCAGGCGAAGCTGATGGCATCTTCCTTGAAATAGTCGCCGAAGGAGAAATTGCCCAGCATTTCAAAGAAAGTGTGGTGGCGCGCAGTATAGCCGACATTGTCCAGATCGTTATGCTTGCCCCCGGCGCGAACGCATTTCTGCGAGGTGGTCGCGCGATTGTAGGAGCGATGTTCAAGACCGGTAAAAACGTTCTTGAACTGCACCATGCCCGCATTGGTGAACATCAGCGTCGGGTCGTTGCGCGGAACGAGCGGGCTCGATGGAACGACCTCATGCCCGTTCTTGCGGAAATAGTCGAGGAATGTGGACCTTATCTCGTTGACGCCAGCCATAAGTCACCCTTGGGCTTTTTTGCCCTGCACGGATGCAGCTTCGCGGGAAGCCGCATCAATTGTCCTGTTCAAACTCCCACAGTCGCCAAGGGTCGTCGAAGGCCCGAGGCTCTCCCGCACTGCGGGGACGTGAAGTGGAGTTTTCGGTTGACCGCTTTTAACGGTGCCTTGCTTTTCTGTCCAGATAACTACGCTGCGCTATAAAAGCAATTTCTGCCGGACGACGATAAAAGCAGGCGCGAAAATCGCCCATTTCCACTTTGCAGGCCCCCCCCCGCAGAATAAAGCCCCATGCGCTTGCACGGGGCTTCGATAATGCATCGGATATTGGCGATCCTACATCTCGGCAGCGTCGCCGACATCGTCTTCCGGTCCGCCATCTTCGAGGAATTGCTCGGCAATCAGACCGGCATTCTGGCGCAACGTCGTCTCGATCTCGCGGGCGACTTCCGGATTGTCCTTGAGAAACTGCTTGGCGTTTTCACGGCCCTGCCCCAATCGCTGGGAATTATATGAGAACCACGCGCCGGACTTCTCGACAACACCGGCTTTCACGCCAAGATCGACCAGCTCACCGGTCTTGGAAACACCAGCCCCGTACATGATGTCGAATTCGACCTGCTTGAAGGGCGGTGCAAGCTTGTTCTTGACCACCTTCACGCGGGTCTGGTTGCCCACGACCTCGTCACGTTCCTTGATCGAACCGATGCGGCGGATATCGAGACGAACCGAGGCATAGAACTTGAGCGCGTTACCGCCGGTCGTCGTTTCCGGCGAACCGAACATGACGCCGATCTTCATGCGGATCTGGTTGATGAAGATCACCATGCAGTTCGAACGCGAGATCGACGCGGTCAACTTGCGCAGCGCCTGGCTCATGAGACGCGCCTGGAGGCCAGGCAGGGAGTCGCCCATCTCGCCTTCGATTTCGGCACGCGGCGTCAAGGCTGCGACGGAGTCGACCACCAGAACGTCGATAGCGCCCGAGCGCACCAGCGTGTCGGTAATTTCAAGCGCCTGCTCACCGGTATCAGGCTGTGAAATCAGCAGATTTTCAAGATCGACACCCAGCTTGCGCGCATAGACCGGATCAAGCGCATGTTCCGCGTCGACGAATGCGCAGATACCGCCCTTCTTCTGTGCTTCCGCAATCGTGTGCAGCGCCAGCGTGGTCTTGCCGGAGCTTTCCGGCCCGTAAATCTCGACAATACGTCCCTTGGGCAAGCCACCGACGCCGAGCGCGATGTCCAGAGAAAGCGAGCCGGTCGGAACGGTTTCGATTTCAATTACCGGGGCATTTTTCCCCAGGCGCATGATCGAGCCCTTGCCGAATGCCCGTTCGATTTGCGACAGCGCCGCATCGAGAGCCTTAGTCTTGTCCACTGAATTTTCCTCAACAAGTCGCAATGAATTCTGAGACATCTTACACCATCCCCTTGTCTCGCTAGAAGCCCGGCAGGCTCGTTGCCACGATCTATTTGTATCCCTTTTGTTCTCATTTGGCAATAAGACTAACTCATTGATTATAAAGAATTTCGTATTTTTGTTCTATAATCGTTCTCTAACATCAGCGATTACGAAAATAATGAAACTATCCACCAGTTAACCGAATTCAAACCAAACCGCGGGGGCGGACGATTCGCCCAAACAGGCAAAAACGCAGCCCTTCTTTCGAAGGACTGCGTTTTTGCGGTGACTGAATGTGCGAAATGGAATCAGCTGGCGGCGCGAAGCGGCGAAATCTGGATTTCCACGCGACGGTTCTGCGCACGGCCTTCCGGCGTTGCGTTGGTGGCAACCGGCTGGCTTGCCCCATAGCCGATGACGGCAAAGCGGCGCGGGTCGATGCCCTGCGAACCGAGATAGCTTGCAACCGAAGCGGCGCGGCGCTGCGAGAGGCCCTGATTGTAGCTGGCGCTGCCGGTCGAATCGGTATGGCCGTAAACGTCCACGAGGGTCTGGTTGAACTTGCGCAGCACGATCGCAACGGAATTGAGCGTCGGATAGAACTGGCTCTTCACCTGGTCCTGATCGGTATCGAAAGTGATGCTCGAAGGCATGTTCAGGATGATCTGGTCGCCATTGCGGGTCACGGACACGCCGGTGCCCTGCAACTGCGCGCGAAGTTCGTTTTCCTGACGATCCATGTAATTGCCGATGGCGCCGCCGCCGAGCGCGCCGATACCGGCACCGATCAAGACGGCATTGCGCTGCGCGCGGCTGGAACCGCCGACCATCAAGCCGCCGAGTGCGCCCACAGCCGCGCCCAGCGCAGCACCGCCGGCGGTGTTCGACATCTTCTGTTCCCCCGTATAGGGATCAGTGGTGCAGCCAGCCAGAAATGTGGCGGCGAAAAGGGCAATACCGATCTTCTTCAGCATGGAATGGTCATCCTCAATTAGCGAATCCGCTCGCATAATAATATCGATTAAGGCCGGAAGGTGTCACAAATCTGCATGAAACCGGCCTTTCGCGTTTTAACGGACGCCGCCGCAACGGCGCAGCTGCACGGCATAACGATTGGCCATGGATTGGGCGCGTTTCGCGCCATTGAGCGCCGTTGCATTGCCGCGCCAGGCACCGCGCGCATAGCCGCCATGTCCCGAATAGTAAGCAAGATAAAGGCTGTAGGCATCGGCACGATTGATGCCGTTCTTCAGATAGCTTTGATAGTGATACCAGCCGATGAAATGGACGGCGTCTGCAAAATTGGTGCGCGATGCGGTCCAGCGGCCTGTTTCCCGCTTGTAACGGTTCCAGGTGCCGTTCAGCGCCTGCGAATAACCATAGGCGCTGGAAGGCCGTTTCCATGGAATGATCCAGAGAATCTTGGTGCGCGGCGGGCGGGCATAGGGCCGGAAGCCGGATTCGGTATAGATCGTGGCCATCAGAACCGGAACCGGCACCCCGAACTCGCGTGAAACCCGCGTGGCAGCCGTCTGCCAGTTATTGAACCATCCGTCGCGTTGATCGAAGACCGCACATACATTGTTGACCTGCCGTGGGGCGGTCGCACAGCCTCCAAGGATCACGAGCGCGACGAGAAACAAAACGCGCATCATGGAAAACCTCGTCTCTTTGCAAAAATTGATAAAGCGTAAAGATTAAAAAGACCTTTCCAGAGCATTTCCAGCAAAAGTGTGAAACGGTTTTGCGTGAGGATAATGCGACAAAACAAATAGTTAGAGCGGTTCCGACGATTCCGTTTAAACCGGAACCGCTCTAACGATGGGTCGGCGGTTCCCGACCGCTTCAAACCCTGCGTGAAGGCGCAAAACAAAAGCCGCCCAAGGCGATGCAGGCGGCTCAAACTGTGGATGAATGTGGATAACTATGGGGATAGAACGTTTCCATCAAAAGCGAGCCCGCTCCAGACGTCAGCGTCGTCCCTGACGCTCCTGCCGCAGCCGCGCCCAATAGTCCAGGCGCTTGCGAATATCCCGCTCGAAACCCCGCTCCGGCGGATCGTAGAATTTCTGCCTGCCCATGCTTTCCGGAAAGTAATCCTGCCCCGAAAAGGCGTCGGGCTGGTCATGGTCGTAAGCGTAGCCCTCGCCATACCCCTCATTCTTCATCAGCTTGGTCGGCGCGTTGAGAATATGCTTCGGCGGCAGAAGCGAACCGTTTTCCTTCGCGGCGCGCATCGAGGCTTTATAGGCCACATAGACGGCGTTCGACTTCGGGGCCGTCGCGAGATAGACGCAGGCCTGCGCCAGCGCCAGCTCCCCTTCCGGCGAGCCCAGATAGTCATAGGCGTCCTTGGCGGCATTGCAGACGACCAGGGCCTGCGGATCGGCAAGGCCAATGTCTTCCACCGCCATGCGCACGAGGCGTCGTCCAAGATATAGCGGATCTTCGCCCGCATCGAACATACGGGAAAGATAATAGAGCGCCGCGTCGGGGTCCGACCCCCGCACGGATTTATGCAGCGCCGAAATGAGATTGTAATGCCCGTCCTGGCCCTTGTCATAGACCGGAGCCCGGCGCTGCACGACATCCTGCAACTTTTCCGCGGTAAAGATTTCGCCGGGACGCGCCGCACGCCAGACTTCTTCGGCAAGTGTCAAAGCCGCGCGCCCATCGCCATCAGCCATGCGAATGAGGCTTGCCCGCGCCTCCTCATCGAGCGGCAAAGGCCGCTCCTCCTGCTCTTCGGCACGGGCCAGAAGCGTTGCAATGCTCGTCCCGTCATGCGGATGAAAAGTCAGCACCCTCGCCCGCGACAAAAGAGCGGCATTGAGTTCGAAAGACGGGTTTTCCGTCGTGGCGCCGATCAGAATAACGGTGCCGTCTTCCATGACCGGCAGAAAACTATCCTGCTGGGCGCGATTGAAGCGATGAATCTCATCCACGAAAAGCAGCGTCTGCCGCCCCGACATGCGCCGCGCGCGGGCCGCTTCAAAAACCTTCTTGAGATCGGCAACACCGGAGAAGATCGCGGAAATCTGTTCAAACGCCAGATCGGTCTCGCCCGCCAGCAGGCGGGCAACAGTCGTCTTGCCGGTGCCCGGAGGCCCCCAGAAGATCATGGAGCCGAGCGAACCGGAGGCAATCATGCGCGTCAGCACGCCTTCAGGGCCGGTCAGATGCTCCTGACCGGTCACTTCCGACAAATGCCTGGGGCGCAGGCGGTCAGCAAGCGGCCGATTGCGGTCCGCATTGGGATCAGCCGCTGCTGAAAAAAGGTCGCTCATTTACTTGCTCTATCACAAAACTGATGCCGCTTCAGGCATAATGCGACCCGAAGCGGCATGCAACTTTCGGCGCTATGCCGGCACCCGTTTTAACGCACAAACTGGCGCAACAGCGTTCCGTTGCGCTCCACCTCAAGCCGCCAGGCAAGACCGCGTCCTGCGTCCAGTACGGCAGTCATATCGCCCACCGTGCGGATTGGATTGCCGTTGATGCTGCGAACAATGTCACCGGGGCGCAATCCAAGCCTTGCCGCCGGCGAGCCGGAATAGACATCGACAACGGCCACCCCCCGGCTATCGCGCTTGAGACGCAGTTTTGCCGCCGTCGAAGGCGTGAGTTCCAGCACGGAGGCGCCCGCAAAGGGATTATCGCCCTCAATGACCTGCGGCGCGGTTTCCTTGACTTCAGGCGCCTTGGAAAGCTTCACCGGGATGGTCTGGTTCTTGCCATTGCGCATGACTTCGACCGATACGGTACTGCCAATGCCCGCCGTCGACAGGCGATAACCGAGCACATCCTGATTATCGACGCGAACACCCTGAACGGACAGGACCACATCGCCAATTTTCAGCCCGGCGGCCTGCGCCGGTCCGCCTTTTGCGATCGCGGTAATCAGGGCTCCGTAAGGCTTTTCCATGCCGAGTCCTTCGGCCAGATCGGCGGTCACGCCCTGGAAAGTCGCGCCGATATAGGGGCGCTCGAAGCTTGTGCTGCCGTTTCGCGCCGCCTCGACAACGGCGCGAACCATATTCGACGGAATAGCAAAGCCGATCCCGACCGAGCCGCCCGAGCGCGAATAGATGGCTGTATTGATACCGATCAGCCGCCCGCGCATGTCGATCAATGCGCCGCCGGAGTTGCCGGGATTGATGGCGGCATCCGTCTGGATGAAGAAATCGAAATCGGAAATGCCGACCTGTGTGCGCGACTGCGCCGACACGATACCGCTCGTCACGGTCTGCCCGACGCCGAAAGGATTGCCGACGGCCAGCACCAGATCGCCGACCTCGACATCGTCGGAATTGCCGAGCCCCAGTACCGGAAACTTGTCCTTGGCTTCGATTTTCAGAACGGCAAGATCCGTGGTTTCATCGCGCAGAAGCAGTTTGCTTTCAAACTCGCGACCATCCGACAGGGCAACCTTGATCTCATCGGCATCCTTGATGACGTGATTGTTAGTCACGACAATGCCCGAACTGTCGACGATCACCCCGGAACCGAGCGATTGCTGGATGCGTGGTTTGCTTTCGCCAAACTGCCGCCCGAAGAACTGCTCGAAGAACGGATCGCCCGCGAATGGCGAACGCGCCTGCACCTGACGCGCGGCATAGACGTTCACAACGGCGGGAGTGGTTTCCTTCACGAGCGGCGCGAAGGACAACTGCATATCGGCCCGGCTGAGCGGTATCTGCTTTTGCGCCGGCGCTGCCTGCGCCATGGCGGACGGCACGGCCAGTCCGATGGATGCCACGACAAGACCCATTATACCCAAACGTCGCCAATTCATGCACATACTCCGTCTATCAAGCTTGCTGCCGCTTCCGGGGAAGCATGCAGGACTCGATCTTGAATGTAGCCAAGTGAGGACAAGGATAAAGGGCCAGATTGTGACCTTGGCGAGCAAACCGGCAATTTTTCGTGAACCGCCCGCATAGGAATGACCGGAACATGGCGAGCGCAAATAAAAAGGGCCGCACAAGGCGACCCTTTTTGACAATCGGAAATAGCGCAGATTACGCTGCGTCTGCTTCAGCGGCCTGTTCGGCTTCGACGCGGGCGCGGTCAGCCTTGCCCTTTGCATCGACGTCGCGTTCCACGAATTCGACAACGGCCAGAGGCGCATTGTCGCCAGCGCGGAAGCCAGCCTTCATGATGCGGATATAGCCGCCGTTGCGGGTTGCATAGCGAGCAGCCAACGTATCGAACAGCTTTGCGACGAGCTTGACGTCGCGAATAGCCGAGATAGCCTGACGGCGGGCATGCAGATCGCCGCGCTTGCCGAGCGTGACAAGCTTTTCAACGATCGGGCGAATTTCCTTAGCTTTTGGAAGCGTCGTCACAATCTGCTCGTGTTCGATAAGCGAAGCAGCCATGTTGGCGAACATCGCCTTGCGATGCGAGGCAGTGCGGTTCAGCTTACGGTATCCGTTACCGTGACGCATGAGCCTTCTCCTTAATTAGTTCTAGCCGGATTGCCGGTCTCATTTTCGTTTTACGCATTATCCGACGCGAAACCGCTTCGCACTTTCGCTGGAAATGCTGGTCTTTAATTCAAGCATTATCCCGCGCGAAACCGCTTCGCACTTTCGCTGGAAATGCTTAGTATTGGTCTTCGTAGCGCTTTGCGAGATCTTCGATGTTTTCCGGCGGCCAGGACGGGATTTCCATACCGAGATGGAGACCCATCGATGCCAGAACTTCCTTGATCTCGTTGAGCGACTTGCGGCCGAAATTCGGAGTCCGCAGCATCTCGGCTTCCGTCTTCTGGATCAGATCGCCGATATAGACGATGTTGTCGTTCTTCAGGCAGTTTGCCGAACGGACGGACAGTTCGAGCTCGTCCACCTTCTTGAGCAGAGCCGGGTTGAAAGCCAGTTCCGCAACCTGTTCCTGCGGAGCTTCCTTCTGCGGCTCTTCGAAGTTGACGAAGATCGCCAGCTGGTCCTGGAGAATACGGGCAGCATAGGCCACTGCGTCTTCACCCGTAACCGAGCCGTTTGTCTCGATGTTCAGCGTCAGCTTGTCATAATCGAGAACCTGACCTTCACGGGTGTTCTCGATCTTGTACGACACCTTGCGAACCGGGGAGTAGAGGCTGTCGACCGGGATAAGCCCGATCGGAGCGTCTTCCGCGCGGTTGCGGTCGGCAGGCACATAGCCCTTGCCGGTATTGACGGTGAATTCCATGCGGATTTCAGCGCCTTCGTCCAGCGTGCAGATGACGTGATCCGGGTTGAGGATCTCGACATCGCCGACGGTCTGAATGTCGCCGGCCGTAACGACGCCTGGGCCTTCCTTGCGGACGACCATGCGCTTCGGGCCCTCGCCTTCCATGCGGATGGCGATTTCCTTGACGTTCAGAACGATATCCGTCACGTCTTCGCGGACGCCCGGAATCGAAGAGAATTCATGCAGAACGCCATCGATCTGGATAGCGGTCACGGCAGCGCCGCGCAGCGACGACAGAAGCACGCGACGCAGAGCATTGCCGAGCGTCAGGCCAAAGCCGCGTTCCAGCGGTTCGGCAACGACGGTTGCATGCGTGCGGGAGCCGTTGGTGATGAAATCCACCTTGTTCGGCTTGATGAGTTCCTGCCAGTTCTTCTGGATCATGTAAGTATCCCTCTATCAATCGTCACTACCATCCTATCGTAGCGATCAAGTGAAGAAACCGCAGAGGAACCCCGAACTTGAAAAGCCCGAGGCTCATACGGCATGTGAACGAGGATTAGACCCGGCGCTTCTTGCGCGGACGGCAGCCATTGTGCGGGATCGGCGTAACATCGCGGATCGACGTGATCACAAAGCCGGCAGCCTGAAGGGCGCGCAGCGCGGATTCACGGCCAGAGCCCGGTCCGCAAACCTCGACTTCGAGGGAGCGCATGCCATGTTCCTGCGCCTTCTTGGCGCAATCTTCGGCAGCGATCTGAGCGGCGAACGGGGTCGACTTACGCGAACCCTTGAAACCCTGGGCACCGGCAGACGACCAGGCAATCGCATTGCCCTGAGCATCCGTGATGGTGATCATGGTGTTGTTGAACGTCGAATTGACGTGGGCAACGCCCGACGAGATGTTTTTACGCTCGCGACGGCGAACGCGCGTGGCTTCCTTGGCCATGACAGTCCTTTCAATCGATCTCTACACCGCCGTAATTCCAGCGGCTACACCGGTCCCAAGAAAAGGACCAGCATCAAACCCAACCGGCGCACCGGAAAGGCCCGACGGAACATGCGTTCCGTCGAAATTACTTCTTCTTGCCTGCGATTGCCTTCGCCGGACCCTTGCGGGTGCGTGCGTTGGTGTGCGTGCGCTGACCGCGAACCGGCAGCGAACGGCGATGACGCAGACCGCGGTAGCAGCCCAGGTCCATCAGGCGCTTGATGTTCATCGAAACTTCACGACGCAGATCGCCTTCGACCTGGTAGTCAGCATCGATTGCTTCGCGGATCTGAAGGACTTCAGCATCCGACAGCTGGTTCACGCGACGATCATCGGCAATGCCGACCTTCGTTACGATTTCCCGAGCAAATTTCGGTCCGATCCCGTGGATGTACTGAAGCGCAATAACAACGCGCTTGTTCGTCGGGATGTTGACGCCAGCGATACGTGCCACGTCTGTTCTCCTTGAGTTATAAAAAATTCCATCTGGCAGATGCGATCAACCAGACAGCATTAAACGACCGGTACCGGCCTCTTTCGATTTCCGCCGCTACCCGCCATTCAAAACCAGTTGAAGTGGCGCAGTCTTTGACGGAATCGCCCGAAAAAGTCAACTCTTAAACGTTCGTAAAGCCATGAAACCCGGCCAACGGACGAATCAATCAACTTCTGGAAGCAATAAACGGGCAGAAAATGCTTCACGCTTTCCCTGCCCGTATTGGATCGAGGCTTCTTCAAGCCCCTTCATTTCTCATGCCGGCCAATCAGGCTGGAACAAGGATTCGCTCGATTTCAGCGGTGACTTCCTCAACCGGCGCCATGCCATTGATGACGCGCAGTTCGCCGGTTCCGGCATAATAGCTCGAAAGCGGCGCGGTCTTTTCGCGGTATTCCACAAGACGCTTGCGGAAAGCCTCCGGATTGTCGTCCGAGCGGACCTGACCGCCCTTGGCAATCGTTTCGGCCACGCGGCTTTCCATCCGCTTGACGAGAGCATTCTCATCGACCTTCAGTTCGATGACCGCATCGAGCTTCAGGCCCTTACCCGCCAGCATCACGCCCAGAGCCTGGGCTTGCGGCACGGTGCGCGGATAACCGTCAAGGATGAAACCGTTCGCGCAGTCGGGAGCGTCGATCCGCTCCGAAACGATCTGGTTCACGATCTCATCGGAAACCAGTTGCCCCGCGTCCATCACGGCCTTGGCGCGCTTCCCGATTTCGCTCTGCTGGGCGACGGCTGCACGCAGCATGTCGCCGGTCGAGAGCTGAGGAATTCCATGCTTCTTGGTAAGAAGTCCAGCCTGCGTCCCCTTACCTGCTCCGGGCGGCCCAAGAAGTATCAGTCTCATCTATTACGTTTCCCACCTCTGAGTTTGGACTTCTTGATCAGCCCTTCATACTGATGGGCGATCAGATGCCCCTGAATTTGCGCAACCGTGTCGAGCGTCACGCTCACGACGATCAGCAGCGAGGTGCCACCAAGATAGAACGGCACACCGGTTGCGGAAATCAGGAATTCCGGCAGGAGACAGACAAGCACGATATAGATGGCGCCGACAACAGTGATGCGTGTCAGCACATAGTCTATATATTCGGCGGTGCGCTCACCCGGACGAATGCCCGGAATAAAGCCGGAATGCTTCTTGAGCTGGTCAGCGGTGTCCTTGGGATTGAACACGATGGCCGTATAGAAGAAGCAGAAGAATGCCATCAATGCGGCGTAGAACAGCATATAGAGCGGCTGTCCATGACCGAGCGCATTGAGAATGGTGGTCGCCCAGGCAGGCATTTCCGTCGTATTGGCGAAGCCTGCAACCGTCGCCGGCAAAAGCAGCAGCGACGAGGCGAAGATCGGCGGGATGACGCCCGCGGTGTTGAGCTTCAGCGGCAGATGCGACGTGTCGCCCTGGAACATGCGGTTGCCGACCTGACGCTTCGGATACTGGATCAGAAGACGGCGCTGCGCGCGCTCGACAAAAACGATGACCGCGATCAGCACGATGGCAAGAACGATGACGCCCAGAATAAGGCCGGTCGACAGGGCGCCGGTGCGGCCCAGTTCCAGCGTGCCGGAAATGGCGTGCGGCAGGTTGGCGACGATGCCGGAGAAGATGATCAGCGAAATGCCGTTGCCGATGCCGCGCGCCGTGATCTGCTCACCGAGCCACATCAGGAACATCGTGCCGCCGACGAGCGTAATCACCGACGAAACAATGAAGAACGGCCCCGGATTGGTGACAATGCCGTTGCCGGACTGCAAGCCGACCGAAATCGCATAGGCCTGCACGAGCGCCAGAAGCACCGTGCCGTAACGCGTATACTGATTGATGATCTTGCGGCCCGCCTCGCCTTCCTTCTTCAGCGCTTCAAGCGACGGCACGACCGACGTCATGAGCTGCACGATGATGGAGGCAGAAATATAGGGCATGATGCCGAGCGCGAAGATGGCCATACGGCCGACGGCGCCACCGGCGAACATGTTGAAGAGCCCGAGCACACCCTGGCTATGCTGCTGGAAAGCCTGCGCAAGCGCGTCAGGATTGATGCCGGGAAGCGGAATATAGGTGCCGAACCGGTATACGAGCAAAGCACCCAGCGTGAACCAGATGCGCTTCTTGAGTTCTTCTGCCTTCGAGAAAGCCGAAAAATTGAGATTGGAAACTAGCTGTTCAGCAGCCGATGCCATTAAATTTCTCCGGTGAAAAGTCTCCGGTCCTCCGCCCCCGAAAGCGCAATCCACACCGGTCGCACCTTGAGACTAAAAAGACCCTACCCAGATATGCGCATTGGCATAAATGTGCAAGCGGCGGCACAAAGGCCGCCGCTTTTTATTTTGGTATCGAAGCCTTATTCGGCAGCGGCTTCGGGAAGCTTGATGCTGCCGCCGGCCTTTTCGATCTTTTCGACCGCAGCCTTGGAAGCACCGGCTACCTCGAAGGCAACCTTTGCCTTCAGTTCGCCGTCCGAAAGGATGCGAACACCGTCCTTGGCGCGGCGAATCACGCCGGCAGCCTTCAGCGAATCGAGGTTCACAACAGCCTTGGCGTCGAGCTTGCCTGCATCGATAGCGGCCTGGATACGGCCGAGCGACACAACATTGAAGCTCTTTGCGAAGATGTTGGTGAAGCCGCGCTTCGGCAGACGGCGGTAGATTGGCATCTGGCCGCCTTCGAAGCCATTGATCGAGACGCCCGAACGGGACTTCTGACCCTTGACGCCGCGACCACCGGTTTTGCCGGTGCCCGAACCGATACCGCGGCCGACGCGCTTGCGTGCCTTGACCGAACCTGGCTTGTCACGCAGATCGTTGAGTTTCATATCTCTGTCTCCCTGCGCTATCACGCCTCGTCCACAACGCGAACGAGGTGTGGAAGCTTGGCGATCATGCCACGGACTGCCGGAGTATCTTCCAGCGTGCTGCGGCGGTGCATTTTGTTAAGACCCAGACCGATCAGCGTTGCGCGCTGTTCGGCTGGACGACGGATTGGGCTTCCGATCTGCTCGACCGTAACCGTCTTGCCCTTCTTCTCAGCCATCACTCAAATTCCTTGTCTATGGCGTATCCGGCGGCCTTTTTACCGCAGTTCCAAACGCAAAACCGTTTCACACTTTTGCTTGGAACCGCGCGGCCCCGGACTAACACAAACTATCGGCTATTCTTCCGAACCGACCACATCATGGCGGCGAGCCTGAAGGGTCGAGTACTTGATGCCGCGCTGTGCAGCGATGTCCTTCGGATGCATCTGATGCTTCAGAGCATCGAACGTCGCACGAACCATGTTGTAAGGGTTCGACGAACCGAGCGACTTGGCGACAACGTCCTGAACGCCGAGCGTTTCGAACACTGCACGCATCGGACCACCGGCGATGATACCCTTACCGGCAGGGGCTGCGCGAAGCAGAACCTTGCCGGCGCCGTGACGGCCTTCGACATCGTGATGCAGCGTACGGCCCGAACGCAGCGGTACGAAGATCATGTCGCGCTTGGCAGCTTCGGTCGCCTTGCGGATGGCTTCCGGCACTTCACGTGCCTTGCCATGACCGAAGCCGACGCGGCCCTTCTGATCGCCGACAACGACGAGCGCAGCAAAACCGAAGCGGCGGCCGCCCTTGACGACCTTGGCAACACGGTTGATGTGAACGAGCTTGTCGACGAATTCGCTGTCGCGCTCCTCACGGCCGCGATCTTCGCGGTTACGTTCTCTCTGTGCCATATCCTGATTTCCTTTTTCTTTTCCGGAAGCACAAATGCTAATTAGAAGCTAAGGCCGCTTTCGCGAGCTGCTTCGGCGAGAGCCTTCACGCGGCCGTGGTAAATGAATGCACCACGGTCGAACACCACGTCCTTGACGCCAGCCTTGACGGCGCGCTCAGCAACCAGCTTGCCGACGGCAGCGGCTGCTGCGGAATCGGCTCCGGTCTTGAGCTTGCCCTTGAGGTCGCCGTCCAGCGTCGAAGCGGCCGCGAGCGTAACGCCGCGGACGTCGTCGATGATCTGGGCGTAGATGTTCTTGGAAGAACGGTGCACGCTGAGACGCGGACGGCCATTGGCGACAGCCTTGACCTGGCGGCGTACACGAGCAGCGCGACGCTGCAAAGTTTCTTTTGGCGATGCCATGACGCGCTTCCCTTACTTCTTCTTGCCTTCTTTGCGGACGATTTTCTCGCCAGCATACTTGACGCCCTTGCCCTTGTAAGGCTCGGGGCCGCGATATTCGCGGATCTCAGCCGCGACCTGACCGACCTGCTGCTTGTCGATGCCAGAGACGACGATTTCCGTCGGCTTGGGAACAGCAACCGTGATGCCGGCAGGCACGTCGTAGACCACTTCATGGCTGAAGCCGAGCGAAAGCTGCAGGTTCTTGCCCTGCATGGCAGCGCGGTAACCGACGCCGCTGATTTCGAGCTTCTTCTCGAAGCCGTCCTTCACGCCAACAAAGATGTTGGAGATCATCGTGCGGGACATGCCCCACTTCGAACGAGCTTCCTTCGACTGGTCGCGCGGATCGACGCGGACAGCGCCGTCTTCCATCTTGACCAGAACTTCATCGTGCACGACGAAGGAGAGTTCACCCTTCGCGCCCTTGGCCTTGACGATCTGCCCATCAACACTGGCGGTCACGCCTGCCGGGACCGGCACGGGTTTTTTACCGATACGAGACATTTTGATACCTGTCTTTTATCTGTTCGCTGTCAACCGCATCAGAAGATGCGGCAGAGCAGCTCACCACCAACGTTTTGTTCACGGGCTTCATGATCCGCCATCACGCCCTTCGGCGTGGAGAGGATCGAGATGCCGAGGCCGTTCGCGACCTGCGGGATCGACTTGACCGACACGTAGACGCGACGGCCAGGCTTCGATACGCGGCTGATCTCACGGATAACCGGAACACCTTCATAGTACTTCAGCTCGATTTCGATCTCGGCCTTGCCGTTTTCGAATTCGCTCTGCGTGTAACCGCGGATGTAACCTTCAGCCTGAAGGACATCGAGAACGCGAGCGCGCAGCTTGGAAGCCGGGGTCGTAACCTTGGTCTTCTTGCGGCCTACTGCGTTGCGGATACGGGTCAGCATATCGCCGAGAGGATCTGACACAGACATATGCTACTCCTTACCAGCTCGACTTGACGATGCCCGGAATCTGACCGAGCGAACCCAACTGACGCAGCGCAATACGCGACATCTTCAGTTTACGGTAATAACCACGCGGACGGCCCGAAACTTCGCAACGATTGCGAATACGAACCTTCGATGAATTGCGCGGCAGTTCGGCAAGCCGGATAGTGGCGCGGAAGCGCTCCTCCAGCGGAAGGCCCTGATCCATGACGATCGCCTTCAGACGTGCACGCTTGCCAGCGTGACGCTTAACCAACTTTTCGCGGCGCTTGTTTTTTTCGACTGCGCTAGTCTTGGCCATATTAATATACCTCGCTACGCTTGCCGTTACTGCCGGAAGGGGAAGTTGAATGCACGCAGAAGAGCGCGCGCTTCATCATCCGTCTTGGCGGTCGTGCAAACGATGATGTCCATGCCCCAGATTTGATCAACCTTATCGTAGTTGATTTCCGGAAACACGATGTGCTCCTTGATGCCCATGGCATAGTTGCCGCGGCCGTCAAAGCTCTTCGGGTTCAGGCCGCGGAAGTCGCGGACGCGAGGAAGAGCGATCGTGACAAGACGATCAAGGAATTCGTACATGCGGTCCTGGCGAAGGGTAACCTTCGTGCCGATCGGCATGCCTTCACGCAACTTGAACGTTGCGATCGAGTTACGGGCGCGGGTCACGACGGCCTTCTGGCCGGCGATCTGGCTGAGGTCTTCAGCGGCAATCGCAGGCTTCTTGGAATCGCCCGTGGCTTCGCCGACGCCCATGTTGAGGACAACCTTGGTGATGCGCGGAATCTGCATCTCGTTGTCGTATTTGAATTCTTCAAGCAGAGCCTTACGAATGTTTTCATTGTAAAGCTTCTTGAAGCGGGGAAGTGCCTTAGCTTCAGCCATCGATCAGCGCTCCAGAACGTTTTGCGACACGAACCTTCTTGCCGTCCTCGACGCGGAAACCGACGCGGGTCGGCTTGCCGTCCTTGGGGTCAGCAATTGCCAGGTTGGACAGGTGGATCGGCGCTTCCTTGGAGATGATGCCGGCTTCCTGTGTCTGGGTCTGACGCTGATGACGCTTCACGATGTTGATACCGCGAACGAGCGCCTGCTCGTCCTTCGGCATAACCTTGAGAACTTCGCCCTTACGGCCCTTGTCCTTACCGGACAGCACGACAACGCTGTCGCCTTTGCGAATCTTCTGCATCGTCTTGCTTCCTTACAGAACTTCCGGAGCCAGCGAGATGATCTTCATGTGGTTCTTTGCGCGGAGTTCGCGCGGAACCGGTCCGAAGATACGCGTGCCGATCGGCTCTTTCTTGTTATCGATGAGAACGGCTGCATTGTTATCGAAACGAATAACGCTGCCGTCCGGACGACGGATATCCTTGGCGGTGCGTACAACAACCGCCTTCATCACGTCACCCTTTTTGACGCGGCCGCGCGGAATAGCTTCCTTGATCGACACCACAATGATGTCGCCAACGGAAGCGTAACGCCGCTTCGAGCCGCCCAGCACCTTGATGCACATGACACGACGTGCGCCGGAATTATCCGCCACGTCGAGGTTTGTTTGCATCTGAATCATGACTGGCCGCCTTCTTTCCTCTCAGCTGGTTAAGGGCTCCTGCCCTACCTAAGCTGCGTGTTTATAATTTAGCCTGCTGCTTCGTTCGTGAGAACGACCCAGCGTTTGTCCTTCGAGATCGGAGCCGATTCCTGGATGGAAACGAGATCACCAACCTTGAACTGGTTGTTTTCGTCATGCGCCTTGTACTTCTTCGACTGACGCACGGTCTTCTGGAGGAGCGGATGCGAATAGCGGCGCTCAACCTTGACCACAACAGTCTTGTCATTCTTGTCGCTGACGACAACGCCCTGCAGAACGCGTTTAGGCATTATATTTTTCCTTATGCCTTGCTTGCGGCCGCCTTCTGGCGGGCAATAGTCTTGATACGCGCAATGTCGCGGCGAACCTGCTTCACGCGCGCGGTTTTTTCGAGCTGGCCGGTTGCCTTCTGGAAGCGCAGGTTGAACTGCTCTTTCTTCAGGGTGCCCAGCTCGTCATTCAGTTGATCGAGGCTTTTCGCCCGAACGTCTGCGGCTTTCATAGTTGCCTCTCCTTATTCAGCAATGCGCTGGATAAAGCGCGTCTTGATCGGCAACTTTGCTGCGCCGAGTCTGAGGGCTTCGCGTGCCACATCTTCGGGTACGCCGTCAAGCTCAAACATCACGCGACCTGGTGCCACACGGCATGCCCAGTAGTCAACCGAACCCTTACCTTTACCCATACGGACTTCGGTAGGCTTCGAAGTAACCGGCAGGTCAGGGAAGATGCGGATCCACACGCGGCCCGCACGCTTCATGTGGCGGGTGATCGCGCGGCGAGCCGCTTCGATCTGACGTGCGGTGACGCGTTCAGGCTCAAGAGCCTTCAGACCGAAAGCACCGAAATTCAGATCCGTGCCGCCTTTCGAGTTGCCGTGGATACGGCCCTTGAACTGCTTGCGGAACTTGGTGCGCTTAGGCTGCATCATTGTTCTCTACTCCAAATTTCTCGCCCGCGGCCCGCTTTTTAAGCGTTTTCGCGGCGGCGGTTCGACGAGGAACCCTGATTGTCACCCTCGACCGAACGACGCTCGGAAGCCATCGGGTCGTGTTCAAGGATCTCGCCCTTGAAGACCCAGACCTTCACGCCGCAGATACCATAGGCGGTCTTCGCTTCTGCCGTGCCGTAGTCGATATCGGCGCGCAGCGTGTGAAGCGGAACGCGGCCTTCACGGTACCATTCCATGCGAGCGATTTCCGCGCCGCCCAGACGACCCGAGCAGTTGATACGGATGCCTTCGGCTCCAAGACGCATTGCCGACTGAACGGCACGCTTCATGGCGCGACGGAATGCCACACGGCGTTCGAGCTGCTGAGCGATCGACTGGGCGATCAGCGTCGCGTCGATTTCCGGCTTGCGAACTTCGACGATGTTGAGCGACGTATCGGCATTGGTCATCTCGGAAAGCTTCTTGCGGAGCTTTTCGATGTCTGCACCCTTCTTGCCGATGATGATGCCCGGACGAGCCGAATGGATCGTCACGCGGCACTTCTTGTGCGGACGCTCGATCACGATCTTGGAGATCGCGGCCTGCTTGAGTTCCTCGGTGAGGAATTCGCGGATCTTGACATCTTCATGCAGCAGCTTGCCGTACTCGCCGGTATTCGCGTACCAACGCGAATCCCAAGTACGGTTGATGCCGAGACGAAGACCGATCGGATTAATCTTCTGACCCATTATGCGGCCTCCCCTTTTTCCGCGACTTCGCGGACAACAATGGTGAGATGCGAAAACGGCTTCTCGATACGACTCGCGCGGCCACGGCCACGGACGTGGAAGCGCTTCATGACGATCGACTTGCCCACATAGGCTTCGGCGACGATCAGGGAATCGACGTCGAGGTCATGGTTGTTTTCGGCGTTCGCAATAGCGGACTGGAGCGTCTTCTTGACCGTATCGGCGATCCGCTTGCGCGAGAACGTCAGATCGGCAAGAGCCGCATTCACCTTCTTGCCGCGGATCATGCTCGCAACAAGGTTCAGCTTCTGCGGGCTGACGCGCAGCGTACGGGCAACAGCTTGCGCTTCGTTGTCCTTGAGCTGACGGGGAGCTTTAGCCTTGCCCATCGTTACTTCCTCTTCGACTTCTTGTCCGCGCCGTGACCGTAATAGGTACGCGTAGGCGCGAATTCACCGAACTTGTGTCCGACCATTTCTTCCGAAACCGACACCGGCACATGCTTGTTGCCGTTGTAGACGCCGAAAGTCAGACCGACAAACTGCGGCAGGATGGTGGAGCGGCGGCTCCACATCTTGATAACTTCATTACGACCGCCTTCGCGTACCTTCTCAGCCTTCTTGAGAAGATAGCCGTCGACAAACGGACCTTTCCAAACTGAACGAGCCACTTCAGACTACCTCTCTTACTTCTTGCGCTGATGGCGCGAACGCATGATGAACTTGTCGGTCGCCTTGTTCGAGCGCGTCTTCTTGCCCTTCGTAGGCTTGCCCCACGGAGTGACAGGGTGACGACCACCCGAGGTACGACCTTCACCACCACCATGCGGGTGATCGACCGGGTTCATTGCAACGCCGCGAACGTGCGGACGCTTGCCACGCCATACCGAACGACCGGCCTTGCCGTCGTTGATGTTGCCGTGGTCCGGGTTGGACACTGCGCCGACCGAAGCGAAGCAGGCACCTGGAACCAGACGCTGTTCACCGGAATTGAGGCGCAGGATGGCCATGCCCTGGTCGCGACCGACGAGCTGTGCATAGGTGCCGGCCGAACGGGCGATCTGACCGCCCTTGCCCGGCTTCAGCTCGACATTGTGGATGATCGTGCCGACCGGCATGGAAGCGAGCGGCATTGCGTTGCCCGGCTTCACGTCGACGGAATTGCCTGCAACCACCTTGTCGCCGACAGCCAGACGCTGCGGAGCCAGGATGTAGGCCAGTTCTCCGTCTTCGTAACGGATCAACGCGATGAACGCGGTGCGGTTCGGATCGTATTCCAGACGCTCCACAGTGCCGACGACGTCAAGCTTGCGGCGCTTGAAGTCGACGAAACGGTACGAACGCTTGTGACCGCCGCCCTGAAAGCGAACAGTGATACGACCGGTATTGTTGCGGCCACCCTTCTTGGACAGACCTTCGGTCAGGGACTTGACCGGCTTGCCCTTGTAGAGTTCCGAGCGGTCCACGATGACCAGCTGACGCTGGCCTGGCGTGATCGGATTAAAATGCTTGAGTGCCATTGTCTCTTACTCCATGGCCTCTCAGAGACCGGTCGAAACGTCGATGCTCTGGCCTTCGGCCAAAGTTACGATCGCTTTCTTGACGTCGCTCTGGCGCCCGATAAGGCCGCGGAACCGCTTGACCTTACCCTTGCGCACTGCAGTGTTGACTGCCGTAACCTTGACGCCGAACAGCGCTTCGACTGCAGCCTTGATTTCCGGCTTCGTTGCCTTGCGGGCGACGTTGAAGACAACCTGGTTGTGTTCGGAAACCATGGTGGACTTCTCGGTGATAACCGGGCTGACGATCACGTCGTAATGGCGAAGATCAGTCATTTGAAACGCTCCTCAAGGGCTTCGACAGCCGCCTTGGAAAGAACGAGCTTGCCGCGGCGAAGGATGTCGTAAACATTGATCCCCTGCACCGGCAGAACGTCGATGTTCGGGATGTTCGAAGCCGCGCGCTGGAAGTTCACGTCGATCTCCGCACCGCCGATGACGAGTGCATTTTCAAGACCGAGCTTGGCGAACTGCGAAACAAGCTGCTTCGTCTTGGCTTCCGTTGCAGCCAGATCATCGATGATGATCAGGTCGGATGCCTTTGCCTTTGCAGACAGGGCATGACGCAGGCCAAGAGCGCGAACCTTCTTCGGCAGGTCGTGGTCGTGCGAACGGACAACCGGTCCGTGAGCCTGACCGCCGCCGCGGAACTGCGGTGCGCGAGCCGAATGGTGACGGGCGCGGCCCGTACCCTTCTGCTTGTACATCTTGGAACCGGTGCGGCTGACGTCGCCACGGCCCTGAGCCTTGTGGGAGCCCTGCTGGCGGCGAGCCAGCTGCCAGCGCACGACGCGCTGAAGAATGTCGTCACGCGGGTCGAGGCCGAAGATTTCTTCGTTCAGCTTGACCTTGCCGGCATCCTTGCCTTCAAGAGTGGTAATCGTGAGATCCATTATTCGGCTCCCTCAGTCGCGGCAGCTTCAGCCTTCGCGGCACCTGCACGCAGAGCGGCCGGCTTCGGCGCGTTCTCAGGCAGCGAGACCTTTACCGCGTCGCGCACGATGATCCAGGCGCCCTTGGAGCCCGGAACCGCACCGCGGACCAGGATAAGGCCGCGATCGCTGTCCGTCGAGACAACTTCAATATTCTGCGTGGTTACGCGGGTCTGGCCCATGTGACCAGCCATCTTCTTGCCCTTGAACACCTTGCCCGGATCCTGACGCTGACCGGTCGAGCCGTGAGCGCGGTGGGTAATGGAGTTACCATGGGAAGCGCGATGACCGGCGAAGTTGTGACGCTTCATGACACCGGCAAAGCCCTTACCGATCGAAGTACCCGTCACATCGACCTTCTGGCCGGCGACGAAGTGTTCGGCGGTGATTTCAGCGCCGACTTCGAGGAGGTTGTCCGGCGAAACGCGGAATTCCGCGACCTTCGCCTTCGGCTCGACCTCGGCCTTCGCGAAATGACCGCGCATAGCCTTGGACGTGTTCTTTACCTTGGCGATACCAACGCCAAGCTGAACAGCCGTGTAACCGTTCTTTTCAACTGTACGCTGAGCTACCACGTGGCAATTCTCCATGCGGAGAACCGTCACCGGCACATGCTCGCCGGCGTCGTTATAGACGCGGGTCATGCCCAGCTTCTGTGCAATAACACCTGAACGCATCGGGTTCGTTCCTTCCGTCCTCAAGCCGATTAAAGCTTGATCTCGACATCGACACCGGCGGACAGATCGAGCTTCATCAGCGCGTCCACCGTCTGCGGGGTCGGGTCAACGATATCGAGAAGACGCTTGTGCGTGCGCATCTCGAACTGCTCGCGGCTCTTCTTGTCGATGTGCGGCGACCGGTTAACCGTGAACTTCTCGATCCGTGTTGGAAGCGGGATCGGTCCGCGCACATTTGCACCGGTACGCTTGGCAGTCGACACGATTTCCCGCGTCGAAGCGTCAAGGATCCGATGATCAAACGCCTTCAGGCGAATGCGGATGTTTTGACCGTTCATTTCATCTGTTCCTTGTTACGCGGAGCGTCTCCGGAGAGACGCTCCTGCACAAACCTTCATTACTCGATGATCGAGGAGACGATGCCTGCACCGACGGTGCGGCCGCCTTCACGGATAGCGAAGCGGAGCTTCTCTTCCATGGCGATCGGCACGATCAGGGTGACGTCCATGGCGACGTTGTCGCCAGGCATGACCATTTCGGTGCCGGCCGGCAGCGTGACAACACCGGTCACGTCCGTCGTGCGGAAGTAGAACTGCGGACGGTAGTTCGTGAAGAACGGCGTATGACGGCCACCTTCGTCCTTGGTCAGAATATAGGCTTCTGCCTTGAACTTGGTGTGCGGCTTCACCGAACCCGGCTTGCAGAGAACCTGGCCGCGTTCGACGTCTTCACGGCCAACGCCGCGGATCAGAGCGCCGATATTGTCGCCGGCCTGGCCCTGGTCGAGCAGCTTGCGGAACATTTCAACGCCGGTAACCGTCGTCTTCGTCGTCGTCTTGATGCCGACGATTTCAACTTCTTCACCAACCTTGACGATACCGCGCTCAACGCGACCCGTCACAACCGTACCGCGGCCCGAGATCGAGAACACGTCTTCGATCGGCATCAGGAACGGCTGGTCGATCGGACGTTCCGGGGTCGGAATGTAGCTGTCGACGGCGTCCATCAGGTTGCGGACGGCATCTTCGCCCAGTTCCTTCGAGGAATCTTCCAGAGCAGCCAGAGCCGAGCCCTTGATGATCGGAACTTCGTCGCCCGGGAAGTCGTACTTCGACAGAAGTTCGCGCACTTCCAGTTCAACCAGTTCGAGCAGTTCAGCATCGTCAACCTGGTCGCACTTGTTGAGGAACACGACGATTGCCGGAACGCCGACCTGACGGGCGAGCAGGATGTGCTCGCGGGTCTGCGGCATCGGGCCGTCAGCAGCCGAAACAACCAGGATCGCGCCGTCCATCTGGGCGGCACCGGTGATCATGTTCTTCACATAGTCGGCGTGGCCGGGGCAGTCGACGTGTGCGTAGTGACGGTTTGCGGTTTCGTACTCGACGTGCGCCGTCGAGATCGTGATGCCGCGGGCGCGCTCTTCAGGAGCGGCGTCGATCTGGTCATACGCCTTGAACTCGCCGAAAAACTTCGTGATCGCCGCCGTCAGCGACGTCTTGCCATGGTCGACGTGACCAATCGTGCCGATGTTAACGTGGGGCTTCGTACGTTCAAACTTACTCTTTGCCATTTGAGCTCTCCGTAAATTTAGCCTGCTCAGGCATTCTTTTAATTGGGAGCGTAACCTTCAGATTACGCATGTCTTTCTCCCGGAACCGGTATCCACTTCCGGGAGACATGCGCTCCGATTACGCAAACTTCTTCTGGATTTCCTGTGCGACCGCCGTCGGAACCGGCTCATAATGGTCGAACTGCATCGTGTACTGTGCACGGCCCTGGGACATCGAACGCAGCGAATTCACGTAGCCAAACATGTTGGCCAGCGGAACCATTGCATTGACGACCGTGGCGATGCCGCGGGCTTCGGTGCCGGAAATCTGACCGCGACGCGAGTTCAGATCGCCGATAACGTCGCCGACGTAATCTTCCGGCGTCACAACCTCGACCTTCATGATCGGCTCGAGGAGCTGGGCGCCAGCCTTCTGCGCACCTTCACGGAACGCTGCACGGGACGCGATTTCGAAGGCGAGAACAGACGAGTCAACGTCATGATATGCGCCGTCGATCAGGGTGGCCTTCACGCCGAGCATCGGGAAGCCAGCCAGCGGGCCTGCACCCATGACGCTTTCGATACCCTTCTGGACACCCGGAATGTATTCCTTCGGAACCGAGCCGCCGACGATCTTCGATTCGAAGATGAAATCGTCGCCTTCATGCGGTTCGAAGATGATCTTCACGCGAGCGAACTGACCCGAACCGCCCGACTGCTTCTTGTGGGTGTAATCGATTTCCGCAGCGCGGGTGATCGATTCACGGTAAGCAACCTGCGGAGCGCCGACATTGGCTTCAACCTTGAATTCGCGCTTCATGCGATCGACGAGAATGTCGAGGTGAAGTTCGCCCATGCCGGCGATGATGGTCTGACCGGATTCTTCGTCCGACTTGACGCGGAAGGAAGGATCTTCGGCAGCCAGACGGTTGAGCGCGATGCCCATCTTTTCCTGGTCGGCCTTGGTCTTCGGCTCGATGGCGATCTCGATAACCGGATCAGGGAATTCCATGCGCTCGAGGATAACCGGCTTCAGCGGATCGCAGAGCGTATCGCCAGTGGTGGTTTCCTTGAGGCCAGCCAGAGCAACGATGTCGCCTGCAAAAGCTTCGTCGATGTCTTCACGGCTGTTGGAGTGCATCTGCAGCATACGGCCGATGCGCTCACGCTTGCCCTTGACGGTGTTTTCGAGCGAAACGCCCTTGGTCAGCTTGCCCGAATAGATGCGGGCGAAGGTCAGCGAACCAACGAACGGGTCGTTCATGATCTTGAATGCCAGCATCGAAAGCGGTGCTTCATCCGACGATTCACGGGTGGTTTCGGTTTCCGTCTTGACGTCGATGCCCTTGATGGCAGGCACGTCGGTCGGAGCCGGAAGGAATTCCACAACGGCGTCGAGAAGCGGCTGAACGCCACGGTTCTTGAACGCGGTACCGCAGAGAATCGGATGGAACTTGACCTCGATGGTGCCCTTGCGGATCAGAGCGCGCAGCTCGTCATTCGTGGGCATGGTGCCTTCGAGGTAAGCTTCCATGGCGGCTTCGTCGATTTCCACGGCGAGCTCAATGAGCTTTTCGCGGTATTCTTCAGCCTGATCCTTGAGGTGATCGGGGATTTCACCAACCGTCGCAGATGCGCCGATGGTGCCATCCCAGGTCAGGGCCTTCATTTCGATCAGGTCGATGACGCCTTCGAACTCGTTTTCAGCGCCGATCGGCAGCTGAACCGGAAGAGCGACTGCACCAAGACGCGAGCCAACCATTTCCACGCAACGGTAGAAATCGGCGCCGATCTTGTCCATCTTGTTGACGAAGACCATGCGCGGGACGTGGTACTTTTCAGCCTGACGCCACACGGTTTCGGTCTGGGGTTCAACGCCGGCATTGGCGTCGAGCAGCGCGATTGCGCCGTCGAGAACGCGCAGGCTGCGTTCGACTTCGATCGTGAAGTCGACGTGACCGGGCGTGTCGATGATGTTGAAGCGGCGCTTCTTACCGTCACGGCCCTGCCAGAACGTGGTCGTAGCAGCGGAAGTGATCGTGATACCGCGTTCCTGCTCCTGCTCCATCCAGTCCATGGTCGACGCACCATCGTGGGTTTCGCCGATCTTGTGGTTCTTGCCGGTATAGAACAGGATACGCTCTGTCATCGTCGTCTTGCCGGCGTCGATGTGAGCCATGATACCGAAATTGCGGTAGTCTTCGATTTTATATTCGCGGGCCATGATAGTCGCTCTTTGAATAGGTTTCGACGATTACCAGCGGTAATGCGAGAAGGCGCGGTTGGCTTCAGCCATGCGGTGCGTGTCTTCACGCTTCTTCACAGCAGAACCACGGTTGTTGGCAGCGTCAAGCAGCTCACCGGAAAGACGATCGATCATCGTCGTCTCGTTACGGCCACGAGCAGCATTGATGAGCCAACGGATGGCAAGTGCCTGGCGGCGTTCTGGACGCACATCGACCGGAACCTGGTAGGTTGCACCGCCAACGCGGCGCGAACGGACTTCGATGTGCGGAGCTACGTTGTCGAGCGCCTGATGGAACAGCGCGACCGGCTCGGACTTGGCCTTGGCTTCGATTGCATCGAGCGCACCGTAAACGATGCTTTCGGCAACCGACTTCTTGCCATGAAGCATGACTGCATTCATGAACTTCGTGATAACGAGATCGCCGAACTTCGGATCCGGATTGATCTCACGCTTCTCAGCCTTATGGCGTCTGGACATTTCGTCTCTTCTTTCAATTACATCGGGCTCAGCTCGCCTTCCGGCGACCGGTATCCCCGGAAAATCTTACTTCGGACGCTTTGCACCGTACTTGGAGCGGCGCTGCTTGCGGTTCTTGACGCCCTGGGTGTCGAGAACGCCGCGGATGATGTGGTAACGCACACCCGGCAAGTCCTTCACACGACCGCCGCGGATCATGACGACGGAGTGCTCCTGCAGGTTATGCCCTTCACCAGGGATATAACCGATGACTTCGAAGCCGTTCGTCAGACGAACCTTGGCAACCTTACGCAGAGCCGAGTTCGGCTTCTTCGGGGTCGTCGTGTAAACGCGGGTGCAAACGCCGCGCTTCTGAGGGTTTGCCTGCAATGCAGGAACCTTATTACGCTTTACCGGCGCAATGCGCGGCTTGCGGATAAGCTGGTTTACGGTTGGCATACAACCTTCCTCTTTAAAAAATCTCGTATCCACGCCCCAAAGGGCCGTTTCACCGGCATGCTCATGCGCAAATTCGGAGTCAGCCCTCGTCAACCGGTGGCCACCCCGAACAAAAGCAGAGGAAGCTGACGCTTCATGCGAACGGCAAGTTGCATTTCGATCGTAAAACGAACCCTGTTTGAGATGAACTTCAGGACGCGTCGTCCCGAAAAAGCCTGTCTCACATCGGCTCAGATGGGCTGCTGATACGTCTTTAGCAGCCTTTCGTCAAGGGCAGCGGCTCAAGTTTCTTCAACAGAGGTCCTAAAACCGGCGTTTTGGTTGCGGCCGGACATGTTGTTGCGCCGCATTTGACGTCTATTCGCACATATTTCGCGATCAAAACCGTCATTTTCTTATGCAAGCATGGCGCAGCCACTCAGCTCAGGCTATTGAAGCACATCCGAGTCGAAACGCAACACAATATTAAGGGTTTCTCAATGTCATCCACGTCCACAACAAACGGCGACGATTCGCCAACCGTCCATCTGGTCATTGCCGATGTCTGGAACGAGGGTGAAGAATCCCCGGTCGAAGTGCACCTGCTCCTGAAATCGGATGAGAATGAAGATCTCGTCCAGACCGTTCTCAGCATTCTTGCCGAAGAAGGCTATCATGAAGCCGAACTTCTGGAGATGGGCACGCTCACCGAAGAACCGGAAGAAGAACCGCACAAGAGCGCCTGGGCGACGGCGCTTTCCGGTGAAGTCGCGCTGATCGAATTCGACGGCGACGACGAAGAGGAAGAGTAAGGATCAGAAAGAAAGTGCCGGTTCCGACCGGCTCTTTTTTATCCTGCGTTGGAAACAGAAAGGCCGCCCCGAAAGGCGGCCTTTTTCAGTTTCATATCTGCCGGTCTTATTCGGCAGCGTTGTTGGTCATGTCGACCAGCATCGCATTGGCTTCGGCAGAACCGGAAGTCTTGCGGCGCTCGTCGATAATCAGTTCGTCGCGCGCGGTTGCGATGCGACGGATCTGGTTGGTCATGCCACCGGTACCGGCCGGGATGAGACGGCCGACGATGACGTTTTCCTTCAGACCCTGCAACGTGTCCATCTTGCCGGCAACCGCAGCTTCGGTGAGAACGCGGGTCGTTTCCTGGAACGACGCCGCCGAGATGAACGAAGGCGTCTGCAGCGAAGCCTTGGTGATACCGAGGAGGACAGGGTTGCCGGAGCCCGGCTTCTTGCCTTCTTCGATAAGACGCTCGTTGATCTCTTCCAGCTCGATGCGGTCGACGTGGTCGCCCGGAATATAGCCCGTATCGCCGGATTCCGTGATTTCCACCTTCTGCAGCATCTGACGGACAATCACTTCGATGTGCTTGTCGTTGATCAAAACGCCCTGCAAGCGATAGACTTCCTGGATTTCGTTCACGAGATACGAAGCCAGAGCTTCGACGCCCTTGATCGCCAGAATGTCATGCGGCGCCGGGTTGCCGTCGAGGATGTACTCACCCTTTTCGATGACGTCGCCGTCCTGAAGATGGAACGGCTTGCCCTTCGGAATGAGATACTCGACCGGCTCGATCGTTTCGTCGTTCGGCTCGATGATGATGCGGCGCTTGTTCTTGTAGTCGCGGCCGAAGCGGACCGTACCATCGATCTCGGCGATGATGGCGTGATCCTTCGGACGACGGGCTTCGAACAGTTCGGCCACGCGCGGCAGACCGCCGGTGATGTCCTTGGTCTTGGCGCTTTCCATCGGCAGACGGGCGATAACGTCGCCGGCCTTCACATGCGCGCCGGGCTCGACCGAAAGGATCGATTCCACGGAGAGCAGGAAGCGGGCATCGCCACCCTTCGACAGTTTAAGGATCTTGCCGGCCTTGTCCTTGATGACCATGGCAGGCTTGAGATCCGAACCGCGCGGGGTCGAACGCCAGTCGATGACGACGCGCTTGGTGATGCCGGTCGACTCGTCGGCCGTTTCCGAAACCGACAGGCCATCGACGAGATCTTCGAACTCAACATAGCCTTCGACTTCGGTCATGATCGGACGGGTATACGGGTCCCACTCGGCAATGCGCTGGCCGCGCTTGACCGTGTCGCCCTCGTCCACGAACAGACGCGAACCGTAGGTCACGCGATGGACCGCACGTTCCTTGCCCGTCGCATCGAGGATCAGGACAGCCATGTTACGGCCCATCACCACGAGGTTGCCATCGGAGTTGCGAACCACATTGCGGTTGCGCAGCTTGACGGTGCCTTCATACGACGCTTCGAGATAGGAGCTGTCGACGACCTGTGCGGTGCCGCCCAGGTGGAAGGTACGCATGGTGAGCTGGGTGCCCGGCTCGCCGATCGACTGCGCGGCGATAACGCCGACCGCTTCACCCTGGTTGACCGGCGTACCGCGTGCAAGGTCGCGACCATAGCACTTGGCGCAAACGCCGTTGCGGGTTTCGCAGGTCAGGGCCGAACGGATGCGGATCGACTGGATACCGGCCTTCTCGATGATCTCGACGTCCTTTTCCTCGATCATGCGGCCGGCTTCGACGATGACTTCGCCGGTTGCCGGATGCAGGATCGGATCGAGGGCCGTGCGGCCCAGAACGCGCTGGCCGATGGAAGCCACGATCTGGCCGGCATCGACGATCGGCTGCATGGTGAGACCGATTTCGGCGCCGCAATCGACTTCCGAAATGATCGCATCCTGTGCAACGTCAACGAGACGGCGAGTCAGGTAGCCCGAATTGGCCGTCTTCAAGGCGGTGTCTGCCAGACCCTTGCGGGCGCCGTGGGTCGAGTTGAAGTACTCGTTCACGGTCAGGCCTTCCTTGAAGTTCGAGATGATCGGGGTCTCGATGATTTCACCCGACGGCTTGGCCATCAGGCCGCGCATGCCGCCAAGCTGACGCATCTGGTTGACCGAACCGCGGGCACCCGAATGCGACATCATGTAGACCGAGTTCATCTGCTTCTGGCGACCGGTCACCGGATCGAATTCGACGGCCTTCAGGCGCGCCATCATCTCTTCGGTGATCTTGTCGGTGGCCTTGCCCCAGGCGTCGACGACCTTGTTGTACTTTTCGCCCTGTGTGATCAGGCCGTCATTGTACTGCTGTTCATATTCGGTCGTGAGCGCTTCGGTGTCGGCAACGATCTTCGCCTTCGTGTCCGGAATGACCATGTCATCCTTGCCGAAGGAGATGCCCGCGCGGCAGGCATGGGCGAAGCCGAGCTGCATGATGCGATCGCAGAAGATAACCGTCTCTTTCTGACCGCAATGGCGGTAGACGTGGTCGATCATCTTGGAGATGTTCTTCTTGGTCATCTCCTGATTGCAGATGTCGAACGGCACCATGACGTTCTTCGGCAGAAGCTCGCCGATGATCATGCGGCCAGGCGTCGTGTCGTAGATCTTCGACACCGGCTTGCCTTCGGCATCGACCGACTTGAAGCGGCCCTTGATCTTGGTGTGCAGCGTGACGACCTTGTTTTCAAGCGCATGCTGCAACTCGCCCATATCGGCGAACATCATGCCCTCGCCGGGCTCCTTCTCCGCCACGATGGACAGATAATAGAGGCCGAGAACCATGTCCTGCGACGGAACGATGATCGGCGCGCCGTTGGCCGGATGCAGGATGTTGTTGGTCGACATCATCAGCACGCGGGCTTCAAGCTGGGCTTCAAGCGACAGCGGAACGTGGACGGCCATCTGGTCGCCGTCGAAGTCGGCGTTGAACGCTGTACAGACGAGCGGATGCAGCTGGATGGCCTTGCCTTCGATCAGGGTGGGTTCGAAGGCCTGGATGCCCAGACGGTGCAGCGTCGGCGCGCGGTTGAGCAGCACCGGATGCTCGCGGATCACTTCATCGAGGATATCCCAGACTTCCGGACGTTCCTTTTCAACCAGCTTCTTTGCCTGCTTGACGGTCGAGGAGTAACCCTTGGCGTCAAGGCGGGCATAGATGAACGGCTTGAACAGTTCGAGCGCCATCTTCTTCGGCAGGCCGCACTGGTGCAGCTTGAGTTCCGGGCCGGTCACGATGACCGAACGACCGGAATAGTCGACGCGCTTGCCGAGCAGGTTCTGACGGAAGCGGCCCTGCTTGCCCTTGAGCATGTCGGACAGCGACTTCAGCGGACGCTTGTTGGCGCCGGTGATGACGCGGCCGCGACGGCCGTTATCGAACAGCGCATCGACAGCTTCCTGCAGCATGCGCTTTTCGTTGCGGATGATGATGCCCGGCGCGCGCAGTTCGATCAGGCGCTTCAGACGATTGTTGCGGTTGATGACGCGGCGATAGAGATCGTTCAGATCCGACGTCGCGAAACGACCGCCATCCAGCGGCACGAGCGGGCGCAGGTCCGGCGGGATCACCGGAACGATCTTCATGATCATCCATTCCGGGCGGTTTCCCGACTCCAGGAAGTTCTCGACGATCTTCAGACGCTTCATAAGCTTCTTCTGCTTCAGGTCCGAGGTCGTCTCGGCCAGATCGACGCGCAGGTCGGCGGCGATCTTTTCGAGTTCCATCGAAGCCAGAAGCTCATAGATAGCTTCAGCGCCGATCAGGGCCGTGAACTGATCTTCGCCGAATTCATCGACGGCGATCATATATTCCTCTTCCGAAAGAAGCTGATGCTCCTTCAGCGAGGTCAGGCCCGGTTCGGTGACAATGTAGTTCTCGAAGTACAGGACGCGCTCGATATCCTTGAGCGTCATGTCCAGCAGCGTGCCGATGCGGCTTGGCAGCGACTTCAGGAACCAGATGTGGGCAACCGGGGCAGCGAGTTCGATATGGCCCATGCGCTCGCGGCGAACGCGCGAGAGCGTGACTTCCACGCCGCATTTTTCGCAGATGATGCCCTTGTATTTCATACGCTTGTACTTGCCGCACAAGCATTCATAGTCCTTGATCGGGCCGAAGATGCGCGCGCAGAAGAGACCATCGCGTTCAGGCTTGAACGTACGGTAGTTGATCGTCTCCGGCTTCTTGATCTCGCCGTATGACCAGGACAGAATCTTCTCAGGGCTGGCAATCGAGATTCTGATGGAATCGAACGTCTGTGCCGGAGCCTGAGGATTGAAAAGATTCATGACCTCTTGGTTCATGCCGTTCTCCTTGAGGGCGATCCGTCGCCCTGTGTCGTCGATGACAAGCTGAAAACCCTTGCCATCCTGAAAAGAAATCGCGGTATTATTCAGTTCTTAACTGACAATACGGGCGCGCCACGGCGATACCATGGCGCGCCTCGATGTTTATTCCGCCGCGTCCGGCAGGGCTGGCTGTTCCGCGTCGCGCGTATCGTCCAGCTCGACATTGAGGCCGAGCGAACGCATTTCCTTGACGAGAACGTTGAAGCTCTCCGGAATGCCCGCTTCGAACGTGTCGTCGCCGCGCACGATCGCTTCGTAGACCTTGGTACGGCCCGCAACGTCGTCCGACTTGACGGTCAGCATTTCCTGCAGCGTGTAGGCCGCACCATATGCTTCCAGAGCCCAGACCTCCATTTCGCCGAAGCGCTGGCCGCCGAACTGGGCCTTGCCGCCCAGAGGCTGCTGCGTGACGAGCGAGTAAGGTCCGATCGAACGCGCGTGGATCTTGTCGTCGACCAGGTGGTGGAGCTTCAGCATATAGATGTAGCCCATGGTCACCTGACGGTCGAACGGCTCACCCGTACGGCCATCGTAAAGCGTCGACTGACCCGACGTTGCAAGTCCGGCATCCGTCAGCATCGCATTGATGTCGGCTTCCACCGCACCGTCGAAGACCGGCGTTGCGATCGACACGCCGCGCTTCACCTGGTTGGCCAGCATGAGGACGGAATCGTCGTCATAAGACCGGACCGGCTCGTTGCGGTCGTTGTCGGGATAGATGTGCTCCAGCGTTTCGCGCAGCGGCTGGATATTGGCCGTCTTGCGATAAACGTCGATGAGCTCACCGATCTTCTTGCCCATGCCGGCACATGCCCAGCCGAGGTGGGTTTCCAGAATCTGGCCCACATTCATGCGGCTTGGAACGCCGAGCGGGTTCAACACGATGTCGGCATGCGTACCGTCTTCGAGGAACGGCATGTCTTCCACCGGCAGAATGCGCGAAACCACACCCTTGTTGCCGTGACGGCCAGCCATCTTGTCGCCTGGCTGGATCTTGCGCTTCACAGCGACAAAGACCTTGACCATCTTCATGACGCCCGGAGGCATCTCGTCGCCGCGCTGTACCTTTTCGACCTTGTCCATGAAGCGTGCTTCGAGCAGCTTCTTGGAATCGTCGTACTGGCTGCGGAGCGCTTCGAGTTCGCCCTGGAGCTTCTCGTCGTCGACGGCGAACTGCCACCACTGCGACCGCGGATATTCGGTCATCAGTTCACGGGTGATCGCCGTGCCCTTCTTGAAGCCCTTCGGACCGGCTGCGGCAACCTTGCCATCGATCATGTCGGCCAGACGGCCATAGACGTTGCGGTCCAGGATCGCCTGTTCGTCGTCACGGTCCTTGGCGAGACGCTCGATTTCCTCGCGCTCGATCGCCATGGCGCGTTCGTCCTTTTCAACGCCGTGGCGATTGAAAACGCGAACTTCCACAACCGTACCGTAGGTTCCGGGCGGCATGCGCATGGAGGTGTCGCGGACATCCGATGCCTTTTCACCGAAGATGGCGCGCAGAAGCTTTTCTTCCGGCGTCATCGGGCTTTCGCCCTTCGGCGTGATCTTGCCGACGAGAATGTCGCCAGGATGCACTTCGGCACCGATATAGACGATACCGGCTTCGTCGAGGTTTTTCAGCGCTTCTTCCGAAACGTTCGGAATATCGCGGGTGATTTCCTCAGGTCCAAGCTTGGTGTCGCGGGCGGCAACTTCGAATTCCTCGATATGGATCGAGGTGAACACGTCGTCCGAAACGATCTTCTCGGAAAGAAGGATCGAATCTTCGTAGTTGTAGCCGTTCCACGGCATGAACGCGACGAGCACGTTGCGGCCGAGAGCCAGATCGCCCAGATCCGTCGACGGACCGTCGGCGATGATGTCACCCTTATGGATGCGATCGCCAACGCGCACGAGCGGACGCTGGTTGATGCAGGTGTTCTGGTTCGAACGCTGGAACTTCATCAGGCGATAGATATCGACGCCCGACTTGGACGGATCGAGATCTTCGGTCGCACGGATGACGATACGCGTTGCATCGACCTGATCGACGATACCGCCGCGGCGCGCCGCAATGGCGGCGCCGGAATCGCGGGCGACGATCGGTTCCATGCCCGTGCCGACGAACGGCGCTTCAGCGCGCACGAGCGGCACAGCCTGACGCTGCATGTTCGAGCCCATGAGAGCGCGGTTGGCGTCGTCGTTTTCCAGGAACGGGATGAGAGCCGCGGCAACCGAAACGAGCTGCTTCGGCGACACGTCCATCAGGTCCACGTTTTCACGCGGCGCCATCATCACTTCGCCCGCATGACGGCAGATGACGAATTCGTCAACGAAACCGCCCTGCTCGTCCAGCTCGACGTTAGCCTGCGCGACCGAGTGCTTGGCTTCTTCCATGGCCGACAGATAGACAACGTCGTTCGTCACCTTGCCGTCGACAACCTTGCGGTACGGGCTTTCGATGAAGCCGTACTTGTTGACGCGGGCAAAGGTTGCGAGCGAGTTGATGAGACCGATATTCGGGCCTTCCGGCGTTTCGATCGGGCAGATACGGCCATAATGGGTCGGATGCACGTCGCGGACTTCGAAGCCGGCGCGCTCGCGGGTCAGACCGCCCGGTCCAAGAGCCGAAAGACGGCGCTTGTGGGTGATCTCCGAAAGCGGGTTGGTCTGGTCCATGAACTGCGACAGCTGCGAGGAGCCGAAGAACTCGCGCACGGCAGCGGCTGCCGGCTTCGCGTTGATCAGGTCCTGCGGCATGACCGTGTCGATCTCGATCGAGGACATGCGTTCCTTGATCGCGCGCTCCATGCGCAGCAGACCGACGCGATACTGATTTTCCATCAGTTCGCCGACCGAACGCACGCGGCGGTTGCCGAGATTGTCGATATCGTCGATTTCGCCGCGACCGTCGCGCAGTTCCACCAGCATCTTGACCACGGCCAGGATGTCTTCCTTGCGCAGGACGCGCACGGTGTCTTCCGCGTCGAGGTCCAGACGCATGTTCATCTTGACGCGGCCGACGGCCGAAAGATCGTAGCGCTCGGCATCGAAGAACAGCGAATTGAACATCGCCTCGGCGGAATCCATCGTGGGCGGCTCGCCCGGACGCATGACGCGATAGATGTCGAACAGGGCTTCCTGGCGGCTCTCGTTCTTGTCGACAGCCAGCGTGTTGCGGATATAGGCGCCGATATTGACATGGTCGATATCGAGAACGTTGATTTCCGTTTCGCCGGTGTCGATCAGGGTCTTGAGGACCTTCTCGTCGATTTCGTCACCGGCTTCGAGATAGATCTCGCCGGTTGCGTAATTGACGACATCTTCCGCAAGATAGGAGCCGAACAGATCGTCTTCCGTCGCCTTGATGGCCTTGAGGCCCTTTTCGGCAAGCTGCTTGGCCGAACGGGCGGTCAGCTTCTTGCCGGCTTCCAGAACGACTTCGCCGGTGTCCGCATCGACGAGATCGGAGATGATCTTCATGCCCTTGAAGCGGTCAGCCGAATAGGGAATGCGCCAGTTGTCGCCGTCACGCGTATAGGTGACGGTCTTGTAGAACGTCGACAGAATGTCTTCGCCGTCCATGCCAAGCGCCATCAGCAGCGTCGTTGCCGGCAGCTTGCGGCGGCGGTCGATGCGCGCATAGACGATGTCCTTGGAATCGAATTCGATATCGAGCCAGGAACCGCGATAAGGGATGACGCGAGCCGCGAACAGGAGCTTGCCCGACGAATGGGTCTTGCCCTTGTCATGATCGAAGAAGACGCCCGGCGAACGGTGCATCTGCGAAACGATCACGCGCTCGGTGCCGTTGACGATGAAGGTGCCGTTGTCGGTCATGAGCGGCATATCGCCCATGTAGACATCCTGCTCCTTGATGTCCTTGATCGACTTCGCACCGGTATCTTCGTCAATATCGAACACGATAAGACGCAGCGTCACCTTGAGCGGCGCCGAATAGGTCAAGTCGCGCTGGCGGCATTCGTCAACGTCGAACTTCGGTGGATCGAATTCGTAACGGACGAATTCGAGCATGGAAGCGCCGGAGAAATCCTGGATAGGGAAAACAGACTTGAAAACCGCCTGCAAACCCTCGTCAGGACGCCCGCCGGATGGTTCTTCAACCATAAGGAACTGGTCGTAAGACGCCTTCTGAACCTCGATAAGGTTCGGCATCTCGGCGACCTCTGGGATCTTGCCGAAAAATTTGCGTACGCGCTTGCGACCATTGAAAGAATGGGTCTGAGCCATCGTCGCTCCTCGTTCTATAGCCTTGCGGCTTGCTCACGCCTTGCGGCCTTTATCATCGCCGCCTTTCAGCGGTCCTTCGAGCACACAGTCCTTCAGATCGGCCCCTTCAGATCGGATGGATCGAAAAGGATCATGTGCAAACTTTCCGGAGCAGCCTTTGGCATCGTTGCCGATGCGCGGCGCTCTTAACGGGCTAAAACCCGTTTCCTGAAAGCCGTTCCGGCACTCAGGAAAAGGGTTCCAGTCAACCGACCCACCGGGAAAGTCCGGCGGGAACTGGCGGATGGAAAACCATCCGCCAGAAGTGTCCGAACTTACTTGAGTTCGACCTTGGCGCCAGCAGCTTCGAGCTGTGCCTTGATCTTCTCAGCTTCGTCCTTCGAAGCGCCTTCCTTGACAGCCTTCGGAGCGCCTTCGACCAGGTCCTTGGCTTCCTTGAGGCCGAGACCGGTGATTGCGCGCACTTCCTTGATCACGTTGATCTTGTTAGCGCCGCCGTCAGCGAGAACGACGTCGAATTCGGTCTTTTCTTCTGCAGCAGCAGCAGGGGCAGCGCCACCGGCAGCAGCAACAGCGACCGGAGCAGCAGCCGAAACGCCCCACTTCTCTTCGAGAAGCTTGGACAGCTCAGCGGCTTCCAGAACGGTCAGGGCCGAAAGGTCTTCAACGATCTTTGCGAGATCAGCCATTTTTGTACTTCCTATTATAAAGGTTTGAACTGTTGACAGCGAGAAACGGCCTTAAGCCGCCTCGTTCTTCCGGGCGTGCGCGCCGATAACGCGGGCGATCTGGCCCGCCGGAGCGCTGGTAAGTACTGCAAGACGCTGGGCCGGGGTCTGGATCATACCAACCAGCTTTGCGCGCAGTTCGTCGAGCGACGGGAGCGAAGCAAGCGACTTGACGCCTTCGGCGTTAAGCGTCGTTGCACCCATTGCACCGCCGAGGATAACGAGCTTGTCGTTGGCCTTGGCGAATTCGACGGCTACTTTCGGAGCGGTGATCGGATCGTTTGCATAAGCAACGACCGTCTGACCCGTAAACAGGTCAGCAATACCTTCCGATTCCGTGCCCTGAAGAGCGATTTTGGCAAGGCGGTTTTTCGCGACTTTAACGGACCCACCTGCATCACGCATCTTCGAGCGAAGATCGCTCATCTGCGCAACGGTGAGACCGGTATAGTGGGCCACGACGACCGAACCGGACTCTTTGAAAGCGCCGTTCAGCCACGCGACAAATTCGCGCTTTTCCGCTCTATCCACTGTCTCTCTCCAGTTGACAGGACAACATATGCCCTGCCGGGTTGCCTTTGCCGGACAAACTTCACAGCCGGTCCGACGTTCGAGGATCCTGTCCCCTTCAGCTCCGCCTGCGAACAGGCTTCACTCAAAGGCAACTACGGTTCAAACCTTGCATGCACATTCGTGCGAAACAGGGTTATTCCACGTCTCATGCAGGCCATATGTTTAAGGATTATCACCCGAAGATGATGATCCGCCTGCAATCTCGGACAGGATAACCGGATTTTCATCCGGCTATCCGGATCTTGCGATCCGGAATTCTTGCCTTTCGCCCTGCATCGCAGAACTGGCTGGCGGCCATGCCTCCCCATCGGAAAGGCTTGGGCCCCGGCGAACCGGAGCCCTGAAAACTTAGGCGACGACCTTGACGGTTGCCGGATCGACCTTGACGCCAACGCCCATGGTCGAGGAAATCGACACGCGCTTGACGTATTCACCCTTGGCAGCCGACGGCTTTGCCTTGATGACGGCGTCTGCGAAAGCCTTGATGTTTTCTTCGAGCTTGGCATTGTCGAAGGAGACCTTGCCGATGCCGGCATGGATGATACCAGCCTTCTCGACGCGGAACTCGACTGCACCGCCCTTGGAAGCAGCAACAGCGGCTGCGACGTCGGTGGTGACGGTGCCGACCTTCGGGTTCGGCATCATGCCGCGGGGGCCGAGAACCTTACCGAGACGGCCAACGAGCGGCATCATGTCCGGGGTTGCAATGCAGCGATCGAAGTCGATCTTGCCGCCATTGACGATTTCGAACAGGTCTTCCGCACCGACGATGTCGGCGCCGGCCTTCTTGGCTTCCTCAGCCTTGTCGCCGCGGGCGAAAACAGCAACGCGAACCGTGCGGCCCGTGCCGTTCGGCAGGTTGACGACGCCGCGGACCATCTGGTCGGCATGGCGCGGATCGACGCCGAGATTCATCGCGATCTCGATGGTTTCATCGAACTTGGCGACAGCACGTTCCTTGACGAGGCCGATGGCAGCCGACAGATCGTACAGCTTGTTGCGATCGACGCCTTCGCGGATCTTGTTAATGCGCTTGGAAATCTTCGCCATCGTCTCAGCCCACCACTTCCAGGCCCATCGAACGGGCAGAACCTTCGATCATGCGCATCGCTGCTTCAATGTCAGCGGCGTTCAGATCCTTCATCTTCGCTTCAGCGATCGTGCGGACCTTGTCGCGCGTGATCGTGCCGGCGCTTGCCTTGCCCGGCGTCTTCGAACCGGACTTGAGGTTGGCGGCCTTCTTGAGGAAGTAAGTCACCGGAGGCGTCTTCATCACAAAAGTGAAGGACTTGTCCTGGTAATAGGTGATCACGACCGGAATCGGCGAACCCTTTTCCATGTCCTGCGAGGCAGCGTTGAACGCCTTGCAGAATTCCATGATGTTGATGCCGCGCTGACCCAGGGCCGGACCGATCGGGGGCGACGGATTGGCCGCACCTGCCGCTACCTGGAGCTTCAGCTGGCCTGCAATTTTCTTAGCCATTGCTTTCTGCCTTCATAATTTGCCGGACAATCCGGCTTTCTCGATTCATGCCGGAAAATCCGGCTCTCGACTGACGCCAGTTCAACTGGCGGGCAGTTCGGTGGTCCGGAGATCGACGGCCGGCTAAGCCGCCTTCCCTTCCACCATGTTCACCCGGCCCGAAACCCGGCCCGGATGAAGCCCTTGCGGGCCAAACGATCAGAGCTTGTCGACCTGACCGTATTCCAGATCCACGGGCGTTGCGCGCCCGAAGATGGAAACCTCGACCTTGAGACGCGCGCGCTCTTCATCGACTTCCTGAACGATGCCGTTGAACGAGGCGAACGGACCGTCGGAAACGCGAACGTTTTCACCGATCTCGAAGGATACCGACGTCTTCGGACGTTCGACGCCATCCTGAACCTGGTTCAGAATCTGGTCGACTTCCTTCTGGGAAACCGGAACCGGCTTGGAATCACCAAGGAAACCAGTGACTTTCGGCGTATTCTTGATAAGCGAAAAGACGGCGTCGGTCAGGTTTGCGCGAACCAGCACATAGCCCGGAAAGAACTTGCGCTCTGCGTCCACCTTGCGGCCGCGGCGCACTTCAACGATCTTCTCGGTCGGCACGACGATCTGTTCGATCAGCTCGGACAGACCCTTCTGCTTTGCCTTGGCCTCGATATCCTCGGCGACCTTCTTTTCGAAATTGGAATAGGCATGAACGATGTACCAGCGCGCCGTCATCTAAAAACTCCCCAATCCTGACTTATCGACCAAGGCCGAGAATAAATTCCACGCCATAGGCCATAAGCTGGTCGGCAAGAAAAAAGAATGCAGCAGCCAGAAACGCCATGATCACCACCATGATGGTGGAGATGACCGTTTCACGCCGGGTCGGCCAGGTTACTTTCGCCGTTTCGGCGCGTACCTGCTGAAAAAAGGTGATCGGATTCGTCTTGGATGCCATCTGCCGCTCTGTCATTGATCCGGCGCTCTCTCCAGACCCGCCCGTCGAAACGAATCAAAAGCCTGAAGTCACGCGTATACGGCACGCAAAGCTGTAATATCAGCCCCACGCGCCGCGTGTCTGTTGACGCTACATAGAATCGATTCCCCAAAAAAACAAGCCCAAAGGTTAAAAGAATACCATACAGGCTTATCGGAAATCCGATCCTTGCGAATATCACTCGGCGCACCATCCAATCGTGCGGCGGCGATCCTTCCCCGTCCGGCCAACAAATCCGACGGGGAATTATCATTTTCGACGGCGTCGCCGAACTGAAACCGGCGCCATCATCGAAAAGGCAGGGCGGCATCGATTGCCGCCCGGATCATCATATAGAAAACGGGCGCCCACAGTCAAGCCATGAGCACCCGTTCCGAAATGGCAGGGGCAGCAGGGTTCGAACCCGCGACCTACGGTTTTGGAGACCGTCGCTCTACCAACTGAGCTATACCCCTATGCGGCATTTACAATGCCAGACTGGCGGCGTGACCGCCAGTCGAAATCATTACTCGATGATCGAGGAGACGATGCCTGCACCGACGGTGCGGCCGCCTTCACGGATAGCGAAGCGGAGCTTCTCTTCCATGGCGATCGGCACGATCAGGGTGACGTCCATGGCGACGTTGTCGCCAGGCATGACCATTTCGGTGCCGGCCGGCAGCGTGACAACACCGGTCACGTCCGTCGTGCGGAAGTAGAACTGCGGACGGTAGTTCGTGAAGAACGGCGTATGACGGCCACCTTCGTCCTTGGTCAGAATATAGGCTTCTGCCTTGAACTTGGTGTGCGGCTTCACCGAACCCGGCTTGCAGAGAACCTGGCCGCGTTCAACGTCTTCACGGCCAACGCCGCGGATCAGAGCGCCGATATTGTCGCCGGCCTGGCCCTGGTCGAGCAGCTTGCGGAACATTTCAACGCCGGTAACCGTCGTCTTCGTCGTCGCCTTGATGCCGACGATTTCAACTTCTTCACCAACCTTGACGATACCGCGCTCAACGCGACCCGTCACAACCGTACCGCGGCCCGAGATCGAGAACACGTCTTCGATCGGCATCAGGAACGGCTGGTCGATCGGACGTTCCGGGGTCGGAATGTAGCTGTCGACGGCGTCCATCAGGTTGCGGACGGCATCTTCGCCCAGTTCCTTCGAGGAATCTTCCAGAGCAGCAAGAGCCGAGCCCTTGATGATCGGAACTTCGTCGCCCGGGAAGTCGTACTTCGACAGAAGTTCGCGCACTTCCAGTTCAACCAGTTCGAGCAGTTCAGCATCGTCAACCTGGTCGCACTTGTTGAGGAACACGACGATTGCCGGAACGCCGACCTGACGGGCGAGCAGGATGTGCTCGCGGGTCTGCGGCATCGGGCCGTCAGCAGCCGAAACAACCAGGATCGCGCCGTCCATCTGGGCGGCACCGGTGATCATGTTCTTCACATAGTCGGCGTGGCCGGGGCAGTCGACGTGTGCGTAGTGACGGTTTGCGGTTTCGTACTCGACGTGCGCCGTCGAGATCGTGATGCCGCGGGCGCGCTCTTCAGGAGCGGCGTCGATCTGGTCATACGCCTTGAACTCGCCGAAAAACTTCGTGATCGCCGCCGTCAGCGACGTCTTGCCGTGGTCAACGTGACCAATCGTGCCGATGTTAACGTGGGGCTTCGTACGTTCGAATTTGCTCTTTGCCATCGCCGTTGTTCTCTTTGTTCTAGAACCGCTCAAGCGCCAGCACAAAAGCCGTTTGGCTTCCGGGCCAGCATTTATGCCAAAACGGAACGGCGAACCGCCCGTCGATGATTCCTTACACGCCAAACCGCTCGGAAAAATTTGGAGCGGGTAGCGGGAATCGAACCCGCGTATTCAGCTTGGAAGGCTGCTGCTCTACCATTGAGCTATACCCGCGCACTCTTGACCCTGATCCGACAGTGGTGGAGGGAGTTGGATTTGAACCAACGTAGGCATAGCCAACGGATTTACAGTCCGTCCCCTTTAACCACTCGGGCATCCCTCCAGATATCACTATCAGCAGAGTCGAGCGACTAGGCATTTCCGCGGGGCTTCTGGCTGACTGTTGGGCCAGCCGTCGATCCGCGAGGGGCCTTATGACGATAAGCTTATCCCCTGTCAACAGGGTAAAAGCGAAAAGAATGCATGTCCGGCCACAAGCTCGTGGAAACATTGCCTCCGCCTGACCGTCGATAGCGAATGAAAGGCCCGGTTTAGCGGGCTTTGCGCATTATTCCGCAATCAGAACAGCCTGATAGCATTTGCGGGGCAAGCCGCTATCTTCTGCCCCGCCAAAGCGCTATAAGCACGCCATGACCGATCAAAATTCGCCCCGCACACCAAAAGATTCTCATTATGCGCGCCTGCGCCGCCAGCATCGCGACCAGAAGGCCGGCGCGGAAGGCAAATCGCCGCGCAAACCGCAGCGTGCTTCGATTCCGGCAAGCGCCGTCACGGAAGGAACCGTGCGCCTTTATGGCCTGCATACGGTCCGCGCCGCCGTGGAAAACCCGCAACGCAGGATTCTGCGCATGCGCGCCACGCGCAACGGATTCGCACGTCTGGAGATCGGAGAGGCCGAATCTCTCCCCTTCCCCGTCGAAATCGTCGATCCGCGCGATATCGACAAGGAAACCGGGTCGGAAGCCGTGCATCAGGGCGTCATGATCGAGGCCGAACCGCTTCGCGCCCGCAAACTGTCCGAATTGAAGGACAGCCCGCTGCTTCTCGTCCTCGACCAGGTGACGGACCCGCACAATGTCGGCGCCATCATGCGCTCCGCCGTTGCGTTCGGCGCCGGCGCGCTGATCACCACAAGCCGCCACAGCCCGCAGGAAACCGGCGTTCTGGCGAAGGCCGCCTCCGGCGCGCTGGAAATGATCTCGCATATCGAAGTGCGCAATCTGGCCGAAGCGATTGAAGAGCTGCATAGCCTCGGGTTCCAGACCATCGGCCTTGATTCGGAAGGGCCGCTGGAAATGGAGGCGACCTTGTCCGGCGGACGAATCGCTCTCGTGCTTGGTGCGGAGGGCAAGGGCCTGCGGCAAAAGACGCGCGAAACCGTGACCGCGCTTGCCCGCCTCGACATGCCGGGCGAGATCAAGTCGCTCAATGTTTCGAATGCGGCTGCAATCTCCCTCTATGCCGCCGAGCGGTATTTGCGCGCCCGTTGATTCGCTCGCTGATTCGACTATGAAAGCCTCTCCCGGCGGGTCTTTCCATCCGGGAGAACAGGCAAAAGCGGATCGTTCGGCTCTCAAGCCGTGGCGATATAGGTGCGAATATCCTCCGCCTCGCGCTCCACATCCTCGATGCGCCGTTTCACAACGTCGCCGATGGAGATGATTCCCACCAGCTTGCCGCTTTCTTCCACCGGCATATGGCGGAAGCGGCTGCGCGTCATGATTTCCATGACCTGATTGATCGTGTGATGTTCGCGGCAGACCTGCACTTTCGCCGTCATGACATCCGCGACGGCCATGCTCATGGCCTTGCCTTCCTGCGCAGCCACGGCGCGCACCACATCGCGCTCGGACAGAATACCCTTGATTCGACCGGCCTCGTCGCACACCACCAGCGCACCGATCTTGTGTTTGTTCAACATGGCGACGGCATGGGAAAGCGTGTCGGCAGGCGCGATCACCACCACATCCCTGCCCTTTGTCTCGAGAATCGATCTTACGGTCATGCCAAACTCCTCCAGAATTGAGCACTCGCTGCTTCCGGCGTTGGAAACGCCATCGGAACCAGAACGCAGTTCCCCCCACCACGTTCCATGATGGTGCGCTTTGATCGTCTGATTGGCAAGTGGCATCAAATGGGGGACGGCCCGGTCAGGGCCGGAACCGGCGCGGGGCCCTATCGCCGCAACACAGCGTCATAGCTGCGCGGGCGGTCCATCAGTGGAATCCCGAAAAACCCGGCGATGAAGCCGCCTATATGCGCTTCCCAGGCGATGCTGGAAAGATCGGCGCCGCCGGTCGAGTAAAGGCCGGTAATGATATTGATCAGGAACCAGACACCCACAAAGGTCAGGACCGGTTTCAGCGTCAGGGTCAGCCCCACGGGCAGGACGGGGCCTGCGAATTCGGATCTGCGCCCATGGCCGATGCGCCGGAAACCATAGCGCGCAGCAGCCCCCATCATTCCCGAAATCGCGCCCGAAGCGCCCACCAGCGGCGTCACGCTCTCCGGATAGATCGCATAATGGGTCAATCCGGCGATGACCGCGGTGAATATCCAGAAAATGATCATCCGCCCCGTGCCGATGCGCCCCGCAAGCGGCGAACCGAAAGCGGCAAGCCAGATCATGTTGACCACGATATGGGCAATGCCGCCATGCATGAAGGAATAGCTGATGAGCGTGAAAAGCGCTGCCGGATCGGTAAAACCGCCTGCGAGCGAGAACCGCGCCGGGATGAGCGCGAAATTCAGCATGAACGCATAGTCCTGCTGCTCGCTGATGAGGTAGTTCTGATAGACATAGACCGCGACGCACAGGCCGATCAGGGCGATCACGACACCTGGAATGTTGAATATCGGCTCGCCGCCGCCCGACCGGCGGTTGCTGCCGTTCATTTCCGGCTGGGGAACGCTCATGAACTGCTGCCTTCTCTTTTATGCGAAACACCGCAATCGGATCGAAGGAGCCGTTTGCATGGGTCGATGCCTGTTGATAGGGCACAATCCGTTAAAAATAAAGGCCGACGGAGGTTCCCGGCCGGCCTTGACGCGAACAGAAATCTTTCGCGAAATCAAATCTGGAGCTCAGAAAAACCATAACCAAGTCAAAGGCTTCGTCTGATGTCTTATCAAAGCGCGTCTTCCAGCGCCGCGCAACCATTACTTATTGTTAACCTTAACGGACGAGCCCGGTGGATGAAGAAAGGGTTAAACTGGCATCCTCGCCGTTAATACTATTTTAATGCGTTCACCAGCGGAGCCCGCCTCCGCGTGCAACCGACAAATCAACGGCGCATGATGAAACACCGCACGACGATCGCGATCTTCAGCGAATGGCAGCGCCTGGCCCGCACGGAACGCGGCGCCTTTCGCGCCCCGATGCGCGAACGGATCGAGCCGCGCAAGCTTGGACGCCATCTGTCCGACCTCTTCTTCCTTGAAGCCGGCAAACACGGCGATCTGTCGTTTCGTCTTGCCGGAACAGGCATCTGCACCCTGTTCGGGCGTGAACTGAAGAATACGCGCTTTCTCTCGCTCTGGTCCGAACGCGACCGGGAAGCCCTTCGGGAATTGTCGGAAAATGTCAGTGGGCTGGAAGTCCCTGCCCTCGTTTCGCATGTGGGAATCAGCATGTCCGGGCGCAGTCTCGGCCTGGAAATGTTCCTCGCCCCGCTTGAAGCGCCGGACGGGCAGGTCAGTCTCCTTGGCAGCATCGCCGTGCTTGATTGCGTTCCCTGGGTCGGCGCCGATCCGATCGTCCTCGGCCATCTGAATGCGATCGAACCGCTGGCGCCCGATCTCATTCTCGCAGATGACATCCACAAACCGGCAGCCATCCGGGTCAACGCGCCCGCAACAGGCAGATCGTGGACAAATATGCGGCTGACAAGGCCGCACGAACAGGCGGCGCCGAAACTGCGCCTCATCAAGGGCGGCAAGGCTTGAAACAGGGCTGAAATCGCGATTTCGCTTTATCGGCCCGTGATGTAATGTGCGCTGCAGGAAGAATGGGCAAAATTCGGAATGGATCGGCTGTGATGAACAGATCTTCTGCGGGCAATGTGCGGCAGGAAAATTTCAACGCCGTCAATGTCGATCTCAATGGCCGCTACATGCTGGAAAACCGCAGCGAATTTCCCTGCATCGTCAAGCGCATGTCGCCGGGAACCGCGCTGTTGAGCGGCATTGCAACACCGCGCAACGGCGAACGGATCATCGCCTATATCGACCATGTGGGACGCATCGAGGGCATTGCCAACGAAATCACATCGGAGGGGTTTCATATTCTCCTGTCGACTTCCGAACAGAAGAAGGACAAGCTTTCCGCGCAGTTGACCTGGCTTGCCAACAAGCACGAGCTTGCCCTGCCCGAAGATCGCCGTCACGAACGCGTTGCCCCGCGCAAGACCCTGCACAACATCACTTTTGCCGATGGCAGCCAAAGACTGTGCCGCATTGCCGACCTTTCGCTTTCCGGCGCGGCCATCGAAAGCGAGTTCAGGCCCGCGATCAAGAGCGGCGTCATGCTGGGCCCGGTCCGGGGAACTGTCGTCCGTCATTTCCAGGGCGGTTTCGCCATCGAGTTCGCCACCATCCAGACGAGCACGACACTGGACAATCTTTTCGGCTGAAAGCATCCATTGAAAAGATAAACGCGCGTCAAGGTTACGCAATGGCAAACCGCAAAATGCGGCCAATCACAAAAAAGCCGTAAAAACAGCCCGATTTGCCCTGAATTTGTCCGTTCGTTGACAAAAAGTTTCAGCGTTATTTGCAGTTTTAATCGAATTTGACTCGCATTTTCGCGCGTAAATTTGCGTGCCTTCAAATTGTCCAAGTCATCTTGGTCCCCAACAGGGAGACAAAAGAATGACCAGACAAACCATCATCGCAGCCATCCTGATGCTGCTTGGAACAGGACTGGCGGAGGCGGCAAGCCCCGCCTCCAATTCACCATGGATGACCACCGGCGAGCGCACCTCGCAGCCGATTGGCCATTACGAATTCTGCGAGCGCTACCAGTCCGAGTGCAACATCACCAGCCGCAACAGCGCCATGCTGAAGCTGACCCCGGAAAACTGGAAAGAGATCGTTGCGGTCAATGCGCGCGTCAACGAAAAGATCGCGCCGATGACCGACATGGAAGCCTGGGGCCGCGAGGAATATTGGGAATATCCGACAACGGTTGGCGATTGCGACGACTACATGCTTTTGAAGCGCCGCGAATTGATGGCGCTCGGCATCCCGGCCAACACGCTGCTTTTCACGGTGGTTCGCCAGCAAAACGGCGAAGGCCATGCCGTCCTGACGGTTCGCACCGACCGCGGCGACTTCATTCTCGACAATCTCGATCCCCGCGTCCTCGCCTGGAACAAGACCGACTATACATATCTGAAGCGCCAGTCGACCACCAATACCGGCAGCTGGGTTTCGATCAAGAGCGGCCGCGAACTTCTCGTCGGCAGCATCAAGAACTGATTATCTGACAGGACAAGGACGGGCCGCCAGTCTCCCTCTGGCCCCGTCCTTTTTCTTTTCAGGCCGGTTCCAGCCCACGCATGAAGGACCGGGCCTTCTCGACATAATGTTCCGCGGACAGTTTGAGCTTTGCGACCGCAGCCTCGTCCAGTTCGCGCAGAACGCGCGCGGGCGAGCCCACCACCAGCGAATTATCCGGTATTTCCTTGCCTTCGGTGACAAGCGCGCCTGCCCCGATCAGGCAGTTCTTTCCGATCTTCGCGCCATTGAGGACGATGGCGCCCATGCCGATCAACGTATTGTCGCCGACGGTGCAGCCATGGAGAATGGCCCGATGCCCGATGGTGCAGCCCTTCCCCACCGTCAGCGGAAAGCCGATATCGGTATGCATGATGGTGTGTTCCTGAACATTGGTATCGTCGCCGATGGTGATCGGCTCATTGTCGCCGCGCAGGACGGCGCCGAACCAGAAACCGGCATTTTCACCGACAACGATCTTGCCGATCAGGCTCGCGTCGGGCGCGATCCAGTTGCTGCTGCGGTCCGCAAATTGCGGCTTGTGCCCGTTATAAGCATAGATCGGCATGGTCTTCCTCCATCAGTAAATTCGATATTGAATCGCTAAGCTGTTTTGCACCGCCCGACAAGCACGACTTCACGCTCCGTTAACCATAAAAGACCGATAGTCCCTTAATAATCATGAGCATGACATTCAGGCCGGATGGAAACAGCACCAGACTATACCGTCTCAAGAATGGGAAGCCGCCTTTTCGGCTGGCTGCTGTTGGCGGTTCTCGCCCTGGCCCTGCTTTCGGTCGCCATAAATGTCGGCGGGCGCTGGCTTGGCCCGGTCATTGCGCGCGGCGGACACACGGATAGCACGCACACCCATGAGGTCGTGATCGGCAACAATGTCCTGTCGATCCCGGCCAATATGATCCGCTTTCCAAGCCAGCGCCGCGACGGTGTGACCGGGCGTCTCGACCTTTATGCCCGCTGGCCCGGCCTCACCGGCTATACGGAGCGCGACCGCGCCATCTTCAATCTCCTGACCCCGAAACGGCACCTCATTTTCATGTCGATCGAGGAAAGAACCATGTCCCGCGACATGAGCGGGCGTTACCTGCCGATCTATGCCGAACAGATCGACCCGAACGGCGAAGCCGGTCCCGAGGGGCTGACGATACACGCATTTCTGCAAAGCAGCGGCTACAAGGGCGAAAAGCTTGTTCTGTCGGATGCCGGCACCGGAAAGCCTGAATTTGTCGCACGCTGCCTCGACGATGCTGCCGCTGAAAGCTTCAATTCATGCGAGCGCGATGTCCAGTTCGGGCGAAATTTGCAGATTCTCTATCGATTCCCCCCCTCCATGCTCGGCGAGTGGAGAACGCTCGACAAGGCGGTCATCGACTTTGCCAATGGGCATCTTCTTGGAAACGAGACGAAACAGATCGATTGATCCTATTGACCCGCGAGATGCTGAAATTTCGAGCGGCCATCTTCGGCAAACTTGATCTTGCCGAGCGGAACCGCGCTCAAAAGATGTTCCTCCGTGGCGGTCAGCACGATTTCGAGCTTCAATAATTCCGCCGATCCGAGAAGCTTCCAGCAGCCTTTTCCCGCAGGAAGGGAAACATCGCGATCCACGACATAGGCAGCGGCGGCATAAGCGCCATCGCATTTCCCGATGTCCTGCGGCTCATCGAGGATTTCAATCACCGACCGCGAGCCATCGTCCTGCGCGGTTTCGATGGTTCCCAGAACCTCTGCGCGCGCCGCAAGAGACAGGGCCGGCAGGGACAGGGCCAGAACAGCAGCGATGATCTTCATTTATCGTCATGACCTATCTGGATAATAAAACGCCCTCTCCATCGGAAAGGGCGCCAAAGAGTCTTTGCCGGGCATCCGTGCCTTCTGGACGCGATTGCCGCCAGCGATCAAAGATCGACGTCGAGAATGGCCATCGAGAAATTGTAGGAGAGTTCGCCCTCGTCCTCATCCTTGTAGATCAGGCCGAGAAACTCGTCATTGAGGTAAAGCTCGGCGGAATCATTCTTGCGCGGGCGCGCCTTCACCTGAAGGCCGGGATTGTTGAAGGTCCGTTTGAAATAGGCGTCCAGTTTTTTGAGTTCTTCGGGTTTCAACCGGCTTCTCCTGATATTGAATTGAGCCGGTTTATTGCACCCGGCATTTTCTTATGTAAACCCCTGACATCGACTATCCCAAGGGGCGTGGCCGGCGCATCGCCGCTTGCAGCACATATAGGCCGCCTGCCGGAGAAGACCAGCAAGCGGCCCGATTTCTTGGGAGATTGGACTAAATGCCGTCGCCCAGCATCTGATCCATCACGCGGGAAGGCTCGGCGCAGCCCGTCTCGCCGATGATCCGGGCCGGCACACCCGCAACAGTCACATTATGCGGCACCGGCTTGAGCACCACCGAACCGGCGGCGATCTTGGAGCAATGACCAACTTCGATATTGCCGAGAATTTTCGCTCCGGCCCCGATCAGCACGCCATGGCGGATTTTCGGATGGCGGTCGCCGCCCGATTTCCCCGTCCCGCCAAGCGTGACGCCATGGAGGATGGAGACATTGTCCTCGATCAAGGCCGTTTCGCCCACCACAAGCCCCGTGGCGTGGTCGAGAAACAATCCGCTGCCAAGCCGGGCGGCCGGATGAATATCCGTCTGGAAGATCGAGGATGAGCGGCTTTGCAGATAATAGGCAAAATCCTTGCGGCCTTCATGATAAAGCCAATGCGCCAGACGATGGGTCTGGATCGCATGGAATCCTTTCAGATAAAGGATCGGATCCATGAAGCGGCTATAGGCCGGGTCGCGATCATAGACCGCCTGAATATCGACACGCACGATCTGCGACCATTCCGGATTGGCATCCAGCATCGCATCGAAAGTCTGGCGCAGAATATCGGCGCTCACATCGGCATGGCCGAGACGCTCGGAAATACGGTGCATGACCGCATCTTCCAGGCTCGGCTGGTTGAGGATCGTGGCATAAAGAAACGTCCCCAGCACGGGATCGTTCCTGGCAGCCTCCTCCGCTTCGGCACGGATGGAATGCCAGATGGGATCGACCTGCCCCAGACCGGCAGGCGCTTTCGCTGATGTGCGAACGGACATATGCATACTCCAGTTTTGCACCGTGCGAGACGATAGCCGAACTTTTCGCTCAATCCCGGCACCGCAATACGAGTTCGGCGCGCAGCATAGCTTAAAAAGACCTGCCTTGACACCGCCGAATTTGACGCGCCCCATCGGCGCGGCTTGCCTCACATAAGATGCGCCAAGCGTCTGAATCAAAAAGCGCTAGGCCGTGGCGAAAATGGTGATTTTCGAGAACCGGAGCGCAGTGTACTTCCGAGCATAGTCCGGAAAAGTTGTAGACTTTTCGGATAAGACTATGCGGCTAAGAAACGTACATGAGCACCGGAAGCGCAGAAAAACGCCATTTGTAGTCCGGCATGGCGGCTTTTGGATCAGACGCTCAAAGCGGGTTTTCTTTCAAGAACCGCACCACCGCCTGCTTGTAGACCTTGTCGCCAACCGCCAGCATGTGGTCGCGGCCCGGAATATCGACGGCCTGCCCATTGGGCAGAAGATCGGCCAGTTCCTGGGCGCTGCCCGCAATATCGTCCGTCGTGCCGACGGCAACAAGAACCGGCTGCATGATGCGTGCAATGGCGGCGGCGGGAACCAGCTCCTTGGAGGTGATCACGCAGGCCGCAAGGGCGATGCGGTCGCTCCTTGTCTGATCGGCAAACTTGCGGAACATCTGCCCGCGCGGATGCGTGATCGTCGTCGGGTCTTCGGCCAGCAGCGCCTCGCCGATCGGCTCCCAATCGCCTGCACCCGTCACCATGCCGATGCCAAGCCCGCCGAAAACAGCGCTGTGAACGCGCGCGGCATGTTCAAGCGCCAGAAATGCCGAAATGCGCGCGCCCATGGAATAGCCCATGACATGCGCCTTTTCGATCCCGAGGTGATCGAGAAGCGCCGCCGAATCCCCCGCCATCCTGGTCGGCGTGTATGCATCCGCATCATGCGGCTTCGCGGAAAGGCCATGCCCGCGATTATCGATGGCAATGACGCGATATCCGGCTTCGGTCAGCGTGCGGAACCAGCCCGGCGAAACCCAGTTGACGAGGCTGGAAGACGCAAAGCCGTGGATGAGCAGGATCGGATCGCCTTCTCCGTCCTGACGATATGCCAGACGCAAGCCGTCATGTTCGAAATATTCGATATCGAGGGCACTCACCTGATGATTCCTTTTGATTTCATTGTCTTGCGATCAGGACTTGCACGCACCGCAGATCACGCGGTGGATCGCCTTGTCGCCAACCCTTATGCCGTCCCGCTTGACCGTACCGGCCAGAAGTTCCACGACATACGCCGCCGGAACCTCCGAGGAAATGATATTTTCGGAGAATGGCACCGCATTTTCATGAATGGCCGATACGCGCCCCCTGTCGTCAAGGAAGACCATGTCGAGCGGCAGCGGCGTATTCTGCATCCACATCATGACCCGGCGCATCTCGCCAAACACGAAAATCATCGCCCGGTCCCTGGGAAAATCCGTGCGCCACATCAGGCCGCGAACGCGGGCATCATCGCTATCGGCGACTTCAAGCGCAAAGTTCACCTTGTTGCCATTGGCGGTGATGAAGGTCAGCGGCTCCTTGTCGACCGGCAGCCGCATCGGCTGCGTTTCATCGGCCTGCGCGGCGAAGGCGAACAGAACAAATGCAAAAGCGAGAAAAATGCGACCCATACCCTGCCCATACAAACGAGAACGCATCGCAAACAATATCCATCGGCTTTCGAACACGATGCGCGCAAAACAACAGACGAAGCGGAAAATGCTCCGGGCCGCGAACCTATCAACGGGACAGGATGACGACAAGAGCGCGCAGGCCCGCACACCGCGTCCTTCACCTGCTTGTTACAACAATCGGAAAATTCCGCCCGTACCGAACGGGCGCACCGGGATCAATGCGAAACGGGAATAGCCGTTCCGATATCCGGATGGATTTCTGCGGCCATCAGCCCCTTGTCGCCTTCACCGAAGCGAATGAGCACGACCTGACCGGGGCGCAACTCCATCATGCCAAAACGACGCAGCGTTTCCATATGGATGAAGATATCTTCCGTCCCCTCGCCGCGCGTGAGGAAGCCGAAACCCTTGGTGCGGTTGAACCACTTGACGATCACACGCTCCAGCCCGCTCGATGGCGTCACCGTCACATGGGTGCGCTGCGGCGGCATCTGTGCCGGATGAACGGCGGTCGACGTATCCATCGACAGCACGCGGAAACATTGCAGGCCGCGTTCGCCCTGACGAACCTCGCAGACGATGCGCGCGCCTTCCAGCGCGGTCTGGAAGCCGTCGCGGCGCAGCGCCGTCACATGAATGAGAATATCATTCAGGCCCGGCTGGTCCGGAACAATGAAGCCATAGCCCTTGGCTACATCGAACCACTTGATATGGCCCGAAACCTCGATGATATCGCCCAGCTCTTCCGAGGCGTGCTGGCTGTGAAACTGGTCATCTGACACAGACTTGTCCGCCATGCGTTCGCCCCTCCTCTGTTCTTCCGTTGCGATTCCAACCTGATTCTTGTCCAAAGAATAACACTTCCTTAACCGGAGGCGGCAAGCCTAAACTTGTGTCCGTCCCCATGAAGACCACAGACTTCACAGTTTCATGGTTACTTTTCCAAAGCGCGGCGCCGTCCGGGGCCGGTCTAGCCCTGACATATGGCCGGGTGTCGATTTGACAATGACGCAGGCCGGACATTTCCGGTCACATCTTCCGCCCAATCCTTTTGAACGTCGCTTTGTCCGTGATAGCTTGACGCCCGGCCCGGGACATCGGATTCGATGTACACCCGAATGACAACAGCCGAGGAAAAGATTATGCGCTATCTGCACACGATGGTCCGAATTCGCGACATCGACGAATCTCTCGATTTTTATGTAAACAAGCTCGGTCTTGAAGAAACCCGCCGCATCGAAAACGAAAAAGGGCGCTATACGCTGATCTTTCTCGCTGCGCCCGGCGATGCCGAGCGTGCCAGGGCAGAACGCGCGCCAACAATCGAACTAACCTATAACTGGGACCCGGAAAACTATACGGGCGGCCGCAATTTCGGCCACCTCGCTTATGAAGTGGACGACATTTATGCCACCTGCCGGAAATTGCAGGATGCAGGCATTACGATCAATCGTCCGCCGCGCGACGGGCACATGGCCTTCATCAAGTCGCCCGACGGCATTTCCATCGAGCTGATCCAGAAGGGCGAACGTCTGGCCCCGCAGGAGCCGTGGGCTTCCGCCGAAAATATCGGCAGCTGGTAACAGAGCATGGCTCCCGAAAGTGGAAACCGGTTTCGGGAAAAGACATGCGTAAAATAAAAAACCCGGTCGCGAGACCGGGTTTTTCAATCCTGAACGGTTATTCCGTTCCCTGAATGGCCGCAAGAAGCCATTCGCCGCCATCCGTGCGGGTGAACGTCCACAGTTCCACGCTTTCCACCGGCTCGTTCGGGTTGCCCTCGACGACGGCGCCGGTATTGCGGTCCAGCATGACGTCGATGGCCGAATAGCGGATCGCAACGGTGGCATATTCGATGTCGCCTTCGCGCCAGGCTTCGGAAACGTCGCCCTGAAGCAGCTTCACCTCCTTCACCTCGTTGCGCATGCCGCTGGAAGCGATCTCGCCCAGTTCTTCAGCCAGATAGGACATGGCTTCCGGCGTGGTGAGCTTGCGCAGCGCTGCATAATCCTCGCGGCCATAGGCGGTCTGGATTTCGGACAGCATCTGCTCGAAACGATCCAGGTCCGCCTGGCCCACATCCATCGGTTCATCTTCAACCGCCGGGGCAGCGGGCGCAGCTTCCTGCTTAGTCTCGAACGGGTTTACCGATGGCGTGCGGCCACCGAAACCAGCCTGGGGACCCGCTTGCGGGGCTGCGGTCTTTGCCGTGCCGAAGGGCTGTGCGCCCGCATGACCGGCGCCTGCCGCAGCCGGCTGGCGGCGATTGGCGAACATGCGCATGACGAACATCGCAATCAGCGCGATGACCGCGACCTGCAGGATCAGGCCGAACATGCCGGCAAGACCGCCAAGGCCGTTGCCGAGCAGCATGCCGATCAGGCCGCCGACGAGAAGCCCACCCAGCATGGAGCGGCCGAAACTGCCGAACATGCCGCCGGAACGCTGCGCCTGCGCGGCATTCTGCGTCGCGGCAGCGCCCGGACGGTTGGTCTGCGTCGCGCCTGTATTCGGCGTCATCGAACGTTCGATCGGGGCGGCGTTGTTGGGCGCGGTGCGCGTCGGCGCCGGCGCGGAATAGGTGCGCGCGCCACGGCTGCCGAAACCGCCACCGCCCGCGCGGCGAGCCTCGGCGAAATCGACGGCAGTGAACACGGCCACAAGGCCTAGAACAAGTGCGACCGTCAGTTTGGTCAGGCGGTTTCCGGAACCCGGCATTCGTTTCTCCCGGTTAGAGTCATGTCTGAATGTTTAAATCAGGGCTCATATGGGAATTCAGCCCCGCCCTTCACAAGGGCGTGATGACAAAAAATCCAGAAATTTCAAACGGGGAAAGCGGCGTCCAGAATCTGGATCTGCGGCGTGACCGAACCATTCCAGTGGTTTAGCGACAGATTGCCCGCCACATGCACGCTCTGGCCGATATTGTTGAACAGGAAGCGCCCAAGATCGCCTTCCGCCGCCCGGAAGGCGATGGCATTGACGCGCTTTCCATCCGCACCGCGCAAGCTCACACGCACATGATCGCGCCCGACGCCGCGCACATCGGCCAGGACATGATGCGGCAGCGCCAATATGGGCTGCGGATGTGCGGAACCATATGGCCCCGCCTTCTGCAAGGCTTCATAGAGCGACACGGTAGCCCCCGATGCGGCCAGCGCGCCATCGATGGAAAGGCTCTGGTCTTCACGCAGGCGCGAAACGATATGGGCTGATTCTTCTTCGAAATAAGCGCGCAACGCACCAAGATTTGCGCGTTCGATGGTGATGCCTGCCGCCATGGCATGGCCGCCGCCCTTGACGAGAAGCCCGCGTTCGATTGCGCCGCGCACCAGCTTGCCGAGATCGAGCCCCATGATGGAACGCCCGGAGCCCGATCCGACACCATTGGCATTGAAAGCAATGGCAAAGGCCGGTCGCCGGGCTTTTTCCTTCAATCGCGAGGCGAGCAGCCCGACAATACCGGGATGCCAGCGGTCGCTTGCCGTCACGATGACGGATGCGCCTGCGCCGCCCGAAATTTCCAGCGAGGCTTCCGCTTCCGCCTCCATGAGCATCTCGGCTTCCATGGCCTGACGCTCCTGATTGAGCCGGTCGAGTTCCACGGCGATGCGATCCGCCATTGCCGGATCGTCCAGCGTCAGCAGCCGCGCGCCAAGCCCGGCATCGCCGATGCGCCCGCCCGCATTGATGCGCGGCCCGATGAGATAGCCGAGATGAAAGACATTGAGCGGCTCGCCAATGCGCGCCACACGCGCCAGGGCGGCAAGGCCGACATTGCTTTGCGAGCGCGCCACAACCAGCCCCTTGACGACGAAAGCCCGGTTGACGCCGGTTAACGGCACGACATCGCAGACCGTTGCCAGCGCCACCAGATCGAGCAGGGAAAGAAGATCAGGCCCCGGCCCTTTGCCGCGCTCGCGCAGAATCTTGACCACCTGCACCAGCGTCAGAAAGACGACGCCTGCCGCACAGAGATGGCCCTGCTGCGAAATATCATCCTCGCGGTTCGGATTGACGATGGCCACCGCATCGTCCGGCAGATCGCCGCCGACCTGATGGTGATCGAGCACCACGACATCGGCCCCGGCTTGCCTGGCAGCCGTGATGGAAGACGCGCTGTTGGTGCCACAATCGACGGTCACGATCAGGGTCGCGCCCTTGGCGACCAGATCGCGCATGGCATCTGGATTGGGGCCGTACCCCTCAAAAATCCGGTCGGGAATGTAGATCGAATGCTGAATGCCGTAATGTTTGAAAAACCGCGCCATCAGGGCGGAAGAACAGGCGCCATCGACATCGTAATCGCCGAAAATGGCCACGGTCTCGCGGCGCACAATGGCATCGGCAATGCGTCCTGCCGCATTTTCCATGTCGGTGAGCGTTGCCGGATCGGGCATGAGATTGCGCAGTGTCGGATCGACAAATTCCGGCGCGCCTTCCACGGACACCCCCCGCCCGGCCAGCACGCGGGCGACCAGATCGGAAATGCCGTGATGCTGCGCAATGGCAAGCGCCGTATTGGCCTCACGCAGGCCAAGCCGGTCCACCCATTTCTGCCCGGTTGCGGATTGTTTTATTCCGAGGAAAAAGCGCTCTGTCGTCATAAGTTTCTAAAGACACAAAAGGCGGCATCTTTGCAATGCCGCCTTTGATAAAAGCCTGTTTGGAAGGCGCTTGGACCTGTTGAGATTTTGGGTATGGCGCGTCGAAAATGATGGGGTTCGAGAACCGGAGCGGAGCATACTTTGCGTATGTGAGCACCGGAAGCGCAGAACCACGCCATTTGCAGACCGCCAGAACCGAAATACCGACAGGTCCTAGAACTTGGACAGGTCCTGATGGCGCGCCTTGATCTCGCGCACCGTCTGCGAGCTTGAACGCATGACGATGGTGTGCGTCTGGATATAATCGCGGGCGAATTTGACGCCGGAAAGCATGTTGCCGTCCGTCACGCCAGTCGCGGCAAAAAGCACATCGCCCTTGGCCATTTCTTCCAGCGAATAGACCTTTTTCGGGTCTGCAATGCCCATCTTGGCGGCACGGGCGATCTTTTCATCGGTATTGAGCTGGAGACGGCCCTGCATCTGGCCGCCAATGCAGCGAAGCGCCGCCGCAGCCAGAACGCCTTCGGGCGCGCCGCCAATGCCGATATAGATGTCGATGCCGGTTTCGTCCGGGTTGGTCGTGTGCATCACGCCAGCCACGTCGCCATCGCCAATGAGACGGATCGCGGCGCCGGTCGCCCGCACCTCCTCGATCAGCCGCGCATGGCGCGGACGATCCATGATGCAGGCGGTGATTTCATTCGGCTTCACGCCCTTTGCCTTGGCGACGGACATGATGTTGTCCGTCGGGCTGGCGTCAAGGTCGACAACGCCCTTCGCATAGCCCGGACCAACGGCGATCTTTTCCATATAGACGTCGGGCGCGTAAAGCAGGTTGCCCTTCTCGGCAATCGCGATGACAGCGAGCGAGTTCGGCAGGTTCTTGGCGCAGATCGTGGTGCCTTCCAGCGGATCGAGCGCGATATCGACGTCCGGTCCCTGCTTGGTGCCGACCTCTTCGCCGATATAGAGCATCGGCGCTTCGTCGCGCTCGCCTTCGCCGATCACCACGGTTCCGGCAATCGGAAGACGGTTCAGTTCCTGGCGCATGGCATCGACGGCGGCCTGATCGGCAGCCATTTCATCGCCGCGCCCGCGCAGCCTTGCCGCGGCTACTGCTGCACGCTCGGCCACACGGACCAGCTCCAGTGTGAGAATGCGATCCAGTCCCTGGACTAATCCATGCGGGTGCTGCTCTGCGGTCTTGGCCATTTGAACAAAGTCCTGAATTCGAATTGCGTTTATGCGGCGCGGAGCCGCGATTGCCGCCTTTTATAGCGACATTGTGCAAACCTTTTGTCAAAGTCCCCGACACCCCGCAAGGGCGTAGGAGCTAAAAACAGTGTGCGCTCAAAGTCTTAATCGATTTAGACCCTACACGCTTCGTTTCATGCCATGGCCGGATGTGAACAGCCATGCGCGGCCACAAGTTTGCAGAACTTGTTAAACAACCAAAAGAAGTCGCAAGCAATCAGCTTCCGATTCGATCAAAGAAAAACTCCGCATTTTCCACCTCGATCAGCCTTTTTCTTTCGATCATCAAGAAACGGTTGCCGACATTGCGAACAAAACTGCGGTCGTGCGAAACGATCAGGCTCGCCGCATCATTGCGCAGCAGTTCTACTTCCAGCGCTTCCTGGCCCTCGATATCAAGATGGTTGGTCGGCTCATCCAGAATATAGAAGTTCGGGTTGGTGAGCCGCAGAACCAGCATGGCAAGGCGCGCCTTCTGCCCGCCGGACAGGCGTTCCAGCGGTTTGGCCTGCATTTCAAGCGTCATGCCCGCACCCGCCAGCAGGGATCGCGTCCGCTGGTCTCCAATATCGAAGCGCCTTGCAATCGTCTCAAACGGTGTCCGGTCGGGACAAAGCTCCGACAAGGCCTGATCGCTATATCCCAGCACGAGGGACGGTGTCGCCTTGATTCCTGCCTGCGCCTGGTCCGGGGCAAGAATGGCCTCGCGCACCAGCGTCAGCAACCGCGTCTTGCCCAAGCCATTGGCACCAAGCAGGACAATGCGGTCGCCCGGACTGATCCAAAGCTGTCCCGTCTTGAACAAAAGCCTTCCATCGGGCGCGACGATTTCGGCCTGGTCGAGGACCACCAGAGCCTTGGCGTGGCTGCCACGGCTGTTCAATATGATCTTGCCTGCGGAACGCTCCGCATGCGCTGCCTTGGCGCTTTCTTCGATCTTGTCGGCGCGTGCTTTCAACTGTTTGGTTTTAACGACTAACAGATCACTGCCGGAATTGATGCCGATATTGTTGAGCTTCGCCGCCCGTCTGCGCAATTGCTGGACTGCCTTCATATCCTTTTCGAACTGCCGGGCATCCGCCGCATCGATGTCATCGAGCGCAACCCGCGCCTGACTGTAGGGCAACGCGAAAATGGATGATTTTTCGGCCCGCAGAAACAGCGTTCGTTTGGTCACAGCATCCAGAAAGGCGCGGTCGTGACTGCAGACCACGACAGCGACCGAGCGCGGCAGCGCGTTCAGCCAGTTTTCCAGCAACCGCACTTTTTCAAGATCCAGATGGTTGGTCGGCTCATCAAGCAGGAGAACATCAGGTTCCGGCACCCAAGCGCGCGCCAGAAGTGCAAGCCGCTGCCAGCCACCGCTGAGTTGGCGCATGGCAAGCTGCCGCAATTCCTCCGCGACGTGCAGATCATCCAAAACGATATCGGCGCGCCAGCTTTCATAATCCCGCGCTTCTTCATCAAGCCCATCCAGCACCACCTCGTAAAAACTGCGGTTTAACAGGCTTTCTGGAACATATTGGCTGACATAACCGATCTTCAATCCACGCGACTGCGTGATCGTGCCGAGTGTCGGCTCGCCCTCCCCGACAAGGAGACGCAGAAGGCCCGTCTTGCCGCGACCGTTGGCAGCGACGATGCCAAGGCGCTCGCCCTCGCCTATGATGAGATCGAGATTGGCAAAGAGGGGTTCATGAAGGGTAAGCGAAAGATTCTGGATAGCAACAAGAGACATGGCAATCGGCCCAATTCTGCCAAGCACGGATGCCCGGTTTCCAAACCGCGACATGGATGGATGTGCTGGCGAATGTCCGGCAGCGGCTCAACGACCGCGCCTTCAGGAAAAGGCAGAACAAGACAGTGGTTTCAGTGTCTTTTTCCGCCCCGCACAAATTACTTATGCAGGGCAAAACCGGGGCCATACTGTCGGTGATGATCATGACGCGTCACATACATCGTACAGCCCTCCTTTTCCTGTTTATCTCTTGAAACGAATAATCCGGCTTTCATAACAAAGGTAAATCGAACCTGCAAGAGAGCTGAATATCCGCGGTCAGCCTGCCCGTTCGATGCGGATCATCTGTGGCTTGTCCACCAGATGGTCATCTTTCAGGATCGCTTCCAGCGCCTTCTTGACGGCTGATTCAGTCGTCTCGTGCGTGACGAGGATGACCGTCTTGACACCTTCGCGCTGCGCGTCGTCCATCGGCGGACGCTGCACGATCGATTCCAGCGAGATGTCGTTTTCAGCCATGCGCCTGGCAATGGCCGCAAAGGCGCCAATGCGGTCAAGCACCGTCAGGCGGATGAAATAGCCGCCTGCGTGCTTGCGCATCTTGGCCCGCTTATAGGGCTGCAACGCCTTGGCAGGCGTGCCGAAAACCGGGCCGTGCTGGAAGCCCGGACGGCTTTTCGCAATATCGGCAACGTCGCCGATCACGGCTGATGCCGTCGCATTGCCGCCCGCACCGGGGCCGGAAAGCAGAAGCTCGCCCAGAAGATCGGTTTCGATTGCCACCGCATTGGTTACGCCATGGACCTGCGCGATCACCGACGAGGTTGGCACCATGGTCGGGTGCACGCGCTGTTCAATGCCGGTATCGGTCTTCTGCGCGACACCCAGAAGCTTGATGCGATAGCCGAGTTCATCGGCGGCGCGGATATCGGCCAGCGAAATATTGCTGATGCCTTCCAGATAGATATCGTCGGCGGCGATCTGCGTGCCGAAGGCAAGGCTGGTGAGAAGCGCCAGCTTGTGCGCCGTGTCGTTGCCTTCGATATCGAAGGTCGGGTCGGCTTCGGCATAGCCGAGGCGCTGCGCATCCTTGAGACAGGCCTCGAACGAAATCCCCTCTTCCCACATCCGGGTCAGGATGTAGTTGCAGGTGCCGTTCATGATGCCATAGACGCGCGAAACCGTATTGCCGGTCAAAGATTCGCGCATCGCCTTGATGACCGGAATGCCGCCCGCAACAGCCGCTTCGAAATTGAGCAGAACACCCTTGTCCTCGGCGATCCTGGCAAGCGCGACGCCGTGGCGCGCAAGCAGCGCCTTGTTGGCGGTCACGACATGGCGACCGGCGCGCAGGGCCGCTTCGACGGAGGCCTTGGCCGGGCCATCCTCACCGCCGATCAGTTCCACGAAAACGTCGATATCGGCAGTTTTCGCAAGCTCCACCGGATCGTCGAACCATGCGATGCCGGAAAGATCAACCCCGCGATCCCGGTTGCGATCCCGCGCGCTGACCGCCGTAACCATAACGGGCTTGCCGCACTGGCGCGTGAGCATTTCGGACTTGTCACGCAGGATACGCAACACCGAAGCACCAACGGTGCCGAGGCCGGCAACGCCGATCCGTAATGCATCACTCATTCTATCGACCTTCTGTATGGAGTAGCTTATCGGGTGGGAGCCGCGGGCCGAACAGACCGGCCCGCAGGCATGAAGAACGCGATTAACGGCGGCCTTCGAGCGGAATCACATTTTGCAGATTCTCATCCTTGGCAGAGAAGAACCGCTTGATGTTGCGCGCAGCCTGACGGATGCGGTGCTCGTTTTCAACCAGCGCGATACGCACATAATCGTCGCCGTGTTCGCCGAAACCGATGCCCGGCGCGACAGCCACATCGGCCTGCTCGACCAGAAGCTTGGAGAATTCCAGCGAGCCAAGCGCGCGGAAACGTTCCGGGATCGGAACCCAGGCGAACATGGTGGCAGCCGGCGGCGGAACGTCCCAGCCCGCGCGGCCAAAGCTCTCGACCAGCACGTCGCGGCGCTGCTTGTAGACATTGCGCACATAGGCGATATCGGAGCCGTCGCCATTGAGCGCTGCCGTCGCCGCCACCTGGATCGGCGTAAACGCGCCATAATCGAGATAGGACTTCACGCGCGTCAGCGCGGCGATCAGGCGCTCATTGCCGACCGCGAAGCCCATGCGCCAGCCCGGCATGGAGAATGTCTTCGACATGGAGGTGAACTCGACGGTCACATCCATCGCGCCCGGCACTTCCAGCACGGATGGCGGCGGATTGCCGTCGAAATAGATTTCCGAATAGGCCAGATCCGACAGGATGACGATGTCATGCTTGCGCGCAAAAGCCACCACATCCTTGTAGAAATCGAGCGTCGCCACATAGGCCGTCGGATTGGACGGGAAATTGAGGATCAGCGCGATCGGCTTCGGGATGGAATGCTTCACGCCGCGCTCGAGCGTCGGGATGAAATTCTCGTCCGGCTTGGCCTGAACCGAGCGGATGACGCCGCCCGACATGATGAAGCCGAAGGAGTGGATCGGATAGGTCGGGTCCGGGCACAGAACCACATCGCCCGGCGCGGTGATGGCCTGCGCCATGTTGGCGAAGCCTTCCTTGGAGCCGAGCGTGGCGACAACCTGCGTGTCCGGATTGAGCTTCACGCCGAAGCGGCGCGCATAATATTGCGCCTGCGCACGCCGCAAGCCCGGAATGCCCTTGGAGGCGGAATAACGATGGGCGCGCGGGTCCTGCACGGCCTCGCACAGCTTGTCCACGATGTTCTGCGGCGTCGGCAGATCGGGATTGCCCATGCCCAGATCGATGATGTCGGCGCCCGCCGCTCGCGCCGATGCCTTCAGACGGTTGACCTGTTCAAAGACATAAGGTGGCAGACGACGGACTTTATGGAATTCTTCCGACATGATCCTGTTCCAAAGGAGGGTTGAACGGTATGGCGCGCATGCGCCGCAAAGGAGCTATACACCTGTTCTCGAATCGGGTCGAGACGTGTTGCTGCGTCAAAGGATATGGTTTTCCCCGTTATGCGAAGAGGATTACTCTTCCCCGCTTTCGATCTGTTTCAGGGTAGCGTCCGTATCCTGCTGCGCCTGCTTGCGCAGGGTCGCGGCCTCGGCAGGCGTGAAACCGCCGCCGGTGGCTCTGGATGCCGCCAGGCGCGTGCGGTCGGCATCAAGCCCGGTCGTAAGCTGCTGCTTTTCTTCCGGGGTAATCTGTTGGGTCGCAGCCTTCGGCATATGGCCGAATGTCGGGAAAACACCGGTCCGCGAGGCACCTTCCTGCGGGGTGCCCTGAAACTCTTTTCCGCCCGCGCATGCCGTGAGCATCGCCGCCGCTGTTGCTGCCAGCAAAAGATTGGCGATCTGCCGCGTGCGCTTGGTCATGTTTCTGTTCCCGGTTAATGCCGCATAAGGTGTCGTTGGTCACAACACCGGACAAAGATAAAGCAATTGCCAAGGGATAGCACCAAGTCGAGGCGTCCTGTCAACAAGTGAGTGACGGTAATCGGAAATTCGCCGCGCGAGGAAGGCCGGATCAGCCGGTGCAGATTATCCTCGCCGCCCGGCAGGCATAGGGAATGTAACCGATGGTTACACAAAGTAATATTTCGTTATATTCGAATAACAAGCATTAGACGAAAAGCCTTTTAACGCTGAATGTGCATCAATAGTTGCGCTCCGCCATTAAAAAACTTAAAAATTGGTAACGAATTGCCTGCCAGGTGATTTGCACAATACGGCGCAATGATAGAATTCGCATCGAAGCAAATGTCATAAAACGCTGATATTTATGAATTTCTTTCCCGGCGCAAACAGCCGGGAGCTGTGGGGACGATAGCCATCACGCATGTTGTCAGCCTCGCACGGGAGAGCCGATCTCCCGAAACCAGGTAGGCTCGAATGATGTCGAGCCGCCAGACTGGTCAGGGAAATCGAGCTGGAGCAGACTGTTGAAATTTGCAAACTCTACACACCGGACCACCGGCAGGTTTCTCTCAGGCAGCGTGGCTTTGCTCGCGCTCCTTGTCACATCCTGCACATCGACCGGTACAGGGCTTGACGGAAAGCCGCTCCAGATGACCGCCGCGACCAGCGGCTCCATGATTGCGGATACATTGCAAAGTGCCGCCGATCAGACAGCGGCCGCACAGACGGCAGCGCCCGCTGCAACGGAAGAGAAAAAGACGCAAGCCCAGACAGCGAACGCTGTTGATAATAAAGAGCAGGCAAAACCGTCCGAGGCTGCGGCAGAAGCCGAGAAGCCGGCGCAGCTCGCCGCCCTCGCCCCGCAACAGCCCAAGAGCACATCGCTTTTCGGCCTGTTCGGCGGCGGCAAGTCCGGCGAAACGGCACCTGAGCAAACCGCAGAACAGCCAGCCGCCGCCGCTCCCGCCGAAAATGCGAAAAAGCCGCAGGAACCGGCAAAGGAAGAAAAGGCCGCAGAGGACGCGAACCAGCAGCAGACCGCAGCCGCAAAGCCCGCCGAGGCGGAAAAGCCGGTGCAGGCGGCTTCATTGTTCGGCTCCACCAAAAGCGCCTTTGCCTCGCCGCAGCGTCCCACGGCATCGCAGGGGAGCATTGCCCGCCTGTTCTCCGACGAATCGACCGGCGCACGTTCGGATAAGACTGAAAACAGGAAGCTGGCCGTCGCAAGGCCGGTTTCACCGGCGGCCAAGCATGACTACAACTATTCGCTGCCCGGCGTGCGCCCCAATGGCGGCATTGAAATCAAGCATCGCAACAGCCTTTACGACGATAGCGATATCGACGCCAACGAAGACGATGAATTTGCAAGCGTGACGCTTGCATCGGCGCCGGGCCTTGCGCGCCTTGCCCCCAATGGCCTGAAAGTCCAAAGACAGACTGTCGACGTTGCCTGCCTCAAGCCGCAGCTTGTTTCGATGCTGAAAACCATGGAGCGGCATTTCCGCCGCCCGGTCATGGTGACTTCGGGCTACCGCAGCCCTTCCTATAACCGCAAGGTCAACGGGGCGCGCAGATCGTTGCATATGATATGCGCCGCAGCCGACATTCAGATCGATGGCGTTTCAAAGTGGGAAGTCGCCCGTTTTGCCCGCTCCATGCCGGGGCGCGGCGGTGTCGGCACCTATTGCCATACGACCTCGGTTCACGTCGATGTCGGCCCGGAACGCGACTGGAACTGGCGCTGCAAGGGCTGATCCGCATCGACCCAACCATTTTCCCAAAGCCGGGCCGCATGGTCCGGATTTTTCTTTTCCCTTTATTTTCAATGCACTAGCGAACAGCGCCGCACATTTTCTCCCTATTCACGCGCTCCATTCGATTATTTTCAGAAAAGTGAGTTTTAGGGCTTGCGAGTCAGAACCTTCCTGAATATAAGCCCACTCACACCAGCAACGGGCGCCCATCGTCTAGCGGTTAGGACGCCGCCCTTTCACGGCGGAAACAGGGGTTCGATTCCCCTTGGGCGTACCATTGCTGGTTTTTTATTTCATCTTACAATTCAATGACTTGGCGCTTCTTTCGCGCTGTTTTGCGCCGTCCGAACTTATTCACAGACGAGTGAAAAAGGGGCTTGCATGTCGGAAATTTCCTGACTATAAGCGCCCCACACCAGCAACGGGCGCCCATCGTCTAGCGGTTAGGACGCCGCCCTTTCACGGCGGAAACAGGGGTTCGATTCCCCTTGGGCGTACCATTGCTGGTTTTTCTTTTCCCGCAAATTTGATGGAATTATCACTGGCTGATTTGTCAGGATGCTGTTACGCGCATGTCTGCCCCCTTTCGAAAGGACAGCAACATGCCGAGAGCCACAGCAATCGTTCCCACAGCCCATGCCAGCCGCTACCTGCAACAGCTGTGCAAGCACTGGGCCCATAAATTTGCCGTCGAATTTACGCCGGAACATGGCACGATCGACCTTGGCGAGGGCCGTCTCGTGATTCTCGATGCCGATGCGGAAAAGCTGACCACAACCGTTGAAACCTCGGCAGAAAACCTCGCCCGCCTTGAAGAGGTGGTGGCAAGCCATGTCGTGCGCTTCGCATTTCGCGAGGAACTCATCTTCAACTGGGTTGCCGAATAGGAAGAAGCGGGCGCGTTTACCCTATCTGTAAAATGCCCGCAAATTGCCCGGAATAGCCATTATCGCATCACAATCCGGGCTCAATCACCCGCGAAATTCTTCCCAACTTCGAACGACTGATTTGATGGGGAAGAACAATGACAAGCGAAACAAGAACCACCCTCACCTTTCTCGGCGCCGGTCTCATCGCGGCAGTGATGGTTCTCAGCGCGGATATGAGCTGGGCGGATGTCATCAAGGCCCTGTTCTAGGCCATCGGTCCGGTTGACAGCATTTTTCGCAAAACCGTCAGAAAATCCTTTCGCGCATCCGCCAAACTGATCTAAACCGGCGCATGATTTTTCCAACACCCCTGGTGACCGGCAGGCTGGAAAGCCGCTACAAGAGATTTCTCGCCGACGTCACGCTTGACGACGGGCGCTTTATTACCGCCTCCGTACCCAATACCGGCTCGATGCTCGGTTTGACTGCGCCGGGTTCCCGCGTCTGGCTCAGCGTTTCGGATGCCCCTCACCGCAAATATGCCCATATGTTGCAGATCGTCGAAGCGGATAACACGCTGGTCGGCGTGAATACCGGCCTGCCGAACCGGATCGCCGAGGAAGCGATCCTGAAAGGCCTTGTTCCGGACCTCGCGGGATATGCCAGCCTCAAGCGCGAGCAGAAATATGGCCGCAATTCGCGCATCGACCTCTTGCTGGATGACGGGCCGCGCCAGCGGGCCTATGTCGAGGTCAAGAACGTGCATTTTACCCGCACGCCCGATCTGGCGGAATTTCCCGATACGGTGACGGCGCGCGGCGCAAAACACCTTGATGAGCTCATCGACGTAGTTGCCGCTGGCCATCGGGGTGTGATGCTGTTTATTATCCAGCGCAGCGATTGCAGCAGATTCAGCATTTCCGGCGATCTTGATCCCACTTACGCACGGGCTTTTGAGCGTGCGCGCGCATCCGGGGTTGAGGCCTGGGCCGTTCGATGCCACATAACGGACAAAAGCATTGACGCCACCGGGCTGGTGCCAATCGAATAGATTAAGGTCTAAGGCGGATCGAGTGATGGTAACTTATATCGAAGCAACAAGCGCACCCATGAAATATACGGGCCAGATCAGGCTCTATGGCCCCGAGGCATTCGAGGGCATGCGCACGGTCTGCAATCTGACGGCACGCTGCCTCGATGCGCTCAACGATATTGTCAAGCCGGGTGTGACGACCAATGAAATCGACCAGTTCGTGTTCGAATTCGGCATGGATCACGGCGCGTTTCCGGCAACGCTGAATTATCGCGGCTATACGAAGTCCACCTGCACATCGATCAATCATGTGGTCTGCCACGGCATCCCCAACGACAAGCCGCTGCGCGAGGGCGACATCGTCAATATCGACGTGACCTATCTTCTCGATGGCTGGCACGGCGATTCAAGCCGCATGTATGCCGTCGGCGACATCAAGCGCGCCGCCGAGCGCCTGCTGGAAGTCACCTATGAAAGCCTGCTGCGCGGGATTGCAGCCGTAAAGCCCGGTGTGAAGACGGGCGCAATCGGCGCGGCGATCCAGACTTACGCCGAAGGCGAACGCTGCTCGGTGGTGCGCGATTTCTGCGGCCACGGGGTCGGACAATTGTTCCATGATGCGCCGAATATCCTGCATTACGGCACGCCGAATGAGGGCGTGGAAATCAGGGAAGGCATGATCTTCACGATCGAACCGATGATCAATCTCGGCAAGCCGCATGTGAAGGTTCTCGCCGATGGCTGGACGGCCGTGACGCGGGACCGGTCGCTGACCGCGCAATATGAGCATACGATCGGCGTCACGAAAGACGGCTGCGAGATATTCACCCTGTCTCCGGCCAATGTCTTCGGGCCGCCTTCCATGCGATAAGGGCGGCATGATAACGTCCCGATCATTGTCTGGTCTGTTTTTGCGGGGGTTTAAACAGGATGGCAAAGCGCAAGAAGGAACCGGGTAGCGCCCGGTTCCCCGGCTTCAACGATACGCTGCAACTGACGCCCAAGCTGAACAAGCCGCATTATGCGGGGCATCGCGATCGTCTCAAGCAGCGTTTCCGGGACACGCCCGACGCGCTGGCGGATTATGAGCTGCTCGAAATGCTGCTGTTTCGCGCCATCCGCCGATCCGACACCAAGCCGCTCGCCAAGGCGCTTCTGACCCGGTTCGGCTCCATTGCCGAAGTTCTGGCCGCCCCCGAAAGGCTGATTGCCGAAGTTCCGGGTGCCGGTCCCATTGTCGCGCATGAACTCAAGCTCGTGGAAGCGGTGGCAAAGCGGAGTGCGCGCAGCACCGTCATGGAGCGCGAGGTGCTCGGCTCATGGACCAAGGTGATCGAATATTGCACCACCGCCATGGCCTATGAGACCCGCGAGCAGTTCCGCATCCTGTTTCTCGACAAGAAGAACAAGCTCATTGCCGATGAAGTCCAGCAGACAGGCACGGTGGACCATACGCCGGTCTATCCGCGCGAGGTGGTCAAACGCGCGCTGGAACTTTCCGCGACGGCCATTATTCTGGTCCACAACCATCCCTCGGGCGACCCCACCCCGTCGCGCGCCGATATCGACATGACCAAGCAGCTTGTCGATGCGGCCAAGGCGCTCAACATCACGGTGCACGACCATGTCATCGTCGGCAAGCACGGCCATGCCAGCTTCCGCGGGTTGAGATTGATCTAGCAATAGTTTCGGCATCGACCAGTTACCGATTATTAAGCATAGCGCGAAGAATGCTTGCGCAATGCATGGAAATCGCTCGAATTTTCTTAAATTTGGACACAATCAGAAGCGAGACGCAAGCCAGTTCGAAGGCGCCGCCTTCTGTCGGCTATCGTGAGTTTCAGGCATGTTTCCCGCCGGTGTTTCAGGACGGGAAAATCGGAGTACAAAATGTTGAAGCGTTCTATCACCGCAGTGGCGCTCGGCGCCGCAATCGTTGCTTTTGCCGGTTCGGCTTTCGCCGCCGACATGATGGGAGCAACGGACTATTCCTATAATGATCCGGTTGCGAGCGGCCCGCACGACTGGTCCGGCAACTATGTCGGCGCGCAGATCGGCGCTTCTTCATCCAAGATTCCCGGCCCCTTCACCAACCGCACCGGCGCGCTTGGCGGTGTTGTCGTCGGCAAGAACATGCAGAGCGGCAATGTCGTGTTCGGCGCGGAGCTGGAAGGCAATTTTGCCGAGGCCGAACATCGCATCGGCCATGGCGGCAGCCTTCAGCAGTCCTGGAACGGCAATGCCAAGGGCAAGGTCGGCTATGCCTTCGACAAGACGCTCGTTTACGGCACCGTCGGTTACGGCGTGACCCGCTTCAAGGCCAAGGACAACACCACCTCGGCTCCCGGCTGGGAAGGCGGCGCGCTGATCGGCGCCGGTGTCGAACAGGCTCTGAGCGGCCCGCTCTCCGTCAAGGCGGAATATGATTTCCAGCGCTTCGGCGACGTGAAGTCCCGCGTCAACGGTATTGAACAGCGCAACGACCTGAAGAACCATTCGATCAAGGCCGGTGTGAACTACAAATTCTAATCTTCCTCCTGCGGTGCGAAGTTCATTCTCTTTTCGCATCAAGCAATTCGGCATTTGCACAAAGGGCTGCGTCTTAGAGCGCGGCCCTTTCGTTTTGCACGGATTTATCTTCATTTCGCAGTCAGGCGGCGCCATCGGGTGGCTTGACTCCGACAGGCTGTCACCGCTTATAAATTGGGAGTGCGGGGAACGATAAGAACAGCAGTATCGACCACCATATCGGGAGTTTATCCGGCCTGGCCGTGTTGTTTCCTTGCACCTGAACAGTTTGATATGTGGCTTTGCTCCGGCAGGCCATGCAGTCAGGAATGAAAGAATGCAGCGCGTTTTCGACGGACATAACGATGTCCTTCTGCGGCTTTGGGAAAATGCCCGCAAGGGCCAAGACCCGATCAGGGAATTCATCGACGGGACGGATATCGGCCATATCGATCTGCCCCGCGCGCGCAAGGGCGGTCTCGCCGGCGGCATATGCGCCATCTACATCCCCTCGGGCGAACATATCGAACTGGGCAAGCCCGATGCCGACGGCCATTACGAAACACCGCTTTCATCGCCGCTCGAACGCAGCCCCTCCCTCGACATCGCGCTTGAATTCGCAGCCATTGCATTGAAGCTGGAAGCCGCCGGCGGCTGGAAGCTTTGCCGCAACGGCCGCGAACTCGATGAAACGCTGAACAGCGACACTTTCGCCGCCGTGCTGCACATGGAAGGCTGCGAAGCCATCGATGAAGATCTGGCGGCGCTTGAAGTCTTTTACGCCGTCGGCCTGCGCTCGCTCGGCCCCGTCTGGAGCCGGAACAATATTTTCGCCCATGGCGTGCCATTCGCCTATCCGATGAGCCCGGATACCGGCCCCGGCCTCACCGAGGCCGGCAAGCGGCTGGTCAAGGCATGCAACGCCAAGGGCATTCTGATCGATCTGGCCCATATCACCGAAAAGGGCTTCTGGGACGTGGCAAGCCTGAGCGACCAGCCGCTCATCGCCAGCCATTCCAATGCGCACGCCCTCACGCCCGTTGCGCGCAACCTGACCGACCGCCAGCTCGACGCCATCCGCGAAAGCAAGGGGCTTGCCGGGCTGAACTATGCCACCACCATGCTGCGCGCCGATGGCGGAGAAGACGCCAACACACCGCTTGCCGATATGGTGCGCCATGTGGACTATATGGTGGAACGCATGGGCATTGACTGCGTGGCGCTTGGTTCCGACTATGACGGGGCAACAATTCCGGCCGAAATCGGCGATGCGGCAGGTACGCAGAACCTCGTCGAGGCGCTGCGAAAGGCCGGATATGGCGATGAGGAGCTGGCAAAGCTTTGCCGGGACAATTGGATACGCGTTCTGAAACAGGCCTGGCATGAAGCAGCCTGACCGAACCGGACAAAATCACACAAAGGGGACTCATGACATGATGCATTTCGGACGTTTTCGCATTCTGGCCGCGGGCGCGGCGCTTGCCGCCGTTCTGGCCGCCAATCCGGCCTTGTCGGCCACGCCTGCCGACACGCTGGTCCAGGCATGGGCCATCGATGACACCATCACGCTCGACCCGGCTGAATCCTTCGAACTGAGCCCGGCCGAATTCATCGGCAATGCCTATGACATGCTCGTTCGCCTCGACATCAACGACACGTCGAAAGTCGTGCCGGGCGTCGCTGAAAGCTGGACCGTTTCCGATGACGGCCTCACCTATACGTTCAAGCTGAAGCCGGGCATCAAGTTCGCTTCCGGCAACCCGATCACGGCAGCCGATGTGGCCTATTCCTTCGAGCGCGCCGTGCGTCTGGACAAGAGCCCGGCCTTCATCCTGACCCAGTTTGGCCTGACCAAGGACAATGTCAACGAAAAGGCGAAAGCCGTGGACGACACGACCTTCGTCTTCACCGTCGACAAGTCCTACGCGCCAAGCTTCGTGCTGAACTGCCTGACCGCCACCGTCGCGGCAGTGGTCGACAAGAAGCTTCTGGAAGAACATGCCGAAAAGGTCACGCCGACCGACGACTATAAATACGACACCGACTATGCCAATGCATGGCTGAAGACCAAATCGGCAGGCTCCGGCCCGTTCACGATCCGCGAATGGCGCGCCAATGAAGTTGTCATTCTGGAGCGCAACGACAATTTCTACGGCGAAAAGGCCAAGCTCAAGCGCGTCTTCTATCGCCACGTCAAGGAAAGCGCGACGCAGCGCCTGATGCTGGAATCGGGCGACGTCGATGTGGCGCGCAATCTGGAGCCGGGCGACTACGAAGCCGTTCAGAAGAATGCGGACCTTTCCACGGCCAGCGCCGCCAAGGGCACGGTCTATTACATCAGCCTCAACCAGAAGAACGAGAACCTGGCCAAGCCGGAAGTTCGCGAAGCGTTCAAATATCTGGTCGATTATGATGCAATCGGCTCGACCCTCATCAAGGGCATCGGCGAAATCCGCCAGACCTATCAGGCCAAGGGCGTCCTTGGTTCCCTTGATTCCGCGCCCTACAAGCTCGATGTCGCCAAGGCGAAGGAACTTCTCGCCAAGGCGGGCCTGAAGGACGGTCTTTCGGTCACGTTCGACGTGCGCAACGGCCAGCCCGTCACCGGCATTGCCGAATCCTTCCAGCAGACCGCTGCCCAGGCGGGCGTCAAGATCGAGATCATCCCCGGCGACGGCAAGCAGACGCTGACCAAATATCGCGCCCGTAACCACGATATGTATATCGGCCAGTGGGGCATGGACTATTGGGACCCGAATTCCAACGCCGAAGCCTTCACCAGCAACCCGGACAACGGCGACGATGCATCGACCAAGACGCTTGCCTGGCGCAACGCCTGGGATATTCCGGAGCTGACGAAGCAGACGCAGGCCGCTCTGCTGGAACGCGACAACGAAAAGCGCGCCGAGGAATACAAGAAGCTTCAGCAGGAAGCGCTCGACCAGAGCCCGTTCGTCATGCTGTTCCAGCAGGTTGAGGTTGCCGGCATTCGCGGCAACGTCAAGGGCTACAAGCTCGGCCCGACATTCGACTCCAACTTCCTGGCGACCGTCAGCAAGGAATAGTCGGCCGCGCTTCGGCGCAGGCCCCTCGCGCCTGCGCTGAAACGACGGGAAAACAAAAAGATGGGGCGGTTTTCTGAATCAGAATGGAAAGCCGCTCCAGAGCTTTTCAAGCAAAGATGACTGAGGCGTCGGACCGGTTCCCGTTCCGAAACGCTCTCATTATCGGAAGCGGTCAGAACATTGAGTAACACTGGAACCACCAAAAAGGTAAGGCGGGCGCCACGGCGTTCAACGGCCCTTGCCGCGTCGATAGGCAGTTTTCTGCTCATCGTCGTCACGACCTATCTGGGCCTTCTGGCCGTCACCTTCTTCATTGGCCGCGTGGTGCCGATCGACCCGGTGCTTGCCATCGTCGGCGACCGCGCGCCTGCGCATGTCGTGGCCCGCGTGCGGGAGGAAATGGGCTTCAACCTGCCCTATTACCAGCAGTTCTTCCTTTACGTGAAGGGCGTGCTGCAAGGCGATTTCGGCACTTCCGTGCTCACGACCAATCCGGTCATGACCGACATTCGCCGCGTTTTCCCGGCGACGATGGAACTCGCCACCGTCGGCACGATCATCGGCGCCGTGTTCGGCATCCCGCTTGGGGTTCTCGCCGCCGTCAAGCGCGGCAGCATCGTGGACCAGATCGTGCGCGTGATCGGCCTTGTCGGCTATTCGGTGCCGATCTTCTGGCTCGGAATGCTGGCGCTGCTGATTTTCTATGCGCGGCTTGGCTGGACTTCCGGTCCCGGACGCATCGACATTACATTCGAATACACCTTCACCCCGATCACCGGCTTCTACCTGATCGACGCGATCCTCCAGCGCGACTGGCCGGCCCTGAAGGATATTGTCTCCCACCTCATCCTGCCGTCGTTTCTGCTCGGCTATTTCTCGCTTGCCTATATCAGCCGCATGACCCGTTCCTTTATGCTGAACGAACTGGAGCAGGAATATATCGTTGCCGCGCGCGCCAAGGGCATTTCGGAAAGCCGCATCATCTGGGGCCATGCGCTGCGCAATGCCGCCGTTCCGCTCGTCACCGTGATCGCGCTTTCCTATGCCGGGCTTCTGGAGGGTTCCGTGCTGACCGAAACCATCTTCTCCTGGCCGGGCCTTGGCCTCTACATCACCAATTCACTCCAGAACGCTGATATGAATGCCGTTCTCGGTGGCACCATCGTCATCGGATCGGTCTTTATCGCGCTCAACCTCGTGTCCGATCTTCTCTATCGGCTTCTCGATCCAAGGACGCGCGCACGATGAGCCAGATGACAGACAGTTCCAACCTCTCATGGCGTGAATGGCTGCTGACCGAGCGTCCGCAGTCACGCACGCAGGCCCGCCTCGGCCGCGCCTATATGGTGTGGCGGCGGTTCACCGCCAACAAGCTTGCGGTTCTGGGCCTTCTCATCATCATCGGCCTGCTTGTCGTTGCCGCCCTGGCCGATGTGCTGGCCCCGCATTCGCCGGTCGTCGGCGATCTCGCCAATGCGCGGCTTCTGCCGCCGGGAACACCCGGCTACCTGCTCGGCACCGACGATCAGGGCCGCGATATTCTCTCGCGCCTGATCTATGGCTCGCGCCTCACCCTCTATGTGGTGCTGCTGGTGGCCATCATCGCAGCCCCGATCGGCCTTCTGGTCGGCACGGTTGCGGGCTATGCCGGTGGTTGGGTCGATGCGGTGCTGATGCGCATTACCGATATTTTCCTTGCCTTCCCGAAGCTCATCCTGGCGCTCGCCTTCGTTGCGGCTCTCGGACCGGGCATCGAAAATGCCATCATCGCCATCGCCATCACCTCATGGCCGCCCTATGCGCGTATTGCGCGCGCCGAAACGCTGACCGTGCGCAACTCGGATTACATCTCCGCCGTGCGCCTGATGGGCGCTTCGCCGATCCGCATCGTGGTGCGCCACATCATGCCGCTCTGCACCTCGTCGCTGATCGTGCGTGTGACGCTCGACATGGCGGGCATCATCCTGACCGCCGCCGGTCTTGGCTTCCTGGGCCTCGGCGCACAGCCGCCATTGCCTGAATGGGGCGCGATGATCGCATCCGGTCGCCGCTTCATTCTCGACCAGTGGTGGGTTGCCGCCATGCCGGGCATTGCGATCCTCATCGTCAGCCTTGGCTTCAATCTTCTGGGCGATGGCCTGCGCGATGCGCTCGATCCGCGGGGGAACAACCAATGAAGCCGCTTCTGACCGTTGAAGACCTGCGCGTCACCTTCCCGACCCGCACGGGCGCAATCGAGGCCGTGCGCGGCGTCAGCTTCGAGCTTGGCCGCGAGCGCCTCGGCATCGTGGGTGAATCCGGTTCGGGCAAGTCCCAGACCGGGCGCGCCATCATGGGACTGACCCCGCCGCATGCGAAGATCACCGCCAGAAAACTCGAATTCGACGGCATCGATCTTCTGAACGCCTCGGCGCGCGAACGCCGTGCCTTGCGCGGCGGCCGCATCGCCATGGTATTGCAGGACCCGAAATATTCGCTCAATCCCGTCATGACCATCGGCAGGCAGATCGCCGAAACGCTGAAGGCCCACGGCAAATTCAGCGGTGAGGAAATCCGCAAGCGTTCCATCGCCATGCTGGAAGCCGTGCAGATCCGCGATGCTGAGCGTGTCATGAGCCTTTATCCGCACGAGGTTTCCGGCGGCATGGGCCAGCGCGTGATGATCGCCATGATGCTGGTGGCGGAGCCCGAAATGCTGATCGCCGACGAGCCGACCTCGGCCCTCGACGTGACGGTGCAGCTTGAAGTGCTCGGCATTCTGGACAAGCTGGTCGCCGAACGCGGCATGGGGCTGATCTTCGTCAGCCACGATCTGCGCCTCGTTTCATCCTTCTGCGACCGCGTCATCGTGATGTATGCGGGCAAGATCGTGGAGGAAATCGCGGCCAGGGATCTCGCCCATGCAAAACACCCCTATACGCAAGGATTGCTGAACTGCATGCCGAAAATCGGAGCCGATCGCCATCCCCTCCCCACCCTGCAGCGTGAGGAGGCGTGGAAATTATGAGCACGGAATCTGCGCTGAGCGTCGATAATATCGACGTTTATTTCGATCATTTCCATGCGCTGAAATCGGTGAGCATCGACGTGGCGCGCGGCGAATCCTACGGCCTTGTGGGCGAATCCGGTTCGGGCAAGTCCACGCTTCTGCGCGCGGTCGCAGGGCTTGCCCCCGTTGAGGACGGCGAAATCCGCATCGACGGGCAAGCGCTGAAGACACCGCGCGACAAGGCATTCTATCGCAACGTCCAGATGGTGTTTCAGGACCCCTATGGCTCGCTGCATCCGCGCCAGACCGTCGACCGCCTGCTGCTGGAACCGCTCGCCATCCATGGCGTCGGCGACACGGAGCAGCGCATCGTGAAGGCGCTCGATGAAGTCGGCCTCGGCTCGGGCTTCCGCTTCCGCTATCCGCACCAGCTTTCCGGCGGCCAGCGCCAGCGCATCGCCATAGCGCGCGCGCTGATCGTCGAGCCCAGCATATTGCTGCTCGATGAACCGACCTCGGCGCTCGACGCATCGGTTCAGGCGGAAGTGTTGAACCTGCTCGAACAGGTGCGCCGCGACCGTAACCTTACCTTCGTCATGGTCAGCCACGATCTCGGCGTCGTTACCCATATGTGCGACCGGCTTGCCGTCATGCGCAATGGTGAGGTCGTGGAACAGTTGCAGGCGGATGATCTCGTCAGCGGCAATATCCACGCCGACTATACGAAGAACCTGATGCGGGCGAGCGAAGGTTTCCGCAGATAGGACAGAAGCGATCCGTTTCAGGATATGGGAAAAAAGGGGCCGCGCGGCCCCTTTTTCGCATCAATCGTCGGATGCCTTGCGCGGCATGTCGGCATCCTGCCCGCGCCGCCAATAGGCGACGATAAGCTGGCGATGTTTCGGAACATTGCGCTCCTTGCGCATATAGGTGCGGATCGACCGGAACGCGTTGAACTCGCAACCGGCCCAGACATAAATATCGTCTTCGTCTTCCGGCAGTTCGACCGCGCGCACGGCATCTTGCAGCAATGTCGTCGTTCCGGCTTCCGCGCCGTTGCGGTTCAACCATTGCAGATCGACATCGGCGCGCGAGACAAGTTCCTGCTTTTCCGCAGCATTGCCGATTTCAACACGCACGACCGCCCGCGTGCCTTCCGGCAGGCGCTCCAGAATGCGCCCGATGGCGGGCAGCGCAGTTTCGTCGCCTGCAAGCAGATACCATTTCGCATCGCCCGCATCGCCGCCGCCCGGCCCCGTCATGCCGACAATATCGCCCGGCTGGGCGCTGACCGCCCAGCCGGAACCCGGCGCATCGCAATCATCGCCATGGACGACCATATCGATATCCACCCAGCCGGCTTCGACATCGATGTTGCGGATCGTATAAACACGCGTCGCAAGCCTGGCTTCGCCATCCGGCCAGACAGGACGGCCATCCTCCCCCGTCACCGGCCATTGCGGCCTGGCCAGGCCTTTTGGCGGAAACAGCAGGCGGATATGAAGGCCCAGTTGCGAAAAGCGGAACAGGTTCTCGCCTTGCAGCCGAACACGGCGCATATGCGGCGTAACATTGGACACCGCAACAACCTGCATCTCGCGAAAATAGGGCAGCGGCAGCCCGGCAGCGCCATCGCCTTGCCAGATGATTTGCGGTTTGGCGCTGTCCTTGTCGAGAAATTCCAGCACATGTTCGGCGATGGAATATTTCATATAGGCAAGGCCGGTTTCGTCCCCGCTTCTGACGTCGACGCTGACCGTTTCATCGTCCCATTCGACATCCGCCCGACCGAAGCTCAGCACGAGCCTGGCCGTGCTGCCCTGACGATGCACATCGGCATGTTCGACAAAATGGTCGAGAAGCTGATCGACCACATGACCGGCGTTAGTCAGCGCAAAGCGGGTATTGGCGGCGAGTTCGGACATGCCCCGTTCTCCTCTGGGAAACATCTTCCCCAGCCTTACCCGAATATAACATGACTATTCAAGTCATCATTTAGGCTTGCAACCGCAATAAATCGTGACGGGCAGCGCCTGCCGCCAGACATCGAAGGAACCGAGCGACCCGGCCTGCGCGACGCCAAGCCGCGTCAACTCTCCGCCGGATTTTTCGCGCCAGTTGAAAAGCAGCATTTCGCTTTGCAGGGTGACGGCATTGGCGACAAGCCTGCCGCCCGGCTTCAGGGCATCCCAGCAGGCTTCCAGCACGCCATCATCCGTTACGCCCCCGCCGATGAAGATCGCGTCCGGCGCTTCCAGCCCTTCCAGCGCGAACGGTGCTTCCCCCCTAACCAGCTGCAATCCGGGAACACCCAATGTCGCGCGATTGCGCTCGATCATCGCCTGCCGTTGCTCGTTGGCCTCGATGGCAATCGCACGGCAGGAGGGGTGAACGCGCATCCATTCAATGCCGATCGATCCGCACCCCGCGCCGACATCCCAGAGCAGTTGCCGCGGCAAGGGCTGCAACCGCGACAGGGTGACGGCACGAATGTCGCGCTTGGTCAGTTGCCCGTCATTTTCGAAAGCCTCATCGGGCAGCCCGGCAACGGGAGAAAACACGCTCGCTTCCGGCGCAGCCATACATTCAATCGCCAGAACATGCAGATCGGCGCATCGCTCATGCCGCCAGTTTTCCGCTCTCCCCCCTATCCCGCGCTCCTTCGCACCGCCCATGTGCTCCAGCACGGTCATCAGGCTTTGGCCAAATCCCTTCTCCTTGAGCATTGCCGCCGCCTTTGCCGGTGTTGAACCATCATTGCCAAGCACGAGAATTCTCTCGCCCGGCAGGATATGCGGGAGCAGCAATTCAAACGGACGGCCATGAACGCTGACGGTTCGCACGTCCTGAAGCGGCCACCCCATCCGCGCCGCAGCCAATGAAAAAGCAGAGGGATGGGGCAGGACGCGCATGTCTTCCGGCGAAAAATGGCGGGAGAGCGATGCCCCGATGCCGAAGAACATCGGATCGCCGCTTGCCAGCACCACGACCGGCTGGCCGCGACGCGCCTCAATCATCGCGAAAGCTTCGTCGAAGGGCGACGGCCAGGCCACGCGCTCGGCCTTGATCTCGCCGCCCAGAAAATCCAGATGGCGCCTGCCGCCGAAAATGACCCTGGCCGAAGCAAGCGCCGCGAGCGCGGTTTTCCCAAGCCCGTCCAATCCGTCTTCGCCGATCCCGATCACCGTCAGCCAATGTGCCATGCGCGCTGCTCCTTTTCCCTGTTCGTATGGCGGGGCAGTAGCAAGTGCAAGCGGCAAGGCGTATAAGGCCACTATGTTGAGCCAGCAAAACAGCCCGACCGAAGCAACAAGACCCGACCGGCGCAATGCCTGCCCCGGCCTCTCGCGCATGGTCATGGCCAGAGATGGGGCCATTGCCCGTATCAAACTGAGGCTCGGCCGCCTTTCCGCCGATCAGGCGCGGGCGGTGGCGTCGATAGCCGAACGTTTCGATGCAGGTGCGATAGAGCTTTCGATTCGCTGCAATATCCAGTTGCGCGGCATTGCGCCCGGACATTGGGATCATGTGGTGGCGGCACTTCACGAGGCCGGCCTCGGCGCGGATACGCCCGGCGCGGACGATGTTCGCAATGTGATGGTCAGCCCCACAGCCGGCATTGATCGCGGCCAGACAGGCGATGTCACCGGACTGGCATTATCGCTGCTCGCCATGTTGCAGTCGAATGGGACTTTCCATGCCTTGTCACCCAAATTCTCGTTCCAGATCGACGGCGGCGAAGATTGCGCAATGATTTCCCATCCCGGCGACATCTGGCTTTCGGCAATGGACCGGGAAACCTATGCCTTTGGCCTTGCTTCCTCTCCCGACAGGCCGGCACTGGGAGCCATTGCCGCACCACATGCCCTGCCCTTCATCGCAGCGCTGCTCCATCGTTTTTTGCGCCAGGGCAGTTTTGCGCGGATGAAACATTTGTTCGAAGTCACACCGCCAGCGGCGTTTCTGGCCGGTCTGGCGCAAGACCTGCCCTTCCCCATCCACGCGGCAACCGGCTGGAAGCGCAAGGCGCCTGTATCCTTGTCGCATCTCGGCCATCATCGGCAGTCCGATGGATCATTCCATATCGGCGCCATGCCGCTCTTGGGACGGCTGACGCCGCACCAGCTTATCGGGCTGGCAGAGCTCACCGACAACGGACAGCGCGAATTGCGGCTGACGCCATGGCAGGGCGTCATCCTGCCTTCTATGAACGAGGCGCAGATTGGTGAAATGACCGAAACATTGCGATCCCTTGGCCTCGAAACCTCTCCCGGATCGCCGCATGCATGGCTGCGCGCCTGTTCCGGGTCGAATGGCTGCGCATCCGCGCTCGCCGACACCCAGGCGGACGGCAAGGAACTTGCCTCGCATTTGACGCATGGAACAACCGCCGTTCACGTCACCGGATGCGCCAAATCATGCGCGGCGCTCGCACCCCTCCCCCATACGCTTCTGGCCCGCTCGGCAGGCCGCTATGATCTTTATGCACAAGACAGGACTGGACCATCGCGTTTCGGGCAGCTATTGGCGACGGATATCACCATTGACGAAGCGGCGCGCCTTCTGAACGCCCGACACTGATTAGAGTGGTCCCTATGACAGACTATATCCGCGACGGGCAGGCCATTTACGACCGGTCTTTCGCCATTATCCGCGCCGAAGCCGATCTGCGCCGGATACCCGCCGATCTGGAAAAGCTTGCGGTCCGTGTCATTCACGCCTGCGGCATGGTGGATGTGGTCGATGACCTCGCCTTCTCGGAAGGTGCGGGCAAGGCCGGACGCGATGCCCTGCTGGCAGGCGCGCCCATTCTCTGCGATGCGCGCATGGTGGCCGAAGGCATTACCCGCTCGCGCCTGCCCGCCAATAATGAGGTGATCTGCACGCTTGGCGATCCATCGGTTCCAGGGCTTGCGGCAAAGATCGGCAATACCCGCTCTGCCGCAGCGCTCGACCTCTGGCTGCCGCATCTCGGCAACAGCGTGGTGGCGATCGGCAACGCACCGACCGCCCTCTTCCGCCTGTTCGAACTGCTGGATGCCGGTGCGCCGAAACCGGCGCTGATCATCGGCATGCCGGTCGGCTTTGTCGGCGCGGCGGAATCCAAGCACGAGCTTGCCGCCAACAGCCGTGGCGTGCCTTATGTGATCGTGCGCGGAAGGCGCGGCGGCAGCGCCATGACGGCAGCAGCGGTCAATGCGCTTGCTTCGGAGCGCGAATAATGGCGGCAAAAGGCAGACTGTTTGGCCTCGGCGTCGGCCCCGGCGACCCGGAACTGATAACGCTGAAGGCGCTCCGCCTTCTCAAAAGCGCGCCGGTCGTCGCCTATCACGCCGCCAAGGGCAAGAAGGGCAACGCCCTTGCAATCGTCGAGGACTATCTTTCACCCGAACAGGTTCTGGTGCCGCTCATCTATCCGGTGACGACGGAAAAACTCCCCGCACATATGGATTACGAGCAGATCGTCCGTGATTTTTATGGCGAGATAACGAACACGATAGCCAGCCATCTCGATCGCGGTCAGGATGTGGCCGTGATCGCGGAGGGCGATCCGTTCTTCTACGGCTCGTTCATGTATATTCACGACCGGCTTGCCGACCGGTATGAAACGGAAGTGGTGCCCGGCATCTGTTCCGTCCTCGGCGCTTCCGCCGTGCTGGGCGCACCGCTGGTCTACCGCAACCAGACATTGTCGGTTCTCTCCGGCGTCATGAGCGCGGAGGAACTGAAGCGGCGGCTCGCGGATACGGGCGCGGCGGCAATCATGAAGCTTGGCAAGAACCTCGACAAGGTTCGCGCCGTGCTCGGCGATCTTGGTCTCATGGACCGGGCGCTCTATGTCGAGCGCGCCACCATGTCCAACCAGCGCATTGTGCCGCTTGCCGAAGTCGATGGCGGCGACTGCCCCTATTTCTCGATCATTCTGGTTCCGGGGCAAAAATGGAACGGCGCATGATCCCCGCGATTCTGGTTCTGGGTGAGGCAGCGGTTCCCGCCGCGCGGCGCATCGCATCGGCACTGGAACACGCCGATATATGCGGCCTCCAGAACCGGGTTGCCTCGCTCGACAATACATTCGTGCATTTCGGCGATGCGGTCCGGTCGTTTTATGAGGAAGGTCGCCCCATCATTGCGCTTTGCGCGGCCGGTATCGTGATCCGGGCGCTCGCGCCGCTTTTGCAGAACAAGCGCCTCGAACCGCCGGTTCTGGCCGTCGCCGAAGATGGAAGCGCGGTCGTGCCGCTTCTGGGTGGCCTTTCCGGTGTCAACGACATGGCCCGGCAGATCGCGGCGGCATTGGAAGTCGCGCCCGCCATAACCACATCCGGCGAATTGCGGTTCGGGATCAACCTTCTGCACCCGCCCGCCGAACTGACCCTTGCCAACCCGGACGACGCCAAAACCTTCATGTCGAACCTGCTTGCCGGGCAGAAGCTGCGGCTTGACGGAAAATCGCGCTGGCTTGCGAATTCGAAACTGCCTTTTGCCAACGATGGCGCGCTGACGATCAGCATCAGCCCCCACATCCGTCCAACGCGCTCGAACGAACTGACCTACCATCCGCGCACGGTCGCCATTGCTGTCGAGACGATCGGCGATAACATCGGGAAGGATATTGAAACGGCGCTTGCCGAAGCCGGGATAGCCCGGCCGTCTCTGGCATTGCTTCTCGCCCATGAGAGGGATTGCGCCTCTCCCGCACTTCATCAGGCGGCGGCCAGTCTCGATATTCCGCTGCGCTATGTGGCGGACGCAGCCGATGCGCGTGAAATCGTTCTTCGCTCGGTGGAACAGCCGGTCGAACTGATCAAGCGCAATGGGCTTGCCATCGCCATTGCCCCCACACCGGCAGACGTTCTGCTTGTCGGTCGAAAACGCGGCAAGCTGGTCGTTATCGGCCTTGGGCCCGGATCGCGTGACCTGATGACCCCCGCCGTCCAGCGCGAACTGGAACAGGCGGAAGATATTCTGGGCTATGAGACCTATGTGCGGATGGCCGAGGAAAACCTTCGCCCCTTCCGCGCCGACCAGACTATCCACATGACCGACAATCGCGAGGAGATGCAGCGCGCGCGCCATGCTTTCGCGCTTGCCGCGTCGGGCCGCGATGTGGCGATGGTTTCCTCCGGCGATCCCGGTGTCTTTGCCATGGCGGCGGCAATCATCGAGGCGCTGCACGAAACGGACAAGCCCGCATGGCACGGCGTGGAGCTTGTCATCCAGCCCGGCATTTCAGCGGCCATGGCCGCCGCCTCGCGCATCGGCGCGCCGCTGGGGCATGATTTCTGCATCATCTCACTCTCGGACAATCTGAAGCCCTGGGAAATCATCGAAAAACGTCTTGCGCTCGCGGCCGAGGCCGATTTCGCCATGGCGTTCTATAATCCGATCTCAAGGGCGCGCCCGCACCAGCTTGGCCGCGCACTGGAGATACTGCGCCAATATCGTTCCCCTGATACGCCGGTTGTCCTTGGACGGGACATAGGCAGACCGGCGGAGACGACACGCACAACCACGCTCGGCAGGCTGACGCCGGATGATGTCGATATGCGAACTGTCGTGATCGTCGGCTCGTCCCATACGCAAAGCTTCGCAAAGCCCGATGGCACGCAATGGGTTTACACACCGCGCTGGTACGGCGAAAAGCCGGAGAAATGACAAACAAAAAGGCAGGGAAAACCCTGCCTTTTTAACCATTTAGGACTGATTATTGAATCAGTTCTTCTTCGCCTTGGCCTTTTTCGGCTGGGCTGCGGCGGCGGCATCAGCCTTGGCGGCGGCGGCTTCGGCCGCAACCTGATCCGCACTTTTCGGCGATGTGTCGATAACGGCGCGCACGCCGCCCTTGGCGCTCACCTGACAGACAGCCGTGCGCAGATCGACCTTCAGATCGACATCCGTGCCGCCTGCCGCACCCGGACGGGAATTGACGGCGGAGATGACGCGCTCCGGCAGGAAATATTTGTTGGCGGCGGCGGTGATGCATGGCTGCGCCAGCGCCGGATCGACATAAACGGTCGGCGTGAAGCGCGGCATCGAAATGGTCGGCGCGCTGATCGGGGCATCGGTCTTGCCCGGCGTCGCTGTCGAGGTTGGTACAGTCGTCGTGCAGGCGGCGGCAAGCGGGGCCAACATGGCAATGGCTAGAAAACGGGCTCCGGTGCGGGCGCATCCGTACATGATCTACCTCATAGGATCTGCTGAGTAGGTAAAATTTTAAGTTCGATAACTATTCTGTTTTGCCCGATTGTCGAGTGGCAGGAAGGTCACATTGCCGGAATTTCGATTCGCATCCACAGGCTGGCATCACTGTTTTGCAAGAATCCAGTTCAGCATCTCACGCCAGTCCGACATACGGATCGGCGTGCCGTGATTGCCGCTTTCGAACCGTCGAAACTGGACCGGATAGCCGGGCGCGCGCTTGCGTATCTCGCGGTAGAAGGCCTCCTGCCTGTCGATGGCAAAAACCGGATCGCGGCTTCCATGCCCGAAAAAGACCGGAACGCGCTTTCTGAACGCGGGCGACTTGAAAAAATCATCGTCCCAGAGCGAGCCCAGCAGAATGAGCCCTGCGAGCCCGCTTCCCGCCTGTTCATCGGCGGCGATGCGCCAGCACAGCGTTCCGCCCTGCGACCCGCAGGACAGGATCAGCGGAGCGTTGGGCGACGATGCCCTTGCGGCCTCGATCAGCCCGGCAATCTGCGCCTCGCCCGCATCGGCAAAATCTTTGAAATCCGGTGTGATGTAGAGACCGCCATTCAGCGCCGCCAGGTTCTTCACGCGGTTGAAATTGCCGCCGAAGGTAAAATCATTCATCCCTTGCAGGCGATTGCCGCCCCGCCCATGCAGATAGATGACGATAAAGGCAGCCCCCTCGCGCCTGCCCGCCGTCATGGCCTTTACCGGACCTGCCGCCGTCTGAAAGGTGACATCCTTCTGGTAGGCGCGCGCTTTCAGCGAGACATAGGCATCCTTCACGCGCTTTTCGGGCACCGCATCGCGCCCGTTGATATCGCGCATCTCATTGTAATCGATGACCTTGTAATCACCATTGTCGGCGCTGCCGAGAATGCCGGGATAGGCGAAATAATCGTCCTTGAATGCGGGCAGCGGGCCTGCACCGAACGCGGAAGACGCCCAAAACAGCACCATGGCGCCGAGAATGGCGCTTGCTCCGCCTCTTCGCATCACAACTCCAGCGTATGATAGCGCCGGTTGAGATAGATCAGCGCTTCATCATCGGATTGGGACCGCAGGCCCACCACCTCCCCGAAAAGGACGTGATGCGTGGAATGATCCTGCACGCTGACCACCCGGCAATCGAAAGCGGCAAGCGCGCCCTGCAACACGGGCGCTCCCGTCACCAGCGCGTCCCAGCGCGCCAGTTCAAAGCGTTCGTCCTGCGTCAGCCCGATGCGGCCCGAAAAAGCGTCGGCAAGCTGCTGATGCGACCCGGCAAGCGTATTGACGGCAAAAACGCCGTTTTCGATGAACAGCCGGTTTTCTTCATGGATCTTTTGCAGGCAGATGAGGATCGTCGGCGGATTATCGGACACGGAGCAGGCGGCGGTCAGCGTCAGGCCGCGTCGCCCCGCGCCGCCGGCCGTCGTGACGATCTGCACCGCGCCCGCATAATGGCTCATGGCATCGCGGTAGGACCTGGATTCCACCGGCACCGCACTTGAAATGATGTTCTTAATCGTTTGCACGTCCAACAGAATCCGTCTTGCCCTATGGTGTTTGCCTGAAGCCAGCTACCCTCATAACGGGCATTGCACAAAGGCGAGGAAACAGCTACCCACTTTTCGTTGAAAATACCACGAATTGTTTAATGAAGACGGATCACGTGATCGAACTTTGGAAACGTCCGGCTGCGGCGCTGGCGGGCATCATCCTGACATTGCTGGCCGGTTCCGTACTGGCGCAGGCCGAGGATATGCGCATCGGGCTTGCAGCGCCCTTGTCGGGGACCTTCGCTCCGTTGGGCAATCAGCTGGCGGAAGGCGCCCGCGTCGCGGCCACGGCCAAAGGCGCGGAACTCGTCATTTCCGATGACCGTTGCGACGCGGAAGGCGGCAAGGCGGCGGCGGAGCGTTTCGTGAAGGAAAATGTGCGTGTCGCGACCGGCTTCCTGTGCCCCGAAGCGCTTGAGGCAGCCCTTCCGGTTCTTGCCGCGGGCAATATAGCTGTCGTGGTATCCGGCGTCAGCGAACCGACGCTGACCGAAAGACGCGCGCTGGCGCCGCTGCCGGTATTTCGTCTCGCAACCGGGCTCGACAAGGAAACGCAGGCGACAGGAAGCTTTCTCGGCAGCCTATGGCGCGCGCAACCCTTCGCGATCATTGATGACGGCACGATTGAAGGACGCGAACGCGCGGCGCGCGTTCTGACAAACCTCAAGGAACAACAGTTGCAGCCGGTCTTCACCGACACCTATCGGCCAGGGCTGGATAACCAGAATGCGCTGGTCGCCCGGTTGCGGCGCGCGGGCGCCACCCATGTCTATGTCGGCGGCGAGCGCGACGATATTGCCGCCATAGGCGCAAGCGCTGCCGTGCTGAACTATCCGCTGACGATCGCCGGCGGCAGCCTTCTGGAGGCCGCTCCCGGCCCCCGGCCCTTGAGCCAGGGCACATTGATGATCGCGCCCCCGCGCCCGCAGGATCTTTCAACCGCGAAGCCCGCAATCGATGCCTTGCGTCAGGCAGGGAAACTTGCGGATGCCTATGCAATCATCGGCTATGCCAGCGCGGAAATTGCGGCCGACGCGATCCGGCGCGCAGACGCGCAGAAAGAGCCGGTCATCGACATGCTTCGCAATCAATCCTTTGAAACCGTCCTCGGCACGATCAGGTTCGGCGGCGACGGCATCCGGACCGACAATCCGAACCGTCTCCAGCGTTTCGACGGCAAGCGCTTCGTGCTAGCCGACAAGTAGCCCAATCAGGCTTGCGGCGATCACCAGTCCAGTCGTCAGGCTCATCGTCGACCAGAAAAGATGCAGCGCCGCGTCGATATCATCGGCATCGGCATCACGTTTGCCGGATGCGTTCAGCATCGGGCCTTCGACTTTTTCCGCCCCATATTGGCGCGGTCCGGCAAGCGCCAGTCCCAGACCGCCGGCAAAGGCCGATTCCGGCCAGCCCGCATTGGGCGAGCGATGCAGGCGCGCATCGCGGCGCATGACGGAAAATGCCTCCCGTCCCGAAAGCCTGTCTTTCGTGATCGCGGCGGCAAGGGAAGCAAGCAGCCCCGTCAGCCGGGCGGGAATATAATTGGCGACATCGTCGAGCTTTGCGGCGAACCGGCCAAAATGACGGTAACGGTCGTTCAGATGACCGATCATGGAATCGGCCGTATTGATGAGCTTGTAGGCAAAAAGGCCCGGCAGTCCGCCGACCAGAAACCAGAATGCCGCGGCGACGATACCGTCCGACGCATTTTCCGCCAGGCTTTCGATCGCGGCGCGGCTGACGCCGCCTGCATCGAGCTGTTCGGGATTGCGCCCGACGATCATCGATACGGCCCGGCGGCCGCCCGCGATGCCCTCCTCACGCAGCGCATGAGCAACCGCCTGCACGTGGTCGGCAAGGCTTTTCTGCGCAAGCAGCACGGTCACGATCAGAATTTCGGCCACCGCGCCTGCTGTCCCCACAAAGGGCAGCAACACTTCAAGGACGAGCCCAAGCAGCACACAGGCAGCGACAAGCCCGATCGTCAGCCACATGCCGTTTCGGCGAAGCGCGGCGGCAGGAAGATTGCGGCTGTTCCAGCGCTTTTCGCCCCACGAAATCGCTTTTCCGAACAGAACGACGGGATGCGGAATTCTCTGCCAAAGAAGCGGCGGATCGCCGACAAGGCGATCGAGCAGAAGCGCCAGTGAAAGGACAATAAGCTTTATTTCCATGAGCTTGACCAGAAAGACTGAATCAAAATTTCAACGCCTTTTCAAACCGCGCGAGCGCCATGTCATCCAGCGGCAGGCCAATGCGCAACCAGTGCGGGGCGTAATCGAACTTCCGGACCAGAATATGTCGCTCGCACAATCGGGCATAAATCCCGGCTGCATCCGCGTGTTCGACAAGCGAAAACAACGCCGTGCCGCCGATTTCCTTCAGGCCGCATGTTTCCAGAACAGCCGACAATCTTCGCCGCCGCAGGTCGATACGGGCGCGATAATCGCAAAGCATTGCGGCATCGCTGAAGGCATGGCTGGCGATTGCGAGCGCCGGGCCGGACACCGCCCATGGGCCGAGCAACCGCGTCAATGCCTCGACGATCGGCATTGCGGCGATGGCAAAGCCCAGCCGCACGCCCGCAAGCCCGAAAAACTTGCCGAATGATTTCAGCACGATCATCGGTGCGTCTTCTGCCTCGCCCGCGACGCTGACATCCGCATGCGCATCGGCGAAGGCCTCGTCCACGACCAGAAAGCCGCCCTGCGCGCCGAGCTTTCGCGCAAGATGCAAAAGCGCAGCTTTCGAAACCACGCGCCCGTCCGGATTGTTCGGATTGACGATGACCGCCGCTGTCGCCTCGTCCGGGATATCGTCGATCGTCGCGCATGGCGCGACCTTCCAGCCGCAGGCGGCAAATGAGGCCGCATGTTCCTGATAGGTCGGGCCGAGGACGGCAACCGTCGACGGCGCAAGCAGTGTGGGAACAAGCTGGATCAGGGCCTGCGTGCCGGGCGCTGCAACAATCGCAGCGTTCTTGTTCAGACCGTAATGGCTGCGCGCCAGCCGCAGCGTGTCCCGCAGCAGCCCCTCATCCGGCAAACGGTTCCAGATTTTGGGCGCAAGCGCAGGAAGCGGAAAGTGCTCGGGATTGATGCCCGTCGAAAGGTCGAGCCAGTATTGAAACCTGCCGCCAAAACGCGCGATGGCCTTGTCGAGCGCGCCACCATGCTCGATTTCGGCGCTCAAGCCTTTTCTCCGCAAAAATCGATGACATGCATGAAGGAACCTGAAACGGAACCCGCCCGCAAGCCCGCTTCCCCAAGATCATCCCCCGCCGCATCGCGGACCCGGAACAGGCGGCCGGCCTTCCCTTCCCGCACGATGCTGGCATAGTGAAATTCATGCGCCTTCAAGGGCCCGGCCCATGGCGCACCTTCAAGCGGTTCCAGCACGCGGTAGCCAAGATGCAGCTTTCTGTCTGCAAAGCTCGTCTCAAGCGGCAAAAGGCCCAGCATCGGGTGTTTCGTGCCCTGCGCATCCTGCACGCTTTCACCGAGAACCATGTAGCCGCCGCATTCGCCATAGATGGTCACGCCACGGCCTGCGGCCTCGCGGATGCCCGCCTGAAACCGCCCGGCCTCCGCCAGACGTCCTGCGTGCAATTCCGGATAGCCACCCGGCAGATAGATCGCGTCAGCCTCCTGTCGCGGTATCTCGTCGCCAAGCGGCGAGAAGAACGAAATCTCCACGCCGCGCCTGCGCCAGCCTTCAAGCAGATGCGCATAGACAAAGGCGAATGCATCGTCGCGGGCAACGGCGATATGGTTGCCGAGCGGCTTCAGGCGCGCAACATTGGCCATTGCGTCAAAGCGCTTCGGTCGCGACCAGATGGTGTGAAGCGCGCCCAGGTCGATATGCGTTTCCATCACATCGGCGGCATGGTCGAGAAAGCTTTCAAGATCGGCATGTTCGCCCGCCTGCACCAGCCCCAGATGCCTTTCCGGCAGAACAAGAGCCGCATCGCGCGGCAGGGCGCCGAGAACCGGAATGCCGAGCGGCTCCAGCGCGCCGCGCAGCATCGCCTCATGCCGGGAGCTGCCCACGCGATTGAGGATAATTCCCGCGATCAGCACATCCTTGCGAAACTGGCTGAACCCCCAGACCAGCGCCGCGATGGATTGGGATTGCTTGGCGCAATCCACCACCAGCACGACCGGCAGATCGAGAAGCCGCGCCAGATCGGCGGAAGTCCCCTTGCCGTCCAGCGCCCCGTCGAAGAGCCCCATCATGCCCTCGGCAACCAACAGTCTGGCGCCGCTTTCGGTCATGCGGGAGGAAAGCGCGCTGATGAGCTCCGGGCGCATCGCCCAAGGGTCCAGATTGAAGCAATCCGCACCGCTTGCCGCCTTGTGAAAAGCGGGGTCGATATAGTCCGGGCCGACCTTTACAGGCGCAAGCACCGCGCCCCTGCGCCTCAAGGCCCGCAACAGGCCGAGCGTCACGGTTGTCTTGCCGGACCCGGAAGCCGGCGCTGCTATCATGAAACCCTTCATGCGTTCTGCGCTCCCTGCTTTTGCTTTCCCTTGCCCAGCGGATCGCTGGTCAGGCTTTTGCCCGTCATTGCGCCGATCCAGTCCAGCCCGGCGCGAAGGCGCACCACTTCGCCCACAACCACGATGGCGGGCGGGGTCAGCCCCGCCGCTTCAACATCTTTTGCAGCCTGCATCAGTGTTGTTTCAAGCACGATCTGGTCAGGCAAGCTGGCATTGCATACAAACGCAACAGGCTCATCCGGCGAGCGCCCGGCCTCGATCAGCCGCCGGGCGATAAGGCCGATATGCTTCATCGCCATATACATGACGATGACAGGCGACGATCTGGCAATGCCCACCCAATCGACGCCATCGGGCATGGCGCCGGTTGCATCATGGCCGGTCAGGAACGTTACCGCCTGATTGATATCGCGATGGGTCGCGGCAATGCCCGCATAGGCAAGGCCGCCGATTCCGGCGGTGACGCCCGGCACGATGCGGAATGGAACACCGTGCTCAACGAGCGTGAGCGCTTCTTCGGCACCGCGCCCGAACACGAACGGGTCGCCGCCCTTGAGCCGCAGCACCTTTTTGCCGTGTCTGGCCAGCTCGACAAGCCGCAGGGAAATATCGCGCTGTTTCGGCGACGGCTTGCCGCCGCGCTTGCCGGCATATTCCAGCACGGCGGCCTCGTTCTTCAAGGAAAGACAGGCATCATCGACCAGCGCGTCATAGACGATCACATCCGCTTGTTGCAAAGCGTTGACTGCGTGTAGGGTCAAAAGACCGGGATCGCCCGGCCCGGCCCCCACAAGCCAGACATGGCCGGGTTCCATCGCAGGCAGCATCACCTTGCTTCTCGCAATGACACATGCTGCCGTTTCTTCAGCCTTGTTCATATTCATCAACCACTATTCCATCTGGCGGCACAGCTATCAGATACATTATAAGGCGTCCATGAACGACGAAACCGCCCCTGCAAATAAAAAACCGGAAAAAGCCGAACTTCGGCGCGGCTGGACGACCGGCGCCTGCGCAACCGCCGCCACCAAGGCAGCCTTGAGCGCGCTTATCACCGGCGAATTTCCCGATCCCGTCGGCATAATCCTGCCCAAGGGGGAAGTGCCCTATTTCCAGCTTGCCTATGAGGGGCTGGGCGATGGCTATGCGATGGCAGGCATCGTCAAGGATGCGGGCGACGACCCGGACGTGACGCATGGCGCAACCATCATCTCGACGGTCTTTCCGGCGCCGCCCGGAACCGGCATCGTCTTCCGCGCGGGTGAAGGCGTCGGCACGGTCACGCGGCCCGGCCTGCAAATCCCCCCCGGCGAAGCGGCGATCAACCCGGTCCCGCGCCGCATGATGACCGAAATCTGCGAACAGATCTGCGCCGAATATGGCCTGCCCGCCGACCTCGTGATCACGATATCGGTGCCGGGCGGCGAGGAGATCGCCAGGAAGACATGGAACCCGCGGCTTGGCATTGTCGGCGGCATTTCCATCCTCGGCACCACAGGGGTGGTCCACCCGTTTTCCTGTTCGGCGTGGATTCATTCCATTCACCGCGGCATCGACGTTGCACGCGCCGCCGGGCAGAAACATGTTCTCGGCGCAACCGGCTCCACCTCGGAAGATGCCGCACAGGCGCTCTATGACCTGCCGGATTTCGCCATTCTCGACATGGGTGATTTTGCAGGCGGCGTTCTCAAATATCTGCGCGACCACCCGATCGACAAACTGACGATCGCAGGCGGCTTTGCCAAGCTCACCAAGCTTGCACAGGGCGCGCTTGACCTCCATTCCTCGCGCTCGCAGGTGGATAAGGGTTTCCTCTGGGTCATTGCCGAACAGGCTGGCGCGCCCGAAAGCATGAAGGACCGGATTCTCTTTGCGAATACGGCGCTCGAAGTGCTTGAACTGACGCGATCAATTGGCCTCGACATGGCAACGCCGATTGCACTGAAGGCAAGGGAAACAGCGCTCGAAACCCTTCGCGGAGCGCCCGTCGAGGTCGAGATTATCGTGACCGACCGTACAGGAAATATCCTTGCCCGCGTCTGAGCCGAAAATACTGGTCCTCGGCGGCACGACGGAAGCGGCAAGCCTTGCCGACACTTTCGCGGCCCTGCCGGTTACGGCGATCACCTCGCTTGCGGGCCGCACCGCGACGCCTGCGAAGCTGAGCGGCCCGGTTCGAAGCGGCGGTTTTGGCGGGGCGGATGGTCTTGCCGCCTATATCAGGGCCGAAAAGATCGACCTTGTGATTGACGCGACACATCCCTATGCCGCGCACATTTCGCAAAATGCCGTCATGGCCACGGAAGCGACGAAAATCCCGCTCATCCGGCTGGAGCGCCCGGTGTGGGAAAAGCAGCCCGGCGACAACTGGATCGATGTCGCAAGCGAAACGGAAGCCGCGCGCGCCATCCCTCCGGGCGGGAACGTCTTTCTGGCGCTCGGTCGCCAGCACATCGCCCCTTTCGCGGAGCGTGCCGATGCGCATTTCGTCATCCGCATGATCGATCCGCCGGACGCGGCGCTTCCACCACATTGTGAAATCGTTCTGGCAAGACCCGGCGATTACGCTGCGGAAAAGCATTTCCTCGCGAAGCGGAACATCGGCCTGATCGTCAGCCGCAATTCGGGCGGAACCGTCTCCTACGCCAAGATTAAAGCCGCCCGCGCCCTTGATCTCCCGGTCATGATGATTGCCCGCCCGTTCATTGCCGCAAAAACCATGGTTGCAACGACGACGGAAGCCGTCGCATCTGCGCGTTCTATTTTAAACTTTTGAGCGCGCCGCGTGGCTATGCGCCTCATGATAAAGCGCCGAATCGCGAAAACTTTTGGGGTCCAGCCCACGCCCGACAAAAATCATTGCCGTGCGCTTGAGCCCGGATGCGGCAACTTTTCCGGCGATATCCGACAGGGTTCCGCGCAAGATCCGCTCATCCGGCCAGCCAATCCGATAGGCGACGACCACCGGGCAATCGGCGCCGTAAAGCGGCGTCAGTTCGCTTTCTATATTTGCAAGATTGCGAATGGACAGATGAATCACCAGCGTTGCGCCCGACCGTCCAAGTGTCGCAAGGTCTTCGCCTTCCGGCATGGCGGACGACTTCATGGAGGTGCGCGTCAGGATGATGGTCTGGTTGATTTCGGGAATGGTCAGTTCCTGCTTCATCGCAGCCGCAGCAGCCGCAAAGGCCGGCACGCCCGGCGTCACGTCATAGGAGATGCCAAGCGCATCCAGCCGGCGCATCTGTTCCGCCATCGCGCCATAGATCGACGGGTCGCCCGAATGCACCCGCGCCACATCGAGCCCTTGCGCATCGGCGGCTTTCATTTCAGCAATGATCTCATCCAGCGTCAGCGACGAGCTGTCGACCAGGCGCACATTTTTCGGCGCCCCGGCCACAACTTCCCTAGGCACGAGCGATCCCGCATAAATGCAGACCGGGCATTTTTCGATCAGGCGCAGGCCGCGCACGGTGATGAGATCGGCCGCGCCCGGACCGGCGCCAATGAAATGAACAGTCACGATTTTCCTTTCCTCAAGCGCGGACGCTGACAGACCTCGCCCCGATGCAGAACCGCCGGAACCTTTGCCAGCGCGGCGGTGGACCGGGCCGACGAGACCTTCCCGACCAGGAGAGAGCCAGCGGGACCTGCCGCAGCCAGCGCCGCGGCCTCCGCCACGCCATGGCATCCAACGGCTTTGAAGACTGTTTCGGACGGGGTCTTCAACCTTGGCGTTTCTTCTTCCAGCCGTGAAGCCTCGAAGAACCGGAGTTCGCAGCCATAATGGGCCGCAAGCCGCGCCCATGCAGGCTCGGCGCGCTTCACGCTAAGCGTCGCGAGAGCATCGGGCCGCACACATCCGCCTTGTGTCAGGGTCGCTTCGGCAAGGGCCAGAAGCTCATCGAAAACAACGCCCGACGAGCCGCCCATCCCAAGATAGAAACGCGGATCAGCCACAGGGCGAAGCCTGCCGCACCTTATGCAGTTCTTCCGGCTTGACGCCGAGCGTATCGGCAATGCGCTGGATCATGGTGGTTTCAGAACGGTCCAGACGATGATCCGAACATGCAATCTTCACGAGATCGCTCAAAAGGGCGAAACGCCGCTCCGGCGCCATTTCGGCCAGCATATTGGCAGCCTGCCTCGTGGTTGTCTCATAGCCGAAATCCTTGAGATATTCGGCCACTTCGGGAAGTTCTTCCGGCGGAATGCCAAAATTCTTTTCCGCGATTTCCTTGAATGCGGCTATTTCGGCCGGATGCTGGTCGCCATCGGCAAACACCACATGCAACAGCAAAAGCAGTTCGGAAGCCAGAGCCGGATCATCGGCCACACGCTGCACGGCGCTTTTCCTGCTGAGAAAAGCGCTAATCCGCTCAAAGATGCTCTCGCTCATGGAACCCCTCAAAACCGATGGTTTTCATATTCATATAATGAATAACGCCGGATGCGCAGGAAAACAATTGCGCCGAATGCCCCCGGCTTTCTTCAAAGGCCATCCTTGTTCGGCTGGCGTTCGGCTGGCCGCTGTTCTATGGTGCGCCAACCTCTCCCTTGGGCTCCCCCGATGCTTGAATTCTTCGACACGCTTACCCTGCTCCTGACGGCTGCGGCATTCATTGCCGGGATCATCGATTCGATCGCCGGCGGCGGCGGCATGATTACCATCCCTGCCCTGCTTCTGGCCGGCATTCCGCCCGTCGAGGCGCTTGGCACCAACAAGCTGCAAGGCCTGTTCGGTTCGTCATCGGCAACCATCGCCTATGCGCGCAAGGGACATGTGAACATTCTCCAGCAATGGCCGGAAGCGCTCGCCTCGCTTCTGGGCTCCGTGCTGGGCGCACTCCTCGCAACCGTCCTGCCGGTGGACATCATGCGCGCGGCGCTGCCGATCCTGCTCATCGCGATCGCGATCTACTTTGCCGTCAAGCCGAGCCTTGGCGATGTGGACCGCGCGCGACGCATCGGCCCGTTCCTGTTCGGTGTGACGCTGGTGCCGCTGATCGGCTTTTACGACGGCCTTTTCGGGCCGGGCACCGGCTCGTTCTTCATGCTGGCATTCGTGGCGCTTGCAGGCTACGGCGTGTTGAAAGCGACGGCGCACACGAAGCTTCTCAACTGCGCTTCCAATATTGGCGGTTTCGCCACCTTTGCCGCGGTCGGCGTCATCAACTGGAAAATCGGCATTTCAATGGGCATTGCGCAATTCATCGGCGCGCAGATCGGCGCAAGCCTTGCCATGAAGGTCGGCTCGCGCATCATCAAGCCGCTTCTGATCGTGGTCAGCCTTGCGCTGGCGGTGCGCCTCCTGATGGACGGAACCAATCCGCTGCGCCAGTGGATGGGAATCTAAACCCGAAGCGCGACCAGAACGACGCCGCAGCCGATCAGCAAAATGCCTAACCAGTTGATGGTGGACATGCGCTCGCCAAGGAATGCCGCCCCGAACAGGGCAACCAGCACGACCGACAATTTGTCGACCGGGGCCACGCGCGAAGCATCCCCGATTTGCAGGGCGCGAAAATAGGCAAGCCACGATGCGCCGGTGGCAAGCCCCGACAGCACAAGGAACAGCCATGACCGGGCGGATATCTCGCCCGGCTTCTGCCATTGACCGGTCACGGTCAGGAACAGGCACAGCGCGCCAATGATGACCAGCGTGCGCACGAGCGTGGCAAAATCCGAATTGATGCCCTGAATGCCCACCTTGGCGAAGATCGCCGTCAGCGCGGCAAAAACCGCCGACATCAGCGCCCAGAACTGCCAGCTGTCCACCATTAGAACTCAATGCCTTTCTGCGCCTTCACGCCGGAACGGAAGGGGTGCTTTATCATCTCCATTTCGGTCACAAGGTCTGCCGCCTCGATCAACTCGTCCTTGGCATTGCGGCCCGTGATGATGACGTGCTTCATCTCCGGCTTGGCTTGCAGCACCTCGATCACCTCCTCGACCGGCAGATAGTCATAGCGAAGCACGATGTTCAGCTCGTCACAGAGCACCATATCGTAGCTGTCATCCATAATCATCGCCTTGGCCTGTTCCCAGGCGCCGCGCGCCATGGCGATATCGCGCGTGCGATCCTGCGTTTCCCAGGTAAAGCCCTCGCCCAGTGCGGAAATCGTCACCTGCTCGGGAAATTTCTCCAGAACCCAGCGCTCACCCGTATCCCACGACCCCTTGACGAACTGTACCACGCCGATCTTCATCCCATGGCCCAGCGCACGGAAAACCATGCCGAAACCGGCGGTCGACTTGCCCTTGCCCTTGCCGGTATGGACGATCACCAGACCTTTTTCCTCGGTCTTGGTCGCCTGTATCTTGTCGCGGGCGGCTTTCTTCTTGCGCATCTTGTCCGCGTGGCGGGCGTTCAGCTCCTCTTCGGTCATCGAAAGAAGTTTTTCCGATTTCTCAGCCATTTATCGCCCTTTCCGGATTCAGTTTTTGAAGATGTGAGCCCAATACTTCCAGCTCGAACCGCGCGGAGTTGGAGCGAGGCGTCCAGAAGCCCCGCTCAATCGCATCGTTGAGTTTGGCCGCCGTCTCGGCCAGTGCTGCCGGGTTTTTTTCCGCCATGAAATCATGCACCGTCTTGTCGGCGATATAGGCCTGATAGACCGCCTCGAAATGATGGTTGCCGACCTTGCCCGTGGTGGCGGCGAAGGCGAAAAGATAATCGACTGTCGCCGCGATTTCCGCCGCGCCCTTGTAGCCATGGCGCATGACGCCCGCGATCCATTTGGGATTGGCCGCGCGCCCGCGCACGACACGCGAGAGTTCTTCCTCCAGCGCGCGGATGACCGGCTTTTCGGGCCGCGAATGGTCATTGTGATAGATGGATGGCATTGCGCCGGTCAGGCTTTCAACCGTCGCGGCCATGCCGCCTTCGAACTGGTAATAGTCATCGCTGTCGAGAAGGTCGTGTTCGCGATTGTCCTGATTTTGCACGACCGCCTGAACCGAGCGCAGCCGCTCTTCAAGAAGGCCGCGTTCCGCCTGCCCTTCCTCGCCCGCGCCATAGGCATAGCTGCCCCAGACGAGCCATGCTTCCGCAAGATCGTTGCGGCCAGCCCAGCCATTCTCGTCGATCAAGGCTTGCAAACCCGCGCCATACGCGCCCGGCTTCGACCCGAAAACGCGATATCCGGCGCGGCGTTCCGCCGTCTGCCGGTCCGCTCCGCTTGCCACAAGACGCGCCTGTTCCGCCTTCATGCGGGCGGCAATGGGATTGTCCTCCACACCCTCATCCAGCGCGCCGACGGCACGCACGGCCTTGTCGAAAAGCGCAATCTGTTCCGGGAAGGCATCGCGGAAAAAGCCGGAAATGCGCAGCGTCACATCCACGCGCGGGCGGGCAAGCCCGGCCAGCGGCACGATCTCGTAGCCCGTCACCCGGCGCGAGGCCATGTCCCAGACCGGCTTGACGCCGATCAGCGCCAGAGCCTGCGCAATATCGTCCCCGCCGGTGCGCATATTCGATGTGCCCCAGGCCGTCAGGCCGAAGGAGGTCGGCCATTCGCCATGGTCCTGCGTGTAGCGCGTGACCAGAAGCTCGGCGGATTTTCGGCCGAGTTCCCATGCCGCCGGTGTCGGCACGGCGCGACTGTCGGTCGAAAAGAAATTGCGCCCCGTCGGCAGAACATCCGGTCGCCCGCGTGTCGGCGCGCCCGACGGCCCCGGAGGCACGAAGCGGCCTGAAAGGGCCGTCAGAAAGCCGTCTATTTCCGAAGGCCCGCACGAAACGACCATGGGCCGCAACTGCTCTTCGATTGCTTGCAGCACGGCCCGCGTCTGCGTCCAGCCTTTCGGGCATGGCACCGCGCCCGCCACCAGTTGCGCGGCAAGAATTTCAATGCGTTCAACCGTGTCGCCCACGATGCGCCATGTGGCGGGGCTCGCCGCAAGCAGCATTTCCGGCTTCGCGCCTGCCCACGGCTCCGCCATCGTGCAGTCCAGCGGATCGAAGCCTTCACCAAGCCCCGCATCGGCGGCAATGGCGCGTTGCAGGCTCTGGTCGCCCGGCGCGCCGCCGAGCGAAACCGGGATGCCGCGCGGCACACGCGCCAGCGCCACCAGAAGATCGGTCAGCAGGCGCGCTTGTGGGGCAAGGCCGAAAACATGCAGCCCGTCGCGGATCTGCATCTCCTTGAGATCGCAGAGATAGGCGTCGAGCTTTTGCAGCGCCATATCCTCGTCGTCATGGTCGTGAATGCCCGCATCCCGATCAAGCCCGATATCGCGCACAAGGTCGAGTATCTGCCCTTTCAGCCGCAGGAGACGGCGCGGATCGACACCCGACGCCTCATAATATTCGTCCACAAGGGCTTCGAGGTCTTTCAGCGGTCCATAGCTCTCGGCGCGGGTCAGCGGCGGCGTCAGATGATCGATGATGACGGCGCTCGCGCGCCGCTTGGCCTGCGTGCCCTCACCCGGATCGTTCACGATGAACGGATAGATATGCGGCATCGGGCCGAACACGGCTTCGGGATAGCAGGTTTCGGAAAGCGCAAGCGCCTTGCCGGGCAGCCATTCCAGATTGCCATGCTTGCCCATATGCACCACGGCATCCACACCCGCCACCGCGCGCAGATAGGCATAACAGGCAATATAGCCATGCGGCGGCACCAGATCGGGCGCGTGGTAAGTCTCTTTCGGATCGATATTATAGCCGCGCGCAGGCTGGATACCGATGAGCGTTTCGCCCAACCGCATCAGGGGCAGCGCAAAGGCATCAAGCTCCCGCGCAAAATAAGGATCGTTTTCGGGCGCACCCCAGCGCGCCTCGACCTCCACCTGAATCACAGGCGCAAGTTTTCCGAACAATGCCTTGTATTGATTGAGCGAAATGGTTTCGCGGATTTCCCGCCCGTCGCGCGCCGCATTGGTGGGACCGGCCATCAGGGCGCGCATGAGCGCATCGCTGTCGGCCGGCACCTCCCCCACGGGATAGCCTTCAGCCGCCATGGCGCGCAGCACTTCCACCGTTCCCGCCGGCGTGTCGAGGCCAACGCCATTGCCAAGCCGTCCATCGCGGTTCGGATAATTGGCAAGGATCAGCGCCATACGCCGTTCAGCCGGCGGCTTTCGCCTCAGGCGCACCCAATTGGCGGCAAGTTCCGCCACAAAGTCCACCCGGTCGGGCTGCGGCTCGTGCGTGACAATATCGGCTTCCACCGAAGCATCGAACTGTTGCGCGGATTTGAAGGAAACGGCACGTGAAAGCACGCGCCCATCCACCTCCGGCAAAGCCACATTCATGGCAAGATCGCGCGCCAGCAAACCCTGCGGCGAGGATTGCCAGACCGCCTTCGGCGTGCCGGAGAAAATCACCTGCAAAACCATATTGCCGCGCTTGTCCAGCACGGTGGGCTTGCGTTCCGATCCGGGCGAGGAAATCGCAAAGCCGGTGGCGTTGAGCACGATATCCGGCGGGCAATCCTCAAACAGCCCGTCGACCACCGCCGCGGACAAGCGATCCTTGAGGCTCGATACGAAAATCGGAAGCGGATTGAGCCCCCGCGCCTGCAAGGCAGCAAGCAGGGCATCCACCGGCTGTGTCTGACCGCTCTGCACCAGCGCGCGATAGAAGATGATCGCCGCCACCGGCGCGGCCCGATCAGGCCAGTGCCGCTGAATGGAAATGAGAGAGGGCACCGTCTCGCCCGGCCACCACAGCCCGGCTTTCAGCAGCGGCGCGGCAGCCTCCGGCTTTTCGCAATCGGAAATTAGCGCCCTGCAATATGCAAGAAAGCCATGCGTGTTGGCCGCACCGCCCTCGATCAGATAGTGCCAGAGATCATCCCGCTCGGCGGCAGGGATTGTCGAGAACCGATCCAGTCCGCGATCCGGCTTGTCGTCGCCGGGCAGCACGGCGATCTTTGCGCCGCAAGCGACGGCGCATGCATGCAGGGCTTCCAGCCCGTAAGGCCAATAAGTCTCGCCCCCGATGATCCGCACCACGATCAGCTTTGCGTGCCGCGCGGTGCGCTCCACATAGGCATCCACCGACATGGGATGCGTCAGGCTCAGAAAATTGGCCAGGCGCAGGCTCGGCATATCCGGCGCAAGCCGGTGCGCCTGCGCAAGGCTCGCCAGTTCCGTGTCGGCGGCGGAAAGGAACACGATCTCGCCCGGCGTCTGGCCAAGATCGACGGCTTCATTGCCGTCGCTGATCGTTCCCTTCTGGGCAAGCAGGAGATGCATCAGGCCGCGTCTTTCACGGCCTGGGCGATGGCTGCCTCGTCAATGTCATGCAAGCCGATCACCACCAGCCGGGTCGAGCGTGTTTCATCCTTGCCCCATGGCCGGTCGAAATAATGTTCGATGCGCGGCCCCACCGCCTGCACCACAAGGCGCATCGGCTTGCCCGGCACATCCACAAAACCCTTCAGGCGAAGAATATCGTGTTCGGCGATCACCGCCTTCAGCTTTTCCGCGAAAGCCTTCGGATCGGCAACCGAACCGGCCTCCACCACAAAACTCTCGAACTCGTCATGATCGTGTTCGTGCCCGTCTCCATGATGGGCTTCATGATGGATTTCATGATGCGAGCGGCGGTTGACGATATCGTCTTCCGTACCGACGCCAAGCCCCAGCAGAACATCCGCGCCAAGCTTGCCGAAGCTTGCCGGCACCATGTTCACCCGGCGCGACGACCGCTCCGCCACATCCGCCTTCACGCCATCCAGTTTCGCGGCGTCGATCAGGTCGGCCTTGTTCAGAACGATAAGGTCGGCCGCATGAATCTGATCCTCAAAAAGTTCCTCCAGGGGGCTTTCATGGTCAAGCGATTCATCGGCTGCGCGCTGCGCATCCACCTTGTCATGATCGTCGGCAAATCGACCTTCCGCCACGGCGGCGGCGTCGATCACCGTCACCACGCCATCGACCGTCACCTGCGTCTTGATCTCGGGCCAGTTGAAGGCCGCGACCAGCGGCTGCGGCAGGGCAAGGCCGGAAGTTTCGATCACGATATGGTCGGGCCGGTCTTCCCGGTCCAGAAGCTTGGTCATGGTCGGAATGAAATCATCGGCAACGGTGCAGCAGATGCAGCCATTGTTGAGTTCGATCACATCTTCTTCCCGGCAGGTCTCGATCCCGCAGCCTTTCAGAATGCCGCCATCGACGCCGAGATCGCCGAACTCGTTGATGATCAGCGCGATGCGCTTGCCATTGGCATTTTCCAGCAAGTTGCGGATCATGGTCGTCTTGCCCGATCCGAGAAAACCCGTGATGACTGTTGCCGGAATTTTCTGTCCCTGCATGACTTATCCCTTCATCTTGAGCGGCAGGCCCGCCGCCATGAAATAAACTTCGTCCGCGACCGCGGCCACTGCCTGATGCAGAAAACCCGCATGATCGCGAAATTCCCGTGCCATGCGATTTTCCGGCACGATGCCAAGACCGACTTCGTTGGAAACGAAAACCACCGGCCCCGTTAGCGCAGGCAGCGCGGCAACAAGCCTGGCGGTTTCCGCCGCCACATCCCGCTCCGCCATCATCAGATTGGTGATCCAGAGTGTCAGGCAGTCGACCAGAACGAACCGGCCCGCAGCCGCATGGGCCTTGAGGGTTTCGGCCAGATCAAGCGGCTCCTCAACCGTTTGCCATTGCGGCCCGCGCCTTTCCCGGTGGATCGCGATGCGGCTTTCCATTTCGGTGTCGAAGGCGCGTCCGGTTGCGAGATAAAGCGGCTGAAACCCCGAGGCTTCAACCATTTTTTCCGCATGGGACGACTTGCCCGAGCGGGCCCCGCCAAGAACCAGTATACATTTTCCAGGCGAAGCCATATTCGTCAGCCTTCAATCTCGCAGGATGCGTAATGCTGAATGAACCAGCCGAGCGCCAGCCCGATCGCCGCCCACATGAAAAGGTTGGTCGCCAGCGAAGCTACCGCATATTGCGAGGCAAGCAAGGAGGGGACCGGCGAGGAAATATCCTCCGGGTGCGGCGCCCCATAAAGATGCGGCGCGACAATCAGAACCAGACCGAGAATCTTCGCCCAAAGCTCCTGCCGCAGGATGAGGAGATAAATCCCAAGGCCGCTCAGGACCACCGTTGCGATCCACCAGAGCTGGCGTTCGGCGAGATCGGCGGCGGGCATGGCCGGAAGTTCCGGCGAAAGGCCAAGGGCCGGCAGGAAGGCAACGGCAAAAAAGCCGGCAAGCCCCCAGAAAATGCCGTTCCGCAGCGTGATGCGACGGCCAAGCAGCAAAGCAACCCCGCCCAGAAGCAGGGCGAAACCCGCGCCCGCCACGAGATTGGCAAGGATGGTGTTGCCCAGACGGCCAAAGGGCAGTTCCGCGCCCTCTTCGCCTTGAGCATCCGCCGCGTGTTCATGCGGTGCGGCTTCCGCTTCGCCATGGTGATGGCCGCCGGCCGCATCCTCATAGGTTTCGGCCTGCATGATCAGCGGTACGGTTTTCAGATACATGGCAGGCGTAACCAGAAGTCCGGCCAGAAGACCGGCGGCAAGCGTTGCCAACAGATAACGGATCAACATTTCAGTCCCTCAACAGCAATGGCGCGCCGATGGCCGTCCGCCATCGAGCGTTGCTCAACTTCAAAATCCCGAAAATCGGTTCAGCTGCTCAGTGGCAGGGGAACCCATAGGAATGGCGGGTATCATGCGCTGAATCATGCAGCGCATCGGAATGGGCTAGGCCCACGCCGTAGATCAGAAACGCGCCGAGTAGCAGCGAAACGACCGCCGTTCCAAGACGGGCGGCAAGCGGCATTGCAAGTGTGTCGGAGACAGAATTACGCATATGTGCAGCCATGACAACCTCCGTGCAGGCAGCAGGGAAAAACCTCCCATGGGGTGCGGGCGCAATGCCCTCATGCAACAGGCAGGTCTCCTGGCTCGCGGGTCTTGGGGAATGAAGCGCCTTCCCAGAAATCCATCTGATTTCCAGTGGCTGCCGGTCGCCCGGCTTGCCTCTTCCCTCTCCGCTCTACAGTCGCGGGGTCGGCTGCGATAAAGACGCCCGGCTTGGGTCCGTCCGTCGCATTCCCTTTTGGTATTGCCGGGGGACTCGTTCCGGCAAAACCTGTCACATGGTTCGACACTAGGCTCTCAGCTTGGCGGCGTCAATCAGCGAACATGGAGCCGCTTGCGAAGTTTCTCACCTTTGAACCGCACCCAGCCATCAATCGCATCGGCATGACGGGCGATCCTTGGCCAGAGCCAGATCATAAGGCCAATGATAAGTGTCCAGGCGATGACAACATCGGACAGGAAATGCGCGCCCATAAACACCCGGTTCAACGATATGAGCGCCAGAACCGGCACCAGAATTATCGCTGCTTTCAGCCGAAAACGTGCGGGCACGAGGATTAAGAGCGACAGCATGGCAGCGGCGGCCGACGATTCAGCCGAAGGGAATGAACAGTTACGCTGGCACATATGCGCCAATTGCCACGCAGGCGTAAAATCAGCCAAGCCGCCGAATTCCAGTATATCCCTCGGTCGCGCCCGACCGATGAGAGGTTTCAAACTATTCACCAGTGCACCGGGACCAAGGGCATAGGTGAGTGTAATATAAAGAAGCTTATGCGGCGCCACTGCCGAGATCGGTTGCCGCCACAAAGCATAGATTGCCACCAGAACAATCATGAATATCAAAAGACACCATTGGCTGAACCGATGAAAACTTCGCAATGCGTTCCAATAGGGATCATGAGAGATGAAAAAACCGCCCGACCGGAAAAAATACCGTGAGACGATCAAATCAATTTGCGGGAAAACAATAAAAAATCCACTGACTGCGATAAAACCATACAGGAAAGCCATCTGCAATCTTGGATTGTAAATTACAGACACAGAATCCGATGACTTAACAATATGCAAGAATCACCTATAAAATAAATTAAATATATGATGCATCAATTCCAGGAAATTCCCTATAATATTCTATAAACGAGATACGCCAATTTGCAACACATTAAAACAAATC
>NZ_LQBD01000005.1:0-166446 GCF_046630315.1 Brucella anthropi | reverse complement strand
TCCTGATGGTGCCGACAGGGATCGGGGGCAGGGGGGCGGCGTCCTGGGCTGCCGGTTTTTCCTCGCTGCACGCCGCAAGGCCGAGCGCCAGAACGACGAACCATGGCCGCAGCCGCCGTGCCCCATATCGGGTGTTTCCATCGCTCCGCCTTGCATGGGAAAGATGCTGGAACACAGTGTTTCGGCACGTCAACAGGGCAACCATCATCAGCACTCCTTGCGCCGTGGAGCGCGTTTCGATCCGGCCTGACCGGACTGGCGCTCCAGGATTTTCTTTGTCGCATACATTTCGGGCGCGGCAGGTTATGCCGCGCCCTTTCTAAAATCAGGCGCCGGAAGCCTCGGTGGAAGCCTGTCCCGCAGGCGCGGATGCGACATGTTCCCCGATGGCCTTGCGCAGGGCATTTTCGGCCTTCTCGTCCAGTGACGTGCGGATAACCGTGCCGCCAATGCCCTTCAGATCGGCCAGAACCTTGTCGGTCGTCATCTTGCGGATCAGCAGGAACAGGCCCGCGCCGCCCGGTTGCAGGACGCTGGCCGCATCCTTCATGAACTGATCGTCAATGCCGACATCGGTGAACTTGCCGCCGATCGCTCCCGTTGCCGCGCCAAGCGCGGTTCCCACCAGGGGCATGAAGAAAATGAAGCCGATCAGCGTGCCCCAGAGCGCGCCGGAAACGGCACCGGCGGCGGTCGAATTGACGAGCTGGTTGAGCTTCACACGGCCTTCGGAATCCTTGACCACCACGACGGCATCGCCCAGTTCGATAAGATATTCGCGCTGAAGTTCCAGCACCCGCCGACGCACGCCCTCGGCCTGCTGTTCGTTGGGAAAAGCGATGAATACGAGATCACTCATGGGCTGCTCCTTAAAAGCCAGGGTACATGAAAACGGAAATACTGCACGCTCTCGATGGAGAGAAAAGGTGCTGGAGAAGCGGCAAAACCTGCCGGGCGGGGGCAGATGGAGGCATGGACTTCAGCATCGCGCTCTGCGGGAGCGTCGCGCTCTGTGGGCGCACGCAAGACGGACTGCCCTTGCCTGGACGTTACGGTTCCCGAAAATCCAGGATGGCTATCGCGGCCGGCCGGAACGTTGCCGGTTAAACATGTTGATCCCTCCTCCGAGTTAAACTCAATATAAAGCCTGGAAGCATTGCTGCTTCCCAATACAAGTCTATTGTATCGATATCGGTCACTCATATGTATTTTCAGCAAGAATTTTTTGTCGGTAAACACCATTGGTGCCCATTTTGGGGTTTACTCGGGCGAAATTTCCCGAAAACAGGCTGGAAACGGACCCATATATAAAAAGTATCATCAAACCTGCTGGAACCGTGCCGACGGATATTGGGGAGAAGGTTCCAATTAATTGTAAGCCCATTATGGGCAGTCATTTTGTTTACAGTTTCGAAAAATTTGGCATCTTTAGGTAGTATCTTCTACGAAATACAGAAAATATATACAAAACATTCTATCTTCGGAAGTAATAGTACAAAAATATTGGGCGAGGTGCGTGTCGAATATCATCCGATATTTCGAGCGCGATCCTGCGTGCGGCGCGCGCTGCCGTGGATGCAAGGCGTCAGTGGAAAATAGCCTGGAGATTGGCGATGACTGGTTCGAACTATCCGGCACGTGACTTGATCGCTTCTGTTTTTGGAACCGAGGCCCTTCAGGAGATTGCCGCGTCACGCGGTTTTCCCAGAGATGAAACGCAGGCGAATGCTGTTTACCAGATCATTCATGACGAGCTGTTTCTGGACGGCAATGCCCGGCAGAACCTGGCGACTTTCTGCCAGACATGGGATGATGACTATGTCCACAAGCTGATGGACCTGTCGATCAACAAGAACTGGATCGACAAGGAGGAATATCCGCAGTCCGCAGCCATTGATCTGCGTTGCGTCAACATGGTCGCGGACCTGTGGAATGCGCCGAAATCCGCCGACAATGCCACGGGCACCAACACGATCGGCTCAAGCGAGGCCTGCATGCTTGGCGGCATGGCCATGAAATGGCGCTGGCGCAAGAAGATGCAGGAAATGGGCAAGCCAACCGACAAGCCCAATTTCGTCTGCGGCCCGGTGCAGGTGTGCTGGCACAAATTCGCCCGCTACTGGGATGTCGAAATCCGTGAAATCCCGATGGAGCCCGGACGCCTGTTCATGGGGCCGGAACAGATGCTGGAGGCGGTCGACGAAAACACCATCGGCGTCGTTCCCACATTCGGCGTGACCTATACCGGCAATTACGAGTTTCCGGAGCCCTTGCAGGATGCGCTCGACAAGTTGCAGAAGACCAGGGGGCTGGATATCGACATGCATGTCGATGCCGCCAGCGGCGGTTTCCTGGCGCCGTTCTGCGCGCCGGACATCCCATGGGATTTCCGTCTGCCGCGCGTGAAGTCGATCAGTTCCTCGGGCCATAAATACGGCCTTGCGCCGCTTGGCTGCGGCTGGGTGGTCTGGCGCGACAAGGAAGCCTTGCCGGAAGAGCTGATCTTCAATGTCGATTATCTCGGCGGTCAGGTCGGCACGTTCGCGATCAACTTCTCGCGGCCTGCCGGTCAGGTGATTTCGCAATATTACGAGTTCCTGCGTCTTGGCCGCGAAGGCTATACCAAGGTGCAGGAGGCCGCCTATCGTGTGGCGCAATATATCGCCAGGGAAGTCGAGCCGCTCGGGCCTTTTGAATTCATCTGCACCGGGGCGGAGGAAAACGGCATTCCCGCCGTCTGTTTCCGGGTTCGCGAGGGTGAGGATCCGGGCTATTCGCTTTACGACCTCTCCGAACGGCTGCGCCTGCATGGCTGGCAGGTTCCGGCTTTCGCCCTGTCGGGCAAGGCATCGGACATCACGGTCATGCGCGTGATGTGCCGCCGCGGATTCGAAATGGACATGGCCGCGCTGTTCATGCGCGATTTCAAGGCTTCGGTCGATTTCTTCAAGTCGCATCCGGCGCCCAAGGTCCATCCCTCGACAGGTACAGGTTTTCACCACACGTGATTCCGGGCGCCGGCCCGCGCGAGCGGCCTTTCCGCCTGTTTGATTTCCGTCTTTTTTTCCGGTGATGATAATGACAACACCAGCAACACCATCCGCAGGCAAGCCCGCCGCTTCGACGCCCGCGAGGATCGCAAAGCTCAGCGTTCTCACGCTTGCCATCATGAATGTGACGGCTGTGGTCAGCCTGCGCGGCCTGCCGTCGGAAGCAACCTACGGCCTGACCTCGGTTTTCTATTATATTTTCGCGGCGGTCTTCTTCCTGATCCCCGTATCGATCGTTGCCGCGGAGCTTGCGACCGGCTGGCCGCAGCAGGGCGGGGTGTTCCGCTGGGTGGGTGAGGCCTTCGGCCCGAGATGGGGCTTCCTCGCGATCTTTCTGGTCTGGGTGGAATCGACCATCTGGTTTCCGACCGTTCTGACATTCGGTGCCGTGGCCATCGCCTTCGCCGGGCCGGAACAGAAGTGGGACGAGGCGCTGGCCGCCAACAAGTTCTATACGATCGCCATCGTGCTTGCCGTCTATTGGGCGGCAACCTGGGTGAGCCTGCACGGATTGAAATCCGCCGCGCGCATCGCAAAATGGGGCGGCATGATCGGAACCATCATTCCGGCGGCGATCCTCATCGTTCTGGGCTTCACCTATTATTTTTCGGGCAACACCATTCAGGTGCAGCTTGCCTGGGGCGACCTGATCCCGGATTTCACCAACTTCAACAATCTGGTTCTGGCGGCGGGTATCTTCCTGTTCTATGCCGGCATGGAAATGAACGCCATCCATGTGCGTGAAATCGACAACCCGTCCAAAAACTATCCGCTCGCCATCCTGATCTCGTCGCTCGTCACCGTCGCGATCTTCGTGCTGGGAACGATGGCCATCGCCTTCATCATTCCCGCCTCGCAGATCAATCTGGTGCAGAGCCTCCTGATCACCTACGATTCCTTCTTCAAGTTCTTCGGCATTGACTGGCTTTCCCCCGTCATGGCGATCGCGCTCGCCTTCGGCGTCCTCGGCGGCGTGACGGTCTGGGTCGCCGGTCCCTCCTCGGCGCTCTCGGTGGTGGGGCGCGCGGGCTATCTGCCGCCCTTCTTCCAGAAGATGAATGCCAATGGCGCGCCGAGCCACATCCTCATCGTGCAGGGCCTGATCGTTACATTCCTGGCCATCATGTTCGTGGTGCTGCCATCCGTCCAGGCGGCCTATCAGATCCTGAGCCAGCTGACCGTGACCCTCTATCTGATCATGTATCTGCTGATGTTCGCTGCGGCCATTCATCTGCGCTACAGCGAGCCCAATACGCCGCGGCCCTACAAGGTTCCCTTCGGTGCGTTCGGCATGTGGCTCTTTGCCGGCGTGGGCCTGATCGGTTCGCTCATCGCCTTTGTTCTGAGCTTCGTGCCGCCGTCACAGATCGCGGTCGGCAGCCCCAGCGCCTATATCTGGATACTGATTGCAGGCAATGTGATTTTCGTGGCTATCCCGTTGATAACATACGCAATTCGCAAGCCGCACTGGAAGACGCCGGAAGGTTCCGCCGATTTCGAACCCTTCAACTGGGAAAAGGAAGGCCGCATGCCCGGCTCGCCGCAGGCCCCAGGCAAGTAACGGAGATATCCATGTCAAGCTCACCAGATGCGATCAAAGCCGCGCTCGAGAAAGGCCAAATCGCAGGTCTTGCGGCAACGGGCGGCAAGAATGCCGACTATATTCCGTTCCTCGCTTCGGTTCCTTCCGACCTGTTCGGCCTTGCCGTGGTGACGGCGGACGGCCAGACCTTCAAGATGGGCGATGCCGATTTCGCCTTTGCGATCGAGTCGATCTCCAAGGTTTTCACCCTTGCCCTTGTCATGGAGGAAATCGGGCCGCAGGCCGTGCGGGAAAAAATCGGCGCGGACCCGACCGGGCTTCCCTTCAATTCCGTTGTGGCGCTTGAACTCCATGACGGCAAACCGCTTTCGCCGCTGGTCAATGCCGGTGCGATTGCGACCGCGAGCCTTGTTCCCGGTGACAGCGCCGATGCCTGCTGGAACAGGATTCTGGAATGCCAGTGCAACTTCGCAGGCCGCCGGCTGAAACTCAGCAACGAGGTCAACCAGTCCGAACAGACGACCAATTTCCACAATCGGGCCATTGCCTGGCTGCTTTACAGTGCGGGCACCTGCTACAGCGACCCGATGCAGGCCGTGGATGTCTATACCCGGCAATGTTCGACGCTCGTGACCGCGACAGACCTCGCCACGATGGGGGCAACCCTTGCGGCGGGAGGCGTCAATCCGATCAGCGGAAACCGCGTTATTTCTGCCAGCAACACCGGGCCCATATTGGCCGAAATGACCATGGAAGGCCTTTATACGGCATCGGGCGATTGGGCCTACACGGTGGGGCTGCCCGGTAAGAGCGGCGTCGGCGGCGGCATTCTCGCGGTTGTGCCGGGCGAACTGGCCATTGCCGCGTTTTCTCCACCGCTCGATCCGGCAGGCAACAGCGTGAAAGCGATGGCCGCCGTCGCGGCAGTGGCGAATGCGCTTGGCTACAATCTTTATGCAAAACCAGGGAAGGGAGGTCTTGGAGAATAACGATCTGGAGCGGTTCAAGCGCGTTCGTTTTGGCTGGACTGCTCAAGACAGGCTTTCTTATCAGGGATTATTTATAAAGAATTTATAAAAAAATCCGTTTTTATAGAAAACCTGATGTGAAAAAGCTTCTTAATACAATGCAGTAGGAAAACAAAGGAGAAGATCATGATTGGATATATCTTGAACAAGCGTACTGTTCTTGCGGCTGCGGCTGTACTTGTTTTCTCTGGCGCGGCCATGGCTGAAGATGGCAAGACCTCGAAGGCGGATCTGGCAAAAAAGAAGGTCAGCGAACTGACCTGCGCCGATTTCAATGGGCTGGAAGACACTTTCAAGCCGACCGTTGTGAGCTGGATCGCAGGTTTTGACCAGGGCGACGACGAGGATGAGGTGGCGATCAATATCGATGGTATCGAAACCGTAACGCCCGTCATCATCGAGGCCTGCAAGCAGGAACCGAAAGCTTCGTTCTGGAAAAAAGCTGAAGCAGAACTGAAGAAGGTATTCTGAGGGTATGCCGCTGCCTAGCCCCTCCCTCCCGAGGCAGCGGAACGGCTCCGGGGATTGTCATCCCCGGAGCCGCTTCTACATTTCGTGATGGGATGGGTCTGGCGGATCGTCGGTTCTATACTGTTTCACCCGGTTGCCGTGATGTCTGATCTGCCGGCTACGGGAACATGCCACTATATCGGTAGGAGGAGAGGCTTATGCAGTTTCTAAATGACTATGCGACATTCATTGATGTGATTTCGCTTTTATGCCTGATTGTTCTCGCTGTCGCGGGCGCGATCAGGCAAAAAAGCCTGGTGATGATTATTCTTGCGCTTGCGGTCACCTTTTGGGCGGTCGTCCGCTTTTTCAAGCTTATATAAAGCATGTCTCCCGAAAGTGGGAACCGGTTTTGGGATAAAGACATGCGTATGGATATTAAGAGCATGTCTCCCGAAAGTGGGAACCGCTTCGGGTCTGGTCCGGACAGCGTCCCGGAACAGCCAGCCTTTACGCGCTGTTCTTCTTTCTGATGACGGCTGGCCCTGAACCTCTTGTCGCTTTTCGCGCCTTGTAGAATTCGATGAATTCCGGCGCGGGAAGCGGCGGGGAATAAAGCCAGCCCTGTCCGAATTGCACGCCATGCCTGAGCAGATAGTCGGCCTGTTCCTGCCGCTCGATGCCTTCGGCCACGATGATGAGGTCGAGTGATTTCGCCATCCCGATGATATGCGACGCGATTGGACTGGTCGGAGAATCGGTTCCCAGCGTGGTGATGAAGGATTTATCGATCTTGAGCGCATCGACCGGCAATTCCTGCAAATATTGCAGGCTGGAATAGCCGGTTCCGAAATCGTCGATGGCAATGGAATGCCCGTTTTCGCGGGCCTTTTCTATGACGGCGCGCGTGCTTTCCGGGTCCATGAAACCGCGCTCCGTCGCCTCCAGCCATATCTGTTCGGCGCGGATGCCGGTGCCGAGGGTGGCGCTTTGCAGGAGGGTGAGAATACGGCCCTGAACGAGATCGTCGGCAGCGATGTTGATGGCGACATGCAAGGATGCATCGGCTGCAAGGGTGTCGCCCAGCTCCCGCACCACATTGGCAACCACCTGGCTGGTGATCTGCGATATCATGCCGTTTTCCTCCGCGACGGGGATGAAAAGATCGGGCTGCACCATCGTTCCATCCGGCCGCTGCCAGCGGACGAGCGCCTCCGCGCCCACGCAGATGCCGGTTTTCAGCTCAATGAGCGGCTGATAGGCAATGACGAACTCCCTGCGGCGGATGGCGATCGCCAGCTCGCCGCGAAGCGACAGGCGGCGCCGGGACAGCCAGACGGTGAGCGCGACCATTCCTGTCGAGATGACCGCGGCAACGGGCAGGAAAATTATCGCCTCCTCCTGCACGGATTCCCAGATCGACGTTCGCGGCGTCATGGCGACGGTGATCCAGTCGGCGCCAAGGACGACGGCCCCAAGATAGCGCCCGTTCGGGACCGTGTCGGAATGATGGAGAAACTGGTGAACGACAGCCGGATCGGGATTGTTCAGCGAGGCGACAATCGTGCCGCCGGTCGAGGCGACCGCGATCTGGACCGAGTGCGGAACGAGCACGTCGACGAACCATTTCGGATCGACCAGGATAGACAGCGGCCCCTGCTGAAGGCCGAGCATCTTGGTCTTGATCGGCATCGACGCCGTCTTGTTCAGGACGACTTTCACGCCGTTGCGTGTGGTGAAGGCTGGCGTGCCGGGTGTCACCCGCATTTCGGGCAGGCCCCAGCTTGTGCATTTGAGCAGGCCGGCTTCGAAATAGCCGATCTCCGAGATTGGCCGTATTTCCATGACCATCTGCTTGAGATTGTCCATATATCCCTTTGAACACGGCGCATCGGCCAGCTTCCGTGCGCGAACGAGGGTCTGCGATACATCGGCGAAAGTCGCGTCGGAGCGCTCGATGGCATGGGTGGCGATTGCCGTGAGCCGGGCCTGTTCCTCATGCGTGGCCATGACATAGGATGTGTAGATCGCCGCCAGAACCGGGGCGATAATCGCAAAGGCGATGCAGACGGCGGTGGCAATAAGCCAATGATTGCGCTTCAAACTATTCCTTCCCCTGCATTATCGATTGCATCCTCTGCTTCTTCGTCACGGTTTTACCACCATCAGCAGGCCCGAAAGCATCATTTCGATGCCCAGCGCCACCTGAAGCACACCGAAGACGGCGCCCAGCACCATCAGCGGCACCATGCCGACCGTGGCCATGAACCAGTGTGCAATCCGCATCGCGCCATAGTCCAGCAGGATGATGACGCCGGCCACCGTCAGAATCGTGACTGTGGAGGAAAATGTAGACAGGAAGGCGACGAATATGATCAGAACCCCGACGGCTTGCGGGGATACGATGGTGGGGAAGGCCAGCGGCCTGACGGCCAGTGCCTTGGGGTCGCCGACTGCCGTGGGGAGTGCGGGCGCGGCTGCGGGCATCAGCACGGCCCGGATCGAACTCAATGTCAGGATGACACCAGCCGCGAGGATCAGCGCGGGCCTGTTGATCCCCCAGCTTCGCAGGATCGGATCGCCGATGAAAACGGCGATGAGAATGCCCAGTGCCGCGAAAACGGCCGCGCGCAGCGCAATCGTGTTGCGCGTCGGCTTGTCCATCCGTGCGGTCATGGCCGCGAAGATGGGCATCAGGCCAATCGGCCCCATCATGTTGAACAACAATGGGAGCAGTTTGCCGACGATCATTCCGGTTTCCATGGCTCAATCCAATCGCTGATGCATGTCTCCCAAAGGCGGGCCCCGGTTTTGGGGTAAAGACATGCATGAAAACAAAAACTTAAAGCGTTTCGTATGACTATGATGAAACGTGCCATGCCTTAAAAGCCCCCATAGAGGCTGATCTGGAACGTCGTCCAGTTCCGGTCGGCGCCGATATTGCGCAGCGCCTTGCCGGGAATGGCATGAGAAACGAGAGCCTGCACGTAGAGGCTCTTGGTGGCGCTCCAGCGCGCCGCAAGCGACAGTTCCTGTCCGAGATCGTGGGATGACAGCGTCGACAGCGCGGGATTGGAGCCCAGATTGTTCAATTCCGGCGCACGCAGCAGATAATAGTCGAATGTGAGATTAAGCCGTTCATCGGGCGCGACATTGAGCTGGACGCGGTGCGTTTCGAGATTGGAATTCGTGGTGATCTTGCCGAACGACACACCTTGCAGCCAGATGCCGAGCCCGGTCGACAGCAGGGGATCAAACCGTTCGTAGCGCGGCGTATTCGGGTCATCACCGGAAAAATAGGCATAGCGATAGGACAGGCTTGGCGTCCAGCTCATCTCCTTGATGAGATAACCGACCGTGCCATAATAGGCGAAGGCCGAGACATCCTCGCCGGGGTGGAACTGATGCGCCAGTTCGCCTTCCAGCCACAGGCCGGGCGTTTCGAAAGCGCCGGTCCATTTCACATGCCCGGCAACCGTGTTCAGCCCTTCACGCGGGATGGAAAGGCCGGACGGGGTGGAAAAGCGCGATTTCGAGTGGGGAATGGTGATAAAGGTGGTGTCGGCGGAAAACCTGTCGGAAAAATTGTAGCGCAGGTTTGCGCCCAGAAAGGTGCTGTCGGATTCCAGCGATTCAACCTCGTTGGGATCGATGAAGAAGGCGCTATAGTTCCAGCGGTCATAGGCGCCTTGGGCCAGCACCGAAAAATCATTGGTAAGCCGTGGGCCGAGATAGAGCCCGCCGCGTTCGCCGGCATTGGTCGAGCCGCGAACGGCATTGACCAGAAACCCGTCATTGAGCGTGTAGGTCTGCCGTCCGACCGAGAATTTGAGATGGTTCTTCCTGTTTTCCGGCGAGACATAAAGCGCGCCCGCATAGGCTTTCTCGAAATCGAGGAAGCTGCGGTTGTCGTCGCGAAAAATATCCTGTCCGAGCGTCCACGAAAACAGGCCTGTGACCGCGCCGAACCCGTAGAGATTGCTGTCGCCCAATTGGGCCGCCCCGCCGACGCCGAGTTCCAGATAGCCTTCGTTCCACGCGCTTGCGCGGCCCGGCAGCCTGCCTGCAAGCGGGTTTCGCCGGTTGAACAGGTCCGGCCTGCCGAACCATGCATTCACATCCGAATAGCCGCCAAGCCCAGCGCCGATAATGGTCCGCAGGATCGCGCGGTCATTCTCGTAAAGAACCGGAAAGGACGATGTGTCGCCCAGAAAAAGGCCGGTCGGCTCCCGCTTCGCCTTGGGGCCTGAAGCGGCGTCGATTTCGAAGACAAGCGTGATGCCGGTCTGCGGGGCGGATTGAAGGAGATAGAATTCGGCATCCGAAATCGTTTCCTCGGCGGTGAGTTGGGCGAGGATCCTGCCGGCTTCAATGGCGCTGAATTCCGATCCGCCGAGCGACCGGGTGAGGCGGCGCGCGGTTGCCTGCGCGGCTGCGTCGCGTTCCGCATTGCCGCTCGACTTGCGAAGACGCACGGAGACAGCGCCGATACCGGCTCCCTCCGCTTCGCCGGGCAGGGGCAATACGGCCGGGCGCGCGGCGCTCACATCCTGCGCTTCGGCTTGCGGCAGGCCGCACAGGGCAAATAGCGGCAGCGCCGCAATTCGCAGCGCCCGCTTTCTGTTTCCCATGCGCCCCGCCAAGCCTGCTTACCTGCCGAAAAGGCGCACGACGGCGCCGCCGCCATGCACATTGATGGTTTGTCCGCTGACCCATCCGCTGGCGGGCGAGCACAGCCACAACATGGTGTTGGCGATATCTTCAGGCCGCCCGGCGCGTCCGGTGAGATTGTCGGGATGACGCAGCTTTTCCTGCATCTCTTCATCGATACCGGCCGAACCGTAGCCCTCGGTCATCACCGTGCCGATCAGCACGGAATTGATGCGCACCTTCTTGGCCAGCATATGCGCCAGCGAAACCATCATCTGGTTGAGGGCGGCCTTGGCCGTGCCATAGGCCAGAATGTCATAGGCAGGCACCGAAGCCGAAAACGAGCCGGAATTGGTGATCGTCGCATTGCGCGACTGAAGCAGATGGGGCAGGCAGGCCATGCTCATGCGGTAGGCGCTGATCGTATTGAGCTTGTAGGATGCGATGAAGTCTTCCTCGCTGATCGCGGTTGGATCTTCGTGACGGCCGCCCCAGCCGACATTGTTGACGAGTGTGGAAATGCCGCCAAAGGCCGCGACGGTTTCGCGCACAACCTGCTCGATATCGTGAAGCGATGTGACGTCGCATGTCATGCCGCGGCATTCATTGCCGGTTTCCTTCCGGATTGCCGCCGCCGTTTCTTTCGCCATGTCGCCGTTAAGGTCGGCGATCATCACCTTCGCGCCCGCGCCCGACAGGGTTTTGGCAATGCCCGCGCCGATATTCTGCGCGCCGCCGGTGATGATGACATTGTGGCCTGTCATGCGAAATTCGGCGAATGCGTCATAGGCCATGGCTGTTTCTCCGGAGATTGGAATGAAGGGGCTGTTCTGGAAAGGGCTTGCCTCAGTCGAGCTCCTGCACGCCGCCGCCCGAAACGGTGAGGACCTGGCCGCTGACCCAGGCTGCGGCGGGCGAGCAGAGGAACAGCGCCGCATTGGCGATATCCTGCGCTTCGCCCAGACGGCCAAGCGGTGTGTGCTTGAGCATGGCGCGTTCGATTTCAGGCGTCAGGACGGTTGCCAGCGCGTCGGTCTTGATGGCGCCCGGCGCAATCGCATTGACGCGAATGCCCATCGGGCCGACATCGAAGGCGATGTTGCGGGTGAGGTGATTGACCGCTGCCTTGGACGAACCATAGGAGGCCATGCGCTGGTTGGTGTTTTCTCCGGCCATGGAGGAAATGTTGAGAATGGCGCCGCCGCCGGCCTTCTGCATGTGGGGCGCGGCCAGTTGCGACAGGCGAAACAGGGAAAAGAGGTTGAGCTTGAAGGCCCATTCGAAATCGCTCATCGGCATATCGAAGGGCTTTGGCCCGCCGCCGCCCGCATTGTTGACGAGGACGGTGATCTTGCCGAACCCGTCGAGAGCGGCCTTGATGACGGCCTCGCGATGCTGCTCGTTGGTCACGTCGCATTCAAGCCCGATGGCCTTGCCGCCCGCTTGTTCTATCGCGCTTGCAACGGCCTGCGCGCCCTCGCTTTTCAGGTCGGTCACGACGACCGCGGCACCGGCTTTGGCGAAGGTTTCGGCAATGGCCCGCCCGATACCGGCCGCCGCTCCGGTGACGATTGCAACAGCTCCATTCAGGTGAAACGGATTTTCATAGGACATATATTTCTCCCGACGTGCATTGCGATCCGCTGCAACCAGCCGGCCTTGCGAACGGCACCTTCATTTGACGCGCGAAGCGCGGACTCCGGCGCCCTATGGTCGCTAAACTGGCGCGGTTCGTAAACCGGGTTGGCGCCCATTTTGGTGTTTGGGGCCTGTTTTTGGAGATAAATTTAGCCATTGCACATGTAAAGTATTCAGTCTAAAGTCAAGTCCCTGAAAATCATCAATCAGTATTCCGCGCAGTTTTATTGTGCCATCGATAAAGACATCGATACGGCCTGTCATTATTGACGGGCTTCTGCCGCAATAAAGGCTTGATTTTGATTTTGAAAGATCATGCGGCTACACACATCCTTGAAGGACAGCTTCACTTGAAATTCAACTTGAGAGCCCTACAGGCGTTCGAAGCCGTATCGCGACATCTTTCTGTCCTGAAGGCTGCGGAAGAACTGGGCATTACCTCGAGCGCGGTCAGTCACCAGTTGAGAATTCTGACCGAGGATCTGGGTGGTAATCTGATCGAGCGCGATGGACGAAACATCGTCCTGACGGAACGGGGGGTGCAGTTCGCAAGGCATTTGCAGGATGCCTTTCGCCACGTGCAGCTTGCGATGGTGGAGGGGCGCGGGGGGCAGAACGATCGGGTGCGCGTGGCCGCTTGCAGCAGTTTCTGTCAGGGTTTTCTGATCGATCTGGCGGCGGACCTGTTGGCGCAGGAAACCGGTTATGAAATCGACATGCGCATGTATGCCAATGACCCGCAGCTCACCTCTGTCGTTGCGGATATTTTCGTGACCGCTGACAATATTCCGCATGGCTATTGGTCTGCCGATCTCTTCGTTGAAGAACTTGTCGCCGTTTGCTCACCCGCCTGTCGGGATGAAGAACTGGCGACGAGGTCGGTCCCCTTCATCGAGAATGAAGCCCTAGAGTTCACCAACGAATGCCGCTGGCTGATCTACAAGCAGGCATTGCCTGAAACCGAATTGCCGGTGGAGAACCGCCGGATCCTGCGTGCGTCTCATTTTGTTCTGGCGCTGGAAATGGCCACGCGCGGTCTCGGCATCGCATTGATACCGGATTTTCTGGCAAGAACCCGGCTGCAATCGGGCGCGCTGGTCAAGCTCTATCCGGAGACGATCCGTTCGGGCCGCAAATACAGGATATGCTGCCGACCGCAATTGCGGACGACGGCGCCTTATTCCACGGCAATCCGGCGGATCATGCTCGCCACCGCGATAGAGCCGCAGGCACTGTAGCTTCCAGGCATCGCCTTGTGGAACGATCGGCCTGTTTCGGCAGGACCTGGCGCGCTCACCCGGTCATCATGCGATAGATGGCCGGGAGTGCGACCGGCAGTTTCGACAGCTTGGCGACGAGGGCATGGTTTCTGCGGCCAAAGAGCGCCGGAAGATAGGCGCTCGCCTCGCGGTCAACCGTCACGGCAAACACGTTGACGCCTCTGGCGCGCGCTTCTTGGACCGCCCTGCGGCTGTCCTCCAGCGCGAACCGGCCCTCATAATGGTCGACATCGTTCGGCTTGCCGTCGGTCAGGACCAGCAGGAGTTTCTTTCGGTTGGGCTGTTCGGCAAGCTTTGCGGTCGAATGGCGGATGGCGGCTCCCATGCGCGTGTAGAAGCCCGGTTTCAGGGCCGCGATCCGGTGTTCGACCGCTGGCCCAAAGGCTTCGTCGAAATCCTTCACCGTCTCGACCCGCACCCATGAGCGGCGGCGCGAGGTGAATGTCTGGATGGAGCAGCGATCGCCGCATGCGGCAATGCCGTTGGCCAGAACCAGAAGCGCCTCTTTTTCCACATCCAGCACGCGCCGATTGTCGATCCAGGCATCGGTGGACAGCGAGACATCGACCAGAATGGTGACGGCAAGGTCGTTTGCCCTGGGGCGGCTCATCAGATGCACGCGCTCGCTGCCTTGCCCCCCGGCGGCAAAATCGCATCGCGAACGCACCACGGCATCGAGATCGAGATCGTTGCCGTCAAGCTGCGCCCGCATCAATTCGCGGCCCGGACGCAGGATTTCGAACTGGCGGCGCACGCGGCGCACGAGGCTTTGCGCTTCGTCGTCCAGTTCCAGCACGTCGTCGCGGGCCAGCGCCGGTGCAGCCAGAACGCTGCAATGATCCTGAAGATAGGTTGCCTTGCGGTAATCCCATTCCGGATAGGTCAGCCTGGCGGCAAGCGCCGTCCGGTCGACGGCTTCCGGCGGCAGGTCGAGATCGAAACGGAAGCGGGCGGCGGGTCTGCCCTTGCGCTCGCCCAATGTCAGTTCGTCAAGCTCATCGGCGGATTTTGCGTTCTGCTCGTCACTGTCGTCGGTTGGCCTGTCGACGCTCACCATCTCCGCCATGGCGAGGATTTTCTCGAAGCGATTGAGAATGAACGGGCTGCGGTCGGCCAGTCTGGGGTCCTGCTTTTCGCGGTTGGCGATCTGCCGCCCGGTTTCAACGCCTTCCGCCCTGCTGCTCAGGACCGGCTGGTCATCGCTGTCGCGCGGCGCGGTTTCGCTGCGTCTTGTCAGTTCCGGCCAGAGCGGAACGGGCAGGGCGGGCAGATAGCCTGCGGGCGCGCAATGCGGAAAGATCGTGGGAAGACCGTCATCGGGCAGGCCGGCACCCTGTTTCAGAGCCGAAAGAATGCGTTCTTCCACCTGTTGTTCAAGACCGTGGAGCGACCGTTTGGGACGCACGGCCAACACCGCTTCGCAAAGGCGCGCATAGCGTTTCTGCAAGCCCGGAAATGTCCGGCAGGTCTTCGCAACCGTATCCGCTGCCAGTGCAAGGGCTGCAAGATCGCGGCGCAGCGGATCGTGCGGAAGGTCATCCGCGTCCGTCGGCATGACCGCCATATAACCCGCAAGCCAGACATAGAGGTCGTAATTGAGCACGCGGTCGGGAAAAAGCGCGATTTCCGGCGGCAGCATCAATGTCGCTTCGTCCCGCAAGGGCTGGCTGAGTTTTTCTTCGCCCAGGGCCATGCGCTGGCGCAATCCCAGCCGGTGCCCGGAGGTTCGCGCGCGGGCAGGAGCAATCTGCACGGTGGCATCGCCGCCAAATCCGCGGAAGCAGATCGCAAGCTTGTGGCGAATATCGCCAAGCTGTACGGCGTGCTGGGGATAATGCGGCCACGATCCCGTCTTGCCGATCAGGCGATGCCAGGCGCGGCCGACGGTTTCCTCCAGCTCCAGAAAATCCAGCATTGCGCGCCCGCCTATTTCAACATTGCATCGGCAATTTCGATCAGGGCGGCTTTCACATCCGGCTCATCGGTCAGCGGTTCGATCATCGCGGCGCGCGCCGCTTCGCGCTGCGGCATGCCCGCCTCGATCAGCGCGGCGCAATAGACCAGCAGGCGTGTCGAAACGCCTTCTTCCAGATCGTGGCCTTTCAGGCCGCGCAAGCGATGGGCCAGCGCCACCAGCGGCGCAACCTTATGGGCGGCGAGGCCGCTTTCCTCGCTCACCACCGCGATTTCCTGTTCCTTGGGCAGAAAGTCGAATTCAATGGCGACGAAGCGCTGGCGTGTGCTTGGTTTGAGAGACTTCAACAGGTTCTGATAACCCGGATTGTAGGACACGACGAGCATGAAACGGTCCGGCGCTTCAAGCAGTTCGCCGGTGCGCTCCAACGGCAGAAGGCGGCGGTCATCGGTCAGCGGATGCAGGACGACGGCCACGTCCTTGCGGGCCTCGACAATCTCGTCGAGATAGCAGATGCCGCCTTCGCGCAACGCCCGCGTTAGCGGGCCGTCGACCCAAAGCGTGTCGCCGCCTTTCAGCAGATAACGCCCGGTCAGGTCGGCGGCAGCCAGATCGTCATGGCAGGAAACGGTGGAAAGCGGCAGGCCGAGCTTTGCGGCCATATGGCTCACAAACCGCGTCTTGCCGCAGCCGGTCGGGCCTTTCAGAAGCAGCGGCAGCTTGCGCTTCCACGCCATCTCGAAGAGCGCGCATTCATTGCCGGACGGGCTGTAGGGAGGGATTGAAGCGCCGGTATTTTCGACATTTCTGAGAATGGGGTTCATGGCCGTTTTCCTTTGTATCGGGCAGGGAAGCCCCGCCGGATGGCGGGGCCTTGTCGACAACGATGTCGATAACGATCATTCGGCGGGCTGTATCAGGGCCTTTGTGGTTTCACGGCGCGCCTTGCCCGGAACCAGCACGGCCCAGATGAACATGAAGGCCGAGATCACCACCACGACACCGGAACCGAGGCGTATCCAGTAGAATACGGCCAGCTGATCCTGCACGGTCATGAATGCTTCTCCGAGCACACGCTGGAGATGGGTCTGGACGACGCCCGCGAAGGTGAGCGCGAAGGTCATCACCGACATGGCGGTGCACATGGTCCAGAAGCTCACCATGGAGAGCATCTGGTTATAGGGCGCACGCCCGCGGATTTCCGGTATCGCATAGGCCATGACGGCGAGATTGAGCATGACATAGGCGCCGAAGAAGGCGAGGTGCCCGTGGGCGGCGGTCAGCTGCGTGCCGTGGGTGTAATAGTTGACCGACGACAGCGTGTGCAGGAAGCCCCATACGCCCGCGCCGAAGAAGGCCATGACCGAACAGCCGATGGACCACAGAAGGGCGGCGCGGTTTGGATGTTTGCGGCCGGCCTTCCATGTCATCACGAAGGTAAAGATGACCATGGTGAAGAACGGAGCCACTTCCAGTGTCGAGAACAGCGAACCGATCCACTGCCAGTAACCGGGGGCGCCGATCCAGTAATAATGGTGGCCGGTGCCGAGAATGCCGGAGAACAGGGCAAGGCCGACAATGACATAGAGCCATTTTTCGACGACTTCGCGGTCGATGCCGTTGAGCTTGATCATCAGGAAGGCGAGGATCGACGCCATGATGAGTTCCCACACGCCTTCAACCCAAAGATGGATGACATACCACCAGTAGAGCTTGTCGAGCGCGAGATTGATCGGATTATAGAAGGCGAACAGGAAGAACAGCGCCAGCCCCCACAGACCGAACAGGAGAATGTTGGTCACGGTGGTCTTGCGGCCCTTGAGCGCCGTCAGCGTGATGTTGAACAGGAAGATCAGGCAGACGACGACGATGCCGACCTTGATGATGAAGGGCTGTTCGAGAAATTCACGCCCCTCGTGAATATGGAACAGATAGCCGACGACAGCGATGGCCGCAGCCACGAAAAACAGCCAGAACTGGATGACGGCAAGTTTGGTGCTGTAAAGTTCGGTTTCGGTTTCTTCCGGCAGGAGGTAATAGGTCGAGCCCATGAACCCCATCAAAAGCCAGACCACCAGCGCATTGGTATGGATCATGCGCACGATGTTGAAGGGCAGGAGCTCGGACAGCGTATTGGGCAGAACATAGATCGTACCGGCGAGCACGCCGAACGCAACCTGCGCGAGGAACAGGACGAGCGCTCCATAAAAATAGAGCATCGCGACCTTTTGGCTTTCATATTTCATAATGTGTAACTCCGTTCATCCCGCGCTCAGCCTGCCTCGTTGGGCGGCCAGTCCTGCGTCTTGATGCGGCTGGTCCATTCGAGGAAATCAGCCAGATCGTTGAGTTCCTGTTCGCTCAGGTTGAACTGGGGCATCTGGCGACGCCCTTCGATTCCCGTCGGCTGGGACTGCATCCAGGCTTTCATCGTCTCGCGTGCGCCTTCGGGGTCTTCTTCGCCGCCCCAGCGCTTCCAGACATTGCCAAGTTCGGGCGCGAAATAGGCGCCTTCACCCAGCAGCGTGTGACAGTTGATGCAGGAGTTTTTCTCCCAGATGTGCTTGCCGCGCGCGACCGAGGCCGTCAGCGTGGATTCATCCGTGGAGGTTGTTTTCATGTAATAGTGGCTGTGCGCCGTCAGCCCCACGAAGATCGCGAAAAAGAAAATAGACCCGCCATAGAAGACGTTTCGTGCGCCGGTCTTGGTTAGGCGTTCTGCCATCCCTTCGTCCTTTCATATGCCGGGGGACAAGGCCCCGGCAACAAATCCCCCCGTCGATAATGCGGCTGGTCAACCCCTCGCCGGCATCACGGGACGGGACTGTTCTATCGGTCGGGGGAAAGCCTTCTTTGCGATTTGGCAAAGACCAATACAGATGTTCAGAAGAGAACACGGACAATGATGGAGCGCGCCAGCGCAAGCGCCAGCAAAATGGCGGGCCAGGCCAGAAGGGCAGGCTTCAGCAGGCCGTCGGTTCCGCGCATTTCCATGAAATCGAGAATGACATACCAGCCTTTGGCAAAAGCCAGAATCAACACGATGACGATGGCCCAGAGCATTCCGCCGCTGGTGGCTGCGATGGCGGCGCCGCTCACAGCCAGCAGAATCAGAATGATGAATGTGCGGTTGAGCGAAGGGGCATTGCGATCGGACACTGCGGGCCTCAAGCGAGATAAAGAACGGGAAACATCACCAGCCATACAAGGTCGATGGCATGCCAGAGCGTCGTGATCAGCAGAACATTGGCGCTGGTCGGTCGCCATGCGACGAGTGCCAGCACGACCGAGCCGAACAGCACATGCAGAAGGTGAAACCCGGTCAGGAGAAAATAAAGCTCAAAGAATGACCCGGCAGCCGCATCGCCCGCAAAGCGGATTTCGTGCGAATATTCGACAAGCTTGATCGCCACGAAAACAAGGCCGAAAAAGGCGGCACATAACAGCGGTCGGCGAACCTGATTTATGGTGTTGCGCCTGCGCACGGCAATCGCCGCCTGCCAGCCGCTCATCAGCAGCACGACCGTGTTGGTTGCCGCGAGACCGGGGCTCAGATGCGCGCGCAACTGCGCAACCCCTTCCACATCGATCACCGACATCACCATGAAGGCTGTGAGCAGGATTGCGAAGGCGATGAGTTCGCTCCACACGAGAATCCAGAGCAGGAGATCGTCTGCTGCGCGATCCCCCGGCTCTGTTGCCGTTACGGCCATATGTTCAATTCCAGACATGGCACATGCCTAGCGCTGGCAGTTTTGGCCTTCTTTGCGTTTTGGCAAAGAAGAAATGCGTCGGGCGCGACATTCTATGCCGGTCAGAGCAAAGGAAATTTCCATGACGGATGCACAGATCGGTCTCATGGTCGCCACGCCGGCGATCATCGGCTTCTCGCTGGTTCTTTATCGCATGGGGGCCTTGCAGGGCGCGGGCACGCTGTCCGCGGTTGCCGCCTCCATCGTGATCGCAGCCGTTCTTTTCCTCGGTCAATAGTGAGCCAGGAAGTCATGGACACGCCGCCAGCCCTGCACGCGACCGACATCAGCCGCCTTGAAGCGCACCATCATGACCTTCTGGAACTGTGTCTCCAGTTGGAGGAAATCGCGGGCGATCTCGAATCCAGCGCGTCGATGCCGGAATATCGGCGCATCGCCACGCTCATTCCCCGTCTTGTCGGCGAAGCCCATGCGCTGGAGGAAGAGGTGCTTTTTCCCGATTTCAGCCGGCAGGCCCATTCCCATTTTGCCAATGCCATCATCGAACGGCTGAAGGCAGAACATCGTTGTGACCGGCTGGCCGCCGAGGAATTGTCGCAGACCCTGACCGCGATTGCGGAAAGGCGCAGCAAGCTCGCTTCCGACACGGTTTCATACATGCTGCGCGGCTTCATGGAGAGCGTGCGCCGCCATATCCTGTCGGAAAAGCTGATGATAGAGGCGCTTTTGGCCGCGAAATACGAGGAACGCGAAGTCTTCGGATGATGCGAAGGCATTATTCCGAATCGCATTGATAAGAAATATTCTCAACAGATTGTTTTTATTTCAATTTAATGGATTGGCGCCGGGCGTTTTTCGCCCGGCGCTTTATGTTTTCGCCGTTATTTTGGCTCGCCGTCGGCAAGCCGCCGCACGCCCGCCATATTGAGGACCGTCAGCTTCTGGCGTCCGCCGCGCACAAATCCCTGCGCTTCCCAGCCGCTGAGGATGCGCGACACCGTATGCAGCGTCGTTCCCGTCATCTCGGCAATATCCTGCTTGGTGATCGGAAAATCGATGCGAATACCGTCTTCTTCTTTGCGTCCGGCATGGCGGGCAAGGCGCAGGACCGTGTGTGCGACGCGCCGCTCCACTTCCTCCGTCGACATTTCGCGGATGCGGGTATGGGCTTCTTCCAGCCTCTTGCCGATGGTCTGGATGGCATTCATGGCCAGGCCCGGATTCTGTTCCACGAAATAGTCCCAAAGCTCCGTCGGCCAGGCAAGCACGATGCTTTCCGCGACGGCGATCGCGGTGCCGGGATAATCGCTTCTCTGCAAGGCCCTGGCAAAGCCGAAAAGATCGCCCGGATGCACCATGCGGACGATGATCTGCTGTCCGTCCGGCGTCACCTGATTGACCTTCAATCGCCCGTGCAGGAGGAGATAGAAAAGAATGGCCTCATCGCCCTGTTCGAAAATCGCCTCTCCGGGAGGAATGCGCTTTATAGAGGCATAGGAAACAAGCTTATCGAGTTCGCTATCACTCATTTTTGCGAACAATGACAGTTTCCTGACAAGCCCGCGATCTATGATGGACATTGCGTTTCTCACACTCCAGGACCACGCATTCACCTTAGCACAGCAAAGCGGGCTTGGAATTGTTTTCGGGGCCGGGGATCGGGCATTCACAATTAATCCCTCATGCGCCGATGTTCTGGATGCGCTTCCACACCAGGGCATGCCAGCGATTGTCGCGCACCAGCCGGAAACCGAGATTGTCGGGCGGCACGCCGACGCTGCATCCGCCGGTTTTGGGGTTGCGAATGAACGAACTCATGGCCGCGCGGTGCTTGCCATTGACGACATAGACGCCGCAAGCCGGCATTTCCGCAACCTGCTTGCCATAGGCATCGATATTGACGCGGCGGTGGCAGGTCTGGGTCCATTCCCACACATTGCCCGCAATGTCGGCCACGCCCAGTTCGTTGACGCCGAATGCGCCTGCGGGGCGTCTGGCGGGGTTCCGGTCCTGCTTGCGGGCGCTCTGCTTTTCATAGTCTCTGAGCCAGCGCAGCGCCGGATTGGCCGCAGCCTCGTCCTCGACGCCAAGCGCATCATCTGGAAAGCGCGAGCCTGCCGCGAAAGCCCATTGCTCGTCGGTGGGCAGGCGCCAGATCTCCCCGGTCTTGCGGGAGAGCCAGTCGGCATAATTCTGCGCATCGTCATAGCTGACGCCGACGACCGGGCCATCGGCATCCGGTCCATCGTGATTGTGCGGCAGGGCTTCGGCGGGCTGGCAATCGCCGTCGGCAACGCAGCGCTCGTAGTCGGCCGTGCTGACCTGGTACTTCATGATCTCGAAGGCCCGTTGCAGCTTGCGCGTGGTCAATGGCGCATCGACGGGATAATTGTTCTTCTGAAAATCGCCATCCTCGCGATAGGTCATGGTGCGCGGCGCGATGAGGATCGTTTCGGGACCGGCAATCGATGTGTCCGGTATCGCCCGGCCCGGACGCCCGACGGCATCGACGACAAACAGGCCTGCGACAACGGCCAGCAGAACCGCCGGAACGGCCACGGCAAGCTCACGCAGGCGCTTCTTTCCTTTGCTTTCGTTCATCGGGTATCGAGGGACGGCATCCATCCGGGAGGCAGATGGATGCAGCCCAAGCCTTTCATCCTGAAGCATCATTGGGGAAGTTTCAGCCAAAGGCGCTCTGGGAGGCGAAGCGCCTTCATGCTTTTTGCTTTACGTGCCGGATGGCGCCAGAACCGATGTCATCAGGTCGTCGTTCCATTCACCCGTGACCTTGAAATGGGCCGCAGCGCCGAGTTCAAAGGCCTCGATCAGGTTGTGGTTGACATAGGCGTAGATGCCGGGCTGCTGGAAAGTGTAAAGGGCTGCTGCCGCGGCACCGCCGGGAATGAACCAGGTTTCCTGATCGACATCGGGCGGCGTGTTGAACTTGCCGGTCGCCCAGACATAGTCCCCATGGCCTCCGATCAGATGCGGCCTGGTATCGCGATTGGCCTGCGAATGGATGATCAGGACCTTTTCGCCCACTTCTGCCGTCATGGCCTTGTCGCCGGTCAGCGCGCCGACAGCGCCGTTGAACACGACATGGGTTGGCGTCAGCGTGCGCATGACCTTGACCGTGTCCTCATAGGCATCGCCGGGTGCATCATATTTCTTGTAATTGCCGTTTTCGTCGCGCGGCACATAGAAATCCTGTTCGCCGACATAATAAACCTTGTCATAGGTCAGCGCTTTACCCTTGCCGTCATGCAGCCCCTCGCGCGGCAGCACCATGACGGCGCCGTTCATGCCCGACACGACATGCCACGGAACCATTCCGGGAGGTGCGCAGTGATAGACGAAGACGCCGGGCTTGGTTGCCTTGAAGCGCAGGATGGTCTTCTCCCCCGGATTGATTTCGGTCAGCCCGCCGCCGCCCAATGCGCCCGTTGCCGCATGGAAATCGATATTGTGCATCAGCGTGTTGGTTTCGGGGTTGATGAGGGTCAGCTCGACATAATCATCCTGATGCACGACCATCAGCGGCCCCGGCACCGTGCCGTTGAACGCCATGGCATGGACTTCCGTGCCCACATCGTCGATGACGATCTTCTTTTCCTCGATCACCATAGTGAATTCGAACACCTTGGGTCCGCCTTCCGCAACCTGACTGTGGGCGTGCACGAAGGGAGGGTCCACCAATTCGACTTTCTGGCGCGGAAGTGCCGCTATTTCTGCCGCACTTGCCTTTCTCACAGCGCCTTTCCCCCAGGCGGATGTGGTTGCCAGAACCGGGGCGAGAGCGCCGGCCAAGGCGGCTCCTGCCAGTATGGTGCGGCGGCTGATTTGCATCTGGTCGGCCATCGATACTCTCCTTTACGATAGGACCGAGCATGTCCTGCTCTGTCACTTCGACTATAGGTAGAGACGCGCACCCCTTCCTTGACTGCGATCAAGGTTGTGCGGAAATGATGCTAATAAAAATCGTTTGATATCAGTTGGATAAGGCTATCGCTTGATAAATATGGAGATTTGTTTGCGCTGGATCAAAGGCCGAAGCGAAGCACATCATCCCGATAAAAAGCCAGCGAACAGTTGCGCTGTCCGCTGGCTGGCATATGCGTGGCGGGATGTGGGGTCAGAGGGCGAACCGCGCCTGCACGTCCGGCAGGGCCATTTCCGGTATCCATTCCGGTTCGTAGGTCAGTTCGACTTCGACCGCGCGCACGCCCTCGACCGTTTCGACGCTGGCGCGAACGGCATCGGTGAGAAAACCCGCCGCCGGGCAGCCGCGTGTCGTTGTGGTCATGTCGATCTTGACCGATCCGTCATCCGCGACATCGATACTATAGATCATGCCGAGGTCGACGAGGTTGAACCCGAGTTCGGGATCGAGCACCAGACGAAGACTGTCGATGATCTGCTTTTCCAGATGGGTCTGCGCCGCCTGTTGCATGGCATCACCCCGGCTCACCGACGCGGATCATGATACGATAGGCGGCGCCGGTCTCGTCGAAATTGCCGACCCATTCGTGGCCGCGGTTTTCAAGCTCGGGGAAGAGGAACAAGGGCTCGCGGTGCAGGAGCGCGAACAGAACGTCACCCGCCGCCATGTCTTCCACTTCGGCAAGAATGCACACCAGCGGTTCCGGCGGCTGCATGTCCGTACAATCGAGATAGCGCGACGGCTCCGGCCAGGCATCCGGCGATACGACATTGCCGGAGAAGCTGAGTTCGGGTGCGGCCTCGGTCGCGGGGGTAAACAGAACCTGCCAGTCGCCATTGTCCAGCGGCTCGGGGGTTGCGGCAAACCCTTTCCGCTCCATGACGCTGAACAGCGGCGCGGGTTTGAACGGTGCGATCAGCAGGAGCGCTTGCCCCGGCAAAAGGCCGTCGACCGCCTCCATGATGGCATTGAATGGTTCCACGCCGCCCTTGATGAAGGGGCGCACGTCCAGCACATGGTGCGAAATGTCCTGAACCGAGAGTGTCATTTCGATCTCCTGATAATTGGTTCGCCCGCATAGATGAGATGCGGCCGGGTTGCCCCTTTCGGCAGGCGTATGCCGTCCGGCACATCGAGAAGCCGTCGGGCGCGGAAGAAGTGGATGATCAAGGCAAGGATTGCCGCGAGATTCAAGATCGCGGCCAGACGAAATGCGGCTGGGTAGCCGGCAATCAGGGCGAGCGTCGCCAGGGCGACACCGGTATAATAGAGCGCGAACCATTGCCGCGCGCGCCGTTCGCTGACCATGTCCTGCACGCGCGGCGTTGGAGCCCGGCCCATGACGGGGCCGTAACATTCGAGCCAGGTCAGGAAAGGTATGATCTTGTAGAGCTGGGCAAGGCTGAGGCCGGTCAGCCACCCAAAGGTGAACAGATAGACAAGTCCGCCGATCATCGGATCGGTCGCGCCGGTCAAGGACAGGGCGATTGCCAGCACGAGCGAGAGCCCGAGCGCGATGAAGGCCGGAATGCTGGCGGCGCTGTTCAGTTCTATCGTCTTGCGCTTGCGCTGCCGGTAGATCGTCCGGATATCGACGATATAGAGCGCAATACAGGCAATGCCGGGAATGAGGGCTGCCGTCACCGCAATCTCCATCGATCCCATATCCAGGGCCACCACGACAACTCCGGCCGCGAGGATGGTGAGCGCCGCCGCGCCTTCCCACCATATGATTCCGGTGGTCCGCCGCACGGCGTCGGGCGACAGCATGAACATCGTCAGCAGCCTGTAGCTCACGCCCATGGCGGTAAAGGTCATCCAGCCGCCAAGGCCAAGCGCGGCGTGAGCCGGCAAGGCCGCTCCGGCAATATCGAGCAGAACGGTATCTTCCGTGAAGCCCGAAAGCGCGAAGGTGAATATCGTGCCAAGCAAGGCGGTGACGAGAAGGCAGCAGATGCCCGCCGCGACGAAACGGGCGGGCAGGGCGACCGGGCGCGCAAGCCAGAGCGTCATGCCCAATATGGCGAAAATGATGGAAAATCCGCCGGCAAGCAGGATGCCGGAAGCGGGAAGCAACCATGCCGGGCTCTCTATCAGCCCGGCCATGCCCGCAAAACCGGCAAGCAGGCCGGACAGGCCCGCGACCAGCAGAAGCAAGGCGGGGAGGCTGCCCCGGCTTCCCCACAGGGCCCTGTTCACCAGAACCGGCACGAATTGCAAAAGCGCGCCGCTCATCAGCAAGGCGAGCCATCCAATGGCGACGGCATGCACGATGATGAGCGTTTCAGGCGCGCGAATCCCATGGCCCGGAAAGCCGAAACCGCTTGCCATGAGGCCAAGTGCGAAGACGAGGAAAACCAGCGAAGCGGTGAAATAGGACAGGGTCCAACGGGAAAGCGTCGCGCCGATCATCTCTTTCGTCCCGCACCGTGCCTATAAAACTTCAGTGATTGCCGCAGGTGCATTCATGGTCGGCGCCATGATGGCCTTTCCGGCGGCCGATCTCGACCCGCCACAAGGGCCCCGTTTCCTTGTAAACCCATGAAAACAGGCCGGGATTGCGGGTTTCAAGCTGGCGGCGCAGCGGCACCGGATCGTGATCGTTGACGATTTCCAGCGCCTCGCCGGGATCAAGCGCATCGATCATCGAAAAGATCGTGGCATGCCGCGAAACGGGCGGAATGGTGCGAACATCGATTACTGGGGTCATTGAGACAGGTTCTGCCGACATCGTATTGTTCCGTGGCTGTCAGGCTTCGAAGCATGATGACGACAGCCGCATCATCATTCGGACCATTCTAGAATGACAGGCGCGAACCGGATTTGTTGTATCTCAAAGAAAAGTGGAATTTCTGGCCGCGGTTCACCTGATCCGGCAGACGGCGTCCGCATCGGGAACGCCCTTTGGACGGACGGAAAAAAGGCAGGAGCAAGAGCGCATTTGTTACTATCTTGTACTTCGCGGTTGCCAAAAAAACATAATTGCTCAACATAAGTCTCGTTTGATGACGAGCGTTGAGAAATGGAATAAAGCTTGAAACGTTTAAAACTGGGATTTGTTTGTCTTTTTCTGACAATTGCTTCATCTGCCCATGCTTTGGAGGCCGGTTCTCCCCCGGTTCTGAAACCAATGCAGCAGCAGGCGGAGGCTGCACGTCTGACGTCGGAATTTCTCACGCGCTTTCATTATCAACCTCTTCCGCTGGACGACAAGCTTTCGGCCGAGGTCATGAATCGCTTCATCGATTCGCTCGATCCGGACCGGCTTATTTTCCTGCAAAGCGATATCGACCGCTTCAAGCGCGACAGCACCAGGATCGATGACGCGATCAGGCAGGAAAATCTCAGTATCCCCTTTGACATTTTCAATGTGTACGAAAAGCGCATTGTCGATCACATGACTTACGCGCGCGGCCTGTTGAACCAGAAGTTCGATTTCAGCGTCGACGAAAGCTATCCGCTTCACCGGGACAAGGGGCCGTGGCCCCAATCCGAAGCGGAAGCCAACGATCTGTGGCGCAAGCGGGTCAAGAACGACTGGCTGCGCCTCAAGCTTGCGGGCAAGGACGATTCTTCCATCCGCGACACGCTCGACAAGCGCTATAAAAACTCGATCGAGCGAACCAACAAGTCCAAGAGCGACGATGTATTCCAGCTCTTCATGGCCGCTTATACGACCTCGGTTGATCCGCATACGGATTATTTCGGTGCCGCCGCTTCGGCTGAATTCGATATTTCGATGAAGCTCTCGCTGGTCGGCATCGGCGCGGTCCTGCAGGAAAGGGACGATTACACCACGATCCGCGAAGTCGTGGCCGGCGGTCCGGCACAGCTTTCGGGAAAGCTTGCGGTCGGCGACCGCATCATCGGCGTCGGGCAGGGCGAGGAAGGCCCGATCAAGGAAGTCGTCGGAACACGGCTCGATGAGGTCGTGCAGCTGATCCGTGGCGACAAGGGGTCTGTCGTGCGTCTCGATATTCTGCCGGCCGATGCCGGACCGGACGGCAAGCACCATATCGTCCGTCTCGTCCGCGACAAGATCAGCCTCGACAAGCAGGCGGCGCAGAAAAAGGTGCTGTCGGTCAAGGATGGTGACGCCATCCGCAGGATCGGCGTCATTACCCTGCCGGCATTCTATGAGGATATCGAAGCGCGGCGAAAGGGCGACAAGAACTATCGCAGCGCCAGCCGCGATGTCGCCAGGCTCATCGCGGAGTTGAAGGACGAAAAGGTTGACGGCGTGCTGATCGACCTTCGCAACAATGGCGGCGGCTCGTTGTCCGAGGCCATCGACCTGACGGGCCTCTTCATTGGCAAGGGGCCGGTGGTGCAGCAGCGCAGCGCGAATGGTGAGGTCAAGGTGGAAAGCGACGATGCCGCTGCTCCCGCCTGGAAGGGTCCGCTCGGTGTCCTCATCAATCGCGGTTCGGCGTCGGCATCCGAGATTTTTGCCGCGGCCATCCAGGACTATGACCGGGGTGTGGTTATCGGTGAGCCGAGCTTCGGCAAGGGCACCGTGCAAACCGTGGTCGATCTCGATGAGGTTGCCCGTAATCCGACTCCGAAGTTCGGCGAGCTGAAACTCACCATCGCGCAGTTCTTCCGCGTCAATGGCGGCACGACGCAATTGCGCGGCGTGACACCCGATATAAGCCTGCCGGGACTGTTTGATCTCAAGGCCGTGGGCGAATCGAGTTTCGACAACGCCTTGCCGTGGACGCAGGTCAAGCCCGCGAAATACAAGTCCTTCGCGGAGGTCAAGGCGTTGCTGCCGCAACTGCAAACCCTGCACGATGCGCGTGTGCAGAAAGATCCCGAATTCCAGCTTTTTGTCGACGATGTCTCGGAATTGCAGAAACAGCGCGCGAAATCGGCGCTTTCTCTCAATGAAACCGAACGCCGCAACGAAATGCAGGCGCAGGAAAATCGCCTGAAATCGCGCAATGAGATGGATGACGGTTTCGATAAGAACAAGGACGACGGCCTGCAGTCCGACGAGCGCAGCCTGAGTGCCGACATGGCGCTGGAAAAAAACCGCAAGAACGCCAAGGATGTCCTGCGGGATGAGGCGGCGGCGATTGTCGCCGACCTGTCGGACCTTCAGGGCGTTGCGTCGAAAGCCGCTGCAAACTGATTGAAGGCGGATATGGCGATGCGGTCGCCTTGAATTGCCGCTCTCGCAACCGGCATGGACCTATTGCAAGGTCCAGTGCCGGGGGGCAGCGGCGCCTTTCCATCTCGCCATTGCCCGAACGATATTACGGGTTGATTTCGGGTTCCACGAGCCTTTTGAGCTTGTCGAGGCTTTCCTGCCAGCCGAGATAGCAGGCTTCAGCAGGAATGATATCGGGCACGCCCTGCTGTTCGATGTTTATTTCCGTTCCGACCGAAACAGCCTTCAATGTGATTGTGACTTTCATTTCACCCGGCAGGTTCGGGTCGTCGAAACTGTCCGTATAGACCAGCCGTTCCCCTGGAACGAGTTCGACATATGTGCCGCCGAACGAATGGCTGTGTCCGGTCGTGAAATTGCGGAACGACATTTTGTGGGTGCCGCCGACCTTTGCGTCCATTGCGTGGACGGTGCAGGTGAAGCCGTAGGGCGGCAGCCAGCTTGCGATCGCATCCGGCTCGACAAATGCCCGATAGAGTTTTTCCGGCTTGGCGGCGAATACACGGTGCAGGCGAATGGTGCTGGGCATGATTTCCTCCTTTGTCGTTTCGGTTCAATGGTTGGCAGGCGGTTGGAAGAGCAGGCTTATATATCGCTTGAGATGATCGATGCTTTCCACCGCACGCAGCGGGTCGCCGCTGGCCTTGGCGATGATGAAAGCCCCCTGAATGACCGCCTGCATATGAAGTGCGAGACTTTCGGCGGTGAACGCGCCTCCGACCGCGCCAATCCCGCCATGGCGCTCCATGGCGGCCCTGATGTCGGGGACCAGCGTATCGGCGTGGCTTGATATGCTGTCCCAGCAGGCATCCCGGATCACCGGACTGGTAGCATAGATCTCCTGCGTCATGGTGCCGGCAAGACAGGTGAAATCGGGCAGGTCGCCCCGAATGAGCTGCTTGCGCAATTCGACATAGGCCAGCACGCGCTCAAGCGGATCATCCGCCTTGTGATAATCGGCATTCGCGAACAAGGCGCCCGTCATCTGCGACCAGTAATTGGCCGCGGCGACGGCCAGATCTTCCTTGCTGGAAAAATGATGAAAGAAAGCGCCTTTCGACACGGATGCGCCGGCGCAGATGTCATCGACCGTCGTGGCTGTGTAGCCCTTGGTGCGAATGACGCTCAACGCCGCATCAAGCAGATTGGGCCGGGTTGAGGGATTTTGCTTGCGTGCCATGATTGTGCTCCTCCCAATATAATACCAACCAGTTGGTATGAAATCAAGTGAGCAAAGACTGTTCCGCAATCGCCATTCCACCAAGGCCGGAGAGGGCCGTCGGTTCGTCCGATGTGGATGATTCTGGGGAATGGCGTGATTCCGGCGGCTTGGCCGGGCGTGTGGACAAATTAGATGTCATTGAAATTCCCCGAAAATTCCCCGAAAATCGGGTGTTCGGAGGGAAAAATGAAAAATCTTTTTCTTTCTGCATAAGCCTTGCTTGACACTTGTTCGAGAACCCCTTAAACGACCGCTCACACCGGACGGAAACGCCGGTGCGACGCAGCCTCAGGGTTGCGGAGAAATGCGCGGGTGTAGCTCAGTTGGTTAGAGTGCCGGCCTGTCACGCCGGAGGTCGCGGGTTCGAGCCCCGTCACTCGCGCCACTTTCCTCTCAACAGATCGTTAGATTGAATGTTGACACGAAAGTGGCGCTACCGCCTTTTGTTTTCTTCAAATCACGACATGTCTTGCGAAGCCGCGAACCGTCCTCGCGCAAAAATCGCCTCACCGGACTGATTTTTGGTCCCGTCGCGAGGGGATTCGGGCAGGCATGAAGACAAGATAATGATTGGCCGGGCAGGGGTGTTGAAACTCCTGTGAATGATTTTTCCAATATCGCAATTCTTCTCAAGACACGTGCTTGACACGTGTTCGAGAACCCCTTAAACGACCGCTCACACCGGACGGAAACGCCGGTGCGACGCAGCCTCAGGGTTGCCGGAAAATGCGCGGGTGTAGCTCAGTTGGTTAGAGTGCCGGCCTGTCACGCCGGAGGTCGCGGGTTCGAGCCCCGTCACTCGCGCCACTTTCCTCTCAACAGATCGTTGGATTGAACGTTGACTTGAAAGTGGCGCCGGATCGCGTCCGTTCCGCCGGTGATGCGGCTTTATTCGGAAAATTGCTTCCACGACAGATAGGCGACCGACAGAATGATCGCTGCAATGGCGAGAAGATCGCCGCTGGCGAGCAGATAATGGCTCATGCGTGACCTCCTTATTGTGTCCTCGCCGATTATGCTTTTCATGATAACGCCCCCTGTCTGGATATGAAGGCATGGCTTGGCAGGGCTTTCGCCTTTTGGGGCGGTTCCATTCCAACTTTATTCGCAAACGCGAATGGAATTTTTTAACCGGCATGGATCAGTCCTGTCGCGGGAATATGAGTGGGCAAACAGCCAGCCGTCCGGCTGATGCATTGCCTTGGGACGAATTTCCTGTTTTCAATCGCACGGGACGGGATGACAGGAACGGATCGCTGCCGATGACCCGACGCGCTATTCTTGGTGTGCTTGCAACGTTTTTGATTCTCGCCGGCTGCGACACGCCCCGCGCGGTTTTGTGGCACGGCCCGCATTCGAGCCCGCAATCGGTCGCCGCTGCCGAGGCCGCCATCGTCAAGCCCGCCAAGCCGGCGGCCATTGTGCCCATCTATGTGGCGACAACCCGCCAGCGCTCGGATGATTTCTCGCAGCCTTACAATTCAAAGCGCTCGGAAACCTTGAATTTTGCCCTGGTCGATGTCGGCATTCCGGCGGCCCATGTGAGAGGGCAGGTCGAGTCGACCGGCTACAAGCCCAACCCCGCCAAACATTTCGCCGCGACGGCATTCCAGCCCTACGCCAATGCCGACCAGTTTCTCGCCCAACTGAATGCCGCCCTTGAAAAACGGGCCCCGAAGGACAGGGAAATCCTCATCTTCGTGCATGGCTACAACAATAATTTTGCCGACAGCACATTCCGCACCGCGCAATTCGTCCATGATTACAAGATGAATTCGGTGACGGTGGAATATGCCTGGCCATCGGGCGGGGATCTTGGCCTTTATGTCTATGATCGCGACAGCGCGAATTTCGCGCGCGACGGTCTGGCGCGTTTGCTGGAGCTTGTCGCCCGCAGCAAGGCGGAGCGCATCGTTCTGGTCGCGCATTCCATGGGCAGCTTCGTCACCATGGAAGCGCTGAGAACCCTGTCGCTGCAAGGCGAGAAGAATGTGCTGCGCCGCATCACGGCATTGCTGCTCGCGGCGCCCGACATCGATCTCGATGTCTTTGAAAGGCAGATCAGGGATATTGATCCCCTGCCGCACCCGATAGCGGTGATGACATCGCGCAGCGACCGCGCGCTCAGTGTCTCCTCCTTCATCACGGGCGGTCATGCGCGGGTGGGGGAAGGGACCAGTATTCCGACGCTCCAGAAATATGGAATAGCCGTGATCGACGCGACCAATCTGGATGGCGGCGCGCATAATGTCTTTGCGTCCTCGCCGTCGCTGATGGCGCTGGTCCGCAACGGCGCTCTTTCGCTGGATGCCCTGAACGGGCGTGAAGGCCGGCCATCCGGGGAGGCGGTGCTGGCGGATGGCGCTTCCGCAATCATGGGCGCCGCGTCGCTTGTGCTGTATCTGCCGGGGCGGCTGGTGGGGGCGACGGCTTCCGCTGCTCCGTAAGTTATCCCCAATGGGCGCCGACCCGAACTCCCGTTCGATTGATTCTTCCGGCATTTGCCCGGCGTCCCCGCGCGGCGGCTGCAAATGCCTGCCAAATCACTGAACAAGACCGCTTGACAGGGGAGAGCGTGCAAGTTTTCCTCACGAAATTATGATCTTTTCATGTTATAGGGTTTTTCAGTGGGATAAGCGGGCTTGATGCCATGTGTTGTTAAGCATCTTGGTTCGTCTTTGCCCAATAGATCGTGCCGGAGGGGTTGCGCTTGCGCACGCGCTGCGATAACCGTCCCGGCGAAAAGCGCTTAGTTCGCACGGCATGCCTTTTGAAGCTGCTTGGGGCGACGAGGTTGCAACAGATGCAATGTGTCGCATGGTCGTCAGCTTCAAAAAGCTTATGACAGGCGGCGCAGCCTCGTATTCAAGCCGGATAAAGGACCATGAACGAGCTTTTAAGTTCCTACCTGCCGATCGTCATCTTTCTCGGCATTGCGATGGTAATTGGTGTAGCCCTCCTGGTTGCACCGTTTCTTGTCGCCTATAGACAGCCCGACCCCGAAAAGCTTTCCGCTTACGAGTGCGGCTTCAATGCCTTCGATGACGCCCGTATGAAGTTCGACATCCGTTTCTATCTGGTGTCGATTCTCTTCATCATCTTCGACCTGGAAGTCGCCTTCCTTTTCCCGTGGGCCGTGTCCTTCGGTGAAATCGGCTGGTTCGGCTTTGCGTCGATGATGGTGTTCCTTGGCGTTCTGACCATCGGCTTCATCTATGAATGGAAGAAGGGAGCGCTGGAATGGGATTGACCTCAGCCACCACGACGCTCGTGGCTCCGCAGCCGAAGGGCATTCTTGACCCGCGCACGGGCAAGCCTGTCGGTTCCGACGATGCATTCTTCAACGATCTGAACAGCGAGCTTTCCGACAAGGGCTTCATCGTCACCTCGGCCGATGCCCTGATCACCTGGGCGCGCACCGGTTCGCTGATGTGGATGACCTTCGGCCTCGCATGTTGCGCCGTGGAGATGATGCATATTTCCATGCCGCGCTACGACGCCGAACGTTTCGGCATCGCGCCGCGCGCTTCACCGCGTCAGTCCGACGTGATGATCGTCGCCGGCACGCTGACCAACAAGATGGCGCCTGCGCTGCGCAAGGTCTACGACCAGATGCCGGAGCCGCGTTACGTCATTTCGATGGGCTCCTGCGCCAATGGCGGCGGCTACTACCACTATTCCTATTCGGTGGTGCGCGGCTGTGATCGCGTGGTTCCGGTCGATATCTACGTTCCGGGCTGCCCTCCGACTGCCGAAGCGCTGCTTTACGGCATTCTTCTTCTCCAGAAGAAGATCCGCCGCACCGGCACCATTGAACGCTAAGGCCGAAGAAAAGGACATTTGATCATGAGCGAAGAAGCTCTGGGTGAACTTTCCGGCTATATCAGGGAACGTCTCGGCGACGCGATCGAGGAGGCGAAGCTGGCCTATGGCGAGCTGACGCTGTCGGTTCCGGCCGCCAGCATCATCAGCGTCCTGACCTTCCTGCGTGACGACGTGCAGTGCCAGTTCGTCAATCTGACGGATATTTCGGGCGTCGACTATCCGCAGCGCGAAAAGCGCTTCGATGTCGTCTACCAGTTGATGTCCCCGCGCCAGAACCAGCGCATCCGCGTCAAGGTTCAGGCCGATGAGGACACGCTGGTGCCGTCGGCCGTTTCGGTCTTCGTCGGCGCCGAATGGTACGAGCGCGAAACCTACGACATGTACGGCGTTCTGTTCTCCGGCCATCCGGACCTGCGCCGCATCCTGACCGACTATGGTTTCGAAGGCCATCCGCTGCGCAAGGATTTCCCGACGACCGGCTTCGTCGAGGTTCGTTACAATGACGAGCTGAAGCGCGTCGTCTACGAGCCGGTGCAGCTGCGTCAGGAATTCCGCAATTTTGACTTCCTCTCGCCATGGGAAGGAACGGATTACGTTCTGCCGGGCGACGAGAAAGCCAAGGCGAACTGAGGACAGACTCATGGGCGCAGGCGAAAGATTGAACGGTCAATGTCTTTGCGGAGCGGTGAAATTCACCGCCGTTCCGGCCAAGATGGAGATGGATGTCTGCCATTGCAGCATGTGCCGGCAATGGTCGGGCGGCACATTCATGGCCGTCAATTGCGGCACGTCCGTCGAGATCGAGGACGAGGCTGCCCTGACGACCTATTCCTCTTCGGAATGGGGCGAGCGCCGCTTCTGCACGACGTGCGGTTCTTCGCTGTTCTGGCGCGGTGTCCATGATGGAATGACGGTCGTTTCGATGCAGGCTTTCGCCGAGCCGGAACGGTTCCATTTCGCCGAAGAAATCTTCATCGATAACAAGCCTGCGAATTACGATTTTGCCAATGACACCCACCGGATGACCGGCGAGGAGTTCTTGGCGGCTCTTGCAGCCAAACAGGAAGCTGAACATGGCTGAGACTCAGGTCCGCAATTTCAATATCAACTTCGGTCCGCAGCACCCTGCCGCGCACGGCGTGCTGCGTCTGGTGCTGGAGCTCGACGGCGAAGTGGTCGAGCGCGTCGATCCGCATATCGGTCTGCTGCATCGCGGCACCGAAAAGCTGATGGAAGCCAAGACCTATCTTCAGGCTGTGCCTTATCTCGACCGCCTCGACTATGTGGCGCCGATGAACCAGGAGCACGCCTATGCGCTTGCCGTCGAACGCCTGCTGGGCATCGATGTGCCCAAGCGCGGCCAGGTGATCCGCGTTCTCTATTCGGAAATCGGCCGTATCCTGAACCACCTTCTCAACGTGACCACGCAGGCCATGGACGTTGGCGCGCTGACGCCGCCGCTCTGGGGCTTCGAGGAACGCGAAAAGCTGATGGTGTTCTATGAACGCGCCTGCGGCGCGCGCATGCACGCCGCCTATTTCCGTCCGGGCGGCGTCCATCAGGACCTGCCGGATCAGCTTGTTGAAGACATCGGCAAATGGATCGATCCGTTCTTCACCACGCTCAACAATCTCGATGACCTCATCACGCCCAACCGCATTTTCAAGCAGCGCAACGTCGATATCGGCGTGGTTTCGCTGGAAGATGCATGGGCATGGGGCTTCTCGGGCGTCATGGTTCGCGGTTCGGGCGCTGCATGGGATCTGCGCAAGTCGCAGCCTTACGAGTGCTACAACGAGATGGAATTCGACATTCCGGTCGGCAAGAACGGCGACTGCTATGACCGTTACCTGATCCGCATGGAAGAAATGCGCCAGTCGGCCAAGATCATGCGCCAGTGCGTCGATCTCCTGCTCGGCAAGGAGCGCGTCGGTCCGGTTTCCAACACCGACAACAAGATCGTGCCGCCGAAGCGCGGCGAGATGAAGCGTTCGATGGAAGCGCTCATCCATCACTTCAAGCTTTACACGGAAGGCTACCATGTGCCTGCCGGTGAAGTTTACGCGGCAGTTGAAGCCCCGAAGGGCGAATTTGGCGTCTTCCTCGTCTCGGACGGCTCCAACAAGCCTTATCGCTGCAAGCTGCGCGCTCCGGGCTTTGCCCATCTTCAAGCCATGGATTTCCTGTGCCGCGGCCATATGCTGGCCGACGTGTCGGCAATTCTTGGCTCGCTCGATATCGTGTTTGGTGAGGTTGACCGCTGATGTCCGTTCGCCGTCTCGCAGATGATGCCGTCCAGCCAGCTACTTTCGCGTTCAGCGCGGAAAATGAGGCTTGGGCGCGCAAGACGATTGCAAAATTCCCCGAAGGCCGCCAGCAGTCGGCTGTCATTCCGCTGCTCATGCGAGCGCAGGAACAGCAGGGCTGGGTCACGAAGGCTTCGATCGAATATGTCGCCGCCATGCTCGACATGCCGCTGATCCGCGTTCTGGAAGTGGCAACCTTCTATACGCAGTTCCAGCTGAAGCCGGTCGGCACGCGCGCCCACATCCAGGTTTGCGGCACCACGCCCTGCATGCTGCGCGGTTCGGAAGCGCTGATGGATGTCTGCCGCCACAAGATCAACCACGACCCGTTTGAGCTCAATGCCGACGGCACGCTGTCGTGGGAAGAGGTGGAATGCCAGGGCGCCTGCGCCAATGCACCGATGGTCATGATCTTCAAGGACGCCTATGAAGACCTGACGCCGGAACGCCTTGCCGAAATCATCGACGCTTTCGAAGCGGGCAAGGGCGACACGGTCAAGCCGGGCCCGCAGGACGGTCGCGTGACGTCCGAGCCGATCAACGGCCTGACGTCGCTCACCGAAGATCTGGACTACAAGAAGATCGGCCTTGAAACCCGCAAGGCATCGGACGCCGCAGCAGCCAAGGCGAAGGCCGAAGCGGAAGCCAAGGCCAAGGCGGAAGCCGAAGCCAAGGCGGCCACGCCGTCGAACACGGCAAAGCCTGTCACCAACGCACCGGAAACCGATCCGGCGCTGAAGACGCCTTCGCCGGTCAAGGTTTCCAATGCCGCCGAAAAGGCCGCATCGGTCGAAGCCGGGCAGGGCGTCAAGCTTGACGACAAGAACCGTCCGGAAGCCATGGAGCGCCCGGAAGCGGTCGACGACCTGAAGCTGATCTCGGGCGTCGGTCCGAAGATCGAGGAAACCCTGCATGAGCTGGGCATCTTCACCTTCCGGCAGGTCGCTTCCTGGAAGAAGGCCGAGCGCGAATGGGTCGACGGTTATCTCAACTTCCACGGTCGCATCGAGCGTGAGGACTGGGTGAAGCAGGCCAAGGCTTTGGCCAAGGGCGGCGTCGAGGAATACATCAAGGTATTCGGAAAGAAGCCGGTATGATGACTTCGATATTGGCAAACACGAACGGAAACAGGTGAGACATGCTGGCTGATAAAGATCGCATCTTCACCAATATCTACGGCTTCAAGGACAAGTCCCTGAAGGGTGCCATGGCGCGCGGCCAATGGGACAACACCAAGGGCTTCATCGAAAAGGGCCGTGACTGGATCATCGAGGAGATGAAGGCGTCGGGCCTGCGCGGCCGCGGCGGCGCCGGCTTCCCGACGGGCCTCAAATGGTCGTTCATGCCCAAGCAGAGCGACGGCCGCCCGCATTATCTGGTTGTCAACGCCGACGAATCCGAACCCGGCACCTGCAAGGACCGCGAAATCCTGCGCCACGATCCGCACACGCTGATCGAAGGCTGCGTGATCGCCGGTTGCGCCATGGGCGCACACACCGCCTATATTTACATTCGCGGCGAATTCATGCGCGAGCGCGAAGCCCTTCAGGCCGCTATCGACGAATGCTATGAAGCGGGCCTGCTCGGCAAGAATAACAAGTGCGGCTGGGATATGGATGTTCTCGTCTCCCACGGCGCCGGCGCTTATATCTGCGGCGAGGAAACGGCGCTGCTCGAAAGCCTTGAAGGCAAGAAGGGCCAGCCGCGCCTCAAGCCGCCATTCCCGGCCAATATGGGCCTTTATGGCTGCCCGACGACGGTGAACAATGTGGAATCGATTGCCGTTGCGCCGACGATCCTGCGTCGCGGCGCGGCCTGGTTCTCGTCCATCGGACGCCCGAACAATGTCGGCACCAAGCTGTTCCAGATTTCGGGCCACGTGAACACGCCCTGCGTCGTGGAGGAAGGCCTTGGCATTCCGTTCCGCGAACTGATCGAAAAGCACGCTGGCGGCATTCGCGGCGGTTTCGACAATCTGCTGGCGGTCATTCCCGGCGGCGCGTCGTGCCCGGTCATCAAGGGCGAGGACATGATGGACGCCATCATGGACTTTGACGGCATGCGCGACAAGAAATCGTCGTTCGGCACCGGCGGCCTGATCGTCATGGACAAGTCCACCGACATCATCAAGGCGATTGCGCGCTTGTCCGCCTTCTTCAAGCATGAGAGCTGCGGCCAGTGCACGCCATGCCGCGAAGGCACCGGCTGGATGTGGCGCGTGATGGAACGCATGGTCAAGGGCAATGCGCAGAAGCGCGAGATCGACATGCTGTTCGATGTCACCAAGCAGATTGAAGGTCACACGATCTGCGCGCTTGGTGATGCGGCTGCATGGCCGATCCAGGGCCTGATCCGCAATTTCCGTCCGGAAATTGAAAAGCGCATTGACGATTATACCCGCAACGCCGTTCAAAGCCGCAATATCCGTCTGGAAGCGGCTGAATAGGTTGTGTGAGCCTGCCCGGCAGGGCATGGCCCCGAAAAGTGCCTGGTGGTTTTCGGAAAAGGCCATGCCGATACAAGGGCAGGCGCAAGAGTTTGAGATCTGGAAGATGCGGCCTAAGCCGCAGGTTTGGATAAGCGATGGCAAAGATCAAGGTTGACGGCACAGAGATCGAAGTACCCGATCACTATACGCTCCTTCAGGCTGCCGAAGCCGCGGGTGCGGAAGTCCCGCGTTTCTGTTTCCACGAACGGCTTTCCATCGCCGGAAACTGCCGTATGTGCCTGGTTGAAGTGAAGGGCGGACCGCCGAAGCCGGCGGCATCCTGCGCCATGGGCGTGCGCGATCTGCGTCCCGGCCCGAATGGCGAGGCGCCGGAAATCTTCACCAACACGCCGATGGTCAAGAAGGCCCGCGAAGGCGTGATGGAATTCCTGCTCATCAACCACCCGCTGGATTGCCCGATCTGCGATCAGGGCGGCGAGTGCGATCTGCAGGATCAGGCAATGGCTTTCGGCACGGACGGTTCGCGCTATCGCGAGAACAAGCGTGCGGTCGAAAACAAATATATCGGCCCGCTCGTCAAGACGGTGATGACGCGCTGCATCCACTGCACGCGCTGCGTCCGCTTCACGACGGAAGTGGCTGGCATTTCCGAACTCGGCCTCATCGGCCGCGGTGAGGACGCCGAGATCACCACCTATCTCGAACGCGCCATGACCTCGGAATTGCAGGGCAATGTGATCGATCTTTGCCCGGTCGGCGCACTGACCTCGCGTCCTTATGCGTTCCAGGCCCGCCCGTGGGAACTGAACAAGACCGAAACCATCGACGTGATGGATGCGGTCGGCTCGAACATCCGTGTCGACACCCGTGGCCGCGAAGTGATGCGCATCATGCCGCGCGTCAATGAAGCGGTGAACGAAGAGTGGATTTCCGACAAGACCCGCTTCATCTGGGATGGCCTGCGCACCCAGCGCCTCGACCGCCCCTATGTGCGCAAGGATGGCCGTCTGGTTGCCGCAAGCTGGCCGGAAGCCTTTGCCGCCATTGCCGCCAAGGTTTCCGCAACCTCCGCCGACAAGATCGGCGCTGTTGCCGGTGATCTGGCTTCGGTTGAGGAAATCTATGCGCTGAAGGGCCTGATGGCTTCGCTGGGCTCCGTCCATATCGACAGCCGCCAGGATGGCGCAGCGCTCGATCCGGCACTGGGCCGCGCAACCTATCTCTTCAATTCCACGATCGAAGGCATTGAAAACGCTGATGCTCTGCTCATCATCGGTTCCAATCCGCGCATCGAGGCCGCGGTCCTCAACGCCCGCATCCGCAAGCGTCAGCGCATGGGCCATTTCCCGGTCGCCCTGATCGGTGAACAGGCCGAACTGCGTTACGATTACGAATATCTGGGCGCAGGTGCCGACACACTGGCATCCGTCGCTGCTGGCACCAACGCCTTCCGCGACGTGCTGGCCAAGGCTGAGCGTCCGCTGATCATCATCGGCCAGGGCGCGCTGACCGGCGAAAACGGCCGCGCGGTTCTGTCGACCGCCGCCAAGCTCGCGGAGGCAGTCGGCGCGATCAAGGATGGGTGGAATGGCTTCTCCGTTCTGCACACCGCCGCTTCGCGCGTTGGCGCTCTGGACCTCGGCTTCGTGCCGGGCGAGGGCGGCAAGGCGGCTGGCGACATGCTGGGCAATCTCGACATCGTGTTCCTGCTCGGCGCGGACGAACTCGACATGACCGGAAAGGGATCGAGCTTCGTCGTCTATATCGGCACGCATGGCGATGCCGGCGCACATGCCGCCGACGTGATCCTGCCCGGCGCGGCCTATACGGAAAAGTCAGGCACCTGGCTCAACACCGAAGGTCGCGTGCAGCTTGGCAGCCGCGCCGGTTTCGCACCGGGCGAGGCGAAGGAAGACTGGGCAATCCTGCGCGCTCTTTCCGACAGCCTTGGCAAGCGCCTGCCGTTCGATTCGTTGCAGCAGCTTCGCGCCAGGCTCTATGCGGACTATCCGCATATGCTGGCCATCGACACCATCACGCCCGCTTCGGCCGACGATCTCGTCGCGCTGGCGGCGAAAGCATCCAATCCGGGCAACGGCGCTGCGTTCGTTTCCCCGGTCAAGGACTTCTACCTGACGAACCCAATCGCGCGCGCTTCCGCCGTCATGGCCGAATGCTCGGCGCTCGCGGCCGGCGGCTTCCAACAGGCAGCTGAGTAAGCGAGAGAGAGACGGAACAATGGAAGGAATTTTTGCAGCTTACGTCTTGCCCGCGCTTATCATAGCGCTGAAGTCGGTCGTTCTGCTCGTCGTATTGCTGATCGTCGTCGCTTACCTGCTTTACGCGGATCGCAAGATCTGGGCGGCGGTGCAGCTTCGTCGCGGCCCGAACGTCGTCGGTCCCTGGGGTCTGTTCCAGGCTTTTGCCGACTTGTTGAAGTTCGTCTTCAAGGAACCGATCATCCCGTCTGGCGCAAACAAGGGTGTCTTCCTCCTTGCGCCTTTCATTTCCGCCGTTCTGGCAATGGCGACCTGGGCGGTCATCCCGGTCAATGAAGGCTGGGCCATCGCCAATATCAATGTCGGCATTCTCTATATCTTCGCCATTTCTTCGCTCGAAGTTTACGGCGTGATCATGGGCGGCTGGGCATCGAACTCGAAATATCCGTTCCTCGGCGCGCTTCGTTCCGCCGCGCAGATGGTTTCGTATGAAGTTTCCATCGGTTTCGTGATCGTCACGGTTCTCCTGACGGTCGGCTCGCTCAACCTGACCGACATCGTGCTGTCGCAGAATACCGGCCTTGGCACCATGCTTGGCCTGCCGGCTTCGTTCCTCGACTGGAACTGGCTCTGCCTGTTCCCGATGTTCGTGATCTTCTTCATTTCGGCGCTTGCCGAAACGAACCGCCCGCCATTCGACCTTGTGGAAGCCGAATCCGAACTCGTGGCCGGTCACATGATCGAATATTCGTCCACGCCGTTCCTTCTGTTCTTCCTCGGCGAATATGTGGCGATCACGCTGATGTGCGCCCTGATGACGGTGCTCTTCCTCGGCGGCTGGCTGCCTCCGGTGGATGTGTGGTTCCTCAGCTGGGTTCCGGGCATTATCTGGTTCATGCTGAAGCTCTGCTTCTGCTTCTTCCTCTTCGCAATGGTGAAGGCTTTCGTTCCGCGTTACCGCTACGACCAGCTGATGCGCCTTGGCTGGAAAGTGTTCCTGCCGATCTCGCTCTTCATGGTTGTCGCAACCGCGACCTTCCTCAAAGTCTTCGGTCTGGCGTAAGGAGTAAAACCCATGGCAACATTTGCTCAAGCAGCCAAATCGCTCCTGCTCAAGGAATTCGTCGGCGCGTTCTTTCTTTCCATGCGCCAGTTCTTCGCGCCCAAGGCGACGCTGAACTACCCGCATGAAAAGGGCCCTGTCTCGCCGCGCTTTCGCGGCGAACATGCGCTGCGCCGTTATCCGAACGGTGAGGAACGCTGCATCGCCTGCAAGCTTTGCGAGGCGATCTGCCCGGCGCAGGCCATCACCATCGAGGCCGGTCCGCGCCGCAATGACGGCACCCGCCGCACGGTGCGCTACGACATCGACATGGTGAAGTGCATCTATTGCGGTTTCTGCCAGGAAGCATGCCCGGTGGACGCCATCGTGGAAGGTCCGAATTTCGAATTCGCGACCGAAACCCGCGAGGAACTCTACTATGACAAGGACAAGCTCCTTGCCAATGGCGACCGCTGGGAACGCGAAATCGCGCGCAATATCGCGATGGATGCGCCATATCGCTGATTGGTTTGAGCATGTCCGGCAGAAGCGCGAAGCGGTTTTGCACGGGACGATGCGATAAAGGGTTTAGGCATTGGATTGGAAAAGCCTTTTTAATCCGATACTTGAACATGAATTTGAATAAAGCGGGCGAAGCAATAGGGCTTTGCTCACGGAAAGGTGTTGGGGGAACCCCATGCTGACAGGTATTGCGGCAGCGTTTTTCTATCTGTTCGCCTTCATCATGATCGCATCCGCGTTCATGGTGATCGCGGCACGCAACCCCGTGCATTCGGTGCTGTTTCTGATCCTCACATTCTTCAATGCGGCAGCTTTGTTCCTGCTGACGGGGGCCGAGTTCCTCGCCATGATCCTGCTCGTCGTTTATGTCGGCGCGGTGGCGGTTCTCTTCCTCTTCGTCGTCATGATGCTGGATGTGGACTTTGCCGAACTGAAGCGCGGCGCATTGCAATATGCACCCGTCGGCGCTCTGGTCGGCCTCATCCTGCTCGGCGAGCTGATCTTCGTTTTCGCAAGCAACATGTTTGCGCCGAAGCTGGGGCAGGGCGCCGTGCCGATCCCCGATGTTGCCACGCGGACCAATACCGCTGCGCTTGGCGACATTCTCTACACCGACTACGTCTTCTACTTCCAGGTCGCAGGTCTCGTCCTTCTGGTGGCGATGATCGGCGCCATCGTTCTGACGCTGCGGCACAAGCCGAATGTCAAGCGCCAGTCCATCCCGGCCCAGGTTGCTCGCACGCCCGAAACGGCGATCGAGATCAAAAAGGTCGAAACGGGCAAAGGCATCTGAGGATAAGCATATGGAAATCGGTATCGCCCACTATCTCACCGTTTCGGCCATCCTGTTCACGCTTGGCGTCTTCGGCATCTTTTTGAACCGCAAGAATGTCATCGTCATCCTGATGTCGATCGAATTGATCCTTCTTTCGGTCAATCTCAACTTCGTGGCGTTCTCCAGCCAGCTCGGCGACATGGTCGGGCAGGTCTTCGCCCTTTTCGTACTGACCGTCGCGGCTGCCGAAGCGGCCATCGGTCTGGCAATCCTCGTTGTTTTCTTCCGTAATCGCGGCTCCATCGCGGTGGAAGACGTCAATGTTATGAAAGGTTGACGGGCAAATGCTCTACTACGCGATCGTCTTCCTTCCGCTTCTGGGCTTCCTGATTGCCGGTCTTTTCGGCAATCAGATCGGAGCCAAGGCGAGCGAATACATCACTTCCGGCTTCATGGTCATCGTCGCGATCCTGTCCTGGGTCGTGTTCTTCCGGATTCCGCTAGGGCCTGACGCGGAAACCATCCGCATCCCGGTCCTCCATTGGGTGACGTCGGGCGCGCTGACCTTCGACTGGGCGCTGCGCGTCGATACGCTCACCGGCGTCATGCTGGTCGTGGTGAACTCGGTGTCGGCCCTCGTGCATATCTATTCGATTGGATATATGCACCACGATCCGCACCGTCCGCGCTTCTTCGCCTATCTGTCGCTGTTCACCTTCGCCATGCTGATGCTGGTCACATCGGACAATCTGGTCCAGATGTTCTTCGGCTGGGAAGGCGTGGGTCTGGCTTCGTATCTCCTGATCGGTTTCTGGTTCCAGAAGCCTTCGGCCAATGCCGCCGCCATGAAGGCCTTCGTCGTCAACCGCGTCGGCGACTTCGGCTTCCTGCTCGGCATCTTTGGCGTGTTCGCGCTGTTCCAGTCGGTCGACTACAACACGATCTTCGCCGCTGCCGCCCATTATCTGCCGGCTGAAGGCGCTGCCGATGCCAATCAGGTCGTTTTGAATTTCCTGGGCTATCAGCTCGACAAGCAGGGCGCGATCACCATCACCTGCCTGCTGCTCTTCATGGGCGCGATGGGCAAGTCGGCGCAGTTCCTGCTGCACACCTGGCTTCCCGACGCGATGGAAGGCCCGACGCCTGTTTCGGCCCTCATTCACGCCGCCACCATGGTGACCGCGGGCGTGTTCATGGTGGCCCGCATGTCGCCGATCTTCGAACTGTCGCAGACCGCTCTTCTGGTCGTGACCATCATCGGCGCGACAACCGCCTTCTTCGCGGCAACCGTCGCCCTCGTGCAGAACGACATCAAGCGCGTCATCGCCTATTCGACTTGTTCGCAGCTTGGCTATATGTTCGCGGCACTCGGTGTCGGCGCTTACGGCGCCGCCGTGTTCCACCTGTTCACGCATGCCTTCTTCAAGGCGCTTCTGTTCCTTTGCGCCGGTTCGGTCATCCATGCCGTTTCGGAAGAGCAGGACATGCGCCGCATGGGCGGCCTGCGCAAGCTGATCCCCGTCACCTACTGGATGATGGTCATCGGCACGGTTGCGATCACCGGCCTCGGCATTCCGGGCACCGTCATCGGCACTGCGGGCTTCTTCTCCAAGGATGCGATCATCGAATCCGTCTTCGCTTCGCACAGTGCTGCCAGCGGCTACGCTTCGACGCTGCTCATCGTCGCCGCGCTCTTCACGAGCTTCTATTCCTGGCGCCTGATCTTCATGACCTTCTTCGGCAAGCCGCGCGCTTCGACGGAAGTCATGCACCATGTCCATGAATCCCCGCCCGTCATGCTCGTGCCGCTTCTGATCCTCGGGATCGGCGCCATTCTTGCAGGCGTTGTGTTCAAGGATCTGTTCTTCGGCCACGACTATGTCGAGTTCTGGAAAGGGTCGCTGTTCACGGCAAACACCAACCAGATCCTTGAGGAATACCACCATGTTCCTCTGTGGGTTAAGCTGTCGCCCTTCATTGCGATGGTGCTCGGCTTCATCGTCGCCTGGATTTTCTATATCCGTTCGCCGGAAATGCCGAAGGCGCTGGCGGCCCGTCACCGTGGCCTGTACCAGTTCCTGCTCAACAAGTGGTATTTCGACGAACTGTACGACTTCCTCTTCGTGCGTCCGGCCCGCTGGCTTGGCCGCCTGTTCTGGAAGGGTGGCGACGGCTGGCTTATTGACGGCTTCGGCCCGGATGGCATCTCGGCCCGCGTGCTCGATGTCACCAACCGCGTCGTCAAGATGCAGTCCGGATATCTTTATCACTACGCATTCGCGATGCTGATCGGCGTCGCCGCGCTCGTCACTTGGATGATGCTCGGGAGCTCTTTCTGATGACCGACTGGCCAATTCTCTCAACGGTCACGTTTCTGCCGCTCGTCGGCGCGTTACTGATCCTTCTGATCAAGGATGACAGCGAGGCTTCGCGTCGCAATATCCGCAACGTCGCGCTTCTGACGACGATATTCGTCTTCATCCTGTCGCTCGTCGTCTGGGCAGGGTTCGACAATTCGAACCCCGGCTTCCAGATGGTCGAGCAGGTCGACTGGATGGGCGGCGGCATCAGCTACCACATGGGCGTGGACGGTATTTCCGTCCTGTTCGTGGTGCTGTCGGCTTTCCTCATGCCCTTCTGCATTCTGGCAAGCTGGGTGTCGGTGGAAAAGCGCGTCAAGGAATATATGATCGCGTTCCTCATTCTGGAAACGCTGATGATCGGCGTGTTCTGCGCGCTCGACCTGTTCCTGTTCTACGTGTTCTTCGAGGCAAGCCTGATCCCGATGTTCATCATCATCGGCGTGTGGGGCGGCAAGCGCCGCGTCTATGCGAGCCTGAAGTTCTTCCTCTATACGCTTCTGGGTTCGGTGCTGATGCTCATCGCCATCATGGCCATGTACTGGCAGGCCGGCACGATGAATATCGTCGAACTGCTGAAGCATGACTTCCCGGCGGGGATGCAGACATGGCTATGGCTTGCCTTCTTCGCATCCTTCGCGGTGAAGATGCCGATGTGGCCGGTCCATACCTGGTTGCCGGATGCGCACGTGGAAGCACCGACGGCGGGCTCGGTCATTCTGGCCGGTATCCTGCTCAAGCTCGGCGGCTACGGTTTCCTCCGCTTCTCGCTGCCGATGTTCCCGCTGGCTTCGGCTGATTTCGCGCCGTTCATCTTCGCATTGTCGGTGATCGCGATCATCTACACCTCGCTCGTCGCGATGGTGCAGGAAGACATGAAGAAGCTGATCGCCTATTCGTCGGTTGCCCACATGGCCTATGTGACCATGGGTATCTTCGCAGCCAATGAGCAGGGCATCCAGGGCGCGATCTTCCAGATGCTGTCGCACGGCATCGTGTCGGGCGCGCTCTTCCTCTGCGTCGGCGTGATCTATGACCGCATGCATACCCGTGAGATCGCGGCGTTTGGCGGTCTGGTGAACAACATGCCGAAATATGCGGTGGCCTTCCTCATCTTCACGATGGCGAATGTCGGCCTGCCGGGTACTTCGGGCTTCATCGGTGAATTCCTGACGCTGTTCGGCGTGTTCCGGGTCAATACCTGGGTGGCGCTGTTTGCAACCACGGGCGTCATTCTTTCGGCGGCCTATGCGCTCTGGCTCTACCGTCAGGTGATCTTCGGCGCGCTGACCAAGGAAAGCCTGAAGGCGCTCCTTGACCTCAGCCCGCGTGAGAAGCTCATTCTCTATCCGCTTGTGGCGCTCACCATCTTCTTCGGTGTGTATCCGACCCCGGTCTTCAACGTGACCGCCGGTGCCGTGAACGCCCTGGTCCAACATTACGACGCAGCACTCGCGGGCACCGCGAGTGCCGTGCCGGCACAGTAAGAAATAAAGGCGTAGGTCATGCAGACTGATCTCATAGCTCATCTGACCCTGGCAGCACCGGAGGTTCTCCTTGCTGTGGGCGCCTTGGCACTGCTCATGATTGGCGTGTTCTCCGGCCAACGGGCGACCACGCTCGTCAACGGATTATCCGTCGCGGTGCTTATTGCGGCGCTGGCACTGGTGGTCCTTTTCCCGACGAACGGCACCGCATTCGGCGGCGCCATCGTCACGGACGGTTTCAGCCGCTTCATGAAGGTGCTGACGCTGATCGGCTCCATCGTGACATTGGTGATGTCGGTCGGCTTCGCCAAGGCGGAAAAATTCGACAAGTTCGAATTCCCGGTCCTGATCGTGATTTCCACGCTCGGCATGCTGCTGATGGTTTCGGCATCCAACATGCTGTCGCTCTATCTCGGCCTCGAACTGCAATCGCTGGCGCTTTATGTTCTGGCGGCGTTCAACCGCGACAGCGTCCGCTCGACGGAAGCCGGCCTGAAATATTTCGTTCTTGGCTCGCTGTCCTCGGGCATGCTGCTCTACGGCATTTCGCTCGTCTATGGTTACACCGGCCATATCGGCTTTGCCGAAATCGCACAGGCCGTTTCGGGCGGCCAGCGTGAACTCGGCCTGGTCTTCGGTCTGGTATTCATTCTGGCCGGCCTGGCATTCAAGATTTCCGCCGTTCCGTTCCATATGTGGACGCCGGACGTCTATGAAGGCGCGCCGACCCCGGTAACGGCCTTCTTTGCCGCCGCGCCGAAGATGGCCGCCATGGCGCTCATCATCCGCGTCGTCTCGGAAGCCTTTGCGCCCGTCACCCATGACTGGCAGCAGGTCGTGATCTTCATCGCGCTTGCCTCGATGGTCCTCGGTGCCTTTGCCGCCATCGGCCAGCGCAACATCAAGCGCCTGATGGCCTATTCCTCGATCAGCCACATGGGCTATGCGCTCGTTGGTCTGGCCGCCGGAACGGTGATCGGCGTGAAGGGCGTGATGATCTATATGGCGATCTACCTTGCCATGACGCTCGGCACCTTTGCCTTCATCCTGGCCATGCGCACCAAGGACGGCAATGTCGAGAACATCGAGGATCTGGCCGGTCTGTCCCGCACCAATCCGGTGCTGGCAACGATCATGACCATCTTCCTGTTCTCGCTCGCAGGCATTCCGCCGCTCGCAGGCTTCTTCGGCAAGTGGTATACCTTCCTTGCCGCCGTGGAAGTGGGCCTCTATCCGCTTGCCATCATCGGCATCGTGGCTTCGGTCGTAGGCGCGTTCTACTATCTGCGCATGATCAAGATCATGTGGTTCGATGAGCCGACGGGCGGTTTCGTTCCGGTCGCGGGCGAGCTTCGCCTCGTGCTTGGTGTGACGGGTGCCTTCGTGCTCTTCTACGTCTTCCTTGCCGGTCCGATTGGCGGACTTGCAGAAGCCGCGGCCAAGACGTTCTTTTAATCAAAGCTATAGGCGGAAGCCGGGATGAGTTTTGCGCTTTCGCCTGTGGCGGCACATGAAGGCTACCGTCTGGAAAGTTTCGAGACGGTAGGCTCCACCAATGCGGTCGCCCTGGAAAGGGCAGCCGCGGGTGATCCGGGCAAGCTCTGGCTTGTCACCAAGAAGCAGGAAAGCGGCCGCGGAAGACGGGGCCGCGCCTGGTCCACGCCGGAAGGCAATCTGGCCTCCACGCTTCTTCTGGTCGAATCCTATGAAATGAAGACGGCGGCGACGCTCGGTTTCGTCGCGGGCCTGTCGCTATCCGATGCGCTCGATGCCGTATTCGCCGCAACCGGGCCTGCCGTGCCGCCGACAATCGGCCTCAAATGGCCGAATGACATTCTGGTCAATGGCGCCAAACTGACCGGCATCCTGCTGGAATCCTCCATTCTGGCGAAGAACCTTTTCGCCGTTGCCATCGGCATCGGGACCAATGTGGTCGCCTTTCCGGATGATCTGCCTTATCCGGCAACGTCATTGCAGGCGCTCGGCAGCAAATGCGATGCCGAAACGCTGTTCGCGGCGCTGTCGGATGCATGGTCGGTCAATTATCGCGTCTGGAATGAAGGGCGCGGCCTCGATGATATTCGCAAGCGCTGGCTGACACGCGCCCATGGCCTTGGCCAGCACGTCACCATGCAGGTTGAAGGCCGCCTTGTCGAAGGCCGTTTTGAGACGATCGATGAGGCGTGCCGTTTTGTCATCCGCGAAGATGACGGCTCGCGGGTTGCGGTAACGGCTGGCGATGTCTATTTCGGAACGGCTGCTACAATACGCAAATAATTGCCTTGTCGCATCTTGCCGGGGTTGCAACGGGCCAAATTTAGGTCCAGTTGATGCCGCAGGAATGCGCCCTAGTTACAGAGGAAATTTCATGGCCCGATCCAACACGACGGAACTCGTCTTTCTGCCGCTCGGCGGCGTCGGCGAAATCGGCATGAATCTGGCCATGTACGGCTTCGGTCCTGCGGATAACCGTGAGTGGCTGGTCGTGGATATGGGCGTGAGCTTTGCCGGGCCGGAACAGCCGGGCGCCGATCTTATCCTGCCGGATATCCGCTATCTCGAAGCTGAAAAGCACAATCTGCGCGGCATCGTCATCACGCACGCGCATGAAGACCATTTCGGCGCGCTGCTCGACCTGTGGCCGCGCCTCAAGGTTCCGGTCTATGCGACGCCATTCACTGCCGGTCTGCTGGAAGCCAAGCGGCAGTCGGAAGACGGCGCGCCTGAAATTCCGATCACCATCTACAAGGCGGGCGATGCATTCGAAGTCGGCCCCTTCAAGGTCGAGGCGGTCGCGGTCACGCACTCCATCCCGGAACCCGTGTCGCTTGCCATCACGACCCCGCTCGGCACGGTCGTGCATACGGGCGACTGGAAGATGGACCCGGAACCGTCGCTCGGGCCCGTTATCGATGAGGCGCGTTTTCGCGCTCTCGGTGATGCGGGCGTGCTGGCGCTGATCTGCGATTCCACCAATGCGCTGCGCGAGGGGGAATCTCCGTCGGAGCGTCAGGTGGGCGAGAGCCTGCGCGACCTGATCGAAAATGCGCGCGGACGTGTTGCCATCACCACTTTCTCTTCCAATGTCGGGCGTATCCGGTCGATCACGGAAGCCGCGCGCGATGCGGGCCGTCAGGTGCTGGTGGTCGGGCGCTCGATGAAGCGCGCCATCTCCGTTGCGACCGAGCTTGGCTATATGGAAGGCCTGCCGGAATATTTGAGCGAAGAGGATTACGGCTATATTCCGCGTGAAAACGTGGTGATGATCCTGACCGGCAGTCAGGGCGAGCCGCGCGCGGCGCTGGCCAAGCTGGCGCGGGATGAAATGCGCAGCCTCGCGCTGACCGCGGGCGATACGGTCATCTATTCATCGCGCGCCATTCCGGGCAATGAGAAGGCCATTCTCGACATCAAGAACCGCCTGATCGATCGCGGCATCAAGATCATCGGCGATGATGATGCATTGGTCCATGTGTCGGGCCATCCACGGCGCAGCGAATTGCGCCGCATGTATTCCTGGGTGCGCCCGCAAATTCTGGTGCCGGTGCATGGCGAGGCCGCCCATCTGGTGGCGCAAGGCTCGCTTGGCGCGATGGAAGGCATCGGTCAGATCGCGCAGGTACGCGACGGCGACATGCTGCGTCTGGCGCCTGGAAAGGCCGAGATCATCGATGAAGCGCCGGTGGGCCGCATCTACAAGGACGGCAAGCTGATCGGCGACGAGGAAGAAATCGGCATGGTCGAGCGCCGCAAGCTTGCCTATGTCGGCCATGTCGCGGTTTCGGTTCTGCTCGACCGCGAACACAAGATCATCGACGAGCCCGACCTTGTGACATTCGGCGTGCCGGAAGAAAACGCCGTGGGCGACCTGATGGAAGACATCCTGCTGGATGCGGCGATCGAAGCCATCGACAGCATTCCGCGCGTTCGCCGCAAGGATATCGAACTCGTTCGGGAATCCGTTCGCCGTGCCGTCCGTGCTGCGGCAAATGAGGCATGGGGCAAAAAGCCGGTAGTGACGGTGTTCGTCAATAGGGTACGGTAACCGGACAAACATGAATACCGGCATGGGAGGTGCTGATGCTTGAACGCTTGAACCACGTGGCGATTGCCGTTCCGGATATTGATGCCGCCGCAGCGCTTTATCGCGGCAAGCTCGGTGCGAAAGTGACCGAGCCGCAGGCGCTGCCCGAACATGGCGTGACCGTGGTTTTCATCGATGTCGGCAACACCAAGATCGAACTGCTGGAACCTTTGGGCGAGGGGTCGCCGATTGCGGCCTTTCTGGAAAAGAACCCCTCCGGCGGTATGCATCATCTGTGCTACGAGGTCACGGACATCATCGCCGCGCGCGACCGCCTCAAGGCGGAAGGCGCGCGCATTCTGGGCGACGGCGAACCGAAGACCGGCGCGCATGGCAAGCCGGTTCTGTTCCTGCACCCCAAGGATTTCAATGGTACGCTGATCGAACTCGAAGAGGTGTAATCATGTCTCTGGTGTCGGGAATCGCGATCTATTTCATCATCTGGTGGACGACGCTGTTCGCTCTCCTGCCGGTCGGCCTGCGCACGCAGGCGGAAGAAAACGAAGTGACCCTGGGCACGGTTGCCAGCGCGCCTGCGAAACCGCGCATCGGCCGGGCCTTTCTGCGGACCACCATTGTCGCAACGCTCATCTTCGCGCTCTATTATTATGTCACGCAGATCAGCGGTTTCGGCCTGGATGACATTCCGCATTTCTTCCCCGATCTGACCTGATTTTTCGGGAAGCGCATTGCGCAAACCATGAGGCGGTTTTGGGCTGCGATGCGCATTTTGACGATACGATCCGGCTTGCATCGAAGGGCTGCCTAAAAATTAGGCAGCTCTTCTTTTGTATAAAGAAAAGTGGATGCACGACCAAAAGTTGCATCGGATATTGAGCGCGACGGCGTAACCTGTTGAATTTCCGACATGCCATGGTCCGGCCTTGTCGGCGCGGCGGGCGGCTTTCCCATATCTGATAATTTCAAATTAAATTATTCTATATTTAAGAGAAGTTTAATACTTGACCTTCCGAAAAAGGTCGATATAAATCCTACAAAATCAATGTGTTATTGAAGGCCGTAAAACAGCGCGATTGCGGAAAGCATGAGCGGCGCGGCACGTGCAAAAAAAAAGCAAGGCTTTCGCCTTGCTAATCAAATACGCGTTCGACCCGTTTCCATTTGACTGGCGGCTGCGAAAGTCGCGCCTGGATCCATCCTCCCAAGACTTTGACCGCGTGAAACCAACGGTTTTATTCCGTTGTTGCTCTTATGATGAAAAAAATAGCGAACTGCACAGCTTTTGTCACGAAAAATCTTCTGCGGCGTCATATTTCTTTCGCAAATTTTCCTCCAAGAGTGTGATATATCTGTAATATATTGAAATTGAATGTGAATCTGGAGGGCATATTTCGCGCTGCCGGTTCTTTCGGCCAGTGATCATGGCTGTGGATGGGGAAATCCGCTATCGCGAAAGCGTTTTCAGGCGGGTTTCCAACCGGTGCATAACCCGGTAAGAAACCGGCAGATATGCTTAATTTTTGCCTGATTCTTGAAGCACTCAGGCAGTCCCTCTTGATTGGTGGTTACGATGCGTCTGTCGCGGTATTTTTTGCCTATTCTGAAGGAAAACCCCAAGGAGGCGGAAATCGTCTCCCACAGGCTGATGCTGCGTTCGGGCATGATCCGTCAACAGTCGGCCGGCATCTATGCCTGGCTGCCGATCGGCCTGAAGGTTCTCAACAAGGTCTGCGCCATCATTCGTGAAGAGCAGAACCGCGCCGGCGCCAATGAAATCCTGATGCCGACCATCCAGTCGGCAGAGCTCTGGCGCGAGAGCGGCCGCTACGACGCCTATGGCAAGGAAATGCTGCGCATTCAGGACCGTCAGGAGCGTGAAATGCTCTTCGGCCCGACCAATGAGGAAATGGTGACGGATATTTTCCGCTCCTATGTGCGCTCCTACAAGGATTTGCCGCTCAATCTCTATCACATCCAGTGGAAGTTCCGCGACGAAGTGCGCCCGCGTTTCGGCGTCATGCGCTCGCGCGAATTCCTGATGAAGGACGCCTATTCGTTCGACCTCGACTATGAGGGCGCGAAAATGGCTTACTACCGCATGTTCGTGTCTTATCTGCGCACCTTCGCCCGCGTTGGCCTGCAGGCGATCCCGATGCGCGCCGATACCGGCCCGATTGGCGGCGATCTTTCCCACGAATTCATCATTCTGGCGGAAACCGGCGAAAGCCAGGTTTTCTGCGACAAGGCCTATCTTGATCTGGCCGTGCCGGGCGCGGATACCGATTTCCGCAACGATGCGCAGCTGACCGATATCGTCACGCGCTGGACGACGCCTTATGCGGCGACCGACGAAATGCATGACGAGGCCGACTGGGCCAAGGTGAAGCCTGAAAACCAGGTTTCGGCGCGCGGCATCGAAGTCGGCCACATCTTCCATTTCGGCACGAAATATTCCGAACCGATGGGCGCGAAAGTGCAGGGGCCAGACGGCAAGGAACATCTGGTTTCCATGGGGTCCTACGGCATCGGCCCGTCGCGCCTGGTCGCCGCTGCCATTGAAGCCTTCCACGACGATGCAGGCATCATCTGGCCGAAGGCCATCGCGCCGTTCGGTGCGGGTATCGTCAACATGAAGCCGGGCGACGAAGGCTGCGACGCTGTCAGTGAAAAGCTCTATGAGGCGCTGACCAATGCAGGCGTCGATCCGCTGCTTGACGACACGGATGACCGTCCGGGCGCGAAATTCGCCACGATGGACCTGATCGGCCTGCCGACGCAGGTGATCGTCGGCCCGCGCGGCGTTGCCGCCGGTGAAGTCGAAATCAAGGATCGCAAGACCGGCGAACGCCGGAATCTGAGCGTTGAAGCCGCAATCAACCTGTTGACGGCTGAAGCATGAGCAACGCGGCGGCAGCAAAATCCGGGAACCAGGCAAAGGCCGCGCAAAAAGCGCCGAAGTCCGGTCCATTTTCGGCTTATGAGCGGATGATCGCATGGCGATATCTGCGCGCGCGCCGCCGCGAGACTTTCATCTCGGTCATTGCCGGTTTTTCGTTCACCGGCATCATGCTGGGCGTGGCGACGCTCATCATCGTCATGGCGGTGATGAACGGTTTCCGGGCGGAACTCCTGACGCGCATTCTCGGCATTAACGGCCATCTCATCATGCAGCCGATCGACCGTCCGCTGGATGATTATGCCGATCTCATCAAGCGGATCGACGGCATTTCCGGCATCAAGTTCGCCATTCCCGTGGTGGAAGGGCAGGCGCTTGTCCAGGGCAATATCGGCGCTGGCACGGGCGCATTGGTGCGTGGTTTGCGGGAAGAGGACCTCGACAAGCTCAAGCTCGTTTCCGGCAATATCCGCCAGGGCACGCTGAAAGGTTTCGACCAGAGCGGCGGTGTCGCCATCGGCACCCGCATGGCGGAAAATCTGGGCCTTTCCATCGGCGATACGCTTCGGGTGATTTCGCCGGATGGCGATGTGACGCCGTTCGGCGTCAATCCGCGCGTGAAGGCCTATCCCGTTGTGGCGATCTTCGAGATCGGCATGTCGGAATATGACTCGTCGATTGTCATGATGCCGCTTTCCGAGGCGCAGCTTTTCTTCAATCAGGAAGGCAAGGTGCAATCGCTTGAAATCTTTGTCGATAATCCCGACAAGGTCGATGCGATGCGCGCGCCGGTGGAAGAGGCGGCGGGGCGCCAGCTTTCGCTTGTCGACTGGCGCCAGCGCAACCAGACTTTCTTCTCCGCGCTGGAAGTCGAGCGCAATGTCATGTTCATGATCCTGACGCTGATCGTGCTGGTGGCGGCGCTCAACATCATTTCCGGCCTCATCATGCTGGTGAAGGACAAGGGGCACGATATTGCGATCCTGCGCACCATGGGGGCGACCCGTGGCGCGGTGATGCGCATATTCCTGATGACGGGCGCCGCCATCGGCGTCACCGGCACGGTGGCGGGCGTCATTCTGGGTGTTGTCGTCTGCCTCAATGTCGAGCGGCTGCGCGAATTCTTCTCGTGGCTTTCGGGCACGACGCTGTTCAACCCGGAACTTTATTTCCTGAGCCAGCTTCCGGCCAAGATGGACCCCGGCGAGACGATTTCCGTCATCGTCATGGCTCTGGTGCTTTCATTCATTGCCACCATTTTTCCGGCCTGGCGCGCTGCCAAGCTCGATCCGGTCGAAGCATTGAGGTACGAATAATGGCGGCTGAAATCATCATGCGGCTGGAGCGTGTCGGCCGCGCCTATAAGGAAGCCGACCGCGAACTGGTCATTCTGAAGGACGCCGATTTCACGCTTCGCCGCGGCGAAATGGTGGCGCTCGTGGCGCCATCGGGCGCGGGCAAGTCGACATTGCTGCACACGGCGGGCCTGCTTGAGCGTCCCGACCATGGAGATGTCATCCTCGACGGCCGCTCTTGCAGCAAGCTTTCCGACGATCAGCGCACGGCGGTCCGCCGCAACGATGTCGGTTTCGTCTACCAGTTCCATCACCTCCTGCCGGAATTTTCCGCGCTGGAAAATGTGATGATGCCGCAGATGATCCGCGGGCTGTCGAAGAAGGCGGCGGCGGAGCGCGCGCAGCAGCTTCTGGAATATATGAAGATCGGCAAGCGGGCTTCGCACCGCCCGTCGGAACTTTCCGGCGGCGAACAGCAGCGTGTCGCGATTGCCCGCGCTGTCGCCAATGCGCCGCTTGTTCTTCTGGCGGACGAACCGACCGGCAATCTCGACCCGACGACATCGTCCTATGTGTTTGGCGCTCTGGAAGCTCTCGTGCGTCAGTCCGGGTTGGCCGCGCTGATCGCGACCCATAATCATGAGCTTGCCCGCCGCATGGACCGGCGCGTGACGCTGAAGGACGGCAAGGTCGTCGATCTTTAAGTTTCCATGATCACGGTAGCACCTCATCCTGAGGAGCCGCCGCAGGCGGCGTCTCGAAGGGCGGGGCCCCTGCCTGAACAGGCTCTCGTTCAAAGCCTCGCCGCATCCCCAACGCCTCTTTCGCTTTGTTCTTCCGTGGCTCATGCCTGCGGTTGTATATTCACTATTCGTAAACCCTAAAATGAACGTCGCGGCAAAACGGGTGTTGACTTTGGAACAAAAATAGAACAAAAAATAAACATACGTGAACACAGAGGAGTTTCCAACATGACCGATCTTGTCTACGACATTTTGTCCTTCATCTCGATCAGCCTGTTCATCGCAACCTTTGCCATCTGGGTAAGCGCGATCTGAAGGAAATAGAGCATGTCTCCCAAAAGCGGGGAAACCGGTTTGGGACACCAGGACATGTGACAAAGAGATAGGGCATTTCCAACAATTCCGGAAAACTGGAAATGCTTTTGCTGGTTCCTGTGAACCTGCCGCGAGGCGGCGATGGTCCTGCTGGACATCGCTGCCCCTTTCCCCGAAACTGACAGACAGAGTCGCCAGCCGCGATGGGCCATGGGTATGGTCCATCTTGCAAGCACTATGCTATCAGGCGGCAGCTGCATTGGCGCGAGGATCGGAAACGCTCTTCGCAAGGCTGGATGCATGGATTTGGAGCGCCGGATATATGTCTATCCAGGCGGCTCGGCAGTTGATCGGGGTCGATGGAATGAGTGATACAGCAGCAGGCAATGCAGCAAATGACGGTGCTTCGACGCCAGGTTTTGTGCATCTGCGGGTACACTCGGCCTATTCCTTGCTGGAAGGCGCCTTGCCGCTCGGCAAGATCATCAAACAGGCGATTGCCGACGAGGCGCCGGCTATCGCAGTCACCGACACCAACAATCTGTTCGGTGCGCTTGAATTTGCGCAGAAGGCATCGAAAGACGGGTTGCAGCCCATTATCGGCTGTCAGGTCGATGTTGCCTTCGGCGATCACAGCGATAATGGCCGCAGCGCCAATCGCCGGGTTGCGCTGGACCTAGCGCCGATCGTGCTGCTGGCCGCGACGGAAGAGGGCTATGCGAATATTGTGCGGCTTGTCAGCCGCGCATTTCTGGACACGCCCGCAGGCGATCCGGTGCATGTGGAGGCCAGCTGGCTGCCGCCCCTGGCCAAAGACGTCATCGTGCTGTCCGGCGGCGCCTTGGGTCCGATCGGGCGCGCTTTTTCCGCCGACCGCCCCGACAGGGCCGAAGCGCGGCTCGCATTCCTGCGTGAGGCTTTTGGCGACCGGCTCTATGTCGAATTGCAGCGTCAGGCAGGCTACGACCGCGCGCTGGAAGCAAGGACGGTCGCGCTTGCCTATGCGATGGATCTGCCGCTGGTGGCAACCAACGAGGCTTTCTTTCTCAAGGCGGAAGATTTTGAGGCCCATGATGCGCTTCTCGCCATCGCGGAAGGCCAGATTCTTTCAAACGATGATCGCCGCCGCCTGACGCCGGATCATCATCTGAAAAGCCGTGCGGAAATGGCGGCACTTTTTGCCGATCTGCCGGAAGCGCTTGAGAACACGGTCGAAATTGCCGGGCGCTGCAGCTGGTACACGCAGACCCGCAAGCCGATCCTGCCGCGCTTTACCGGCGAGTCCGACGATCCGGAGGCAGCCGTTCAGGCCGAGGCCGACGAGCTGGCGCGCCAGGCGCGCGAAGGCCTGAAGATGCGGCTGGAGACTGCGGGGCTGGCGGAAGGCTATACGCAGGAACAATATGCCGAACGGCTCGAATATGAGATCGGCATCATCACCCGCATGAAATTTCCGGGTTACTTCCTGATCGTTGCGGACTTTATCAAATGGGCCAAGGCGCACGGCATTCCGGTCGGGCCGGGCCGTGGGTCGGGCGCCGGTTCGCTCGTCGCCTATGCGCTGACCATCACCGATGTCGATCCGCTGCGCTTCTCGCTGCTTTTCGAACGCTTCCTCAACCCGGATCGCGTCTCGATGCCCGACTTCGATATCGACTTCTGCCAGGATCGCCGCGAAGAGGTGATCCGCTATGTGCAGGAAAAATATGGTCGCGATCAGGTCGCCCAGATCATCACTTTCGGAACCTTGCAGGCGCGCGCCGTGCTGCGCGATGTGGGCCGTGTTCTGGAAATGCCTTACGGGCAGGTGGACCGTCTGTGCAAGCTGGTGCCGCAGAACCCGGCCAATCCGGTGTCGCTGGCGCAGGCCATCGACACCGAACCGAAGATCAATGAGGAGCGCGAGAAGGAGCCGGTCGTCGGCCGCCTTCTCGACATGGCGTTGAAGCTGGAAGGGCTTTACCGCCATGCCTCGACCCACGCCGCCGGCATCGTGATCGGTGATCGTCCGCTGTCGGAACTGGTGCCCATGTATCGCGATCCGCGTTCCGACATGCCGGTCACCCAGTTCAACATGAAATGGGTCGAGCAGGCGGGGCTGGTCAAGTTCGACTTTCTGGGCCTCAAGACGCTGACCGTTCTTCAAACGGCGGTCAAGCTGGTGGCGCGCAAGGGCATCGAGATCGACCTGTCTCATATACCGCTTGATGACCCGCTGACCTATGAGATGCTGTCGCGCGGCGAAACGGTCGGCGTGTTCCAGGTGGAAAGTGCTGGTATGCGTAAAGCGCTGCTCGGCATGCGTCCCGACCGGATCGAGGATATCATCGCGCTTGTGGCGCTTTATCGTCCCGGTCCGATGGAAAATATCCCGACCTATAATGCGCGCAAGAATGGTGAGGAGGAGATTGCCTCCATCCACCCGAAGATCGATCACCTCGTCAAGGAAACGCAGGGCGTTATCGTCTATCAGGAACAGGTGATGCAGATCGCGCAGGTGCTTTCCGGCTATTCGCTGGGTGAAGCTGACCTTCTGCGCCGCGCCATGGGCAAGAAGATCCGCGAGGAAATGGACAAGCAGCGCGTCCGTTTCGTGGATGGCGCGATCGAGGGCGGTGTCGACAAGGCACAGGCCAACATGATCTTCGACCTGCTGGCCAAGTTCGCCGACTACGGCTTCAACAAGTCGCACGCCGCCGCCTATGCCATCGTCTCCTACCAGACGGCCTATATGAAGGCGCATTATCCGGTCGAGTTCCTGGCCGCGTCGATGACCTACGATATGTCGAACACCGACAAGCTCAACGATTTCCGCCGCGAGGCCAATCGTCTGGGCATCGAGGTCGTGCCGCCTTCGGTGATGACGTCGTTCCGCCCGTTCGAAGTCGGCGAGAAGCAGATTTTCTATTCGCTCGCCGCCATCAAGGGCGTGGGCGAGGCGGCAGTCGATCATATTGTCGCGGTGCGCGCCGGGAAACCTTTTGAAAGCCTTGAGGATTTCTGCGAGCGCGTCGATCCGCGCATCGTCAACCGGCGGGTTCTGGAAAGCCTCATCAATGCCGGCGCGATGGATTGCTTCGGTCGCGAACGCCCTGCCATGAGCGCGGGCATGGATCGCATCATGGGCTTTTCCCAGCGCACGCAGGAAAATGCCGCAAGCGGCCAGTCCGATATTTTCGGCCTGTCCGGCGCGCCGAAGGAAAAGCTGATCCTGCCGCAAGCCGCTCCGTGGCTGCCGTCGGAAATGCTGCACCGGGAATTTCAGGCGGTGGGCTTCTACCTGTCGGCCCATCCGCTCGATGAGTATAATGACGTGCTGAACCGCATGCGTGTTCAAAGCTGGGCGGATTTTTCGGCAGCCGTGAAACGCGGCGCCAATGCCGGCCGTCTGGCCGGAACCGTGACGGCGCGTCAGGAACGCAAGACGCGCACCGGCAACAAGATGGGCATTGTGCAATTGTCGGACGCCAGCGGCCAGTTCGAGGCGGTCCTGTTTTCCGAAGGGCTGGCGCAATATCGCGATCTTCTGGAAAGCGGCAAGTCGGTCGTCATCACGGTTCAGGCGGAAAACCGCCCGGAAGGGATCGGCCTGCGCATCCAGACCGTGCAGTCGCTTGAGGACGAGGCCTGCCGCATGCAAAAGGCGATGCGGCTTTATCTGCGTTCAGCCGAGGCCGTCCGGCACATCGCGCCGCATTTCAACACGCGCGGCGACGGGCAGGTGAGCCTCATCGTCATCAAGGATAACGGTCAGCGGGAAGTCGAGATCGAACTGCCGCATCGCTATCGTGTCAGTCCGCAGATTGCCAGCGCCATGAAATCCATTCAGGGCGTCGTGGACGTGGAGCTGGTTTGAGATAAACAAGGCAAAACAGGGGCGTGCCCGTTCCGCGGCCTTTTTGCGCCAAAAACCGATGGTGATGCGTGTATTTCACCATCGATTTTGTGTCGAGCGCCTGTCAAAAATAGGGCGTTTTTGTGATTGGCATCAATAGGCGGCTGTAAAACGCTTGCGGATATGCTGGCCTTTTTCAGCCTCGTCCAGAATGGCGACGGCCAGATCGGCAACCGAAATCTTGCTTTCGCCCTTGTCGTCGAACACGGGTTCGTCGCCGCCGAGGCGATATTTGCCGGTGCGCTCGCCCGGCTGAAGGATGATCGCGGGCGATACGAACGTCCATTCCAGTTCATTTTCCCCGCGCAAATCTTCGAGCGCCTGACGGGCGCCGAGCGCGCCTTGCTTCCATTCGGCGGGGAATTCCGGCGAGTCGACCAATTGCTTTCCATCGATCGAAAGGCTGCCGGCGCCGCCAACTGCAATGAGGCGCTTGATGCCTGCCTTCCTGGTCGCTTCCGTGATGGAACGGCTGCCATTGATGTGGTTTTCGCGGATATTCTGGTCAGTCCAGCCCGGATTATAGGCCGAAATCACGATGTCGTGGCCTGCAAGTTGTCCTGCCAGCGCATCGGTGTCGAACACGTCAGCCTTCTCTGCGGTCACATGGGGGAGCTTCTCGACTTTCTCCGGATGGCGAACAAGTGCCGTGACCCCATGGCCGCGCGCGGAAGCTTCCTTGAGGATTGCGGCACCGACGAAGCCGGTTGCGCCAATCAGTGCGATCTTGGTCATGGCATTCTCCTTTTTGACCTTCTCGTATCGAGCGAATGAAGGTATGTTTCATAATCAGGTTATTTCTGATAACCACATAGGTCATGCCGTTGTGCTTGTGAAGAACGCACTTTTACATGGTCAGGATACATGGAAGTAACCGCCCCAAAGGCAAGTTCCGGGGATGATGCGTGTTGAAGCCGGATTTGCAGGCCATATATAAGGATTTGATATATATGACTTTTCTGTTTGAATCGTTTTTTGCCAGCGCCGCCAATGGGAGGACGATCCGTTTTCGGGCCGGTTTTCCGGGAGAATGAAAATGACCATGCCGACCCGTCCCGATGGCGAGACGCCTTTGCTCTCATCCACACCGGCTTTCGAAACGGATGGCGACGGCTCCTGTCCGATCCGCGATGTGCTGGACCGGGTGGGCGACACCTGGAGCATCCTTGTCATTTTCAATCTTCAGGGCGGTTCCATGCGCTTCAACGCATTGCGGCGCGCCATTGAAGGCATTTCGCAGCGCATGTTGACGGTCACATTGCGCTCGCTGGAGCGCGATGGCCTTGTTTCCCGGCATGTCCGCCCGACATCGCCGCCGGAAGTGGAATATGCGCTGACCGAACTTGGACATTCGCTGGCTGTTCCCATCGACGTGCTGGGTCAATGGGCCGTCAAACACCGCGCCCTGCTTCGCGACGCGCGATCACGTTTTGATGCAAATGCCGATTAGGCCGGAACCGGCCACTTTCGGTTGCGTTCATCCTGTCATAACAGGAGATGTCCAATGCCCGCCAGATCACAGGCCCAACAGAAAGCAGCCGGTGCCGCGCTTGCGGCCAAACGCGGTGAAATCAAGAAAAGCGAACTCTTCGGCGCGTCGAAGGAAATGTATGAATCGATGACCGAGAAGGAACTGGAGGAGTTTGCCGAAACCAAGCGCAAAGGCTTGCCGGAACACGTGGACGACAAGAAGAAGCACTGAAAGAATGCCGGACCGCGGTGTTTCATTGATCGCGGTCCGGTCAAGCCTCTCGGGCGACCGAGCCTTTGCAAGTGCGCCAAGCGGCAGCTTTGCAGGACTTTGTCGCCAGATTTGCGGATGCCTATTTGCCCGCCTTGCCTGACGCCAGCTCGATTGCCTTCAATTTGCCGCCGGTAATGCCGCAGCGCAGCGTGATGCTGTCCCATGTCGCTGAAGCGCCCTTTTTGCGCGCTTCGCCGGGAACCGAAATCACCGCCGAAACCTTGCGTGGATCGCCGGTGCTGAATTTGCCGGATTTATCATTGGTTTCAGCCGAGGAGATGTCATCTTGGGTGAAGCCGAGACGATCATATTTTTTGCTTTTCTTGACGTAGTCATAAGCGCTGGCGATGCAATCGGCGACTTGCGGGGAAGCCTGCCGATCCTTCACCAGAATCTGGTAATTGGCGGTAAAATCCTTGGTTCTTTTCGGAACGGTGTCCGCCTGTGCGGCGCTGGCAAAGCCGAGTGCGAGTAAAGTGGAAATTATGAGTTTGGTCGATTTCATGCCCCAAATCCTTCTGGAAATCCGTCGCCCGGCGAGGGTGGCGGAACTGAATCGATAATGGAATGGAGATTAAAGATGCAATTCTGATTTTTTTATGAATTTCCAACGCTTGCGAGGATAATCTACTGGCAGATGCGCGCAAGGCAGCTTTTGCCGTGGCAGCCCTGGTCGAGATGCATGTTGGTGCGATGCGCGGCATCGCCGTCCGGGCCGATCACCGTCATGAAGAGCTTGCAGCTGGCGCTGTGCACGGCGCGCCAGAAAGCCTTTTCCTTATTCGGGCCGTTCCAGCCGCTTGCCAGTTCCGTCCTCGTGCCATCGGAAAACTTGAACGACATGATGTCGAGCGCATTGGCGAAAGCGTGTTCGGAAACCCGCCCTGTGGAAGCGCCGTTGACCTTCCGGCACTGGTAATCCGAGCCGGTGCCGATTTCAGCGATTTTTATATCCGGCCCGTAAACATCCCTGGCCGCCTTGGTGACTTCGGTGCTCCATTGCGCCAGTGTCACGGCCATGGCGCAATTTGTCGTTACGGCATTGGCGAATTTCAGCGGCTCGTCCTTGCCGATGGCCGTCAGCGACAGGGGGGAGTGGACACCGCATTGCGCGTCATCCTTGATGGGCGGCAAAAGCTTGCCCGCGACATCGCCGGAGATGAGCGCCGGGCAGGAAACCTGATAGATGCGTGCGTCCTTTTCCGACGGTTTGGGCGCTTCTGCCGGGGCCGGAGCGGGTTCTTCCGGCTTTTGCGTGGGAAGCGGTGGGGTCTCCGGTTCTGTGGGCCTGGTGACGGCATCCGCCTGACGCGGGGCAGGTGTGGGAACGGGAACCGGTTTTGGCTCGTCTTTTGTCGTTGGTCTTTTCGTGGGCTTTTCCGGCTGTTTTGCTGCCTCTTGCCTTGCTGGTGGCTTTTTGTGGCTGCGTTTGACGGCCGGGCGTTTGCGGTGCTGCTTTGCCTTTTGTGCGTCCTGCTTCAAAATGCGTTCGATGAAAGTCTGCGCCTGCGCCTCATCGCAGCCGATGCCGGAAAAACAGGCTGTCGCAACAAGACCCAGTGCAAGAAGGGCGGCGAATGCGCCCTTGCCGGGCAGGCGGAAAGACAAAGCCATGGACGCCTCATGAATGACGGTTCGCCTAGCACTACAGTTGCAAATTCGTCAGGCCGTGGCGAAAAGAGTGATTTTCGAGTACCGGAGCGCAGCGTACTTAAAGGTACGTGAGCACCGGAACGCAGACAAATTGCTCTTTGCAGCCCGGCATCACGAAGAATGCAACTGTAGTGTTAGGCTAATGACGAAATGGGCAATGACGTTCCTTCACGCTTGATGGCAGGCCGTAGCAAATGGTAGGAAATACGCCGCGAATGCCGGTTTTTCAGGCTTTTTCAACTGTGCGCGCTTGACAAGACAATGGCTGCATGACTAAAAGCCGCCCATCGCTGGCGCTTGTCGTGCCGGCGTTTCATTTGACGTGTCCCGTGGATGATTGCGCTCGCGCGCTTCATCCTGTCAGTCCTCGCAAACGGAGGGCAGAGGAGGGCGCGTTTCCTCCAGCGCCTGCGGGCGCTATAACATTTTGAAGGAAATGCGATGAGCAAGCGCGAATCCGCTAAGTACAAGATCGATCGCCGTCTTGGCGAAAACATCTGGGGCCGCCCGAAGTCCCCGGTAAACCGTCGTGAATATGGCCCGGGCCAGCACGGCCAGCGCCGCAAGGGCAAGCTGTCGGATTTCGGCGTGCAGCTGCGCGCAAAGCAGAAGCTCAAGGGCTTCTACGGCGATATCTCCGAAAAGCAGTTCCGCAAGACCTATGAAGAAGCCGCTCGCCGCAAGGGCGACACCGGTGAAAACCTGATCGGCCTGCTGGAATCGCGTCTCGACGCTGTTGTATACCGCGCCAAGTTCGTTCCGACGATCTTCGCTGCCCGCCAGTTCATCAACCACGGCCACGTGAATGTGAACGGTCGCCGCGTCAACATCCAGTCCTACCGCCTCAAGGCCGGTGACGTTGTTGAAGTTCGCGAAAAGTCGAAGCAGCTGGTCATCGTTCTCGAAGCTGTTCAGCTCGCAGAACGCGATATTCCGGACTACATCGAAGTCGACCACAACAAGATGGTTGCGACCTACTCCCGCGTTCCGACCCTGACGGATGTGCCTTACGCCGTCCAGATGGAACCGAACCTCGTCGTCGAATTCTATTCGCGTTAATCTTGGGTGCGTTTCGGCGCGCTCCATATGTCGAAATCAAAAGGCCGCGCTGTTCATGCAGCGCGGCCTTTTCCGTTTATCCCGGAAGGTTGGCGATGGGGCCGGGGGCCCCAAGCGTATCATCGATCTGCCGATCTTCATGATAGGTCGCACAAGCGGAAAGTGGCGTGCTGAACACCAGCACAATGACGGACAGAAACAATCTGCGGCGGATGACCCGCCTGGAATTTACGGTATCAGGCATTCCAATTTAACCCTTGAGTGGACGAGTGCAGTCGTAATGGAAAAAGCGATGCCGGGCACTTGCGCTTTTTTGCCTGCAAAGAATTCCAGTTTGCCGGTTTTCCCCGCGCCCGCTTTTGGGTATGAAGCCTGCACGATCCTCAATTTTTCGGGAAGCACCATGACCGCTTTCGATCCAGATATCGCCGAAGATACAGGCGGCGACGGCTGCCATCCGCTGTTTCGCGATGTGCCTGCCACGGTGGAATTCAACAAGCTGCGCAAGCGCCTCCTGCGGCTGACGCGGCAGGCCATCGACGATTTCTCGATGGTCAAGCCCGGCGAGCGCTGGATGGTGTGTCTTTCAGGCGGCAAGGATTCCTACGGTCTGCTGGCGCTGCTGCTCGATCTCAAATGGCGCGGTCTGCTGCCGGTGGAGCTGCTGGCGGTCAATCTGGACCAGGGACAGCCGAATTTTCCCAAGCACATATTGCCGGACTTCCTGAAACGGTATGAAATCGAACACCGGATCGAATATCAGGACACCTATTCGATTGTCACCGACAAGCTGCCCGAGACCAGCACCTATTGCTCGCTCTGCTCGCGCCTGCGCCGGGGCAACCTCTATCGCATCGCACGGGAAGAGGGCTGTTCGGCGATCGTTCTTGGCCATCACCGGGAAGATATTCTCGAAACCTTTTTCATGAACCTGTTCCATGGCGGACGGCTGGCCGCGATGCCGCCAAAGCTTTTGAACGACGAAGGCGACCTGATGGTGTTTCGCCCGCTGGCCTATGCGGCGGAAGACGATCTGGAAAAATTCGCGGCTGCGATGCAGTTTCCGATCATCCCGTGCGATCTGTGCGGCAGTCAGGAAGGGTTGCAGCGCAATGCGATGAAGGCCATGCTGACCGATATCGAAAAGCGTATGCCGGGCCGCAAGGACACGATGATCCGCGCCATGACGAATGTGCGCCCGAGCCATCTTCTGGATCGCAAGCTGTTCGACTTTGCCGGGTTGATGCCCCGCGATGCGCGAGAGGGCGACCATGCGGTTTGATGAGGGACAGCTTGGCTGGCTGGCGGATCTGCTGGCCGATGCGGCGAAACAGGAAATCATGCCCCGCTTCCGCCGCCTGGGCGAAGGCGATATTCGGGAGAAGACATCGCCCGCCGATCTGGTGACGGAAGCCGATGTGAAGGCGGAGCGGCTCATAACCGCTCGCCTGAAGGAGCGCTTTCCCGACGCCGTGATCGTGGGCGAGGAAGCATGTTCCGACGATCCCGCTCTGCTTGGCGGTCTTGACGATGCCGAGCTTGCCTTCACGATCGATCCGGTTGACGGCACTTTCAACTTTGCCGCCGGTGTTCCGCTTTTTGGCGTGATGCTTGCGGTTGTCTCGAAAGGCGAAACCCTTGCCGGCATCATTCATGATCCTGTCGGCAAGGACTGGATCATGGCCGTGAAGGGCGGCGGAAGCTATGTTCGCCACGCCAATGGCGATGTGAGCAAGGTCAGCGTCGCTGCGCCTGCTTCGATCGAGCGGATGACGGGGTCTGTCTCCTGGCAATATACGCCTGAACCGATGCGCTCGCGTCTGGCGCGCAATCATGCCAAGTTTCTGTCGCAGATCGGCTATCGCTGCGCCGCACATGAATATCGCATCATCGCCACCGGCGGGGCGCATTTTGCGGTCTATAACAAGCTAATGCCCTGGGACCATCTTCCGGGCGCATTGATCCATCAGGAAGCGGGCGGCTATCTGGCGCGCTGGGATGGAAGCGCATATCTGCCGTCCCACACCGGCGGCGGTCTTCTGGTGGCGCCGAGCAGGGAGAGCTGGCACGCCATTCAGGCCGCACTTTGGGAAGAATAGCAGGCGGGGCCTCCATCTCGTGTTTTTGGAAGTCGCGCATTCATTGGCGGAGCGGGTTGGAAGCGCGAACTGCCAACCCTTTTCGCTTACATAAAGCGTCTAACCCGCACGATAGCTTGCCGGCCCGTGCGGGTTTTCCTTATCGTCACAGGACGTGTTCCGTGGGCGGGTTTTGCACCCTGAACAGCCGGCCGCGTTCGGCAATCAGCACGCAGCCAAGGGCGACAAATCCGAGCACGCAATAGCCCGTTGCAACCGGCGTCGTGGTGCCGTCGAAGGCCTGGCCGATGATCGCACCCAATGCCGCGCCGATCACGGTCTGGGCAAAACCCAGAACGGAGGAGGCCGTCCCGGCCACTTCGCCGAGCGGCTCCATGGCCAGCGCGTTGAAATTGGCCGTCACGAGGCTGAACGAGAACATGATGGTCATGTAGATACCCATCAGGACCGGGAAGGGAACCGGGCCTTCCAGCGTCGCCGACAGGACCATCCACAACAGGCTGAAGCTGGTGAAGACCAGCAGCATCGTCTGCGAAATCCGCCGCATGCCGTAGCGGCCGACCAGGCGCGAGTTGAGGAAGGAGGCCAGCGCCAGCGTCATGGCAACGGCCGCGAAAGCCAGGGGAAACAGGGCGCCAAGCTTGTAGATATCGACGAAAATCTGCTGCGCGGAGTTGATATAGCCGAACAGCGCGCCGAGGATGAACGATGTGCCGAGCATGTAGAACAGCGCGACGCGGTTCGACAGCACGATCCCGAAACCGCCGATCACGCTCTTGACCGTCAGCGGGCGCCGGCTGGATGCGGGCAGGGTTTCCGGCAGGCGAAGAAAGGCCCAAATGCCGACGACGACCGCCATGACCGCCATCGACAGGAAAATCAGGTGCCATTCGCCGAAAAGCATGATGATCTGGCCGGTTGCGGGCGCAACGACGGGCAGGATCATGAAAACCATCATCACAAGCGACATGACTTCCGCCATCTGGCGGCCGGCGAACTTGTCGCGCACGACCGAGACGGCGATGACGCGCGTGGCAGCCGCACCGAGCCCCTGGAACACGCGCAGGATGATGAGCGTCGTGAAATCGGTGACGATGGCTGATCCGAGGGCCGCCAGAATATAAATCACAAGCCCGGCGAACAGCGGCACCCTGCGGCCGAAGCGGTCGCTCAACGGTCCATAGAACAGTTGCGAAACACCGAAACCGAGCAGATAGGCGGTGATGACGAACTGGACGTGGTTTTCGGACTGAACGCCAAGGCTTGCACCGATCTGCGGCAGGCCGGGCAGCATGATGTCGACGGCGAGCGCATTGATGGCCATGATGGCTGCGATGAGCGCGATGAACTCGCCGCGTCCGCGTATGGAGGTTTTCTGGTCCGGCGAACCGTTCTTGATGTCGAGCGGCATGACTGGCATTCCCTGGCAAAGTGGCGCATCGCGTCGGAAGACACGGTGCGGGAGACAAAATTTAAAAAGCAGAAGCCGACAGCTGGAATTCTGTCGATGAAGCATTCAAAGCATTTCCAGCAAATATGCGAAGCGATTTTGCGTGGGATAATGCGATGAAAATACCTGGAACGGTTCCGGCGACCCCGTTTTCAATGGACCCGCTCCAGTAAAACGCAGAAGGCGCCGCAGAACGGCGCCTTCGGAAAAAGGTGAGGCAAAAGCCGTATATCCGGCAATTAATCCTCAAGCTGCCTTGGTTGCAATACCCTTATCGGCAAAAAGTGTCTGCAATTCGTTCGACTGGAACATTTCGCGCACGATATCGCATCCGCCGACGAATTCGCCCTTCACATAAAGCTGGGGAATGGTGGGCCAGCTGGAATATTCCTTGATGCCCTGGCGCAGCTCGTCGGAAGACAGGACGTTGACGCCCTTATATTCCACACCGAGATAGTCGAGGATCTGGACGACCTGACCGGAGAAACCGCACTGCGGGAAACCCGGCGTGCCCTTCATGAAAAGCACGACGTCGTTGGTCTTCACTTCATTGTCGATGAAATCGTTGATGCCGGTCATTTGCGGTCCTTTCAAAATGCCGGCCCAAATTCCGGCACAGGATGGGAGGATATCTCCCATATAGTCATCTGATTGCTGGTAATCATCCCGATAAGGCGAAAGCAAGTCAAATGCGTGGGAAACTGCATTTCGGGGGAGCAACATCTTGCCGCAGCGCATATCGCTCCCACGAGGGGTGTCCTTATTCCGGTACGCCGGTTTGCAGGGCAAGGGCATGAAGCACGCCGCCCATATTGCCCTTGAGCGCATCATAGACCATCTGGTGCTGCTGCACGCGCGACTTGCCGCGGAAGCTCTCGGCCACGACCTCGGCAGCGTAATGGTCTCCGTCTCCGGCAAGGTCGCGGATCGTCACCTTTGCGTCGGGAATCCCCTCGCGTATCAGTTTTTCGATCTCATGTGCGTCCATAGCCATGTAAAATCTCCCGCCGTTTCCGGCATTTTCTTATCGTTTTGTCGAATCGTAACGCACCATCGTGGAACGTCAACATCCATCTGTCTAACGCTTAAACAGCCGACAAGCAAACCGCCCGAACAGGCTTTCCATCCGGGCGGCAAAAGGTATCAGTGATGTAAAACCGGATCAGTTATCGCTGACCGGTTCGCCACTCATGAAGCCGGGGAACCAGCCTTCGAAAGCCCGCGTCAGTTCGGCCACGCCGACATCGACACTCTCGCCGATTGTCAGGCGGTCGCCGCCGACCGTGCCGAGAATGCGGAACGGAACGCCGGCGCCCTCTGCATTGAGCGCGATGAGCGTTGCCATTTCAGCGGTCGCCGCGACGACATAGCGCGCCTGATCCTCACCGAAAAGAACGGCATGCGGCAGGCCGTCGCCGGCATCGAGCACGGCGCCCTTGCCGGACTTGATCGCCATTTCGGCGACCGCAATCGCCAGACCGCCATCGGAGAGGTCATGACAGGCCGTGACCTGACCGTTGCGGATGGCCGAACGGACGAATTCGCCATTGCGCTTTTCAAGCGCCAGATCGACGGAAGGCGCGGGACCGTCGGCGCGGTCGAACAGATCGCGCAGATAGACCGACTGGCCGAGATGCGTGCCGTCACCGCCAAGCAGGATAAGCCGGTCGCCATCCTGCATGCCGCCGATCTTCGCCATTTGCGACCAGTCGGGGATGAGGCCGACGCCCGCAATCGTCGGCGTCGGCAGAATGGCCTGGCCGTTGGTTTCGTTATAGAGCGACACATTGCCGGATACGATCGGGAAATCCAGCGCGCGGCAGGCTTCGCCGATGCCTTCGATGGCCTTGATGAGCTGGCCCATGATTTCCGGCTTTTCGGGATTGCCGAAGTTGAGGTTATCGGTCGATGCCAGCGGCTCCGCGCCGGTCGCGGTCAGGTTGCGCCAGCATTCGGCCACGGCCTGCTTGCCGCCCTCGAACGGGTCGGCCTCGCAATAGCGCGGCGTCACGTCCGACGAGAAGGCAAGCGCCTTGGTTTCATGGCCTTCCACGCGGATCACACCGGCGTCGCCGCCCGGCACCTGCAAGGAATTGCCCTGAATGAGCGTGTCATATTGTTCGTAGACCCAGCGGCGCGACGAAAGATCGGGCGAGCCGATGAGCTTGAGCAGGGCAGCGGAATAATCCTCCGCCTGCGGCACATTGCCGGCAGGCAGCGGCGCGTGCTTGCCCGGCTCCATCCATGGGCGATCATATTCCGGCGCTTCGTCGCCCAGATCCTTGATCGGCAGGTTGGCGACTTCCTCGCCCTGATGGATGACGCGGAAGCGAAGGTCGTCGGTGGTCTTGCCGACAATGGCGAAATCGAGACCCCATTTGCGGAAGATCGCCTGTGCTTCAGCCTCTTTTTCCGGCTTCAGCACCATGAGCATGCGCTCCTGGCTTTCCGAAAGCATCATTTCATAGGCCGTCATGTTCTCTTCGCGAACGGGAACATGGTCGAGGATGAGTTCGATGCCGAGATCGCCCTTGGCGCCCATTTCGACCGCCGAGCAGGTGAGGCCCGCCGCACCCATGTCCTGAATGGCGATGACCGCGCCGGAGGCCATCAGCTCAAGGCAGGCTTCAAGCAGGCACTTTTCGGTGAACGGATCGCCGACCTGGACGGTGGGGCGCTTTTCCTCGATCGACTCGTCGAATTCAGCCGATGCCATGGTCGCGCCGCCGACACCGTCGCGGCCCGTCTTGGCGCCGAGATAGACGACCGGCAGGCCGACGCCCTTGGCTTGCGACAGGAAGATGCCATCATGCCGGGCAAGACCGGCAGCGAAGGCATTAACCAGAATGTTGCCATTATAGCGCTTGTCGAAGTTCACTTCACCGCCAACCGTCGGCACGCCGAAGGCATTGCCATAGCCGCCGACGCCGGACACGACGCCCGAGACGAGATGGCGGGTTTTCGGGTGATCGGGTTCGCCAAAGCGCAGCGCATTCATCGCCGCAATGGGGCGCGCGCCCATGGTGAACACGTCGCGCAGAATGCCGCCAACGCCGGTCGCCGCACCCTGATAGGGCTCGATATAGGAAGGGTGGTTGTGGCTTTCCATCTTGAAGACGACGCAATCGCCATCGCCAATATCCACCACGCCTGCATTTTCGCCGGGGCCCTGGATCACGCGCGGCCCGGTTGTCGGAAGTGTGCGCAGCCATTTCTTGGAGGACTTGTAGGAGCAATGCTCGTTCCACATGGCCGAGAAAATCCCCAGCTCCGTGAAGGTGGGTTCGCGTCCGATCAGTTCAAGAATGCGCTGATACTCGTCCGGCTTAAGACCATGCGCTTCGATCAATTCCGGCGTGATGTCTCGCATATTGGAAATAGTCATGGAAATGGGGAACCCCGTCGCAGGCTGTGGCACCCAAAAACCTTCCGCCGAAGGCTGGGCATCTAAGGTTTCAAGGGGCCTCTTTAACCTAACTCTGTTGGAAGCGCGACAGGAAAATACCGCTTTCCCGGCCTCAATCCTATATCAATAACGATAAAAAGAGACCAAGCCTGTCAGACACTCCCTTCATAACCAGCCTGTTCGTTTTCGAGGAGCCGCCGCAGGGTCAGAAAGCCGTTCTCCACCGCATCGCGATCGGCGGGCGAGGAGAACGCGACGCGAACCCGGTGATAGATCTGGTCGACACGGCCCGCCTTGAACTCATCCTCATCGTCGATCAGGATTCCGCTTTCATAGGCGGCGGCCTTGAAGGTTCCCGAAAGCCAGGGTTCCGGCAGGCCCATCCACAGAAACGGAATGGTGGGCCTGGACACGAAATCGAAGCCGCTGAAGATCTTTCGGGCCATTTCCTCGCGCGCGACGGTTTCCGCGCGGCATTTGCCGTGGATGGCGTCGGCCTCGCCGGAGAGCACAAGCTGGGCGCCGGTTTCGGCAAGCAGGAAGGCGGCGCCGCCTGTGACCATCTTGTGCGTCACCTTCACGCGCTGCGCGCAATGGGCGGGGCAGGCAACCCATCCGCTGCGTATGCCTGCGGCCACGGCCTTCGACAGGCCGGAAACGACGAATGTGCGCTCCGGCGCAAAGCGCGCCAAGGGCGCAATCCGGCTGTCGCACATGACGCCATAGATATCGTCTTCGATCAGCCAGACATTGTATCGCCGCGCGATGTCGGCAATGGCGCGGCGGCGTTCTTCCGGCATGACGGCGAGCGTCGGATTGTGCAGGCCCGGCATCAGGAAGGCGAGGGTGGGGTGTTGCTGGCGGCAGGCGCGTTCGAACTCTTCCGGGATCAGCCCATAGTCATCCAGACCGGCCTGAATGGTGCGGCGACCGAGAAGGCGCACCGAGCGATTGATCTGGGCATAGGTCAGGTTTTCGAAAAGAATGCGGTCGCCGGGATTGGTGAAGGCCGTGATGATGGCAATGCTTGCCGCCTGCGCGCCATTGGTGACGACAATGCTGTCGAGGTCCGGCTGCCAGTCGGCCCGCGAAAGCCATCTTTGTCCCGCCTCCAGCCAGTACGGCGGGAAGTAGCGCGAATAGCTTGCTATATCCTGCGGAAAATCCCGGTGGATATCGGCATTGATCCGGGCCAGGATCGTATGCTGCCCGACATCCGGCGCGGCCGTGGTGTCGAACCGCAACTTGCCTGTCGGGACATCCACCGCCTTGGTTCCCCCTATGCCGGAAACCGACAGCGCCTGGTTTGCCGCCTGCTCATCCCCCAGAACATAGGTGCCGCGCCCGACTTCGCCTGTAACAAGCCCGCGCTCATGCGCCAGCGCATAGGCGCGGCCGATTGTGCCGATTGTCACCTTCAGGTCGAAAGCCAGGTTGCGTTGCGGCGGCAGCTTGCTGCCCGCCGGCAGGCCGCCATTGCCGATTGCCTCTTCGATGGCGTCGGCAAGTTGCAGATAAAATGGGCCGGACTTGCCGGAGAGGTCGGGAATCCAATTTGTCATGGTGACAACATATAAATTGTATCGATCATTAGGTCAATTATAGACTCAAATTGTCTCAATCACACAAGCAATGATCAAGGTGGATCGAGCGATGTTCTCTTTCAGACCGCAGACCGAAACGATCGATACAATATTGCCTTTGCCGCAAGCAGATCGGAAAGCCGAATTGTTGGAAGCTCTATGGCCGCATCTGGCCGGCGCCCCGACGGATGGACCCCGGATGACGCTCATGCGCCGGTTTCTCGGTTGGCTTTCCTATCGGATGATGCTGCGCCGCAGCCGCCTTGCCCTGTTCGAGCTTACCGACGAACAGTTGCGCGATATCGGCCTGCAACGGTCGGAGGCAGGGCGCGAGGCGCGCAAGGTGCGGTTTCATCTTCGCTGAACCGGTCGCGGAAGCAGGTTTGTGTGTTTCCGCGACCTGTTTCGGGATTACTGGCAGCCGCTCTGGCCCGAGGCCCAGCGGTTGACATCGGCGGCGATGCGTCCGCCATGGCTTTCTCCCATCATGGGGCCGAAGGCCTCGACGCGCGCCGGATTGCCTTGCGCCTGCACGACGAGCAGCGGACGCGAGGCGGGGTTGCGCGCCGGAACCACCAGAATGCGCGGGCGTCCGGTAAAGGAATTCAGTTCCGGCGCAAGCGAATAGCCACGGAAATCCTTGTCCTTCGATTTGAACCAGCAGCTGTTTGCCGCCAGCGCGATGCGCTCCATGGTTGGCAGCGCCGCCTTGCTGGCATCGACGGCGATGGGCCCCGTGGGCTTGCTGGAGGTGCAGGCGGCAAGCAATGCAATGGCCGGTAGGGCCAGAAGAGCGAAAGTCTTGGTCTTCAAGGAAGGCTCCGATAGCGCGTGCCTTTGGCAGGCACGCATGAGAGGTAGGGGACAGGCAGGATCAGGCGAGTTGCGGCATGAAGGCTTTCAGCCCGTCGTTCATCTCGTTCCAGATGCGCTCGAAAGCCGGGTGCTGTTTTGCCTTGGCCGCATATGCATCGAATTTCGGGAATTCGTCCAGCAAATCCGCCTTGCCGGAGAGTTTCTTCAACGGTTCCATCAGAAAACGCACCGGCAGCACCCAGCAATCGGCAAGCGTCGGTTCGTCACCGGCGGCATAGGCCTTGTCCGAAAGACGGCTTTCGACCACCTTCAGGCCGGTATGCATCTTGTCGAACAGGCGCTCGATGCTTGCATTGTCGCGTTCCGGTTTGCTGAGCAGGATGAAGAGCTTCATCGCAGGGCCCAGAACTTCAAGCTCCGTCACGCGCGCCAGAAGCCGGATCAGCGCGCGCTCGCGCGGGGTGCCGGGCAGAACGGGCGTCTCGGGAAAATGATCTTCGAGATATTCGGCGATCACCGCTCCCTCATAGAGCGTTTCGCCGGAACTGGTAATCAGCACGGGAATGCGGCGGAGCGGCGTGATCGTGCTGAAATCGGCCGGAAACGGGTAGGGCAGGCTCATCGGCTTGAATGGCAGGTCCTTCAGATAGAGAACCCCACGGACAAAGGCCGAGTAAGGGGAAAGAGGACGGGAATAAAGCTGCATGAATGAAGTTCCCCTGATTCGTTATCGCTAAAATCTGCGAGGCATTTCCAGCAGAATTGTGAACGCTTCTGGCTGGATAGCGCATGGAACAAATATGGGGCGATCCCGACGTTTTCTCTTCCGCTGGAACCCTCCCGAAGCCAAGCTGCCATGAAAACAGATGCTTTGCCAGTGCCGTTTTGAGACGAAGCAGGCGCAATAAAAAGGGCGGCTCCGACAGGGCCGCCCGTTTTCATCTATGCAGGGGCGATCAGGCAGCGACGCCCAATGCGCCTGCGAAAAGCGCCCGGCCGTCATCGCCGCCATGGGCGGATTCGATCAGGTTTTCCGGATGCGGCATCATGCCGAGCACATTGCCGCGCGCATTGACGATGCCGGCAATGTCGTTGACCGATCCGTTCGGATTGGTGCCTTCCGCATAGCGGAACACGACCTGGCCTTCGCCTTCGAGACGCTTCAGCGTTTCGGCATCGGCAAAATAATTGCCGTCGTGATGCGCGACCGGGCAGCGGATGATCTGGCCCGGCTTGTAGCCGCGCGTGAACGACGTGTTGGCATTGGTCACTTCAAGCTTCACTTCGCGGCAGACGAATTTCAGCGAGGCATTGCGCATCAGCGCGCCCGGCAGAAGCCCGGCTTCGACGAGAATCTGGAAGCCGTTGCACACGCCCATCACCATGACGCCCTTGTCGGCCTTCTCGCGCACGGCCTGCATGACAGGCATGCGGGCTGCAATGGCGCCGCAGCGCAGATAGTCGCCATAGGAAAAACCGCCGGGAATGAGGATCAGGTCCACATCGTCGGGAATGCTGGTGTCAGTCTGCCAGACGGTCACGGGAGCCTGCCCGGTGATCTTGGTCAGCGCCGCGATCATATCACGATCACGGTTGAGACCGGGAAGAAGAATGACTGCGGATTTCATGGCGTCTGCTTCCTTTATTGGGCTCAGGCGATGGCGATGGAATAATCTTCAATCACGGTGTTGGCGAGCAGCTTCTCGCACATGGCCTTGAGGTCCGCTTCGGCCTTGGCTTTGTCCGAGCCTTCCAGTTCCAGATCGAACACCTTGCCCTGACGTGCGGAGCTGACGCCGTCGAAACCGAGGCTGCCGAGTGCGCCGACGATGGCCTTGCCCTGCGGGTCGAGAACGCCGTTTTTCAGTGTAACGGTGACGCGTGCCTTGATCACTCTGTAGTTCCTGCAATTTTAGAACGAATGAAGCAGCCCGAAAGGTTTGTTCCGGCATGATCCCGAAAACCGTGTCCACTTTTCGGGATCATGCCCTTTCGGGCTGGGCGGATCATTTTACTTTACAAGCGTGGGGCCAGCCGGGCGCGGCGTGTCGTTCTCGTTCATGATGCCGAGACGGCGCGCCACTTCCTGATAGGCCTCGACCAGGCCGCCCATATCGCGGCGGAAACGGTCCTTGTCGAGCTTGTCATTGGTGTTGATGTCCCACAGGCGGGCTGAATCGGGCGAGATTTCGTCGGCGACGACGATGCGCATCATGTCGCCTTCCCACAGGCGGCCGCATTCCATCTTGAAGTCGACAAGCTGGATGCCGATGCCGAGGAAAAGGCCGGTGAGGAAATCGTTGACGCGAATGGCGAGCGCCATGATGTCGTCGATTTCCTGCGGGCTTGCCCAGCCGAAAGCCGTGATATGCTCTTCCGTCACCATCGGGTCGTCGAGCGCATCGGCCTTGTAATAGAACTCGATGATCGAGCGCGGCAGCAGCGTGCCTTCCTCAAGGCCGAGGCGCTTTGCCAGCGAACCGGCCGCGACATTGCGCACAACCACTTCAAGCGGAATGATTTCCACTTCCTTGATCAGCTGCTCACGCATGTTGAGCCGGCGGATGAAGTGCGTGGGAATGCCGATCCGGTTGAGCTGGGTGAAGATGTGCTCGGAAATGCGGTTGTTCAGCACGCCTTTCCCGTCGATGACTTCATGCTTCTTGGCATTGAAGGCAGTTGCGTCATCTTTGAAGAATTGGACAAGCGTACCGGGTTCAGGGCCTTCGTAAAGAATCTTGGCCTTGCCCTCGTAAATACGGCGGCGACGGTTCATGGCTTTTCTCGGATTTCCATATTTATGGTGATCGGCTCTAAGCCGCTATTCTCGCGGGCTACCTATAGCAATTGTGGGCTTTTAACAATCCTGCTTTGTGCCCGTTCCCCCGTTTTCGCTGTTTGTGACGCAAGTTTATGCATGAGTCGCAAGAAAGTGGTCTTTAAGCCCTTGTATAATCTTGCGCCCCTTGCCAGCTTTAGGCAAGAGAACGGATGACGATCTCTGCTGGAGCGCATTTCGATCTGATTGAATCAGATCGGCGCTCTATCTATGTATTTTGACGCGCATCTTGTCCGAAAACCGTTTCACACTTTTCGGGATGCGGTCTAACTCGCAAGTCTGGGAGCTTTATGAATGACCACTGGCATGGATGATCGCCGCGACGCTTTTGAAAAGAAATTCGCGCTTGATGCGGAACTGCGCTTCAAGGCGGAGGCACGCCGCAACAAGCTTCTGGGACTTTGGGCCGCAGACCAGCTTGGCAAGAAGGATGCGGAGGCCGATGCCTATGCCAGGGAAGTCGTTGCCGCCGATTTTGAAGAAGCGGGCGATGAGGATGTTTTCCGCAAAATTCGCGCCGATCTGGATGCCGGTGGCGTCAAGGTCACGGACGAGGTGATCCGCGAAAAGATGTTTGCTTTCCTGGAAGAGGCAGTCCGTCAGGTAAAGCAGGATTGAGAATGGTTCGGGGCGGGAGCGCAGACAGCCTTTCCGCCCTGAACTCATGCAATGAAGGAAATTCGAATGTCGTTGTCTTCGCGCCTTCGCGCCGGGGAAACAGTGCTTTCCGCATGGTCCTCGCTTCCCGAACCCCTGACGGTCGAAATTCTCGCCCATAGCGCTTTCGATGCCGTGACGCTCGACATGCAGCATGGCGGCCACGACGAGGCGAGCGTGCTGCGCTCGCTTGGCCTTATCCTGAATGCGGGCAAGCCGCCGGTGGTGCGTGTGCCCGTCGGGCGCTTCGACATGGCAAGCCGTGCGCTTGATTTCGGGGCTGCGGCGGTCATTGCCCCGATGATCAATTCGGTCGAGGATGCCCGCCGCTTTGCGGCCGCGATGAAATATCCCCCGGTGGGCGAGCGGTCATGGGGCGTGTTCCGGGCCAATGCGGATTACGGCGCGCCGGGTTCCAACGATTACCTGACCACCGCAAATCACGACACGCTTGCCTTTGCCATGATCGAAACGCGGGACGCCTATGATGCGCTGGATGCCATTCTGGATGTGCGCGGCATCGACGGTGTTTTCGTCGGCCCGGCGGATTTCTCGATTGCATGGAGCAACGGACGCGAGGCGAACCCGCATTCCGATGCGATTGTGGAGCCGGTCGGCAATATTGCGCGCAAGGCCGCGGCGGCGGGCAAGATTGCAGGCATCTATTCGCCGTCACCGGAATTTGCCAAGCGCTACATTCCGCTCGGCTTCCGCTTCCTGACGCTCAGCAATGATGGCGGCTATATCCGCCTTGCGGCGGAAACGCTGACGAAAGCGGTTCGCGGCTGATCAAACAGGAAAAGGCAGGGTTTGACGCCTGCCTTTTGCTTTTCTCTGCCCGGTCAATGATGTTTGGGCGCCTGCAACTGCGTCATGAACTCGGCAAACACCATCGATCCTTCCGGCCACGGGCCATGCCCGGATTCGGAATTGATATGCCCGGATTCGCCCGCATCGATCAGCATGGCGCCCCAGTCCTTCACCACCTCTTCCGCGGCCTCGAAGCTTGAAAAGGGATCGTTGCGGCTGACCACGGTTATCGTTGGAAACGGCAGGCGTTCACGCGGATAGGGACCGAAGGTCATCAGGTGTTTTGGCCTGATCTTCTCGTTGGAAACATCCGGAGGCGCCACGAAAAAGGCGCCCGCGACCTTGTGCTGGATATGCGGAATGGCATGGACGGCGGTGGCGACCCCAAGCGAATGGGCCACAAGCACGATGGGTTTGGTTGCCGCATTGGCAGCCTTGACGACTTCGCCGATCCAGTCTTCGCGAACGGGCTTCGACCATTCCGCCTGCTGCACGCGCCGCGCCGTGGAGAGCTTGCTCTCCCAGCGGGTCTGCCAGTGATCGGGGCCGGAATTGGTATAGCCGGGAATGATGAGAATATCTGCGTCTTTGACTTTCATGCCCCCCATTTAGAGAGGCTTTGCGGCTTGTTCAAGCGCTGCCTGCTGCACGCATTGCATGGAAGGCATGCGATTGATGAACAGCCTGTTCGCTGATCGCGATCTTGTGAAACATGCTTCGAATAGTGATGTTTAGGCTCGAATAGTAACGGGCGCAGAGTGTTGCATGCCAATCAGCAGACGTAATATCCTTGGCGCAGCCGGGACTGCTGCAATGGCCAACATTCTTCCTGCTCGCGCACAAATGCCGTCGAAGGAGAGCGACATGACACAACATCTGAAAGCGGCGGCGGTCGAAACAGGGCGCCCGGTTGCTCCGCTTCCATTCGCCATGACCACGCCGATGCGCGTGGCGCGGGTGGGGCTGAGGGCGCGCGATGCGGAAACACTTGCCGAATATTATCGCGATGTGGTGGGCCTGCGCGAGATGGCGCGCCGCGGCGCATCGATCGTGCTGGGCGCGGGCGACCGCGAACTGATGGAAATCGAACAGTTTTCCGCCGCCAAGCCCGACGATCCGCGCAGCGCCGGCCTTTATCACACGGCTTTCCTGCTGCCGACGCGGGGCGACCTGGCGCGCTGGTCGCGCCGCGCCATCGACAAGCAATTGCCGGTCAGCGGTGCGTCGGACCACAAGGTCAGCGAAGCGATCTATCTGACCGACCCGGAAGGCAACGGCATTGAAATCTATGCCGACCGTCCGCATGACCAATGGCAGTGGAATGACGATCGCGTGGCGATGAGCACCGATCCGCTCGATGTCGGCAATCTGCTCGATGTGATCAAGCGCGAGGGCGGAGAGTGGGATGGCGCGCCGCAAAATACGGTGGTTGGCCATGTGCATCTGCGTGTCGGCAATGCGCAGGAGGCCGAAACCTTCTGGCACAATGAACTCGGCCTCGAAACCGTTCAGACCTATGGCGATCGGGCGGTTTTCATGTCCACCGGGCGCTACCACCACCATATTGCTGCCAATGCCTGGCAGAGCGCTGGCGCTGGCAAGCGCGACATGGATCGCACCGGCCTTGGCTGGGTCGAGCTTGAGGATACGCGCGGCGGCAACGACAGCACTTTTGTCGATCCGTGGGGCAATGTGGTCAATACGATCAGGACCAAGGCGTAAACCAGCCGATCTTACAGAATGTGAAAAGCCCCATGTTTTCATAAACATGGGGCTTTTTCCGGATTCAATTTATGAGCGCATGAAGGGCACGGCGCAGATTTTGGTTATGGCGTGGCGAAAATGGTGGATTTCGAGAACCGGAGCGGAGCGTACTCCCAAGCATAGCCCCGAAAAGTTGCAGACTTTTCGGATAAGGCTATGCGTCAGAGAAAACGACGTGAGCACCGGAAGCTTCGCATCATCCCGAAAAGTTGCAGACTTTTCGGATCAGATTATGCGACTGCAAAACTCAAAACGCCATTTGCAGCCCGCCAGAGCCGAAATCCCCTAGCCGAAGACGCGCTTGAAAATGGTGTCTACATGCTTCGTGTGGTAGCCGAGATCGAACTTCTCGCGGATCTGCTCCTCGGACAGTGCGGCGCGCACTTCCGCGTCAGCCAGCAATTCTTCGAGGAAATCCGCACCCTGTTCCCAGACCTTCATGGCGTTGCGCTGCACGAGACGATAGGCGTCCTCGCGCGACACACCGGCCTGCGTCAGTGCCAGCAGCACGCGCTGCGAATGCACCAGGCCACGGAACTTGTTCATGTTTTTCAGCATGTTGTCCGGGTAGATCACCAGCTTTTCAATAACGCCGGCCAAACGATTGAGCGCGAAATCGAGCGTGATGGTCGTGTCCGGGCCAATCGCGCGTTCGACGCTCGAATGCGAAATATCGCGTTCGTGCCAGAGAGCCACGTTTTCCATCGCGGGCGTGACCGACATGCGCACCAGACGGGCAAGGCCGGTCAGGTTTTCGGTCAGCACCGGATTGCGCTTGTGCGGCATGGCCGACGAACCCTTCTGGCCCGGCGAGAAGAATTCTTCCGCTTCCAGAACTTCCGTGCGCTGCATGTGGCGGATTTCGATGGCGATGTTTTCCATCGAGGAGGCGATGACGCCGAGCGTTGCGAAGAACATGGCGTGGCGGTCGCGCGGGATCACCTGCGTCGAAACCGGCTCTGCTTCAAGGCCGAGCCTTGCGCAGACATATTCCTCGACGCGCGGGTCGATATTGGCAAAGGTGCCGACAGCACCGGAAATCGCGCCGGTGGCGATTTCCGCCCGCGCGGCCACGAGACGGGCGCGGTTTCGCGACATTTCGGCATAGAAACGTGCGAAGGTGAGGCCCATCGTGGTCGGTTCGGCATGAATGCCGTGGCTGCGGCCGATGCGCACCGTGTCCTTGTGCTCGAAGGCGCGCTTCTTCAGGGCTTCCAGCACGCGGTCCATGTCGGCAAGCAGCAGGTCGGCGGCCCGCACGAGCTGGACATTGAGCGTGGTGTCGAGCACGTCCGATGAGGTCATGCCCTGATGGACGAAACGGCTGTCCGGGCCGATGAATTCGGCCAGATGCGTCAGGAATGCGATCACGTCATGCTTGGTGACGGCTTCGATCTCGTCGATGCGGGCGACGTCGAATTTCGCCGCGCTGCCCTTTTCCCATATGGTTTTGGCCGCGTCCTTCGGGATGACGCCCAGTTCAGCCAGCGCCTCGCAGGCATAGGCTTCGATCTCGAACCAGATGCGGAACTTGGTTTCGGGCGACCAGATGGCGACCATTTCTGGCCGGGAATAGCGCGGGATCATGGGTGCATCCTGTAGAAAGTGTGGGTTTAACGATTGCGCGCGGCTTCGGCCGCGGCACGAATGGCGTCGATATTGGCGCGGTAGCTTGCGACCGAATTGCCCTTGTAGACAGCCGAACCGGCTACCAGAATATTGGCGCCGGCGGCAACGACCGGGCCTGCGGTTTCGGGCGTGATGCCGCCATCCACTTCAATGTCGATAGGGCGGTCGCCGATCATTTCGCGCACGCGCCTGATCTTGTCCAGCATCGGCGTGATGAACTTCTGGCCGCCGAAACCCGGATTGACCGTCATGACGAGGACGAGGTCGACATCTTCGATAACATTCGTCAGCGCCTCGGCGGGCGTGGCCGGGTTCAGCGCAAGACCGGCCTTCTTGCCAAGCGCGCGGATCGATTGCAGCGAGCGGTGCGTGTGCGGGCCTGCTTCCGCATGGACGGTGATGAGATCGCAGCCCGCATCCGCGAAAGGCTCCAGATAGGGATCGCAGGGCGCAATCATCAGATGCGTATCGAAAAACGCCTTGGTGCGCGGGCGGATGGCCTTCACCACCTGCGGGCCGAAGGTGATGTTGGGCACGAAATGCCCATCCATGACGTCGATGTGAATCCAGTCGGCGCCGGCTTCCAGCACGGCGTCGACTTCTTCGCCAAGACGCGCGAAATCGGCGGAAAGAATGGATGGGGCAATGGCGATGGGGCGCATGTTTGTCTCCTTGGCGGCCTCTTGGGCAGAGAGCCTTGCCCGTATCACAGGAACGGCAAAAATCCTATCCCCAGCGCTTGTGGAACCACATCCATTGGCCGGGATATTCGCGCACCCATTGCTCGACCGTGTCGTTGAGCAGCTGCGCGGTGGCCGCGATGTCGATCTGGCCGGTCTCGTCGCGCGGCAGTTCCATGCGCTCGTAGAGTTCCAGACGATAGCGCCCGCCGGGCAGGCGGATGCAGCGCGCGGGATAGACATCGCAATCATATTGCCGCGCCAGCTTGGCAAGCAGCGGATTGGTCTTCACCGGGCGATCGAAGAATGTGGAGGGGATGCCGCGCGAAAACTTCTGGTCCACCAGCATGCCGACATTGCCGCCATCGCCCAGGATGCCCGCAAGCGCCCAGGCCGCACCGGCCTTCGACGGCACCAGATGACCCATATTCGTGCGGCGCGCCTTCAAGACCTTGTTGGCGATATAGGGATTGTTGGGCGGGCGGAACAGCGCCGTGACATTGAGGCCGAAAGTGGCGGCGCAGATCGGCAGAAGCTCGAAATTGCCGGTATGGGCGGTAAAGAAGATATGCGGCTTTTTCTCGTCGCGCAGGCGCTCGAAAATCGGAATGCCTTCCACCTCGACCAGTCCCGGTGTGGCGGCATGGGGATCGAAATCGAAGACCGCGTCGAGAAAGATATATTCCGCGAAAAGGCGCGCCATCGAATCCCACATTTCGCGGGCGATATGCTCGATTTCGGCTTCGCTCTTTTCCGGATAGGCTTTGCGCAGATTGTCGGTTGCAACCCTGTGGCGCGGCGTCAGCGGCCCGACGAGACGGGCCACCCTGGCCGAAAAGCTGATTGCCGCTTTCGCCGGGAACAGGCGCAGAAACCCGAGCAGCACAAAAACGGCCTGCGCCCAGAGCCAATAATTGAATTGCTTCAGCTTGCGCGACCAGCGGAAGAGCAGAAGTTTCAGCTTGAACATCATGGACGTGACAGGCTCAGTCGATCTCAAGAATGATCTTGCCGAAGACGTCGCGGCCTTCCATGCGCTTCAGCGCCGTGTCGATATCGTTGAAGCCGACCACGGTATCGATGACCGGATGCACGATCCCGCGCGCCATTTTCTGCATGGCGTCGGCCATGTTTTCCATGCGGCAGCCGAAGGAGCCGAAAATCTTCAATTGCTGCTGGAAGAGCTGCATCAGGTTCATGTTGGTGGAAACGCCCGAGGTCGAGCCGCAGGTGACGAGACGCGCGCCGCGCTTCATGCAGAGCATGGAGCCTGCCCAGGTATCCGCGCCCACATGCTCGAAGACGACATCGACGCCCTTCTTCCTGGTCAGCTTGCGCACCACACCTTCAAAGCGGTCTTCGCGATAGTTGATGACGTGATCGGCGCCAAGAGCCTTGGCTTTCTCGATCTTGTCGTCGGAGCCGACCGTGGTGATGACCGTGCAGCCCATCTTCTTGGCAAGCTGGATCGCCGCCGTGCCGATGCCGGAGCCGCCGGCCTGTACCAGCACGGTTTCGCCGGGTTCAAGCTTGGCATTGTCGAACAGCATATGTTCCACCGTGCCGAATGTGACGGGAGCGACCGCGGCACCAATGGCATCCACGCCGGGAGGGGCGGGAACCAGCAGGCGGGCCGGAAGGTTGACCGCCTCGCAGGCAAAGCCGTCCAGATGGAAGCCATGCACGCCGCCCACATGTTCGCAAAGATTGTCGCGGCCTTCGCGGCAGGCGCGGCAAAGCCCGCAGGTGCGCGCGCCATAGATCGAAACGAGCTGGCCGGGCAGGAGGCTGGAAACACCGGGGCCGACTGCATCGACGATACCCGACGCTTCCGCGCCGATGACGAGCGGCATCTTGCGCTTGGCAAAGGCCATGCCGCGCCAGCCCCACACGTCGATATGGTTGAGCGCAACGGCCTTGATCTTCACCGTCACCTCGCGGATGCCGGGGGCAGGGGGCGGTGTGATATCGGTGATTTCGAGGCGGCGATCATCGAGAAGCTGCAAGGCGCGCATGAAGGTATCCTTTTCAAGACATAATCCCGGAAACGGCGAACCGTCCGGGATCATGGGAAAATTCGTATTTGCCGGACCGATTAATTCGGATTTGCCGCCAAAACAAGGCTCGTATTCTGTCCGCCGAAGCCGAAGGAGTTGGAAAGCACGGCGGAAACCGTCGCTTCACGCTTCACATTCGGCACGACATCGAGCGGAATGGCCGGGTCCGGATTGTCGTAATTGATGGTCGGCGGCAGCGTGCCGGTCTGGATCGTGAGCAGCGAGAACACCGCTTCGATGGCGCCGGCCGCGGTCAGCGTATGGCCGATCATCGACTTGTTGGAGGAAACCGGGATGGAGGCAAGCTTGTCGCCGAAGACGGTCGAAAGCGCCAGATATTCCATCTTGTCGTTTTCCGGCGTCGAGGTGCCGTGGGCGTTGATGTAGGAAATCTGGTCTTCGGTCAGACCCGCATCCGCAAGGGCGGCGCGCACCGTGCCGATGGCGGGCGAGGCGTCCGGCTTGGAGCGGGTGCGGTGGAAATCGTCGGCCTTTTCGCCGCAACCGGCCAGAATGCCCAGCACTTTCGCGCCGCGCGCAACGGCGCTCTCAAGCGATTCCATGACGAGCGCGCCGGAACCTTCCGCCATGGCGAAACCGTCGCGATCCTTGGAGAACGGCTTGGATGCTTTTTCAGGCTTGTCGTTCTGGGTGGAAAGGGCGGAGAGGAGCGAGAAGCGGATCAGCGCTTCCGCCGAAACCGAACCGTCGGTGCCGATGGACAGCACACGGTCGCTTTCGCCGCGGCGAATGGCTTCCACGCCGAGCTGGATCGCGGTTGCGCCGGAAGCGCAGGCGGTGGAAAGCGTGATCGGCAGGCCGCGCGTGCCGAAAGCTTCCGAAAGGCGCTCGGCGATATAACCGAACTGCGTGGTGTTGAAGAGCGCATCCTGACGCGCGCGGCGGCAGGCTTCCAGCAGAAGCTGATAGCTTGCCGGGCCCTGGTCCTTGACGCTGGCATCGAGCGCGAAACGGCTTTTCCAGTCCAGTTCGACCGGCGGCGCGGCAAGAAAGAGCGGCCCGCCGAAATCGGTCACGGAAAGGCCGGACTGGGCAAGCGCTTCCTCACCGGCAAGCCGCGCCAGGGCTTCCGAAAGGGCAGATGCGCCGATGTCGCTTTCGGCCAGAAAATCCACCGTGCCGGAAAAGCGTGTATTCAGGTTCTCGGTCGGAAAACGGGTGATCGTGTGGATGCCTGATTTTCCGCCGGTCAGCGCTGCCCAGTTGTCGTCCTTGCCCTGTCCGAGCGAGGAAACGACGCCTGCGCCGGTGATGGCGACGATGGGACGGCCGAGATGGTCTGTATATTTCGTCATCTTATGCTCTCACCAGCTTTGCGGCGCCTTCGGCGCGGGTTGCCCCGACGGTGGTGACAATGGCTTCGCTGACCGCGCCGCCGACAGGCTGTTCGGCGGCATCGAGCGGCGCGAAGGCTTCGCCTTTCCAGACGCAAACCGCGCCCAGCGCCAGCGCCAGCGGAAACTGCGCTTCACGCAGATGGCCGGTCAGGCCGCTAATGCCGCGATAGGCAGCCGAAACACCGTCGAGCGCCGCCTTTTCGGCAGCGGTCGCCGCATGCGCGCCCGATGCGCCGGAAACCACATAGGCCGGATTTTCGCCGCCATTGGCGGCAAGCACGAGGTCGCGCACGGTTTTTTCGAGGTCGGCATCGCTGCGGCGAATCTGCGCGCTTGCGATATCGGCAATCCGCGCATAGGCGCGGGCGCCGCGCTTTTGCGCATGATCCGCGCTTTCCAGAACAAGGAATACGCCGCCGGAGCCGGAAATCATGCCGCCGCCGGCCGAGCCGTCGCGGCTCCAGAGCGACGCCCAGCCGTCATGCTTGAGCAGGCCGCCAAGCTCATGGCCGAGAATCATGTCGAAATGTTCGCAATTATAGGAACCGCCGACAAGCGCATGGGTGCTCTGGCCGGTGCGGATGCGGGCCGCGGCGGTTTCGATGGCCGAAATGCCGGAGCCTTCCTCGCCCATGAAGGTGCGGGACGAGCCTGTGACCTTGTGAACGATGGAAATATTGCCGGCCAGAAGATTGGAAAGCTGGGCCAGAAAGAGCGTCGGGCGCAGTTCGGTGGAAAGCTTCTGATTGAGCATCACGCCGCGATTGCTGTCCTGATCTGCGAACTGGCGTCCTTCATCGAGAATCTGCATGTCGACGGTGATGTCGCGCTCGCCGCCGCCGGCACCGACGACCATATCCATGGTCGCGCACAGCGCCTCGTCGTCCTTCATGCCCGCATCCTGCAGGGCAAGGCCCGCGGCATAGGTGCCGAGGCGCTGCCAGGTTTCCATCTGGCGCTGATCGCCGCGCTTTGGAATTTGCAGGCTCCAGTCCACCTCGCCCAGCGGGTGAACGGTGTAGGGCGCAAAAGCTTGCTTTTCGAGGCGCGGCTGCGTGCCGGCTGTCGAGAAAGCATCCCAATGTGCGTCCACGCCTTCGCCAAGCGAGGAAATGATGCCGATGCCGGTTATGACGACTTTGTTGTTCTGCATGGGTCCCGTTCGTCCGTCGATGCTGACACTGCTCCAGAAACGGAATCAGGGCGAACACTGCTGTTCACCCCAATTTTCCAGAGGCATTCCCGAACGCAAAACCGTCTCACGCTTTGGCAGGAAATGCTCTCGCCGCTTTAATGCGCGCTATCAGCCCTTCTTGGCTGCGACCAGTTCGTCGATCTTGGCGCAGAGGTTCTTGAGAACGAAATATTCTTCCGTCGGAACCTTGCCCTCGTTCACTTCCTGCGTCCACTGTTCAAGCGGGATCTTGATGCCGAAAGCCTTGTCGATGGCGAAAACGATGTCGAGGAAGTCGAGGCTGTCGATGCCGAGATCATCGATGGTGTGGCTTTCCGGCGTGATGGTGTCACGGTCGATTTCACTGGTCTCGGCGATGATGTCGGCGACTTTGTCAAAAGTAGAGGACAAGTTTCGATTCCTTTATTCACGGGCGTTGCCACGGTTGGCACGCATTTGACTGTTTGCGCGTGGCTGAAGCGACCCTTGTGCGTCCATTTGGACGCACAAGGGTCGCTTCAGCCTATTGAACCTACGCATCGTGCCTTCCAAAAATCGATTCCGATTTTTGGGCCGATGCTGTAGCGTTTTTCCGGTGGCAGGGAAAGTCATATTACTTTCATAGCCACCGAGCTTTCAAAAGCGCATATAAGCCGCACAACATGCGAAGCGCAACATAAAGGCAAATGCCGGTTTTGGAAATATTCTCAAAACCTGGTTATCAGGGCTGCATTCTACGGCTCGTTCCTGACACGCCTGACAAAGTACCAGAGCCCCACGGCGGCACAAGCCACCATCACGATCGCGAGCGCATATTGCACCGGGCCGTTTCCCGAGGCGATGGCGGCAAGACCGGAGGCGACGCTGCCCATTGTTCCCAATGCTTCCGGGTGCTTCAAGGCCGATGTGAAGGCCATGTCGGCCTGCCGGGCCTTGGGCGCGACATCGCCCACCGCCTGCGACGGCTGGGCAACCGGCGGATTGGCGGCCAGCGCCAGCGCGCGCGCCCGCACCCGCTCGACACGGGCGAGCCAGCCTTTCCCGAAAGTCGACGCCGTGGCCAGGCCCTCCAGCCACGCGGCGCGCGCATCGCACAGCGCATTGATGATATCGTCCGGCGAGCGCATGTTCGCCGCCGCAACGGTCTGCGCTCCGATGACGCCGTCCTCCGGCATGCCCAGAACAGCCTGCAGGGCTTTTGCCGCGCGTCCGGGGCCTGAATTGACCGAAAAATCGAAGACGGCATAGTCGACGCCGGAAGGCAGGTCGTCCCCGTCGATCTTGTCCCAGAATTCCGCCCGATAGATCTGGGTCGCGGTGGCGCGGGGCATTTCCTTGACATCGTCGGGCGATACCTGGCGCCCCTCCCATGCCGACAGGGTTGCAATGGTGATTCCCATATTGGTTGCCCCGCCCGGATCGGCGGGATTGTCGACATATCCGCCTTCTTCGCTGAAAATATAAGGCATGACTTTCTGGAAATTTGTTTTCATTTAAATGCCTCTAATTTAGTAATAAAAATTGCTCATACTTATTTGAACAGTTTCTCATCTGTCCAGTGCAAGAAGATAGTGGGAAAAATACTTGTTTGCACGCTGAATCCGAATGAGGTTAAAATCAGCATTTCAACGATGATATGTCTTGCGTCGCGTCCATGGATGCGGCTTCATGGAGGTCTCATCGCAGCATCGGTTACAGGCGGGCGAAATTGAATTCGGAAATCTTTGGATATGCACCGGACGGGCAGGCGGTTCACCGGCTCACGATCTCCAACGGCCCGTTGACAGCCAGGATCCTGAGCTGGGGCGCGGCCATTCAGGACCTGCGCATGGAGGGCCATGCGGCCCCGCTGGTGATCGGCTATCGCGATTTTGCCGATTATCCCGCCCATTCCCCGCATCTGGGCGCGATTGCCGGTCGCTCGGCCAACCGCATCCGCAATGCCCGGTTCGATCTGGACGGAACGACCTATACGGTGGAGCCGAATTTCCAGGGTCGGCATAATCTGCATGGCGGCAGCAGGGGGCTTGGCAACCGCGTCTGGACGATAACCGGCACCGGCCCGGATTTCGTCACGCTGGCAACGATGGCCGCGGATGGCGAGATGGGTTTTCCCGGCAATCTGAATGTCAGCTGCACCTATATGCTCAATGAGGAGGGGGCGCTGATCGTGCGGCTGGAGGCCGTGACCGACAAGCCCACCATCTGCAACCTGCTGCACCACAGCTATTTCAATCTCGACGATGGCGGCGAGGGCGATATTCTCGATCATCGGCTCAGGATCGATGCGGACGCCTATTTGCCGGTCGACGATGCCCTCATTCCCGACGGGCGGGTTCTGCCGGTCAGGGGGACGCCATATGATTTCCGGGAGTTTCGCCCGATTCGCTTTGAGGAAAAGGGCGTTCAGCTTCAATATGACAACAATTTCTGCCTGGCGGCGGCCCGTGGACCGCTCCGCCCCTGCGCGTCGGTCAGGGGTGCGCGCTCCGGCATCCGCCTCGATATTGCGACGACGGAGCCGGGTGTGCAGTTCTATGCCGGCAACACCATGGCCAATGATTGCATCGGCCTGACGGGCAAGCCCTATGGCAAACATGCGGGCTTCTGTCTTGAACCGCAGATATGGCCGGGATCGCTGGAATATCCCTATTTCCCGCAGGCAATCTTGCGTCCGGGCGAAATATACGCCCAGACCAGCCATTTCAGCTTCTCGCGCGAGACGCTTTAATGCATGTCTCCCAAAAGTGGGAACCGGTTTTGGGGAGACATGCTTTGATCAATCCGCAAAAGCGGCGCGCGCGGTTTCCATCGGAGCGAGCGCGCCGCGAATCTCGACCACGCGCGCCGCAACCCGATGCGCCTTGCGGGCCGCTTCCACCGGCGGCAATCCGGCGAGGCGCGCGGCCAGATAGGCGCCGTTGAAGCTGTCGCCGGCGCCGGTGGTGTCGACGGCCTGCGCGACGACCGAGGGTACCTGCACCCTTTCATTGCCGGTGACGACGAGCGCGGGTTGCGTGCCGTCCTTCACGACGACCTCCTTCACGCCGAGCGCGGCAAGGCGGTCAGCACAGGCGCTGGCGTCCTTGTCGCCAAAGAGCGCCTGTTCATCGGGAAATGTGGGCAGGGCAATATCGGCGATGCGCATGGCTTCGCTGATGACCGCTTGCGCGATTGTGCGGTCGGGCCAGAGCTGGTGGCGGAAATTCGGGTCGAAGGCGACAAGCGATCCGGCGGCGCGGCATTCGCGCAGGACATCGAAGAACGTCTCGCGATGCTCGGGCAGGATAATGGCGATCGAAATGCCCGAAAAATAGATGATGTCGCGGCCGTTGAGGCTTTTCTCCAGGGCTTTGCGGTCGCTGGCAAGACGCCTTGCGGCGGCGTCGCTGCGCCAATAGGTGAAGGAGCGCTCGGCACCGTTGAGCGTGATCGCGTAAAGCCCCGGATGCAGCCCGCCGATAATGGGGCTATGAGCAATGCCGATCCCGTTCGACGTCAGAAACACGCGCTGTTTCTGGGAAAAACTGTCTTCGCCAAAGGCCGTGACATATTCCACGGGGTAGGATTTTTCCGTCAAGGCGCGCATGTACCAGGCCGTATTCAGCGTATCGCCCGCAAAACCCATGCGCCATTGATCGCCTTCATTGCCTGAAAGCTCGATCATGCATTCGCCGATAGACGCAAATCCGCCCATATTCCTCTCCTCACTTCCAATGCGGCTAACGCCTATACTAATTTTCGCCCATGTAAAATTGGTTTGTCCGCATTTTGCCGGTAGGGTCATTTCAGCTTTATCGACTTGCCACATTCATTGTGTAAGCATCTGCCGAACGCATCGTCCCCGGAATCGGGAAATGCTCTCGTTGATATAGTGGAGTTTCGCTGACGCTGCTCGCGAAGCTCGCCCAAGGATTTTGACATGCGTTATGCGATTTATTTCACGCCGCCATCCAATGATGCGCTTTTGAAGGTTGCCGCAAACTGGCTCGGACGCAATGCGTTCAGCGGTGAGCCGGTCAAGATGCCCGCGATCCGCTCTCTGCCGAGCGATGAAATCGTTCGCTTGACCGAAGAGCCGCGCCGCTACGGTTTTCATGCGACGATGAAGGCACCGTTCCGTCTGGCGGAAGGGCTCACCGAAAACGATCTGCTTTCGGCCCTGATTCATTTCACATCGTCGGCGTCGCCCGTCACCATTCCCCGCCTGATGCTGCACGCGATCGGCCCGTTCTTCGCGCTCGTGCCGGAAGAGCCGGTTGCCGAACTGAACCAGCTGGCCAATGATGTTGTGGTTGCCTTCGACCGGTTTCGCGCACCTCTGAACGAGGCTGAAATTGCCAGGCGTCGGCCGGAACGGCTCAGCGATGCGCAGCGCCATAATATCGAGCGCTGGGGATATCCTTACGTTTTCGAGGAGTTCCGCTTTCATATGACCCTGACCGGCCCGGTGGCCGAAAAGGATCGCGCCCATGTGGAGCGGACGCTGGACGATTTCTTCACGCCGGTTCTGGACGATGCCGTGGAGGTTGCGAATCTCGCTCTGTTCGTGGAAGCTGAGAAAGGGGCACCTTTCGAAATACATTCGCTGCATCCTCTGACCGGCGGCAAGGTTGCATCGGCGCGGGCCTCGCGAGCGGTTGGGAGGCCGTAGGCAATGGCAAATGAAACGGTTTTGCGCAATGCCCGCATCGTGCTTTCCGACGATGTGATTCTCGGTTCCCTGCAATTCGTGGATGGCAGGATCGCCGATATTTCCGCCGGCGCATCCGGTATCGGTGAGGATATGGAGGGCGACTTTCTCACGCCGGGACTGGTCGAACTCCACACGGATCATCTCGAAGGGCACTATGCGCCGCGTCCGAAAGTGCGCTGGAACCCGATTGCCGCCGTGCAGGCGCATGACGCCCAGATTGCCGCCTCCGGCATCACGACCGTATTCGATGCCCTGCGCATCGGCTTCGATGACGAAGCCGAAACGGGTATCGATGATATGCGCAAGCTGTCGGCGGCAATCGCCGAGGGCCGCGATGCGGGCCGCCTGCGTGCCGATCATTTCCTGCATTTGCGCTGCGAGGTTTCGGCGCCGGACTGCCTTCCGGCCTTCGAGCAGTTCGGCAATCAGGCGCTGGTCAGGCTGGTATCGCTGATGGATCACGCGCCGGGGCAGCGTCAGTTCACGGATATCGAAACCTACAAGACCTACTTCATCCGCAAGCTGAAATTTTCGGAAGAAGAGTTTCGGCTCTATTGCGAGAAGCGTATCGGGCAGTCCCGGCAATATTCCGCCCCCAACCGCAAGGCGATTGCTGACCTCTGCCACCGGCGCGGGGTCATTCTGGCAAGCCATGACGATGCGACGGCGGACCATGTCGCGCAAGCGCAGGCGCAGGGCATACGCGTTGCCGAATTTCCCACGACGCACATGGCTGCGAAGGCGTCGAAGGGCGCTGGCATGTCGGTGCTGATGGGCGCGCCGAATGTCGTGCGCGGCGGCTCGCATTCGGGAAATGTTTCCGCGCGCGAGCTGGCCGAAGCCGGACATCTCGACATCATATCGTCGGATTATATCCCGGCCAGCATGATGCAGTCGGCGTTCTTTCTCGCCGATGTTGTCGACAATATCTCGCTGCCGCAAGCCATTCGTCTGGTTTCCGCCAACCCGGCTCAGGCCGTCGGGCTGGAGGATCGCGGCGAGATCGTCCAGGGCAAGCGGGCCGATGTGGTCCGGGTGCAGATCGCCGACCATGTTCCGATCATCCGCACCGTCTGGCGGGAAGGACGGCGGGTCATCTAACCCACAGCGATTGGCGTGGTCGGTTCCAGCGCCAGCCTGCCGTTATCCAGAATATCGAGCTGGAGATAGCGATAGCTTTCGATGCTGAGATGGGATGTTTCCGGCGAATGCGGATGCGTCGCCGTCACCACGACCACGCTGGCGCCTGCGGTTTCTCCCGCAACGATACCGGCTGGCGCATCCTCGAACACAAGGCAGTTGTGCGGATCGAAGCCAAGCCTTCTGGCGCCAAGCTGGAAACATTCGGGGCTGGGCTTGCCGCGCTCCACATCTTCGGCGGAAACGATGGTCTTCGGCATCGGAAGTCCTGCCGCTGCAACGCGGCGCATCGCCAGTTCAAGCGGGGCTGACGTGACGATCGCCCAACGGTCTTCAGGCAGTGAACTGAGAAAGTCATAAGCGCCGTCGATGGGGGCGATCCCGTCCAGATCGGCCATCTCGGCCTGGAGCAATATTTCCGCCTCGCGGATTGGATCCACGCCCGGTAGCGCCAGGCGGCGCACCGTTTCGACTGCCCGGACGCCGTGAATGGTCGGCAGAAACGTGACCGGATCGATGCCGTGGCGTATCGCCCATTCGCTCCACACCCGCTCGGTCGCTTCGATGGAACTCAATATCGTGCCGTCCATGTCGAACAGAAACGCATCGAATGATTTGCCGAAGGGGGAAAAGGAGGTCACGCCGAATGTCCTTGAATTGCGCAGATGAGAATCGGAAGAATGCTACCGCACGCGATCATAGTGCCTATTTGGCGAGAAGACAGTATCGTGCACCCAGACTTGTTGCATCGGGTATGAAAATTCGCGTTCGTTCACTATATTGAGCGCAGGCGGCCGCAATAATGGCAAAACTTGAACATTTCGATCAATTGTGGCTTTTGGCACCCATCCGAATGTGAACACATGTCGAAAGCGTTGATTGCGGCTGGACCGCATTCTCAGGATTGTCGTATAAATGACTGAAATAAAATCAAAAACCTGTAACTATCCTGATGTTCGCTTTGCCGTTGCGCCCATGATCGACTGGTCGGACAGGCATTGCCGCTATTTTCACCGGCTCTTTTCCGGACGCGCATTGCTCTACACTGAAATGGTGGTGGCGGATGCCATCATCCACGGGCCGCGTGACCGGTTGCTGGGTTTCGATGCGGCGGAACATCCGGTGGCGTTACAGCTTGGCGGTTCCGACCCGGCGAAGCTGAAAGAGGCAGCCAGGATCGGCGCCGATTACGGCTATGATGAAATCAATCTCAATGTCGGCTGCCCGTCGGACCGCGTGCAGTCCGGCACATTCGGAGCCTGTCTCATGCAGACACCGGATGTCGTGGCGCGTTGCGTTTCAGCCATGAAGGAAGCCGTTTGCGTGCCCGTTACCGTCAAATGCCGTATCGGCGTTGACGATCAGGATGTGGAAACGGCGCTCGACACCCTGGCCGATATGACGCTTGCCGCTGGCGCCGATGCGCTTTGGGTCCACGCCCGCAAGGCCTGGCTGAAAGGATTGTCGCCCAAGGAAAACCGCGAGATTCCGCCGCTCGATTATGATCGCGTCTATCGGCTCAAGGAGCGGCTCGGCGATGTTTTCGTCGGCATCAACGGCGGGATCAATACGCTCGATGAAGCCGGGATGCATTTGCGCAAGGTCGATGCGGTCATGCTCGGTCGCGCCGCCTATCATAATCCGGAGATTCTGGCGGAGGTGGATGCGCGCCTTTATGGCGGCGAACCGGCGGATACTTCGATGGCCGATATCATTGACGCCATGTGCGCTTATAGTGATCGCCACATTGCGGCAGGCGGCAGGCTTTCGCATGTGAGCCGCCATATGGTCGGGCTCTTTACCGGCCAGCCGGGCGCGCGGCGCTGGCGGCAGATGCTTTCGACGGATGCCACCAGACCGGGCGCGACGAGCGACGTGCTGCGTGAGGCCTATGCCGTTGTGACAGAAGCGGCGGCAGAGGCTGCTTAGAGCGCATCCCGAAAAGTGCGAAGCGCCTACGCAGGGAAATCAGTCCACTGGACTGATTTCTTATCCTGCTTCGATCGGATAAGATGCGCGTCAAAACAAAGAAATAGAGCGCATCCCGAAAAGTGGGAAGCGCCTACGCAGGGAAATCAGTCCACTGGACTGATTTCTTATCCTGCTTCGATCAGATCGGCGCTCTAATCAATCAGAATAAGCTGGTCGCCGCGCACGGTGAAGCCGCGGAGCGTTTGCAGAAAATTCATGCCGAGCAGGCTGCCGGTCATCAGGCCTTCCTTCGTCACCATGGCGCGCACATTCTGGCGTTCAATATCGCCGATCTGCAAGGTGGCGAGGGTGATGGTGGCGGCCCGTGCCGTGCCATTGGCGGTCATGATCGGAACGGAATAGTCGAGCGAGGCGGTGTCTATGCCTGCGCGCTCGGCATCCTGCTGTGACAGGACGACCGAGGATGCGCCGGTATCGACGAGAAAATGAACGCGGGCGCCGTTCACGCGCCCATTGACCTCGAAATGACCGTTCGCCGCCTTGGCAAGCGTGACGGTCAGGGTGCCATCGGCATTGCGGCCTGAAATCGGGCTTCCGGGGATCAGCCCGGCTGTGACGCGGCTTGCGACGTCCTGCAATTCATAGCGATATTGATAGCCTGCAACGAGGCCGAGAATGATCACGGCCCACATGGCCATGTTGCGCGCAAAGTCGGTCAGCCTGATGCCGGAGCCGAGCAGGCCGGCGGCAAGAACGACGCCCCATATGCCGAGATAGGCCGCGCGGGCAAACATGTCATTGTCCACGCCCAGCGTCGCGCCGCTGTCATTGTTCGACATCAGCAGCAGGACGACAATCGCAAGCGCTGCAATAATGAGCCAGAAAAAACGCCCCATCAGCCAATTCTCTTTTCAACAATGATTTCATGCCGGTCGGCGAGAAGCGCCCACACGGCCGATCGCTCGTCCGCATCCATGCTGGACCAGCGTGCGATTTCATCCAGCGTCCGCGCGCAGCCGAGGCAGAAGCCGGTTTCCGGATCGATCGTGCAGACAAGGATGCACGGGGATGCGATGGTTGTCGTGTCCATGGATGCAATGTGGTTGCGTCACAGCGCCATGACAAGCCCGGCGAGAACCGCAAGGGCACTGATCTGCTGCGCCGCCCCCAGAGTATCGCCCGTCTGTCCGCCGATTTTTGCCATGCAAAGCCGGGCAAAGCCGAACAGCAGAACTGTCACCAGCACCAGCGCATCGATGAGCGCGAGAAGACCGCCCGCTGGCAGGAGTGTGACGACAAGGATGGCCAGTCCGATCCCGAAACCGCAGACGACGGTTTCCCATTGCGGCTGGCCGACGCTGTCGGAAAGCCCGCCGGGACGCGCCGAGGGCAGGGCGTGCCAGAATGCCAGCAGGCCCGCGCGGCTTGCCGCTTCGCAGCCGATCAGCGCAAGCACCGCATGGCCTGCGCCCGCACGGTCGATGATCGCCATCAGCAGGGCGACTTTGAGGCCGACAAAGACGATCAGCGTCAGCGCGGCGAACGTTCCGATGCGGGAATCCTTCATGATGTCCAGCCGGCGATCGGGGGAAGACGCTCCGAAAAAACCGTCGGCGGTGTCGCCGAGGCCGTCTTCATGCAGCGCGCCGGTCATTGCCGCCAGCGCCCCAATGGCAAGCAGCGCGCAGGCAAGGGGCGGGAGGTTCAATCTGTCGGCCATGAAAAGCACAGCACCGGCCAGCAGGCCCAGAACCGCACCTGCGAGCGGAAAGGCGCGGGCATTGCGCGGCAGCGAATCATCGCCATTCCGGAACCAGCTTCGCGGCAGCGGCAGGCGGCTCAGGAAGCCCAGGCACCGGATCATATCGCCAATGAGACTATTTCGCTGCAAGTGACTGTTCCACCTTGTTTCCCGAGCGGCGTTCTCGCGATAATTCGCCTCAATATTGCTTCAGCTCAAAGAGGTGATTTGAAAATTCGCGTCAGTGCTTATAGGACGAGCCCAACGAATTTACACCTCCCATGATTGATTGGACTGAACCTATGAGCGCCAGCGGCCTGCCTTTCGACGATTTCCGAGAACTGATCCGAAATCTGCCGGGTCCCGACCTGGGGGCGGAAAGGGCGGTTCGCGAGCGTGAGGCGACACTGACCAAGCCTGCCGGTTCTCTCGGCCGCATGGAAGAGATCGTGGCATGGCTTGCCGCATGGACCGGCAAGCGCACGCCGCAGATCAACCGTCCGCTGGTCGCCGTGTTTGCCGGCAATCATGGCGTCACAGCCCGGAACATCACCCCGTTTCCGCCCAGCGTGACGGCGCAGATGGTCGAGAATTTCGCTGCCGGTGGCGCGGCCATCAACCAGATCTGCATTGCCAACGATCTCGGGCTGAAGGTTTTCGATCTGGCGCTGGAACATCCGACCGGCGACATTACGCAGGAACCGGCCATGGATGAGCGCACCTGTGCGGCGACCATGGCTTTCGGCATGGAAGCGATTGCCGGTGGAACCGATCTCCTGTGCATCGGTGAAATGGGGATCGGCAACACCACGATTGCAGCGGCAATCGCGCTGGCGCTCTTCGGCGGCACGGCGGAAGACTGGGTCGGGCCGGGCACCGGCTCGACGGGTGAACTGCTTGAGCGCAAGCTTGCCGCCGTTCGTCAGGCCGTTGCGCTTCATCAGGCGCATCTCGGCGACCCGCTGGAAGTGTTGAGCCGCCTCGGCGGGCGTGAAATCGCCGCCATGGCTGGTGCAATTCTTGCCGCGCGCATGGAAAAAATTCCGGTCATCGTCGATGGTTTTGTGGCAAGCGCTGCCGCCGCGGTTCTTTATGCCGCCAATCCGGAAGCCATCGATCATTGCCTCTTCGGCCATGTTTCCGCCGAGCCGGGCCACCGCAGGCTTCTGGAAAAGATGGGCAAGGAGCCGCTTTTCGATCTTGGAATGCGCCTTGGTGAAGGAACGGGTGCCGCGCTCGCAGCCGGCATCGTCAAGGCGGCGGCGCTCTGCCATGCCGGCATGGCCACATTCGAACAGGCTGGCATATCCGGCTCGAAATAATGCCCGCAGGCATCCTCGAAAAAAGCCCGCTCTATCGCGGGCTTTTCTTTTAAATCAAGGGCTTATAAGCCTCAGTTGTTTTCCTTGTCGAGCACCATGTAATCGAGCGGCAATTCGGTGGTGTACTTGATCTGCTCCATGGCGAAGGATGAGGACACGTCGCGGATTTCGATCTTGCTGATGAGGCGCTTGTAGAAGGCATCATAGGCGGCGATATCCGGCACGGCCACGCGCAGCAGATAATCGACATCGCCGCTCATGCGGTAGAACTCGATCACTTCAGGAAACTCCTGAACCACTTCGGAAAAGCGCTTCAGCCATTCATGGCTGTGGGAGCTTGTGCGCACCGAAACGAACACCGTCACCCGCGCATTGACGCGGACCGGATCGAGAATGGCCACACGGCGCTTGATGACGCCGTCTTCCTCGAGTTTCTGGATGCGGCGCCAGCATGGCGTGGTGGAAAGGCCAACCTTCTTGGCAACGTCCGCCACCGCCAGTGTCGCGTCTTCCTGCAATAAGCGCAGTATCTTCCTGTCGAGCCTGTCCATGCGTTTCCGTTCCCGGTTTTAGAAATCGTTTCCCGAACTATGCGAATAGATGAAACGTCATACCTTATGGTTCGCAACGATGCGAAGTTACAGGAAAAATATTCTGATGAAAACGAAGGGAGTAAAAATTATTTGCCGTCGCCCGTCAGGTCCCGGACTTTTGCCTGGAGAACGGGCACGACTTCTGCGTCGAACCACGGATTGCGCTTGAGCCAGCCGCTGTTGCGCCAGGAAGGGTGCGGCAGGGGCAGGGCTATGCGCCCGGCTGCGTTCGGGGTTTCCATGAAATGCCGCCAGTTCCTGACGGTTTCCGTCAGATTGCGGCCCCGATAATCGGGCAAATGATAGGCAAGGGCATATTGCCCGACGACCAGCACGAATTCCAGCTGCGGCATGGCCGCGAAAACGCGGTCGTGCCAGGTCCGGCGGCATTCGCGGCGCGGCGGAAGATCGCCGCCATGCCTGTCATAGCCGGGAAAGCAGAAGCCCATCGGGACAATGGCAAAGCGTGACGGGTCGTAAAACGCCTCGCGCGATACGCCCAGCCATTGGCGCAGGCGATCCCCGGACGGGTCGTTGAACGGCAGGGACGTATTGTGCACGCGAATGCCGGGGGCCTGGCCGCAAATGGCGATCTTCGCCGTGTCCGAGACGATGCAGACCGGATTGGGCTCATGCGGCAGGGGCGGCGGAAATTCAGGTGTGTCGCGGCAGATACGGCAGGCCCGGATCGAGCGACTGAGCGCGTCTGGTTTTTCCATGAGGTCTATCGGCGCATTCCATCGGTTGCGGGGCGGGGTCATGTCGAGGAGCATTCGAACATGCTCTCTTCTATATAGGTGAATGCGGCGCCGATTACAGCCAGCGGCGACGGGCTGTCGACGGCTGTGCGTTTTCCGGATCGCGGTGTTCCCTGCGCCATTGGGAGGGCCGCTGGAACTGTCCGGCCCAGATGCCGCGCTTGTTGCGCCGGGCGTCGCTTTCCTCGCGCTGATAATCGCCATAGGAGACGGCCCAGCCCTGTTCGACCATCCACCGGTTGAGGTCAATTTCTCCCAGGTAACAACGCGCCAGATCGCGATTGTACTGATCGCGTCCTTCCTTCTCGCACCGAATCGCTGCCCGTCCAATTCTTGCCCGCAATATGTTGCGAGCCTCCCTGCCGCAATAATAGGGCGTTGCCGCCCTGCTGCATTGCTGGCGCATCTCCGGCGCGTCGATGCCCTTGAGCCGTATATGTATGCGGTCCAGCACCACTGTATCGCCGTCGATCACATAGACCGGCCCGTTCAGGGCCTCCCTGGGGGCGGACCTGATCGGCAGATGGACAATCAGCAGGATGAGAAAAGAAAAAAGTAATATAGTCAATAAGATACTACGAAAACTTATGCTTTTGCCTTTGCGGGCCGGGCGATAGGAACGCCTGTAGGGACGGCGGTTTTTGCTCATTGGCGGCTTTCCGGCTCCCTTGGAATTCGTGGCATCCGTCATTTTATGATGAGAGTGTGATCTCGCGCCGCTCGCGTCAACATGGGCGGACTGTTGCGCGCAACAACAGTCGGTTTGTTGTCAATTAGCAACAGTCTTTACCGTTGCTTTAGGCTAGAAAGTGGCAAGGCGCATTTTGCCCATTTCCCGCCACAAACAGGCGTCACCGCTCATGGAAAGGCAGAAGCCGTCAAACGATTGCGAGCCGATAAGCTCCAGCAGGATAGGCAGAAATGACGAAGGGTGTGTTGTTGCACGGCAAACCGGATGGGAACAGGGCAAAGCTTGTTCACGCCGCCTTTGTCCGTCCGCGCGATGGCCGGGCTTTTTTCGGCCAAGATCGGGTCGCAGTCTTGACGAAAACAGCGTGCATTCTGTCTTTTATGATTGTTTCCTCCGAATGTGAAAGACCAGCGTTGTGATGCGTATCCGCAGTTTTTCATATAGCGCTCTTGCCATGGCACTCGGTCTAGCCATTGCCTGCAACAGCGCCTTTGCTTTCGACCTGAACGACAATTCCGAAAAGTCGAGAAGCCCGTTCGAACTCTTCAAGTTCGGCTTTTCCGCCTACAAGAACGGCCATAAGGACGAGGCGATCAAGGCGCTGCGCTATGCGGCGGATCGCGGCCATCAGGGCGCAAAGTGGAAACTGGCGCGCATGTATGCCGATGGCGACGGCGTGCCGGAAAACGACTACGAAGCCTACAAGATTTTCGAAAAGATCGTTCGCGAGGGCTCGGAGCCGGGCTCGGAAAACGATTCCTATGTGGCTGATGCCCTCGTCGCGCTGGCAGGCTATGTAAAGCGCGGCATTCCGGGTTCGCCGGTCAATGCCAATCCGGACATGGCGCGCAATCTTTATGTGCAGGCGGCCTCCAATTTCGGTGATCCCGAGGCCCAGTTCGAGCTGGGCAAGATGCTGCTCGATGGCGATGGCGGAGAACGCAATTCCGTTCAGGCGGCACGCTGGTTCCAGCTTGCGGCCAAGAAGGGCAATGCCGGTGCGCAGGCCATGCTCGGCAACATGCTGTTTCAGGCCGGCAAGACCGTGCGCGGCCTTGCCCTGATGACGGCTGCTTTCGAGCGCTGCCCGGCAGAGGATTGCTCCTGGATACGCGATATGCAGGAACAGGCATTCTCGATTGCCGGTGAAGCGGATCGCCGCAATGCGGTTGCTCTTTCCAGTAACTATGTCGCCAAGGGCGATTTCTGATCGACCTCTTGGGGCAGGCCCGTTTTCAGGCTGAAAGCCTTATCGTCACCGGCACATGATCGGACGGCTTTTCCCAGGCGCGGACGTGCTTTTCCACGTCGCTTGACAGGAAAAGATTGGCCGCTTCCGGCGACAGCATCAGATGGTCGATGCGGATGCCGTTGTTTTTCTGCCAGGCGCCGGCCTGATAATCCCAGAACGAATAGATACCGCCATCGTCGGTCGATGCGCGAATGGCATCGGTAAAGCCCAGATTTTCAAGCCTGCGGAAGGCCTGGCGCGATTGCGGCTGGAAAAGCGCATCACCGGTCCACAGGGCAGGGTTTCTGGCGTCTTCGGGCTCGGGAATGACGTTATAGTCACCGGCAAGCACCAGCGGTTCCTCAAGGGCGAGACGGTCTTTTGCCCAAAGCTCGAGCCGCTGCATCCACGAAAGCTTGTAGGGAAATTTCTCGGTATCGATCGGATTGCCGTTCGGCAAATAAAGCGAAACGACACGGATGACGCCCTTGTCCGTCGAATAGACGCCTTCGATGAAGCGCGCCTGCTCGTCGCCATCGTCTCCCGGAAGGCCGCGATTGACCTCATCGGGCGATTTTTTGGACAGGAGCGCAACGCCGTTGAAGCCCTTCTGGCCATGTGTTTCCACATGGTAGCCGAGCGCCTCGATCTCCAGACGCGGAAATTGTTCATCGACCGACTTGATTTCCTGCAGGCAGACGATGTCGGGCGAAGATTCCTTCAGCCAGTGCCGGAGGTTGTCGATGCGGGCTTTGACGCCGTTGATGTTCCAGGTCGCGATTTTCATGTCGCTATGATTATGCGCTTGGGAGGGTGAGGGCAAGCAGGGCGCAAACGCGCGCCACAGCTTTTCTCCCGCCGCAATTTCAATATCCGCTGATATTTCGACGCCGGACCCTTTGTATTGGCGGTTTTGCGTTCCTATCTGCTCTGGACAGGAGCCAAACAGGAGATATTCGAATGTTCGACGCCAAGAAACTTCTCGAACAGTTTCTGGGATCGCAAGTACCCGGTATGTCGGGAAGCGTCCGCGACAAGGCCGGGCAGGTGACAGACCTGGCAAAGAAGAACCCGCTCGCGACGGGCGCCATCGCCGCCGCCATTCTTGGCACCAAGACCGGGCGCAAGCTTGCGGGCAATGTGGCGACTGTCGGCGGCATCGCTGCGATCGCCGGGTTGGGATATCTCGCCTACAAGAACTACAAATCCGGCCAGGCGCCGCAGACGGCTGAGCAGCCGGTGGCGAAGGAACCGGAGCTTCTTCCGTCGCCGCCGGCCGATTCTCCCTTTCATCCGCAATCTCCCGCCATGAGCAACAGTTTTGCGCTGACGCTCGTGCAGGCGATGATTGCCGCAGCCAAGGCCGACGGCCATATCGACGATGCCGAACGCGCGCGCATCATGGAAAAGGTGAAGATTTCCGGTCTTGACGATGAGGCGGAGGCATTTCTTGAAAAAGAGCTGGCCGATCCTGTCGATATCGCTGTTCTGGTGTCGGCTGCGCAGACCGAGGAGCAGAAGGTGGAGCTTTATACGGCCTCACGCCTTGCAATCGACCCCGACAACCGGGCCGAGCGCGGCTATCTGGATATGCTGGCCGGTCGTCTCGGCCTGCCGGATGCCCTGGTGGACCATATCGAGGCGACGGTTGCCTCGGTCAAGGTCTGAGTCCAGTCATTTCCGGCAATCATGAAAAAACCGGCTGTCGATTGGCAGCCGGTTTTGAATTGCTCTCAAGCGCCGATCAGATGGCGAAACTGGTTCCGCAGCCGCAGGACGAGGTTGCGTTCGGATTGCGGATCTGGAACGACTGTCCCATCAGGTCGTCGACGAAATCGATTTCCGAACCATCCATATAGGGAACCGAAATGGAATCGATCAGCACCTTGGCGCCCAGCTTCTCGATGACGATGTCGTCGTCGGTCTGCTCGTCGACCAGATCGTATTTATAGGAAAAACCGGAACACCCGCCGCCTTCGACAGAAACGCGAAGGGCAGTCTTTCCCGGTTCCGATCCGAGAATCTTGGCGATCCGCCTTGCTGCGGAATCTGAAACGGTAATGCCTGTCATCTGCCTTGTTCCGTTTGCAATTGCGAATATCGGGCCGGGTGATTTCTCCAGATTTCCGATAGTCGCATACTTGCCTTCATGATGAACTGATAGCTATGAACGCGAACCGGGGAAGTCAATGCTCGCAACAGTATTGTGTTATCATATTACAGTGAAGGATGCATCGCAATGTCGCTGGAAGGAATAGGCTTCGGTTATCGCGAACGCGCGCCCTATGCCTGCGATCCCGCACGAAGCCGCGGCCGTCTGGTGCCGGAGCCGGAAAGCCCGACCCGCACGCCGTTCCAGCGCGACCGCGACCGTATCATCCATTCCACGGCGTTTCGTCGCCTGAAGCACAAGACGCAGGTTTTCATCGCGCATGAGGGTGACCATTACCGCACGCGGCTCACCCACACGATAGAGGTCGCCCAGATTGCGCGCGCTTTGGCGCGTGCGTTGCGGCTTGACGAAGATCTGGCCGAGGCGGTGGCGCTTGTCCACGATTTCGGCCACACGCCTTTCGGCCATACGGGTGAGGAAGCGCTTAACGAACGCATGAAGCATTTTGGCGGGTTCGATCACAATGCGCAGTCGCTCAGGATCGTGACCAAGCTTGAACATCGATATGCCGATTTCGATGGGCTGAACCTTTCATGGGAAACGCTGGAAGGTCTGGTCAAGCATAACGGGCCTTTGCTGGGCCCCCATGCAACGCATCCGGATATTGCCGTTCCGTTGCCGATTCTCGATTTCAACGAACGCTATGATCTGGAATTGACGCGCTTTGCCAGTCTGGAAGCGCAATGCGCGGCCATTGCCGACGATATTGCCTATAACGCCCATGATATCGATGATGGCTTGCGGGCCGGGCTTTTGAGCCTCGATGCGCTGGATGAGGTGCCGTTGACGAAACGCCTGCTCGATCTTGTGCGGGCGCGTTATCCCGATCTCGATCCTGTTCGCACCGGCCATGAACTGGTGCGCAGGCAGATCACCATCATGGTGGAAGATGTGATCGGGGAGGCCCAGCGCCGCCTGGCCATGGCAAAGCCGCAAAGCGTGGAAGAGGTGCATGGCCAGTCGCGCGCGCTTGTGGCTTTTTCCGATGCCATGCGCGCCGATGAGAAGGTGCTGAAGCGGTTTCTGTTCAAGAACCTCTATTTCCACGACAGCGTGGTGGTGCGCAGGCATGCCGCCGACAAGATATTGCAGGATCTTTTCGATGCCTGTTTTGCCGACCCGTCGATTATGCCGCCGGAATGGCAATCGGGCTGCGAGACGCTCGATGAAGCGGCGCGGGCGCGGCGGGTTGCAGACTATCTGGCGGGGATGACTGACAATTATGCCGTGCGAGAACACCGACGATTGTTTGACCGCACACCCGATTTAGCTTAATCGGGGCCAAACGAAGCGGCATCTATCGGCGGACGGGCCGGGTTCCGCAGGGAATTTAAAGCATTTCCAGCAAAAGTGCGAAGCGGTTTTGCGTTGGATAATGCGACGAAACAAAGCATTTCCGGCAAAAGTGCGAAGCGGTTTTGCGTAGGATAATGCGGGAAACAAAGCATTTCCAGCAAAAGTGCGAAGCGGTTTTGCGTTGGACAATGCGATGAAACAAAGCATTTCCAGCAAAAGTGCGAAGCGGTTTTGCGTAGGACAATGCGATAGAACAAAGCATTTCCAGCAAAAGTGCGAAGCGGTTTTGCGTTGGACAATGCGACGAAACAAAGCCCGGCGTAAGCCTGACAGGACAGACCATGAATATCTTTGCAGATTTCGACGCACGTATCAAAAAGACGTTGCAAGATATTGATCTGAAACCGAAAGACGGTGGCGAACTTGATCTTTCGCGCATCGGTGTCGAGCCGCCGCGAGACGCTTCCCATGGCGATATCGCAACCAATGCGGCAATGGTGCTCTCCAAGGCTGTCGGCCAGAACCCGCGTGAACTGGCTGGCCGCATTGCCGACGCTCTTGCCTCGGATGCGGATGTCGAAACCGTCGATGTCGCCGGTCCGGGTTTCATCAATCTGCGTCTGAAGGCCACCTATTGGCAGCGCGAACTCTCCGCCATGCTGAACGAAGGTACGGATTTTGGCCGTTCAAAGCTTGGCGCCGGATCGAAGGTCAATGTCGAATATGTTTCGGCAAACCCCACCGGCCCGATGCATGTCGGCCATTGCCGGGGTGCTGTCGTGGGCGACGTTCTGGCCAATCTGCTGAAATTTGCGGGCTATGATGTGGTGAAGGAATACTACATCAACGATGCGGGCGCGCAGATCGATGTGCTGGCGCGCTCCGTCATGCTGCGTTACCGCGAGGCGCTGGGTGAGGATATCGGCGAGATTCCGTCCGGTCTTTATCCCGGTGACTATCTTGTCCCGGTCGGGCAGGCGCTTGCGAAGGAATTCGGCACGAAGCTTCTGGAAATGCCGGAAGCCGAGGCGCTCGCTCTGGTGAAGGACCGCACGATCGACGCCATGATGGCGATGATCCGCGCCGATCTCGATGCGCTCAACGTGCATCATGATGTGTTCTTCTCCGAGCGCAAGCTGCATGTCGATCATGCGCGGGCGATTCGCAATGCGATCAACGATCTGACGCTCAAGGGCCATGTCTACAAGGGCAAGCTGCCGCCGCCGAAGGGCCAGCTTCCGGAAGATTGGGAAGACCGCGAGCAGACCCTGTTCCGCTCGACGGAAGTGGGCGACGATATCGACCGTCCGCTGATGAAGTCCGACGGGTCTTTCACCTATTTTGCCGGCGACGTTGCCTATTTCAAGGACAAGTACGACCGCGGCTTCAACGAGATGATCTATGTGCTGGGCGCCGACCATGGCGGCTATGTCAAGCGTCTGGAGGCGGTTGCGAGGGCCGTTTCCGACGGCAAGGCCAAGCTCACCGTGCTGCTTTGCCAGCTGGTCAAGCTGTTCCGCGATGGCGAGCCGGTGCGCATGTCGAAGCGGGCAGGCGAGTTCATCACGCTGCGCGATGTCGTTGATGAAGTTGGCCGCGATCCGGTGCGTTTCATGATGCTTTACCGGAAGAACGATGCGCCGCTGGACTTCGATTTTGCCAAGGTGACCGAGCAGTCGAAGGACAATCCGGTCTTCTACGTGCAATATGCGTCCGCCCGGTGCCATTCGGTTTTCCGTCAGGCCGCGGACCAGCTTGGCCTGGCCGATCTCGACCGGGTCGGCATGGCCGCGCATTTCGACAAGCTGACCGATGAGAGCGAAATCGCGCTCGTTCGCAAGCTCGCCGAATATCCGCGCCTGATCGAGGCTGCGGCCATTCATCAGGAGCCGCATCGGCTTGCTTTCTACCTTTATGACCTCGCCAGCGCCTTCCATTCGCAGTGGAATAGAGGCACGGAGAACCCGGACTTACGTTTTATTAAGGTTAACGATCCAGACTTGTCGCTAGCCAGGCTAGGGCTGGTACAGGTTGTTTCCGATGTGCTGACGTCCGGATTGACGATAATCGGTGCGGATGCTCCAACGGAAATGCGCTAGAGTATAGTTTGAAGGTGAAGGCCTTTTGAGACGGATTATACTCGAAGACTGGTCTCCGCGGCATGCGGACCGCGCAATGCGGACCGAGATGATTTCGGAGACCACTCGGCTGTCATAGGGCTTTTGACGTCGAAAGACTGATCGAAGGCAAAGGTTGGCAAGTCGAACAGGTGGAAGGCCAAAATGAATGCAAGTCATTGGTCTTCCGTCTGGCGCAGGAAACTTCCGTCAACTTTTGCCCACATTGCCTCGCTAAATAAGCAATGTATGGAGCCGTCTTGCGGCTTCCAGGGTTTGAGTTAGGAACACGCCATGACGGACAGCAGTGCAAATCCCCGTAATTACGGCGAGCGTCCGTTGCACGAAGACGATCCGCTGATGGAATTGTCGCGGATCATGGACTTCGGCACGCCTGCTGATGACCACGTCGCTTGGAATGAGCGCCGACCTGATTATTTTGAAGACAACCGAACCGATCCGGGCTTTGATCCATCGCTGGATCTGGAGCGCGAACTGCTGGGCGATTTCAATGATTATTCTCGGCCTGTGGACCCGTCACAGTTCGAAGCAACGCCGACGCACGGTGATTCCTATCGGGGTGACGAAGCGCTGATGCGCGAAGAGGAGCTTGCTTCGGCTCTGGAAGACGAGTTCGATCTTCAGATGGATGAGGATGCGCTCGAACCGGATGCGCCATCCTTCGAAACGCTCGCCTTCGAGGAAGTCGACCGCACCGAGCCTGTGCCGCAATTCGATTATAACGACTATTCGGCCGCACGCGATTCGCGCGGGGAAACCTATGCCGCATCGTCGTCGGTCCATGGCCGCCGCGAAACCGTCGAGCCCGTTCATATCGATCAGTCCGATTATGATCCGACGATCTATCAGCCGGCGATCGAGCCGCAGGAAGAGGCTTATTCCTCCGCCCACGGCCCCGAAAGCGATCATGACTGGAATGTCGAGGCCGCAGAATCGGCGGCGCCGTCCTATGTTGCTGCCGCTTCGCCGGTGTCGCTTGAGGACGAATTGGAAAATCTTCTTTTCGGCGACGACCCGCAGCCAATGTCGCGCGAAGACAGCTATTCCCCCCAGCTGGACGCGGCTGTAGACGCCGCCGTCAGCCACGATGCTGGTCCGGTGCAGGGGCTGGATGATCGGGATGAGCCGGAGCTTGACGATACGCTCTATCGCGATGCGCCAGAGGCTGCCGCGCCGGTACAGGCTTATGCGCAGGCCTATGTGCCGCAGGCCGTCCCTTCCGGATATCCATATTACACGCGAAGCAATTTCTCTTCCGCAGCGCAGGGTGCAGCGGCGCCGCAGGCGGATCATGCGCCTGTTGCGGGGCCCGCATCGTCGCTCGGCGGCGAGGACGATTTCTCCTTCGAGGATGATTTTTCATTCGACGTCGAGGACGAATCGGTTCTGGCCACGACCGAAGCGACGGAGGACGATTTCTCTGATCTGGATGAGATCAGCCTGTCGGAAGACGATTTCGGTTTCGAGCCATCCGGCGATGTTTCCGCCATCGAGGAAGAGACCGATTTCAGCGAAGATGATTTCCTCACCGAGGACGATCTTGATCTCGATCTGGGCGCGGAAGCCGAAGAGGAAACCGCCGCTTATGCGCATGCGGTCCGCCCGGACGATGATTACCGGTCTTCACCGGCGCAGTTCCCGTCATTCGGAAGCGCTTATGCCGCTCCCGTCAGTGCCCCCGCGCCCGAAGTCGAAACCCTGAGCGTGGCCGAGGAAAAGGTCGAGCAGACCCATTCGCTCGATCTGCCGGACGTCGATTATGGTGAAGACGAGTTCAATGCCGGGCTGACGGAGCTCGAATCGGAATTCGCGGAAGTCTTCAATACGGTCGGGGTCGACGATCCGGCCAAGTCCGACGCGCAGAGCGAAGCCGACCGGGCCTTTGAGGATATATTCCGCGAAAGCGCTTCAACCTATCTGCCTAATGCGGGCGCCAGCATGGGCGCCGCAGTCGGCGCTGCGGCGATGGGCGTCGGTGCCGCGGCCGCATATGGCCGTTCGCAGGCGACCCCCCAGCTGGCTTCCCAGGCGACGCCTCAGCCGTCAGCGCAGCCGAAGGCTTCCAACCCGCTGGGCAATGAAGACGATTTCTACAACCATTGGGCAGCCCAGGGCGCGCAGACCCTGGAAGGCGGCGACTATGGCGAACGCGCCGCAATGCAGGCGGATGATGACCTTGGCGTTGCCGCCGAGGCCTATCGCAGTCGCCCGGTCCGTGGCCGTCGCGGCCTCATTCTGGCCAGCGTGGCAGGCGTCGCGGTGCTGCTTGGCGGGATTGGCTATCATTTCCTCGGCGGCGGCGGTTCCGGCGAGCCGGTGGTGATTCGCGCTGACAGCGATCCGATCAAGATGCAGCCGGAAAATCCGGGCGGTGCAACGGTGCCGAACCAGGACAAGGCCGTTTATGACCGCGTTGCCGGTACACTGCCGAACAATCCGGAACAAAAGTCGCTGATTACATCCGGTGAAGAGCCGGTGGACATTTCCGGCACGGATGACAGCGAGAATATGGCGGATAATGCGCCTGACGAACCACAGGTGGCGCACAATGCCCCTGCCGCGAACCACAACGCACCGCTGGTCCAGCCGCGTGAAGTGGAAACCATGATTGTTCGCCCGGATGGCTCCATCGTCCAGCCAACTCCGGCACCGGAGGAAGCCGCCGCGCAGCCTGCCGCGCCGGCGGGCGGGGATGAAATCGGTGCGCTGGCCGCTGGCGATGCGCCTGCGGAACCGGCTGCCCAGACGCCGGCACCGGCACCTTCTCCGGCCCCGCAGCCCCAGCCGGTTGCGCAAGCGCCGCATCTTCCTGTCCGCGCCCCGGTTGTGCCGTCGCGGCCTGCCGAACAGCCGGTCAACATCGTCGGCAATGTTCCGCAGCGCACGCAGCAGGCACCGGCTGCCGCACCTCAGATGGCCTCGGCTGCGGGGGCAGGCGGCTATTTCATCCAGATCGCTTCGCAGCCATCTGCTGAACTGGCGCAGAAATCCTATGCCAATATGGCCCAGAAATATGGCAGCGTGATCGGTGGCCGCAGCGTCGACATCAAGCGCGCCGATATTCCGGGCAAGGGCACTTACTACCGCGTCCGCATTCAGGGCGGCTCCAAGGAAGACGCATCCGCGCTTTGCACACGCCTCAAATCGGCTGGCGGCAGCTGCTTCGTGACGCAGTAATCGATAGTAAGGTGAATAGGGAAAGGGCGGCTTTGGCCGCCCTTTTTCATGGTCCACTACCAAGGCCTGATTTTTTCGGCTAAACCGGGACAGGCTTGTTTGAATTCAGCATTTCCAGATATTTGGGGAAGAGCGCATGAAAGAGTGCAAGGCATGGATTGCCGGCGTGTCGGGAACGAAACTGACCGAGGATGAGATCGCGTTCTTCCGCGATGAAAGCCCCTGGGGCTTCATTCTTTTTGCGCGCAATGTCGAAAGCCTGGAACAGGTTTCCGATCTGACGGCGCATATGCGCGACCTGACGGGCCGGGACCAGACGCCGATATTCATCGATCAGGAGGGCGGGCGCGTGCAGCGGCTTCGCCCGCCGCTGGTTCCCAACTATCCCGCCGCCGCCGAAATCGGCGCCATCTATGCGCGCGATCGCGAGGCGGGCCTGCGCGCCGCATGGCTTCATGCCCGCCTGCACGCCTTCGATCTCATGAAGGTGGGCGTCAATGTGGACTGCCTGCCGGTGCTCGACGTGCCGGTGGAAGGGGCCCATGATGTCATCGGAGCCCGCGCCTATTCGAAGAACCCGCATGCCGTGGCCGAGATGGGACGCGCGGCGGCGGAAGGCCTGCTGGCCGGCGGTTTGCTGCCGGTGGTCAAGCATATGCCGGGGCATGGCCGTGCATTTGCCGATACGCACAAGGAGCTGGCGCGCGTCACCGTGCCGCTCAACGAACTGGTCGCGCATGATTTCGTGCCGTTCAAGGCGCTCAATGATCTGCCGATGGCGATGACCGCGCATGTCGTGTTCGATTGCATCGACCCACAGCGCCCGTCGACCCTGTCGCCGACCGTCATCAACACCATCATCCGCGATGTCATCCAGTTCGACGGCCTCGTGATGAGCGACGATATTTCCATGAAGGCGCTTTCGGGCACGCTTGGCGACATTGCGGAAGGCATCATCGGCGCCGGCTGCGACATCGTGCTTTATTGCGCGGGCGTGATGGACGAACTGAAGCAGGTTGCCGCGCGCGTGCCGGTTCTCGACGGCAAGGCGAAGCGCCGCGCCGATCTGGCGGAAGTCTATGCGGGCGATCCCGATCTTTCCGACGAGGAAGAACTGAGGGCGGAGTTCAACGCCATGTTCGAACGGATAGCGTAATCGTCAAAACTTGGTAAACTGACATGGTCGGCGGGCTGATCCGCCGGTGAAATATGATCGGCAGGAAAACAGGCTTGGCGGCATCGGGCGCAGACACAGACGGCAAGGACGGCACGCTCGTGCCGATGGATGCGCTGTGGCAGGGGGAGGCCGAACGCAGTGAAAGCGAACCGTCTCTCCTCATCGATGTGCAGGGGTTTGAGGGGCCGCTCGACCTGCTGCTCCACCTTGCGCGAAGCCAGCGCGTCGATCTTGCCCGCATCTCCGTTCTGGCGCTCGCGGAGCAATATCTGGTGTTCGTGGAACAGGCGCGCGCATTGCGTCTTGAACTCGCCGCCGATTATCTCGTCATGGCGGCATGGCTTGCCTATCTCAAGTCGAAACTGCTGATCCCGAAACAGCAGGGCGATGACGGCGCGACCGGCGAGGAACTGGCGGCTTCGCTGCATTATCGTTTGAAGCGGCTCGAAGCCATGCGCGACGCGGCGGCAAAACTCGTCAACCGCAACCGGCTGGGGCGGGATGTCTTTGCGCGCGGCATGCCGGAAATGGTTATGGTGGACAGGACCAGCCAGTTTTCCGCGACATTGTACGATCTTCTCACCGCCTATGCCTCCCAGAGGCAGCGGCAGGCCGTATCGCAGGTGCAGATCGCCAAGCGGGCCGTCTGGTCGTTGAAGGAAGCGCGCGGCGCGCTTGTGCGCCTGATGGGATCGGTAGGCGACTGGGTCTGTCTCGACCGCTTCCTGATCGATTATGCGCTTTCGCCGCGGGAGAGGGCCTCCGCACTTGCAAGCTCCTTCGCCGCCAGTCTCGAACTTGTCCGTGAAGGCAAGCTGGAAGTCAGGCAAAATGCGCCCTTCGAGCCGATCTATATCCGGGCGACGGGGGCTCTGAGTGAACTGGATGAGGACGAGGATGTCTGAGGCGGAACGTCGAAATCGGGCTGAAATCGAAAGCGACGAGGATCGGATGGAAGCGGAAGTTTCTGTTTCGTCGCAGGGCCTTGCCGAACTTGCGCGCATTGTCGAGGCCATTGTTTTTGCCTCCTCCGAGCCGGTTTCCGAACGCCTGCTGGCGGAGCGTCTTCCCGCCAATGTGGAGATCGCTCCGGTTTTGAGTCATTTGCAGAAAATGTATGAAACGCGCGGCGTGCATCTTGTTCAGGTCGGCAGCGGATGGGCCTTTCGCACCGCGCCCGACCTTGCCTTTCTCATGAACCGCGAGGCCGTCCAGCAGCGCAAGCTGTCGCGCGCGGCGATGGAAGTCTTGGCCATCATCGCCTATCACCAGCCGGTCACGCGCGCCGAACTGGAAGATATTCGCGGCGTCGAAACCTCGAAGGGCACGCTGGATGTGCTCATGGAGACCGGCTGGATCAAGCTGCGCGGGCGTCGCCGCACCCCCGGTCGCCCGGTGACCTATGGAACGACGGATTCCTTCCTTGACCATTTCGGCCTTCCGGAAATCCGCGATCTGCCGGGACTGGAAGAGTTGCGCGGGGCAGGGCTTCTGTCTGCGCGCATGCCATCCGGTTTTGCCGTGCCGGTGCCGAATATCGACCCGGATGAGCTGACGGAAGACGAGGAACCGCTTGAGGATATCGATCTGGAAAGCCTCGGCCTGCTTGCCCCGCGCGGTGAATAGCCCCCCCCGTCCGGCTTCCTGTCCGACCTTGCACGTCAATTTATTTGTCGCAAAGCCGTTCACCGTCACACTTCTGTTTGAAAGATTTGTTGAAAGCGCTTAAATCGTAACTGGCATTGCAGGAACATGCCGCGGGCTTGCGGCAATGAGAGGAATAAAATGGGTAGCTTTTCCATCTGGCACTGGCTGATCGTCCTGGCGGTTGTGCTTCTTCTGTTTGGCCGCGGCAAGATTCCCGAGCTGATGGGCGATGTTGCCAAGGGCATCAAGAACTTCAAGCAGGGCATGTCCGACGAAGACGCCAAGGAGGACGCCAGGGATTCGGGCCGCACGATCGACGCCAAGGCCGATGAAACCGTCAACGACGTCAAGAAAACCACCAAGTCCTGATCTGGGGCATGTCTCCCGAAAGTGGGAACCGGTTTCGGGATAAAGAATGCTGCGTGCGCAACGGCGTTCGCAGCATATTTGCCATTGCAAGTGCGGTTTTCCGCCGAAAGACGGGACGTGTGCGCGAATTGCGCGAGGTATCAGGAATATGTTCGACATCGGTTGGTCTGAACTTCTGATTATTGCGATCGTGATGATCGTGGTGGTCGGTCCCAAGGATTTGCCGAAAATGCTGAGAGCATTCGGCAAGGCGACCGCGCGCATGCGCGCCACCGCCAACGAGTTCAAGCAGCAGTTCGACGAAGCCTTGAAAGAGGCCGAGCTTGACGACGTCAAGACCATCATCGATGAGACCCGCAAGCTCGATCCGCGCTCGAAGATCACGCAGGTCTTCGATCCGATTCGAAGCGCGGGCGAGGATTTGCGCGCTGGCCTCCAGTCCACCTCCTCCATGTCGTCCCCCGTGTCGCCAGCGCCCCCTGAAAAAGTCGCGGAAGTGACGACGCCGGTTCCGCCTGCGGTCGAGCCGGCAGCGGAAAAAGCGGCGGCACCCAGGAAGCCGGCGCGCAAGACGGCGCCGAAGACGGTTTCCGCCAAAAAGCCCGCAGCAGCGAAATCGGAAACAGGCAAGGCTGCTACCGCCGCGCCTGCAAAAAAGACCACGAAGAAGACAGGAACCAAAGCGTGACACGCGACGAGGACGAAATCGAACAGAGCGCAGCGCCTCTGCTTGAGCACCTGATCGAACTACGCCGCCGCCTGATCTGGGCAATTCTGGCATTTTTCGTGGCGTTCATTTTCTGTTTTGCCTTTGCCAAACAGCTCTTCAACCTGCTGGTCGTGCCTTATCAATGGGCGCTCGACTGGGCGGGCATGGACCGCTCGAAAGCGGAACTGATCTATACGGCACCGCAGGAATTCTTCTTCACGCAGGTAAAGGTCGCCATGTTCGGCGGTATCGTGCTGGCCTTTCCGATCATTGCCGCACAGATCTACAAATTCGTGGCGCCCGGCCTCTACAAGCATGAGCGCATGGCATTCCTGCCATTCCTGATCGCGTCGCCGATCCTGTTCCTGATGGGCGGCGCGCTCGTCTATTTCTTCTTCACGCCGATGGTGATGTGGTTCTTCCTGGCCATGCAGCAGACAGGCGGCGCTGGCGAAGTGCAGATTTCGCTTCTGCCGAAAGTGTCGGAATATCTGAGCCTCATCATGACGCTCATCTTCGCTTTCGGTCTGGTGTTTCAGCTGCCTGTCGTCACGAGCCTGATGGCGCGCGTCGGCCTGGTGACGTCGGCTGGCCTGAAGGACAAGCGCAAATACGCAATCGTCATCGCTTTCGTCGTTGCCGCCGTGCTAACCCCGCCGGATCCGGCGAGCCAGATCGGCCTTGCCTTGCCGACGATCCTTCTCTACGAGATTTCAATCTTCGTGGCGCGCATGATCGAGAAGAAGCGTGATGCGGCGCAGGCCAGCACCGACGCCGAGAACAACGCTTCCTCGTCCTGATGTGTCCCGATGATTCCTGAGGTCGCACTATTGCGGCCTCGCTTCTGTCCAATTTCACGAAACGGCTTTTCCCATGCTCGACATCAAATGGATTCGCGAAAACCCTGAAACCCTCGATAAAGCGCTCGCCAAGCGCGGGGCACAGGCGCTGTCGTCCGAATTGATCGCGCTGGATGAAAAGCGCCGCGCCCATGTCGGCAAGGTTCAGGCCGCTCAGGAGCGCCGCAACGCGGCCTCGAAGGAAATCGGCAAGGCCATGGCCGCAAAGGATGCGGCGGCGGCCGACACGCTGAAGGCCGAAGTTGCCGAATTGAAGGATTTTCTCGCGCAGGCCGAGGACGAAGAACGTCGCCTGACGAAGGAGCTGAACGACGCGCTGTCGACCATCCCCAATATTCCGCTTGAAGATGTGCCGCTCGGCAAGGACGAAAGCGACAATGTTGAAGTGCGCCGCGTCGGCAATCAGCGCAATTTTTCCTTCCAGCCGAAGGAACATTTCGAGCTGGGCGAGGCGTTGGGCTATATGGATTTCGAGCGTGCCGCAAAGCTTGCGGGCGCGCGCTTCACCGTGCTGAAGGGGCCGCTTGCGCGCCTGGAACGGGCGCTCGGTCAATTCATGCTCGACCTGCACACGACGGAGCACGGCTATACCGAAACGATGCCGCCGCTGATGGTGCGCGACGAAGCCGTCTACGGCACCGGCCAGTTGCCGAAATTTTCCGAAGACCTTTTCCGCACGACCGATGGCCGCTGGCTCATCCCGACCGCGGAAGTTCCGCTGACCAATCTCGTTGCCGACGAAATCGTCGATACGAAGTCGCTTCCCCAGCGCTATACGGCGCTGACGCCATGCTTCCGCTCGGAAGCGGGGTCCGCCGGGCGCGACACGCGCGGCATGCTGCGCCAGCACCAGTTTTTGAAAGTGGAAATGGTGTCGATCACCGATGCGGACAGTTCGGTTGCGGAACATGAACGCATGACGGCCTGCGCGGAAGAGGTGCTGAAGCGCCTCGGCCTGCCGTTCCGCACTGTCGTGCTCTGCACCGGCGACATGGGCTTCGGCGCGCAGAAGACCTATGACATCGAAGTGTGGCTGCCGGGCCAGAACACCTATCGCGAAATTTCGAGCTGCTCGGTCTGCGGCGATTTCCAGGGCCGCCGGATGAATGCCCGCTATCGCCCGGAAGGCGAGAAATCGACCCGCTTCGTGCATACGCTGAACGGTTCGGGCGTTGCCGTCGGGCGTGCCCTGATCGCGGTCATGGAAAATTATCAGGAAGAAGACGGCAGCATTCTTATTCCTGAAGCATTGCAGCCATATATGGGCGGCCTCACGCGCATAGAGAAAGCCGCTTGAAACCCAATTGACTGAATGAAGGAGTGACGACGTGCGAATCCTGCTGACGAACGATGATGGTATCCATGCTGAAGGCCTCGCAGTTCTGGAGCGGATCGCACGCAAGCTCTCCGACGATGTCTGGGTTGTGGCTCCGGAAACCGACCAGAGCGGCCTCGCGCATTCGCTGACGCTGTCTGAGCCGCTTCGTCTGCGCCAGATCGATGAACGCCACTTCGCCCTGCGCGGCACGCCGACCGATTGTGTCATCATGGGTGTGCGCCACGTTCTGCCGGGCGCGCCCGATCTCGTCCTCTCCGGCGTCAATTCCGGGGCGAACATGGCCGACGACGTGACCTATTCGGGCACCGTCGCCGGTGCGATGGAAGGGACCTTGCTCGGTGTGCGGGCCATCGCGCTGTCGCAGGAATATGAATATGAGGGCGATCGCCGTATCGTGCCGTGGGAAACGGCTGAAACCCATGCGCCGGACCTTATCAAAAAGCTGATGGAGGCGGGCTGGCCGGAAGGTGTGCTTCTCAACCTGAATTTCCCCAATTGCGGACCGGAGGAGGTGCAGGGCGTGCGCGTCACGGCGCAGGGCAAGCTCAGCCACGATGCGCGCCTCGACGAGCGCCGGGATGGCCGCGGCTTCCCGTATTTCTGGCTGCATTTCGGTCGCGGCAAGGCGCCGGTTGCGGATGACAGCGACATTGCGGCCATCCGGTCCGACTGTATTTCGGTCACCCCGTTGCACCTCGACCTGACCGCGCATAAGGTTCGGGCGGAGTTGAGCGCAGCACTTGGGGTTGAAGCATGAGGCAGGCAGCGTCTGAGCGCCCACGGCTTTCGGACAGGGAGGGTTTTGCATCCTTTCTTATGCGGATGCGCGGATACGGCATCGACGATCCGCGCCTCCTTGCGGCCATCGAGGCGACACCCCGCCAGAGTTTTCTGGCATCGTCATGGTCGCATCTTGCCTATAGTCCGCGCACGGTGCCGCTCGACTGCGGCGAATACATGGAAGGGATCGACGATCAGGCCCGCGCCATTGCCGCGCTCAGGCTGGAGCCCGGCCATCGCGTGCTGGAAATCGGAACGGGTTCCGGCTTTACGGCGGCGGTGATGGCTTCGCTTGCCGGGCGTGTCACGACGGTCGAGCGTTATCGCAAGCTTTGCGACCACGCCTTGCAGCAATTCGTCTCGCTGAAGCGCGAAAACATCATGGTCAAGCATGCCGACGGTCGGCACGGCATGCCAGGTGGCCCCTTCGACCGAATCCTGATCTGGCTCGCCTTCGAGGAAATCCCGCGTCATTTCGTGGACCTTCTGGCGACGCACGGCGTTCTGATCGCTCCGATCGGTCCCGGCGACGGCAGGCAGGTCATGACCCGCATCGCCAAGGTCGGCAGCCGGTTCGAGCAGGAAGACCTGATGTCGGTTCGCTACCAGTCCTTTATCGAAGGCGTTTCGTCGGTCCTGTAGCCACCGAAACTATCGATTCGTCGGAAAAATGGCCGTCAGGCGCTCTCCGGCATGGCCGGAAGGGGCAAAGATGGCTGCTTTGTGCGCTTATGGTGTTTAATTGGTGAATCTTTTTTCGAAGATTAGCCATTCTTAACCAGAGAGTAACATTAACGCGTTTTAATCACCTTACCGAGTTTCGAGTATGGGCGAGTTGAACATGCGTTTACAAATTTTGCAGCACACGTCTGAACGTCTCCTGCGGAATGTCGCGATCGTTCTGATTGCCGGTTTTGGTGCCGGGTGCAGTGCCGATACGATGCGCTTCACTGATGGTATCAGTACGGGCTCTACGTCCAGTCAGCGCGTCGCACAGCAGCCGGCTGGCGATCTTTATGCATCCGCGGCTCCCGTTGCTCCCGCTTCGAGCGGTTCCGTTCAGCGCAATTCACTGCCGCCAGTGTCCTCGGCGCCGTTGGCGGCGCCAGTCGGGGTGCCTGTCGCGGCGGCATCCGGCCAGGTTCAAAATCAGGTGGGGCAGGCGCGGGATATGGCCGCAGGCCGTGTCAACAACACGGTCAATGCCGCCGAAACCAAAGTTGCAAGCGCCGCGACGGCCACGCGCAACAGCGTCAATGGTGCGCAGGAAAAGGTTCTGGGTCAGCTTCCGGCAAACCCGGCCATGCCACGGCCGGCCGATAACAATATCGCAGTCGTGCCGCAGGCGCCTGCCGTCAACGGCAAGAAACCATCGGCAAACGACATGGCTTCGGCTGGCGCCAATGCCACGACGCCGCCCGCGCCGAACGGCACATATACGGTGAAGAGCGGTGATTCTCTGTTTTCCATCGCGCAGAAGCACAGCGTTCCCGTCGAACGGCTCAAAAAGGCCAACGGCTTGACGAATGGCGCCATCCGCGTTGGACAGTCGCTCGTCATCCCGTCAGCCGCAGCAGGCAATGCAACCCAGGTCGCAGCGGTTTCGCAGCCGCCGGAAAACCCGGCCAAGGCTGCCGCCGCACCGGCTGCCAATGCCGATGTGAAGCCTTACACCCCGCCGCAGGCAAGCAACAAGGTGATCGAGGATGCCGAAAAGGATCAGGCCGCAGCGCCTTCCTCAACCGGCATTTCCCAGATGCGCTGGCCGGTGCGTGGCCGTATTCTCGCAAGCTTCGGCCAGCGCGACGGTACATCGGTGAGCGACGGCATCGACATCATGGTTCCGGAAGGCACATCGGTGAAGGCGGCTGAAAATGGCGTCGTCATCTATGCCGGTGACGGCCTGAAGGAATTCGGCCAGACGGTTCTGATCCGCCACGACAACGGCCTTGTCACCGTCTATGGTCACAACAGCCAGATACTGGTTCAGCGCGGCCAGAAGGTTCGTCGCGGCGAAGAAATCGCAAAATCGGGCATGAGCGGAAACGCGAAATCGCCGAAGCTGCATTTCGAAGTGCGCAAGAACTCCGCTCCGGTCAATCCTTCCAAATATCTGGAATCCTAAAGCGTGTCGCATTTTATCATAGTCATATGACACGCTTTAAGTTTTTGTTTTCATGCATGTCTTTATCCCAAAACCGGTTCCCACTTTTGGGAGACATGCTATAATCGGAATGTGATTCAACAAGAAAGGCGGACCTCAAAGTCCGCCTTTCTCTTTTATGCGTGGTTCAAGCATTTTACATGGCAATGCCGAGGCGGCCCGCCAGATCCTGGATATATTGCCAGGCAACGCGGCCCGAACGGTTTCCGCGCGTGGTGGACCATTCCAGTGCTTCCGCATGCATCCTGGCCGGATCGTAAGTGAGCTTGAAATAGGCCGCATAGCCGTCGACCATGGCGAGATAATCATCCTGACTGCATTTGTGGAAGCCGAGCCAGAGGCCGAAACGGTCGGAAAGCGATACTTTTTCCTCAATGGCCTCGGACGGATTGATCGCCGTCGAACGCTCATTGTCGATCATGTCGCGCGGCATCAGATGACGCCGGTTCGAGGTTGCATAGAAGATCACATTGCCGGGGCGTCCCTCCACGCCGCCTTCAAGCGCGGCCTTAAGCGATTTATAGGACGTGTCGTCATGATCGAAGGAAAGGTCGTCGCAGAACAGGATGAAACGATGGTCCTTTTCCTTGATGAGGTTCATCAATGTCGGCAGGCTGTCGATATCCTCGCGGTGAATTTCGATCAGCTTCAATGGTTTGCGATCCGGCATTTCGGCGTTCACGCTTGCCTGTGCGGCCTTGACGAGCGAGGATTTGCCCATGCCGCGCGCGCCCCAGAGCAGCACATTGTTTGCCGCAAAGCCTTTTGCGAAGCGCCGGGTATTGTCCACGAGCTGGTCGCGCACCAAATCTACGCCACGGATCAGTGCGATATCCACGCGGTTCACATTGTTGACCGGATCAAGGGTCAGGCGTTCAGGCGCCCAGACAAAGCAGTCTGCGGCATCGAGATCGGGTGTTTTGGCTACCGGCGGCGCGATGCGTTCCAGCGCGGCGATCAAGCGGTCCAGTTTCTGGCTGAGTATGTCTTCGGTCGTCATTTCATGTCCCTGATGATAGGAATATGGACTTAACATGCCACAGCGGAGGCGAAAAGTGTGCGACCTTGGCACAGGCGGGGTCATCGCTGGTTGCATTTGGCGCGCTAACCATTGTAATGCCTTTAATAATTGTCTTCGAGACTTCAGAGGAGTTCCTAATGTTCGTAACACCGGCTTTCGCTCAAGCATCCGGCGGCGCTGTCGGACCAGATATGCTCATGAGCATTCTGCCGTTCATCCTGATTTTCGTCATCATGTACTTTCTTATCATCCGCCCGCAGCGGACCCAGATGAAGAAGCGTCAGGAAATGCTGGCCCAGGTTCGCCGCGGCGACACGGTCGTCACCGGCGGCGGCATTGTCGGCAAGGTTCAGAAGGTTGTTGACGACAACGAACTTGAAGTCGAAATCGCCGAAGGTGTGCGCATCCGCGTCATGCGCAGCACGCTGATGGATGTTCGCGTCAAGGGCGAACCCGTCGCCGACAACAAGAACAAGTAATTCTTTTGACGACATGGCAGGCCCCGGTAAGGTTTCCATAACCGGGGCCTGCGCATTATTCGGCAAGCGCGGACATAGGATGCGCGTGCCACGACGCCGGAGAGCGGTTCGCGACAGGTGAACTCCGGCATGCGTTATCCAGGCTGATACGGAATTGCTGCTCGATGCTCTATTTTTCACGCTGGAAATCTGCCCTGATCTGGCTCGCGGTTCTCGTGAGCTTTATCATCGCATCCCCGAATTTTTTCTCGCGTGAAACGCTGGCCAAACTGCCCGATTTTCTGCCGAAGCAGCAGGTCGCCCTTGGGCTCGATCTCTCCGGCGGCTCGCGCCTGATCCTGCAAGTGCAAAACTCCGGACCGGGAGAGCTGGAGCGTACCGCCGGCATCATGCGGCAGCGTCTGGAAGAACTTGGCTATGGCAAGCCTCTCGTGGAAGAGGAAAACCGCAACCAGATAAGGGTGGAAGTACCCGGCGTCTATGACGCGCAGCTTCTGAAGGACATTCTCAGCGTTCGCGGCAATTTCTCCTTCCGTGCGGTCGACAACACCATGGGGCCGGACGATGCCATCCGTGGCACGCCGCCAGCCGATAGTGAAGTTATCTACTCTTATGACGACCCGCCCGTCGGTTACCTCGTCAAAAAGCAGCCGATCCTGACCGGCGCCAATGTGACCGATGCCAGGGCGACGCTTTCCACCGACGATAACGAACCGGTCATCACCCTGGCCCTGGACGATGCGGGCCGCAGCAACCTTGCCGAGGCCACATCACATCTGGTGGGCGGAAGCTTTGCCATCGTCGTCGACAATCAGGTCGTTTCGGCGCCTGCCGTCGATGAAAAGCTCGATACGAACGAGTTGCAGATTTCAGGCGCTTTCGATCTTCAGGCCGCCAATAATATGGCGGTGGTGCTGCGTTCGGGCGCATTGCCGCAGAATGTCACCGTGCTGGAAGAACGCACGATCGCATCGGCCCTGGGCGAGGACTATGCCAGCGCCGCCGCATTGGCGGCGCTGCTTGCGGCGCTGCTTGTCGGCCTGTTCATGGTGTTGTCCTATGGAATTCTCGGTGTGATCGCCATGATCGCGCTGGCCGTCAATATCATCATCCTGACAGCCATATTGTCGCTGATCGGCGCTTCCATCAGTCTGGCCAGCATTGCCGGTCTGGTGCTGACCACGGGTCTGGCGGTTGACGCGCATATCCTCATTTACGAACGTGTGCGTGAGGATCGCCGCAAGGGCTATTCCGTCGTGCAGGCGATGGAATCCGGCTTTTATCGCGCCCTTTCGACCATTATCGACGCAAACCTCACCACGCTCATCGCGGCGCTCGTTCTGTTCCTGCTGGGTTCGGGAACCGTTCACGGCTTCGCGCTGACGGTCGCGATTGGCATCGGCACGACGCTTTTCACCACGCTTACCTTTACGCGCCTGCTGATCGCGCAATGGGTGCGCACGGCCAAGCCCAAGGAAGTGCCGAAGCGATACCTGAAACTGGTGCCGACGGTGACGCATATTCCGTTCATGCGCCTCCAGTTCGTGACGCTTGGCATATCGGTGCTGGCCTGCGCCATCGTCGTGGCGCTCTTCGTCAATATCGGCTTCAATTACGGCATTGATTTCCGTGGCGGCTCGATGGTCGAATTGCAGGCCCGCAACGGCGACGCCAATCTTGAAGACATCACCGAGCGCCTTGCCGAACTCAATATCGACAGCGCCCGTGTCCTGCCGGCAAAGTCGCCGCGCTCCGCCCTTGTCATCATCGGCAGCCAGGAAGTCGGCGACGATGCGGAACAGACGGTCGCGGTGAAGCTGCGCGGGGAGTTCGAGCAGGATTATGCGTTCCAGCGGGTTGAAGTGGTCGGGCCGACGGTTTCGGAACAGCTTTCGCGCGCCGGCATTCTGGCGGTGATCCTGTCGCTGATCGGCATCTTCATCTATGTCTGGGTCCGGTTCCGCTGGCAGCTTGCCCTTGGCGCGGTGCTGTCGACCTTGCATGACGTCATCATCCTCGCGGGGATGTTCATCGTGTTCCGCATGGAATTCAACCTGTGGAGCGTTGCGGCAATCCTGACGATCATCGGCTATTCGCTCAACGATACGGTAGTGATCTATGACCGTGTGCGCGAAAACCTGCGGGTCTATAAAAGCGCGCCGCTGCCTGCCATCATTGATGCCTCAATCAATCAGACCCTGTCGCGTACCGTGCCGACCTCCTTCGTGACCTTCCTCGCCCATATGCCGCTTTATGCGTTTGGCGGCACGGAAATCCGCATGTTTGCCCTGGCGCTCAGCGTCGGCATTATTGTCGCGACCTATTCGTCGATCTTCATCGCCGCTCCCTTGCTCGTCCAGTTCGGGCTCAAGCCGCGCGGGCCGGAAGAAGGCGATGCGATGGACGATGAACTGGCGCAATCGCTGAATTTGGAAAGCTGAACATGGCCAACGGGATAGAGATACGCGAGGCCCATTTTCCGGGTCGTGCTCCCATCGATGCCTATGGCAATTGGGGCTTCCGATTTGCCGAAATGTCGCATCGCGGTTCCATCCTTTGCCTGCCTTCGGGCATTCATGGCTGGGAACCCGCAACGCCGCCTGTACTGGCCAAGGCCGATCTCAAGATGATCCTTGAACAGGCATCGGATATTGAAATTCTGCTGGTGGGCACGGGCACGGATCTGCGCCGTATCCCGGAAGACGTGCGCGCCATCTTGCGTGAACACGGCATTTCCTCCGATCCCATGAGCACAGGCGCGGCGGTGCGCACCTATAATGTGCTTTTGGCCGAAGATCGCGCGGTTGCAGCGGCCCTGATTGCTGTAGATTGACCACCATGAACGAGAATGAGGCACATTGCCTGGCATTGCTTCGCGAAGCTGACCGGGACCGCTATCTTTCAGTGCTTTACGCGCCGGAGGATCGTCGCGGCGGTCTGGCGGCACTATACGCCTTCAATGCCGAGATCGCGCGTATCCGTGATCTGGTCCATGAACCATTGCCGGGCGAGGTGCGCCTGCAATGGTGGCGCGATCTCATCAATGGCCAGGCGCGGGGCAGTGCGCAAGCGCATCCCGTTGCCGCGGCGCTGATCGGCACGATTGAAAAATATGAGCTGCCGCGAGCCGCCTTCGACAATTATTGCGAAGCGCGCATTTTCGATCTTTATGACGACTCGATGCCGAGCCGCAATGATCTGGAAGGTTATTGCGGGGAAACCGCATCGGCGATCATCCAGTTAGCCGGATTTATACTCGACAGGGATGCCGCGCAGGCACAGACCGAGATAACCGGCCATGCCGGTGTGGCGCAGGCCGTGACCGGCTTGCTTCGCCTTATGCCTTTGCATCGGCGGCGCGGGCAAGTCTATGTTCCCGCTGATATGTTGCAGGCGGTCGGCGTGACGCGAGAAATGTTGCTTGCCGGGGATGACAAGGCAGCGATCGGGCGCGTCATCAGCATCATGCTGGCCTTCGCGCGTGAACATCTGGCGATTTTCGAGAAGAATAGCTCGCAGCTGCCGAAGAGCCTTGCTCCGGCGTTTTTGCCTTTGGCGCTCGTTCCGGCCTATCTGCGGGCAATCGAGCGTCTTGGCGCGCAGGCTTCCGAAAGGATCGCGGACATTTCCGCGATCCGCAAGCAATGGCTCATGTTCCGAGCCAGTTTCTGACTTGTCAGAACCGGCGGGCCTCCGTTCACCGGAACCGAAGCCCGTCACGATTTCACTTAGCCAGTCCCAGCCATTGACGGCAATCGGCCAGAGCGCGTGCGGACAGTGCGCGCTTCTTGGCGACGGTCTTTTCCTTGCCGCGCAGGCGCTTGCCTTCGGGCTTCGGCACATCGACGGGCGGGAACAGGCCGAAATTTACATTCATCGGCTGGAACGAACGCTTGCCCGGTTCGTCATCGGCAACAATATGTCCGCCCGTGATGTGGCCGAGCAGGGCGCCGAACGCGGTTGTCACCGGCGGTGGCGTCAGCGTCTGCCCCAGCTTTTCTGCGGCTGTGAAACGGCCCGCCAACAGGCCGATGGCTGATGATTCGACATAGCCTTCGCAGCCCGTCACCTGACCGGCAAAGCGCAATGTCTCGCGCGATTTCAGGCGAAGCGTACCGTCAAGCAGTACGGGAGAGTTCAGATAGGTGTTACGGTGAAGACCGCCAAGACGCGCAAATTCAGCGTTCTCCAGCCCCGGAATCATCTTGAAGATGCCGGTCTGCGAGCCGTATTTCAGCTTCGTCTGGAAGCCGACCATATTGTAGAGCGTGCCGAGCGCATTGTCCTGCCGCAACTGCACCACGGCATAGGGTTTTACGGTCGGATTATGCGCATTGGTGAGGCCCATCGGCTTCATCGGGCCGTGGCGCAAGGTTTCCGGTCCGCGTTCGGCCATCACCTCGATGGGCAGGCAGCCATCGAAATAGGGCGTGCCTTCCCATTCTTTGAAGTCGGTCTTGTCGCCCTCGACCAGGGCGGCGACGAAGGCTTCGTACTGCTCCTTGTCCATGGGACAGTTGATATAGTCTTTTCCGGTGCCGCCGGGGCCAACCTTGTCATAGCGCGACTGGAACCAGCAGACATCCATATTGATCGAATCGAAATGGATGATCGGCGCGATGGCGTCGAAGAAGGCCAGGGCATCGGCACCGGTTTGCGCCTGGATGGCCTCGGAAAGCGAGGGTGCAGTCAAAGGCCCGGTGGCAACAATGGTCGTTCCCCAATCTTCCGGCGGCAGGCCGGTGACTTCTTCCCGAACGATTGTGATCAGCGGATGCGCTTCAAGCCTGGCCGTCACGGCCTGCGAAAAGCCCTCGCGGTCGACAGCGAGCGCGCCGCCGGCCGGAACCTGATGCGCATCGGCGCAAGCCATGATGAGAGAGCCCGCAAGGCGCATTTCGGCATGAAGAACGCCGACGGCATTGGTTTCGGCATCATCCGAGCGGAAGGAGTTGGAACAGACAAGCTCTGCAAGCTGCTCGGTCTTGTGGGCATCGGTGCCGCGCACAGGGCGCATTTCATGCAGGATGACGGGTACGCCCGCCTGCGCTAGCTGCCATGCCGCCTCAGAACCGGCAAGACCGCCGCCGACGACGTGAACGGGAGAAAGATCGGATGTGTTTGACATGGGCCATTCCCTTATCGCCTTTGCTGGAAGCCTTCAATGGAGAAGGTTCGCGCAGGCGCAGAAACGAGCCGCAAAAAGAAATGGCATCCGTCGCGGGAGGAGGAGCGACGGATGCCATTATGGTAAGACCGGCATTGGGAGGAGGAGAGCCGGTCTTGGCTCACCGCAGAACCTGGGAGGAGGATGGCTCTGCGATAAATCAAGCCTGGTGGGAGGAGGAGCCAGGCTTGGGAAAACCCGTATCGGGAAAACTATGAGGCTCGTTAAATCAGCGAGCCTTGGCCTGGCGGGCCACGAACGGAATGTCGGCGCGGGAAATGCCAAGATCGTTCAGCTCACGGGTGGAGAGCTGGCTGAGTTCATTGACGGTATCGCGGTAACGGCGCCAGTTGTTGTAAGAGCGGATAAGGTTCATCGTGCTATTCCTTCATCGTTGAGGAACTGGAGTTCTGTTCAATTCATCTCGTTTGTTGCCCATCATATAAGCTATTGTTTTCGCAGCTTGCAGGCCCGACTTTGCATAGCTGCCCTGCGGGTTCTGCAAGTCACGCTAAATCGATTAGACTGGTGAGGCATAAAATTGCCGCAAAGCGATTTGATCCCGCTCTTTGCCGACGGCTCGGTTTCCTATATGTTCTCAACCGCTTGCCGTTGCGACAGCAAATACCGAAAGACTGACCAGGAGCTGAATTGTCATTTTCCATTTCTGTTGAACGCCTGATCGAGAGATGGCAGCGGGACGGTCTGATCGATGCCGAGACAGCATCGACACTGAAAGCCGACGTTGAAAAACGTGCATCGGTCTTCAGCCTCGGTTCCGTTCTGGCCACGCTCGGCGGGCTGCTTCTGGGGGCTGCCGTCATCATGCTGGTTGCCGCCAACTGGCAGGACATGCCGCGCCTTATGCGCATCGGCCTCATATTCGTTCTGATATGGGCGAGCTATCTTGGTGGTGCATGGCGACAGTCCCGTGGGGACAGGCTGTTCCCGGCGGCACTCTATAGTGTAGGGGCTGCATCGTTCGGGGCAGGGCTGGCGCTTGTGGGGCAAATGTATCATTTGTCCGGCGACATCCATTCTGCCGCACTCTATTGGTCTGCCGGCGTTCTGGTTTCGGCATTTCTTCTGCGCGCGCCGGTGCTGGCGGCGTTTGGCGCGGGTGTCGCCTGTTTCTATCTTTCGACCTACGCTTTCGATGCTTCATCCTATGGCGATTTGGCCTATCGCTGGGTCGGGCCGCTGCTTCTGCTCTTCGGCGCTGCGGCGGCCTTGTTCACGCGCTCGCGGCATGCGGCGCATCTGTGGGCGATCTTCTCCATCGGCTGGAGCTTGCTCATCTATGCCGAACATGAAAGCAATACGGTGCTGGTGCTCATGCTGATCGTGGGCCTGGGCCTGATACTTGCTGACGGTTTTGCCCATGCAGCCTTGCAAAGACTGACCCGCTTTGCCCATCCGCTCGCGGCCTACGGCCTGGCTCTGGCGCTCTTGTCGCTCGCCACGCTTCAGCTCAACCAGATGTTCTCCTATTCCAATGCGACGACAGGCCTGGACCGGGACATATTCTATAGCATCTTCATCTTGGCGCTTTCGGTCGGGGCCATTGCGGTCGCGGGGCGGAACAATGGCGGCTTGCGCTCCATCGCTTATGCCGCTTTTTCAATCGAAGTCCTCTATCTGGCTTTCGAGACGGTTGGCACCATGATCGGAACCTCCGGCTTCTTCCTCACCGCCGGCATTCTGGTGCTGCTGCTGGCGGCCTTTGTGCGCCGCATGGAAAACCGCTTCGGAAAAAAGCGCAGCGCGGAGGTTAACCCATGACCATTCGGTTCCGCTGGCTCTATGTCGGGGCAATCGTCACCGCATTGCTGCAAACCGGCATTCTTTATGCAGGCATCGAAAAACGCGCCGCTGTCCTGCGCTCGGGCGCACAGGTGACGCTCCAGACCGAACCTTTCGATCCCCGTGACCTGATGCGTGGCGACTATGTCGTTCTAGGGTACGAGATATCCAGCCTGCCGCGAAAGGTCATTCAGGATGAGCGCCCGGCCGGTTCGCGCACTGTCTATGTGGCGGTGAAGCCCGATGCGCAGGGCATTTCGCGTTTCTCCCGCGCGTCTTTCCTGCCGTTCAGCGATCTTGCCGCGGGCGAGGTGCAGATTCGGGGCGAGGCCGTCTATTCGATACCGGATGATCCGCACGCGAATATCCGTCTCAATTTCGGCATTGAGCGCTATTATGTGCCCGAAGGGCAGGGACGTGCGATTGAGGACAGCCAGCGGGACCGGCGGATTACCGCCGTTGTCGCCGTCGATCCGAAGGGAACACCGGCCATCAAGGCCTTGCAGGAAGACGGAAAGCAGCTTTATCGGGAGCCGCTTTACTGATCCTGTCATCACGTCCTGTTTCAAAAGGGTTGGATGACGCGGCAGGATCGCTATATAGAGACGAAAAGGGCAGGAAAGGCCCGAGCCGGATCAAACCTTGCAAATCTATGCAGGGAAGGCGGCTTTTTTCCTTTGAACCGGCAAAATTGGATGATATAGAGACGCGCGCTTTCGAGGGGCGGTTCAATATCTGGGACGAATGACGGTGCGTTCTGAGGAATGTGCTTCGGTTCAGAAGCGGATGTGGCGAAATTGGTAGACGCACCAGATTTAGGTTCTGGCGGGAGACCGTGGGGGTTCGAGTCCCTCCATCCGCACCAACTGCCATAAGGCAAAAGAATTTCTCTCCCGCGACAAGGCAAACAGGCCGGTGACGGCGGGACAATGACAAGAAGTGAAGGTTTGAACATGCAGGTTACCGAAACGCTCAATGAAGGGCTGAAGCGCGAGATCAAAGTCGTGGTTCCGGCCAAGGACCTCGAAGCCAAGCTCTCCGAGCGGCTCGAAACTGCGCGCGGCCGCGCACGCATCAACGGCTTCCGTCCGGGCAAGGTGCCTGCAGGTCATCTGCGCAAGATGTACGGCAAGTCCTTCATGGCCGAGATCGTCAACGAAATCCTCAACGATTCGTCGCGCTCGATCCTCGCCGACCGTAACGAAAAGTCGGCCACCCAGCCGGAAGTCATCATGTCGGAAGACGAAAAAGAGGCCGAAAAGGTTCTCGACGGCAAGGCCGATTTCGTTTTCTCGCTGAACTACGAAGTTCTGCCGGCGATCGAAGTCAAGGACTTCTCGAAGATCGCCGTCACCCGTGAAGTCGTCGACATTTCCGATGAGGAAGTGGACGAGCAGGTCAAGCGCATCGCTTCCTCGACCCGTACCTTCGAAACCAAGAAGGGCAAGGCCGAAAACGAAGATCGCGTCACGATCGACTATCTGGGCAAGCTTGACGGCGAGCCGTTCGAAGGCGGCGCGGACAATGATGCGCAGCTCGTTCTCGGTTCCGGCCAGTTCATTCCGGGCTTCGAAGAACAGCTCGTCGGCGTCAAGGCCGGCGACGAGAAGGTCATCACCGTCACGTTCCCGGAAAACTACGGCGCGGCGCATCTTGCAGGCAAGGAAGCCACCTTCGACATCAAGGTCAAGGAAGTTGCCAAGCCGAACGAACTCGTTCTCGATGACGAAACCGCAAAGAAGCTCGGCATCGAATCGCTTGAGCGTCTGCGTCAGGTCGTTCGCGAGCAGATCGAAAGCCAGTACGGCCAGATCACCCGCCAGAAGGTAAAGCGCCAGATCCTCGACGCTCTGGACGGCGATTATCAGTTCGAAACGCCGCAGAAGCTGGTTGACGCCGAGTTCAACAATATCTGGCAGCAGATCAATTTCGACCTGCAGCAGGCTGGCCGCACCTTCGAAGACGAAGAAACCACGGAAGAAGCTGCTCGCGAAGAATATCGCAAGCTTGCGGAACGTCGTGTTCGTCTTGGCCTCGTTCTCTCCGAAATCGGCGAGAAGGCAGGCGTTGAAGTGACGGAAGAAGAACTCCAGCGCGCCGTCTACGACCAGGTTCGCCGCTATCCGGGTCAGGAAAAGGAAATCTACGAATTCCTGCGCAAGACGCCGGATGCCGTTGCCAACCTGCGCGCCCCGATCTTCGAGGAAAAGGTCGTTGACCATCTGCTCGCCAACATCAACGTGACCGACAAGAAGGTTTCGAAGGAAGAGCTGACGGCTGAAGACGAAGATGCTGCTTCGGAAGCAAAGCCTGCCAAGAAGGCGGCTGCGAAGAAGAAGGCCGCGCCCAAGAAGAAGGCCGATGAGGACAAGTCCGAAGAGGCTTGATCGTCACCTCCAGCATGCATTCGCAGAGGCCGCGCATCGCGCGGCCTTTTCGTTTTGCGATCATGGAAATGGTGGCTGAAAAGCTTGCATCCGATGGGGCTTTGCTCTAGCCAGTAAGCAATCAGTTTCAGCCCAATCACAGTATTGTCGAGCCCGTAATGTCCCTTATCGATACGCGTATACCTGAACCCAAACGCTTTATCTCCGGCGCGACCGGCGACTGGGAAGTCGTCATCGGCATGGAAGTCCATGCGCAGGTCACGTCAGAATCGAAACTGTTTTCCGGCGCGTCCACCGCATTCGGTGCGGAGCCGAATTCCAATGTCTCCCTGGTGGATGCGGCCATGCCCGGCATGCTGCCGGTCATCAATCTGGAATGCGTCAGGCAGGCGGTTCGCACAGGGATCGGGCTCAATGCGCAGATCAATCTGAAGTCGGTTTTCGACCGCAAGAATTACTTCTATCCCGATCTGCCGCAGGGCTACCAGATTTCGCAGTTCAAGCAGCCGATCGTTGGCGAAGGCAAGATCATGATTTCGGTCGGCCCGGACAATAAGGGCCAGTTCGAAGACGTGGAAATCGGCATCGAGCGCCTGCATCTGGAGCAGGATGCGGGCAAGTCCATGCACGACCAGCACCCGACCATGTCCTATGTGGACCTGAACCGCTCGGGCGTGGCCTTGATGGAAATCGTGTCGAAGCCGGACCTGCGTTCGTCGGATGAAGCGCGCGCCTACCTCACCAAGCTGCGCACGATTGTCCGCTATCTCGGCACCTGCGACGGCAATATGGACGAAGGCTCCATGCGCGCCGATGTGAACGTTTCGGTGCGTCGACCGGGCGGTGAATTCGGCACGCGCTGCGAGATCAAGAATGTCAACTCGATCCGCTTCGTCGGCCAGGCCATCGAATATGAAGCGCGCCGCCAGATCGCCATTCTGGAAGATGGCGGCGTGATTGATCAGGAAACGCGCCTGTTCGATCCGGTGAAGGGTGAAACCCGTTCCATGCGCTCCAAGGAAGAGGCGCATGATTATCGCTATTTCCCTGATCCCGACCTGCTGCCGCTCGAATTCGATCAGGCTTTCGTGGATGCGCTCGCGGCAGGGCTGCCGGAACTGCCGGACGTCAAGAAGCAGCGTCTCGTCGAAAAGCAGGGCATTTCCGTTTATGACGCCTCGATCCTTGTGACCGAGAAGGCCATTGCCGATTATTATGAAGCCGTTGCTGCCGGTCGTGACGGCAAGGCCGCCGCAAACTGGGTCATCAACGATCTTCTCGGCGCGCTGAACAAGGCGGGCAAGGATATCGAGGAATCGCCGATCAATCCTGACCAGCTTGGCGCGATCATCGATCTCATCAAGGAAGGCACGATTTCCGGCAAGATCGCCAAGGATCTTTTCGAAATCGTCTGGAATGAGGGCGGCGATCCGAAGACGCTCGTTGAAGAACGCGGCATGAAGCAGGTCACGGACACCGGCGCCATCGAGAAGGCCGTGGACGATGTCATCGCCGCCAACCCGGAAAAGGTTGAGCAGGCAAAGGCAAAGCCGACGCTGGCTGGCTGGTTCGTCGGTCAGGTGATGAAGGCAACCGGCGGCAAGGCCAACCCGCAATCCGTCAACGAACTCGTCAAGGCCAAGCTCGGGATCGAAGAGTAATGTGGGTCAGAAGCGCGACAGAGGCTGATCTCAAGGCAGTGCACGAACTGCTTGTATCGACCTGGCACGCGACCTTCGATGATATTCTCGGGCGGGAAATGGTCAATGCCGTCACCGCCCGGTGGCACAGCATTGCCGTGTTGAAGGCCAATCTGAAGAAGCCTTATTCGGAGTTCATCGTTGCCGATAATGGCAATGGCGGCATTGACGGAATGGCTTTTGCGAGCCAGTCCGAAGAGGGCAAGGCATCGCTGCATCAGCTTTATGTTCGTCCTGATACGCAGGTTCAGGGCATCGGGACGATGCTTCTCGCTGAAATCGAGATGGCCTTTCCCGATGTTCGAACGATGAAGCTCGAAGTGATCGAAAGAAACACCAAGGCCGTGAATTTCTACGAGCGCAAAGGCTATACGAAAGTCGGCCGCAATGAAGATTGGGGTGATCCCGATTGCAGGGAACCGGTGCTGGTGATGGAAAAGACGCTGGAAGGCTGGAATATGTAAAGCATGTCCCCCAAAGTGGAGGCCGGTTTGGGGATCAAGATATGCGAGAATATAAAAGCCTGAAGCGCGTAGCGCTTTGGGGCCCATCATACTCTTGTGACAGCGGCAACTTGACCCTTGCCATGGCCGGTCGATAGGGCCATAAGCAAGGAAACCCGGTGGTTTCGATCACCCGTGGCAAAGATGGATCTGGAATAGGTCATGAAGAAATTTATTACGCAAGTTTTCACCTGGTGGAACGGCCAGACGCTCGGCACACGGTTTCATACGTGGCGCAAGGGCGAGCGCGTCGGTGAGGACGAGTTCGGCAATATCTATTATCAGGGCGGTAAGGACTCCGAGGGTCGCACACGCCGCTGGGTAATCTTCAATGGCTATGCGGAAGCAAGCGCCATTCCTCCGGGCTGGCATGGCTGGATGCATCATCGCGTCGACACGCCGCCTTCCAGGGAAGACTACAAGCCGCGCGACTGGCAGAAGCCGCACTTGCAGAACCTGACCGGTTCTCCGCTGGCTTACCGCCCGAAGGGCGCGATCGCTCGTCCGGGCACGGAACCTGCGGAACGTCCGCGCGTGACCGGCGAATACGATGCCTGGACGCCCGGCAACTGATAATCGGTTTTGATTTTTATCCGGCGCGTTCATTCGCGCCGGATTTCTTATATACCCGCCTTTGAGCGCAAAAGCGCAAAAGGTTTGAGGATAGACGGTCTGCTTTACACCGGCGGCTGCATTGCGGCTTGCGACAGGGCAACGAATCGTCACATTTCATGCTTAGGAATTGTTCCGGCTTAATTTAAACCCTTTGGATGCGGATCTCCGTTTTGACGAAGCAATCTCCCGGCATGGCTGGCAGCGGAAAAAAATCGATCAAAAGGGCTGTTCAACTTGCCCTGATTGCATTCATGGCGACGACCGGCAGCTTTCAGGCTGCCATGGCTGAACGCATCACCAATCCTGTTGCCGAGTTTTCAGGCCTGGACAAGATCACCGGGCGCATCACGACATTCGACGTCTATATCAATGAGACGGTTCAGTTCGGCGCTTTGCAGGTGACGCCGAAGGTTTGTTATTCGCGCACGGAAAACGAAGCACCGCGCACGGATGGCTTCGTTGAAGTCGACGAGATTACGCTGGATCGCAAGATTCGCCGTATCTTCACCGGCTGGATGTTTGCCGACAGTCCCGGTCTCAATGCTGTCGAGCATCCGATCTATGATGTGTGGCTCAAGGATTGCAAGCAGAAGTCGGACGTGCCGCCGCCGGATCAGCGCAACTGACGGCAGCCGTTTCAGAAATGCGCGATCCCGTCGAGCGCGTTTTCCAGCAGTTTTTCATATTTTTTCCGTGGAACTTCCACCGCGCCGAATCTTTCAAGATGCGGCGTCGTAAACTGCGTGTCGAGAAGCACGAAGCCCTGGTTGACCAGATGCTGGACCAGATAGGCAAGGCAGACCTTTGATGCGTCGCGCTTGCGGGTGAACATGCTTTCGCCGAAAAAGGCACGTCCGAGTGTCACGCCATAAAGCCCGCCGACAAGCTGTCCCTCATGCCAGGCCTCGACGGTGTGGCAATGTCCTATCTCGAACAATTTCCTGTAGGCTTCGCGGATCGGTCCATTGATCCATGTGCGGGCGCGCTCACCGGTTCCGCTGGCACAACCCTCGATCACGCCGTCAAAATCGCTGTCGAGCCGGATATCGAAAATTCCCTGGCGGATGGTCTTCCGGAGGCTTTTCGGTATGTGAAAGCCGTCAAGCGGGATAACCCCGCGTCTCTCGGGGCGAACCCAGAAGACCTCGGGATCGTCGGCTTCTTCGGCCATGGGAAATATGCCCGTGGCATAGGCCCGCAGGAGCAGCTCCGGTTCGATTGAATAGTCGTCCGGGGACACTCCTGCGGTCATTTTCGTCAGGCGCTTTCGCCCTTGGTTTTCTTGGCCAGATATTTCTCCAGCCAATGAATGTCGTAATCGCCGTTGGCAATGTCCTGATTGGCAATCAGGTCCTGGAAGAGAGGAAGCGTCGTTTTGACACCATCGACCACGAATTCGTCCAGCGCGCGGCGCAGACGCATCATGCATTCGACGCGATTGCGACCGTGCACGATGAGCTTGCCGATAAGGCTGTCATAATAGGGCGGAATGCGATAGCCGGAATAGACGCCCGAATCCACGCGGATGCCGAGGCCGCCCGGCGTGTGATAATGGGTGATCAGGCCCGGCGACGGTGCAAATGTCAGCGGGTCTTCGGCGTTGATACGGCATTCGATGGCGTGGCCGGAGAAGCGGATATCCTTCTGCTTTACCGACAGGCCAAGACCGGCTGCAACCCTGATCTGCTCGTGAACGAGATCGATGCCCGTGATGGCTTCCGTGATCGGATGTTCCACCTGAAGGCGGGTATTCATTTCGATGAAGTAGAATTCGCCGTCTTCATAAAGGAACTCGATCGTTCCCGCACCGCGATAGCCCAGTTCCGCACAGGCATTGGCGCAGACCATGCCGATCTTGTCGCGGGCTTCGGCATTGAGCGCCGGTGAGTTGGCTTCTTCCCATACCTTCTGGTGGCGGCGCTGCAACGAGCAGTCGCGTTCGCCCAGATGGATGGCATTGCCCGCACCGTCGCCCATGACCTGAACTTCGATATGCCGCGGCTTTTCGAGATATTTCTCGATATAGACCGCGTCGTCACCGAATGCGGCGCCTGCTTCCGAACGCGCGGTCGCAAGCGCCATGGAAAGATCTTCCTCGCTGCGGGCGACCTTCATGCCGCGTCCGCCACCGCCGGCCGAAGCCTTGATGATGACCGGATAGCCGATTTCCCTGGCGATGCGCGCTGCCTCGACGTCATCCGTCACGCCGCCATCCGAACCCGGAACGACCGGAATGCCGAGGCGCTTTGCGGTGCGCTTGGCTTCGATCTTGTCGCCCATGATGCGGATATGCGAAGCGGTGGGGCCGATGAAGGTGATGCCATGCGCTTCGAGAATTTCGGCGAACTTGGCATTCTCCGACAGGAAGCCGTAGCCCGGATGGATCGCGTCGGCACCGGTGATTTCGCAGGCTGCAACGATCTGATGAATGTTCAGATAGCTGTCGCGCGATGGCGGCGGGCCGATGCACACGCTTTCGTCCGCCAGGCGCACATGCATCGCGTCGGCGTCTGCCGTGGAATGAACGGCGACGGTCTTGATGCCCAGTTCCTTGCAAGCCCTGAGCACGCGAAGAGCGATTTCGCCACGATTGGCTATGAGTATCTTTTGAAACATTGCGCTTTGCTGCCCGTTCATTGAATAAGCCGTAATCTCTTGTCTTATTCGATTACGACGAGCGGCTCACCGAATTCAACCGGCTGAGCGTCTTCGATGAGAATGGCCTTGACCGTACCGGCGCGCGGGGCGGGGATCTGGTTCATGGTCTTCATGGCTTCGATGATGAGAAGGGTCTGGCCTTCCTTCACCTGTGCGCCGACTTCGATGAAGTTGCGCGCGCCCGGCGCCGGAGCAAGATAGGCGGTGCCCACCATCGGCGAGGGAACGGCATTCTTGGAGAGATCGGCCTTTGTGGGTTCGGCGGCTGCAACCGGCGCGGCCGGAGCGGCAGCGACAGGGGCTGCGGCGGGCATGACGGTGGCTGCGGCCTGAACCGTGACCTTGCGCGAAACGCGGATACGCAGGTCGCCGTGTTCCACTTCGATGTCGGTCAGGTCGGTTTCATTGAGAATGTCCGCCAGGTCGCGGATCGTTTCCTTGTCGATGACGGAATTTTTGCTGGACATATCAGGCCCCTTTAACGCTTTGCCCGTTGTTTTCTTCTTCTTTGGCAATTGCCGCAAGCGCGCGCAGACCGAGCAGGTATCCTTCCGCGCCAAAGCCGCAAATAACGCCTTTGGCGACTGCGGATACATGGGAGTGATGCCGGAAAGCCTCACGCGCATGAATGTTTGAAAGATGCACCTCCACGGCCGTTACCCTGGCCGCGCGGATCGCATCGTGAATAGCAACCGAAGTGTGGCTGTAGGCAGCCGGATTGATGAGGACATAGGCCTGTCTGTCGCCTGCCTCCTGAATCCAGCTCACCAGATCGCCTTCATGATTGGATTGACGGAAATCGACATCAAGTCCGATTTGTTCAGCCTCACGCCTGCAATCGGCTTCGATCGTGTCGAGCGTTGCAACGCCGTATATCCCCGGTTCCCGTTTGCCGAGAAGGTTGAGATTGGGGCCGTTCAAAACAAAAACCGTTTTTGCCATATCCGTCCGCGACTGATAATGCGTTACCACGAAAATTCGGTACACTTCGCATTTCATATAGAGGGCTTGGACGCAAGCCGAAACCCTCTAAATCATTGCAGATGTTTTGCCGAACGAGTTTTTCCCGCTATTCTTTGCAAAAATGGGCAAACAATACGGCAATTTCTTTTCATCCAACACAAATAGCGAATGCCACGGCCGAAACTGTTTCACAAAACTGTTCCCTCAGGCCGAGGCCGGTCCGCTCATTTTTTTGCGGCGGCGCGGGCTGCCGCGATTCTCTCGACCAGCCCGTCAACGCCAATTGCACCCGGTACAAGCTCGTCGCCGATGATGTAGGACGGCGTGCCGGAAATATTGAGCTGCTGTGCCAGCTGATAGGTCTTCTGGAACGAGCCGGCGATGGCCGGGTCCTTCATCTTCTCGCGCAATTGCGCTTCGTCAGCGCCCAGTTTTACGGCATCGGCGATGGCGGAATCTTCTGTCGCCCGTTCCTGCGCACCCAAGAGGGTTTCGTGGAATTCGACATATTTTTCCGGCATCAATGCCTTGAAAGCCTGTGCCACAATATGCGCCTTGACCGAATCCGGTCCGAGGATCGGGAATTCCTTCATGACGAAACGGACATTCTTGTCGTTTTTCAGAATGGCTTCCATATCGGGCAGGGCCCGCTTGCAGTAACCGCAATTGTAATCGAAAAATTCATAGACGGTCACATCGCCATCCGGATTGCCGAATACGGCATCGTGCTTGGCGTCGTAAAGCGTGCTGCGGTTGGCAGCCAGAACCTGTTTGATCTGTTCCTGCGCCGCATGTGCCTGCTTGGTTTCGAGCGCGCTTTGCACTTCCAGCATCAGTTCCGGATTCTGGATGAGATAGTTCCGCACCACATTTTCAATGGCCTGCTGGTTCATCGCGACGGGAGCAGCAGGGTTTTCCATGGCTGCCGAAACCTGCCGGTCAGCGCCTGCATAATAGCCCACCGCAAGCGCGGCGATGCCAACGATGCCGCTGGCAAGCGTTATGGAAACTGCGTTCTTCATTCCAAAATCCTATCTGTCCTGAATCGTATCGGGCGTAAAATGTGGCCCTATTTGCTTTTCTTGGTATTGATGATGTCCTGCGCGCGAAGCCAGTCCGGCGTGCCGGGCTTCATTTGCTTCTGCGCGCGGATGGCGAAGATCTGGGCCTGCTGAAGCTTGCCCGAATAATAATTCATGTCGGCTGTCGCCAGGTCCGCGCGGGCCATGTCCCCCTGCTGGCCATAGGCTTGCGCCAGATAGCCGTAACCACCCGGAAATTCGGGATCGGAGGCGATGCCGGCCTTGATTTCCCTGATCGCGGTCGGCATGTTGGCCTTCGTTCCGGTGAGCATGAGCGCGCGCCCATAGCTCATGCGCAAGAGCGGCGATTTGCGCGGATCGAGCGAGACCGCCTTCTGGAAAGCCTTTGCCGCGCCTGCCGCATCATTGGCCTTCAGCAAGACTTCCCCGCGCATTTCCTGGAAATACGGATTCTTTGGCTGTTCCTTTATCAAGGCATCGAATTTCGGCAGCGCCGCGCGCGCCGAGCCGTTCAGGAATGTCGTGATGGCATTGCCATAGCGCGCGGGAAGCCCGCCGGGATTGTTGCGGAACATGCGCTGCAAGGCGCCCATATTGCCCGAATAGGCGGCAATCTTCGCACGCGCCATGTCATGGCGCATCTGCAAGGCGGGGGAATCTGTCTTGTTGAAGTAAGGGCTTTTCTTCGCCAGCTCTTCCAGATTGGCAATGCGCTCCCGCGGGAGCGGGTGGCTGATGCGATACTGGTCGATCTGCGTACCGGTCAGCGACAGGGCGGATGCGAAGCGCTCGAACGTATCGAGCATGCCCTTGGTCGATTGCCCGGTGGCGTTGAGATAATTGACGGCCAGGCGATCGGCCGTCATTTCCTCGGTGCGCTGATAGTTGAGCAGGCTGCGCATGGCCATTTCATTTGACCCCATGGCCAGCCCGGCGCCCGCGCCGGCTGCATTGCCGCTGCCGCTTGCTGCACCGGCCACACCGGCGCCGACGCCAAGCAGCATGCCGATGATCGCCATGGTGCGCGCACGGCTGAGCTGTTCGCGCAGGCGCTCCTGATGGCCTCCGGCGAGATGGCCTGCTTCATGCGCGATCACGCCGATGATCTCGTTGGGCGTTTCCGCCTGCATGATCGCGCCTGTATTGATGAAGATGCGGCGTCCATCGACAAAGGCATTGAAGCTTTGGGAATTCACGAGAATGACCCGGACGCCACGGCCGCCGAGCCCCGCCGCCTTGAGGATCGGCGCGGCATAATCGGCCACAAGCGCTTCGATCTCGGCATCCCGGACGATAGGCACGCCGCCGCCACGCGATTGAGCGAATGCGGGCAGGGTGCTGGTCACGGCAATGGTCATCGCGGCCATGGCCGCCACCGAACGGCGAACCCAATTATGGAAAGAGAATCTTCTGACTGGGAAAGGTGTCGTCATCGTCCCCATCGTGTCGTTCGTCCTTCTTGAAACCGGCGCGACTCTTATAGCTGTTGCATTCCGTCACCGATAGGCGGATGTGGGATAATCTCCATACCGGGATTTGATCGCATTTCTCAAATGGAGCTGTTGCATTAGCAATCCGACGATTATACGGCGGATGTTGAATGCGACATACGCAATTTTCTGGAGGTAAAGTTGGTCACTCTTTCCAGCCGCAGCGCCGTTGAGCCCTTCCACGCCATGGATGTTCTGGCCGAGGCCAACCGGCGTCGCGCAGCCGGGCATCCGATTATTTCGATGGCGGTAGGACAGCCTGCCGATCCGGCGCCGGGGATTGTTCGGCAAGCCGCGGAGCGTGCCTTGAAAGACGGCCGCATCGGCTATACCAACGCCCTCGGCCTGATCGAACTGAGAGAGGCGATTGCCGCCCATTATGCCGATCATTACGGTGTTTGCGTCTCGCCGGAGCGAATCGCCGTCACGACCGGTTCGTCGGCGGCCTTCAATCTCGCCTTTGTGGTCTATTTCGATCCGGGCGACAGGGTTGCCATCACGCGTCCGGGCTATCCCGCCTATCGCAATATATTGACGGCGCTGGGCCTTGAGGTCGTGGAAATACCGACCGGCAATGGAACGTCGGCATCGCTGACGGCTGAAGCGCTCGCAGCCGCCCACGCTGAAAAGCCCCTGAAGGGCGTATTGTTTGCAAGTCCGGCCAATCCGACCGGCGCGGTCATCGACAAGCCGGAACTGAAAGCCATCATCGAAACGGCGCGCGACCTGGATATCCGCGTGATTTCGGACGAGATTTACCACAGGCTTTCCTATGTAACGGAGGACGTGACGGCGCTGGAGATTTCCAATGACGTCACGGTCATCAACTCCTTCTCCAAATATTACTGCATGACCGGCTGGCGGATTGGCTGGATGGTTCTTCCCGAAGGCGATATTCGCGCAATCGAGCGGCTGAGCCAGAGCCTTTATATTTCCGCGCCGGAGCTTTCGCAGCGCGCGGCCATCGAAGCCTTTCATGCGACGGCCGAACTGGAGCAGGTCAAGGATCGCTATCGCCGGAACAGGCTTATCCTGCTCGATCACCTGCCGCGCATGGGGTTGAAACTGGCCGCGCCCATGGACGGCGCTTTCTATGCCTATTGCGATGTGTCGCGCTTTACCAATGACAGCATGGAATTTGCCCGCCGGATGATTTCTGAAATCAACATAGCCGCGACCCCCGGACGCGATTTCGACCCGTTGGACGGGCACCGCACGATGCGCTTTTCCTATGCCGGCAGGATCGAGGAAATGGAAGAGGCCGTCCGCAGGCTGGAAGACTGGCTGCCACAACAGAAAGCCTGAGCCAGTTCCCGCTTTTCAATCGACCACTAATATCAAAAGATAAAGAAAAACCGGCGTTTCCGCCGGTTTTTTCATTTCAGTCATGAAATGGGTCTCAGAAGAAACCCTTCTTCTGCCACCAGCCTGCACGCTTGGGCTTTTGATCCTCGCCCTCGCTTGAAGTCACGACAGGTTCAACGTTTTTCTTCGGCTCGGCAATCGTCGTTACCTCTGCTTCGACTGCTGGCGCTTCTTCGGCCTCCACGGCGGGCTTGACGGCAGCCCTGCGGGTGCGCCGCTTCGGCTTGTCCGTTTCCACCTGGGGCTCATCAGCAACCGCAGCCGGTTCGACGGGTGCTTCTTCGGCTGCCTTCTTGCGAGCGCGCGGCTTGCGGGCTGGCTTGGCGGGCTTTTCTTCTGCCTCGACGGCAACCACGTCCTCGACCGCTTCCTCAGTCTTCGCGGATTTGCGGGCACGGGGCTTGCGGGCTGGCTTGGCGGGCTTTTCCTCGACCGCCGGTTCGGCAACCGGAGCGACGGCTTCGGCGACTTCGACCGTTTGCTCGACCACGACCGCAGCCGTCTCTTCCGCGACGATTTCCTCGGCCTTCACCGGCAGGACCGGCGTGTATCCGACGAATTCAGGATCAGGAACCTTGCGTGCACGCGGTTCATCGTCGCGACGGTTCTTGCGTCCACCCCGGCGACCGCGACGACGCTTCTTGCGGCGGTCTTCCTCGCTTGAAGAAGCGCTGGAGGATGTTTCTTGAGCTTCGTCTGCATCCTCGTCTTCATCGGAAGTTTCTTCCGAAACGGAATCAGCCTTTGCGGCCTGTTCCGGGTTTTCGCGATCACGGCCACCGCGACGGCGACGGCGACGGCGACGCTTGCGATCGCCTTCCTCCCCGCGATCCTCGCGAGGCTGACCTTCGACCCTGGTTTCTTCTTCGGCCTCATCCTCATCGACCGGGATTTCCGGATCGTCGATATCGTCCTCGATATAGGCCATCGGCTGCACCGGCGGCTGGGTTATCGGCCGTGTCGACGCAGCGCCCTTGTCGATGACGAAGTGCTGATGACCGACGCTTTCATCGGCGTCGATGCTGATCGCCACACCGAAGCGTCCTTCCAGATCGGCAAGAATCTGGCGCTTGTGATTGAGGACGTAGAGCGCCGAAGCGGCGGGCGTGCGGACATGGATGTCGAAACCGGCGTGCCGCAGCAGATAGTCCTCGATGCCGCGAATGATATGCAGCGCCATGGAGGAATCCGAACGGATATGGCCGGTGCCGCCGCAATGCGGGCAGACCTGCATCGTGCTTTCGAGCACGGATGCGCGGATGCGCTGGCGCGACATTTCCAGCAGGCCGAAATGCGAGATGCGACCGACCTGAATGCGGGCGCGGTCGTCCTTCAGGCATTCCTTCATCTTCTTTTCGACAGCGCGGTTGTTGCGCTTTTCTTCCATGTCGATGAAGTCGACGACGATCAGGCCGGCAAGGTCGCGCAGGCGCAGCTGGCGGGCAACTTCCTCGGCAGCTTCCAGATTGGTCTGGAGCGCTGTGTCCTCAATCGAATGCTCGCGTGTCGAGCGGCCCGAATTGACATCGATCGCGACGAGCGCTTCCGTCTGGTTGATGATGAGATAGCCGCCGGATTTCAGCGTCACCTGCGGCAGGAGCATGCGGTCGAGCTGTGCCTCGACGCCGTTGCGCGTGAAGATGGGAACCTGCTCGCGATAAGGCTGCACAACCTTCGCATGGCTCGGCATGAGCATGCGCATGAAGTCCTTGGCCTCGCGATAGCCGTTTTCGCCGGCAACCAGGATTTCCGAGATATCCTTGTTGTAGAGGTCGCGGATCGAGCGCTTGATGAGGCTGCCTTCCTCATAGACGAGGGCAGGCGCCGTCGATTGCAGGGTCAGCGTGCGCACATTTTCCCACAGGCGCATCAGATATTCATAGTCGCGCTTGACTTCGGCCTTGGTGCGGTTTGCGCCCGCCGTGCGCAGGATCACGCCCATGCCCTGCGGCACTTCGAGTTCCTTGACGATCTCTTTCAGGCGCTTGCGGTCCTGCGGATTGGTGATCTTGCGCGAAATGCCGCCGCCGCGCGCCGTGTTCGGCATCAGCACCGAATAGCGTCCGGCAAGCGAGAGATAGGTCGTGAGAGCGGCGCCCTTGTTGCCGCGCTCTTCCTTGACCACCTGCACCAGGAGAATCTGGCGGCGCTTGATGACTTCCTGAATATTGTACTGACGGCGATTGGTGCGGATATGGGTCGGAAGCTCTTCGAGAGCATCTTCCGAACCGACCGATTCGACCATGTCCTCTTCGTGCTCGATATCGTCCTCGTCACCGTTATCGACGGCTTCGGAGATCACATCGCCTTTCTGGGAAAGCGCGATGGCCGGCGTGCCCGGCACGTAGTTTTCAAAGGCCGGTCCCACAGGTTCGGCCGCCGGCAATCCATTGTCGGCGGCATTGCCCTGCGCTTCGCCATTCTGGCCGTCGCGACGGCCGCGGCGGCGGTTGCGGCGCGGCGAACGGTCATTTCGCTCGCTGCGCTCGCTCTTGGCGCGCGGTTCATCCTCATCGTCTTCGGCGCGTGCGGCCTTTGCTTCCGCTTCAAGCAGCGCAAGGCGATCAGCTACCGGAATCTGGTAGTAATCGGGATGGATTTCGGAAAAGGCGAGGAATCCGTGGCGATTGCCGCCATATTCCACGAAAGCGGCCTGAAGCGAAGGTTCGACGCGGGTGACGCGTGCGAGATATATATTGCCTTTCAGCTGCTTCTTGTGTTCCGACTCGAAGTCGAATTCTTCAATCTTGTTGCCCCGTGTGACGATAACCCGGGTCTCCTCCGGGTGGGAGGCATCTATAAGCATTTTGTTGGACATTATTGTCTTTCCTGCCGGCGCGAAGACGCAAAACGCGTGCGCCGGACGAAACCCTGGGGGCTGTCGTGCTCACTGCGCTGCATCTGCCGGATGGTTCTGGGTTCGTCGGAATATAGGCTGCTGCCTCCGCGCGCGACGGCCTCGTGGCGATCACGGTCTTCAGGCTCGCAATGGTCAGTCTTGCTTGACCCATAGCTGTTCCGAACGAAACGACCTCATATATGACCCGGAAAAGCCGGGCCGACCTCTTTGCTCTTTCCGAGCGATGGCGACAGCGCATGATGATGCGCAGTCGGCCGATGGAAACGGAGGGCGGGGAAGCCACATCTCCGCTGAATTCTGTGCCGGTCATCGGGGGCGGCGAACGAATATGCCGCTGTTTTCACTATCATTCCCTGCGGTTCGTTTTGAGAACCGGCAAACGATTCTGATAGTTCACCCATAACCTTCCATAGCTTTTATGGCGTCGCTTGAACGATGACAAGTGCGAATATCAATTGACAATCGCATCGCAATTTTGCCGAAAGCTGAGTATAGGCCTCGTTCAAGGTCGAAATACGGCTGGAAATCCTTCATTAACTGTAGTTCTGTACGAGTGTTTTCATGGGTATTCGGGCGATGGGGTGCAGGGGCAAGCGTGCCGGTATCGCGATTATCGATACCAGTCATTCAATGATGTTCTTGCAATGATGTTCTTGATTGTGGCAGCCGATGCATTTTCGAAGCGCTGAAAACGCTATGACCCAATTGCCGAGCGTGCGATGCCTGTTGGCATTGCTTGCGCTTTTGTCCGTGCTGCTGTTCCAGACTGCATCCGTCTTCGCTGCCGATCGTGTGGCCTCGCCACTATCCGCGTTGACTTTCCGGATGGCCGGTGACGATCTGCGAACGCGCATCGTCGTCATGTTCGACCGGGAACCGAAACTGTCGACGCTGCTGCTCGATAATCCCCATCGCCTTGTCGTCGACTTGCCGGAAACGCGGTTTGGCTTCGATGAAAAAAGCCTGGAAGCCCGTGGGCTGGTGTCCCGCGTTCGTTACGGGCTGGTGGGCAAGGGTCGTTCGCGCCTCATCCTGACACTGCGCGGCCCGTTCAAGGTCGAGGGCCTGCGCGTCCTCAAGAACGAAAGCGCATCGGGTTATCGGCTGGTGGCCGATATCGTTGCGACGTCGGACCGGGAATTCGCGGAGCAGATAAAAGGCCGCGAGGAAATAACGAGTTCGACGGACCGGAGCGACAAGTCCGTTCAGGCCGCATCGCAGAATGCGCTGGCCGCTCGTCCGTTTACCGTCATGATCGATCCCGGTCATGGCGGCATCGACAGCGGCGCGGAAAGCCTGAGCGGTATCAAGGAAAAGGATTTGACGCTCGCCTTCGGGCTGGAGTTGCGGGATCGCCTGGCGCAGGAACCGAATATCAAGGTTCTGATGACGCGGGACGACGATACTTTCCTGCGGCTTTCCGAGCGCGTGCGGATCGCCCGCCAGCATGAGGCGGACCTGTTTATTTCCATCCATGCAGATACGATCAACCAGCACGATATTCGCGGCGCGACGGTTTATACGATCTCCGACAAGGCGTCGGACTCCGTCGCGCGCGCCATGGCCGAACGTGAAAACAAGTCGGACAGCCTTGCAGGGGCGGCACCTGAGGAACAGCCCGAAGTGACCGACATTCTCCTCGATCTGACACGGCGGGAGACGCATACATTCTCGCTGAGTTTCGCCGAGAAGGTGATTCATTCCCTGCAAGGGCAGGTGAATCTCATCAACAATCCGCATCGCTTCGCCGGTTTTCAGGTGCTGCGCGCACCCGATGTTCCCTCCGTCCTGATCGAGATCGGCTATTTGTCCAATGCCGAGGACGAAAAGCTGATCAGCAATCCCGAATGGCGCAAAAAACTGGCGGATCGGCTGGCGGTCGCCATCAAGGCGTTTGAAACCCTGAAGCACCCGGCAAGCCTGACCAGGGGGTAGGGGCTGCAAGGCATGGATAGCGTCGGCATCTTAGCGATTTGGCATAAGATGCATGCTTGCAACAGTTTTGCGGATTTTCGTCACGCAGAAGAAAGTGATCGCGTTAAATTGGTAAAAACATGTAAACCATCTTGCCTTTGACGCATTTGCTGGTCACTAAGCCACTGGTTGCCATATGGCATGATTGGGTTAAAGGGTTGGCTGTTGGTGCTTTGACCCTTATCATATGAATAATCTGAAGGCAGGATTCCGCATTTATGGTAAGGCTTATCGGATATTTCTTCGGGATCGGGACGGTGCTGATGCTCCTCGTGGCAGGTGGCGTCGCCCTTTACGTCGGAAGTCTCACGAAGGATTTGCCAGATTACGAGGTGCTCGCAAAATACGAGCCGCCCGTAATGACGCGTGTTCATGCCTCGGATGGCAGCCTGATGGCGGAATTCGCCCGTGAGCGCCGTCTTTATATTCCCATTCAGGCCGTGCCGAACCGCGTGAAGGCCGCTTTCGTCTCGGCCGAGGACAAGACCTTCTACGAACATCATGGTCTTGATTTTGCTGGCCTGGCCCGCGCCATGGTAACGAATGTCAAGAATATGGGGTCCGGCCGCCGCCCGGTCGGCGCATCCACGATCACGCAGCAGGTCGCGAAGAACTTCCTTCTGACGTCGAAGCAGACCTATGATCGCAAGATCAAGGAAGCCATCCTGGCGATGCGCATCGAGCAGGCATATTCCAAGGACCGTATTCTTGAGCTTTACCTCAACGAGATTTTTTTCGGTCTTGGCTCCTATGGTATTGCCAGCGCGGCGCTGACCTATTTCGACAAATCGGTCGGCGAACTGTCCATTGCCGAAAGCGCCTATCTTGCGGCCCTGCCGAAGGGGCCGAACAATTACCATCCTTTCCGCCAGCCCGAGCGCGCCATCGAGCGCCGCAACTGGGTCATCGACCGGATGAACGAGAACGGCTACATCACCGCCGAAGAAGCCGCGGAAGCCAAGAAGCAACCGCTCGGCGTGAAGGAACGTTCGGACGCCCATTATGTGTTCGCGTCGGAATATTTCACCGAGGAAGTGCGCCGCCAGATCATCCAGAAATATGGCGTCGATGCGCTTTATGAGGGCGGTCTTTCGGTGCGCACGACGCTCAATCCGACCCTTCAGGTCGAGGCCCGCAAATCCTTGCAGGCAGCGCTGCTGCGTTACGACGAGGCGCGCGGCTGGCGCGGACCGATGAAGAATGTCGAGCTTGGCAATGACTGGGGCACGGCATTCGGCGACATGCAGTCCTATTCGGACGTGCCCGAATGGCAGCTCGCGATCGTGCTCAATGTTTCTGCCGCTGGCGCGGATATCGGCTTGCAGCCGCCGCTTGAGGCATCGGGGTCCCGCAGCAGGGAACGCAAGCGCGCATTCATTGCCGCCGACGATATGAAATGGGCAATGCGCGTCGTCAATATTGGCGGCAAGCGGACGAGCGCGAAGTCGCCGGAAGGCGTCCTGAAAGCCGGAGACATCATCTATGTCTCCAAGGAAGGCGATTCCCGCTATCGTCTCCAACAGCCGCCGAAGCTCGAAGGCGCCCTTGTCGCCATGGACCCGCATACAGGCCGTGTTCTGGCCATGGTGGGCGGTTTCTCCTATGCGGAATCGGAATTCAACCGCGCAACCCAGGCCTATCGCCAGCCGGGTTCGTCGTTCAAGCCGTTCGTCTATGCGGCTGCCCTCGACAATGGCTATACGCCCGCTTCCGTGGTTCTTGATGGACCGCTGGAAGTCGACCAGGGCGGTTCGCTTGGCGTGTGGGCGCCGAAAAACTATTCGGGCAAGTTTGCCGGCCCGTCCACGCTGCGCTACGGCATCGAACAGTCGCGTAACGTGATGACCGTGCGTCTGGCGCAGGACATGGGCATGAAGCTCGTCGCCGAATATGCCGAGCGCTTCGGCATCTATGACAAGATGCTGCCGGTTCTCTCCATGGCGCTTGGTGCCGGCGAAACGACGGTCCTGCGCATGGTGACGGCCTATTCCATCATCGCCAATGGCGGACAGAGCATCACGCCGTCGATGATCGACCGCATTCAGGACCGCTACGGCAAAACCGTGTTCAAGCACGACAACCGCCAGTGCGAAGGCTGCAACGCGCAGGATTGGGCCAATCAGGAAGAGCCGACGCTGATCGACAATCGCGATCAGGTTCTCGATCCGATGACCGCCTATCAGATCACCTCCATGATGGAAGGCGTGGTCCAGCGCGGCACTGCGCAGATATTGAAGAGCCTTGACCGTCCGATGGCCGGCAAGACCGGCACGACCAACGATGAGAAGGATGCCTGGTTCGTCGGCTTCACGCCCGATCTCGTGGTCGGCGTCTTCATGGGCTACGACACGCCGACACCGCTTGGGCGCGGCAATACGGGTGGCGGTCTGGCGGCGCCTGTGTTCAAGTCCTTCATGGAGCAGGCTCTGGCCGGAACGCCGAAAGTGGATTTCCGTGTTCCTGAAGGCATGACCGTCATCGCGATCAACCGCAAGACCGGCATGCGCACCAATCCGGGTGATCCGAACGTATTCATGGAAGCGTTCAAGCCGGGTACGGGCCCGTCGGACAGCTATTCGGTCATCGGCATGGACACGTTCCGCGAGGGTTCACCGGTTGCGCCACAATCGCCGCAGGCAACGCGTGCGATCAACTCGGGTTCCGGCGGGCTTTACTGATCGGGAAAAGCAGGGCTTTGCCCTTTACACCGCGCCGCGTGCTCACTATGGTCCGCGGCGCTTGGGCGCTATTCGTCCATGCCTGAAAGACCGGGCTTCGTAACCGAGTGCCCCGGCTTCTCAAATGAAATAGACTGATAGTGAAGGAACGATTTGCCCATGCGCGCGGAAATCGAGACGCTGGTTGACGAAATCCAGCAGGCCATAAGCCTGCTGAGGAGGCATCTTTGACTGGGATCAGGCGATAAAACGTCTCGGCTATCTCAATCAGAAAGCCGAAGATCCCACGCTTTGGAATGATGCCCAGGAAGCCCAGAAGCTGATGCGCGAGCGCCAGCAACTGGAGGACAGCATCAATGGCATCAACCACCTGACGCAGACCTTGAACGACAGTGTCGAGCTTATCGCCATGGGCGAGGAAGAAGACGACAAGTCGATCATTCAGGATGCGGAAAACACCATCCGCGAACTGAAGGAAGAGATCGACCGTCGCCAGATCGATATGCTCCTGTCCGGTGAAGCGGACGCGAACGATACCTATCTTGAGGTTCACGCTGGCGCTGGCGGCACGGAAAGCCAGGATTGGGCGTCGATGCTCCTGCGCATGTATACGCGCTGGGCCGAGCGCAACGGGCGCAAGGTCGAGGTCATGGAAGTGCATGAGGGCGAGGAAGCGGGCATCAAGTCCGCAACCATTCTCGTCAAGGGGCACAATTCCTACGGCATGCTGAAAACGGAATCTGGCGTGCATCGCCTGGTGCGAATCTCGCCATATGATTCGAATGCCCGTCGCCACACGTCCTTTGCCAGTATCTGGGTCTATCCTGTCATCGATGACAATATCGACGTGCAGGTCACGGAAGCGGATGTTCGCATCGATACCTATCGCGCATCGGGCGCGGGCGGCCAGCATGTCAACACCACCGATTCGGCCGTGCGTATCACGCACATCGCGACCGGCATCGTGGTGCAGTGCCAGGCGGAACGCTCGCAGCACAAGAACCGCGAAAAGGCATGGTCGATGCTGCGCGCCCGGCTCTATGAAGAGGAGCTGAAAAAGCGCGAGGAAGCGACGGACGCGGCAAATGCCACCAAGACCGATATTGGTTGGGGGCATCAGATTCGCTCTTACGTGCTCCAGCCTTATCAGCTCGTCAAGGATCTGCGCACGGGCGTTGAAAGCACCAACCCGCAGGAAGTGCTGGATGGTTCGGTTACGCCATTCATGGAAGCAGCCCTTGCCCACCGTATTCAGGGTGGCGGCGAAATGATCGACGATATCGACTGATCATGCGCATATCGCTGTGACACCAAAAATGAAACCCGGCTTCTGGCCGGGTTTCTTGTTCCGGAGGCTCAGAGCAGTGGCTCTATCTGTTTGCCAGCTTTCAGAAAATTGACCGGATTGACGGCCCGGCCATTTTCACGCACCTCATAATGGAGATGGCTGCCGGTCGACCGTCCGGAACTTCCCGCTTCGCCGACAATGGCCCCGGCGGCAATCTGCTGCCCGTCGCGCACGAGAACGCGGCTCAGATGGGCGAAACGGGTGGAAAATCCATTGCCGTGGTCGATCTCGACCATATTGCCATATCCGCCGAAACGACCGGCCTTTATGACCTTGCCCGCCGCGGTGGATTTCACCGTCTGGCCATAGGCCGCGCGAAAGTCAATGCCGGAATGGAACGCTGCCGTTCCGAGAAACGGATCGCGGCGCACGCCGAACAGGCTGGTCAAAGGCTTGCCCGGAGCCGGATTGGCAAGGGGCAGGGCACTGACCTTTCTGCGTATCTGGTCAAGCCGGTCAAGCGCGCTGTCGAGGTTGCGCAATTGCATGTCGAAATCGTTGACGGTCGTACCGGGCGGCGATACCGGGATGAGCGGTCCGCCCATTGCGAAGGCCCTGCTGTTCGGCGTTTCGATCCGCAATCCGGCGGCGTTCAATGTGTCGATAATGCTGTCGGCCTTTTCATAGGCGGCATCGGCCAGCACACGCACCTTGCCATTCTGCTCGCTTTCGATGCGATGAAGGTTCTGGTTGATGGTGGCCAATATCTTGTCGGAGGTCTCAAGCGTCGATTCCCCCGCAATCCCGCCGGAAAGGCGCAACCCCGTGGGGCCGGCATCGGCGCGGCGGTCAGCTTTGCCGGCGGAAGATCGACCGGGCACAGGGCCGGTGATGATCGGGTCGATACCCGGAAAATCGCGTCCCGCCAAAGCCTCATCAGGCACCAGCTGGCTGTGCTGCTCCGGTTCCGGGGCGCTTTCCACCGGCATGTCCGGCATGGGCTGCAATTGCGAGGCGCGTTCCAGCAAGGGTGCGAGTTTACCGTCGCGCGCGCTCAATGACTGCTGGCGCTGCATCAATTCGGCAACCTTGTTTTCCATCACCTGCTGGTCGAGCATCTGCCGGCTGGTGATACGGTCGACCTCGGTGCGGAGGGCGGAAATGCGGTCTTCATAAAGCTGCTGATTGCGGGCATGGCGTGCGATACCGGCGCTGATCAGGTCGTCGCGAAGCACCAGATAGGCGGTAGCGCCAAGATAACCCGCCGAAAGCGCCAGAAAAGCAGCACCCCCAAGGGCGGCCATCCAGGGACGAAACGTGAAATGACTGATCTTTTCACCGCGCGCAATAATCAGGACTGGCGGTTCCTTGCGCTCTGCGAACACCTTTCCGGTCGATGTTTTCGCCTGTTTCCCAATCATGCCAGCCGCATGCCCCTTCTCGATTCCCTGGCCCGATTACAACTTATTAGGGTTAATAGACCTTTACATTCGGGGCTTGCGCGGGCCATGCGGCGAGGTTTGTTTTCAGCAAGTCGCTCGTTGAGCCTAGGCTGTAGCGACGAATTAACTTATGGTTTGGCGCGAGGGTATTTTGTTGCTGAACAGGAGAAACGACCGCCGTGGAGTTGATCTCCACAAGGGCGTTTCGACGCATTCAGAAGCAAAATACACCGCGTCCCTTCGGGATATGGCAAAAAAACTCCATCTTGGCGTCGCAAAACCTAGCCAAGTGATTGGGGGGAGGAACCACCCCACCTTCGGTTTCGCTCCTAAAGCTGAAGATTTTTTGCCTATACCAAACCACAAGCTAATTCGTCACTACAGCCTAGATCGATACCGGCGACAATGACCGATAGAAGGACGGTGTCAGTCCTGCCTCGGCGCGCGCCAACTCGTTGAAGGGCGGCTTCAGTTCGCCGCGGAAATTGGCGCGAACCAGTTCGCGAAACCGCGCAGCCGGATCGATCTTGTTTTTTGCGCAGAAGAAACGGAACCATTTTGCGCCGACGGCAACATGCGTTTTCTCATCATTGTAAATCGTGTCGAGAATTGCCGCCGTCTCGTGGTCGCCGGTCTCGATCATCTTTTCGAGCAGGGACGGCGTGACATCGAGCCCGCGCGCTTCAAGAATAAGCGGCACGACGGCAAGGCGCGCTTCCAGATTGTTGCGGGTCTGGTGCGCAGACTGCCACAGTCCGTCATGGGCGGGCATGTCGCCATAGTCTGCCCCGAGCGACTTGAGACGATCACGCAGCAGCGTGAAATGCCGCGCCTCGTCGTCAGCCACCTTCATCCAGCCATCGAAGAAACTGCGCGGTATCTGTTTGGCGGCAAATCGGGCAACGATATCGAGCGCAAGGTCGATGGCGTTCAGTTCGATATGGGCAAGCGCATGCATCAGTGCGATGCGCCCATGCTCGGTATTGAGCGAGCGCTTCTTCAACATGCGCGGCGGCACGAGTTCCGGCCTTTCAGGCCGTCCGGGACGCTCGGGCAAAGGTGGATCGAGGGGACTGCGAACCGAAAGCGTGCGGCCGAACCAGCGATGGGCCGTTTGGCGCGTCAGCCTGACCTTTTCATCCAGATCGCCGGCGGATATGGCGCGGATGGCATTGCCGCGCAGCGTCTGCTCATATGATGGCTTGTTTGTCATCGTTCAAAGCGCGCGGGCAGCTTCCAGCACGGCCTCGGCATGGCCGTCGACCTTCACCTTGTTCCAGACCTGCGCAATGCGCCCATCCGCACCGATCAGAAAGGTCGTGCGTTCCACGCCCATATATTTGCGGCCATACATGCTTTTTTCCACCCACACGCCATAGGCTTCAAGCGCCACGCGATCTTCATCGGCAGCAAGATCGACGGTCAGGTCGTGCTTCTTGCGGAATTTTGCATGTTTCGTCGCGCTATCGGGAGAAAGACCGATGATGCGAACGCCGATCTTGTCGAATTCCGGTTTCAGCTGCGAGAATGCGATCGCTTCCCTGGTGCAGCCGGACGTGTCGTCCTTCGGGTAGAAATAGATGACAACCGGCCTGCCCTTGAGCGATGACAGGGAGATTTCGCCATTATCCGAAGGCAGCGTGAAATCGGGTGCCGGATCGCCAATCTGGGGATGAGCCATATCTGTGCCTTTCTTTTATGGATAAGGATGGAAACCACCTGTTACAGTCTGAGCTATCGCATTCGGGCAGGGCTTGTGCAACCATTGATGCTGGCATCGTCATGATGTCGGTCGGGAGGTACAAGGCTGCTGGCGCGCGTATATGAGTCGAGCAGGAAGTTATTGGAATACAGATAATTACGATCACTTTATAAAGTAAAATATAAAGAATCGTTGGCGATGGCACTCTTTTTCTGGCTGGGTTGTTGACAGAGAAACCGCAGAAGATCCGCTTCAGCAAGCGGGAAATGAAAAGAATCGAACGTCTCGCCGCTGACGGCGAGTGTGGTTTTCTGCCGGGCCCGGCGCGTTCGGGCCGATCCTTTCTATCGCGCTGTTCCCATGCGGTTTTGTCGGTCTGCATTCTTCTGGTTCTGGTGATCGGCGCCGGTTTTGTGGTCCTGCGCAGCGGCATCGACAGCAACCTCCTGCGTGACGAAGCGCAGAAAAGCCTGATCCATATTCTGGGCGAGGGTGCCTCGGCATCGATTGGCAGTGCGGCGCTGTCGCTGGATCAGGATAGCCACGTGGCGCTTGAAGCCCGCAATGTCTCCATCGCCGATCCGCAACAGGGTGTCGAAATCAGCGGAATCAAATCCGTGCGCCTGGGGCTGGCGCCGCTGCCGCTTCTGACCGGCAAGGTGCGGGTGGCCCAGCTTGAGGTGGATGGCGTTTCCTTTGAAATGCCGGAGACAGAAGGAGCGGGATTCTGGAAATCCTTGCCCTATGACGAACGGGGCATCCTCGATTTCGACGCGGTATCGGGTGAGCTTTTTGCCGCCATGCGCCGCAGCCTGGAGCTTTTGCGTGCGCAGGACACGCATGTCATCGGCATTTTCAACAGCACCGTCGCTTTCAAGGTCGGTGACGAACAGCAGGTTCTGGATATAGAACAGGCCCGTCTTGTCGAAAAAGGCGGAAAGATCGCCATTACCGGCAGCGTCGTCTGGAACGGCAAGAAAATCGCGCTGGACGGCAGGATCGACCGTAAAGCGGGCGGCGACGAGCTTGCGGGTTTTGAACTGAATATTCGTAATATTCCTGTCGCCTTGGGGTCTCCGCCCGAAGTTGCCCCGGTTATAAACGGCAACCGCGTCAACCCGGCCCATTTCGAGCTGGAAGCGGCGGCACGGTTGTCGTTGACCGGATCTGCGGCTGATGGTGACAAGCCGGAGCGCCTTGCCGCGGAACTGGCTGTCGATGGCATGGATATGCAGCTTGGCAGGGTTGAGGATGTGCGCGGCGGCATTCGTCTCAATCTCGAACATACGGTTGGAAGCCGCAAGATCGAGATCAAGCCGTCCCGGCTGCAACTTGGCGGCTTGCAGGCACAATTCAACGGTGCCTTCGGACCGGAGCCGGAGGCGGACAACAATACGGGCGGGCCGACATATCGTTTCGAGGTCCTGACCACATCGGCGACAAGCATGCCGCCGGAATCGACCGATCCGCCGCTGTCGTTCGCAACGCGTATTGCCGGGCGTTATATGGCGGATCAGCAGCGCATCCAGTTCGCCAATCTCGATGTGCAGACGGAAACCGGGCAACTGTTCGGACAGGGAAGCATGGGATTTGGCGACGGTTCGCCGGAAATGATCTTCATGCTGCGCATTCCCAAAATGCCGGTTGCCGATGCAAAGCATCTTTGGCCCATCGATGTCGCGGATGGCGCGCGCGAATGGGTGCTGAAGAACCTCTTCGGCGGAACCCTCAGGGACAGCCGCATCGATATTTCGCTCGCTGGCGGCCGGTTCAACGGGCCGGGCCTGCCTCCACCCTTGACAGGCGATGAAATCAAGGCCGATTTCAAGGTTTTCGATACGCGCTTCGATGTGGTCGGTGAACTGCCGCCTGTGCGGGATGCCGATGGCGAAATATCCGTCCGCGGCGCCTATACGACGATCAAGCTTTTGAAAGGTGTGGCGTACACGCCGAACAATCGCAAGGTCAATGTGGCCGACGGCACGCTCATCATCCCCTGGGGGCCGCAACGTCCTGTTATCGCCGAACTGGATCTCGGTGTTTCCGGCGATGCGTCGGCCATTGCTGAAATCGCCGGAGACAAGCCGATCGACGTTTTGAAGAATGTGCCGTTTCTGCCCGGTGATGTGACCGGCGAGGTGAAGTCGCGCGTCAAGGTCGATTTTGCCGTTTCCAAGGACCCGCCGCCCGGTACGCTCAAATGGAATGCCGATATTGGTTTTACCGGTCTCGATATTTCGAAGCCGATTGCGGGATCGTTGGTGAGTGGCGCGACGGGCAGCATCAAGGTCGATCAGTCGGCAGCCCTCATCACGGCCGATGCAAAGCTTGACGGCATCCCCGCAAAGGTCAGCATGACGGAACCCGTAAACCGGTCCGGGCCGGTCAAGCGCGACCAGAAGATCAGGCTCGATATCGACGACAAGTCCCGTGACGCGGTGTTTCCCGGCCTGAATGCGATCTTTTCGGGTCCGATGTCGGTTGATCTTGGCATGGACGATGGCGGCAAGCGTCACGTTTCCGCCGATCTGGGCAAGACACAGATCGATTTGCCCTGGCTCGGATGGCGCAAGGGCGCCGGCATACCTGCGAAGGCGACCTTCGATCTGGTTCAGGGCGCGGACGACAAGAGCAGGATGGACATCAATAATCTTGTCTTCTCTGGCGATGCTTTTGGTGCCAAGGGCGACCTTTCCCTAGCGAAGGGCGATTTTCAGTCGGCGAATTTCAGCGAGATACGCTTGAACAGGAATGACAGCCTGGCAGTCAAGGCGACCAAGAGCGGCAACGGCTATCGCGTCACCGTGCGGGGTTCGCAATTCGACGCGCGTGCCCTGATCAAGCAGGTTTCCGACCTTGGCGAGAAGGGCGGTGCTGGAGGCAAATCCAACAATCCGCGCGTGGTCGTCAGCGCCCAGATCGATGAAGTCAGCGGCTTCAACAGCGAAACGCTGCGCAATGTCGCCGTTTCCTATGAGAGTGCCGGCAGCAAGGTTTCAGGCGTGTCGGTCAATGCGGTCACGTCGTCCGGTGCATCCTTTGTGGCCACGAACAACGACCAGGGCGATGCGCGTTCCATCTCGCTTCAGTCCAACGATGCCGGAGCCGTTCTTCGCTTCTTCGATTTCTATGACAAGATGCGCGGCGGCAAGATCACGGTCGGGCTGGCCGCGCAGGGCAATGGGCCGTTGCGCGGACAGATCGAAGCGCGCAACTTTGCCATCATCGACGAACCGAGACTGGCCAAGATCGTTTCCGGCTCGCCGTCGAATGGCGGCACAAGCCTCAATCAGGCTGTAAAACGCGATATCGACGTTTCCCGCGTCGACATCGAACGCGGCTTTTCGCTGATTGAAAAGGGCAACGGCTATCTGAACCTGTCCAAGGGTGTCGTGCGCGGCCCGACTGTCGGTACGACCTTTCAGGGAACGCTCTATGACCAGCAGGGCAATATGTCGATCACCGGCACATTCATGCCCGCCTATGGCGTCAACCGGCTGTTCGGCGAACTGCCCATCTTCGGTGCGCTGCTCGGAAATGGACGCGATCGGGGCCTGATCGGAATTACCTATAAACTCGCAGGCAGCGCCAAGCAGCCGCAGGTGATCGTCAATCCGATCTCCGTCATCGCGCCGGGCATATTCCGCTCGATCTTCGAATTCTGATACAAAAAGCCGGGCGCGAGGCCCGGCTTTCTTGTTCAATCCTTGTCCGGCCTATGCCGGACGGATCAGCACGTGGCGCTTCTTGCCGAGCGAGAGCTTGATGACGCCCTGCTCGTTCAGCGCGCCTGCATCGACGGTCATGCGCGGATCGCTGACCGGCTCGTCATTGATGCGCACGGCGCCGCCTTCAACATGGCGGCGGGCTTCGCCATTGGTGGCGCACAGTTCCGCCAGAACCATCAGCGCCAGCACGCCGATGCCGCCATTCAATGTTGCCTTGTGAACGCCGACCGTCGGGAGATTTTCCGACAATTCGCCATCCTCGAAGGTCTTGCGCGCAGTTTCCGCGGCTTCCTCGGCCGCGTCGCGGCCATGCAGCATGGCGGTTACTTCCGTCGCGAGGATTTTCTTCGCTTCGTTGATTTCGACGCCTTCCAGTGCTGCGAGCTTTGCGATTTCATCCAGCGGAAGCGTTGTGTAGAGTTTCAGGAACCGCTCGACATCGGCATCTTCCGTGTTGCGCCAGTATTGCCAGAAATCATAGACGCTCAGCATTTCCGCATTGAGCCAGATCGCGCCGCCCAGCGACTTGCCCATCTTCTGCCCGGATGCCGTCGTCAGAAGCGGCGAGGTGAGCGCATAGAGCTGCGGCGTTCCCATGCGATGGCCGAGATCGATACCATTGACGATATTGCCCCACTGATCCGAACCGCCCATTTGCAGGCGCAGATCGTAGCGCTTGCTGAGCTCCACGAAATCATAGGCCTGAAGGATCATGTAGTTGAATTCGAGGAATGACAGCGATTGCTCGCGGTCGAGGCGCATCTTCACCGAATCGAATGAAAGCATGCGGTTGACCGAGAAATGACGACCCACATCGCGCAGGAATTCCAGATAGTTGATGTTGCGCAGCCAGTCGGCATTGTTGACCATCAGGGCGTCGGTCGGGCCGTCACCGAAGGTGAGGTAGTTTGCGAAGACGCGCTTGATGCCGGCAATGTTCTCGGCAATCGTATCCTCGGTCATCAGCTTGCGGGCTTCGTCCTTGAAGGATGGATCGCCAACCATGCCGGTGCCGCCGCCCATCAGCGCAACGGGCCTGTGGCCGGTCTGCTGGAGCCAGTGCAGCATCATGATCTGGATCAGGCCGCCGGCATGGAGGCTCGCAGCCGTGGGATCGAAGCCGATATAGGCCGTCACGGTTTCCTTGGCCAACAATTCGTCGAGGCCGCTTTCATCGGAAATCTGATGAATGAAGCCACGCTCGGAAAGCGTGCGAAGAAAATCGGATTTGAAACCGGACATTCCTTTTCCCTGACTGATAAGGCGACATTGAAACTGGTCGCAAGCGGCAGCCTGCATCCCTTTGATAAGTCCGCCTTTAGCACCAATCAACCGCCAATAACAAGGAAACTCCCGAACCGGCGGGTTTCGAACCGGTTATTTGACCGGCGAGGCGCAATCTCAGTGCTGTGCCGTGTTGGAAAACAGGTTGAGCACAATGACACCGGCAATGATCAGTCCCATGCCGAGCACGGCGGCGAGGTCGAGCTTCTGGCCGAACAGCAGCCAGCCGATGAGCGCGACGAGCGTAACGCCGATCCCGGACCAGACCGCATAGGCAATGCCGACAGGAATGCTCTTCAGGGTCATGGAAAGAAAGTAGAAGGCGAGGCCGTAAGCAACCACGACGATCAGGGACGGCCCCAGCCGGGTGAATCCTTCGGACGCCTTGAGGCTGAGTGTTCCGATGACTTCGGACACGATGGCGATGGCAAGGAAGGCATACACCGGCATGGCACGCTCACGAGATGGAGTGGAGAAAACGAATCGTTCGGTTGCGATCATAGCATTGCATGAAAAATCCGGCGGGAGACCCGCCGGATGAGACGCTGCAAATCTGGAAAGCGACTTGCCGGATTGTTTGAATAGGCCCTGACCCTAGTGGTCTGATTCCAACATTTGCATCCCTCGGTTCAAGCGCTGAGCAAATGTTGGAATCAAAAAGACCACTAGCAAACATATGTATCTAGTGGATTTTTCGAATTTGACGTTTGAAACAGCGTATGTGTCAGCCGGGATTCAAACGTCAAATTCAATCCACTAGCGAAGGCGCTTCGGGCGCGCTTCCACCAGTTCGCCAGCCAGACGGCGATCCAGATATTCGGCGCAATCCTCGATAAGTTCGTCGCCCTGACCGCTGAAGAAGTGGTTCGCACCCGTGATCGTGGTCTGGGTGATGGTGATGCCCTTCTGGGTCTTCAGCTTGTCGACGAGGGCCTGCACGTCCTTCGGCGGGGCCACCTTGTCGTTGTCGCCGTGGATGATGAGACCGGATGACGGGCAGGGCGCCAGGAAGGAGAAATCATAGGTATTCGGCTGCGGTGCGACGGAAATGAAGCCTTCGATTTCCGGGCGGCGCATCAGAAGCTGCATGCCGATCCAGGCGCCGAAGGAATAGCCGGCCACCCAGCATGTCTTGGAATCCGGGTGAAGCGCCTGCACCCAGTCGAGGGCGCTTGCGGCATCCGACAATTCGCCCGCGCCATGGTCGAATTCGCCCTGGCTGCGGCCGATGCCGCGGAAGTTGAACCGCAATGTGGTGAAGCCGCGCTGCTGGAACATGTAGAAGAGATCGTAGACGATCTTGTTGTTCATCGTTCCGCCGAACTGGGGATGCGGATGCAGGATGAGCGCGATCGGAGCATTCTTTTCTTTGGAAGGCTGATAGCGACCTTCGAGGCGTCCGGCAGGGCCGTTGAAAATGACTTCTGGCATGTGTACTCCGCTCGTAACGGGAAGACCGGACTTCAGCGGCGAAACTTGACGTCTTCGGATGCCGCTTCTAGAACCGGTTTGGAATTTCGACAGGCTGAAAGCGAGTTTCAGCTCCTATAGGGGCTTAATAGGCTTTTCTTGATTGAAAATTCAAGAAAATTGCGCTTCCAGAATTTTGTTTAGGAGATAGGTGCGGTGAACGGGGGCGGCAAGAGGCTCTATCTGGATTATAATGCCAGCGCTCCATTGCTCGCTGAAGCGCGGAATGCGGTCATCGATGCGCTCGGCATGACGGGTAATCCATCGTCCGTGCATCGTGAGGGCCGCGCCGCGCGCGCCCTCGTTGAAGCCGCGCGCCGCAGCGTTGCCGCGCTCGTCAATGCCAGGCCGGACCATGTCTTCTTCACGTCGGGCGCAACGGAAGCCGCCTCGACGCTGCTCACCCCCCACTACATGATGGGACGCGCGCCGGTTCGCTTGTCGCACCTCTATGTCAGCGATACGGAACATCCCTGCATGTTGTCCGGCGGCCAGTTCGACGCGCAGGACATCACCGTCCTGCCGGTCGATGCAAACGGTATCGTGGAACTGGAGGTCCTGAAAACGCTTCTCGCCGGTCACGACAAGAGCCGCGGGCTGCCGCTTGTGGCCATACAGGCCGCCAACAATGAAACCGGTGTCATCCAGCCGATTGCGGAGATCGCCGCCATCGTCAAGGGCGCAGGCGGCGTTTATATCGTCGATGCGGTGCAAGCGGCAGGACGTATTAAATTAGATATTTCAGATAATTGCGGAGATTATCTCATAATCTCCTCGCACAAGATCGGCGGGCCGAAAGGGGTCGGCGCGATTATCGCCGTTTCCGACCTCATGATGCCGCGCGCGCTTGTGCGCGGAGGCGGTCAGGAGAAGGGCCATCGGGCGGGAACCGAGGCACTGCCGCTGATCGCAGGTTTTGGTGTTGCGGCCGATATCGCCAGGGCGCGGCTGGACGGCGAGGGCTGGTCCCCGGCGATGCGGGACAGGCTTGAAGCGGGGCTGAAGGCGATCGCCCCGGATGCGGTGATCTACGGACAATCGGTCGCCAGGCTGCCGAACACGACATTCTTTTCCCTCGAGGGGAAAAAAGCCGAAACCGTGCAGATCGCCTTTGATCTCGGCGGTATTGCGCTTTCGGCGGGATCGGCCTGCTCGTCGGGAAAAGTCGGCCCCAGCCATGTGCTGTCGGCCATGGGGCATGGAGACAGTCTCGGGGCAATCCGCGTCTCGCTGGAGCCGACAGCTGCACCCGATCAGGTCGATGCATTTCTCGACGTGTTCCGCAGCATCGTCGAGCGCCGGGCCGGAAAAGCCTGATTACGGTTTAGAAATCGAGGCCGAGCTTCTGTTTTGCCGCCGCGATATAGCCTTCGTAGCGTGTCTTGAACTCCTCCCGCTTGGCAATATCGGCAGCGATATCGTCGGAAGCGCCGGCATTGGAAATATTGAACCTGTCATGGGCATCCTGAAAAAATTTCAGCTGCTCGATGGTGCGGCTCTCGTCATTCACCTGTTGTTCGAGAAATTTTACATAGTCCTGCAAGTTTCGGGTGCTCATCAGGGTCTCCTTTTCATTCGGGAATCTATGTTCCTGCCTGCGCAGGGCAAGGGTGGGCGTGATTCTGGCCAGCTTGCCGCGCTGTTCCAATTCTATGAAGGAAATCAAGGCATCAAAGCCGGATCAGGCTTCCCGCAACCGGGGTTTTGCCGATGGTTTCATTAAGTTGATCGTTTTAATCGGCATTTTTAGGGACAAATTTGAACCCGGTGCTTGAAATTCAGTTTAGAGAGGTTTTAAAGAAGGGCCAAGCACACTATATTGAGGCGGTATCGTTCAGACATATCACCTTGACGTTTGCAACTGTCGGGCCTTGACCCCGACGAGGATGGAGAACGCCAATGCCTGCAGTGCAGGAGACCATTGATCAGGTCCGCGGCCTTGACGTGGACCAGTACAAATATGGCTTCGAGACGACGATCGAAGCCGAGAAGGCCCCCAAGGGCCTGAATGAAGACATCATCCGCTTCATTTCCGCCAAGAAGAACGAGCCGGAATGGATGCTGGAATGGCGCCTGAAGGCCTATGAACGCTGGCTCACCATGGAAGAGCCGACATGGGCGCGCGTCGATTATCCGAAGATCGATTTCCAGGACGCCTATTATTATGCGGCGCCGAAAAACCAGTCCGGCCCGAAATCGCTGGATGAAGTCGATCCCGAGCTTCTGAAGACCTATGAGAAGCTGGGCATCCCGCTGCGCGAGCAGGAAATTCTGGCCGGCGTGCGCAAGCAGGGCGAGCCGAGCGAGATCGACGGCAATCCTTCCGACAATGTCTATGCGTCCGGCCGCGTTGCCGTTGACGCCGTGTTCGACAGCGTGTCCGTGGTGACGACCTTCAAGGAAGAACTGTCCAAGGCGGGCGTGATCTTCTGCTCGATCTCGGAAGCGATCCGCGAACATCCGGAACTGGTGCAGAAATATCTGGCGTCGGTCGTGCCCGTTTCGGACAATTATTATGCGACGCTCAATTCGGCTGTCTTCACGGATGGTTCGTTCGTCTATGTTCCGAAGGGCGTTCGCTGCCCGATGGAGCTTTCGACCTATTTCCGCATCAACGAGAAGAACACCGGCCAGTTCGAACGCACGCTCATCATTGCCGATGAAGGCGCTTATGTGTCCTATCTGGAAGGCTGCACCGCGCCGCAGCGCGATGAAAACCAGCTTCACGCGGCTGTCGTCGAGCTGATCGCGATGGAAAACGCCGAAATCAAATATTCGACGGTCCAGAACTGGTTCCCCGGCGACAAGGACGGCAAGGGCGGCATCTACAATTTCGTTACCAAGCGCGGCGATTGCCGTGGCGACAATTCCAAGATTTCGTGGACGCAGGTTGAAACCGGCTCCGCCATCACCTGGAAATACCCGTCCTGCATCCTGCGTGGCGACAATTCGCGCGGCGAGTTCTATTCGATCGCCGTTTCGAACGGTCATCAGCAGATCGACTCGGGCACCAAGATGCTGCACCTCGGCAAGAATACGTCGAGCCGCATCATCTCGAAGGGGATTTCGGCCGGCAAGTCGAACAACACCTATCGCGGACAGGTTTCGGCCCACCGCAAGGCCGAGAATGCCCGTAACTTTACCCAGTGCGACTCGCTCCTGATCGGCAATGACTGCGGCGCGCATACGGTGCCCTATATCGAGGCGAAAAACGCCACGGCGCAGTTCGAGCACGAGGCAACCACCTCCAAGATTTCCGAAGACCAGCTGTTCTATGTGATGCAGCGCGGCATTCCGGAAGAGGAGGCCATCGCCCTCATCGTCAATGGCTTCGTGAAGGAAGTCATTCAGGAACTGCCGATGGAATTCGCCGTTGAAGCCCAGAAGCTTATCGGCATTTCGCTTGAGGGCAGCGTCGGTTAACCGGCGCACTCCTTCCATCTCGCATCAGATTTTCTGGCCAGCCTTTTCCTGGCACTAGAACAAGGTTTACATTCATGCTTGAGATCAAGAACCTCCATGCAAAGATCGCCGATACGGATACCGAGATCATCCGCGGCCTGAACCTCACCGTGAACAAGGGTGAAGTGGCTGCGATCATGGGTCCGAACGGTTCGGGCAAGTCGACGCTGTCCTACATCCTCGCCGGTCGTGAAGACTATGAAGTCACTGAAGGCGACATTCTCTATAATGGCGAGTCGATCCTCGAACTCGACCCGGCCGAACGCGCCGCCAAGGGCATCTTCCTTGCATTCCAGTATCCGATGGAAATTCCGGGCGTCGCCACGATGGAATTCCTGAAGGTCGCGATGAACAGCCAGCGCAAGGCGCGCGGCGAGCCGGAACTGAAAATCCCGGAATTCATCAAGCGCGTGAAGGATGCGGCGGGCAAGCTCAGCATCAATATGGACATGCTCAAGCGTCCGCTCAATGTCGGCTTTTCGGGCGGTGAGAAGAAGCGCGCTGAAATTCTTCAGATGCAGCTTCTGGAACCGAGCCTCTGCGTTCTCGACGAAACCGATTCCGGCCTCGACATCGATGCGCTGAAGATCGTTTCGGAAGGCGTGAATGCGCTGCGTTCGCCGGATCGTGCCGTGATCGTCATCACGCACTATCAGCGCCTGCTCGAACACATCGTTCCGGACAGCGTGCACGTGCTTTACAAGGGGCAGGTCATCAAGTCCGGTGACAAGAGCCTCGCGCTGCATCTGGAAGAAAACGGCTATGCCGACATCATCGGCGAAGCCGCCTGAGGAGGGTTGGATCATGAATATCCAGACCGCCCCGGCTGCCAAGCCGCGAACGCCGGCTGAAAGCGCGCTGATCGACAGTTTTGCCGACCGCATGGGCGACCTGCCGGGCAATGGCGATGTTGTGGTTGCCCGTGACGCGGCGCTTGAAGCGCTCAAGGAAAACGGCATTCCATCCCGCCGTGTCGAAAGCTGGCACTATACGGATTTCCGCACGCTTCTGAAGGGCGTTGCACCGTTCGATTCGGCAGCGGGAACGCAGGCATTGCCCGCCCTCATCGCCGGATCGTCGGTCGTTGCCGCAAGCAATGGCGTGGCTCTCGATGCACGGGCGCCCGAAGGCGTGTCGCTGACGCCGGTTCGTGAAGCGCTGGCAGACGGCTCGCTCGTCACCCAGCTTCGCGCACGTGGCTTCGACGATACGATCGGCCAGATCAACGCCGCCTATGTCAGCGACGGCTGGATGGTTTCGATTGCCGACGGCACCGAACTGGAAGCCCCCCTGGAGCTCCAGAACATCCAGAAGGCCGGGCAGGGGCACACGCGCTTTCCGGTCCGTATCGGCGCGAATGTCAAGGGCACCATCGTGGAGCGCCAGAATGGCGGCGAGGGCGATGCCTTCTCCACCTCCGTCAACCACGTGACCATTGGTGACGGCGCCGAAATCCTCTGGATCATCCTGCGTGATTTCGGGCAGGCAACGCAGTTGTCGCAGTTCAATGCGACCATGGGCAAGGGCTCCAGGCTGACGCTCTACATCGTCAATGCAGGCGGCAAGCTCGTGCGTCAGGAAGTACACGTCAATGTGACGGGTGAGGACTCCGACTTTGAACTCCGTGGCCTCAATCTGCTGGCCGATGACAGCCATACCGATGTGACCATGACTGTCGGCCATCTGGTGGAGAACACCCGTTCGACCGAGATCGTCCGCAATGTGGTCAAGGACCGTGCGCGCGGTGTCTTCCAAGGCATGATCCGCGTTGCGCAGATCGCCCAGAAGACCGACGCCCGCATGGCCTGCAACACGCTGCTATTGTCGGATGAGGGCGAGTTCGACGCCAAGCCGGAGCTTGAAATCTTCGCCGATGACGTGGCTTGCGGTCACGGCGCGACGGTTGCCGAATTGTCGAGGGACTATCTGTTTTATCTGATGGCTCGCGGCATTCCGGAAAACGAGGCCCGCGGCCTGCTGATCAAGGCCTTCATCGCCGAGATCATCGAAGAGCTGGAAGATGAAACGCTGGTTGAGGCACTGGAAGACGTGCTCTCCAACTGGCTCGCCATACATGCCTGACTGAGGCGGGCCTGCCAGAGTCGGGCCTGATTGATTGAGACGGAGCGTGATATGAGCTCCGTCTTTTCCTGCCGGAACGGCAAGGGGAACGATCATGGACCAGAAGAATCCGCTTGTAGCGGCTTATGACGTCGAGGCGATCCGCCGGGATTTTCCGATCCTGTCGCGCGCGGTGCACGGCAAGCCGCTCGTCTATCTCGACAACGGTGCTTCCGCGCAGAAGCCGCAAAGCGTCATCGACGCGGTTGCTCACGCTTATTCCAACGAATATGCCAATGTTCATCGCGGACTGCATTTCCTGTCGAATGCGGCAACGGATGCCTATGAAAAATCGCGCGAGACGGTACGGCGCTTTTTGAATGCCGGTTCGGTGGACGAAATCGTCTTCACGAAGAATGCGACAGAGGCAATCAATACGGTCGCCTATGGCTATGGCATGCCGAATATCGGCGAAGGTGATGAAATCCTGCTGTCGATCATGGAGCATCACTCCAACATCGTGCCGTGGCATTTCATTCGCGAAAGGCAGGGCGCAAAACTCGTCTTCGCGCCGGTGGACGATGAGGGCATCTTCCATATCGAAGAATTCGAAAAGCGTTTGACAGAGCGTACCAGGCTCGTCGCCATCACGCATATGTCGAATGCGCTTGGCACAGTTACGCCGATCAAGAAGATCGTGGAACTTGCGCATGCGCGCGGCATTCCCGTGCTGGTCGACGGCAGTCAGGGTGCGGTGCATCTGCCGGTCGATGTGCAGGATCTGGGCTGCGACTGGTATGTCTTTACCGGCCATAAGGTCTATGGGCCATCGGGCATCGGCGTACTTTATGGGCGCGCGGAAATGCTGGAAAAGATGCGTCCGTTCCAGGGCGGCGGCGAAATGATCGAGGAAGTGACGGAAGAAAACGTCACCTACAACCATCCGCCGCATCGTTTTGAAGCGGGCACGCCGCCCATCGTGCAGGCGATCGGTCTGGGGGCGGCGCTTGAATATATGGAAAAGATCGGCCGTCACGCGATCCTCGCCCATGAGGAAGACTTGCGCGATTATGCCCATGAACAGCTCGGCCGCATCAATAGCTTGCGCATTTTCGGCAATGCGCCGGGCAAGGGCGCGATCATTTCCTTCGCGCTGGAAGGCATTCATGCCCATGACGTGTCGATGGTGATCGACCGGGCAGGGGTGGCAGTGCGTGCGGGAACCCATTGCGCGCAGCCGCTCTTGAAACGCTTCGGCGTTACCTCTACATGCCGTGCATCCTTCGCCTTATATAATACCCGCGCCGAAGTGGATGCATTGGCGGAAGCCTTGGAAAAGGCAAGGAAGTTTTTCGGATGACCGATATGGAACAGAAAGTTCACGACCAGGCCTGCACCGCGCCGGCCGGCGACGAAGAAAAGGCCGAAGGCAGTTCGGTATTTTCGGCGTCTGCCATCCCGCAGGAAGAACTGCTGCGCATGACGGATGACATCATCGCGGCCTTGAAGACGGTCTATGATCCCGAGATTCCAGCCGACATCTACGAACTCGGCCTTGTCTACAAGATCGATATCGAAGACGACCGTTCTGTGAAAATCGAAATGACGCTGACCGCGCCCGGCTGCCCTGTGGCAGGCGAGATGCCGGGCTGGGTGGAGAACGCGGTCAGTGCTGTCGAAGGCGTTTCGCTCGTGGAGGTAACAATGACCTTTGATCCGCCATGGACGCCGGACCGTATGTCAGAAGAGGCACAGGTGGCCGTCGGCTGGTATTGAAATCAACAACAGGGCGGCCCGTTGAGCCGCCCTGTTTCGATTTAGGAGCCTGTTGTCTCGCTGTAATGGAGGAGTTTCCTTCCGCAGCCGGCCTGGAAAAGCCCCGCCAGTCCTCCCAAAGCCATTGCCAGGGAGATCAGAGCCCGGCCTCCCCTGAAGGGCATGGTCACGATCGCGCTCAATACTTTCCATAGCCGACTGAGAATGCGGGAAGGAAGCCGCATCCAGGCACGTCGCGGGCTCTTGCGATAGAGAAGCGCGAACTCCGTTGCGTTGTGGTCCCTGTTCCTGCGGAAATGGTAGGAAAAGCTGATCCTGCAACATGGCACCGTTTCATAGGCAATCGCATCGGGCGCCCAGCCTGTTTTTGCACCAAGCTTTTTGGCCTCAAGCCAAAGGTTCCAGTCTTCGCCGCCGGTCAAGCCAAGATTCGGGTCGAACTTCAGCCCGGTTTTTCGGAAGAAATCCAGCCTTCCCAACCAGCTGCCGGTTGCAATCTTGATCGTGTCCGCCGTGCCTTCTTCCCATTTCCTGCGGGCGCGCTGTTCGGCCCTGATGCCGTTCCACTCCACGCCGGACCAGATAAATCTCTTCCAGCGGTTCAGTTTTTTGTTTTGAGGGACAGGGCGCACCGGAGAACCGACCATGTCGAGGTCCAGCCTCTTCTGCTCAGCAAGCAACTGCTCTAGCCAGTCGGGTTCGACAAACTCATCATCATCCACAAACGCCAGAAAGTCGGCCCCGGCATCCTGTGCGTAATCGAGCGCTCGATTGCGCGCAGATGAAATACCGATGCACGTTTCCAGAAGATAAACTACCTCGGAGGATCCGATACTTGAACGAACCTCATGTATCCATAAATCAGATGTGCTGGTTTTGTTGTTCTCAACTATGAGGAACAAAGCATTTACACTGTCGGGTATCGTAATATGTCTGAGAGATCTATAAAGATCGATCAGCATTTTAGGTCTATTACGTGTGGTAGTCGCAATAATTACATTGATTGCACGCATATTGTAAACTTTACGGAGTAAATT
>NZ_LQBD01000004.1:0-169166 GCF_046630315.1 Brucella anthropi | reverse complement strand
TAAGTATTCTACAATTTATGAACTGTGAACAACGCCTCAATATCGAGACATGCTTCCAGTTCTTCGGCCAGCTCATCCAGCGCGGCTTCTACTCCAGCGCGATAATTGGTCAGCCCCCCATCCACACCCAGCGCGCGCAAGAAGCGCTGGCGAAAACGATCCGCACCGAAAACACCGTGAAGATAGGTTCCCATGATGCGGCCATTTGGCGAAACAGCCCCATCGTCATGATCGCCGATCTGCGCGAAAGGCCGCGCCATATCCGGCCCGACGGTGCGCCCGATATGGATTTCATAGCCTTCCAGCGGGGCATCGTGCAGCAGCGACACCGCCTGCACATTGCGAACCACCTTTTCCGGCTCCATCAGCGTCTCGATATCGAGAAGGCCAAGCCCCTCGATATCGCGCACATGGCCTTCGATGCCCGCCGGATCACTGATCCGCCGCCCAAGCATCTGGAATCCGCCGCAAATACCAAGCACATGGCCGCCCCGCTTCACATGGGCGGACAATTCGCGGTCCCAACCGTTGTCACGCAGCGCCAGCAGATCGGCAATCGTGGATTTCGTGCCGGGCAGCACGACCAGCCCCGCATCCGCAGGCAGGCTGGAACCGGGCGGCACCATCACCACCTCGACCGCGGGCTCTGCCTTCAGCGGATCGAGATCATCAAAATTGGCGATACGCGGCAGCATGGGCACGGCCACCACAAGCGCCCTTTTGTCCCCGCGCACCGCGCGCTCCAGAACGACGGAATCCTCCGCTGGCAGGCGCGACACGGCCTTCAGCCACGGCACCACACCGAAAGACCGCCAGCCGGTAAAGCGCGTGATTACCTCCAGGCCGTCATCGAAAAGGGCAATATCGCCGCGAAACTTGTTGATGAGAAAGCCCTGCACCATGGCGCGGTCTTCCTGCGGCAAAATCGTGTGGGTGCCGACCAGCGAGGCAATCACCCCGCCCCGGTCGATATCGCCGACCAGGACCACCGGCACCTCGGCGCGGGTGGCAAAGCCCATATTGGCTATATCGCCCGCGCGAAGATTGATTTCAGCCGGCGACCCGGCGCCTTCCACCAGCACCAGATCAGCGCCTTCACCGACCCTGGCAAAGGACTCCATCACCGCCGCCATGAGCTGCGGCTTCAATTGCTGATAATAACGCCCGCGCGCCTCGCCCCGCACCCGTCCCTGCACGATAAGCTGGCTGCCCATATCCGTCTGGGGTTTGAGCAGAACCGGGTTCATATGCACCGAGGACGGCACGCCGCAGGCAAGCGCCTGAAGCCATTGCGCGCGGCCGATCTCGCCGCCATCATCGCTGACGGCGGCATTGTTCGACATATTCTGCGGCTTGAACGGGCGCACTTTCAGGCCGCGATTGCGCGCAACACGGCAAAGCCCGGCGACAAGAACACTCTTGCCGACATCCGAGCCGGTTCCCTGAAACATGATCGCGCGAGCCATGGGAGCCTGCCTAGAGCATTTCCAGCAAAGTGCGAAGCGGTTTTGCGTGAGGCAAATGCGACGAAACAAATAGCTGGAGCGGTTAGAGCGATTTCGTTTTAACCGGAACCGCTCTAACCGAAGTTGACACCGCTGGCAATGCGCAGCCGAACCGCCACCTTCTATGCAAAAATGCGCATCGGTTTATTGCAAATGTGCGCAACATTATTCCAATGGAGCGTTGGCAGCATCCCGCTCTTATGCTCTAGTCGGAACATGAAAGCGGTGCTCATAGGGAGGAAACCATGGATACTGCCGATCAGAACCAGTTTGAACTGAACGAAGAGCAATGCGCCATTCAGGAGATGGCGCAGGCTTTCGCCGCCGACCGGATCGCGCCGCAAGCGCTGCAATGGGACCGCGACAAGCATTTCCCCGTCGACATCCTGCGCGAGACGGGGCCGCTCGGCATGGGCGGCATCTATGTGCGTGACGATGTGGGCGGATCAGGCCTGAAACGGCTCGATGCGGTGCTTATTTTTGAGGCGCTTGCCGCCGCTTGCCCGACATTTTCGGCCTTTCTGTCGATCCATAACATGGCCGCATGGATGATCGACAGTTTCGGCAATGAGGACCAGCGCCAGCGCTTCCTGCCGCAGCTGACCTCCATGGAATGGCTGGCGAGCTATTGCCTCACGGAGCCGGGTTCAGGTTCCGACGCAGCCGCGCTCAAGACCCGCGCCGTGCGCGACGGCGATCATTATATCGTCAACGGCGCAAAGCAGTTCATCTCGGGCGCAGGCTCCACCGATCTCTATGTCGCCATGGTGCGTACCGGCGAGGACGGTCCCAAAGGCATTTCCACGCTTGTTGTGCCTAAAGATGCACCGGGCCTGTCTTTCGGCGCCAATGAATTCAAAATGGGCTGGAACGCCCAGCCGACCCGGACCGTCATTTTTGACAATTGCCGCGTGCCGGTGGAGAACCGGCTCGGCGATGAAGGCGCAGGCTTCAGGATCGCCATGGCGGGGCTCGACGGCGGGCGTCTCAATATCGCCGCCTGCTCGCTTGGCGGCGCGCAAGCCGCCACAACCAAGGCGCTGGACTATTGCGCCGAGCGCAAGGCATTCGGACAAACGATCGATCGTTTTCAGGCCTTGCAGTTCCGCCTCGCCGACATGGAAACGGAACTGGCCGCCTCGCGCATGCTTCTTTATACGGCAGCGAGCAAGCTAGACCGCAAGACCCACGACGCCGGCAAATGGTCGGCCATGGCGAAACGCTTCGTGACCGATACGGGCTTCAACATCGCCAACGATGCCCTCCAGCTTCTGGGCGGCTATGGTTATCTTCACGATTATGGCGTGGAGAAACTGGTGCGCGATCTGCGCGTCCATCAAATTCTTGAAGGCACCAACGAAATCATGCGCGTCATCATCGCCCGTCACATGATCGGCCGTTGAAGCGCAAACTATCAGCAAGGGAGGTTTTGTCATGGCCACAATCGCATTTATCGGCCTGGGCAATATGGGAGGCCCGATGGCCGCCAATCTGGTCAAGGCCGGCCATCGGGTGCTGGGCTTCGACCTGCTGCCGCAGCATCTTGAAGAAGCACGGGCCAACGGCCTCGAAATCGCGGCAAGCGCTGCGGAGGCCGTTTCCGATGTGGATGCGGTGATAACCATGCTGCCCGCTGGCAAGCATGTTATCTCGGTTTATGAAGACATTGCGCCCAAGGCCCGCAAGGGCACGCTTTTTATCGATTGCTCGACAATCGACGTCGATTCGGCCCGCAAGGCGCATGAACTGGCGGCGGCGCACGGGCATCTCTCCATTGATGCGCCGGTTTCCGGCGGCACCGGCGGCGCGGCGGCGGGCACACTGACCTTCATGGCAGGCGGCGGCGACGACGCTTTCAAGCGCGGCGAACCTATTCTTCAGCCCATGGCCGGCAAGATCGTCCATTGCGGCGGCGATGGCGCCGGGCAGGCGGCAAAGATCTGCAACAACATGATCCTCGGCATTTCGATGATCGGCGTCAGCGAAGCATTCGTTCTGGCGGAAAAGCTGGGCCTTTCCCATCAGGCCCTGTTCGACGTGGCTTCCACCTCCTCCGGCCAGTGCTGGTCGCTCACCACCTATTGCCCGGTTCCCGGTCCCGTTCCGACCTCACCCGCAAATCGCGGCTACAAGCCGGGCTTTGCCGCGGCACTCATGCTGAAAGACCTGAAACTGTCGCAGGAAGCGGCCAAAAGTGCGGGCGCGGATACGCCGCTTGGCGCCCATGCGCAGGAACTTTACAGCCTTTTCGACAATGAGGGCCATGGCGGCGAAGATTTTTCAGCCATCATCAATTACCTGCGCTCGAAATCCGGCAGCAGGTAAAGAATTGCCAACGCAAAAAACTTGCATTGTTTAGATTTGCTTAAGTCTCTGATAACCGTACGGTAACGATGTTGGGCTAGAAAGGAGCACGAGACGGGTTGCACCGCTCTCGGCTCCGGATCTGGTACTGCGTACCGGAGCACAGTATATCCCGCCAGTGTATCGTTCGGCGGAGATGCCATGCGTAACTGGCAAAACCGTGCACCTTCGGCAGCGCGGTTTTTGCCATTTTCAGCCGGCAAAGAGTGCCTATACTGGGTACATTGTCCCTTGATCCCACCGAATTGCACGATTACACGCCTTTGTTACAAAGCTTTTTGTGCTGTCCGATTGAAATCCGGACATAATCCTGTGAAATGCACGTTGCTTTAATGGAGCCTGCACAGGCGAATTTTATTCAGGGCAAGGCATTTGACTGCACAACGACCAGCCACTGCTGTTTCCACTGCCGACGGCAAGCTTTTCGGCCTGCCTTTGGCCGTCATTTTCGTACTGTGCTATTTTGCCTTCCAGGCTGTCCTCGTCGCCATGGTTTCCAATGGCGCGGGCCTCGACGATGCCGAGCAGCTGGCCAATATCGGCTATCTGGATTGGGGCTATGGCGGCTCCCAGCCGCCGCTTTATACATGGATCACCAATCTGGCGGCATCCGTGCTGGGCACATCGATGCTCACACTCCAGATCGTAAAATTCAGCATGCTTGCGAGCCTGTTCCTGAGTGTTTACGGCGCCATGAGACTGCTCGGCTTTTCGCGGATCGTCGCCTCGGCCGGCATGCTCGGCCTGTTTCTCATTCCGCAAATCGGATGGGAATCGCAGCGCGCCCTGACGCATTCGGTCGCCGGCACAGCCGGTTGCGGCTGGGCATTTCTGGCGTTCGCCTGGCATATGCGCAAGCGCAGCCCCGTTTCCGCCGCCGCACTCGGCATGGCAATGGCTGCCGCCATCCTCGGCAAGTTCAATGCCTCGTTCTTCCTCATCATGCTGATCGTGACGGGTCTTCTTATTCCCGAATACCGCCGGATACTGCTCTCAAAACTGAGCCTCGTCACGATCCTGGCATTTGGCATCTGCTTTGGACCGACAGCGCTTTGGATGTTCGCGCATAAATCAAGTGTGCTGGCGCGCGCGAACAAGTTTGAAATCGGGGCTTCCGGCAATATTTTCTTCGACCGGCTGATGGGCGTCGAAAGCCTGATAGAAGCCGCATTTCTGTTTTCCATCCTCGCGCTTGCAATAGCGGGCATCATCGCGTTCATTCACTGGAAAAAGCGAACCACACCCTCCACCCCGCTGACCGATGGCGAAAAATTCCTGAGCCTCCTGATTCTGGTCGGTCTGGGGATTGTGTTCGTCGGCGTCACCGCCACCGGCGCCAATAATGTGAAGGATCGATGGCTCCAGCCTGTCCTGTTTCTCACTCCGGCGCTTATGGCCAGCCTTATGGCCCGTTATCGGGCGGGAAACCGGGCCCTGACAGACTATGCCGTCATAAGCGCTGTTGTCGCGCTCATCGTGCCACCGGTGCTCAGCTATTACCTGATTTATGGGTCCAGCTCTCCGCCCTTCGGCCAGCTCGACTATCGGCATTTTTACGAGGAAGTGCAGGCCAAAGGCCCGTTCAAGACGATCCTGACCGACAATGCTCAGATACCCGGCAATTTCCGATTGTTCGATTCGTCACTGCACGTGATCCATCCCGAGACGCCGGATGCCAAGGCACATCTCACGCCGCCCGTGCTTGTCATGTGGTTCGGCGGCGCCGAACCCAATGACCGCATCGCTGCCATGCTGCGCGATGCGAATATCACCGTGCCTCACGATGGCATCACCACGACCGACATCGAATACAAAACCTGGCCAGACAGGCACATGACCGTCAGCTATTTTCTGGTGCCATAAGGAAAGGCCCGGAAAAACCGGGCCGCCTGCGCTCTTATGCCAAGGCGCCAAGATGCTCACGCTATCCACGCCCTGAAAATGCTCAATCGCCGCACGGGCTTATACCCAAGTATCGATGAGCAAGCTTATCGATACCTGGTATTATTCCACCGTATCCTGAATCGCATGAGCGGTGCTCTTCACATCGCGGCCCACGCCGCGAACGGTGTTCGCGCAGGACGCAAGCGTGAATGCGCAGAGCACGATAGCAACAGGGACAAGTCGGGTCAGCTTCATGACAGTCTCTCCAATGGGATGCGCGAATCTGTCCTTTCGAAGGAACAGGCGCAAAAGCACTTCCAGCAAAACTGCGAAGCGGTTTTGCGTTGAAAAATGCGACAATGAATTAAGGCGGTTCCCGCGCTTCTCATAAAGCAGGCACCATTCCAGAATTCCGGGTTTGTTCAAACCAGTTATGCCTCCCGCCCCATGCGAAGCCCCTGCCCGGCATCTGGCGGTGAAGCCGATTCACTCGGCTGTCACGAAAGAAATTTAGCGCAGTCTTTTTCACTGGCAAGAGAATGCGCCAGTTAAGACCCCAATAAACTGTGGGCTATTATTGATATATGCCACCCAAAAGTGGAAGCCGCTTTCACGGGGAAATCAGTTCGCCGGGCTGTTTTCCGATCCCGCTGCGATGGGAGGAAGACATGCATGAAAACAAAACTCAAAGCATGTCGTATGAATAGGGTAATTTAGCAGGAGCGGAACGTCTCAAAGCGACCGGAACGGCGATAGGCTTCGAAAACACTGCGCAGGTGGTCGGCGACGACCTGAATGTGCGGTCCGGCTTCCGGCTTGACAACCATGCCAAGCTGATAGCGGCCCAGGGCGGGCAGGCCATGCTCCGGCCCCAGAGCAACAATCCCATCGCTCAAAAGCGTCTTGCCGAATGGCGCTATCGCAAGATCGGCCATGATCGCCGCCCGCTGGCCGGTGGAATGCGAACTCATATAGGCGATGCGATAAGCTCGGCCGCTGCTTTCCAATGCTTCCAGCGCGCTGCCGCGCCAGGCACAGCCCTCTTCCCAGATGGAAAGCGGCAGAGGGTCCCGGCGATAGGCCGTACCGCACTTGGCCCCGGCCCAGACAAGCTCCTCATCCAGCAGAACCTCCACGTCGCCCTTGTTCAATATCGCATGGGACATGTTGATCAGCGTCACGTCCAGCCGACGCTCATCGAGCCGCTTGCGCAGGTTGCTGCTCTGATCGATCACCACATCGACCGTCACGCCCGGATGACTTTCAGCAAAACGCTTCAATACGAGCGGCAGCACACATTCGCCGATATCGTCGGGGGATCCCAAGCGGACGACGCCCGTGACTGTCGGGGCAACGAATTTCGATACCGCCTCCCGATTGAGCGCCAGAAGACGCCGCGCATATCCGAGCAATATCTCGCCGTCGCTGGTCAGCGTGACCGAGCGCGCATCCCGGTCGAAAACCGCAACACCAAGCTGTTCTTCCAGTTTCTTGATCTGCATCGACACAGCCGACGGCGTGCGGAAGACCGCATTCGCCGCCGACGAAAAGCTTCCCGTATCGGCAATCGCCACAAATGTGCGCAGCACATCAATATCGAGCATGGGAAGGGGATGGTGAACGGGCGCTGTCATGACGGACTCCGTTTTCGTGCAGAATGTTCAAATTTTCTGATCTTAAGGCTTTCTATATTTCGTTTGATTGAACGTCAAGCGGAATGCACAGTGACGACACCAACAAGCTGCAACGAGCGCAGCAACCGAACCTTCTGATCGAGGAAAAGAAAATGACTGTTCAATGCCAATCCGCCCCCAATGGCCGGACGACAGTTCTTCGCTTTGCGTCGACGTCTTCCGTTGCAAACCTGTCGTCATGGCTTCCGGAGCTTTATTCCAAAGTGCAAAGGCAGGTTGAAAACTGGTCTTATGAGCGGCGCGTGAGGCGCAGCCGCCGCGTGCTGGAATCGCTGCCGGAACACATCTTGCACGACATCGGTTGGCCCAATGTCGATGATCGGCTGCCGAGCCTGAAGAACGCCGCGGAATTCAACCGGAGAAACTGAAACCGGATTGAGGGCGATCATGCGATCCGCCCTCAATTTTCCGACATGGAAATACCTTTTCGCGGCAGGCATTTAGCCGCACTTTGCAACCTACCCGTTCTGTGTCTCAATAGAACACTGTCTTGTTTGCGCCATCGCCCTCCCCCTGTGAAACCGGGCCGGCGCAACAGGATCGCCGGTCTGAAAGCGACCGGAAAAACCGGGCCCAGAATAACCCGGTGTCATGACGGAGACACAAGGCTTCAGCTGCGTCGGGAACCGCAGCCGGAGCTTTCGAGAATGGGAACGGTCGGGCTATGATCCAGGCTTCATCGGTTAAGCGGTCTATTGTCTTTTTTCTTGTTCCAAACTTTTCGATGATTGCGTTTGCAACGGCCATCGAGCCATTGCGCATCGCAAATCGGATGCTGGGCTATGACGCCTATCAGTGGCGCCTGACATCGGTTGACGGCAAGCCGGTAACGGCCTCCAACGGCGTGGAATGCGCGGTCAATGCTTCATTGGAAGATGAGCGCCGCTTTCTCCAGCGCGAACAGCGGCCTTCCATGGTTTTCGTCTGTTCGGGCGTCTATGTCGAAGAGTTCCGCAACAAATCCGTCTTCGCCTGGCTGCGCGAGGAATATAATCGCGGCGTGGCGGTGGGCGGGCTCTGCACCGGCGCGCATATTCTGGCCGCCGCCGGGCTTCTGTCCGGCCGGCGCTGCGCCATCCATTGGGAAAACCTGCCGGGCTTTGCGGAAGCATTTCCAAAGGCTGAGGTCTATGCCGACCTGTTCGAGGTCGACAGCAATCTCTACACCTGTGCGGGCGGCACGGCTTCTCTCGACATGATGCTGAAACTCATCGGCGATGATTTCGACGCCAATCTGGTCAACAAGATCTGCGAGCAGGCCCTGACGGATCGCGTGCGCAGCCCGCAGGATCGCCAGCGCCTGCCGCTGCGCGCGCGCCTCGGCATACAGAATTCGAAAGTGCTCACCATCATCGAGATGATGGAAGCCAATCTGTCAGAGCCGCAGGCGCTCATCAATGTGGCGCATACGATCGGCCTTTCGCGCCGTCAGGTGGAGCGTCTTTTCCGCCAGGAAATGGGCCGGTCTCCCGCCCGTTACTATCTGGAAATCCGGCTCGACCGGGCGCGCCATCTCCTGCTGCAATCATCCATGCCGGTTGTGGAAGTGGCTGTTGCCTGCGGCTTCGTCTCGGCATCGCATTTTTCCAAATGCTATCGCGAGCTTTACGGACGTTCGCCGCAACAGGAGCGCGCCGAGCGCAAAATGCTCATCGCCGCTTAAGGGTAAATCGGGAAAGGATGGAATTACGCCTCCAACGGTGCAATCTCACCCGCCCCACTTTCAAAAGAAAATCAAAACCATACTGGCTTTTCCGGAATCAGTTTCACAGGCCAGGCCATCTGCCGGGACCGGATCGATGGCCATGTCGCGAACAGGACAGCCCACATTCAGCCCGCGCAGGTTTTAAGAAGCTGCGATGCAGTCGTCCGGCGCTGCGAATATGTCGTATAGAGGCAAATGTCGCGACCGGCCAACGATTATGGTTTTGGAAAATACCAATCAGGATCGCATAAAATGGCAGAGTTTCCCAAGAAGGCGAAAGTTGTGATTGTCGGGCTTGGCGGTATCGTCGGCGCCTCTGTCGCACATCATCTGATCGAGCGCGGCTGGGACGATATTGTCGGCATCGACAAGTCCGGCATCCCGACCGATATCGGCTCCACCGCCCATGCTTCCGATTTCTGCTATGCGACGAGCCACGATTTTCTATCGTGCTGGACAACGCTCTATTCCATCGATTTCTATGAAAAGATGGGGCATTACGCCCGCGTCGGCGGTATCGAGGTAGCCCGCATCGGTGACGATGCCCGCATGGACGAGATCAAGCGCAAGGTCGCCTCGGGCAAGGCTTTCGGCACCCGCGCGCGCCTGATGGAACCGGCGGAGATCAAGGAAAAATTCCCGCTCATCGAAGAAGGCATGGTTCAGGGCGGACTGTGGGACCCGGATGCCGGTCTCGTCATCCCGCGCTCGCAGACTGTCGCGGGCAAGCTGATCGACCAGGCGGAAGCCGCGGGCAAGCTCCAGAGCTTCGCCAACACACCGGCCCAGTCGCTGATTGTCGAAAATGGCCGCATCAAGGGCGTCGTCACCCATCGCGGCACAATCGAAGCCGATTATGTCATCATCTGCGCCGGGCTTTGGGGCCGTCTGATCGCCGAAATGGTCGGCGAAGACCTGCCCGTGATGCCGATCGACCATCCGCTGACCTTCTTTGGCCCCTATAATGAGTTTGAGGGAACGGGCAAGGAAATCGGCTGGCCGCTCCTGCGCGACCAGGGCAATTCCGCCTATATGCGCGATACCGGCGACCCGAAGACCGCGGAAGGCGGCCAGATCGAATGGGGCTATTACGAGGAAACCAATCCTCGCCTCTGTCACCCGCGCGATCTTCTGGAAAAGCATGAAGCACGCCTTTCGCCCTCACAGCGCGACCTCGAAATGGAGCAGATTCTGGAACCGCTCGAACGCGCCATCGAGCTGACGCCCATTCTCGGCGAGCTTGGCTATAATGAAAGCCACTCCTTCAACGGTTTCCTGCAAGTGACAACCGATGGCGGCCCGTCGATGGGCGAAAGCCAGAAGGTGCGCGGCCTCTGGTATGCGGTGGCCATATGGGTGAAGGACGGCCCCGGCATGGGCAAGCTCATCGCCGACTGGATGACCGACGGGCGCACATCCATCGATCACCACGCCATCGATTATTCCCGTTTCTACCCGCACCAGATGACCGAGCAGTTCATCTGGGATCGCTGCACGGAAACGGCGATGAAGGTCTATAATCCGGCGGTCCACCCGCGCGAACCCTTCTCCAAGGGGCGCAATATTCGCCGCTCGCCCTTCTATGAGCGCGAAGTGGAACTGGGCGGCTATTTCATGGAGCTTGGCGGCTGGGAACGCGCCCATGGCTATGCCGCCAACGAGCATCTTCTGGAAAAATACGGCGACCGCGTTCCGGTGCGTGAAAACGAATGGGACAACCGCCATTTCTGGCGCGTCTCGAACGCCGAACATCTCGAACTGACCGAAAATTGCGGCATCATCAATCTCTCGCACTTTGCGATGTATGACATCGAAGGCCCGGACCATGTCGCGCTGATGGAATGGCTGTGTGCAGCCAGGATTGGCGGCGACGCCAATATCGGCAAGGGCATCTATACGCACTTCCTCGACGACGAAGGCATGGTGCGCGCCGATTTCACGGCCATCCGCATGGCCGACCGCATTCGGATGATTAACGGCGCCGATGCCGGCCCGCGCGATTTCCATTACATGCGCCGCGTGGCCGAGGATAAGGGCTTTGACGTCACCATCACCGATGTGACGGAAAAATATGTCACCATCGGCATCTGGGGGCCGAACGCCCGCGAAAACCTCAAGAAAGTGGTCGAGAACCCGGAGAGCCTCGATCCGGAAAACTTCCCCTTCGCAGCCATCAAGCCGATCAAAATCGCGGGCAAGGGTGTCACCGCTTTCCGCATTTCCTATGTCGGCGAACAGGGCTGGGAACTGCATATGCGCTATGAGGACGGGCTCGCCGTGTGGGATGCCTTGCGTTCGACCGGGGTAATTGCCGTCGGCGTCGAGACTTATGCCAATACCCGCCGCCTGGAAAAGAGCCTGCGCCTTCAAAATGCCGATCTGCTGACGGAGTACAACCTTCTCGAAGCCGATCTGGCCCGCCCGAAAGTGAAGGAAGCGGATTTCCGCGGCAAGGCCAGGCATCTGGAATACAAGGCCCGCGAACACCAGCCGGCCATGCTGTGCACGCTCGTCATGACCGACAATGTCGATAAGAGCGGCGTGGCGCGCTATCCGGTCGGCATCATGCCAGTACTGGACCCTGAAACCGGCGAAACGCTTGTGGATGAACTCGGTCGCCGCTCCTTCACCACTTCGGTCGCCTATGGCCCGACCATCGGCAGGAACATTGCGCTCGCTTATCTGCCATGGGTCTATTGCCAGGAAGGCCGCAAGCTGAATGTCGAATATTTCGGAGAAACCTATCCGGTCGAAGTGCTCTCAATCGGCTACAAGCCGCTCTACGACCCGGAGAACCTGAAGCCTCGAAGCTAAAACCGCACACCTTCTCAACAAAAGCCGAGACAATGCCTCGGCTTTTTCATCAGGAAACGGAAAGGCTATTTCAACGTAGCCTTGCCGCCGCTGATCGTGACCGTCTCATCGCCGGTCAATGCTTCACGATCACCATTGGGAAAGGTCACGAAACAGCCTGAGGCGCAGAAATCGACCGTTTCACCCGGCGCAATAATCATTTCGCGCCTGGAGGCGCCTTCCGTCACCACGATCGTCTGGGGGCCGCTATCATTGTTGGAAATCTGGGCCGCATAAGCACCACCAGCCGAGGCTGCAAAACCCATTACAGCGCCGAGTACAAGCCTGCCCAGGCTGTTGACCTGATTTCTGTTCATACCGTCTCGACCTTTCCATCGCTCCCGCCGCGACATGTCTAATGCCGCATGGGCCCTATTGCCCTCTGTCAGCCTTTTATAAGCGGGCAAAACTGAACTGCAACTGAACGAAATGTCATCAGGCCTGCTCGTCTGCATCCTTGTCCGCATCCGGCTTTTCCGCGCCCCGCTTTTTCTTGCCGCCGGCGGATGAAAGCTCTTTCCCCTTCTGCATCAGATCGGAAAGCTTTTCGATTTCGGGCACGCTCAGCACCAGATCCGTCGTCGACGACGACAGGTGCAAACCTTCTTCATGGAAGCGCTCGACGATCTGGAATCGCAGTTCATTCTTGATGCCGCCCGTCGATGTGATGTCGGCCACATGGGCATAGACATCAAAAACCATCAGTGAATCATTCATGCTCTGGAATGCGACGAACGGCTCGGGATTCTTCAGGATCGACGGATGACCGCGAACGATGTCGAGCAGCAATGCATGGACCCGGCGCGGGTCTTCCGTATAGGAGGCCTGCACATTGATATCGATGCGTCCGAGCTTATTGCGATGGGTCCAGTTGCCGACATTGCCGTTGATGAGCGTCGAGTTCGGCACGATGATCGACTGTTTCTGGAAGGTTTCCACTTCCGTTGCACGAACGCTGATCTTCTTGACGATGCCGCTGACCGTGCCCGCTTCCACCCAGTCACCGACCTTGAACGGGCGTTCGGCAAGCAGAATAAGGCCGGAAACAAAATTCTGGACGATGTTCTGGAGGCCAAAACCGATACCGAGAGACAGACCGCCGGCGATGAGGGCAAGGTTCGACATATTGAACCCGGCTGCCGATATGCCCACCAGAGCGGCGAGGCAAAGCCCCACATAGCCTATGACCGTGCGGATCGAATTGCGCACCCCGGAATCGACGCGTCCGCGCGCCATGACGCTATTGTCGAGCCAGTTCTGGAACCAGCGCGTCAAAAGATAGCCGATCACGAACAGCAGCACACCGGTCAAAAGCCCCATGAGCGAGATCGAAATATTGCCGATCTGGAACCCGGTCATCAGCTGATAGAATGTGCTTTTCAGTTCAGCCCACTGGAAGCCGAGCTGCATCAGCACAAGCGGAATGCCGATCAGGGCCACCACGAGATTGATGAGAATCCCGGCCACAAGTCCAAGCTGGTCGAGTGTCGCCTCATCGAAATGAAACCGCTCCCGCATTGCCTTGCCGATCTTGCTGGACGCGAAAGCCTGCTCTTCCGAAATCGCGCGCCCCGTCAGGAAGCCCATATACATGGTGACGAGAAAAGCACCCGTCACCACGATCTGCTGCGAGATGAAACGCGCCATGCCGATATAGCCGGAAAGCGCGATCAGAACGGGAAAAAGCCCCAGCACGATCAGGAATATCCTGAACGCGCGCGGCCAGGATCGGACAGCGCCATTCCTTTCGCGCTCGACGGGCCTCAGGAATGCAATCGCCAGGATGAGAATACCGACCATCACCGTGGCCAGCAGGCTTTTCGCCATCGTCAGCGACAAGGGCGACGAGAGTATCCGGTTGACCGTTCCGAAGAAGGAATCGAGACCGCTCGTCAGCGCCGTTCCCGTTATCAGCCAGCCCAGCACCCGCCCCGGACGCGGCGCAACCGGCATCAGGCGCCATTGCGGCATATCCGAGCTGATACAGGCGGACGCCAGCCTGTGAATGAAGAAAACAAGCCCCAGAACGATGAAGAGCGACTGGAGAAGATCTGCGATATCCGTTCTTAAAACATTGAAATAGTTCAGAAAAAAGTAAGTCGTGGCCAGAAAGACGCCAACAGCCGCAGAGGGTATCACCGTCGACCAGAACGCCACCGAAAGGCGGCTTAGATAGGAGGGGGCTTCAACGGTCGGATCACGTTGATAAAGGGTTCCAAGAATACGCCTTGCACCCAGCTGGATGACCAGCGCGGCCACAAACGCAAAGAAGGCGGCAGCGAGAAACGAATTGAGCTTGAAGGTGATGACGAAGCGCCACCATGACTGGACAATGCGCCAGAGCGAAACCATCTGGTTGCTGGCGGCGGAAGCGACCTCCGAGCCGAGTGTCGTGTCGAGGTTCACGCGCTGGGAAAGCGTGCGCGCAAAGAGGTCGCGGCGCATATCGCCGATTTTCGCCGACATCTGGTTGACGGAAAGCGAGGTGTCTTCCGTCTCGCCGACGATGGCGTTGATTTCCGCCTTTTCGGCGGTCAGCCGCGCCCGTTCCTCGCTGACGATTGCCGGTTCCGGCGGCTGATCGCTGGCGGGCGCAGGCCCCAGTTGCTCCAGGCGCGTGTTGATTTCGCCAAGACGCGGGCGAAATGCAACGCCTGCCTCCAGAAGCTTCTTCGACAGGGCATCCAGCTGGAGCTTGAGATTGGCCAGGGATTCATCGCTCGATGCGGCCTTCGGGAGCTGATCGCTGATCCGTTTGGTCTGCTGCTTCAGATCGTTGATGACCGGCTTTTGCTGTTGAACGACCCCTGAGACGAGTGCAGGCGCCTCCTGCTGGTCGGTTGCGGCAGGCGGCGGGTTCTGGGCGGGCTGGGACTGTGCGGCAGGCGGCTGCGATGGCTTGTTGTCCTGCGCAAAGGCGTGCGCAATGCCGCCCGCCGTCAGGGCGCCGATGAGAAAAGAAAATGCAAGAACACGAAGCGTTGGTGAATATGCCAATTCAATTCTGCCGTTCAACAAGACATGGTTTCAACATAAAGCGCCCTAAAACGGTTGCAAGGCATAGGCGCTTACAAGATTTCACAAGGCGCGGAAAGCGGATCAATAACGTATATGACGTGCCTTGATGCCAGTATTTCCTTGTTCGTGCGAACACAAATGATTAATGAGGATTCGCAGTGAGTGTGAAAAGCTGGCTCAACTCCACGGATAGACTCTAGAGAAAGTCTCGGCGATTTGATGAAGGGCATGAAAAACACGGAACAGCACAAGCAGCATGGGTTCATGCTGCTCCTTGCGTGCGTTCTGTCGTTTACGGCTTTTCTGTTTGCCGTGGATTTTTCGATGCTCGACGACGATGCGGTTCGCGGTCAGTCCGGCGGCATCGTGGCAAGGCAGGCCGAGGGCAGTCCCGCGACGCCTGTTCGCCAGCAGTCCGCTCCGTCGCCCCAGCCCATGCGGGCGATCCTGATCGAAGCCATGGCGGCCAAGATCAAGGCCGCTTATCCCGACGGCTCCGGCGCGGCATTCCCCGCAGCAGCGGCGACTGTTCTTCTTCCGGAGGCAGGTCCGGCTGCAACAGCGCAGGAACTCCGGCGCCTCGCAGTTTTGCAGGGACATTCTGGCTCTGCCCGTGCGCCGCCGAAAAGCGCATAATAAGCCATTCTTGAAGATTGGCCCCTACCAATCTCGACGCCATTAAAACAATGCCCGCACCGCCACCCGATGAGTGGCAATTGGGGCGCACCAACCGGAACCTTGATCCATGCGTACTTCGAAATGGGTGGTCGTGCTGTATAGCCTGATCGTTGCGATCGGCGTTATCATCGCCTTGCCCAACTTCTTCACCCAAAAACAACTCGACGCGATGCCGTCCTGGTTCCCCAAGCGCCAGGTCACGCTCGGCCTCGACCTGCGCGGCGGCTCCTATCTCGTGCTTGAGGTCGATGCAGCCAGCCTGAAGAAGGATCGCCTGCGGAGCCTGCTTGACGATGCCCGCAGCAAGCTGCGCACTGAGCGCATCCAGCCGCAGTCGATCCGGGCCGTGGGCGACGCCGTTGTCGTCACCATCCCTGATGCCGACCAGCGCGCCAAGGCCGAAACGGCCCTTCGCACCCTGATTTCGCAGGTCAACACCAGCGGTTTCGGCACGGCGATCAACGACATCGACGTCACATCGAACGACAACCAGATACGCCTGACCTTGACCGAGGCCGGCTTCAAATATCGTCTCGATGCGGCTCTCCAGCAGAGCCTTGAAATCATCCGCCAGCGTGTCGACCAGGTCGGCGTCGCCGAACCCTCCATCCAGCGCGTGGGTTCCGACCGCATCGTGGTTCAGCTTCCCGGCCTCCAGGACCCGGCGCAGCTTCGCCAGCTTCTCGGAAGCACGGCGAAAATGAGCTTCCATATGGTCGCGGACGCCAATCCGAACGATCCGCCGCCGCCCGGCGTCACCATCATGCCGGATTCCAAGGACCCGAACATCAAATACCCGATCGAGGATCAGGTCGCCCTGTCCGGCGAGCGCCTCACCGATGCGCGTGCAGGTTTCGACCAGCGCACCAATGAGCCGATCGTGTCCTTCCGTTTCGATAGTCTCGGCGCACGCCAGTTCGCCGATATCACGACCAAGAATGTCAACCGGCCCTTTGCAATCGTACTCGACGGCAAGGTGCTGAGCGCCCCGGTCATCCGTGAACCGATCACCGGCGGCTCGGGCCAGATTTCCGGCAGTTTCACGGTGCAGGACACGGTCGTCCTCTCGGCACTCCTGCGCGCGGGCGCCCTGCCCGCTCCGCTGACCGTCATCGAGGAACGCACCGTCGGCCCGGATCTCGGCGGCGACGCCATCAAGATGGGCCTGATAACCGGCATTGTCGGCTTCGTGCTCGTCGCGGTCTTCATCCAGCTCCTTTATGGCGTCTGGGGTACGATTGCCAATGTGGCGCTGCTGCTCCACACGCTGCTCACCTTCTCGGCCCTCAGCCTTATCGGCGCAACGCTGACATTGCCCGGCATCGCCGGCATCATTCTGGGCATCGGCATCGCGGTTGATGCCAATATTCTCATCAACGAACGTATCCGCGAAGAAACGCGGCGCGGCCTCGGAGCCATGGCCGCGCTGGACAAGGGCTTCCACAGCGCCTTCTCCACCATTGTGGATGCGAATGTCACATCGCTGATCTCGACCCTGCTGCTGTTCACCTTCGGCACGGGCCCGGTTCGCGGCTTTGCGATCACCATGATGCTCGGCATCGCGATCTCCATGTTCACGGACGTCACGCTCGTTCGCATGGCCATGGCCTGGTACGTTCGCAAGCGTAAGCTGAAAGTGCTCGTCATCGAGCCGTTCCTGAAATTCGTTCCCGAAAAGACGAATATCAGCTTCATGAACGCCCGCTTTGTCGGCATTGGCGTCTCGATCGTGCTGTCGATCCTGTCGATTGGCCTGTTCTTCAAGCCGGGGCTGAATTACGGCATCGACTTCAAGGGCGGCATTCAGGCCGAGATCGTGACGTCACAACCGGCCAATCTGGCGCAATTGCGCGAAAAGCTCGGTGCGCTCGGCCTCGGTGAAGTCGCGCTTCAGTCTGCCGGCAGCCCGAACGATGTCCTGATCCGCATTCAGCGGCAGGAAGGGGGCGAGGAAGCGCAGACGGTTGCCGTCAACAAGATGCGCGAAGCCGTGACCGAACTCGACCCCGGCGTGAAGATCGAGCGTACGGAAGTCGTCGGCCCGAAAGTCTCCGGTGAACTGGCGCGCTCCGGCTTCATCGCCGTCATCCTGTCGGCGCTGGGCATGCTCATCTATCTGTGGTGGCGTTTCGAATGGTTCTTTGCGATGGGCGCGATCATCACGCTCGTCCTCGATACCACGAAGATGGTCGGCTTCTTCGCGCTGTTCCAGCTCGATTTCAACCTGACGGCCATTGCAGCGCTTCTGACCGCCATCGGCTACTCGGTCAACGACAAGGTCGTGGTTTATGACCGCATGCGTGAAAACATGCGTCTTTATAAATCGAAGCCGCTGCGCGAAATCGTCGACATGAGCATCAATCAGGTGCTTGTGCGCTGTGTTTATACATCGATGACAACTTTCCTGTGTATGCTTCCGATGGCCGTCTGGGGCGGCAGCGCGGTTCATAATTTTGCCGTGCCGATGCTGTTCGGTATCGTCATCGCAACATCGTCGTCGATCTTCATCGCCGCACCTATCCTGCTTCTGCTGGGCAACTGGTGGCAGCACCGCAAGGAAGCGCATCAGGCGATCGAAGACAGCGCCGCAGCGCAGAAATAACCCGCTCGCCGGGCACGGCTCAGGCCTTGCCCGGCTCCCACATACACAATCGAGAAACCAGAGGGGGAACGCACCTGATGCCCCATGACACGCCTTTGATAGCGACGATCGTTATCGGGTTATGCCTGGCCTTCATCTTCGGTGCGATAGCCACCCGTCTGAAAATTTCTCCCCTCGTCGGCTATCTTCTCGCCGGTGTCATTGCCGGCCCTCACACGCCGGGCTTCGTGGCCGACCAGGATCTTATTCTCCAGCTTGCCGAAATTGGCGTCATCCTGCTGATGTTCGGCGTGGGCCTGCATTTTTCCCTGAAGGATCTTCTTTCCGTCAAGGCCATCGCGGTTCCCGGCGCGCTTGCACAGATCGCAGCCGCCGCAGCCCTTGGCACCGGCCTTGGCCTCGCCCTTGGCTGGGATGTGCAGGCGGGCCTCGTTTTCGGCCTTGCTCTTTCGACGGCCAGTACGGTCGTGCTTCTGCGCGCCATGCAGGAGCGCCGCCTGATCGATACAGAGCGCGGGCGCATCGCCGTCGGCTGGCTGATCGTCGAGGACCTTGCAATGGTCATGGCGCTGGTGCTGCTTCCGGCAGTCGCCAGCGTTACAGGCCGCGCAGAAGGGTCGGCGGCGAGCGATCCCATCGTTTCATGGCTTGGCCTGGGAATTGGCGGCATCATCCTTCTCACCATTGCCAAGGTTGTCCTGTTCGTCGCGCTGATGCTGATCGTCGGCCGCAAGGTCATACCGTGGCTTCTCAATGTCGTGGCCCAGACCGGGTCGCGTGAATTGTTTCGTCTGGGCGTGCTGGCCATCGCGCTGGGCGTGGCTTTCGGTGCGGCGCATCTGTTTGGCGTTTCCTTCGCGCTGGGGGCATTCTTCGCCGGCATGGTGATGAGCGAATCCGAACTCAGCCATCGGGCCGCGGAAGAATCCCTTCCGCTGCGCGATGCTTTCGCGGTTCTGTTCTTCATCTCCGTCGGCATGCTGTTCGACCCGATGAGCCTGCTTCGCGATCCGCTGCCGCTACTTGGAACACTTGCCATCATCCTGATCGGCAAATCGGTCGCCGCGTTCTTCATCGTCCGCGCTTTCCGCCGCCCGGTCAGCACGGCACTCACCATTTCGGCAAGCCTTGCGCAAATCGGTGAATTCTCGTTCATTCTCGCGGGGCTGGGCGTCAGCCTCAACCTTCTGCCACCAGCGGGGCGCGACCTCATTCTCGCCGGCGCAATCCTCTCGATCTTCCTGAACCCGGTCATGTTTCTTGCCGCCGAACGCATGCGGCCATGGATCGAAAGGAAAAGCAAAGGCGAGACGGCAATCGGTGAAAGCGCCGGGACAGAACCCAGCATTGCCGATCCCGAGCCATTGCCGCAGACTTTGCTGACCGGACATACGATCCTCGTTGGCTACGGCCAGATCGGGGCCCGGATCGCCGCGGGATTGCAGGCTGAAACCACGCCTTTTCTGGTCATTGAAGATTCGCCGAAAATCAGCGCATCGCTCAAGGAAAAAGGCATCGAAGCCATTGCAGGCAACGGATCGGATGCCGACATATTACAGGCGGCCAATCCGGCGGCGGCAAGAAATCTGGTCATCGCCATACCCAATGCCTTCGAGGCCGGACGGGTCACTGCATTGGCCAGGGCCGCCAATCCGGAAATCAGCATTATCGTACGGGCCTGTTCGAAGGCAGAAGCACACTATCTGCACGATCTCGGTGCAGATTTCGTCGTCCTGGGAGAAGAAGAAATCGCCGCCGCCATGGCGAAGGCGATCGGAACCGGGATCAAAACAAAAAACGTGGAAACCCAATCTCCGACCGATACAACGGAGACGATGTCGCAAGACGGTTCGACCGATATCGAGGGCAAAAAGGGGGATGATATGAAGCATGAAGGCATGGTGGCCGGTTGATGAAAACGAAGGATTACATCTGGCCGGTCATAGGCATTTGCGCAGTCGGTGTTTCAGCCTGGCTCCTCTATCGCGAACTGCGCAGCATTTCGCTCGATGACGTTCTGGACAGTCTTTATGCCATCCGCGCCCATCATTGGGTGCTGGCGACAGCATCGGCGCTTCTGGCCTACAGTTCGCTTGCGGGCTATGACCGCATCGCGCTCCTGCACCTCAAGCGCAAGATTTCCTGGCTCTTCATCGCGCTGTGTTCCTTCACCACCTACGCCCTATCGCACAATATCGGCGCCTCCGTCGTCTCAGGCGCCGTGGTGCGCTACCGGGCTTATTCCTCGCAAGGCATGCCGGGCAGCGAAATCGCCGTTCTCATCGCCTTTTGTTCTTTCACATTCATTCTCGGCGTCATCATAACATCCAGCATCGTGCTCCTGCTGGAGCCGCATATTCTCATGCGCTTCAACGAGGAACTGACACCGACCGTCTCTATTGTCATCGCGCTTTTGATGCTGGCGTTCGTGCTGCTTTATGTCTTCGGGAGCTGGCTGCATTTGCGTCCGCTTCAGATCGGCAAATTCCGGCTTGAATATCCTCGCCTGTCGGTCGTCGCGCAGCAATTGATCGTCGCGCCGCTGGAACTGATCGGTGCTGCGGGCATCATCTATTTTGCCTTGCCGGAGGCCGGCAATCCCGGCTTCCTCATCATTCTCGGCATTTTCCTGGTCTCATTCTCGGCAGCCCTCATCTCGCATGCTCCCGGCGGTCTTGGCGTTCTGGAACTGGTTTTCCTGACCGGCTTGCCGGATATGGATCAGGCTGACGTGCTGGCTGCGCTGATCGTCTTCCGGCTGCTCTATCTCCTCATCCCCTTCGCGATGTCGCTCGTGGTGGTGCTCGTGTTCGAGAAATCGCAGTTTCTTCTGCGCTGGAACGAAAAACAGCAGAAATGACCAGCCATGCAGGACGGAGTATAATTTTCATTTAATCGCCCGAAATTGAATTGTTTTTCCTTAAAATGACGGCTTTTGCCGCCTATCTTGGAACCAGTTTCGCAAGAGCGGTTCCGGTTTAAACGGAATCGTCGGAACCGCTCTATCTATTTGTTTTCACGCATTATCCGACGCAAAACCGCTTCGCACTTTTGCTGGAAATGCTCTAGGAATGCAAATCGCGAAACGAAGTGCCCTCCCAAGGCTTTAATCCAAGAGGAAAAACACATGCCTGCGACATTGATCATCCCCGGCTACAAGGGATCGGAAGCAGGCCACTGGCAGCGCCAATGGTTGCATGACGATCCGTCAGCATTGCTCGTCGAACAGGACGACTGGCACTTTCCGGTGCTATCCGACTGGATGCACGCGCTGGAAGCCAAACTCGCCGAAAATCCGGGCGCGGTACTGGTCGCCCACAGCCTCGGCTGTGTGCTCGTCGCACATCTGGCCAGCCGCCCATCGGCCGCCCATGTGGCAGGCGCTCTTCTCGTGGCGCCGGCCGACGCCGAAACCATGGCCCGCAGGGACAGCCGGTTCAAGAGCTTTGCTCCGCTGCCCCGCCATGAATTGGGTTTTCCCTCCATCGTCGTGGCAAGCCGCAACGATGAATATATGAGCTTCGCCAAGGCGGAAGCACTTTCCCATGTGTGGGGATCGGGTTTCGTCGATCTCGGCCATGCCGGGCACATCAACGTGGCAAGCGGGTTCAACCGCTGGCCGGAGGGGATAATCCTGGCATCCTCCCTCCACAGGGAACCGGTAAACAACATGCTATCCCAGGCAGCGTGACCGCAAGCCGTCCATTCCTCGAATGGGCGGCTTCTTTTTCAAGCCCCCTGCCTGCGCTCGAGCAGAACCTTCAAAACCAGTGTCAGAAGCGCGATCAGCGCCAGTGTAGATGCGGCTGCGAAAGCACCGGCGACATTATAGTCGTTGAACAGCAGTTCCACCTGAAGCGGCAGCGTATTGGTCTTGCCGCGAATTGCGCCCGAAACGACCGACGTGGCCCCAAACTCCCCCATGACGCGCGCATTGCAAAGCACGGCGCCATAGAGCAGTGCCCATTTGATATTGGGCAGGGTGACATAGAAAAAGGTCTGCCAGGCATTGGCGCCAAGCGTCAGGGCCGCCTCCTCCTCATCGCTCCCCTGCACTTCCATCAGCGGGATCAGTTCACGCGCCACGAAGGGTGAGGTCACGAAAAGGCTGACAAGAAAAATGGCCGGAACCGTGAACATGATCTTGATGTCATAGCTTTCCAGCAATGGTCCCAGCAGGCCTTGCGATCCGTAGAGAAAGAGATAGGTCACGCCCGCCACGATGGGCGAAACGGAAAAAGGTATTTCCACGAAGGTGATAAGAAGCCTGCGGCCCGGAAAGCGGAATTTCGTCACCAGCCACGCCACACAGACACCGAAAGCCATGTTGATCGGCACAACGACGATCGCGGTCAGCACAGTCAGCCGCACCGCATGAAGCGTGTCCGGCTTCACTATCTCGCTGAAGAAGACATCGATCCCCTTGCTGAACGCATAGGAGAAAATGACGGCCAGGGGCGCGCCGATGCAGATCAACGACAATCCGGCGGCAAGCCCGATCAACAGATTGCGCAGCGGGCCGGAATTTCGCGCCTGCACGCCTGCGCTAACGTTCTGCATAACGAAGCTGCCTTGCCTGAATGATATTGGTCAAGAGAAGCATGACGAAAGCCGTAACCAGCATCACGAATGCAAGTGCGGCCGCGGCCGGATAGTCATATTCATCGAGCCGGATGAAGACCAGCAGCGACGTCACTTCGGTTTCAAAGGGAAGATTGCCCGATATAAAGACAATCGAGCCAAATTCGCCAAGGCTGCGCGCGAAGGAAAGCGATGCACCGGCAAGGAACGCCGGAAAAATGGTCGGCCAGATGATATGCGCGAATATCTGCCAGGAACTGGCTCCAAGGCTGCGGGCGGCTTCTTCCACATCGGCGCTCATATCTTCCAGCACCGGCTGAACCGTGCGAATGACGAACGGGATGCTGGTGAAGAACATCGCGATCATGATGCCGAGCGGTGCATAGGCAACCTTTATCCCGATCGGTTCCAAAAACCGCCCGAACCAGCCATTCTGGGCAAAGAGCGTGACGAGCGCCAGGCCCGCAATGGCGGTCGGCAGCGCAAAGGGAAGATCGACGGCAGCATCGATCAGTCGTTTGCCGGGAAACGCATATCGGGTCAGGACCCAGGCCAGCAGAAGGCCGAACAAGCCGTTGAACACGGTTGCAACCGCGGCAGCGCTCAAGGTGATTCGATAGGTCGCCAGCGCCCGGTCTGACGTCACAATGCTCCAGAAATCGGCCCAGCCGAGGCTTGCCGTCTTCAGGATCATGGCCAGAAGCGGAAGGGCGACGATGACTGTGAGATAAAGCAAGGTGCAGCCGAGGGTCAGCCCAAACCCCGGCAGCACCGAATTCCGTTTCATGCTGAGAAGCGCCACTGGATTTTTCCAAAAAGCAGGCGATCCCGTCAAGGATCGCCAGTTGCCCCCGTTTATTTGCCGGTGAAGATCTGGTCGAGCACTCCGCCTTCGGCGAAATGTTCCTTCTGGACCTTCGCCCAGCCGCCGAAAGCGTCTTCAACCGTCACAAGACGCACATCCGGATAGATATCCTTGTGCTTTGCGATAACGTCCTTGTCATGCACGCGGTTGAAGTTCTGGGCCAGGATTTCCTGGCCTTCCGGCGAATAGAGATAATCGAGATAGGCTTCGGCAATCTTGCGCGATCCGCGCTTGTCGACCACCTTGTCCACGACCGTGACCGGAAATTCCGCCAGCAGGCTGACTTCCGGCACGACGACATCATATTTGTCGGGTCCGAGAACTTTTTCGGTGCCGCGTGTTTCAGCCTCGAATGTCACCAGAACATCGCCAATGCCGCGCTCGGCAAAAGTCGTCGTTGCGCCACGGCCGCCCGTATCGAAAACGGGAACATTCTTGAAAATCTTGCCGATGAATTCATGCACCTTTGCCTGATCACCCTTGAACGCTTCATTCGCATAAGCTGTCGCGGCCAGGTAGGTATAGCGCGCATTGCCCGAGGTCTTCGGATTCGGGAAGATCACCTTCACGTCGTCACGCGCCAGATCGTCCCAATTCTGGATGTTCTTCGGATTGCCCTCGCGAACGAGGAAGGCCGGAAAAGAGTAATAGGGCGATGAGTTGTTCGGCAGCCGCTTCTGCCAGTCGGCCGGGATCAGATTGCCCTTGTCGTGCAGGACCTGCACGTCAACCACCTGATTGAAGGTGACCACATCCGCTTCAAGACCTTCCAGAATCGAACGCGCCTGCTTAGACGAGCCTGCGTGGGATTGATTGACCGTCAGATCCTCCCCCGTCTTCGTCTTCCAGTCGGCAATGAAGGCCTTGTTGATCTGCTCGTAGAGTTCCCGCGCGATATCATAGGAAACATTGAGGATTTCCTTCGGCTCCTGCGCCTGAACCGGTGCGGCGCCAAGACCGAGAGCCACCGCCGCATATAGAATAATTTTTCTCATTAGACCCATCCCCACCACGCCATTTGCGAAAAGCGCGCTAATCTGGATTGATTTCGGAAAACAAATCTAACGGGAGTAGAAACAAAATCAATCTAAATCATTGATTTAAATATATAAACTACTTTTTGTGGCGATAGTGGAACCTGCGCCCAACCCAAACGGAAGCATGAGAATATAATTCTCATGTGCAGCCCAACCATGAAAAGAAATACAAAAGGCAGGAGACTGCCGCCTCCTGCCTTCAAACCTTTTTGCCTGTCCGGATTTACCAGAAACCGCGATGCTGCCAGCACCAGAGAAAATTATGCTCGCCACGCTCCAGCCGATTGCGGCGGCGGGCGGCAATCTCTTCCGCATTCAACTTCATCTCGCGCCAAGGCTGCTCCAGAAAGGCCGGAATACGCAAAAACCCAGCTTTCATTCTCGCTGCGAGCAGTTGAACGGTTCGCTTCATGCCAAGCCTCCTCATGCCTTACGCTCAAATATTGTCGCGCTTTCGCCGCAACAATGAACGACAGGTTAATTTTGAAGGCTTCGGCGCTTTTGTCAATAACCTACTTATTTTATCGGAGTTAACGGTATGAAATAATTTGCGAGCCTATCAGCCCGACCCGCAAATTCATTCCGGTTAAACCTCGTAATCGGCTGAGGGCGCGATACGCACCTTTCCGACGTGACGGCCATTCATCGTTTCGATCTTGAACTCCAGACCATCGGCGATGAAGCATTCCCCGCCCAGCGGCAAATGCCCCAGATGCCAGAGAACATAGCCTGCAAGGGTCGTATAGCGATCACCGTCATCCACCAGATCGCGCTCCAGAAGGCCGCTCAACCGGCGGATATCGGTAAAGCCATCCACAAGATAACCACCCTGCCCGTCCGACTGCGCAACAGCCGCCTCCTCGTCCTCATCCGGGAATTCGCCGGCAATGGCTTCCAGAACATCGGTCGGCGTCACAACCCCTTCGAAGGAACCGTGTTCGTCCACCACCACGGCAATCTGAACCGGTGAATTGCGCAACTGCTCCATGACACGCAACACATTTGCATTTTCATGCACGACAAGCGGCGGCTTTACGGTCTTGTCCCAGTCGATTGATTTTTTATCGGCGATATCGAGCAGCAGATCCCTGACAAGCGCCACACCGACGAATTCATCCACCTGACGGCGTGCAACGATGACGCGCGAATGCGACAGTTCGCGAATGGCCGCATGGAGCTCCGCTTCGTCCTCATCGAGGTCAAGCCACTCGATCTCGTTGCGCGGAGACATGATGGAACGCACAGGTCGATCGGCCAGATCGAGAACGCCGCGGATCATCTCTTTTTCTTCCGGCAGGAAGACGTCACTCGCCGCCGTCTGCTGGGCAATCACGTCAACCGTATCGGAAAGCGGGTTTTCGCCACGGCCACCGCCAAGCAGGCGCAGAACGGCGCCGGCCGTGCGCTCCCGCAAATCGTTGGTCGTGACCAATTTTTCGCGATTGTGTCGCGACGTCTGGTTGGCCGCTTCGATCAACACCGAGAAGCCGATCGCCGCATAGAGATAACCCTTCGGAATATGAAAACCGAACCCCTCTACGACAAGACTGAAGCCGATCATCATCAGGAAACCGAGACAGAGGATGACGACGGTGGGATGCTTGTTGACAAAATCCATCAGCGGCTTCGAAGCAAGCATCATCACGCCGATGGCGATCACGACAGCGATCATCATGACCGGCAGATGCTGAACCATGCCGACCGCCGTGATGACGCTATCAAGCGAGAACACGGCATCCAGAACGACAATCTGGACAATGACCTGCCAGAACACGGCATGCACGACCCTGGAGCTTTTGGGCCCGTGATCCCCTTCCAGCCGCTCATGAAGTTCCATGGTGCCCTTGGCAAGAAGAAACAGACCACCGATCAGCATGATGATGTCCCGCCCCGAGAAGGACATGCCCATCAACGCGATCAATGGCTCGCGAAGCGTAACGATCCATGAAATCGAGGCGAGCAGCACCAGACGCATTAGAAGGGCCAGGGCAAGGCCGACCAGCCGCGCGCGATTGCGTTGATGCGGGGGCAGTTTGTCGGCCAGAATGGCGATGAAGACGAGATTGTCGATACCGAGAACGATCTCCAGCACCACCAATGTCACCAAACCTATCCAGGCATTGGGGTCGGCAATCCAGTCCATGGACCAGTCCATGATATGTCGGCTCCTTTAAAGATCAGCAGAAACGGGAATTGGAAATTGCATCGCAAACGATTTGTGACCGGGCCGCGTTTTGCGGTCCAGTCTCGAAATGGCGAAGCTTATCGGGAATTGTTCAACATGCGATAAGCCCGAACACCCCTCCGGGGCACTCGGACTTCGGGAAGACGAATCGTCAGAACTGTCGTCGGGCATAAAGCGCGATGAACCTTATGTAAGATGTCTGCGAGGCGTATGCCTCAACAAAACCGATTGTCATATGGAACATATGATCCTGTTATTAAGCAGACTGACGCCAGCCGCACAAGAGGCCGATCATTCCGCTGGCGAAACCTGAACGCGGCGCTTGCGTTCCCGCCGCGGACGGGATTTGAAAAAGCGCACGCCGATGACCGTCACGATGATGGTGACAACCGTGATTCCGACGGCAAACCAGAACATATGGTCGCCGTCCATCTTGGCGAAGAGGCCCGCGCCACGCCCGGCCAGCCATCCCGGAAGAAACATGACGGGCGCCCAGACCAGCGCCGAGAGCACGTTGGCGGTCTGGAAGCGTGTCTGATCCATGGACATCATACCGGCGACCATCGGAACCGTGCAGCGTATAGGACCGAAGAAGCGTCCCAGAAACACCGCCGAAAAGCCATAGCGACGGAACAGCAGGCGCGCGCGCGCCACGCCGCTGCGATGCTTGTTGAGCGGCCATTTGTGGATGATATTGCGGCCCAGCCACCATCCCAGGAAATAGGAGATGATATCGCCGATCACAGCGCCGATGATTGCGCCGATGATGACGGGAATGGGTTCGATGATTCCCGCGCCCACAAGGCCGCCAATGGCGATCATGATCGGGGTGGCCGGAATGAACATCCCAATAATGGCGAGAGATTCGCCAAAGGCGATAGCGCCCACGATAGGCCCAGCCCATGCCCGATGATCGGAAATAAACTGTCCGAGATCGCCTATTATGCTTTCCATTCCGTCCTCAAATGTCGCGAACCGGATTTTGAAACGATGAGTCGCTTCTGTTTTCTTCGGCAAGGGCAACCCGGTGCATAAAGCGCCTTGCTCACTGTTTGTGCTCCGCGTCGCAGCCCTGTGCACAAGCGACGACAGCTACTTTTCGATCAAGTCTTTTATATGCCGAAGCTTCTCAGACAAGCATCAATAATTGATGACATGGCTGCGACATTTGCAGCGTATCTTCCGTTCCCGAACGAATCCTCCCCGCCGGACGACTTGAACCGGCATTGCCGAATATGGAGCCGCCCGGTCCCGCTTACAACGCCGGAACAGTGAAAAATGAATCAAATCAGGAATTTTTAGTTCCTGATTCTCCGGAGCACCGTGAATGGATGCAACCAGAATGGGTGCGCACAGAGAAAGACACCGGTAACGGGCAAAGATGAAATTCCAAAACACCCGCATTTCCGGGCTTTTTGCGCAAGCTGTCATTTTTTTCAGAAATTTTGCAGTTGGAGGCTGGACAGGTGGGAAAGAGGCCGTTATAGAACCGCTCACTTCACCGGGGCCGCTGCCTCGGCAAAGCGAGTGGGTGATTAGCTCAGTTGGTAGAGCAGCTGACTCTTAATCAGCGGGTCGTAGGTTCGATCCCTACATCACCCACCATTTTCTCTTCTGAAAACAAACGCTTCCGCTGATTACCGATCGAGACCGATCGGACGAAACCTGTCCCATCTCATTGAACATACACTTCAGCGCCGCCTGCCCTTCGCGTGCTTTTGAGAACGCCCTGGCCTCCTCCCGCCATTTCCCTCCCAATACATTACCGATAATTAATTGGCCTATTCATATGCGGTTCATCTAAAAAGATAGACATTACTCACACGCCAATTATCGGCGCCCCTGTAAAAGAGTAATGGAGTCAAATAGCCATGAAGTCCAATACCGCATTTATCGCTGTAATTGCAACATCCTTGCTTGCCGCACCCGCATTGGCACAAGACAATAGCAATGCAAATACTGATAAACAGGCAGCAGAAACGACTGTTGCACCGAGCAAGGACGTAAAGGGCAAGCGCGGCCCCATCGATCTTCAGAAATTTTCACGGATGGATGACCTCAAGGCCGCTGACACCAACGGCGATGGCGTTCTTTCTCGTGACGAAATCGAGGCGCTTGCACAAAAGCGCATTGTAAGCCGCGCTGCGGATCGCATGGAGCGTCGTCTGGATATCAATGGCGACGGCAAGATCACGCTTGCGGAAATCGAGAACCAGCGCAAGAAGGAATTCGCCGCGCTGGACCGAAATGAGGATGGCAAGATCGATCGCAGCGAAATGCGCGCTGCAAAGATGCAGCATCACGCCCGGGGTTCTCATCACAAGGGCCACCACAAGGGCGGCGAGCACAAAGGTCCGATGAAGAGGCAGGCAGAAAAGCCACAGCAATAGTCCCAAACAAAAACCCGGGCTCACTGCCCGGGTTTAAACATTGAGGTCAATGGCGCCATTCAGGAGCGGATAACGCCTTTCTTGAAAATGATATTGCCATAGAGCCGTTTCTCACCGGTACGGATGATCGCAAAAGCGTCGCGCGCACGGTGATAGAAAGCAAACCTTTCAATCGGATCGACGGAAATCTTCCGTCCTTCCGCCTTCTCGATGACCGCTTCAAACTCCTTGAAAATCGCGGGCGTTTCATTGGGCGCCTGCATCACAGCGGCAGGCTTGTCGACAAAATCGTCCAAAGGCAGCAGCGACAGAACGGCTTCAGCCATATCCGTTGCAGTGATTCCCGGAAAATCGAGCACATGCACCCCGGAGGATTGCGCCGGATAATTGGCATCGACGATCACCAGATCGTCACCATGCCCCATATCTGCGAGAACCTCCAGCAGCGAGCCTGTCAGCAATGGATTGATACTCTTCAACATAAGCAGCCTGTTCCCATCAAAGTCCGGTCACGTCACACTAAACAACTCCCAACTGCCCCCGCAAGATGCAAATTTCACTCCCATCCCAATGAAAAACGCCGACCAAAGGCCGGCGTTCACAAACATCGATGGATAGCCGATTATTCCGTCCTGGCTTCGATATCGACTTTATCGAGCAGAGTAACCGGATTCTGGGATGCCGCTAACACGTCAAGGGCGCCAAGACCTTTTTCGGCTTTCGATTTGACCGTCAGCTCGAAGATGTTCGGCTTTGCGAGGAAGGTGGAAAACGCCGTCACAACGTTCTGCAACTGCGGTTGCTCATCATTCAACCCTTGCAGGAAGGCCGTCGCGAGCGAAGACACCACATCACGTACATCTTCCTCTGTCATATCATTCTCTTCGGCATAGAGTTGCATCCCTTTGGCGATGATGCCGTAATCCTGAATCTTCAGATTCACTTGCCGAGCCTTGAGCCCGAGCAAAGCGACTTGCATCATCACCTTATCGCCTGAGAAGAATTCCTTGGTCAGACCGCCCATCAAACCCGACATGGATATGGCGGCCATATCCTTTCCGCTGATCGAGATATCCTTGATGGTCAGGTTCTGGCTGGCTTCATCCCAGCTTGCCTCAAAGTTGGAAGACATTGTGAGACGATCATAGCCACGTCGCTGAAGCCGTTGGTAGAATTCGTAACTGTCGTCCTTTGGTAACTTAACCGACAAATCTTCGTAAGCGACGCGCACATCGGTCGGAATGCCATTGTAAGGCTTGTTGAGAGCGACCTCATAGCTCTTCATGGTAAACTGCATGCGCTCCGGCAGCGAAGGAACCGCCGATTCTTCGGCTATTGCCTGATCCGGATCGTCCGCGTTTTCCTCAACTGCGTTCACGTCTTCGGATTCGTCATACGGCAGGTCGACATCGACCCCCACGACCTGAAGCGTGCCGAATTCCGGAAGCATGGTCGTGAAAGGGAAGTTTTCAACTTCCTCTTCCCTCAGTGCCGCAAATTTTTTCAGTGCTTCAACGGAAGTTGCCCAGGAAAAGCCCTTCAAGGATGCTTCTTCCATTTTCATGTAGTCCTGGCCTTCGGAGATCGCCAAACCCTTGATGGTCGCATCCATCTTCTGATGGTCGAAAGCAACCGCAATGCGTTCGATGCCACCCTTGCCCTTCGTTGCGTCGGCAGGCTCGATCTTCATGCCGAGCATTTCAACATCACCCTTGCCGATGGTGTCGAACAGGGAACTTATCTGGAGAATGAGCTTGCGCGTTTCTTCCGGTGAAAGCTCGTCAGCATTCTCGAAGGACTGAAGCTTCTCCATGGTTTCGGTGAACGGCACGGCGGGCATACGCGCCGTGAAACCGTTGCTGCGAATTTCATCATAGCTGAAGCTCGCATCCTTCGTCTTCATGACGATATTCTTTGCGGAAAACGGACCATAAACCGGCTTTGCTTCCTTGTCGTCCGGGCCTGCCTTTTCGGTATAGAGACGGGCGAGAAAGACACCATCAATGTCTTTGCCTTCTGCCGCGCCCATAGTGCCTGTCATCTTGTCAGTGACTTTTTCGCCATCCTCGCCCGGCAGCTGGATCGTGAAGTCGAAAGCCGTGCCGCCGACCGTATAATGAGCAACCTTACCAAGATTGATGCCTTCCAGCGCAACGTCCTTGTAGACAACGTTCTGTTCGTTATTCGCCACAGCCTGGATGAGCCTGATTTCCGGTGCGGTCACGCGCTTTGCCGAGAACCGGCCAACACGTTCCGGCAGCGTCAGACCGCTATTGCCGAATGTATCCTTCAGCATGGCGCTATCGAAATTAGCGTCTTCAATCGCCACGCTTGGAATGGAAATCTTGTAGTTTCCGATCTCCGTATCGATGCCCGATGCATTCAGCATGCCGGTAAGGAACAGAAACTTGGGACGACCATCGACCGCAGCGATACGAACATTGGCACCATCCTTCAACGGCAAGGTAACATCGCGCAGGTGAATGCGCCCAAGAAAATCGGCTTCGACCGAAGACGCCGCGCCGCCACGCTTTTCAAGCTGCGCGGTAATGGTCTTCTCAAGCGTGATCTTGTACCCGGCCAAACCGGCGGCAGCGATGGCAATCACCGCAACAGCTGCCCACAGCGCCTTGCGCCCACCCTTGCGGGTTCCGTTCTTTGCCTGCTCCACGATGCTGGTCCTTTCAGCGCAAATTAAAACGGTGTCTGTAAAAGCCATTGCCTGAGACGAATTCGCAGACGAAAAGGAGGCTTCGACATCGCGTAAATACGGCTAAAACAACGGCTTGAAACACATAGCCTGAATCGGTCAGGCAGACAGATGCTCTAGCTACCTGAAATTGCAAGCGCAAGCAGGGTCGCAAAAATTTCTCACTATATTTTATGGTTTTCTCAAGCGATACTCGAACAAGGAAACGCTCATAGCAATCGCGTTCCCGTTGAAATATCTACCGGGCCATTTCAGCTTTCAAACCGGTTACTCTCCCTCCCAATCAGACACAGAGTTACTGTCATCCGCTCAAAGCGGCTGATCGGGATGGGGAGACGAACCGTAAGCGCCCCAGATGGATTGATCGAAGTTCACGATGGCGCCAGTCATCAGGCCGGATTCCTCCGAAGCCAGAAACGCTATCGCGCGGGCAACTTCGGCCGGATCGATCAGCCTGCCGAAAGGCTGGCTCTTCGCTGCTTCATCAAGCCAGTTCTCCGACGCATTATGAAACGCCCGCTGGATACGGTCTTCGCCATCCGATGCCATCCAGCCGATATTCAGGCTATTGACGCGGATGCGGTTACGCAGCACCGAATAGGCTACGTTACGGGTCAGTGTGTCCAGCGCCCCCTTGGACGCACAGTAAGCTGCGATGAAAGGCTGCCCGCCCATGGATGACATCGACGAAATGTTGACGATCGTTCCCTCAACCTTATCGCGCCGGAACAGCTTTATCGCTTCCTGAATAAGGAAGAATGGCGCCCGCATGTTGACCGCAAACAGACAGTCGAACAGTTCCGGGCTCGTGTCCAGAATGGTGCCGCGATCCGTCAGACCGGCAGCGTTTACAAGCACATCAAGCCGTCCAAACACATGGTCGGCTTCGGCCACGATCTTGCGGCAGTCTTCCACCCTTTCAAGATCGGCCTGCACGAAGACGGCTTTGGCGCCAAGACTTGCCAGTTGATCGACCTGCGCTCGTCCTTTTTCAACCGAGCGCCCGCATATGACGAGACCTTTTGCGCCTCTTTCCGCAAACAGTTTCGCCGTTGCCGCTCCAAGCCCCTGGGTGCTTCCGGTGATGACTGCAACTTTGCCGCTGAATTGCCCACTCATTCCAAACTCCGAAATCCTAGAGCATTTTCGAGCCAAAAGCGCGAAGCGGCTTTGCGCCGGATAATGCGTGAAAACAGATAGATAAAGCGGCCCCGACAATTCCGTTTAAGCCGGAACCGCTGCCCGTCAAACCCTGCCGCCCAGTTCCGCGGTCAGATCGGCGAGTTCCTGCCCGCCCGCCATGAGGCTTTGCAACTCATCCATATCCACGTCGCTTTTTGTGCGCGTTCCCAGCGTCACACCGCGGTTGAGAACCGTGAACTTGTCACCGACCGCATGGGCATGACGGACATTGTGCGTAATGAAGATGACACCCAGCCCGCGTGCGCGCACCAGATTGATGTATTTGAGAACCATCGCGGTTTGCCGCACACCAAGCGCTGAGGTCGGCTCATCGAGGATCAGCACCTTTGCGCCGAAATAGACGGCGCGGGCAATCGCCACACATTGGCGCTCACCGCCGGAAAGCGTTCCCACGGCCTGTTGCGGATCGCGGACATCGATCCCGATCTTGCGCATTTCCTCGCGCGTTACTTCTTCGGCCTGCTGCGTGTCGAACCAGCGGAACGGGCCGACACCTTTCGTCGGTTCGCGTCCGAGGAAGAAATTGCGCATAACAGACATCAGCGGGATCATCGCAAGGTCCTGATAGACCGTGGCAATGCCATGATCGAGCGCATCGCGCGGGCTGTTGAAAGTGACGGGTTTTCCCTCGACCAGAAACTCCCCGCTGGTCGGCTTGTGAACCCCGGACAGCGTCTTGATCAAGGTCGATTTACCGGCGCCATTGTCGCCAAGCAGGCAATGCACCTGTCCCGGTTCGACGCTCAGCGAAACGCCGTTCAGCGCAATGACCGGACCGAAATGTTTGACGAGATTGCGGACTTCGATGATGGGGGTCGTCATGGCAAATCTCCCTCTCAGCGCTCGCCAGTCGCGCGCTTGCGAATGAAGTTGTTGAAGAGCACCGCGATCAGAAGCATTCCACCGAGGAAGACCAGATACCAGTCCTGATCGATCTGGGTATAGGTGAGCCCAATCAGCACCATGCCGAAGATGATCGCACCGAAAAACGCGCCGATGGCCGAACCATAGCCGCCGGTCAGCAGACAGCCGCCGATGACCGCAGCGATGATCGCCTCGAACTCCTTCTGGAAACCACGGCGCGCATCGGTTGAACCGGCATCGAGAACGGTGAGGATAGCCACCAATGCCGCAGCCATTGCCGTACACATGAAAAGCGTGGTCTTGACGCGACGCACGGGAACGCCGGAATTGCGCGCCGCCAGAGCGTCGCCGCCGGCTGCGAAAATCCAGTTGCCGAAGCGCGTGCGCACCAGAACATAGGTTGCGATGAGTGCAAGGGCGATGAACCACAGAACTTCCACCGGCACGCCTTTGACCGAAGGCTCACCGTTGGGAAACTTGGCAATCAGATCGTTCTCCGCCATCCAGACGAACAGTCCCTGAAACGCATCGCCGGAAAAAAGCCCGGCAAGATAACTGCCCGCAACGGCTTCCTTGACGCCGCGCAACTGGGTGGCGCCGCCTGTTGCCCATTTCAGCCCGACCAGCGACAGGCCGCGCAGAATGAACAGGAATGCGAGCGTTACGATAAAGGATGGCAAACCGGTCCGGATGACAATCTGCGCATTCACCACGCCCACGAATGCCGCAAACAGCAAAGTGACGATAATGGCAACGCCAAGCGGCACCTGCCACACGACCAGGGCCGCGGCAAAGATCAGGCCCGCAAAAGCCACCATTGAGCCGATGGAAAGATCGAATTCACCGCCGATCATGAGAAGTGCTGCGGCGACTGCCAGAATCCCCAGCTGCGAGGCAGGCGCCATGAAATTCATGATGCCCGCAGCCGTGAACATCGCCGGGTTGGCGACTGAAACAAAAAAGATTGTAATGAGGATCAGGCCGGACACTGCGCCCAGTTCCGGTCTGCTCAGGAGCCGCTGCAATGGGCTCGCCGACTGCAATCGCTCATCTTTCGATGGCGCCGCCGTGCTGGCCTTTGGATGGGGAAGTGGCTCACTCATGATCTTCTCCTGATGCATTCTGGGTATGGAAACCCGTTCCCGCCCATTTTCATGGGCGGGTTCGATAGTGGATGGTCGAGATGATGCTTACCGAATGCCCTTGGCCGAAAGTTCCACGACCTGCTTGGCCTTATCCTTGGTGATAAGATTCGGACCCGATGGAACGTTGCCGCCCGGCATCAGGCCGTATTTCGCATTGAGCGCCAGAAACGATACCGGCAGATAGCCCTGCAAGAATTGCTGCTGGTCGATGGCGAAATCCGCCTGCCCCTTTTCAACCGCCTCAAGGAAGCCTGCCGACATATCGAACGTCGCCACGTGAATTCCGCTGCGGCCGCTTTCCGCAGCAGCTTTCACCGCAGGTTCACCCGCCAATGTCGCATTGAGCGTCAGGATCGTGTCGACGGTGGCATCGGATGCCAGGGCAGCACGAACCTTGGCTTCGTTTTCAGCAGGGTCGGCTGATGTCGGCAGAACCGTCACATCACCGAAACCTTCCTTGAAGCCTGCGCAACGCTGATCGAGCGAGACATTGCCGACTTCCTGATTGACGCAAATGCCTTTCTTGCCGCCCGCTTTCTTCAGGGCTTCACCGGCAACCTTGCCGGCATCGAACTCATCCTGACCGACATGCAGCAAGGCGCCAAGCTTCTTCGAAGCATCGGAGCCGGAATTCATGGAAATCACCGGAATACCGGCTGCGACAGCCCGCTGGATCGACGGTCCGAGCGCATCGGCATCCGGAATGGAAACTACAATGCCCTGCGGCTTCTGGTTGATCGCAGCGTCGATAAGCTGCGCCATCTGCACCATGTCGAAGGTTTCCGGCGCGCGATAGTCAACCTTCACGCCCGTATCCTTGGCCGCTTCGGCAACGCCATTCTTCACGACAGACCAGAACGGGTCCGATGCCTGACCGTGACTGACGACCACGATATTAATATCCGCCGCATGGGCTGCGAAAGATGCCGCCAGCAACGCCACCCCGGCTACGGCCGATTTCAATAGAGATTGCATGTTCACTCCTCCCTTGTCCGGCACTCCCCGCCGGCTTGCGTTAACGCTCTTATCTCTCATCCGCGGCATCACGGCGCGCCTCCAAGCGTTTTCCCGTGGCCACATGCAGAGGGCTATTCATCTCAATAGAATGAAACATTCATAACAAATTCTCGTGGAATTATAATTCCATTTCTGGTAGCCCATGTCAATCGCATAAGCTGCCGATGATACGCTTATTTCCCAAAGGCGTCGCGCAGCGCCAACGTTTCGACCATCGTTTCTGGAGGAATGGCAATGGCTGACAAGGCTAAGCCGGTGGTAGCAGGCCTGATCGGGTCCGGTTTCATGGGCAAGACGCACGCGCTTGCGCTGGCAAACGTCAACCGCGTTTTCGACCTGCCAATGGATGTGCAGCTTCACACATTGGCCGATGTGAACGCTGAAACAGCGGCAAGAGCCGCAAGACGATTGGGATTTGCAAATGCTAGCGGCGATTGGCGGGCATTGATCTCAAACCCGGATATCAATCTCATCGACATCACAACGCCAAATCGCTTGCACAGGGAAATGGCGCTTGCCGCCATCGAAGCGGGCAAACATGTCTATTGTGAAAAGCCGCTCGCACCCACCGCCGCCGAATGCCTTGAAATGACGCTTGCGGCGGAAAGGAAAGGCATTCAGACAGCCGTTGGTTTCAACTATCTCAAAAACCCGATGATAAAACTGGCCAGGGAGATCATCGACAGCGGTGAACTGGGCGAGATTCGCAATTTTCGCGGCATTCATGCAGAAGACTTCATGGCCGATGCAGATATTCCATGGACCTGGCGCCTTGATCCGGCAGGCGGTGGCGGCGCGCTCGCCGATATCGGCAGTCATATCATCGCCGCTGCACGCTATCTCGTTGGGCCGATAGAGGCGGTCATGGGGAACGCCATCACCGTCATCAGCGAGCGCCCGGACAGTTTGAACCCTTCGCGGATGAAACCCGTCGAGGTGGACGATGTCAGCCACGCCTTCATACGTTTCGAAAACGGGGCAACCGGCACACTGGAGGCGAGCTGGATCGCCAGTGGCCGCAAGATGCAGCACGACTTTGAGATTTCGGGATCGAAGGGGTCGCTGTTCTTTTCGCAGGAACGTTTCAACGAACTCGACCTGTTTCTTTTTTCCGACAAAAAAGGCCAACAGGGCTTCCGCAAGATCTTCGCAGGCCCGGAACACGAACCCTATGGCGCATTTTGCGTGGCGGGCGGCCACCAGATCGGCTTCAATGATCTCAAGACGATCGAAGTCCGCGACTTCCTGCTTGCCATTGCCGGACAGAAATCCGAACACGCCGATTTCCGCGAAGGATATGAAGTCCAGAAGACCGTGGAAACGATCTACGCCTCTTCCCGCGACCGTCAGTGGAAAAATATCTAGCCTATACGTGAGGTCGGATGGACGATGAACGCACCATCCACCGTCATGATTTTCGCTCGAATACCATAGACGTCGTGCAGAAGTTCCGGTGTGAGCACCTTCATCGGTGCTCCGTCCGCAACGACATGTCCCTTGTCGAGCAGGATGAGCCGTGTGCAATGCTGTGCCGCAAGGCTCAGCTCATGTAATGACGCAATGACCGTCCTCCCCTCCTTTGCTAGCTCGGCAAAGCTTTCCATCAGTCCAAGCTGATGCGAAGGGTCCAAGCCGGCGACCGGCTCATCGGCAAGTATTACGGGCGTATCCTGCGCCAAAACACGCGCAATCAATACACGCGCACGCTCGCCACCGGAAAGCTCCATCGCCGACCTTTTCCGAAATCGCGCAACGTCCATACGCTGCATCGCGGCTTCGATAAGCGCCTCATCTTGCGCATTCAGGCTCGCAAAAACCGGCTTCAATGCGGATCGGCCCAACGAAACAAGCATTTCCACCGACACCGGCCATGCCACATCACGCTCCTGCGGCAGGTAAGCAAGCTTTTGCGCTTTTGTCGCAGCGCTCATCTGGCGCACGTCATCGCCATCAAGCGAAATTTCGCCCCGCGAAGCCACAAGCCCCAGAATAGCGCGCAACAATGTCGTCTTGCCGGCACCGTTCGGGCCGATCAGGCCAATGAGTTCGCCGCCATGAGCTTCGAAACCAGCATTGTTGAGCGCCGCCTTGCCGCCAAGCGTAACGGAAAGATTTTGTGCCGAAAGCGATGTCATATGAGCTGCCTCCGGTATTTGAACACCAGCCAAAGAAAGAATGGTGCACCGATGATTGCCGTCAGGACACCCAGTTTCAATTCCCGTCCCGGCATGATGATGCGCACCAATATGTCAGCCGCCAGCAACAGTGCAGCCCCGCCGAAACCGCTGGCAACCAGCAATCGCGACGGGCGCGCCCCGACCAGCGGACGCAGGAGATGGGGGACGACCAGCCCAACAAAGCCAATTGCACCGGCAACAGCGGTGGAAGCGCCCACACAGGCCGCTGTGCCCAGCACCGCAAAAAGCTGCACGCGCGCCAGATTGACGCCCATGGTGGCGGCGGCATCCGCACCCAATGTCAAACTGTCGAGCGACCGCCCGAGCGCCAGAAGCATCGCCCAGCCAATCAGGATAAACGGTGCGGCAAGAGCCACATGGGTCATTGATCTGTCGGCCAGCGATCCCAGCATCCAGAAAACGATTTCCATCGCCGCAAACGGGTTGGGCGACAGGTTGAGCGCCAGCGCCGTCAACGCACCGGCAAGACTCGTCACAGCGACACCAGCCAGAATGACGGCAAGCGTACCGGCATTGCGCCCTGCCAGAAGCTTGACGAGGAACACTGATAGGAAGGCTCCGGCCAATGCGAGCAGCGGCAAAGCCAGCGGAAACAGAAGCGACAGACCGCTATAAATAGCAATGACGGCGCCAAGCGACGCGGATGCGCTCACCCCCAGCAGTCCGGGTTCCGCAAGCGGATTGCGCAGATAGCCCTGCAAGGCAGCGCCCGATAAACCAAGCGAGGCCCCTATAAGAAGCGCAAGCAGTGCCCGCGGCAGACGGATTTCGCGCATGACCAGCACAATCATGTCGCTGTCATCGCCGAAAAGCGCCTTCAGGCTGTCGGCAATGCTGATCGCAGCAGGCCCCGTCAGCAGCGAAACAATGAAAAGTACGGCAACGAGCAGACCGAGTCCGGCCAGCAGAAGATAGAAGCGGTTCCGTTCAGTCACGCGCCGCCTCCGCAAGTTCTGCCACGGCTTCAACACTGAACGGGCCGCCGCAGACTGTCAGATTATCCGCTATCGTGACTGCCCTCGCCTGCTTTTCAAGCGCGCGCAATGCCGGATGTTCGAAATTCTCGAAAGCCAGTGCAGGCGCACGATCTCTTGAACTGCGCACCAGAATATCCGGCTTTTCGAGTACCAGTTTTTCCAATGGCAGCGGAGCGGAACCGCTGATGCCCGCCTTGTCGGCAAGATTATCAAGCCCGGCAAGACGCACAGCCTCATCGACCAGCGTTCCCTGGCCGGATGTATAGCTGTTGGCATAATAAAGCGCGACCGTCTTGCGGCGGGCTGGAGGTTGAATTGCCGCCAGGGCGGCTTTCATCCGATCGATTTCGCTGTTCGCTTCCGCCTGTCGCCCGAGCAACGCACCCATGCGGCGCAGATGATCTTCTATATCCGTGAACGAACGGGCGGGCGCAAACTCTTCCACCCGAACACCCAGCCTGCGCAACAGTCCGACTGTTGCCCTCGACGAAAATGTTCCCGCCAGCACCAGATCAGGCTTCATCAGAAAAACTTCCTCTGCCTGCGCGTGGTTGACCGGCAGCTCGCCGGCTTTCGCTGCCATGGCCGACAAGTCCGGGTCCTGCGACAGATAGGAAACCGACTTTAGCTGTTCCTCGCCGGCCAGCAGCATTGCCAGCTGATCGGTGCATACATTGATGGAAACGACGCGCTGGGGGATATCCGCCGCCTCTGCCGAATTTCGACCAAGCAGGGCCAACCCCGCCGCGAGGCAGAAGCTGGTGATCCATTGTGCGGATGCCCTTTTCATTCTCTCTTCAGCCTCAGAAATTCCGCGTCAATCCGATATTGATGGTGCGTCCCGGCGCAATATAGCCGGAGCTGGTCTGATAATCCTTGTCAAAGATATTCTCGACCGAGAACTTCAGCTGCGATTGGCTGTCGATGGAATAGAGCGCGACGAAATCAGCCGTCACATAGGCACCCAGCTTCTTGCTGTTTGCAGCATCGGCATAGCGGGCGCCGCCATAGATCAATCTTGCGGTCAGGTCGAGCTTTTCAATCGGCGTGAAATTGACCTCGGCGGCGGCCTTGAAACGTTCCCGATAAGGAAGGTCCTTATCCGTGTCCTCATCGATCGGCTGCTTGAGATCGACCGAGCCCTTGACGCCCCATCGATCATCGAAACGATGCGCCAGTGTGGCCTCGAAACCGGTAACTTTCGCACTGGCGATATTATAAGGCAGATAGGACGGCGCCGTGCTCATGATCGCATCGCGCAGCCATGTTTGATAGAATGCCATATCGAGACTTGTCGAAGCCGTGGCCTGCCAGTTCAACCCGACTTCATAGGAATGGGACTTTTCCGGCCGCAGATCGGGATTGGCGAAACCGGGATAATAAAGCTCGTTGAAAGTCGGGGCCCGGAAACCCGTGGCATAGGATGACCGCAAAACCAGATCCGGCAGAACCTCATAGCTCGTACCGAGATTGTAGGTCACGACATCGCCGAACTGACTGTTGTGGTCGTAACGCAGTCCGCCATCGAAGCGCAGCGCCTCGTATTCCAGCGAGTACTGGCCGAATAAGGCAGCCAGATCGCGACTGGTTTCATCATAGGCAATGGTGGTGTTGATCGCCTCGCGATAGGCTTCCACACCCGCAGTCACGGTATGATTGATACTGCCTGTGTCAAAACTCTTTTCAGTCGAGGCAAAGACACCATAACGTCTGGTTTCAAACCGGTCAGTGCCGCTCACCCCCTTGCGAAAGTTGCGGCTATTGTCGATGCCGGTGTTGAACTCCAGCGTGGACGACCAGTCGGCGGTATGATCGATGCGCGTCCCCACCCTGCCCGCAAATGCCGTGCTGTCTGCCTGGTTCGGGGATGGTGGCTTGGCATCATATTGGTTGCGCCCCCGGCTGAAGAGACCGTCGGCATAGATTTTACCCCAGTCGAAATCCTTCGACAGGGCAAAGTTGAACGATCCTTGCAGAAATCCATCGCTATCCGGCTCATGGCCATAAGCATCGAGCGTCGTGAAATCATAACCTTGCGTGCCTGTGATCGCCGCACCAAGAGCATAGTCTATGCCGTCACTGCTTCGCCCCTGAACAGACCCGGACACATACCCGCCCCAGGGATGGCTGACGCCGGTAGAAAGACTGCCGCACCAGGAACGTTCGCCACAGGCGCCGCCCTGCCTGGTGATGATGTTGATCACGCCTCCCATGGCATCGGCACCATATTGCGCGGAATGGGCGCCCTTTGCGATCTCGATGCGGTCGATGGAGCTCAAGGGAATATTCGCAAGCGCGGTAGAACCGGATGTGGCCGAAGCCGTGCGCACGCCATTGATCAGCACGACCGTCTGCTTGGACGACATGCCGCGCATATAAATATCCGAGGATGAGCCCTGCCCGCCATTCGTCTTGATGGAGATGCCGCTATAGGATTTCAGCAGGGACTGTAGATCGGAAGCGGCCGAACGCTCGATATCCGCTGAATCGATGACCGTCACGGACGATGTCGAGCGCTGGAGCGAAGACGCGCGGCGCAATGGCGTGACCACGATTGTGTCGAGAACCACACCGCCATCCGGCAGATTTTGTGCCGATGCCGTGGATGGCAGCGCAAGAATACCGGCGGATGCCAGCAGAACTGATGATTTCCAAAGATGCATTTTTCCTCAACCCGCCGACCCGGAGATCCGGCTTTTCCTCTCACCGCAGGTTGAAGCATGAGTGGCGCAGAACGCCCTTCTTCCCGACGGCAACATTTCAACAATGTCACCGCCACGGACAGCCGCGCCTGGACACACCCCGTATCCATGCATGGGTGACAGGATACGGCAGGTCTCCTGACTTCCGGGTCGTCGCCTTCCCTCCGCCTTCCCGATTGCACGCTTGCTTTCAGTGGCTTTGACCGCTTGCGCGGCTGTGGAGGATAGCTCTCCGGTTACAGTTGCGGGGGCAGTCGCGGCATCAGCCGGAATGGCTTCACCGTGTTCCCTTTTCATCCGCCTGAACAGCGGAACCGTCTCCTGGGAATTGCGATAGCAACATGGTTAAGGATTCGCAACTCCACCAAAGTGCAATCGGGCACGGAAAACTGAATCACATTGGCAAGGAATGGACTGAGCCGCCTGATTTCAAACAATTTTCCTATCGCAGAAAGGCACGAAAACGCTGGAGCGCAAAGTAGAACAGCACAGAGCCGATGACGATGAGGGCCAGAAATTGCGGCCAGACGACACCCAGCCCCGCTCCGCGAAACAGGATCGATTGTGCCAATATGACAAAATGCGTATTGGGCGCGGCCAGCATGATTGTCTGGATGATCTCGGGCATGCTTTCGCGGGGCGTCGTCCCTCCTGAAAGCACCTGCAACGGCAAAAGCACCAACATCAGCAACATACCGAACTGCGGCATGGAACCAGCCGCCGTTGCCAGAAAAATGCCAAGGCTGGTCGTCGCAAAAAGCTGGAGCGCAGCGCCGACGAGAAACAGCGATATCGACCCGTAGATCGGCACGGCAAGCAGGCCCTGCACCACAAAGACCAGCGCAAAAGCCGAAGCAACCAGCACGACAAGCCCCATGGACCAAATCTTGCTGACCATGATTTCAACCGGCGTCACCGGCATCACCAAGAGATGCTCGATGGTTCCGTGTTCGCGTTCACGAATGAGCGCAGCGCCCGTCAGGATGATCGACAGCATTGTCACCGACGAAATCACATTGTTGATCGCGCCGAACCATCCCTTGTCCAAATCCTGATTGAACCGCGCCCGGAGATTGAGTTCCACCGGCGCTTGCGCACTGCCGCGATAGCGATTGAGAAATTCGTTCACTTCACTCGACACAATCGACTGCACATAACCGCCGCCGGTGAAGGCCTGGCTCATCCGGGTCGCATCGACATTGAGCTGGATCGTCGGTGAACGGCCCGCCAGAAGATCGCGCTGGAAATTGGGGGGGATGTTCAGAGCAAACGTATCCAGCCCCTCATCCATCCGGGCGTCCATTTCATGGGATGAAATCAGCTTCGGGGGCACGAAATATGGCGGATAAAACGCCGTCGTGATCCGGCTAGAAACCGGCGACTGATCTTCATCGACGATTGCTATTGCCGCATTGTTGAGGGTTTCGGGCATCGCCTTGGACGCCGTATAGATCGCAAGCGTAAACGCATAGACGATCAGGATCAGCAGCATCGGATCGCGTGCAAGGCCACGCAATTCCTTCACGCCAAGCTGGACTATGTTGGATATCCGCATCTCAGCTCGCCTGTTTCTTGAGGAGAACGATGGCCAGCGCCATCAGTACCGGCACCGCGATCAATAAAGGCAGGAACGAGCCTGCGAGATCGGCAAAGCCAAGCGCCTTGGAGAAAACTCCACGCGAGATGGTCACAAAATAGGTCGTTGGATAGATTTTGCCGATGAATGCGCCAGCGCCTTGCAGCGATGACACAGGGTCGATCATGCCCGAATACTGCACAGCCGGAATGAGTGTCAGAAGTGCTGTTCCGAAGATCGCCGCGATCTGGCTGTTCATGAAAGTGGACAGAACCAGTCCCATGCCGGTCGCGATCGTGACATAGAGCAGTGCCGCCAGCGCATAAGTCGGGAAGCTTCCCGTAAACGGCACCCGGAAGACAAACACCGCAAAGGCTGTCAGCATCAGGAAATTGAGAAACGCCAATCCGATGTAAGGCAATTGCTTGCCGAACAGAAACTCGAATTTCGTCACCGGCGTCACGTAAAAATTGATGATCGATCCCAGTTCCTTTTCCCGAACCACGCTCAGCACCGCCAGCATTGCGGGGATCATGAGAAGCAGCAGCGGAATGACCGCCGGAACCATGGCCACAAGGCTCTGCACGTCCGGGTTATACCGGTAGCGTATCTCCAGATTGAAACTGCCGGCATTCGCCGCACTGCCATAAAGCTCACGCGCTTTCTGCGCCAGCCAGCCGGCATGCATGCCCTGGACATAGCCCTTGACCGTCTCGGCCCGCGTCGGCATCGCGCCGTCGATCCAGGCCGCGACTTCCACCGGGCGCCCACGCATGACATCGGCGGCGAAATTCGGCGGTATCTCGATAGCCAGACTGATCTCGCCATCGCGCATTCGCCGATCCAGATCGTCATAGTCGGTCAGGGGAGCCTGTTCGGAAAAATAGCGCGAACCGGCGATCTGCTGCGTATAATCGCGGCTGATCGTCGTGTCGTTGCGGTCGAGCACGGCAAATTTCAGATTCTCGACATCCAGATTGATCCCGTAGCCGATGACGAACATCAGGATGACGCTGCCCAGGATCGCCAGCGTGGCGCGGATCGGATCGCGTTTCAGTTCCAGAGCTTCGCGCCGCGTATAAGCCAGCATCCGGCGCAAATCCGGCAACCAGCCTGAAGCCTTCCTTGAGCGTGTTTCGCTCGCATCTGGCACTTTTTCCGGGCTGACCGCAGGCGATTGCGCAGGCTTTTCGGCCGCGCCGATCGCGTCCTCAAGATAAGCAACGAAGGCTTCTTCCAGGGTTTCCGCATGGCGGCTTTCCGTAATCGCCTTCGGCGTATCGCTTATCAGCACCTTGCCGGCATGCATCAGTGAAATACGGTCGCAAAGCTCGGCTTCGTTCATGAAATGGGTAGAGACGAAGATCGTCACATTATCCTTGCGCGACAGGTCTGCAAGGATTTGCCAGAACGCATCGCGAGCAACCGGGTCGACGCCCGAGGTCGGCTCATCGAGAATGAGAATGTCAGGCGAATGGATCAGCGCCACGGCCAGGGACAGGCGCTGGCGGATACCGAGCGGCAAAGCATCCGGCAGGGAATCCATGACTTCGGCAAGGTCGAAACGCCCGGTCAGCTCCTTGATACGGCGTTCGGTCAGGTCCGGTGCCATATCGAACAATTTCGCATGGAGTTCCAGGTTCTGGCGAACGGTCAATTCCGAATAGAGCGAAAATGCCTGCGACATATAACCGACATGGCGTCGTATATCGATATCCTTGGGGTCAACCTCGCGCCCGAACAGCCGCGCCGTTCCATCGCTGGCAGGCAGCAACCCGGTCAGAACTTTCATGGTCGTGGTCTTGCCGCACCCATTGGAGCCCAGAAAACCGAAGATTTCGCCACGCGGGATTCGAAAGCTCACATTATCGACCGCCGTGAAGTCGCCGAAACGCACGGTGACATGTTCCGCCTCAATTGCGATTTCGGCATCGGCCCCGAAATCCCGATGCGGAATCTCGATATCCTGATGGCCTCTCCGCAAGTCTTCCGGCAGGAGCGCGATAAAGGCAGCATCGAGATTTGGCGTGTTGGTTCGTTGCAGCAATTCCCGCGGGGTGCCCGTCGCCAGTATCTGCCCGTCATTCATGGCGACCAGCCAGTCGAAACGTTCGGCCTCTTCCATATAGGCCGTGGCGACGATGACGCTCATGCCGGGACGGTCCGTGCGGATATCGTCGATCAGTTCCCAGAACTGACGTCGGGACAATGGATCAACGCCGGTTGTCGGCTCGTCGAGAATGAGCAGATCAGGATCGTGGATCAGCGAGCAGCAGAGGCTCGTCTTCTGCTTCATGCCGCCCGACAGCTTGCCAGCCGGACGATCCGCGAAAGCGGACATGCCCGTGCGCCCCAGAAGATCGGCAATGCGGCGCTCGCGCTCCTTTCGATTATGCCCGAACAATCGCCCGAAAAAATCGATATTCTCGAACACCGAAAGCGTGGGGTAGAGGTTCTTTCCAAGTCCCTGCGGCATATAGGCAATGCGCGGATAAGCGGACTGAAGGTGACGCTTGTCAGAAATATCCCCGCCAAGAACTTCGATATGGCCCTGCTGCATCGCCCGCGCCCCGGCGATCAATGATAACAGGCTCGATTTTCCCACCCCGTCAGGCCCGATCAGGCCGACCATGCAGCCGGCGGGAATGTCAAGGTTCACCGAACGCAGGGCCCGCGTTTTCCCATAGGACAGCCCCACATCTTGCGCCCGGACGACAAAGCTGCCGTCATTGGCGCCAGCCTTGACCGGACCAGCATTCATTTCACGGTTTCCGCGAGATTCTTCGGCCATTCGGCATTGGGGTCGAGCTTGACATAGGCCATGCCCGGCAAGCCCGTTTTCACCTGCTGTATATATTTTTGGAGCAGTTCTTGCGGGATCTTCGCCTTCACGCGGAACATCAGCTTCTGGCGCTCTTCCTCCGTCTCAACGGTCTTCGGCGTAAACTGGGCCACATCGGCGACGAAGCTGATCTTTGCCGGAATGACATATTGCGGCGCGGCATCGAGAACGATCCGGGCATCGGCCCCCATGGCGACCCTCCCGGCCTGAGCCGTCGGCAGGAAGAAGGTCATATAGACGTCGCTGACATCGACAAGATTGAGCACCCGCCCACCTGCCGAAAGCACCTCACCCGGCTGGGCAACGCGGTACTGGACACGCCCCGGCTTCGGCGCTCTCAAGGTGGCGTCGTTGATGTCGGCTTCAATCGTTGCAATCGCCGCCCTAGCAGCCTCGACGGATGCCTCGGCATCCACGACCTGCGCCTTGGCGGCCCCAATAGCCGCCTCGGTGGCTGCAAGCTGTGCCTTGGCCGCGCCGACAGCCGCTTCCGCGCCCTGTGCGGTCGCGCGGTCATCGTCCAGGACTTGTTGGGAAACCGTGCGTGATTGCGTCAATTGTTGCGAGCGGGCCAGACGCCGCTGGGCGGCATCCAGTTGCGCTTCACGCTGCGCCACGGTCGCTTCAGCGGCCGTGTGCTCGGCCTCGCGCTGCGTGACAAGGCTGTGCGCCGTCTCGATACCGATCTCGGCCCGGCGCAACTGCGCTTGTGCCTGTTTGCGCTGGCTTTCCAGCTGATCCGTATCCATGCGTGCGAGAATGTCGTCTTTCCGCACAAAATCCCCCTCATCCGCGAGAATTTCGCGAATGCGCCCCGGACTTTTCGTCGAAATGTCGATTTCAACCGCCTCGATACGCCCGTTGCCCCTGGCAATATCATCCGGCAATCCATCGCCGTTCAGCGTTTTCCAGGCATAATATCCGCCTGCGGCAAGGACGACAATCGCTCCAGCCAGTATCCATTGCTTGCGGTTGAAAGCCATCATGAAACATCCTCATTGCCATCGTCGTCACAACACCGTCTTCAAACGAAGCATCGGCGAGCGGTCGCTGCCTGCAAGGATTTTCAACGTCCCCACCGCCCCGCCTCCGGCATCAGCCGAAACCTTCTTGGGAAAATATGGAACGACCTTTTCATTTAGCAACCGGTGAAGTGGGGGCGCGATCGAAAACCGCAAACTCCCGGTTAAGCCTGCTCTAATCGCAGCCGCGGCCAACTGCCTTGATTATGATCAAGAACCGCTAAAATGCTCTCATTCTTATGATATTGGACGCGGGTGCTGATTTGATGAAACAGAGGGGAGCAACGTCGACAGCACCCGCTGGCTGTCGATGGGCGACGTTACGGAAAGATCGCGCTCATGCGCTCGACAGATTGATTTTGCCGGGGTGCCTTTCGAGTAGGGCCTCGGCACCCCGGGTCACTGGCTCTGGTGGAAACCGGCAACGATGGTTAGTTAGCACTCACTCAAACGAAGCTCTTTGATTTCAATCAAACAGGTCGAAATAATCGACTATAATTTGACAATCCTTCACCGCTGTGGGCGGCACCGCCCCCAATTGGCGGCTAGATAGTCGGCAATTTTCTTCAGTTTCGGCTCGCGGAGGAAAGCCTCGCGAAAGAGGATACTCCCCTTCACTTCCGACACGACTTGATTCAGTTCCAGCTGATGCCTGATCTCCGTCAGCCCCCCATCTTCGCCCCATTGCGGTTCCTGAGAGGTTGGCTGGCCAGCCTTGTAAAGCGCCATGCCGACATAAAGATCGACCGGCGTTTCGCGTACGGTTTCGGCCCACCATTTCACAATCGTTCCATAAGGCACAATCTTGCGCTCCAGCGGCCAGTAGACCTGCGGAGCGATATAATCGATGATGCCATCCTTCACCCAGCGCCTGGTATCGGCGAAATCGTTGTCGTAATTGGTTGCTCCGGCAAGCGTATCCGACCCCAGCGGATCATCCTTTTTGTTGCGCCATACCCCGCCAGGGCTGATGCCGAAACGGATATTCGGCTTGATCTTCTTGATCCTGCCGAACACTTCCTGCACCAGCGTATAGGTGTTGTAGCGCCGCCAGTCGCCCTTGCTCTTGAAACTTGTACCGTAGCGGGCAAATGTCCGGCTGTCGTCGAGTTGCGAATCCGGTGTCTGGTAATAAAAATAATCGTCGAACTGGATGCCATCGACATCGTATTTCTGAACCACTTCACCGACGACATTTCCCACCCACTCACGCACAGCCGGAATGCCGGGATCCAGCACATAGCGCTTCGCAGCGATGCCGATCCACTCAGGATGGAGCTTGTAGACGCTGGACGGAGAATCGGGCGATGAGTTTTCCAGCGCTTGCCGTGTTTGCGGATCAATATTCATGGAAACCCGATAGGGATTGATCCAGGCGTGAATCTCGATGCCCCGCTTGTGCGCTTCCGCAATCAGGAACTTCAGGGGATCAAAGCCCGGATTCTTGCCCAGCGTCCCGGTCAGATAGGACGACCACGGCAAAAGGGACGATTGATAAAATGCATCGGCAGTGGGCGAAACCTGAAAAATAAGACCGTTGATGCCCAGCATCTTCGCCCGGTCCAATATGGCGAGCAATTCACCCTTCTGCGTCGTTATCCGTTTTGCATCATCGGCAATTTCCGTCGATTGCCTCGATGGCCAGTCGAGATTGATAACCGTGGAAACCCACGCCGCGTGAAAAGAATTACAGTCCAAAACCATAGAATATGTCCTTTCAGCATAGAAAAATATCAATCAAAAACATGGTTCCCGTGCGCTGGTCGCCTTCCACGACAGCGCATCCCGAAAAATACGAAGCGTTTTTCGGAGAAGGGAAACGGAGGAATCGGTTCGCGCTCCCGCAGCACGGAGTTCAGGTTGATGGAAAAATTTGACGATTATATGTATAAGTTCAAGCGCATTTGAGCGCCAGCATTTGATCGACGAAACGGACGGAAGGCGGCATGTACAAGAATATTCTCGTAACGACCGATGGATCGGAATTTGCAGAGCGCGGCCTCGTCCATGCGTTCAAACTGGCGCATGCGGTGGGAGCGAAGGTAACGGTCCTGACCGTCACCGCCCCTTATTCCGTATCGGGGCTTCCCGGCGGCTGGACCGATAGCCCGGCTTTCATTGAGCGTTTCGAGCAGGAATGGAACGAATATGCCGACAAGGCCCTCGCCCGTGCCCGCGCGCTGGCCGCAGAATCGGCAGTGGATGTTCACACGCTGCATGTGGTTGCGCCGCACCCGGCAACATCCATCATCGAAACGTCGAAGGAATTGCGCAACGACCTCATCGTCATGGCTTCCCATGGACGCCGCGGCCTTAAGGGAATGCTTCTCGGCAGCCAGGCCCATGAAGTGCTGACCCGCAGCGGCATCCCTGTTCTGGTCGTGAAATAAGAGCGGCAGGGCCTGAGAATAGCGGGGCTTCCTCGCCTTCAGCCGGCCTCGTGGCCCGTCGCATTTTCTACATCGATACGGAAGAAGACGGGCTCAAGTTTGCGTTCCTGTCCGCCCTTTGTAATCGTTCTTATATAGGCTGGTTCCCACCAGGTCGGCTCCGAAGCCATCAGCTCTACGATCGCATTTTTCTCGTCTTCCCGCTCGATTTCCCGATAGCGGCCATTCACGACAACAGTACGCCATCTGGTCCGGGATTCAATGTGATCGAAAAGAATGCAAACCGCATCGTTCTTTCGCAAAGCCTCGGTCTTCTGGCCGTCCGTTGTAAAAGAATAGAGCGACCCGCCGCTGAACCGGAAACTGAGCGGCACGATAAACGGGCGATCGTCGAAAACATAAGCCAGCCGCCCCAGTTGGGTGTGCTGAATCATGGTCCGGATATCGTATTGCGACATTTCCTTTATCATCATGGCGCTTCTCCGCTGTTCGTTTGTCCGTGACGAATAAACATAGGGCGGCGTTGCAGCCTTGACTGCAATCAAACGGCAAAGATTGCTGCTTTATCAGACAAACAGATGCCCTTCGGCAATCTTGACCGCAGTGCCTCCGATCCGGGCGCCTGTGAGTTGCTGTTTGGCAATGTCCAGTTCAAGACGGATCCGCGAAGCGCGCCCCATTTCCATACCCTGCTCGATCCACCATTGCGAACTGCCGTCGACAGGCTTGTCGTTCTTCTGGATCATGCCTGCAAAGGCAGCGGCAGCCGAACCCGTGGCCGGATCTTCATAGACATTTGCCCCCGTCACGAACATGCGGGCATGGAAATTACTGTCGAACAGAATTGTTTCGCGACAATAAACATAGATGGGTAGAGGTCGGCCTGCGACATGCGGCAGGCTTTCATTCACATAGACAGGGTCGATGGACACTTTTGCTGCGGCAATCAGGTTGTGAACCGGCACGAGCAGATAAGGCGTGCCCGCGCTCCACACGGCAGGCACATGGTTCTCGAAGCCGATTTCATGCGTACCAAGACCGATGGCGGCAGCCGCCTCCTCCTTCTCGACCTTGACATCCAGCCGTTCCGGCAGCCGCGGCAGATCGAACTCGGCAAAGGCGCTAGCCTCGCCAAGGATCACACCACAGCGCACTGTGCCGACGTTTTCTTCCAGAGCCACGAGCCTGTCGGTGTCATTACCCGTTTTGCGCCGCCGGGCCAGCGACACAGCCGCCCCCACTGTCGGATGCCCGGCGAACGGCAGTTCGTAATCGGGCGTGAAAATACGCAACGCCGCTTCATGCGCGGGATTGCTCGGCGGAAAAATGAACACGGTTTCGGAAAGATTGAACTCGCGTGCGATAGCCTGCATGCGCGTATCGCTCAAGCCCTCGCTATCATGAACGACAGCCAGCGGATTTCCAGCCAGAGGCTTATCGGCGAATACGTCGAAAACCTCATAGAATCTGCCAGAAACGGCGGCTTCACTCATCGCTCATTCTCCCAACGACATGGTCACAAGATCGACGGCAAAGTCGACTTCATTCCACTGCCTCAGCTTCACATTATTGCGAGCATAGCCAATTTCGCGCCGCTGTCATCTGTAAGACCGACGCAGTTCAGAGATTGTTGAAATGCCAGTCGGCGAACGCCCTCACATAAGACGGCGTAGCATCCCCCATCCTACCCGCCGAATTCACCGGTATGATCTCGGAAAGTTCCGGTTCTTCCGCCGCGGAGAGGTGTTGTTCAATCCGCGATACCAGCTCCCTTGAAGACACATCGAAATAATAACGGCGAAAAAGGGCGATACTGCGATTACCCGTTACGAGATGGATTTGCTGTTCTGCCCGCGCATCATGTAGATCGAGACCGGTTTCCTCCAGCACCTCGCGTCGGCGATTGGCGTCATAATCGACATATCCATCGACAATATCGTTGTCGTCGATCGAGCCTGCCGGGAAATAGACCCTTCCCGCTCCCGCATTGTGTGCACTCATACGCCCGGCGATCAAATGTCCTTCATGCGAGACAATCACACCAACGCCAAAGACATGCCAGGGCCGCTCTTGCGAGCCATCCCGGCGCCAGTGCATCAGCGTGGCAAAGCTGGTGCGCTGGAAACCGGCCCGAAACAGGCCATCCGTCAATTCGGCTTGTGGCGCCAGATAAAACTCGCCATCGAACAATGTGGGATTCGCGGTCCGCTCGCGTGACCAGTTCAGCGCAATCGCTTCGCTATTCTGCTCGGCATAGGACAATGGACCGGGCAGCACCCGGACGTGGGCGCCGTCAATGACGTAGACCGTGTTTTCCCGGACCTGTTCCATCACTCACACCATATTCAATGTCATCGCGACCGGACAGTGATCGCTTGCTTTGGGACGATCCCATCCGGTGCGCGGGTAACGATCGACCTGCTGGTCGGGCGGAAAGATCGTCCGCCAGGGTTGCCCGCGCCGGATGATGTTGGGTATCGCCTTCTCATTCTTCTTCGCCAATGAAGGCGAAGCCATGATGTAATCCAGCTGGCAAAGATGGCGCTCCTGTGGCCCGCGCGTGTGATAAAGTGTCCAGCGATCCATAACCGGGCGCCGTTCCACCAGATTAACCGCAAATCCATCCCCCAGAAGCACGTCGAGCGCGCTTTCCTCTTCAACCACCGGCGCGAACTGATAGCCATTCCATTCGTCGCCACCGATGACGATCCGCTCACGATAATCATTGAAATCGCCGCAAATCAGCCAGCGCCGATCGGCAACATTGGATGGTCCGAACTTATCCTCGATGATGCGGCGTATGGCGCGTGTTTCGGCGCGCCGCACCGGCAGGGATGCTGTCCGCCCATCGAACCCGTTGCGCGCGCCCGTCATGGATTTCAGATGGGTCACGAAAAGCGACAAGGGTTTTCCGGCAATGCGGATATCCACATTCAGGCAGTCCCGCTTGAAAATGCGGTCATGAGGCTCAAGCCCCAGCTCGGCGAGAACCGGCTCATACAGCCCAAAATCATTATAGGTTACATAGGCATAGCTTGTGACATCCTCGACTTCGATGGGTTGCCCGTCCCGTGTCGTGTCGCGCATCATGACGGCCACGTCGATGCCGCGGCTGTCATTCCCGTCTATGAGATATTTATGCCGGAAGCCCTGGCCGATCATCTTGAAAAGATAGCCATACTCGAAGGCATTGAGGGCCGCGAGATTATCCACCTCCTGCAGGCAGAGAATATCGGCCCGCGTCTCGGCTATGGCGAGCGCCGTCATCTGCCGCGTATCATCCGTATGTGCAACGGCGCGCGCCTGCTCAAGAAGGCGGTATTGCGCCTCATCGTTGATTTCGAACAATTGCAGGGTGCGATCCTGATGCAATTCATTGCGAAAGCCGGAAAAATCAAACCGGCGCATCAGATTTTCGACATTGAAAGTGGCTATGGTAAACATCTCTTTGCAATTTCTCCGCTTGGCGGGCGATTGGCAAGAGGATGAACTCTAAAACCAATAAATTTCTGCTGAAGCGATGACTTGAGCAAAAAATATACCCATATACCGGGAAAATAGAGAGTGAAGCGAGCCGAGACGATGGGAAAAATTCTGCGCCTGACGCTACTGACCGGGCTGTTCGTTGCAGCCATTGCAAGCGCGGCTTCAGCAGTCGAACTGCGCAACAGCCAATATCTTCCCTCGCTGAAGCCGAGCGGGCCGCTGATTATCGGCGGTCAGGCCGGCGCCAACCGCACAGATCCGAGCGCCCGTAACTGCTACGGCTCGACGTTGTGCCGGGAAAGCGGAACCTATATCACCGAACACGGCGTCTTGAACTACAAGAACGGCGATGCCCTGCAATATCGACGGACGATGCAGCCGCGGGCTGCCGGTGCAAAACCGAGCAGCAACCATATCCAGTGGTGTTCAAACCGCTATCGCAGCTACCGGACATCCGACAATACATACCAGCCATTGGCCGGTCCAAGAACAGGCTGCAATTCGCCCTTCCAGTAAGAAAAAGCCGGGCTCGACGCCCGGCTTTTCGTCTGCCGGTCAGGCAGCGGCGGATTTTGTGTGCGCGCGTATCAAACGGCCAAGACGCTTGATGCCTTCATCGATCATCTCGTCATTGGCGCATGAATAGCTCAGGCGCAGCGTGTTGGCCCCTGTGCCATCGGCAAAGAAGGCGCGTCCGGGAACGAACGCCACTTTTTCACTATCGATGGATGCGGCAAGCAGTGCGGCGCCGTCCATGCCTTCCGGCAGCGTGACCCAGATGAACATGCCGCCTTCCGGCTTCGTCCAGCTGGTGGTTTCAGGCATATATTTCGCCAGCGCCTCGAGCATCTTGTCCCGGCGGTGCTTGTAAACCTTGTGCAGCTTCGCGACCTGGGTGCCAAAACCCTGGCTTGCCACGCGTTGAATGGCGATCTGGTTGATCGTGGATGAATGAAGATCCGCTGCCTGCTTCATCAGAACAAGCTTGCGAATAACCGGCTTCGACGCCACCACATAGCCGACGCGCAGACCCGGCGCCAGCGTCTTGGAGAAAGAGCCGCAATAGATGGTGCGGGTCTTCTCGATGTCCCCGTCGTGACGGGCAATATCGAGCGCCAGGATCGGCGAAATCGCATCGCCATTGTAGCGAAGATACTGATAGGCCGCATCCTCGATGACGGGAATGTCGAGTTCGTCGGCTTGCGCGAGCAGTTTCTCACGACCGGCACGATCAACGGTTTCCCCGGTCGGATTGCTGAAATCGGCAGACAGATAAGCGAACTTGACCTGCCCGCCAGCTTTCTTCGCCGCCTGAGCATAGGATTCCGGCGTGCGATTGCCGTTGATCGCCAGCGTATCGTAATTGGGCTCGTAGGCATTGAAGGCTTGCAGCGCGCCCAGATAGGTCGGCGCGGTCACGAGCGCCGTGTCGGCAGGCGACAGAAACAGCTTGCCCAGATAATCGAGCGCCTGCTGCGAACCCGATGTGATGAACACATTGTCTTCCGTGCAGGGAATACCGATCTTGGCAAGCTCTCCAACCAACCAGGTGCGCAGCGGCTTGTAGCCTTCCGAAACGGAATATTGCAGCGCCGCATTGGCTTCCGGGCCACCCAGAATATCCTTGTACGCAGCCTGGAATTCTTCATGCGGGAAAAGAGCCGGATCAGGAATTCCGCCTGCAAACGAAATAATATCGGGGCGCTCCAGGAGCTTCAGCAGTTCGCGAATTTCCGATGCGCGCATACGTTTCGAGCGCGTTGCAAATACATTTTCCCAGTCCAACACGGGAAATCTCCTCAATTAGACTATCCGTACATTTTACGGAATTTGTAATAGCGAAGTCTCCTCAAAACTTGGCTATTGGATATGAAGCTCTAGCGCACTTTTCGGCAGACGAGAACATCTTTTCCCATGCTTCTATGGAATAAAGATATTCGGAATTGTTTTGGGCCTCAAAGTGCATGAAACGAAAAATCCGGTGCGCAATTCGGGTAGTTTTTGTTCGTGACGGACCATTGGCAAAGCCTTCTGCCCGTACCAAGGATGAAGGGGCGCACGAAACGCCCCCAGACACCGAAGGAAATTTCCCGATCCCGCGAATAGATGACCCTGGCGGACCGAACGCCGCCAGAGCCGGATCATCGCTGATTTTAGTTGCGGGCCTTGTCGACCAGCTTGTTCTTTTCGATCCACGGCATCATGGCGCGCAGCTTGCCGCCGACTTCCTCGATCTGATGGGCATCGTTGAGACGACGGATGCCCTTGAAGCGCGCACCGCCGGCCTTCCATTCCTGCATCCAGTCCGAGGTGAACTTGCCGGTCTGGATATCCTTGAGAACGCGCTTCATCTCAGCCTTGGTTTCCGCGGTGATGATGCGCGGGCCGGTGACATATTCGCCCCATTCGGCAGTGTTGGAGATCGAATAGTTCATGTTGGCGATGCCGCCTTCGTAGATCAGGTCCACGATCAGCTTCATTTCGTGCAGGCACTCGAAATACGCCATTTCCGGCGCATAGCCAGCTTCGACCAGAACTTCAAAGCCGGTACGGATCAGTTCGACAACGCCACCGCAAAGAACAGCCTGCTCGCCGAAGAGATCGGTTTCGCACTCTTCCTTGAAGGTGGTTTCGATGACGCCCGAACGACCGCCGCCAACGCCCGAAGCGTAGGAGAGCGCCAGGTCATGGGCGTTGCCCGAGGCATCCTGATGAATGGCGATAAGGCAAGGAACGCCGCCGCCGCGCTGATATTCGCCGCGAACCGTGTGGCCTGGGCCTTTCGGGGCGATCATGACGACGTCAACAGACTTCTTCGGCTCGATGAGGCCGAAATGCACATTGAGACCGTGCGCGAACGCAATGGCCGCACCGTCACGCAGATTGTCGTGAATGTGTTCCTTGTAGATGTCGGCCTGCAACTCGTCAGGCGTCGCCATCATCATCAGGTCGGCCCACTTGGCGGCATCGGCAACATTCATCACTTCGAAACCGTCAGCCTGGGCCTTCTTTGCGGTCGCAGAACCTTCACGAAGGGCCACACGCACGTTGGCGGCACCGGAATCCTTGAGGTTCAGCGCATGGGCGCGGCCCTGGCTGCCATAACCGACGATAACCACCTTCTTCGACTTGATCAGGTTAACGTCTGCATCCCGATCGTAGTAAACGCGCATTTCCTTATTCCCTTCGTTGAGATTGTTCTTCGGCTTTCTTGCGTCCGCCGATGTGTTAGGCCCCGTAAAGGGCGAAAAACTGCTTGGTGGCTCGCCGGGCATCCCGGATAACCACGTCATCAGTCAGCTCCAGATGGTCGCCAAGCAGCAACCGTATTTGCATGTCCCGGACGACGAGCCCGAAAAATGTGCGGAACGCCTCGTCGACATCATCAAAGGCAAGCAATCCCGCCTCCTGCCCCATATGAAGAATGGGCTTGAGACGCCTGGCCATAGCCACCGGACCATTGGCCAGGACGATATCGCCCATGGCCGATTTGCCGGAGGCTGCATGGCTGACCGCCAGCCGGTTCAGGGCAATTGAGGTCTTCCCCGACAGGACCAGCAACCAGTCGCGCGCGAAATGCTCCAGGCTTGAGAAAAGGGATTCCGCATCGAGCTTCTCGCGGGTCAGCGGCACCACGCGGACCTTCGATGCCTGCCAGCGAACCATCGCCGTCAGCAGACCGTCGCGATCGCCGAACCATTTGTAGAGGCTTTCTTTCGAGCAGTTGGCGGCACGCGCAATGCTTGCCGTCGTCAAAGCGCGATCCCCGCCCTCCACTAGAAGGCGCAACGCCTGCTCCAGAACATCGTTCTGACGCGGCGAAAGAGCTTGCTGCTTTTGAGCCTGCAATTCGTCGCTGGTATCAGTCACGGGTTTTCCCTCCACCTTGTACCGTACGGTACGGTTCCCAATTTATAATTATTGTTTCGTCAGCGGTCAAGCATGTTTTCCAAAATTACGGTTGCCTGATGTCGGAATAATTTGCGTCGACATTAAATACGAAAGAGCGCCTTCCCGACATCGGAAAAGCGCTCTTCGAAACAATCGATTCAGGTGGCTTACAGATTCACCTGCGTTCCGATTTCCACCACACGGCCGGTCGGAATCTGGAAATATTCGGTCGCGTCCGACGCCGTTCGCGCAAGCAGGATGAACAGCTTGTCCTGCCAGAGCGGCAGACCGGAATGGGCCGAAGCCTTGAGCGACCGGCGCGACAGGAAGAACGACGTCGTCATGATATCGAATTTCCAGCCAAGCTTGCGACAAATGCCGAGAGCACGCGGAATATTCGGCTGCTGCATGTAGCCGAAGGTCAGCGTCACCTGCATGAAACGCTCATTATATTGCGAAACACGCGCGCGGTCGGCGCTTGAAACCCATGGCTTCGATGCGGTCACAACCGTCAGTATGACATTGTTCTCGTGCAAGACCTTGTAATGTTTCAGGCTGTGCATGAGCGCCGTCGGAGCGCTTTTGGGGTCGCCCGTCAGGAATACGGCCGTGCCCGGCACGATGGTCGGCGGGCGCTTGGCCATCTGTTCCACGATGAGATCGAGGGGCACCTCAGCCTTGCGGGTCTTGTTGAAGAGGTGCCGCGTCCCACGCACCCATGTCCACATGATAAGGACGAGCACCATGGCGATGCCGATCGAAGCCCAGCCGCCTTCATGAACCTTGATGATGTTCGCGCTGAAGAACATGATATCAATCACGAGAAAGCCCAGAATGATCGGCAGGGCGCGGCTCACGCGCCAATTCCAGATACGGGTCATGACGATATAGAGGAGAACGGTCGTAACCAGCATGTTGCCGGTCACGGCGATGCCATATGCGGCGGCCAGATTGCTGGACTTCTCAAAGCCAAGCACCAGAATAACCACCGCCAGCCCCAGAAGCAGGTTGACGCGCGGAATATAGATCTGACCGTGCAGTTTTTCCGATGTGTGCTGGATTTCCAGACGCGGCAGGATGTTGAGCTGAACGGCCTGACGCGCCACCGAATAGGCGCCGGTAATGACCGCCTGGCTGGCGATAACGGTAGCCGCTGTTGCCAGCAGAACCATCGGCAGCAGCGCGAAGCTTGGCATCATCTGGAAGAATGGCAGCGCAGCAGCCTCCCCATGAGAAAGAATGAACGCAGCCTGCCCGAAATAATTGAGCAGCAGGCAGGGGAACACGATCCACAGCCATGCACGCACAATCGGTTTGCGTCCAAAATGGCCGAGATCGGCATAGAGAGCCTCGGCGCCCGTCATTGCGAGGAACACGGCGCCAACCGTGACGAACGCAACACCGGGACTGACCGTCAGGAAGCGCACCGCATAATAGGGATTGAGCGCCATCATGACCGTCGGGTCGTCGAAAATATGCCACAGACCCGATGCGCCGAGCGCCAGGAACCACAATGCCATGATCGGCCCGAAGACGATGGCAACCTTGCCGGTGCCCAACTTCTGCACCGAGAACAGCGTCACCAGAATGACGACGGTTATGGGAACCACGAATGGCGTAAGATCGGGAGCGACGATCTCCAGACCTTCCATTGCCGAGAGGACCGAGATTGCGGGCGTGATAACCGCATCGCCAAAGAACAGCGCCGCGCCGCAAATGCCCACGCCCAGGATGAGGTCCGGCCGGCCTTTCAGCGCGCCCCTGACAAGCGCCATCAGCGAAAGAATGCCGCCTTCTCCATTATTGTCGGCGCGCAGCACGAACAGGACATATTTCACCGTCACAACCAGCGTGAGCGCCCAGAAGATCAGCGAAACCACACCCAGAATGTCGCTGCGGGCGAGAATGCCGTCGGTCGCCGCCGCATGGAGAGCCTCGCGAAAAGCATAGATCGGGCTGGTGCCGATATCACCATAGACAACCCCCAGCGCGCCCAGCACCAGTGTCTTCATGCTCTCATTATGCTGCTCTGCATCCTCGGCAAAAGCGACGCTCTCAGGAACGCCAACGGCAGGCATAGCCTCCTGTGCCGGCGTGTCATTGCCATTTAGCTCGCCGCTCATATGCAGGCACCTCGCAACTTCCTGAAACGGTTCTGGCTGGACTTATTAGGGACAGAATTGGGAGAATGGATGTATTCGCAATAAGTTGCGAATTGCAGCATTGCCGCGCCCCTGCTCGAAGCAGCTTCAGTCATCGGCATCATGCCGATTGAACACAGCAACCTGTCCGATTGCGACAATGATCAGATTGCCTCGGCGCGGACAGCAAACATCGGAAAACTGCTTCAATGCTCCCTCATGCAATCCCGCGCGCCCCCAACGCGCTTGAATAGTGGCGGACGCCTAAAGCTTGTATCGCTCGAATGCAAATGCACTTTTTGCAAAGCTCCAAACCAAGCCATGCACTAAACGCATTACGCCAAGGCTGCGATGTAGCGGCTCACCGTCACCGGCATTCCATACATCAATGCGTCGGCCGTCAATCCATGTCCGATAGAAACTTCGCTCAACTGCGGGACACGTTTCACCAGCGCGGGCAGATTGTCTACTGTCAGATCATGCCCCGCATTGATGGCAAGCCCCAGCGCGGAAGCGGCCTTCGCAGCCTTCTCCAGACGATCCAGCTCACGCGCGGCGGCAGCCGGATCATCATAGGTCGCTCCATAGGGACCGGTATAAAGCTCCACACGATCCGCGCCGATATCCTTGGCACGATCATAGCCAAGCGGATCGGGATCGGCGAACAATGACACCCGCATCCCACTCGCCTTCAGACGGGCCACGACCGGCGCCAGAAAATCGGCTTTCGACACGAAATCCCAACCGTGATCCGATGTCGACTGGGTCGGATCGTCAGGCACCAAGGTCACCTGTTCGGGCTGATGCTTCTCCACCAGATCGAGAAAGGCCTCGCTCGGAAAACCTTCAATATTGAATTCGGCCTGCGGAAACTCGTCATCGATCAAGGCGCGGATATCACCGAGATCGGAAAACCGGATATGACGCTGATCCGGGCGGGGATGGACGGTCAATCCCGCCGCACCGGCGACAAGGGCGGCACGCCCCAGACCGGTAACGCTTGGCCACGGCAAATCGCGGCGGTTTCGCAGCATCGCAATGGCGTTGAGATTGACCGATAATTTCGCAGGCATTGGCGACTCCCGGATGAATATTCCGCTTTATAACGCCTGCCGCGAAAAAATGTGAGTGTTTTGCCGTCGCACCACCGGCGCAATCCCCAATCGTGAAATCTGCGTGTAACAAACTGGGTTTGCAGGGCTTTTGCCGTTCGTATCAATTTACAGCGCAACCGCAACCTTTGCCCCCGCTTCGGCGTTTAAACAGATCAATGATGGAGGTCTACAATGCGAAATGAGGACATACCCGTCATTCGCCGCATTCCAACAAACCGGGACGATGTTTTCGCTTTTGCCATCGAAGGACATCTCGACGATGCGTCGCTGGAAAATCTCTACGGGCTTCTCGACGCAGCCTATGAAACACATGACGAGATCGATCTCCTGATCCGTCTCACCGGCTATGAAGGGGTCGACTGGACGGCTGTCTTTTCGGAAAGCATGATCTCCATGCGGTCGAAATCGCTCAAGAAGCTCCGCCATTATGCCATTGTCGGCGGCCCGTTGTGGATTCAGGCCAGCATCACCCTCATGCAGCCCTTCCTGTCCATAGAGCTGCGCGCATTCGAGGCAGATGAAGAAGACGAGGCGTGGGAATGGCTCGGTGCAAAACCGGCGGAAGAGTAATCACTTCACGACAGTCAGACGTTCGGCCGCCCGTGTGATTGCCGTATAAAGCCAGCGCTCACGCGTGTCGCGAAAGGCAAAACTCTCATCGAAAAGCACGACATTGTCCCACTGCGAACCCTGCGCCTTATGAACGGTCAGGGCATAGCCATAATCGAAATCGTCGTAACGCTTCTTGGTCTGCCACGGAATTTCACTGTCGGGCTCTTCAAACTGGGCTTTCAAAAGCTTGATCTTTGCAACGCCGCGATCATCGTCCTCGGGCGTTACAAGCAGGTTGATACCGGGCTTTACGGTTTCCTTGGACGATGTCATCACCTTCCATAGCGATCCGTTGAGAAGTCCCTTGGCAGGATCGTTGCGCAGGCACACCAGCTTGTCGCCCGCTTGCGGATAATCCGCCGTAAAGCCCTTCAATTCCCGCAGGCGCTGGTTGTAGCGGCGTCGGGTCCGGTTGGTGCCGACAAGCACCTGATCGGCAGCCAGCACCATTTCCTGATTAACATCACCCTTGCCGATAACCCTCGCAGCGCCGTGGTCGCCATAGGAAAGCTCGCGTCCCTCACGCACATCGAGCGCCATGCGGATGATCGGATTGTCCTGTGCCTGACGATGAATCTCGGTCAGGAGATAATCCGGCTCGTGTTCCGTGAAAAACCCGCCGCCGGAAATCGGCGGCAACTGTCCCGGATCGCCAAGCACCAGGATAGGCGTGCCGAAACTCATCAGGTCCCGCCCCAGCGCTTCATCGACCATGGAACATTCGTCGACAACAATCATCGCCGCTTTCGCGACAGGGCTCTGCCGGTTGAGCGAAAAGGTTGGCGCGATGGAGGTCTTGCCGGTGGTTTCGTCCTCAATCGCTTCTTCACCGCGCGGACGATAGATCAGTGAATGAAGCGTGCGGGCATTGCTGGCGCCTTTTGAGCGCAGCACCTGTGCGGCCTTCCCGGTAAAGGCGGCAAACTGCACATCGCCATCCACATGCTCGGCAAAATAGCGGGCGAGCGTCGTCTTGCCCGTGCCCGCATAGCCGAACAATCTGAAAATGGGGCTGCGGCCGTCTTTGAGCCATTGCCCGACCGCTTTCAGCGCCTGATCCTGTTCCGGTGAAAACTGCATGATCCTTTCAGACAGGATTCGCCGCCTGAAAACAAGATCAAACCGTGATCAAGCATTTTTGCTTATCAAAGTGGCAAATCTGTCGAGATCGACATTGCCGCCACTGACGATCACCCCCACGCGCTTGCCCCGCAGTTTCGACGCCATCTGCCGCGCCCCGGCAAAAGCGAGACAGCCGGTCGGCTCGACAACCATTTTCATGCGGCTTGCGAAAAACTTCATTCCCTGGACCAGTTCATCGTCGCTGACGACCAGTATATCGCGAACGGTTTCGCGGATGATGGCAAAGGTCATGTCACCAAGCGCCTGTGTCTGGGCACCGTCGGCCAGGGTCTTCGGCACATCGATATGGACTATCTTGCCGGACCGGAACGATTGCTGCCCATCATTGCCAGCTGCCGGTTCCACACCATAAACATCGCATCCCGGCGACAAGGCCTGTGCAGCCAAAGCCGAACCGGCAAGCAGGCCGCCGCCGCCGAGACAAACGAACAATGCATCGAGAGGCCCGGTTTCCTCGATCAATTCCTTGGCGGCAGTTCCCTGTCCGGCAATGATATCGGGATGATTGAACGGCGGGATGATGGTCAGCCCGCCCTCCTCCGCCAGCCGGTTTGAAATCGCATCGCGATCTTCTTCATAACGGTTATAGGTCACTACCTTCGCCCCATAGCCGCGCGTCGCATCAAGCTTCGCGCGCGGTGCATCCTCGGGCATGATGATGGTCGCGCCGATACCGAGCAATTTTGCCGCAAGCGCTATTGCCTGCGCGTGATTGCCGGACGAAAACGCCAACACGCCGCGAATCTTCTGCTCATCCGTAAACCGCGACAGGGCATTGAACGCGCCGCGAAACTTGAATGCGCCGATGCGCTGGAAATTCTCGCATTTGAAAAAGAACTGCGCATCGCTTTCGCGATCGATCGTGGAGGATGTAAACACCGGCGTATGGTGCGCATAGCCTTCGATCTGCTTCGCGGCGGAGATCACATCATCATAAGTCGGAAGCTGGTTGCTCATTGGCCCTTCACCCTTATTTCAGCATCGGCCACAGGCTCAGAACAAGCAACAGGGCCATGATAAAATTGAACCATTTCAAGCGGACAGGATCGGAAAGCCAGTTGCGCAGCAATGTGCCAAATCCTGCCCAGACGGAAACGCTCGGCAAATTCACAATCGCAAAGGCAGCGCTGACCAGAAGTACCGCGACATAGTAATTGTCGTGGCTGGCATAGGTGGCGATGCCTGTGATGGCCATAACCCAGGCTTTGGGATTGACCCATTGGAACGCCGCCGCCTGCAAGAAAGTCATGGGCTCAGCTTTATCCCGCTGTTTTGCCTCTCCGATGGAACGCGACATGGCAATCTTCCAGGCGAGATAGAGCATATAGGCGCCGCCCGCGAACTTCAGCGCGGTATAGAATGACGGCACGGTTTCGATCGCGGCGCCAAGACCGAACCCCACCGCCAGCAGCAAGACGAAAAACCCGACGCCGATCCCCAGCATATGCGGAATTGTGCGGCGAAAACCGAAATTCACGCCGGAGGCAAGAAGCATCAGATTGTTTGGTCCCGGCGTAACGGAAGAGACGAAGGCAAAGACGAGAAGCGCCAGAAAAATTTCAACAGACATTGGACGGCCCCATTTTATAGGGACAAATTAGCTCAATAAAAAACCGGCACAATCGAAACATTGTGCCGGTTTCAGTCGATATTGTATCGATTTCGAGCGAAAGACCTACATGCCTTCCGGACCGCGGTTCATGGCGGCAACACCCGTGCGGCAGGTCTCGACCAGACCAAGCGGCTTCATGATCGAGATGAACTGGTCGATCTTCGCGGCCTTTCCGGTGATCTCCAGGATGAAATGATCTGTCGTCGCATCCACCACCTTGGCTTTGAAAGCGTCGGCCAGCCGAAGCGTTTCCGCCCTTGCTTCACCTTTACCGGCGACCTTCACCAGCGCCAGTTCCCGTTCGACAGGACGGTCGTGGCCGTGTTCGGCGGCGCGATGACTAAGATCGACGACACGGTGAACCGGCACGATGCGCGCCAGCTGGTGGCGGATCTGGTCGAGCACGTGCGGCGTGCCGCGCGTCACGATTGTAATGCGCGACAGATGCTTTTCGTGCTCGGTTTCCGAAACCGTCAGGCTTTCAATATTGTAGCCGCGACCGGAGAAAAGGCCGATCACGCGGGCAAGGACACCCGGTTCGTTGTCGACGAGGACGGCGAGCGTGTGCGTTTCCGGCGTTTGCGTTTCGGCAGCGATGAAATAGGCCGATCCGGAAGCTAGGTTCTGTGCATTCATGGTTTCTTTCCTCCGGGATCAGACGAGCGCGCGGCCCTTGGCATCAATGGCATTGGCGACGGCTTCGTCCGTCGCCTCATCGGGCAACAGCATTTCGTTATGCGCCTTGCCCGACGGGATCATGGGGAAGCAGTTGGCGAGATTTGCCACGCGGCAATCAAAGATGACCGGCCTGTCGATATCGATCATTTCCTGAATGGCGGCGTCGAGATCGCCCGGCTTTTCGCAGCGGATACCGTGCGCGCCATAGGCTTCGGCCAGCTTCACGAAATCCGGCATCGCCTCGGTGTAGGAATGCGACAGGCGGTTGCCATGCAGAAGCTGCTGCCATTGGCGCACCATGCCCATATACTGGTTATTCAGGATGAAGATCTTGATCGGCGCATCATGCTGGATGGCCGCCGACATTTCCTGAATGCACATCTGGATCGAGGCATCGCCCGCAATATCGATAACCAGCGCCTCAGGATGCGCGATCTGCACGCCGAGCGCTGCCGGCAGACCATAACCCATGGTGCCGAGGCCGCCGGACGTCAGCCAGCGGTTCGGTTCCTCGAAGCCATAGAACTGCGCGGCCCACATCTGGTGCTGGCCGACTTCGGTGGTGATGTAGGTCTTGCGATCCTTGGTCAGTTCATAAAGCCGCTGAATGGCATATTGCGGCATGATGACGTCCTTGTTCGGCGCATAGGCAAGCGAATTGCGGGCACGCCAGCTATCGATCTGTTCCGACCAGGCACCGATTGCCTGCTTTTCCGGCTTCCTTTCAGCAGCACGGAACTGACGAACGATGTCTTCCAGAACATGCGCGACATCGCCGATGATCGGAATATCGACACGCACATTCTTGTTGATCGAAGACGGGTCGATATCGATATGGATTTTCTTCGAATTCGGAGAAAATGCGTTGAGACGTCCGGTGATACGGTCATCGAAGCGGGCGCCGACGCACAGCATGACATCGCAATCATGCATGGTCATGTTGGCTTCGTAAGTGCCGTGCATACCGAGCATGCCGAGCCAGTTCTTGCCCGATGCCGGATAGGCGCCGAGCCCCATCAGCGTGGACGTGATGGGGAAATTGCCGATCTCGACCAGCTCGCGCAGCAGACGGGAAGCCGCCGGGCCGGAATTGATCACGCCGCCGCCGGAATAGATGACGGGCTTCTTGGCATTGACGAGCAGACGGACGGCATCGGAAATTGCCTGCGCATTGCCGTCGAGAACCGGACGATAGCTGGTGCGCGGCGCGGTTTCCGGCGGCGTATAGATGCCCCTGGCGAACTGGATATCCTTCGGAATGTCGACGACGACGGGACCGGGGCGACCGGTGGATGCGACGTGAAAGGCTTCGTGCAGGATGCGCGCCAGATCGTTGACGTCCTTTACCAGCCAATTGTGCTTGGTGCAGGGGCGCGTGATACCGATCGTATCGCATTCCTGAAACGCATCCGAACCGATCAGCGTCGTTGGAACCTGACCGGAAATGCAAACCAGCGGGATGGAGTCCATCAGGGCGTCCTGCAGCGGCGTGACGGCATTGGTCGCCCCCGGACCGGACGTAACGAGCATGACGCCGACCTTGCCGGTCGAGCGCGCATAGCCTTCCGCGGCATGTCCCGCGCCCTGTTCGTGACGGACCAGAATGTGCTGAACCTTGTCCTGCTGGAAAAGCTCGTCATAGATCGGAAGCACGGCGCCGCCGGGATAGCCGAAGATGCTCTCCACACCCTGATCGATCAAAGCCTGAATGACCATTTCCGCGCCGGTCATTTCGCGTGGATTGCCTGCTTCCTGCGTTTCTGCGGCGTTTGCGTCCGCCTCATGTTTACCTGCAGTCATTGTTCTCTTCCCGTCGTCTGCATTGCATTTCTGATCTGGATAATAAAAAAGGCCCCCGAGGGAGCCTGTCTTTCGCGCATGGGAGCTTTCGCCGGATGGTTACACCATCCTGCCCATGCGCGCCCGTACCACAAGAATAATAATCGTGTTCATGGTGGCGGACACTAATAGCCGGATTTGGCGTCGTCAACGCATAAATACATCGCCTGTGATATTTTCTGAAGGTTCACCGGCCTCAAACGATAACTTTATTTCAACGGAAGATTCCTATCCTGACGCTAAACCTCCTGTTGAAAGTTGGGCGAAGTGGGCAATATGGGCGAAATCGGCGACAATTCCGGGGCGCGGGAACAGGATGCATATGTTCAGCGCAACCGCACGGAAGGCTATGTCATCCAGTGCGATGGCGAAGGCGCCATCGTTTCTGCGCTATCTGGCCCCTCCTCCGCCGCCTCCGACGATTATTGGGCGGTAGGCCAGCTCATCTCCATTCAGACAGGCACCAATCGTGTGGTGGGACTTATCCGCAACGTGCTCGTCCCCGGCGATGTCTGGATACGCGGCGGCGACAACACACTCCATGTCCATGTGGAGTTTCTGGGCGAGGTTCGCGCGCAGCCGAACGGACAAACCACGTTCAATGGCGGCATTTCGCAGTTTCCCCACCCCGGCGCTATCGCTCACCGTATCCGCGCCACCGACCTTGCCGCCATTTATGCGCAAACCGGCCGCAGCAGCGTTTCAATCGGCACGCTGACACAGGATGCAACCGTTCCCGCCTATATTTCGGTCGATGATCTTATTTCACGACATTTCGCCATCGTGGGCACAACAGGCGTCGGCAAATCCAGCGCGGTCATGCTGCTGCTCCGCCGCATCGTTGCCGAAAAGCCTGATCTGCGCATCCTCATCCTCGACCCGCACAATGAATTCGCGAGCGCATTTCCCGATCTGGCCGTGGCGGTCGATCAGACGAATATCGAACTGCCCTTCTGGATGCTGCGGCTCGATGAGTTCGCGGATGTGATTTTCCGCGGACGCGCACCGGACCCGATGGAGCTCGACATATTGCGCGATCTGGTCCAGCTTGCCCGCGAAAAAATGCACGGCAACGAAACGTCAGCCACAAAAACCTTGCGGCGGCAGCTTGCCGACCATCGAAGTGTCAGCGCCGACACGCCGGTTTCCTATCGCCTGGCTGACCTGACAGGCCTTATCGACGAGCGCATGGGGCTTCTCGACAGCAAGGCGGAACGACCCTATCTGCGAAGCCTCAAGGCCCGTCTGGAATCGATCTCTGCCGATCCCCGCTTCCGTTTCATGTTCGCCGTCACCGGCGGTCCTGAAACAATGCGCCAGGCTATTGGCCGCATTTTCCGCATTCCGCAGAACGGCAAGCCGATCTGCACATTCCAGCTTGCAGGATTGCCGTCCGAGGTTGTCAATGCCGTTGCTTCCGTCCTGTGCCGCCTGGCCTTCGATATCGCCCTTTCGAGCGAGGGCAGCCTGCAAACGCTCGTCATCTGCGAGGAAGCCCACCGCTACATTCCCTCCGACCGCGATGCCGGGTTCTGGCCGACAAGGCAGGCAATAGCGCGGATCGCCAAGGAAGGTCGAAAATACGGCTCCTATCTCGGGGTCATAAGCCAGCGCCCCGGCGAGCTTGACCCGACAATACTTTCCCAATGCAATTCCGTCTTCGCGATGCGGCTCGGCAATGAGCGCGACCAGGAAATTATCAAGGGCGCCATTCGCGGCGGCGCACAGAGCATGGCAGGTTTCCTGTCGTCCATCGCCAACCGCGAGGCCATAGCCTTCGGCGAAGCTTTCTCGACACCGATGCGTCTTACATTCGAGACCATTCCGTCCCACCAGCTTCCGGGCCGCGGCAAGAGCGAAAGTGCCCTTTCCGTCTGGCGCAGCAATGACAGGCTATCGCTCGACCGTATCGTTGAAAAATTGCGGGCTTTTGAAAGCAGTTCCCAGACGGAGCCGGTGGACCGGCTTGCAGATGAGAACCATTTGTGGGGCAATCCGGTTTCCACCACCCGCCGCGACCCCGCATCGGTGGATGATATGTCGCCCTCTTCACCAAGGACGCAGCTACCCCCCAGCCTCGACACGCGGCAGAGCATTGAAAAGATGGGGGAACTCGTGCGCAGCTTTCGCAAGGACCGCGAGCGTTAAACTCACGCGCAGACGCGGTTGCGGCCCATGTTCTTCGCGGCATAAAGCATCTTGTCGGCGCGGCGATAGAGGTCCTTCGATGTCTCGCACCGGTCCCATATGGCAAGACCGATACTGACGGTGACGCCAAGCTTTTCATCGCCCAGATCGATTTCGAGCGTCGATATGGCCTTGCGGATGCGATTGGCGAGCTTGATCATCAATTCCGCGTCCATGTTCGGTGCAAGAACTGCGAATTCCTCGCCGCCAAGCCGGGCGACAACGTCATGATATCGCGTATAGTCCTTGAGACACCGCGCCACCTCCTGCAGCACGATGTCGCCAATGTCGTGGCCATAGGTATCGTTCACGGCCTTGAAGTGATCGAGATCGATAATCATCAGCCCGACAGGGCGCTGGATCCGGTCGAACTGGACCAGATATTCCTTCAGCGCTTCATCGAAATAGCGCCGGTTCTGCATGCCGGTCAGGCTATCCGTCAGCGCCGCATGTTCGAGGGTTTGCGACCGTTCGGAAAGATCCTGCGTGATGACCTGCAACTTGCCGCGGTCCAGGGCATCGGTTCGTATTTGCGGATAAATCAGAAACAGCCCGCAGGCGATGGTCGCTATCAGCACCCATATCGTGACATGGTTCAACTGGCCAAGGGTCGAAACCAGTTCAGACGCGCTTTCATCAAGCGCCAGTATCTGCAATTGCCTGATCTCGACATGAGCCCGGTAGAGCAACAGCCCGATACCGAACATCAGAACAATCAGAATAAAAAATGCCCGCTCCGATTTATGAAATCGCATAGCCCGCGCCCGCCTCTCCAGTTCCAGAGAGTGCCAGCGACTTATTTCAGTGTCGTTAATTGAGCGAAGGCATCGTCAGAATTTGCGTGCACGCACCAACTATCATCCAGCTGGTTTCGAAACCATGTCGACTGGCGCTTTGCATATTGCCGGGTGGCGATGACCGAACGCTCTATGGCGTCTTCCCGCGATATCGAGCCTTGCAGAAATGCCGTGATCTCACGCACGCCGATAGCCTTCATCGCAGGCAATGCGGGATCGAGATCGAGCGCCAGCAATGCCCTGACCTCATCGATCGCACCATTGTCCCACATCAGGGAAAATCGCGTCGCAATTCGCTCGGAAAGCCATGTCCGGTCAGGCAGCAGCACGATCTTGCGGGCGCTGCCGTCATCCACCAGCGCCTGCCCCTTTGTCTGCTGCCAGTCAAGAAGTGACTTTCCGGTGGCTTCGAGCACTTCCAGCGCGCGAACAATACGTTGGCTATCCGAAGGCTGAAGGGTCGCGGCCATGGCCGGGTCGCGTTCGCTGAGAACCCGGTGAAGAAGCTCCGGCCCCTCCGCTTCCATCCGCCCTCGCCAATAGGCGCGAACATCGGCTGGCATCTCCGGCATTTGCGACAGCCCACCGAGCAGCGCTCTGAAATAAAGCCCCGTGCCGCCGACAAAGATCGGAGTACGACCCCTCGTGGCAGGCTGCGATAACAGGTCAGCCACATCATCCAGCCATCGCCCTGTCGAATAGGATATCGACGGGGCGACCTGTCCATAGAGATGATGTTCGGCAGCGGCCATATCCGCCTTGCCCGGTCGGGCGGTCAGAAGATCAAGCACGTCGTAAACCTGCATGGAATCGGTGTTTACGATGAAGCCGCCGGTCTCATGCGCCATGCGAATGGCAAGTGCCGACTTGCCGCTGGCCGTCGGGCCAGCTATCAGGATTGCATTCGTGACCGCATCCTCACTCATCGCCGGAATTGCTCTCCATGTCCCAACAGGTTTCTCTCGTCGCCACTTTGATCGCCAATCCGGCCAAGGCCTCGCTCACATCAGCGCTTGGGATTAAAGCCTCGGCGGCGGTGAATGCAACCGGGCTTTATTGGCTGGCCGACGACATTGCCTGCGACATCGCGCTTCCATTGGGGATCAGCAGTGAAGAAGCCGAGGCCCTGCTGCGCCATTCGCTTGATGGCGCGCCGGTCGATGTGGTGGTGCAGGAACAGGAGCGCCGACGCAAGAAAATTCTGATCGCCGACATGGATTCCACGATGATCCAGCAGGAATGCATCGACGAACTGGCCGAAGAAGCGGGCCTGCGCGAGCATGTGGCGGCAATCACCGCACGCGCCATGAATGGCGAAATCGCCTTCGAGCCCGCTTTGCGCGAGCGTGTGGCCCTGCTGAAAGGCCTGCCGCTGAATGTAATCGACAAGGTCATTTCAACCCGCATCACACTGATGCCCGGCGGACCGGAACTCGTGCGCACCATGCGCAAGCATGGCGCTTACACGGCGCTCGTATCCGGTGGCTTTACCTCATTCACCCGGCGTATCGCCGAAATGATCGGCTTCAACGAAGATCGCGCAAACAGATTGATCGATGACGGCGTGCACTTGACCGGCCTCGTCACCGAACCCATCCTCGGTCGGGAAGCCAAGGTCGAGAAGCTTGTGGAAATCGCCGACCGTCTCGGTCTGGCGCCGGAGGATGCAATTGCGGTGGGCGACGGCGCAAACGATCTCGGCATGATCCAGCTTGCGGGCACCGGCGTAGCGCTCCACGCCAAACCGGCCGTGGCGGCGCAGGCCCGGATGCGGATCGACCATGGCGACCTCACCGCCCTCCTCTATATTCAGGGCTACCGAAAAACGGATTTCGTCCAATGATTATTCTCGAAACGCCACGCCTCATCATCCGCAACTGGGAGGATCGCGACCGCGATCTGTTCCATCGCATCAATTCCGATGACGAGGTCATGCGTTTCTTTCCCTTTCGCAGGGACCGTGCGCAATCGGATGAATTGTTCGACCGCCTCCGTAAGATGATTACTGAAACCGGCCTTGGCTTCTATGCACTGGAAGAAAAGGAAAGCGGTCAGTGCTTAGGCTTTGCAGGGCTCGCCCGCACCGACCTCGAACCGCACTTCCCGGACGGCACTGTTGAAATCGGCTGGCGGCTGGCAACCCCTTTCTGGGGCAAGGGCTATGTTACCGAAGCCGGCAAAGCGCTGATCGAATATGCTTTCGGCACGCTTGGACTTACGGAAGTCGTTTCCTTTGCCGTCCATGATAGTGATCGATCTACAGCCGTCATGCAGCGCATCGGCATGAGCCGCGATCCGGGAAGCGATTTCGATCATCCCGGCGTGCCGGGTGAAACGCCGCATTTGAAACGCCATGTCGTCTATCGCATTCAGGCAGCCTGACCGGCGACCCAGCCGGAAGACCAGGCCCATTGGAAGTTATAGCCGCCCAGCCAGCCGGTGACATCGACAACCTCACCGATGAAAAACAGGCCCGGAACGGATTTGGCTTCCATGGTCTTGGAGTCGAGATCGCGCGTATCCACCCCGCCGAGCGTAACCTCCGCCGTGCGGTAGCCTTCCGAACCGGCAGGCTTGATGCGCCAGTCATTTATCGCGGCCTCGACACAGCGAAACATCTTGTCGGACATATCCGCCAGATGACCCGTCGCGCCCATATCCTCAGCTATGGTCTGCGCAAGTTTCCGCGGAAGATAAAGCGCCAGCGCCGTCTGCAATGCCTGTTTGCCATTCTGTTTGCGCTGCGCGCGCAGCGCTTCGAAAATATCCGTTTCCGGCAGCATCGCGATGCGGATTTCATCGCCTTCCCGCCAGTAGGAGGATATCTGCAAGATTGAAGGGCCGCTGATACCGCGATGGGTAAAAAGCATCGCCTCGGCAAATTTGGTCTTGCCACAGGAAACAACAGCATCCACCGCCACACCGGCCAGCGGCTTCAGCCGTTCCAGCGTATGCGGCTCGAACGTCAGCGGCACCAGTGCCGGCCGTGTTTCGACGACCCGCAATCCGAACTGTGTCGCGATATCATAGCCGAAACCCGTCGCCCCCATCTTCGGGATTGACTTTCCGCCGCAAGCCACGACCAGCGATCGACAGCGTACAGGCCCATCCGACAGTTGCAGGGAAAAGCCATGCGCAGATTTCTCAACCGAATGGACGCTACAACCAAGCTTCAGTCGCGCACCGTGGCGCTTCATCTCACCCAGCAGCATTTCAATGATCTGTGACGCCGAACCGTCACAGAAAAGCTGACCCAGTGTCTTTTCGTAGTGGGCAATCCGATGGCGCTCAACGAGCGCGATGAAATCACGCTGCGTATAACGGCTCAAAGCCGAGATGCAGAAATGCGGATTCTGCGAGAGATAGTTCTTCGGGCTTGCATGGAGATTGGTGAAATTGCAGCGGCCGCCGCCCGATATGCGGATTTTCTCACCGGCGGCTTTTGCGTGGTCCACCACCAGCACGGAACGTCCGCGTTTGGCTGCTTCGATGGCACACATCATGCCTGCCGCGCCAGCGCCTATGACCATAATATCGACTGTTTCCAACGCACCCTACTCCGAATGGCGCCGGTCCATAGCATACCGAAGGCAAATGAAACAGAAGGCTTTGCCATTTCGAACGGCAAATGAAAGATCACCGGAATCTCTTTATGCACTTCCGGCGCCAAGGGATTCAAACCGCAAAACAAAACGGCATTGCAGATTTCCCTGCAATGCCGTTTCTGCGATAAGCTCAATTCAGGATCAGTTGATCCGGACGGTCACAAAACGCAGCTCTCCCGAACGGGAAGCCAGCATCAGAAGCGCGTTCTTGCGTCCTTCGCGTCGCAGCGCATCGATGCGCTTTTTCACATCGTCCGGCGTCTTAACCGTCACCTGTCCGATATCGACAATGACATCGCCGGTTTCGATGCGTTTCTCGCCCGCAGCGGAGCCGGGAGAAACATAAAGGATCGCGACACCCTCCACATCCTCGGCAATACCGAACTCGCCACGAACATCGTCATTCAGTTCGCTGAGTTTCATTCCAAGCATGCTTGGGGCTGCGTCGCTTTTCTGTTCCTTTTTCGAGGTATCGGGTGTTTCCACGCCTTCGTCGCCGCCCTCGGCCTCGGGAAGCGGAGCCTGGTCTTCCGTCGCGGCCTCGGTGCTCTTGTCATCCTCGACCAGACGTCCGAGCTTGACCTTCACCGTCTTTTCCTCGCCCTGGCGAACGACAACGATCTCGACCTCCTTGCCGACCGGCGTTTCCGCAACCAGTCGCGGAAGATCGCGCGCGGTATCCACCGGCTTGCCTTCATACCGGATCACAACATCCCCGGCTTCGATAGCCTTGTTGTCGACGCCGGAATTTTCAATCAAACCGGCAATCAGCGCACCCTTGGCTTCCTTCAATCCAAGACTCTGGGCAATATCTTCGGTGACAGGCTGGATGCGAACACCAAGCCAGCCGCGACGAACCTCGCCAAACTCCTTGAGCTGGTCGATAACCCCCACGGCCATTTCCGCCGGGATGGCAAAACCGATACCGATGGAGCCGCCCGACGGCGAGATGATCGCCGTGTTGATGCCGATCACCTTGCCGTCCATGTCGAACAGCGGACCACCCGAATTGCCCCGGTTTATGGCCGCATCGGTCTGGATGAAATCATCATAGGGACCGGAATTGATGTCGCGCTTTCGGGCCGAGATAATGCCGGCGGTTACGGTTCCGCCAAGGCCGAACGGATTGCCGATCGCAAGGACCCAGTCGCCGATACGCGCCTTTTCCGAATTGCCGAACTGAACGGCCTTCAGCTTATGCTTGGATGGGTCCACTTTAAGGATCGCCAGATCGGTCTTGATGTCTTTCCCGACCAGCTCCGCCTTCAGCTTGGAACCATCGTTGAAATTGACCTCGATTTCATCCGCATCGGCAATGACGTGATTGTTCGTGACGATGAATCCTTTTTCGGCGTCGATCACGAAGCCGGAACCCAGTGACTGGACCTTGCGCGATTCGTCGCCCTGCGCACCGTCCTTGTCGCCGAAGAAATCCTTGAAATATTCCTGAAATGGAGACCCCTCGGGAACCTGCGGCATGGGAACAGCGCCATCATCCTCGCCATCATCCTTGACGGTCTGCGATGTCGAAATGTTCACGACCGCATCCAGCAGCCCCTCGGCCAGATCGGCGACGGAAGCCGGTCCCTGAGCAGCTATTGCCGGCGGCGTCCCTGCCGAAAGAGTGCCAGCGACGGTCATCGCCCCCAATGCCACGGTTGCGAAAAGGGTGCGAGCAAAGCCCGCCTTTGGTGCAATTGCCATGAAGCCCTGCTCCGTTCCTGTCTGCTTGCAGTCGTTTGATTAGCGATAACTCGCCGCAAAATACGGCCTGTTTGCGGCCCCGCATAGATTACAGACAATAAATAGCGGAAGAAAAGCGGCTTATCCCCTGACAAGCCAGACAATGCCGACGCCGATTGCAAGCGCTGCAATTCCGGCAATGCGCAACGTGGTCTCCGGCGTTTCGCTCGCCTCGCGAGCAAGCTTGCGCGCCAAAGAAGGAAAGCCGCCGTAGAGCAGCCCTTCGAGAACGAAGAGAAGACCTACGGCGGCTAGAAAATCGCTCATGAGCGTTCAACCCGTATTACTGGGCAGGCGTTGCCAGCTTGCCACCGGCATCCCGGAAGAACTTGAAGAACTCCGAGTCCGGCGAGAGAACCAGCGTCGTATCCGGCGTCTGGAGCGCATCCCGATAAGCGGACATCGACCGGTAGAAGGCGAAGAAGCCGGGATCCTTGCTTGCAGAGCGCGCGAAGATTTCACTGCGCTGGGCATCGCCCTCACCGCGAAGGATTTCCGATTCCTTGCGCGCTTCGGCAAGCGTTTCCACGACCTGACGATCGGCAACCGCGCGAATGCGCTGGGCGGCTTCACGGCCGCGGGCACGCAGGCGCTCGGCTTCGGCCAGACGTTCCGCCTTCATGCGGTCATAGGTCTGCTGCGAAACTTCTGCCGTCAGGTCGGTCCGGCGAATGCGCACATCGGCGATGGTCAGGCCAAGCGAGGTGGCATCGGGACGCAGCTGGTCACGCACTTCGCGCATCATGTCGCCGCGTTCTTCCGAAAGGGCCGCCTCGAAGCCGCGCTGACCGTAAACGCTGCGCAACGCAGCATCCAGACGCGTGCGCAGACGCTGTTCGGCAAGCAGCGTGCTGCCCGAAACGGTTTCACGGAACTTGCGCGCATCGGTGATGCGGTAGACGAGGAACGCATCGACATCATAGAACTTGCCGCCCGAAACCTGAACGCGGATATCGTCCAGATCGAAGCGCAGCAGCCGATCGTCGATCAACTGCACCGTATCGGCATCGAGAAAGCCGAAAGGCAGCTTGAAATAGATGCCTGGCTCCGTCTTCACATCGACGATCTGGCCGAAGCGCAGAACGATGGCCTGCTGGCGCTCGGATACGATGAATGTCGCGGAGTAGATCAGGAAAGCGATGACGGCAAGGATGCCGCCAATGATTGGAAGCTTGTTCTGAGCCATTACTGATTACCTCCGCTCGGGGTCGTCGTCGTCGCATTCACACCGGAAACTGCACCCGGACGCGGCTGCTGGCGCATCAGTTCATTCAGCGGCAGATAAGGCACGACATCCTTTCCAGGTTCGACGATAACTTTCTTGGTGCCCTTCAGCACTTCTTCCATGGTTTCGAGGAACAGACGGTTGCGCGTCACTTCCGGCGCCTTCTGGTATTCACCGAGAACCGAGCTGAAACGCTGCGCCTCACCTTCCGCATCCTGAACGACACGGTTCTTGTAAGCGGCGGCCTCTTCGCGAAGCTGTGCCGCCTCACCGCGCGCCTGACCGAGCTTCTGGTTCGAATACTGGTTCGATTCTTCCACGAAACGGTCTTCATCCTGCTCGGCGCGCTGCACTTCATCGAAGGCGTCGGCCACTTCACGCGGCGGAGAAGCATCCTCGATGGAAACCGCATTGATCTGGATGCCGGCCTTGTAATTATCGAGCGTCTGCTGAACGATGTCGCGAACGCTCGCAGCGATTGCCGAACGGTTATCGCGGAAAACGTCCTGGGCCGGGCGGCGGCCGACGATCTCGCGGATTGCGCTTTCGGAAACCTGCTGGACCATCGCGTCCGGGCTGTCGACGTTGAAAAGATAGGCCCGCGGATCGGAAACGCGATAGAGAACCGAGAACTGCACGTTGACGATGTTCTGGTCGCCCGTCAGCATGAGGCCCTGCGTCGCGGTGCGGGAACCCTGCCCGCCAATATTGATCTGCTTCTCGACGATCTGTGCCTTTTCATAGGTTTCGATCGGCCACCAATGGAAATGCAGACCCGGCTCGGACACCTCGTCTTTCGGCTTGCCAAAACGCAGTTCGACGGCCAGTTCGTCCGGCTGCACGGTGTAGACCGACTGGTAAAGCCAGAAACCCAGAACAGCCGCGCCGATCAGGAAGAAAATGCCGCGATTGCTGCCGCCCTTGCCGCCGCCACCGGGGAAGACCTGCTTCAGGCGATCCTGTCCTTTACGCAGAATATCCTCAAGATCAGGTGGTGTATTCTGGCCGCCGCCACGCGGGCCCTTCGGACCTTGTCCCCAGGGGCCGCCATTGTTGTTGTTATTGTTGTTATCGCCGCCACCGCCCCATGGGCCGCCGCCACCATTCTGATTACTCCAGGGCATCCTCACCTCTCGTCCAGGCGACGGGAAAGCGAGCTGCCCATTCCCGTCATCAACTAATGTTTCCGTTTTATAGGTATCGGGAGGTCCGCTTTCAACGCGAAGACGACAAAATTCGTGAACTATGCTTTACACAGCACGTTTTTCGTACACGAAATAGCGCGTTGGATGGCTGTCCTTCTCTCCAGCCGGAATATCCTCCTGCCAAACCGTGCTCCATATCTGCGGATCGATTGCGGGAAAATGCGTATCTCCATCGATGCTGGCGAGAACACGCGTCAGATGAACCCTGTCCGCGAGCGGCAATGCCTGCGCATAAATATTCCCGCCGCCTATGATGCAAACCTCGCCGACACCCATATCGCCCGCCAGTTCGTGTCCGAGCGCAATTCCCTCCTCAAGCGAGGCAACGATGTTCGCGCCTTCAGCCCGAAATCCGCTATCCCTTGTCACGACAATATTGGGCCGCCCCGGCAGGGGCCGGCCGATGGAGTCCCAGGTCCGTCGCCCCATGACAACCGGCTTGCCAAGCGTCAGCGCCTTGAAGCGCTTGAGATCGGTCGAAAGTCGCCACGGCATATCATTATCGCGCCCGATGACCCCGTTTTCGGCGGCAGCGACAATGATCGAAACTATCGGCTTGTTTACGGACATGACGCGCCTCAGACCGCAATCGGCGCTTTGATGGTCGGATCGGCCTCATAGCCCTCAAGCTGAAAATCCTCAAAACGGAAGGCAAAAAGGTCCTTCACGTCCGGGTTGATCCACATCGTCGGCAGTTTCTTCGGCGTGCGGGTGAGTTGCAGGCGCGCCTGATCGAAATGATTGGCGTAAATATGCGCATCACCCAGCGTATGAATAAACTCGCCCGGCTTCAGCCCGACGACCTGCGCGATCATCATCGTCAGCAACGCATAGGAAGCGATGTTGAAGGGCACGCCCAGAAAAATATCCGCCGAGCGCTGGTAGAGCTGGCAGGACAGTTTTCCATCGGCAACATAAAACTGGAAAAGACAATGACATGGCGGCAGGGCCATTTCATCGACCAGCGCCGGGTTCCAGGCCGAAACGATCAGGCGCCGCGAATTGGGGTTTCCATGCAGCATCTTGAGAAGATTGGCGATCTGATCGATATGGCGACCGTCCGGCGCAGGCCATGAGCGCCATTGATAACCGTAAACCGGCCCGAGATCGCCATTCTCGTCTGCCCATTCATCCCAGATCGAGACACCATTCTCCTTCAGATAAGCGATATTCGTGTCGCCCTTCAAGAACCAGAGCAGTTCATGGATGATCGAGCGCAGATGCAGCTTCTTGGTCGTCAGAACCGGAAAACCTTCTTCCAGATTGAAGCGCATCTGATAGCCGAAAACCGACCGCGTGCCCGTGCCTGTGCGGTCGCCGCGGTCGACGCCATTATCGAGCACATGCTGGAGAAGATCGAGATAGGTGCGCATGGGGGATGATCCGGTGCCGATTCGTTTGAAACCACTATAAAGAAAACCCCGGTGCGAGACACCGGGGCTTCGGATTGACGCGATCGCGCACGGATCAAAGGCTGCCGAGTTTTCCGAGCTGCTTGGCAACCAGATAATAGAAGGTGACGCGGTGCTTGTTGCGGTCGCCCTTCATGACTTCGGCAACATGGGCAACCACTTCATCGCCCTTGGCTTCGTCGTCGATGCCGAGCTTCTTGGCAACCCAATTGGTGCGCACGCGCTTCAACTCTTCCGGGTCCGTTGCCGAAACGAGCGAGGAATCGCGATTGCGCAGCGCAATACCCAGATGCTTGACGATCTTGTCGACGACAGCTTCATCGGCAGCGGCATCGTAGCGACGGACATCCGCGAGATATTCACTCATATATCCACTCTCCTTCGATTGGGGTGTCAGTACCCCGTTTCAGCCCACGGAATCCGGCGACATCAGAAATTATCTGCCGACCCCGATATGTTGCGAGGATTGACCAGCAAAAGCAGGCTGTCAATGAAAAATGAACACAAGAGCGGGTTGCAGGTCCGGTCGCAGGGCGCCATTGGCAAAACCCGTTAAAAACCGCGCCCCCTCTTCCAATCCCGATCAACCGCGCCTATATAAAGCGTGTCGGCGCAAGCCGACTATGGTGATAAACGGACGGTGTAATAAACCCATTGGACCCGGGGGCGGTACCCGGCGCCTCCACCAGAATGCAGCTTGCCGATCAGGCTGTATTGTGGCGGGGGCGAAACAGGATCGACAAGGGTGTAAAGATCGCTCTTTTACTCGGCATGATACCACCGTTATCGGGTCAACAGAGTAGTTGCAAATGACAACAATGCTCAGGGTTATGCTGTCGCTGCCTAATGGCGGTGCCGGAAACCCACTCTAAAGCCCTTGGGGTTAGCACCTTAAGGCGGGGTTCGGAGGCACCTGGCAACAGAAGCCTCCACTTTCCCCTTTTGACGCCCTACGCAGCCGCTGCTTCCGTATCGAGTTCGTTCGCCTTGCGCGAAAGCACAATCTGCGTCAGCACGAAGGCCGTGAGAGCACAGCCGGCGATCCCGCCGATCATCGGCACTGCCGTCCCATCGAAGAACGAGCCGGTCACGCCGATCGCCACACCGCCAATCACGAAATGCAGCGTCCCCATCAGCGCGGAAGCCGTGCCTGCAATCTCGCCGTGATCCTCAAGAGCCAGCACCGCCGTAGTCGGAATGACGAGGCCGAGGAAACCGTAACCCACGAACAGGAAGCCCGCGATCAGCCAGAGCGACTGATGGCCCATGAGCGCGGCCGCGAACATTGCGAGCATTGCCGCCGCAAACCCGGAAACCGCAAATCGCATGACGCGACGAAGCCCGAAGCGGGACCCCAGCCAGCCATTCAACTGTGACACGCTGAAGAACGATACGGCATTGGCCGAGAAGGCAATGGCGTATTGTGTCGGGGTCAGACCGTAATGATCGATGAGGACGAAAGACGAATTGGCGAGATAGACGAAGAACGACGCGATGCCGAAACCGCCGACAAAGACCAGCCCGAGGAAATAGCGGTCCTTCAAAAGGCGGCCATAGCCACGCAAGGCGCTGCCCAGATTGCTTTCAAGACGCGCCTCCGCCGTGCGCGTTTCCTTCTGTGCCGTGGCGACCAGAATGACGCCAATGGCGGCGGCGACCAGAACAGCCCAGAAAACCCCGCGCCATCCAAAGAAGCTGATGATGACCGATCCGGTCAACGGCGCCAGAATCGGCGAAATGGAGAAGACCAGCATCAGAAGCGACATGAGACGCGCTGCCTCGACGCCTGTATGAAGGTCGCGCACCACGGCGCGCGGAATGACCATGCCAGCCGCGGCACCCAACCCCTGCACAAAGCGGAAAAGCACCAGCACATCTATATCGGTTGCAACGGCGGAACCGACGCTGCCGATAGCGAACAACACCAGACCGCCATAGAGCGGCAGTTTACGCCCAACCATGTCGGACAGCGGCCCGCAGAAAAGCTGCGCAACCGCAAGGGCAATGAAAAAGGCCAGAAGACTCATCTGCACGGCACCCGTTTCCGCATGCAGGTCAGCGGCAATGGTGGGCAGGGCTGGCAGATACATATCGATCGCAAATGGGCCAATGGCGGAAAGAAGGCCAAGAACAATGGCATTGCGCACAAGACTGGAAGCCATGGGAGACGCGCTTTCATCAATGTTTCGTGAGATTCCCGCACCGATTCCGGATCTCCGGTTTTGCTTGGGAGGATGGCGCCATCGGGCTCGCAAAATCGGCACAGGACAGATAATTATTTGTATTCGCTACCAGTTTCCGTTTCAGCTTTGGGATATCGACCTGTTTTCCACGATGGCCGACACTTGAAAACTTTGCAGCGAATGGCATTCTGGACTGAACGTCAAAACAGTTTTGACATTGATGTAAAATTAGACACCATTGTCCAAAACGTCAAGCTATCTTATGTTGAATGCATGAAACCTACTGACATGATCGACATGGCCACCCTGCCCGAGAAGCGCGCCCCATCCGAAAAGGGCCTGAGTTCCGCGGCTATCAAGCCCGGACAGTGCATGAAACGGGATTTTATCCTCTGCTCCGCGGCGCGTGTCTTCAATCGCGACGGGTTTCAGGGCGCGAGCATCGACCTCATTGCCAGCGAGGCTGGCGTGTCACGCCAGACGATCTACAATCACTACCGCGACAAGGAGGCGCTGCTTGCCGCCGTCGTGGACGATGCACTGGCGCGCATGAATGCGAGCCTGTTCGCGGTTCTGGCTTCCTTTCCGCAGACGGGAGAGGATCTGGAACAGAACCTTGTGGCCTTTTCCATCCGCATGAGCCGGAACTGCATCTATGATTCGTCGGGGGCCTTTCTGCGCAAGCTCATGCAGGCGAACGACGCCAATCTTCCGCTTGCGGCCAATATTTGCAGCACCAAAGGCCCGGCGCAGGCCATTCCTGCCATCGCTGCGCGTCTGGCGCGGCTTGCCATGGACGGCCATCTTCGTATCGATGACCCGGACCTCGCCGCACGCCATTTCATGGCGCTGATCAACGCCGACACCCACTACCATATGCTGACGGGCCAGGGCGTGGATGACGCGATTATCGAAAAAAGCGCCGCCAACGGGGTGCGGACATTCCTGATGGCTTTCGGAAACCGCTAGTTCAAAAATTGCACATCTTTCGGCGCCAGACACCGCACTGTCGCATTTTCAGGTCATATATCATCGCATCCTGTGAGAACGAACTTGACATCGGCCTGCGAATCCGTGGGATAAGCAAACCATGGTACAGGACCTAATCCGTTACGATATTCTCGCTCAGGAAGCCCTTCGCGGCGTCATTCGCAAGGTTCTTGCGGAAGTGGCCAAGGCTGGCTTGCCCGGTAACCATCATTTCTTCATCACGTTCCTGACGGGAGCGCCCGGTGTGCGCATTTCCTCGCGCCTGAAGGAGAAATATCCCGAGCAGATGACGATCGTTTTGCAGCATCAGTTCTGGGACATGCATGTGACGGACCAGCTGTTCGAGGTTGGCTTGTCCTTCGGCGACATCCCGGAAAAGCTGACTGTACCTTTTTCAGCCGTTCGGGGCTTCTACGATCCTTCGGTCAATTTCGAACTTGAGTTCGACGTGGCGGTCGCACAGCCGGAAAGCGATAATGACGAAGGCGGCAATGTAGCCCCCATCGAAATTCTCCCGACGGAAACGCCGGTCGAGAAGGCAGAAAAGCCCAAATCGAAGTCGCGCAAGACCGCGGCCGAAAAAGAAGAAGCCGCAGCCAAGGACAGCAAGCCCGATGAGGGTGCCGACAGGCAAGCCAAGCCTTCTGCCGATGTTGTTTCCCTGGATGCCTTCCGAAAGAAATAGCCTGACTGTTTTCGTGTTGGCCGGACAGTTCATCGTTGATTGCAATCAATGGTGAAAACCGGACAGGCGTTTTATACACTGTCCTGACGGCAACCAGATCGGGATCGAGTTCGATGATTCGTGTAATCGCTCAGGCAGTACTGTGGGTCAGCGGTCTCGTGGCTGCTTTCTTTGTGGCAAAAGACGAACCCAATTTTCCTCTTCTGCAAATGACGGTGGGACTGATACTTCTTGTTCTGGTGTCCCTGGCCGTCTGGTGGTTCACCAATCCCAGAGACCCACAGAAATAGCACCACCCTATTACGCGCTTGCGAGACAGAGCCGAAACGCGGTAATTTTTCAGGAATCCTCAACATTTCCGCGTGGTTTCATGAGCGATATCGTCAATTTCAGGCAGTTCAAAAAGCAGAAGGCCCGCGCCGAGAAAGAAAAGCAGGCCGATCAGAACCGCATTCATTTTGGTCGAACCAAGTCTGAAAAAGCCCTCGCCCGCACGGAAGCGACAAAAGCGGAACGTTTTCTGGATCAAAACCGTTTGCAGAAGAACGAACGGTCGGACGACGAAAAATGAACGCTTCCGGCCGGTTACGCAAACATTCCGTCAGCATTCGCGGCCATGCGACCAGCTACACGCTTGAAGACCCATTCTTTGAACTGATTGAAGAAATCGCAGCCATTCGGCAAGTTTCCGTTGCCGGCCTGATTGCCGAAATCGACAGCAAGCGTGACAGATCGATCAACCTGTCCTCGGCACTCCGGCTTCATGTCCTCGACTGGCTCAAATCCAGGATGGCTCAAGGCTGAGGCGCTGGTGCGGCGGGTGCCGGCTCCAGACTTTTCAGAAATTCGTTGAGCGATTGCCCGCCCTCCGGCGATGCCAGAGGAGCATTCGTCCCGCCTCCCGGCTTTTCCGCCTCAAGGCGCCGCGCTTCCTCGGCGGTCTTACGGGCCATTTCACGGGCACTGGCTTCCGCACGCCGCCTCGTTTCTTCCTCGCGCTGCGAACGATCACGTTCCGCTTCATCCGCTTCAAAAAGCCCGAGTTGTCGACGAAGGCGCTGCTTTTCCATGAGGCTTGCCTGCATCGATTCGACACGCTCCTGCTCGCGCTCGAGCGCGCGCTGGGTCAGGAACTGAACCAGCGGCTGCCGATCGAATGTCACCGCGGGCGCGTCGTAGCTGCCGCCAAGCGAAAAGGCGACCTGCGGAGAGATGCCCGTATCGGCGCCATCGCCGTTCTGGAACGTCAAGGTACCATTGCCGCCAAGCCCCAGTGTCGACAGATCCAATTGCAGATCACCGAGAAGGGCTGCATTTCCGTCAGTCAGATTGACGGCCGCCATACGCGCCACACCGCCGCTGATCGTGAAGTCGAACCGCGCATTGCCCGGCGCGAACAAGCCCTGCCCGGTTGCCTTGTCGGCAATGCCGACAAATTGCCTGGAAGCCAGCTTGTCGGAAGCGGAGGACTGATCCCCCATTGCATCAGCCGCCGCAATCATGGCAGGCAACGCCGTCCCATCCAGACCGCTGACGGTAAAATTCTCCACATCAAAACTTGCCGTTCCCGCAAGCGATCCGACCAGCGCCGCAACGCTCTCGCCGCTGCCATTCAGATTGATGGCGGCCTTCACCACACCACCGAGCGGCGCAGAACCACTCTCCAGCCGGTAAAAATCCTTGAGGTCCGCTCCGCTCCACTTCAATTCTGTCGAGAGAAGCGCGTTCTTGTCGCTGTTGCTCAACGACACATTGCCGACAAGATATCCACCGGCCCAATTGCCGGTCAGTTCATTCAACTGAAGGCCATCCATGGTTTTCTGGAGCCGCGTGGAAAACGCCGTGGCGGTCCCGAAACCGTCCATATGAGCCTGCGCAACATTGAGCTTCACATCCAGCAGCAGCGGCAGGGACGACCGAACCGCGAATGCACCGCGCGGCCAGATCGTCTTTGCGGTGGGCTTTGCCGGCTCGAATGCATCCTGCCCGAGCATGATCGCGGCGAGACTGTCGACCTCCAGCGTGGCAAGCTTTGCCTCACCCTTCAGCTGCGGCAGACCGCTATCGGCAAAATTGGCCTCCAGCCGCGCAGAAACATCTTCTCCATCCAGTTTCCCCGCCAGATTGGGAAACCGCAGGATACCCTTTGCAAACTGAAAGTCACTTGCAAGGTCTGCTGAAAGCCCTTCACCGAATCCGGGCAGCGCAAAACCTGCCGTTGCGATGAACGGTTGCAGATCGGCGGATTTCAATTGGGCCTTGCCGCTGGCGGCGATATCCCCGCCGACCAGCGAAATCACACCATCGGCCATCGCCGACGCATCCGGCGCCGTGAGCTTGAGCAAAGTCCGCATGCCTGCGCTCGGCGCACCCTGCATGCTCAGATCGGCGGTCAACTCGCCGGCAAGTCCCAGGGGCAAGGTGGGCAAGCCGATCAATGCGAGCACGGCTTCACCCTGTTTCGATGTTGCCGTGCCGTTCAATTGCATCTGCAACGGCTCGCTCTCGCCCTCTCCGCCGCTCGCCGTGCCTGACAGATCAAGCTTCATCCCACCGGCTTTTCCGGTAACGCTGAATGAAAATTCCCCGACACCGGCGGCACCCTTGCTGTTCGCCTCGACAGGCCGCGCACTTTTGCCCTTGGAGGCAGCGCTCTTCGCCGGTGCATTGCCGTCCTGTGGCGCGGAAGGCGCCACCGCATTGGCGATGACGTTGATTTCGCTATCCTCGAAAAGCCCCGGAAAATTTGCCGCCCGCAAGGAAAGCGCATGAAAGAGCGGCAACTGCGGATAGCGATTGGCCATCAGCGAAAGGAAGCGCGAAAGGTCGCCGGACAGGATTGTCGCGTCGAGCGAGCCGGATGGCGTATTGGCAAAGGGCTCATATGTTCCGGTTGCCGTCAACGTGGCGCCCGCTACGTCGCCAACCAGAAGCCGGTCGAAATCAAAGCGGCCATCATGCAGCCGGAGCGCCATGTCGACATTGGCAGCTTCCATATCCTGATAGCGGACCGGCCCCGCCTTGAATGCCAGATTAAGCGCCTGTCCATCGAGAAATTCCAGCCCGTCGCCACTGGAGAAAAAGCCCGTAAACGCCTGCAAGGCTTCGCTTTCCACCGCGCCGCCATTGAGGGTAAGCGTGATTGCAGGCTGCGCCAGACCCTTGACCTCGCGAACAAACGAGCCCTTGAGCGCGGTCTGCCCCAATCCGATTTCGAGATTATCGATCCGTTGTACCCCGTCACGAAGGTCGACTTGCCCGGAGAACCCGGCACCGTCGAGCTTGCGCACGGAATCATCCACCGTCTCGTTAAGCCAGTTCGCAAGTCCCGAGGGCTGGCGCGAAGCCACCAGCATATCGCCCTTGAAACCGAAATTTGCTCCGACCGAGAGCGTTCCCTTGGCTTCCACCTTGGTCCGCCCCGGCAGATCGGCAGCAAATTGCCGGATATTCCAGTTATTCCCATCGGGCTCCGCGCTCACCGTAACGGAACGGATCGTCGTGCCGCCCGCAATCACCGCAGGCAGGCGCAAATCCACATTGCCGGGTATGGTTGGGATAGGCAGTTGCTCAAGCACGCGGCGCGCTATCGCAATGCGGTCGGCAACCGGCATGGCGGAACCGGATTGTTCTTCGCCGACAGCCTCGTTCGCCCCCCAGAAAAGCTGCTGCCCATCGGCGCTGATCTCAAACCGCGGCTTGTCTCCATAATCGATGAATGCCTTGCCATTCACGACATAGGGATTGTCGGCCGGGCCCTGCTCCATGCGGAACTCACTGGCATCGAAGCGATTACGGTCTGCCTTGAATTTACCGGTTACGCGCACACCGCTGAAAAAGGGCGTTTCCGTCGGCGCCTTCTGATCCTTAGCCATCTTGGCGAGCATATCGGAAGACCGAAGCGAAAAGTCACCGGCATAGTCGAGCCGCCCCTCGGTCACGGTCACATCGCCATCGGTCTCGAATGCAGCCGGGATTGCCTCCGGCGAAATGCGCGCACGCACGCGCAACGATCCATCCGGCTTCGCCTCGCCGCTTGCAAGGTCGATTGCCAGTTTTTCACCCTGTAGCACCAGCGTTCCATTAGCCTGCCACGGGCCTGCAAGGCTGTTTGCGGAGATCACCGCATTGAGTTCGCTTGCGGTATGGCTGCGGCCACTCGCCTCTTCGCGGAGGATGATCGTTCCGTCCTTGACGGAAAGCCGCTCCAGCCTGATCTTCGTCGGATCGAGCGGCGTCGACGGGCGAATTGCCCAATCCACCTTGCCATCCCTGTCGAGCGATATCGTCGCGCGTGGGCGGTCGACACGCATGTCGAAGATCAGAAGCTGGCCGCGCAGGAACGGCATCAGCTCCGCATCCATCGAAAACGTATCGACGGTCATCACCGGATGGGCAGCATCCGCCCCCACGCGAATATCGGAAAAGGCAACGGAGGGAAACGGCAAAAGCCGCGCGGAAACATCGCCCGCAACCCTCACCGGACGTCCCAGAACACGGCTTGCTTCCCGTTCGAAATCGGCGCGATAGCCACTCCAGTCAACAAAAGGCGGCACGACGAGTGCTGCCGTCAACAGCAGCACGAGAAGCCCGCCGACGATGACGAATATGCGGCCCAAGAACCAGCTCCGGTCAAACAACAGATTGCAGGTGAGCGCGAAACAAAGGGTGAATCACGCAGTCTTTATTCGCGCAACATAACGGCATCGATCCGGCGACAACAAGGCAAATTGCATCCCCGCCGCATCAATATGCGCGTCCATCTGAATCGGATTCTCGGCAAACGCATCCAAGCGGCTGATTTGAATCATCAAATCAGTATTTTGCCGGGGTTCATGATGTTGTCCGGATCAAGCGCTTGCTTGATGGCGCGCATATAGTCCGTCGCCCCGCCAAGCTCCATGGCCAGATATTTCATCTTGCCCTGCCCGATGCCGTGTTCGCCGGTGCAGGTGCCTTCCATGGCGATGGCGCGTCTGGCAAGCCGATCCATGAAGGCTTCCGCCCGCTCCATTTCCGACGCATCGTCGGTATCGAGCAGCAGGAGAAGATGGAAATTGCCGTCGCCGACATGCCCGACAATCGGCGCGATAAGACCAGTTTCGGCAAGGTCTTTTTCCGTCTCGCCAATGCAGTCGGCAAGGCGCGAGATCGGCACGCAGACATCGGTGGAAACGCCCTTGCAGCCCGGACGCAGTAGAAACGAGGCAAGATAGGCGTCGTGCCGCGCCCGCCACAGCCGGTCGCGTTCTTCGGCATCGTGCGTCCACTGGAATTCGCCGCCGCCATTGCCTGCCGCGATTTCACCGAACAGTTCCGCCTGCTCGGCCACACCGCTTTCCGTGCCGTGGAACTCCACGAACAGATAGGGCTGCGCTTCGTAAGGCAGCTTGGAATGCATGATGAGCGCCTGCATCTGCAAAGTGTTGACGAGTTCGATACGCGCCACCGGAATGCCCATCTGGATTGTTTCGATCACCGTGCGGCAGGCCGAATCCACATCCGGGAACGGGCAAATGCCGCCGGAAATCGCCTGCGGAATGCCCTGCAATTTCAGCGTCAATTCGGTGATGATGCCAAGCGTTCCTTCCGCGCCCACAAGCAGCCTTGTGAGATCGTAGCCCGCGGCCGTCTTTTTCACCCGCTTGGAAGTCTCGATCAACCGGCCATCGGGCATGACGGCCTTCAGCGCCAGAACATTTTCGCGCATCGTGCCATAGCGCACCGCATTTGTGCCGGAGGCGCGCGTGGAAGCCATTCCGCCAAGTGTTGCGTTTGCGCCCGGATCGATCGGGAAGAACAGGCCCGTATCGCGCAGATATTCGTTCAACGCACGCCGCGTAACGCCCGGCTCCACGACGCAATCCAGATCTTCCGCGTGAACGGCGATCACCCGGTTCATCCCCGTCATGTCAAGCGACACACCGCCCGCTGGCGCATTCACCTGCCCTTCAAGCGAGGACCCCGCCCCAAAGGCAATCACCGGCACGCGATGCTCGGCGCAGATGCGCACCACATCCTGCACATCCTGCGTATTTTCAGCAAAGATGACGATGTCCGGCGCCTGCGTCGGCACATAGGTGGTGGTGTGGCCGTGCTGCTCGCGAATGGCCTGCCCCGTCTGGGCACGTTCGCCGAAACGCTGTTTCAGGATGCCGACCGCTGCCGCAATACCGTCTTCATTGCGGGCGAGCGCGACCACATTTTCCAGTGACATGGTTCATTCTCCGAAATTCATATTCAAACGGCAGGCAATGCCAGCGCAACCGGGTCCTGCCCCAGATGTCCGGCAATGGCACGTACGACCAGATTGTGATCCTCGCGCTGCGGCAGGCCGGAAACGATTGCAGCGCCGATGACGCCCGCGCCCGAAACGCGGATGGGAAATCCCCCGCCCGCCAGTGCATATTCATCCACATCAAGCGCCTTGTGCGGCGCGAACATGCGGTCCTCGCGGTTCTGTTCCAGCACCAGCCGGTAGGTTGCGGCGTGGAAGCGGCGCACGACATTGAATTTTCGCCGCAGCCATTCCGTGTTGTCGGCGGTCGCGCCCGCGGTCGCGGCAAAGAACAAACGGCGGTCCCACAGCGCGATGTCGATAGCGATGCCGAGCTTGTCCTTCACCGCGATATCACGAATGCGCTGTCCCAGCGAAAAAGCGTCGTTCTCGTCGAAAGACGGGAAAATAAGCGCCTGTTCCTGCCGGATTATCTGCCCGATCGCCTGTTTGCTGTCGTCGCTCTGCGCCACTCTTCGTCTCCCGCAATTATGGCCGTGGTCATTCTTTTGCGCTTTCGATCACGCGATTGCAATAAGGGTTATGCGCCATCAAACTTGATTGATCGGACGCAAGCGGCTAGTGGAGCCTTATGGTTCAGAACCCCAATATAGATGTGCCTCTGAAAGGCGATCAAATACCGGACTTCGTCGAGACCGCCGTGTTCAAGCGCGACGTGTTCTCCGAAACCCATGCCGGCTATTTCGCAGGCGATCCGGAAACCCGCATCATCCGCCGCGTGGTCAGCGCCGCGCCATGGTGGTCGAAGCCGCTGGCGTGGATTCTGGCGCGCCGCGAAATCCGCGGCCTGAAGACCGTGCGCGGCATTGAAGGTGTTCCGCAACTGCTTGCCACCGACAAGGACGGGCTTTACCGTTCGTGGACGGAAGGGACGCCGCTGCACCTGGCACGGCCCTCCGATCCGAAATGGTATCGCACCGCGCATCGCATCCTGCGCGACATGCGCCGCCTCGGCGTGACGCATAACGACCTTGCCAAGCCGCAAAACTGGCTGATGACGCCCGACGGCGAAGCTGCCGTCATCGATTTCCAGCTTGCAAGCGTTCATCGCCGTCGCGGCGCGCTCTATCGCCTGATGGCCTATGAGGATTTCCGCCATCTCATCAAGCAGAAGCGCGCCTTCGCAAAAGACCTGATGACGCCGACGGAAAAGCGCATTCTGGCGCGCCGGTCGCTGCCGTCGCGCATCTGGCTGGCGACGGGCAAGAAAGTCTACAACTTCATCACGCGCGGCATTTTCAGCTGGTCGGACGGTGAAGGCACCGGCGACAGGATCGACAATGAAGGCCCGGCAATTCAGGCCGCACTCAAATCCGATCCGCGCGTGAGCGATGTTGCACTTGCGCTCTATTCCCTGCCCGCCAAGGGCGTTGGCATCTATGCTTTCGTGGAAACGCTGAACGCCGACGAAAAGAGCCTGCGTGCAAGGCTCAAAGGACAGAAGGTTGAACTGATCCAGCCGGTCGCCCATCTGCCGCGCCGTGCCGATGGCACGGTCCGCGACGACATTCTGCGGCTGATCGCCATGAACCAGATGACGGAGCTGGACGATCTCCTGCAACGCGAACCGGAGATGCGCGGGCTTGTCGAGGCTCTGGCGGCACACCGGCTGAACTTCACCGACCGGCGCGTTACTCAATTGGAGTAGCCGAATATTTTAACCCTTTCGCTGGTCTTTCAGCCACGAATCATTACATTCGGGTCAGATGTCCGATTTTCCCGACGATATGCCGTTTTTCGGCGATGACGACGCTCCGGCTGGCCGCGCGCCTGCTCCCGGCAGCATTGCCGCACGCGCCATGGCCGCACGCAACCAGCAGCGTGGCGAGCCCGATTACCTCAAGGGCCTGAACCCCGAGCAAAAACAGGCGGTGCTCACCACCGAGGGCCCGGTGCTGGTGCTTGCAGGTGCGGGCACGGGCAAGACACGTGTGCTCACCACGCGCATTGCCCATATTCTTTCGACCGGCCTTGCCTATCCGAGCCAGATTCTGGCCGTGACCTTCACCAACAAGGCCGCGCGCGAAATGAAGGAGCGTATCGGCCATCTGGTCGGCGGCGCCGTGGAAGGCATGCCGTGGCTCGGCACGTTCCATTCCATCGGCGTCAAGCTTTTGCGACGACATGCGGAACTTGCAAATCTGACTTCGGATTTCACGATCCTCGATACCGACGATGTGATCCGGCTCATCAAGCAGCTCATCCAGGCCGAAGGGCTGGATGACAAGCGCTGGCCGGCCCGCACCTTCGCCAACATGATCGACGCCTGGAAGAACAAGGGATTCGGCCCCGCCGATATTCCCGAAGGCGACGCGCGTTCGTTCGGCAACGGGCGCGGCCGCGAACTTTATCAGGCCTATCAGGAGCGTCTGCGCACATTGAACGCCTGTGATTTCGGCGATCTTCTGCTGCACCCGATCCGCATCTTCCGCAACCACCCTGATATCCTGCGCGAATATCACGCGAAGTTCCGCTATATTCTGGTGGACGAATATCAGGACACCAACACAGCGCAATATCTCTGGCTGCGCCTGCTGGCGCAAAGACCGCGACCCAGAAATACCGCACCTGACACCACACAAGGCGGAAATGTGCCCATACAGCCCGCTAGGGCGTCCGAAGGCCCCCGCGGAGCCGGTGAGCGCAGCGAACTCGGCGTGAGCGAAAACAAAGTGAACTTGTGTTGCGTCGGCGATGACGACCAGTCGATTTACGGATGGCGCGGGGCGGAAGTGGATAATATCCTGCGCTTCGAGAAGGATTTTCCGGGCGCGGTCGTTATCAAGCTTGAGCGCAACTATCGCTCCACGGCGCATATTCTGGGCACTGCCGCGCATCTGATCGCGCATAATGAAGGCCGCCTGGGCAAGACGCTTTTCACCGAGGCGCCCAATCCCGACGATCCACGGGTCAAAGTCCATGCGGCGTGGGATTCCGAAGAGGAAGCGCGCGCCGTGGGTGAAGCCATCGAGCAGGCCCAGCGACAGGGGCACCTCCTCAACAATATGGCGATCCTTGTCCGCGCTTCCTTCCAGATGCGTGAGTTTGAAGACCGTTTCGTCACGCTCGGCCTCAATTACCGCGTCATCGGCGGCCCGCGCTTCTACGAGCGCCTCGAAATTCGCGACGCCATGGCATATCTGCGCGTGGTGGCGCAACCAGCCGACGATCTGGCGCTGGAACGTATCATCAACACACCGAAGCGCGGTCTTGGCGAGGCCGCGATCCGCCAGATCCATGATTATGCTCGCGCGCGCGACATCTCCATGTTTGCCGCGGCCTGCGACCTCATAGAAACCGAGGAACTGAAGCCGAAGCCCCGTTCGGCGCTGCGCGAGGTGGTGGAGAATTTCCTGCGCTGGCAGTCCCTGATCGACAACACGCCGCATACGGAACTGGCCGAAACGATTCTGGACGAATCCGGCTACACCGCCATGTGGCAGAACGACAAATCGGCGGAAGCGCCGGGCCGGCTTGAAAATCTCAAGGAACTGATCCGTTCCATGGAGGAATATGAAAGTCTGCGTGGTTTCCTTGAACACGTCGCCCTTGTCATGGATGCCGAGCAGAACGAGGATCTGGATGCCGTCAACATCATGACGCTGCATTCGGCCAAAGGTCTGGAGTTTGAAACCGTCTTCCTTCCCGGTTGGGAGGAAGGGCTGTTTCCGCACCAGCGCGCGCTTGACGAAGGCGGACGTTCGGGGCTGGAGGAAGAGCGCCGCCTTGCCTATGTCGGCGTGACCCGCGCGAAGAAAAACCTGCATATCTGGTTCGTTTCCAACCGGCGCATTCACGGCATGTGGCAATCGACCATCCCGTCGCGCTTTCTGGAGGAACTGCCGGAAGCGCATGTGGAGGTGGCAGAACTGGAAGGCAATTACGGCGGTTACGGCGGCGGCTATGGACAGTCCCGTTTCGACAAGGCCGACCCGTTCCAGAACTCCTATTCGACGCCGGGCTGGCAACGTGCACAGCAGAACCGCTCCGATGCCACCCGCAACAATTGGGGCTCGCGCTCCGGCAGCCGCGTGGAGCGTATCGGCTATGGTGAGACGGACTCCGGTTTCGGCGCGGGGCGCGGCTCGGTAAAAGGCCGCACGATAGACGGCGAACTGGTGGCGAAATCCGTGGCCGACAAGCCATCGGCCTTCAAGCCTGGCGACCGTGTGTTCCATATCAAGTTCGGAAACGGCACGATCTCGCTTATCGACGGCAACAAGCTGACCATCGATTTCGACAAGGCCGGACAGAAGCGCGTTCTCGATAGCTTCGTCCAGCCGATCTGAGCTCACATCTCCAATGAAGGGTCACAGCAGCCGGATTATTCCGGCTTGCCCTTCGTCCACGTGACATCGCCCTTGTAAAGCGGAACGGTCGAAAGCGACGTCTTGGCCGAACCATCCTGAACCTGCGTCGCATGGGCGAGATAAAGCAGCGTATTGTTTGTCTTGTCGTAAATGCGCGTGATGACAAGCTTCTTCCAGATCAGGCTGGTCCGCTCGGAGAAAACCCGCTCCCCGCCCTTGCCGAGTTTGATGTCTCCGATGGTGATCGGCCCGGTCTGCTCGCATGAAATGGAAGCGTTGGACGGGTCTTCGAACCAGTTGCCCTTTTGCAGGCGGTCGATCATGCCGCGCGAAAACGACGCCAGATGACAGGTCACGCCCTGCACCTTCGGGTCCTGCACCGCATCGATGACAATATCGTTGCCCAGCCAGTCAACCCCGACCTTGCCGACCTCTTCGGCCGGGGCCGCCGAAGCAGCGACGACCAGCATGGGAGCGAGCAAAATTCCGGCGAAATGCTTCAGTCCGACCATATCTTCCAGCCTCCAGAACTGTTGTGACGCGAAGGTGGGTGAACAATTGCGGCTTTGCAAGAGCCGGGCTTCAGCCGCTCCACTTTTCAAGAAAAGCGTCGATCTCAAGCGCCTGAATATCCGGCACCGCTTCATAAAGCTTTTCCACCGGCCAGTTCCACCATTCAAGTTCAAGCAGCCGATCGATGACGGCATCATCGAAGCGCTTGCGGATGAAACGGGCGGGAACGCCGCCGACGACATGATAAGGCAGCACATCCTTCGTCACGACAGCATTCGCGCCGATCACAGCGCCATGGCCGATCTGGACGCCCGGCGTGATGACCGCGCCGTGGCCGATCCAGACATCATTGCCGATGACGACCCGCCGCGCCTGTCGCCGTGCCCGAAAAGCGCCGTCAACGCCCAGATAACGAAAATATTCATTCGGTCGATAGCTGACCTTATGCGTGGTCAGCCGCTCCATCGGATGTTCGAGCGCATTGATGCGGACATTCGCGGCAATGGAACAGAATTTGCCGATCTCGGCATAGATCCCCTCGCCGTTCCGCTCGAAATAGGTGAAGTCGCCGACCGTGACCTCGCGAAGAATCACGCGCTCGCCAATATCGGCATACCGCCCCAGCTTGACGGATTTCAGCTGGGCCGTCGAATGAATGCGCGGTTCGCTGTTCTGGAAACGAAGATCATCCGACGACGTCATTGCAAATTCACCTCAAGCTTCCATGCAGCGCAATGACAGCCGGAAAACCGGACCTATGCCGCTGCCTGCGAACCATCCTCCCTGCCGGAAAGATAAGCCTTGATAACATTCGGCAGAACATCGTCAAACTTCGCAAGAAGGATTTGGTGAATTCGGGCACGGAACGCGGGATCGAAACGCTCAAATCCCTGCACGCAGCCAAAAGGTGCTGATGCGGCTTCGATTGCCTGCAATTCCTCCGCCCACCGCTTCTCCTGGACAAAATCCAGATAGGCCAACGGCCGCGCCGGGCGAACGGAACCTTTGTGCCGCAAGATTTCCAGATGATTGGCGAGGGCGACCGTATTGAACTGCTCGATATCGCGATAGCGGAAACTGACCTGCTTGTTCAGAACCTCCGGCTTCTCTGCGAAAAAGGCCGCAAGCGTGCTGCGCCGCAGCGGATGCGGGTGATGATGGATCGACATGAAGCGATCCTTCATGCCAGCGGCAACAGCGCCTTTCCATTGCGCCATGCGGAATTTCGGGAATGTGTATTCGTATCGCGATATCTTGCCGAGGAAATGACGCAGCCTGTACTTCCAGCGCGTATTTTCAGGCCGCACCCAGTCGCCGTGCAGGACAGGACGTCCGTTTTCATAAAGATCGGAAATTGTCAGCGGAGCATTCACGAAGAAATCATCGTTGGAATAAATGAAATGTTCCGACAATCCGGGAATTCGCCACATGGCGCCTTCGATGGCGCGGGCATTGAAGGATGGACGGGCCGCCGGCAGACCTTCAAAAATATCATCATGCGACACGATCCGGATGAAGGAAGAATCGCATTTGCCTTCATGCTTGAAGGCATCGAGAAAACGCGGCTTCTGATGATCGGTGATGATGAAAATGCGCTTAATGAACGGCGCGAACTTAATGACCGAAGCGATGTTGTAATAAATCTCGCCATTGTCGAGATAACGTTCGCTTGTTATGGCTTCAAAATGCGTGCGTGTGGAATCGGGAGCGAATTGTTTTCTGGCAGCCATATGCGCAGGGTCCCGCCCATCGACCCATGCGATGACGTAATCGATCTCCACTGTGCCCCCTCCCAATAAATTGCGATCTGATGACGGAAATATAACAATTCGATCTTTCTTGCAAAAAAAAAGAACGGCCCCGCTCTTCAACTTTGGTCTGGAGGATGTACTGCCCACCTTCCCGCCATCACGCGACAAATAGTCAAAAGTTTCAGAAATTATTGAAAATTGAGCAGATGGCAGTAGATTAAAGCCACGCTCTTCATGATGGCAGAATGCGGCTTTATCGCCCGTTCTGCATTGCATAAAGAAAAGATAGATTGTCGAGCAGCGCGTCAGGCGCGTTCGGAAATTCAAGGCTGACTGGACATGAAAAAATTCCTGCCCATCTTCATAATCGCCTTTATCGTCGTCATCGTCGGCGCTGCGGGGCTCAATCTTTTCCGCGACAAGCAGGCGGCGAAAGAACCTTTTGGCGGCCCGCTCAACCTTGTGACCATGGATGGAGCGCCCTTTACCGAGAAGGATTTGCGCGCTTCCCCGGCAGCCATCTTCTTCGGTTTCACGCATTGTCCGGATGTCTGCCCCACCACGCTCTATGAGCTGGACGGCTGGCTGAAGCAGCTTGGACCGGAAGGGAGCGACATCAAGGCCTATTTCGTCACCGTCGACCCGAAGCGTGACACACAGGAAGTCATGAAGACCTATGTTGGCAATGTGTCCGACCGCATCATCGGCATCACCGGCACGCCGCAGAATATTGCCGATATGGTCAAGTCCTACCACGTTTACGCCAAGAAAGTTCCGGGCGAAGACGGGGATTATACGATGGACCACACCGCATCCGTCTTTCTGCTCGACAAGGGCGGCCGCTTCCGCAGCACAATCGCCTATCAGGAAAACCCGGATACGGCGCTGGAAAAGTTGAAGAATCTGGCCAAAGCCGCTGCAAAGAGCTAAGGAGAAGCACGGACGCATTTCCAGCAGAGAGCTTTTTACTTCATGGCCCAGTCACGACTTTTCTTTTCGGCGGATAAAGCGCAAGCCGAGCGCATCTACACCATTCTCGAACAGGCTTTCGAGGATGACGGCTTTCCCATCGCTATCACCGAGATTGACGAAGACCGGCAGATTTTCGAGGTTTCGATCTATGTCGAGGACGATGCCGAAGGCGTCGCGAGCCGGATCGATACGCTGGTTGGGCCAGGTCTTTTCGCCGTCGAGGAATTGCCTGACATCGACTGGGTCACGCATTCGCTGGAAGGACTGAAGCCGGTCCGGGCCGGGCATTTCTTTGTCCACGGCTCGCACGACCGCGACAAGATCGAAGCGGGCGACATTCCCATCGAAATCGATGCGGGCCTTGCTTTCGGCACCGGTCATCACGGAACGACGGCGGGATGCCTCGAACTGATCGAGGAAACCCTCAACAACGAACATCCGACCAATGCGCTCGACCTTGGCACCGGCAGCGCCGTTCTCGCCATCGCCATTGCCAAGCTCGCTCCCATTCCGGTTCTGGCGACCGACATCGACCCCGTTGCCGTTACGGTCGCTGCCGAAAATGCCGCCAAGAACGGCGTGGCGGAACATATCGTCACGGCGACGGCAGAAGGTTTCGGCCATCCGATCTTCCGCTCCTATTCGCCATTCGACCTGATCGTCGCCAACATTCTGGCCAATCCGCTGATCGAGCTTGCCCCATCCCTCAAGGCGCATCTGGCCCCCGGCGGCTCCATCATTCTTTCCGGAATACTTGACAGCCAGCACGATGCGGTGCTCGCTGCCTATCAGGCACAGGGACTGACCCACCGGAAAACGCTGCATCGCGAAGGCTGGGTGGCGATCCACCTGAAATGACAGGCCGTATAAATCACGGCATTTTCCTGTTTTGAGCGAGTTACACAATGGCTTTTCAGAGTTTCGACGTCACCACAAATCCGGCCAATGGAGCCCCGCGCGTTGCAAAACTGCGTGAGAAGATGGCCGAACTCGGCCTTGATGGTTTTCTGGTCCCGCGCGCCGACGAGCATCAGGGCGAATATGTTCCGCCCCATGCGCAGCGTCTTGCCTGGCTGACCGGCTTCACCGGATCGGCAGGTGCGGCGCTCATCCTCTGGAACAGCGCCTATGTTTTCGTGGACGGACGCTATGAATTGCAGGTCCGCGCCCAGACCGACCCGAAAGTCTTTTCCTATGAAAGCCTTGTCGCAAACCCACCGGCGTCCTGGCTGGCGGAAAACGGCAAGGGTCTGAATATCGGCTTCGATCCATGGCTCCACACCATTTCGGAAGCGCGCAGCCTGCGCGAAGCACTGGAAGCGCAGGGCGGTCAGCTCATTCCGGTCGAAATCAACCTCGTCGATGCCGTATGGGACGATCAGCCGGAAGTGCCGACGGCGGAAGTCACGATCCAGCCCGCCCGTTTCGCAGGGCATGAAGCGGAAGACAAGATCAAGGAAATGCAGGCAGCCGTTGCCGCAAGCGGTGCCCGCGCGACCGTCCTGACCGACCCGTCATCGGTCGCTTGGGTGTTCAATATCCGCGGCAAGGATGTGTCCAACACACCGCTTCCGCTGAGCTTTGCCATTATTCCTGCAAAGGGTGAGCCGGAGCTTTTCATCGACGAACGCAAGCTCGCCATCGAACCGCGCGCTTATCTGACCCAGCTTGCCAGGCTCTCGGCGCCTGCCGATCTGGAAGGGCACCTCAGCACACGTGCGGTCAGCGGCGAGGCCATTCTTCTCGATCCCGTGCTTGCTGCCGAAAAACTTCGCCTTATTGTTACCAGCGCGGGCGGAAGCGTGATTGAAGGCAAGGACCCTGCCCGCATTCCGCGTGCGATCAAGAACAAGGCCGAGCTTGACGGCTCGCGTGCCGCCCATGAGCGCGACGGCGTGGCGATGGTCAATTTCCTGTCCTGGATCGACGCCCAGACGCCCGGCACGGTCGATGAAATCAGCGCGGCGCAGAAACTCGAAGAATCACGTGCCAATGCGGGCCGCGATTTCCAGATGCCGCTTGAGGATATTTCTTTCGACACGATTTCCGGCGCAGGCCCCAATGGCGCGATCATCCACTACCGCGTCAATACCGACACCAACAGAACGCTCGCAGACGGTGAACTCTATCTGGTCGATTCCGGCGCACAATATCGCGACGGCACGACGGACATCACCCGTACCGTGCCCATCGGCAAGGTCACGCCGGAGACGGTCAAGGCGTTCACGCTGGTGCTGAAAGGTGTGATCGCGATCACGACCGCCCGCTTCCCGAAAGGCACGCGCGGGCAGGATATCGACGTTCTGGCACGCATCGCGCTGTGGAAGCATGGTTTCGATTACGCGCATGGCACTGGCCATGGCGTCGGCTCTTACCTGTCGGTCCATGAAGGCCCGCAGAGCATTTCGAAAAAGGGTGCGCAGGAATTGCTGCCGGGCATGATCCTTTCCAATGAACCGGGCTATTACAGGCCGGGTTCTTTCGGCATCCGCATCGAAAACCTCATCATCGTCACCGAACCGGAAGTACCGGAAGGCGGCGATATTCCGATGATGGGGTTCGAGACGCTGACATTCTGCCCGATCGACCGGCGGCTGATCGACAAGTCGCTTTTCACTGATGAAGAAATCGACTGGCTGAACAACTATCATGCCAGCGTGCGCGAGAAGCTGTCAGGCCATCTCAAGGATGCCGAACGCCAATGGCTCAAAGCGGCAACCGCGCCGCTTTGATAATGCCTTCACACGGTGAAATGGCGTAGCGCGATCAAAAGCGCTACGCCTGCAAAGAACATGGTCATCATGCTGAGCCGCAGCGAAAGCACGATACAGACCGCGAGCACCAGCAGTTCCCGCCAGCCGTGATCCGAAGCAGGCGCGGCCACAATGGCCGTCAGAACGGCCGCCGGCACGGCATTGAGCGCCGCTTCCACCCGATAATGCACGCGGCTGAAACGTGACAGCACCAGATGCCCGCCAATACGGGTGAGATAGGTGCAAAGCGCGCCCGCGAGAATGATCCAGATCGTGGTGGACATTTACGCCTCCCCTTCGCGTGGCTTGGCGATAATTGCCGCAAGCGCAATGCCGCCCAGCGCCCCCAGCGAAACATGCCACGGAGAGCCCACGAATTTGTAGGCCGCGACGGCGGAAATCGCGCTGACGATGACAACCGGCAGCCAGTTCTGCCGATGGCGAAAACTCATCACCATGCCCAGAAAATAGATCGGCAGCAGGAAGTCGATGCCAAAGGCATAGGGATCAGTAATGAGATTGCCGAACAGCCCGCCGATCAGCGCTTCCAGAACCCATGTCAGATAAAACGTCAGCCCTAATGCCATATACCAGACGAAGGTGACTGGCTTTCCGGCTTCCGCCCGCTGTTCCACTTCCGCATACTGAATGTCCACCAGAACGAAAAAGGCCAGCGCCTTCTGCCATGGCTTGAAATGACGGATACGCCGCCCCGTGGTTGCGGAATAAAGCACATGCCGGAAATTGACGGCAAAGATCGACATGACGATCATCCATGGCGCGATGTTCTGGCCGAACAGATCAAGCCCCACCATCTGGCTGGCGCCCGCATAGATGACGGCACTCATGAACACCGCTTCGGCGAGCGACAATCCGTTATCGACGGCAAGTGCGCCAAACAGCAGGCCAAAGGGCGCCCCGGCAACCACAAGCGGAAGTCCGCGCCGGACACCGTCAAGAATATCGGCGCGCGCTGAAGCCCTGACGGGCCGAAAAGTCTGATCCACGAATATTCACTCCTCCGAACGAAGAGTAACTAGGAAATTCTGTTGCCTGTTGGAATACGGCTTCCCAAAAATCATACTATTAAATAGGGATGCCGCATTTGCGCATCACTCATGAATTCGGCTGATACATTCATGAACGATCATGATTGTTGCGGAACGGTCTTTTCGATTGTGTGCATCCAGTCGACAAGCGGACGCGCCCGTTCGGTAAAGTCGACAAGGCGATCCGCCAGATCGGGATTGGTAATCGTTGCAGGATCGATTTCCATCCGCACGGAGAAATGCCGATTGCGAATTGCTTCCAGCAGATCATCATCGGTGACGGCCTCGAAACCACGCGGCGTGCGTTTCAGCCGATCATAATCGCTGATCTTCAAACCGTTTTTCTTGAGTTTCGCGACCATGGCGCGGAATTCTTCCGGCTTTTCGGCAATCGATGTGCGTATAGCCAGAAGCAGTTCTTTTCGCGGCCCCCACCAGGCAACACAGGCATAGCAGTCGCGAACACCCGGCAGGCCGATGCAGACATAAAAACACCCGCTCTCGTCCCATTTCGTGCCCGATCGTGACAGCAACGCGGACAGGTGACGGTTATAGGGGGCCTTGTCCTTGGAAAACCGCGTATCGCGCTTGATGCGAAACTGCGATTTCACCCGGTCGCCCTTGAACGGCAGACCGGCCTTTTCGAAACGACCCGTCAGTTCGTCGACCAGATCGCCAAGCGGATCCTTCAATTGCTGTTCGAAGAGATCCTTGTTTTCGACAAACCATTCCCGGTTCTGGTGAAAATCCAGCGCTTTCAGAAACGGGATCGCTTTTTCACCAAAACCGCTGAAAGGAGCCATCATGCTTCTCCAACCAGTGTGAACCACGCATCTTCATCGATCACTTCGATGCCCAGTTCCGATGCCTTGGCAAGCTTGGACCCCGCCCCCGGACCGGCCACCACGAGATCAGTCTTCTTCGACACGGAACCGGCGGTCTTTGCCCCGTAGCGCTCGGCCATGGCCTTGGCCTCATCGCGCGACATGCGCTCCAGACTGCCGGTAAAAACCACCGTCTTGCCTTCAACCGGCGAGCCGGTGGAAACGCGCGCTTCCTCATCAAGCGGCGTCACTTCCGCGAGAAGAGCCGCCAGCACTTGCGCATTATGCGGCTCGGCATAAAAATCCACGACCGCTTCGGCAACAATGGAACCGATGCCCTCAACCGCAATCAGTTCCTGCCAGGCTTCATTGCCCTTGTCGGCACGGTCGCCTTCTTTCGGCGGCACAGCCTCCTGTGCAGCTTTTTCAAAGGCGGCATAAGACAGATAGGCCCGCGCAAAACGCTTGGCATTCACCTCGCCCACATGACGGATGCCGAGGCCGAACAAAAAGCGATGCAAGGCAATCTCACGCCGGTCATTGATCGCGTCATAAAGCTTCTTCACGGACGTCGCGCCAAAGCCTTCGATGTTTTCAAGCTTCTTGAGAGACCCCGCCTGCCGCTTTTGCAGCGTGAAGATATCCGCAGGCGACTTGATCTTCAGGCTGTCATCTTCGGCGTGGAAGAAGAACTCAACCTGCTTTTCACCAAGGCCTTCAATATCGAAAGCGTTGCGCGATACGAAATGACGAATGCGCTCGACCGCCTGCGCCGCACAGGTCAGACCGCCGGTGCAGCGATAGACCGCCTCCCCCTCTTCGCGCACGGCATGGCTGTGACAGACCGGGCACACATGCGGGAACTGGAAAGGCACGGCATTGGCCGGACGCTTTTCCAGCACCACATCGACAATCTGCGGGATAACATCGCCCGCGCGCTGCACGATGACCGTATCGCCGATGCGGATATCATGCTCATCCGCGCGGATGCGCTCGCCCTTGAGGCCGATGCCCTTGATATAGTCTTCATTGTGCAGCGTGGCATTGGTGACAACCACGCCGCCGACAGTGATCGGCTCCAGTCGCGCAACCGGGGTCATTGCGCCGGTGCGCCCGACCTGAATGTCAATGTCCCGCAGGATCGTCGTAGCCTGTTCTGCCGGAAACTTGTGCGCAATCGCCCAACGCGGGCTGCGGGAGCGGAAACCGAGCCGCGTTTGCAAGTCCAGCCGGTCAACCTTGTAGACGACGCCGTCAATATCATAATCGAGCTGCGCTCGCTCAAGGCCGATGGCGCGGTAATGCGCAAGAAGCTCATCCGCGCTATGCAGCCGCCTGGTCAGCGGATTGACCGGGAAACCCCATGCGCGGAAAATCTCAACCATGCCATGCTGCGTATCGGCAGGCATGTCCGACATTTCACCCCAGGCATAGGCAAAGAATTTGAGCTTGCGGCTCGCCGTCACCTTGGCGTCAAGCTGGCGCAGCGAACCTGCCGCCGTGTTGCGCGGGTTCACATAAGTCTGCTTGCCTTCGGCTGCCATCTGCTCGTTGAGCGCGAGGAAGTCGCTCTTGGCCATATAGACCTCGCCGCGTACTTCCACGACGGAAGGCGCACCCGCCGGAAGTCTGTTCGGAATTTCTGCAATGGTGCGAATATTTGCCGTCACATTCTCGCCGGTCGTGCCGTCCCCGCGCGTCGCGCCGCTCACCAGAATTCCGTTCTCATAACGGATCGACATGGAAAGCCCGTCGATCTTCGGTTCGGCGGTAAAGGCGATGGAATTATCCGGCAATTGCCCCAAAAAGCGATAGACGCTGCCGACGAAATCACGCACATCCTCATCCGAAAACGCATTGCCGAGCGAGAGCATCGGGCGCGCATGGACTATCTGGGCGAATTTGGAAACCGGCGCAGTGCCGACCCGCAAGGAGGGGCTGTCAGCCCGCACCAGATGCGGAAAGCGCGCTTCGATTGCATCGTTGCGCCGCTTCAGCGCATCATACGCGGCATCCGAAATCTCTGGCCGGTCATTGGCATGATAAAGCTCGTCATGATGAGCAATTTCGCGCGCCAGCCGCTCCAGTTCGGAAATGGCTTCAGGCTCGGTCAATTTTTCGACGGGAATATCGGTCATAAGCGGAGCAAAACCTGCTGATTCAATTTTGCCCAACATAACCAAGAAATACGGCTGCGCCTACGAAAACAGCGAACTGCACAGTGACTGCTGACAGGCTTTTAAATAGCCAGCGCACTATTCTCGGCAAGCAGCCGCTCAGCAGCGGCACGCGCTTCATCGGTGATGCTGGCGCCGGCCAGCATACGGGCAATCTCTTCCTGCCGCTCGTCCACCCCGATGGATCGGATCGACGTCGCCATACGATCTTCATCGGTTGCGGATTTGGCAATCAGGAAATGGGTGGAGGCGCGGGCCGCCACCTGCGGCGCATGGGTAACGGAAAGCACCTGCACACGACCGGAAAGCCGGGCAAGGCGCTGGCCGATGGCATCCGCCACCGCACCGCCCACGCCGGTGTCGATTTCATCGAATACGAGCGTCGGCGCAGAACCGCGATCCGCAAGCGCTACCTTCAGCGCCAGAAGGAAACGCGAAAGCTCGCCGCCGGAGGCGACCTTCATCATCGGCCCGGCGCGTGTGCCCGGATTGGTGCGCACCCAATATTCAACCGTATCGATGCCTTCCGCCGCGCGGGCTTCCGCATCGGTCGTCATTTCGACGATGAATTCAGCGCGTTCCAGCTTGAGCGCCGGCAGTTCGGCCATCACGGCAGCCTTCAGATGCTCCGCCGCTTCTTTCCGCGAGGCTGAAAGCCCGGCTGCCGCTGCATCATAGGCAGCCCGCAATTCAGACGCCTGACTTTCAAGCTGGATGAGCTTTTCCGCGCCCGCATCGAGATCGGCAAGATCGGCATCCATCTTGTCCCGCAGAGCGGGCAGACCCTCCACCGCGACAGAATATTTGCGCGCGGCAGCGCGGAGCGCAAAAAGCCGCTCCTCGACCTGTTCCAGCACGCGCGGATCGAAATCGATCTCGCGCATCGCATGATCGATACCATCCTGCGCGAGAGCCAGACTGTTGAGCGCTTCGTCGATTGCCTTGCAGACCGGCTCCAAAAGGTGCGGCGCTTCCGGAATCTTGCGCTCCAGACGGCGCACAAGGCTCGCAAGCGTCGGCACGGGCGAGCCCTGCCCCGAAAGAAGCTCACCGGCTTCGTTCACGTCACCGGCGATCTTTTCGGATTTCATCATGATCGCGCGGCGTTCGGCGAGTTCTTCTTCCTCGCCCGGCTGCGGATCGAGCTTGGTCAGTTCTTCAACCGAGGAACGCAGATAATCGCCTTCACGCTCGGCCTGCTCGACGCGGGCGCGATGCCTGGCCAGTGCGGTTTCCGCATCGCGCCAGGCCCTATGGCGCTCGCGAACCACTGCGGCCTCTGGTTCCAGGCCGCCGAAAGCATCCAGCAATGTACGGTGAAGATCGGTATCGATCAGCGCACGGTCATCGTGCTGGCCGTGGATTTCCACCAGCCTGCGCCCAAGTTCACGCAGAAGTGCTACGCTTGCCGCCTGATCGTTGATGAAGACGCGCGTGCGGCCATCGCCCATCTGGAGGCGACGCAGGATGATGTCGCCATCATCGTCGAACCCGTTATCGCGCAGAAAATTCCGGGCGGGATGTCCACCCGGAACATCGAACACCGCTGTCACCTGCCCCTGATCGGCGCCATGACGCACCAGTGAGGCGTCGCCGCGCGCGCCAAGGGCCAGCGACAGCGAATCGAGCAGGATGGACTTGCCCGCCCCGGTTTCCCCGGTAAGCACGGACAAGCCCGTCTTGAACTCGATGTCGAGCCTTTCAATCAGAACAATATCGCGGATCGACAGGTGCGACAGCATGTGAGAATCAGCTTATGAGCCGCCGCCGGTGATGAGCGACGAAGCCTTGGCCAGCCACGAATTGCCATTTTCACGCGGCTGAAGACCGCCGCTCTGCAAAAGCTTGTAGCTGTCCTTGTACCACTGGCTGTCCGGATAGTTCTTGCCGAGAACCGAAGCGGCCATCTGGGCTTCCGAGGTCAGGCCAAGCGCATAATAGGCTTCGACGAGACGGGCCAGCGCTTCTTCCACCTGGCGGGTGTTGGAATATTCCTCGACCACGCCGCGGAAGCGCTTGATGGCCGCCAGATATTCCTTGCGTTCCAGATAGTAGCGGCCGACCTGCATTTCCTTGCCGGCCAGCTGGTCACGGGCAAAGCGGATCTTGGCCTTGGCGTCATCCGTATATTCGGAATCCGGGAAGCGATCGACCACTTCCTGCATCGCAGCGATTGCGCGGCGGCTTGCAGCCTGATCGCGGGTCACGTCCGGGATCTGGCGGAAATAGGAAAGACCGATAATGTAATAGGCATAAGCGGATTCAGGCGAAGTCGGGTAAAGCGTGTTGTAACGCTTTGCCATCGAGATCGCTTCTTCGTAATTGCCCTTGCGGTAATTGGTGAAGGCAGCCATCACAAGCGCCTTGCGTGCCCATTCCGTGTAGGGGTGCTGACGATCGATGGCGGCGAACTTCTTCGCGGCTTCATCGAGGCGGCCCGCATCCAGATTGGCAAGACCTTCATTATAGAGTTTGTCGGCAGGATCGATCGTCTCGACATATTTGGTGAGATCGATGTCGTCGTCCTTGCTGGCACAACCGGCGAGCGGGATCAGAACGGCGATGGCGCCGGTCAGCAGCGCGGTTTTCGTCACACCCTTGAATTTGAAACTCGTCATGCGGTCTCCGACCTTCTGGCAGCGTCATTCCTGATTGGAGTTGCCGTGCTTCTAGCACCGCATGGCTGCTCCATCCATACAAATCATTCAGCTTCAGCGAATGTACCAACATAGCTGACGCCGTTTTGGCCGTCCATAAACCACATGCAGGCGAAATCGGCAATCGTCTAGTGGCCTGAAATCCGCCGGACGGCTGATCGAAACGCAGAACCAGTGTGAATTGTCCCCGGTATTGGCCACCCGCATGGGTGGATATTCCCCGATCAATCCACCGCTGAACGGCGCACCGACTCGATTGCGAGGTGAACCGGCGAACACGGCTCAATTAAGGCCATGAGCCGATATGCACCTTTTTCTGCCTGATGTCAGAGCGCCCAGGGCGCGGCGATATTCGGTTTGACGGCCACGAAATCGGACGCGCTGGAATTGCGGCGAACACCGGAGGCCTCGACAATATCGAACGCCGTCTTGTCGGACAGCAGCGCCTTCACCGTTTCCGCATTCAGCCTGTGGCCGCTGCGATAAGAACGGAAGCAACCGATGAACGGAAGGCCCGCCAGCGCAAGATCGCCAACGGCGTCGAGCGTCTTGTGACGGACGAACTCGTCCTTGAAACGCAGGCCGCCGGGATTGATGACCGAATTGTCGTCACCGATGACGAGCGAATTGTCGAGCGACGACCCCAGCGCATGGCCCGATGCCCAGAGCCGTTCCACATCCTTCATGAAGCCGAAGGTACGCGCGGTGGACAGTTCCTTGCGGAAGGTCGCCTCGTCCACATCTCCGGCAAATTTCTGTCGCCCGATCAAAGGGCACTCGAAGTCGATCTCGACTTCAAATCGCGTCCCGGCGAAGGGGCGGAATTCCCCCCATGAGCCGCCGGCCTCGACGCGCACGGTCTTGAGAATACGAATGAAGCGCCGCTTTGCTTGCTGCGTGACGACACCTGCCTCGTCGAGCGCTTCGATAAAACGGGCAGACGTACCGTCGAGAATGGGAACTTCCGGTCCATCGACTTCCACGACAAGATTGTCGATACCGAGAGCGGCGACTGCCGCCATCAGGTGCTCGACCGTATCGATCTTGGATTCTTTCGGGCCAAGCGAGGTGCACAGGTCCGCCGCGCCGATCTGCGAAACATGGGCGCGTACTTCTGGGGCCTTGCCTTTCAGATCGGACCGTTGAAATGTGATTCCCGTATCGGCATCGGCGGGAAAGAACGTCGCCGAAGCCGGAGCCCCGCCATGAACGCCGACACCCGAAAGCGTGACCGCACGACCAATTGTCTTTTGATAAGCGCTCAAGACAGTTCCAATCTGCTGAATAAAACGGACACAGGCTGCTCAAACAGAATTTCAACACAGCCCATTTCGCAATTCCCAATGTCTATATGGATAGATATGGCTAAAATTGCGACAGGAAATACAGAAGGGTCACAAACTTGTGCTGCCCAACCCGAACCCCATTGCCGCTAAAATAATGAGTTGCGCGACCTGAACAAAATCACGCTTTCTTACGAATGCCCGGATTGTGTTTACTGCAACGAAAAAGCCGCGGGAGTTACCCGCGGCCTTCTTCTGCATTGTGCGAAATGGCTCAGTTCGACTGACGGCGCAGGAAAGCCGGGATTTCGAGCTGGTCTTCTTCCGAAGCCGCACGCGGCTGCGGACGGCCCTGATCGTCAAGCTGGCCGCGGCGCGGTGCATAGATCGACGCATCCTGCTGCGGGGCGCGGCGTTCGGCCGGGCGCATGCCGGGTTCACGATGCTGCGCCGGTTCCAGACGGGCTGCAGGCTGATCTTCATCGCGGCGCGACAGACCATGGGTCAGGCGCTTGAGAAGGCTCATCGGGCCGCGCGGCTCTTCCTGTACGGGCTGCTGCGGCGCGCGACGGGCATTGATTTCGGCCTGGGCAACCGGCGGGAAATCAGACACGGCAGGCATGCGCGGCGCCGGGCGCGGTTCGCGAACCGGCTGTTCATGCATCTGCGGCTGCTGATAGGCCTGCTGCTGTGCGGCCTGATGCCCTGCCGGCGCCTGCGGCATCGGTGCACGGGCAACCGGCGCGCGTTCGAAGGATTCCGGTGCAGGCGCCTGGAAGATGCGGCTCTGCGGGCGGAATTCCGGCTCGGCGGAAGCGGCGGGCGCAGCCGGTGCGGCTGGCACTTCGGCTTCGGCGGACTGGATCGCCTGGGCAATCGGGTCAACCTGACGCGGCTGTTCAACGACCGGCGGACGAAGTGCGCCATGCGGAGCCATCGGCTTCACCTGGGCGGTCTGCTTTACCGGCTGGCGAAATTCCAGCGGCGCAGGCGCCGCGTCTCCTAACTGCTTATCGATACCGGTAGCGACGACAGAAACGCGGATGACGCCTTCGAGGCCTTCGTCGAAGGTTGCGCCGAGGATGATGTTCGCATCCGGATCGACTTCCTCGCGAATGCGGGTCGCAGCTTCATCGACTTCGAACAGGGTCATGTCGCGACCGCCGGTGATCGAGATCAGCAGGCCCTTCGCGCCGCGCATCGAGGTTTCGTCGAGCAGCGGATTGGCGATTGCCGCTTCTGCGGCAGCCATTGCGCGGCCTTCGCCGGACGCTTCGCCCGTGCCCATCATGGCCTTGCCCATCTCGCGCATCACCGAACGAACGTCGGCGAAGTCGAGATTGATAAGGCCTTCCTTGACCATCAGATCGGTGATGCAGGCAACACCCGAATAGAGCACCTGGTCGGCCATTGCGAAAGCATCGGCGAAGGTGGTCTTGTCATTGGCGATGCGGAAGAGGTTCTGGTTCGGAATGACGATAAGCGTATCGACATTCTTCTGCAGTTCTTCGATGCCGAGATCGGCTGTCTTCATGCGGCGGGCGCCTTCGAAGTGGAAAGGCTTGGTCACGACGCCGACGGTGAGGATACCGCGTTCGCGGGCAGCGCGCGCCACGACCGGCGCAGCGCCGGTGCCGGTGCCGCCGCCCATGCCTGCGGTCACGAAGCACATATGCGTGCCGTTCAGGTGATCGACGATTTCGTCGATGCATTCTTCAGCAGCCGCACGGCCAACCTCTGGCTGGGAACCAGCACCAAGACCCTCAGTGACGGCAGCGCCGAGCTGGATCATGCGTTCGGACTTCGACATCGTCAAAGCCTGAGCGTCGGTGTTGGCCACGACAAAATCCACGCCGCGCAGACCGGCATTGATCATGTTGTTGACCGCATTGCCGCCGCCGCCGCCGACACCGAATACGGTGATGCGGGGCTTCAGCTCGGTGATATCCGGCTTTTGCAGATTGATAGTCATAGGTCCTTGTTCCTCTTAAGCCTTACCACCGCTTCGCCGCCGCGGTGTGGATTGGTTGTTACCCAGATGGTCACGCCCCAATAAGTCGACATGCTAATTCAACACGCTATTTCAACAGCTTACACAATACTTGCTACTCAGAAACTCTCTTTCAGCCATTGGCTGACACGTTGAATGCGCCCACCCGTACCGGTCATGAGACCGGAGGACGCTGCTTTCACCGACCGTTCTTCTATCCCGGCCACCTGCGGGTAGATCAGAAGTCCAACGGTCGCGGCAAAAGCTGCCCCCTTAGCCGCCTCAGGCAATCCCGCTATTCCTAGAGGACGCCCGATTCGTACATTTCTTGCAAGGATCCGCCTGGCAGCCTCGGGCATTCCCGGCAGCTGGCTTGCGCCGCCGGTCAGAACCACGCGCTTGCCGACAATATGTCCAAGGCCCGACTGGTTCAGCCTGTCGCGCACCAGTTCCAGCGTCTCTTCCACTCTTGCACGGATAATCCGCGTCAGTACCGAGCGCGGATATTGATTGGGTACATCCCGCTCATCGTCGCCGATGGGCGGAACGGAGATGAGGTCACGGTCATCGGCAGCGCTCGGCAGGGCGGAGCCATACATGACCTTCAGGCGTTCGGCGTCTTCCATCCGGGTGGAGAAGCCGCGCGCCACATCCATCGTCACGTGATTGCCGCCGATAGCCACTGCATCGGCGTGGATAAACTTGCCTTCGGAGAAGACGGAAATCGTCGTCGTGCCGCCACCCATGTCGATGCAGGCCGCGCCCATCTCCGCTTCGTCACCGACCAGAGCCGCAAGGCCGCTCGCATAAGGCGTCGCGACGATGGCTTCCACCGAAAGGTGGCAGCGATTGATGCAAAGCTCCAGATTGCGCAGCGGCGCCGCATCGGCGGTCAGCACATGCATGTCGACGCCAAGACTGTCGCCCAGCATTCCGAGCGGATCGCGAATGCCGCGTTCGCCATCGAGCGTATAGCCGACCGGCAGCGAATGAACGAGGTGGCGTTCGGCGGCGAGCGCCTGCTTTGCGCCAGCCGCCAGAACACGGCGAATATCGGTCTGCTCGACCTCATGGCCGCCCAGATTGACGCTAGCCGTGAAGGTTTCGCTCTTGAGGCGACCGGCCGAAATATTGACGATAAGGCTGTCGACCGTCAGGCCGGCCATGCGCTCTGCCGCATCGACCGCAAGGCGGATCGACTGCTCGGCCGCATCGAGATCGATGATGACGCCCGACTTGACGCCGCGCGAACGCTGATGGCCGATGCCCAGCACTTCCATGCGGTGCGTGCGCCCCGGCAGCAGCGCGCCGCCTTCATGCGGGCGCAGCCTTGCGATGACGCAGGAAACCTTGCTCGACCCGACATCCAGAACCGTCAACAGGCGCACCTTGCGCCCTGCGGTCCCGCCTTGTGATGATCCCTTGCCGCCAAGAATACTCATACGCGTTTCCCCGTGCGGGATAGTTCTTTTTTACGCTCCGCCAGAAACTTCTGGCGCTGTTCCATGCCGGTTGCGGTCAATTGAACCGTCACACGATCTTCCAGGCGAAGATCGACCGCGGCAATATCGCGGGACAGAAGATGCTTCTGCTGATCGAGCTTCTCGACCTGCGCCAGCGCCTTCAGCGGATCGGTTTCCGGCAGCATGATGCGCACGCCATTGTCCAGAAGCAGGTCCCAGCGGCGATCGCCGACGCGGATATAGGCGCGAACCTTTCCGGCCAATCCCGGATAGGCGGCAATCTCGTCCACGAAACCCTTGACCTTCTTTTCAGCGCCCGCGCCCACGACAAGCGGCAGCGAATTGTAACGGCCGGGGCGGAACGGAACGATGGCGTCGCCTGCGGCATCGATCAGCGAAAGTTCCTTGTCGTTCTGCCAGATCGCAAAGGCCTTGCGCTCCTGAAGCGAGACGAGGATCGTGCCTGGATAGACCTTGCGCACTTCCGCGCTTTCCACCCAGGGCAGTTTGTCGATGGACTGGCGTGCCCCTTCGGCGCTCAGGCCGACGAGCGAGGTTTCGCCGTCGAGATCGAGCTGGCCCAGAACATCGATATCGGAGGTTTCGTTATTGCCGACGACCTTCACATCCTCGATTGCGAAACCGAGCGTGGAGGCGGTCGCCTTGACGACCTCGGGCGTATGCCCGCCGACCGCCATGCCATAAAGGCCGGTCGCGCCGAGAAAACCCAGCATGCCGACCGTACCGGCATGGCGTGGAATGTTGACATTGCCCTGGAAGAGACGGACGGCAAAGCGGAACGGCTTGCGCAGAAAGCGCGGCAGGACAAAAGCGACACCCATCGCACCCGATGCATCCCGCATCGAGCCCGAGCGCCCATATCCGTCCGATTTTCCGTTCAACGCAAACAAGACGCGTCCTCCACCATCCAACTCAACAATTCACCGAAAGAGATACCGGCCGCCTTGGCGATATCGGGCACGAGCGAGGTCGGAGTCATCCCCGGCTGGGTATTGATTTCCAGCCAGATAACCTCGCCATTTTCGGAGAAACGGTCATCGAAACGGAAGTCCGACCGGCTTACGCCCCGACACCCGATTGCCCGATGCGCCGTAAGGGCCATTGTTTGTATTTTTTGGTAAATATTTGGTAAAATTTTTGCCGGACACACGTGAGATGACGCGCCTGCAACATATTTTGAATCATAGTCGTAGAACTGATGGCCGATCGGAATGATCTCGCACACGTCCATGGCGCGATCGCCCATCACGGCACAGGTCAATTCGCGCCCGGCAATATAGCCCTCGACCATGACCTCATCGCCATATTTCCAGTCGGCGGAACCGATGACCTGCGGCGGATGCGACTGATCCTCCTTGACGATGACGACACCGAAGCTCGACCCCTCGCGCACCGGCTTTACCACATAAGGCGGCTCCATCGGGTGTTCCATGCCGATGTCGAAACGGTTCATGAGACGTGACGGCGCAACCGCGACACCCGCCGCAGCCGCAACCTTCTTGGCGCGATCCTTGTCCATGGCAAGAGCGGAAGCAAGCACGCCCGAATGCGTGTAGGGAATCTGGAGATATTCAAGGACGCCCTGGATGGCGCCGTCCTCACCGAAGGGACCATGCAGCGCATTGAACGCGACATCGGGCCTCAACTCGGCAAGAACGCTTGCGACATTGCGATCCACGTCGATGCGCGTCACGCGATAGCCGCGCTCCTCAAGGGTCGCGGCGCAAGCTGTTCCGGAAGACAAGCTGACGGGACGCTCCGAAGAGAAACCGCCCATCAAAACGGCGACGTGCTTTCCCGTCATGTTCGCATCCCCTCTGCGCAATCCCCTGCGCATCGATTAAACAGAATCCAGACAACCCAGCAGCACAGGCCGCAGGCACCCGCGGCAGGAAAATCCTGCCGAATCAAATCACTGTGTGGTTAACCCTAAAGAATCAGAGGATTGATTCCGTGACAAGACCCTATAGGAAGGGACGAACCTTACGTGTCGCTTGTGAAGGCAAAAAAGCCCGGAATTTCAGGTAGAAAATCCGGGCAACTTTTTTATCGGAACTTGCCGAGAAATGCTTCAACCGGCTCGCCCTCGCGGAACAAACCGAGACGTTTGATTTCCCAGTGAAGGCGAATGCCCGAATTTTCGAAAACCCTGGCGCGAACCGTTTCGCCCAAAGTCTCCAGATCATGCCCGGTTGCGGTGCCGGTATTGATCATGAAATTGCAGTGCATTTCAGACATCTGCGCACCGCCGACACGCAAGCCGCGACAGCCCGCCTTGTCGATTTCCTTCCAGGCCGATGTGCCTTCCGGGTTCTTGAAGGTCGATCCGCCCGTCTTCTCGCGCACCGGCTGCACCGTCTCGCGGTGATGCTGCACCTCGTCCATCGCGCGGCGGATCTCCTCGCGATCGCCCGGCACGCCCTCAAACAGGACCGACGTGAAGATCAGGTCCGGCGACGCCGCAGAATGGCGATAGGCATAGCCCATATCGGCATTGGACAGCACATGCACCTCGCCCTTGCGATCAAGCGCGCGCACTTCCACCACGCGCTCACGCGTTTCGACACCGTTCGCGCCCGCATTCATGCGCAAGGCGCCACCAATGCCGCCGGGAATGCCGTGATAGAAATGGAACCCCGCCAGTCCCGCTTCGAGCGCTGCCGCAGCCACGCGCTTGTCAGGCGTCGCCGCCCCAGCCCGCAACTGCGTCCGGGAAACCTGCTCGACCTCGCCAAAACCTTTCGCCGACAGCCGAACCACAAAGCCGGGCACGCCGCCGTCGCGCACCAGAAGATTGGAGCCGATGCCGACCACGAGAAGCGGTATCTCCTCCGGCACGGCTTTCAGAAATGCGGCAAGGTCTTCCTCGTCGGCAGGCTGGAACAGAACCTGTGCCGGTCCGCCGGCGCGGAACCAGGTGATCTTGTCCATGCCCGCATCGGGCGTCAGCCGGCCACGCAGGCCCGACAGTTTGCCGTCAAGCTTCTTCAGAAGCGTCTCGCCGCTTTCCATCTTACTTCTTACCCTGCTCGGCCAGTTCCTTCGGCAATGCATAGGCCCATTGCGTGATATTGCCCGCGCCGAGGCACACGACAAAATCGCCGGGCTCCGCGATGGAGGCAACCAATGGCGCCAGCGCTTCCGGCCCGCCTGCATAGCGCGCATCGCGATGGCCAGCCGTCTTGATGCGCGATACGAGCGCCTCGGAATTGACGCCTTCGATCGGATCTTCGCCGGCCGTATAGACCGGCGCCACGATGACCGTATCGGCATCGTTGAAACATGCCGCGAATTCGTCGAACAGGCTTGCCAGGCGCGTGAAGCGGTGCGGCTGCACGATGGCGACAACGCGACCCTTCGCGGCCTCACGCGCGGCTTTCAGCACGGCGCGGATTTCAACCGGGTGATGGCCGTAATCGTCGAATATCTCGACGCCGTTCCACGTGCCCGTATGGGTGAAGCGACGCTTCACACCGCCGAACGAGCCGAGGCCGCGACGAATATCATCGGCAGAGATACCCAGTTCATGCGCAACGGCGATTGCCGCCGTCGCATTGGACACATTGTGCTGGCCCGGCATCGGCAGGCGCAGATCGTTGATCTCAATCGTCTCGCCCTTGCGGGAGCGGATCACCACGTCGAACAGGCTCGCGGCCCCTTCCATGCGATGATTGACGAAACGCACTTCGGCCTGCGGGTTCTGACCGTAGGTGATGATGCGGCGATCCTCGATGCGGCTCACCAGAGCCTGCACTTCCGGATGATCGAGGCACATCACGCCGAAACCGTAGAAAGGCACATTCTCGACGAACTGGCGGAAAGCCGCGCGCACGGCATCGAAATTGCCGTAATGATCGAGATGCTCCGGGTCGATATTGGTGACGACGGCAATATCGGCGGGAAGCTTCAGGAATGTGCCGTCGCTTTCGTCGGCTTCCACCACCATCCAGTCACCATCGCCCATGCGGGCATTGGTGCCATAGGCGTTGATGATGCCGCCATTGATGACGGTCGGATCAAGGTGCCCGGCGTCGAGCAAGGCGGCAACCATCGAGGTCGTGGTGGTCTTGCCATGCGTGCCGCCAATCGCGACCGCGCGACGGAAGCGCATCAGCTCGGCCAGCATTTCGGCGCGGCGCACGACAGGCAGCAGCTTTTCGCGCGCGGCAACCAGCTCGGGATTGTTCTTCCTGATTGCCGTCGAAACCACGACCACTTCGGCATCGCCGATGTTTTCAGCCTTGTGGCCGACAAAAACCTCGATACCCTTCTCGCGCAGGCGCTGCACATTGGCGCTGTCGGACTGGTCCGAGCCCTGCACCTTATAGCCCAGATTATGCAGCACTTCGGCAATACCGCTCATGCCGATGCCGCCAATTCCGATGAAATGGACAAGCCCGATATTCAGCGGCATTTTCATGGCCGGTTTCCTTCTTTGAATTCCTGAACAGATTTACCCGCTGCAATAGCCTCTGCGAGATCGGCAAGCAACCGCGCTGCATCGGGCTTACCAACGCTTTTTGCAGCTTTTGCTTGTATTTCGAGACGTTCGGGCTCGTTCATCGCGGCCTGGAGTATCGTCGCCAGGCGTTCGGGCGACAATTCCGACTGGCGCACAACCTCACCACCGCCCACAGCCGCAAGCGCTGCCGCATTCGCCGCCTGATCGTGATCGAGCGCATGCGGAAACGGCACCAGCATGGCCGGGCGACCGATCACCGTGATCTCGGAAACGGTGGAAGCACCGGAGCGCGAAATCACGAACTGGGCATCCGCCATGCGCGCGGGCATATCGTTGAAGAACGGCGCGACATCGGCGGGAATGCCGAGCTTCTTGTACGCCTCACGAACAGCGGCCTCGTCTTCCTTGCGGGCCTGCTGCGTAATCAAAAGCCGCGCCCGATCCTTTTCCGGCAGCAAGGCCACCGCAGCGGGAATGGCGGTTGAAAAGAACTGCGCGCCCTGACTGCCGCCAAAGACCAGCAGGCGGAAACGTTCATCCGCCTTGGCCGGCTTGTAGGGCGTTCCGGCGGCGGCGAGAACTGGCGGACGCACCGGATTGCCCGTCGTGACCGTCTTGTCGGCATAGGCTCCGCCCGTCTCGGGCAGGAAGCCCCCGGCAATGGCCTTCACCCGACCGGCCAGCCCTTTATTGGCGCGGCCCATGACGGCATTCTGCTCATGCACCATGGTCGGAATGTTCATGTTGCTGGCCGCATAGAGCGGCGGCAGCGTCGGATATCCGCCAAAGCCTGCAACCAGCTTGGGTTTCAGCCGGCGGAACAGTTTGCGGGAATCGAGATTGCCCTGCCACAGCGACCAGAAAGTCTTCAGGAGCGCTATCGGATTGCGGCCTGCAATCGTTGCCGAGCGGATGACATGAACATGGTCTTCCGCAAACGCGCCTGCGAAACGCTGGGCGCGCGCATCGGTTGCCAGATGGACGTCCCAGCCCCGCGCCTTCAATTCATGCGCCAGCGCTTCCGCCGGAAACAGATGGCCGCCCGTTCCACCGGCGGCCAGTACGATTACGCCTTTCCCCATATTGCCCTCACAAAGCCGGAATGCGCCTGTTCACATCGGTGCCCATGCTGACCGTGTGGGTCATGCGCGCTTCCGGACGGCGGCGTGTCAAGGCAAGGAGAATACCCATCGTGATGGCGATGGCGACGAGCGAGGAACCGCCATAGGAGATGAACGGCAGGGTCATGCCTTTCGCGGGCATCAGATGCAGGTTCACCGCCATGTTGATGATCGACTGGAAGCCGAACAGGATGACGATCCCCGAAACGGCCAGACGGGTGAACGGATCGCGCTCGCGCAGCGCGATCGAAAGACCGCGCACGACGATGAAGGCAAACAGCAGCATGATGATCATGCACAGGATGATGCCGTATTCTTCCGCCGCGACCGAGAAAATGAAGTCGGTGTGGCTATCGGGAATGATCCGCTTGACGGTTCCTTCGCCCGGCCCCTGCCCGAACCAGCCGCCGCGCAGGATCGCTTCGCGACCGGCATCGACCTGAAACGTGTCGCCCTCGCCCGTCAGGAACCGGTTGATGCGTCCGGCCACGTGATCGAACATGAAATAGGCCGAAACGCCGCCGCAAACCGCAAGCCCGCCCAGGACCAGAATCCAGAACATCGGCAGACCGGCGAGGAAGAACATGGCCCCCCATGTGCCTGTGGTCAGCATTGTCTGGCCAAGGTCAGGCTGGAGAACGAGCAGGGCCGCAACCGTGCCGAACAGCAGCATGGCAAGAAAATTGCCGGGCATTTCGCCGCCGCGTTCGCGCTCCGAGAACAGCCAGGCGCAAACCACCACGAAAACGGGCTTCATGAATTCCGACGGCTGGATGGAGACGCCCGCCAGATTGACCCAGCGGCGCGCGCCCTTCACTTCGATGCCGAAAAACAGCGCGGCAACCATGAGCACGAGCGAAATGCCAAGCAGGATCAAGGCAAAGCGCCGGATCTGGCGCGGCGAGAGAAACGACACGCCGATCATGACCGCAACCGCCGGAAGCATGAAGAAAATCTGGCGCTCGACGAAATGAAAACTGTCCAGCCCGATGCGCGACGCCACGGCCGGGCTTGCGGCGAATGACAGCAGAATGCCAAGCCCCATCAGGGCCAGACATGCAGCGAGGAAGAAGCGGTCTATTGTCCACCACCAGTTGGCGACAGGACCGCGATCGACACGGCTTACCATCAGCTTTCCCCTCCAATTCTTTCGGCGCCCGGAAGCGCCAGAACGGCGCTGCGGAATGCATCGCCGCGTTTTTCAAAATTCTGGAACTGGTCGAAGCTCGCGCAGGCTGGCGACAGCAGCACGACCGGCTCGGGCGCGGCATCGTTACCGGCATCGTGGGCCGCGTGTTCAACGGCAACCGCAAGCGTGTCGGAAATCTCGAACGGCGCCGCATCGCCAAGCGTTGCCGCAAACTGTGCCGCGGCCTCGCCGATCAGATAGGCCTTGGCAATCCGCGGGAAGAACCCTGCCAGAGCGGCAATCCCGCCGGCTTTCGGCACGCCGCCTGCAATCCAGTAGATGTTCTGCGGGAAGGAAGACAATGCAGGCGCTGTGGCCTCCGCATTGGTCGCCTTGGAATCATTGACGAACAGCACTTTTCCACGGCGTCCCACCTGTTCCATGCGGTGGGCAAGGCCCGGAAAGCTCTTCAACCCGGCATGGATTTCCTCGATGCTCAAACCGACGGACAGACAGGCGACAATGGCCGCCAGCGCGTTCTGCGCATTATGCGCGCCGCGCAGCGAACCGATGCCCTCCAGCGAGGCGATTTCGTCGATTTCGCCATCCTGCGACCAGAACAGTTTGGCACCATCGGCGAAATAGCCCTTGCCGAGCCGCTTTTCCTTGGAAATCCGCACGACATCCACGCCGTCGCGATAAAGCCTGTCGGCAATGGCCTCGCAATAATGATCATCGACGCCGATGATCGCCGTATCGCTCGCCGCCACCAGACGTTCCTTGATCGCGGCATAGTTTTCCATCGAGCCGTGACGGTCCAGATGATCCGGCGTCAGATTGAGCAGGATGCCCGCCGTCGGGTTCAGCGACGGCGCGAGATCAATCTGGTAGGACGAGCATTCCACGACATAGAAACGGTCGGCGCGCGGCGGTTCCAGCGTCAGGATTGCCGTGCCGATATTGCCGCCAAGCTGCATGTCGCGACCGGAAGCCTTGATGATATGGGCGATCAGGGCGGTGGTCGTCGACTTGCCGTTGGTGCCGGTAATGGCGATGAACGGGCAATCGGGAGCGATATGATTGCGCTCGCGGACGAAAAGTTCCACGTCGCCGATGATTTCAACCCCGGCAGCATGGGCCAGGTCGACTGTCCAGTGCGGCTTTGGATGGGTCAGCGGAACACCGGGCGACAGCACGAAGGCGGCGAACTGCGACCAGTCGGCCTGCCTGAGATCGCCTGTGGCAATGCCCGCGCTCTGGGCACGGGCAACGCTGTCGGGATTGTCGTCCCAGGCGATGATCTTCGCCCCGCCGGCAAGAATGGCCCTGGCGGTGGCAATGCCCGACCCGCCCAGTCCGAAAAGGGCGACTGTCTTATCCTTGAGGGCGGTGATCGGGATCATTCTGTTTGCCTGTTATCTGAGCTTCAAGGTGGAGAGGCCGATCATCGCGAGGATGATCGCGACGATCCAGAACCGGATCACGACCTGGCTCTCGGTCCAGCCCTTCTTTTCGAAATGGTGGTGGATGGGCGCCATCAGGAAGACGCGCTTGCCCGTCAGCTTGAAGGAACCAACCTGAATGATGACGGAAAGGGCCTCCATGACGAACAGGCCGCCGATGATGGCGAGGACGATTTCGTGCTTTGTCGCAACCGCAACGGTGCCGAGCATGCCGCCCAGCGCCAGCGAACCCGTATCGCCCATGAAAATGGCGGCGGGCGGTGCGTTGAACCACAAGAAGCCAAGGCCCGCGCCGATGACGGCGCCGAGGACGACCGCAAGCTCACCCGTGCCCGGCACGAAATGGATTTGCAGATAATCGGCGAAGATCGCATTGCCGGAAAGATAGGCGATGAACCCGAAGGAAGCCGCGGCCACCATGACCGGAACGATTGCAAGACCGTCAAGACCATCGGTCAGGTTCACCGCATTGCCCGCGCCGACCATGACGAAGGCTGCAAACGGAATGAAGAACCAGCTCAGATTGATGACGAACTGCTTGGCGAATGGAAAGGTCAGCGAGGAGGAGAACGGCTCCTGCCCTGCCCGCATGATGATGAAAGCGGCGGCGGCGGCGATCAGGAATTCGATGCCCAGACGCGCCTTGCCGGAAAAGCCCTTGTCGGACTGCTTCGTCACCTTCAGATAATCGTCGTAAAAGCCGATGGCGCCGAAACCGACCGTGACCATCAGCACGACCCAGACATAGACGCTTGAGAGATTGGCCCAGAGCAGGCACGAGGCGAGAATGCCGGTCATGATCATGAGCCCGCCCATGGTCGGCGTGCCGGCCTTCTTGAAATGGGTCTGCGGACCGTCGGCGCGGATCGGCTGGCCTTTCCCCTGACGCACCCGGAGCGAATTGATGATCGACGGGCCGAACAGAAACACGATCAGCGCCGATGTAATCATCGCGCCGCCAGTGCGGAAAGTAATGTAGCGGAACACATTGAGCGGTGTCATATGTTCGGCGAAGAAGGTGAGAAACATCAACATCGTGGAGAAAGATCCCTCAAATACCGCTTATTCCGCGGGTTCCACCGGCGGAAACTGGGCAATCAGCGCCTTGACGATCCTGGAAAAGCCGATCCCCTTCGACGATTTCACCATGATGACATCGCCCGGACGGACCGCCTTGATCACCAGCGGCAACAATTCGTCGGTGCTTTGCCTGTACTCGGTCTGAATTTCAACCGGCAAGGCATTTTTAAGTGCCGACATGTCCGGTCCACCGATAAAAAGCGCATTCACATCGGCATCCACGATCGGACGCGCCAGATCGGCGTGGAGTTTGCCCGACTGGCGGCCAAGCTCCAGCATATCGCCCAGAACCGCGATGCGACGGCCGCGCGAGCCTTCCGGCGTCGTGGAATGCAAGAGCGACAGGGCCGCGCGCATCGAGGTCGGGTTGGCGTTATAGCTCTCGTCGATCAGCGTGAAGGTGCCTTCCGGGTGCTGAAGCACGTGGCGCGCGCCGCGGCCGCCCTCGGCGGACAGCGTCGCCATGGCCATCATCACCTTGGCGATATCCGCCCCGACCAGATCGGCCGCACCCAGCACGGCGAGCATGTTCTGCACGATATGGCGGCCCGGCATCCCGACCTTGACCGCAGCCTCATGCGTGCCGATCTTCACCGTCATGCACGAGCAGGTGGGATGCAGCTTCACTTCCCGCAGGCGATAATCGGAACGGGCATTCTCGCCGAATGTGGCAATGTGCTCGACGCCTGCCTTTGCGGCCAGTTCCTCCAGCTGCCTGAAGCGCTTGTCGTCGCGGTTGAGAAGCGCGTAGCCGCCCGGCACGATGCCTTCGAAAATCTCGGCCTTGGCGACGGCGATTTCCTCCAGATTGGCGAAATGACCAAGATGTGCGGGTGCAATCAGCGTAATCAGCGCCACATGCGGGCGCACCATCTTCACCAGCGGACGAATTTCGTCATGATGGTTCATGCCGATTTCAAAGATGCCGTAATCCGTGTCGGCCGGCATGCGCGCAAGCGTCAGCGGCACACCCCAATGATTGTTGAACGACGCCACGGAAGCGTGCACCTTGCCCACGTCCGAAAGCACATGGCGCAGGGCTTCCTTGGTCGTCGTCTTGCCGACGGAACCCGTCACAGCAATGATCTGCGCCTTGGAGCGGGCGCGCGAGGCAATGCCGAGCTTGATCAGGGCCTCGAGCACATCCTCGACCACGATCATCGGCACCTTGGAATTGCCGAATGCGGGCAGGCGATGCTCCGCCACCACAAGAAGACCCGCACCGGCGGCCATGGCGCTGGTTACGAAATCGTGCCCGTCGAACTGTTCGCCCTTGATGGCGAAGAATGCCTCGCCGGGCTTCAGCGAGCGGCTGTCGATGGAAATACCGGTTACGCCGCCGGGAAGGTTGCCGAACGGCCTGCCTTCCATGGCTTCGACCATATCGTCGGATGTCCAGAGCCATTCACTCATTGCGAGCGCTCCTCAAGACGGGCGGCAAGGGCGGCTGCAACTTCGGCATGATCGGAGAATGGCAGGGTGATGTTGCCGACGATCTGCCCCTCCTCGTGCCCCTTGCCTGCAACGACCAGCGTGTCGCCCGGCTGCATCATCGACACGGCGGTAAAGATCGCCTCGCGGCGATCGCCGATTTCGGTTGCGCCCGGTGCCGAAACCATGATTTCAGAGCGTATCTGGGCCGGAACTTCCGAGCGCGGATTGTCATCCGTGACGATTGCCACATCGGCCAGACGCGAGGCGATCTCGCCCATGATCGGGCGCTTGCCCTTGTCGCGGTCGCCGCCGCAGCCGAAAACCACGATCACCCGGCCCGTCGTGAACGGACGCACGGAAGTCAGGACATTTTCCAGCGCCTCCGGCTTATGGGCGTAATCGACATAGGCCGGCGCGCCATCTTCCGTCGCGCCGATGAGATCAAGCCGCCCCGGCGCGCCCTTCAGACGTTCCAGAGCGCGCATGGCCGCCGCCGCCGGAACGCCCGTAACCATGGCAAGCCCTGCCGCGACCAGCGCATTCGCCACCTGGAAATCACCGGCGAGCGGCAGTTCGATCTCAAAAATCTCGTCACCGATGCGCACTTCGACATGCTGGCGGAAACGCTCATGCTCCACGCGCTTGAGGGCGATGAAATTGCCTTTTCGCCCGACCGTCTTCACGTCGCAGCCGGCAAGGGTCGCCGCTTCGATGGCCTGTGCCGAGAATTGATCGTCGGAGAAGATGATGGCTGGCGCGCCCTTCGGCAAAAGCGTGTTGAAGAGGCGCATCTTCGCGCCCAGATATTCCTCGACGGTCGCGTGATAATCCATATGGTCGCGGCCGAGATTGGTGAAGGCCCCGGCAGCGAGCCTGACGCCGTCCAGGCGGCGCTGGTCGAGACCATGCGACGACGCTTCCATGGCCGCATGGGTCACGCCTTCATCGGCAAGCTCTGCCAGAACGCGATGCAGTTCCACCGGATCGGGCGTGGTCAGCGAATTATAGTCGCTGCGGGTCGGCGAGAACACGCCGGTCGTGCCGATATTCGCCGCCGGGAAACCGGCATAGGCCCAGATCTGGCGCGTGAAGGAGGCAACGGACGTCTTGCCGCTGGTGCCGGTCACGGCAACCATGACTTCCGGCTGCCTGCCGTAAAATTGAGCGGCGGCAATCGCGAGCGCATGGCGCGGATCGTCCACGTGCAGGACCGGCACGCCCGCATCGGCGATGGCTGTATCCTTGCCCGCGATAATGGCGCTTGCGCCGCGCTTGACGGCGTCGGCGGCAAAGGCCGCGCCATCCGCTTTCACGCCCTTCAGCGCCGCGAAAAGAAAACCGCGTTCGACCTTGCGGGAGTCCGACGTGACGCCGGCGATCTCCACCTCGCCGGCATTGCCGGAGGCCAGTTCCTTAAAGAGAGCGATTTCCTTCAGTTTCATGGTCCTACCAAATCCAGATCAGTTGTACGTATCGCTGCAAGGGCTGCGTTATGCGAATCAGTCGTATTCGTTGGAAACCATTGCTGGCGGCACTTCCTGTTGAAAATCAGGCCTGCCGCTCAAATTGCTAACCATTGCCGGCTGGGCTTCGAGTTGGAAATCGGGCTTCACACCGAGGAAGGACGCAGATCGGCGGATGATCTCCGAAACCATCGGCGCTGCATTGAGACCGGCGGTCGCGCTGAACTTGCCTTCTTCCGGCTTGGGTTCGTCGATGATGGTCAGCACCACATAGGTCGGGTCATCCATCGGAAATGACGCCAGAAACGCGTTGAAGCGCACATCTTTCGAGTAGCGGCCATGCACGACCTTTTCCGCCGTGCCGGTCTTGCCGCCGACGCGATAGCCCGGAACCGTCGCCCGCTTGCCGGAGCCGCCCTGGGCGGTGGCATTGAGGCGATAGAGATAGCGCATATCCGCGGAAACCTGTGGATGAATAACCTGCTTGGCCACCTTGTCGGCCTCGGCCTGCGTGCGCATCAGGAAAGTCGGCTCCATCAGCTTGCCGCCATTCATCAGCGCCGCCGCCCCCACCGCCGTTTGCAGCGGCGTCGTCATCATGCCATGACCGAAGGAAATGGTCATCGAATGAACCTTCTTCCACACGCGCGGCTCGACGGGGCGCGCCACTTCCGGCAGTTCCGTCTGCATGCGGTCGAGAAGGCCGATCTTCTTCAGGAAAGCGCGGTGCCCCTCGATGCCGACGGCATCCGCCTCACGGCCCGAACCGATATTGGACGAGAAGATGAAGACTTCCGGCAGCGTGAGCCAGCGGCCCTTGCCGTGGAAGTCGCGGATCGTCTGGCGGCCGAACACCAGCGGACGCGAGGCATCGAGCTTCGACTGCAAGGTGAACTTGCCGGAATCGAGCGCCATGGCGGTCGTGAAGCTCTTGATGGTCGAGCCCATTTCATAGGTGCCGGCCGACATGCGGTTGAGGCGATCCTTGTCCAGCGCATGCACCGGATTGTTCGGATCGAAATCCGGCACCGACGACATGGCGATGACTTCGCCGGTCTTGACGTTCAGCACCACCGCGCCGGCGGCGATTGCGCGATAGCGCTCCATGGCCTTGACCAGCACGTCGCGCATGATGTGCTGCACGCGAATATCGATGGAAAGGCGCACCGGCTCGAGCGACTGCCCGGTCGCAAGACCGACGGAGCGCAGATCGGTCAGCCCCTGGCTGTCGATATATTTCTCCATGCCCGCAATGCCCTGATTGTCGACATTGACGAGGCCCAGAATGTGCGAAGCGGTCGGGCCGCCCGGATAGAAGCGGCGCTTTTCGGTGCGAAAACCGATGCCCGGCACGCCGAGCGCCATGATCTGGCTCTGCTGCTTCGGCGTCAGCCCGCGCTTGATCCAGACGAAACCGGCTCCGCTTTTCAGGCGCTTGTAGGTCGCCTCCCAATCGAGATCGGGCAGCACCGTCGCCAGCATTTCCACGGTTTCGTCGGGATCGACGATCTTGCGCGGCTCGGCATAGAGCGATGCGGTCTTGATGTCGGTGGCGAGAATTTCGCCGTTGCGGTCGAGAATATCCGGGCGCGACGCCAGCTGGTGGACGGCAGGCCCCGCACTATCCTCGTTTTCGCCGCCAATGACGCCGAAATAGACAAGCTTGCCGCCGATGACGCCATAGATGCCGACAAAACAGGCAATGGCCATCCACAGGCGGTTGCGCGCGCGGTTGCCATGTTTCTTGCGCGAGCCGACAAAAGCCATGTTGCCGGCCAGCTTTTCATCGCCGACCGGCTCAACACCGTCACCTGCCTGCATATTCTTTTTTCTGAAAGGTCTGAGCCGCATGGTCAGTGCTTCGCCCCGCTCTTCTTGACGCTGCCGGTCGTGATCTCATCCTTTTCGAGCACGCCGCTTGCAAGCAGTTCATCGCTGCCGGAGATGATCTTCTGAATATCGTCGATGGGGCGTTCCGGAATTTCGCCCACACCCATGACAAGCTGTTCGGCTTCGATCGGCTGGAGATTGAGTTCCTTTTCATAGACACCGACGAGGCTCTGCAAACGGCCGGGCTGGGTCATCAATGCCCAGTCGGCGCGCAAAAGCGTGATCGTGTCCTTCTCGGACTCGATCTGCCGCTTGAGCTTCGCAATGACCGCGATCTGCTTTTCCGCGTCATATTTGATCGTGTAGGTGACGGTCGCCGCCACCAGCATCGCCGCTATCATGATGATGTCGAAAGTACGCAGCACTCGTTCAACTCCGGGCCAGTTCGTTCGTCTCGGGCAGTTTGGGCAGTCCGAAAAGCGATAGATCGTCTTCCAGTGGCGGATTTTCCGTCCTGATGCCTGCGCGCAGCTTTGCCGAGCGCGCGCGCGGGTTTCGTTCTTCTTCCTCGGCTGTCGGGCCGACAGCGCCCTTGACCGCGGGCGTGAAGCTCGGCAGGCGGACATGCATTTCCGGCATATGCCGCGATCCGGCGCTGCCGCCCGCACGGTCCGCGAAATAGCGCTTCACCATGCGGTCTTCCAGCGAATGGAACGTCACCACGACCAGCCGACCGCCCGGCTTCAGGATGCGTTCGGCGGCAAGCAGCGCCCGCGCCAGTTCGCCCAGCTCATCATTCACATAGACGCGCAGCGCCTGGAACACGCGCGTCGCGGGGTGAATGCGATCCTTCGGATTGCGCCCCACAAGCGTTTCAATGGCATTGGCGAGATCGAGCGTGCGCGTGAAGGGCTGCGCGGCGCGGCGCTTGTCGATCATGCGCGCGATGCGGCCTGCATGGCGCTCCTCGCCAAGAAAATTGAAGATACGGGCAAGATCGCCGGTCTTGAGACGGTTGACGACATCGGCAGCACTTGGCCCCTTTTTCGACATGCGCATATCGAGCGGACCATCCTTCTGGAAGGAAAAGCCGCGCTCGGCTTCATCGATCTGCATCGACGACACGCCAATATCGAGCACAACGCCATCCACCTTGCTGCCTGCTCCCTTGACCTTCGAGGCGGCTTCATCGAGCGCGGAAAACCGGGACTCGACCAGGGTGAGCCTGCCGGTAAACTGCTGTTCCATCGCACGGCCTGCTTCGATCGCGGTCGGATCGCGGTCAATCGCGATCACGTCGGCGCCCGTTTCCAATATGCGGCGCGTATATCCACCGGCGCCGAATGTCCCATCGACAATCACCGCGCCCGGTCCAGGCTTCAGAGCGTCGATCACTTCGGCGATCAGCACCGGAACGTGACGGACTTCAGCCCCACCGGCTTGAGAATTGTCTCCGCCGAGGCTTGCCATCATTCCGATCCTTTCCCGGGCACGCAGCCCGTCATCCAAAGCGAAAACCGCTTTAATCGTTTGTTCTCATGCATGTCTTTACCCCAAAACCGGCTCTCGCTTTGGGAAGACATGCTCTCGTGTCCTGCTCGCGGATTCCGGCCATTTGCCGTCAACGCGGCGACAGGACGGATTCGTTCATCCGTTATCGGATATTAAGCTTAATGAAGCGTTAGCCCTTGGTAGGGCAGTAGGGCAGTAGGGCAGTAGGGCAGTAGGGCAGTAGGGCAGTAGGGAAAAAACCGCTTATTTCCGGTCAAGGCAAATATTTTGCTTGCCCTGTCCACACCTTGGTCGCACCCTATTCCCCTACTGCCTTACTGCCCCGCTTTTCCCGGTTGACATCCGAAACATACCTCTTTATTTAATGCAAATGGTTTGCAACTGCATAAAGACGCAAGGCATTGATTATGACACCCCATGGAGCAAGCCCCTCCGGCGCCGGTGAAGTGACTTTTGAAGGCTGGCGGCGGGATCGCGGCGAAGCATCCATGTCGGATGTCCACCGCTCCATCCGCGTCAACCGCTCCGGTTCGACGTTCCGTCGCGCATTATCGTTCTTCGGGCCCGGCTATCTGGTCGCCGTCGGCTATATGGACCCCGGCAACTGGGCCACCTCGCTGGCAGGCGGCTCCCGCTTCGGCTACGCGCTGCTGTCCGTCGTCCTACTTTCCAATATCATGGCCGTCCTCCTGCAAGCGCTCTGTGCCCGCCTTGCCGTCGCCACCGGTCGCGATCTGGCGCAGGCCTGCCGCGATGCCTATCCGCGTTTTCTTGCCTGGCCGCTCTGGCTTCTGGCCGAGCTAGCAATCTGCGCCACCGATCTGGCTGAAGTCATCGGTACCGCAATCGGCCTCAACCTGCTGTTCGGCATTCCGCTTGAAATCGGCGTCATCATCACCGCCGCCGATGTGCTTCTGGTCCTTTATCTCCAGAACAAGGGCTTCCGCCGCGTCGAGGCGCTCATCATCACGCTTCTGGGCGTCATCGCACTGTGCTTCCTCATTCAGATCGTGATGGCGCAGCCGCAATGGGGCGCGGTTATCAGGGGCTTTGCGCCGACAACCGAGATCATTCGCAACCCGGACATGCTCTATATAGCGCTCGGCATTATCGGCGCGACCGTCATGCCGCATAATCTCTATCTGCATTCCGGCATCATCCAGACCCGTGATTATGGTCACACGACCGCAGAAAAGCGCGAGGCAATCCGCTTTGCGACGCTGGATTCCACCATTGCGCTCACATTCGCGCTTCTGGTCAATGCATCGATCCTGATCCTGGCGGCGGCAAGCTTCAACGCCACCGGCCATACCGGCGTGGAAGATCTCGACAAGGCCCATGCCCTTTTGAACCCGCTGCTAGGATCGGCGCTGGCGCCGGCACTCTTCGCCATTGCGCTTCTGTGCTGCGGCCTGAACTCGACCATCACCGCGACCATGGCCGGACAAATCGTCATGGAAGGGTTTATCGATATTCGCCTCAAGCCGTGGCTGCGCCGTGCCATCACCCGTTTCGTGGCCATTGTTCCAGCCGCCGCCGTAACCATCATGTACGGTTCGCAGGGAACGACCGAACTCCTGATCCTGTCGCAGGTGGTGTTGAGCCTTCAACTGCCCTTTGCCGTCATTCCGCTTGTCATGTTCACGGCGGAGAAAAAGAAGATGGGATCGCTGGTCGCGCCGCGCTGGTTGACGCTGCTGGCCGCCATCACCGCTGCGATCATCGTCGTGCTGAACATGAAACTCATCTACGACTTCCTCTCCGGCGCACCAATTTAAAGCCCCTCCCAAGGCTTTTATGAAGGGCGGTTTCGTATTGCATTGCGAAACCGCCCATTTCCTTACTTCACAGCGGCATTGCCGCCATCGGCATAAAGCGCCGATCCCGCGACGAAACTCGACATCGGGCCCGCCAGGAACAGTGCCGCCTGCGCGATTTCCTCAGGCTGGGCGATCCGCTTCAGCGCATGGAGGCCCGCCGCCCATTCCTTCTGCTTCTGATCGCCGCCCATCGGCGTATCGACCCCGCCCGGCAAAAGCGCATTGGCCCGGATGCCGCGGGCGCCGTAATCAGCGGTGATGCCCTTGACCAACCCCATGAGAGCGGCCTTCGCGGTTCCGTAAACCGACATGCCGGGAATGCCGACGCTCGTGCCGACAAATGTCGATGTGAAGACAATCGACCCGCCACCCCGTTCGAGCATCAACGGGATTTGCGATCTGGCGCCCAGAAAGGCGGAAGTCAGGTTTCCCGCCAGCACCATATCCCAATCAGCGGACGCGATATCGGCAAGCGGCGCGATCGGACCGACCGTACCGGCATTGTTGAGCGCGATATCGAGGCCGCCGAATTTATCCCGCGCCGCCGCAGCCAGCGCCGCATGGGTCTCGGCGTCCGAAACATCGCCGGCAACGCAACAAGCCTTGCCGCCAGACGCCGCGATTTCCTCCGCGACCCGTTCCAGACCGGCAAGCCCGCGCGCATTCAGCACAATCGCCGCACCTTCCCTGGCAAAAAGCAGCGCAGCCGCCCGTCCTATTCCCGACGACGCGCCGGTGATGATTGCGACCTTGTCTTTCAAGCTGGACATTTTGAACCTCCATGATTTCGTGGAGATCCCGATTAATGTGCCAACCGCAACGCAACCATCCGTTTCTTGCGTTCGAATGCCGGAACGTTTTTGAGGAAAAATGTCAGTCGGTCTGTAAGCCGGGTTCTGTATGGCCGGGCTTTCGCCCGACGTGGCAGCCATTCATCTGGGACGGATGTTGCCACCCGCCTCGTGCAACCCACCCGGACGGCTGATCCGGAAACCGATTGCCGACCCTTGCGAGCCGACGCGCCGTCCCTATTCGGTCTTGCTCCCGATGGGGTTTACCGTGCCGTCTGCATTGCTGCAAACGCGGTGGGCTCTTACCCCACCCTTTCACCCTTACCCCGTCATCCCTGCCGTTGCGCCGTGGAACGGTACGGAAGACGGGGCGGTCTGCTTTCTGTGGCACTTTCCCTGGGGTCGCCCCCGCCGGGCGTTACCCGGCATCGTGTTTCCATGGAGCCCGGACTTTCCTCACCTGCCGCCTTTCGGCATATGACAGGCGCGGCTGCCCGACCGACTGACAGCGCGCATATAGCAACGATAGCGCGACAGTGAAACCGGCTTCCCGAAAAAATCTGGTCCGCCTGAAACAGAAAAGCCGACAGTATCTCCACTGTCGGCTCTCCGTTCACATCGGGCGGCCTGTACTCTACGCGACCGCCGACGTAAATCCACATTCATATCAAAGCGCGCGCATATAGGCCTTGACCGAGTTGCAGTACTTTGCCGAAGTCGGGTTCATGCGCTTTGCACCGTGACCGGCATTGTATTTCAGGATCGTGCCGCAGGTGCTTCCGCCGCCGAGCTTCTGGGCCATGGCCAGATATTTCATGCCGAACTGGATGTTCGTGGAAGGCTCGTAAAGCCCCTTGGCGGACCCCGTATAGCCGAGGCCGCGCGCGGTCGAGAGCTTGATCTGCATCAGGCCGATTTCACCGGCCTTGCCGCGCACATTCGGCTGGAAATTGCTTTCGTGACGCACAACCGCATGGGCAAGCGCGGAAGGCACGCCATAGGTCGATGCATAACGGTTGATGAGGCTGGAATAGGCACCGCCATTCCTGGCGCTGCGGGCTGCCGTGTCTTTCGACGGCGCATGCTTGCCAGTAGTACCCTGAGCAGAACCCCGAGTGGACCCCTTGGTTGCCGGTGCCGCGGGGCGGGTGACGACCGATGCCTTTTTCGGCGCCGTGGCGGACTTTTGTGCCTCGGCGGCTTTGTTCTGCTGGCGTGCCTTGAAGAGAGCTGCGAGGTTTGTCGGTTCAGTCGAAGGAGCGCTCATAGCTGAATTCAGGCCAAACGAACTCATCGCGCCGACAAGGGCGCAAACAACAACAAATTTTGCTTTCATAACCTACCGTCTTGGAACGTTTCTTTTGTCGGACCGTCCGTCTTGGGAAGACGATCCTCTTATTCCTGATCCCGCCCGATATGGATTTTTAGGCCCGTTTCCGCTGGGATTGAGCGATGAATTGGCGGGCAAATGCAGCCGAAGATTGGTTGTAAAAGTAAAATAGTCTTAACGGTTGTAATATTTGTGATTCACGCAAAGCCGCGCGAAATCCTTGCAAAAACCTTTGGCAATCGGCTTGGATCGATCTATTTTTTTGAAATCATTACAGAAATCCAGCACAACGCTGAATAGAAAAATTGCCCGCCCGCACCTGGTCAGGCGGTAACATTTTGCAAGGAAAAAATTAGCCTGTAGAGGGTATCTATAGTGGATACATCGGCCACTCCGTCCACATTTTGTGTCCGAAAATGACGCTGAAAGGCCTTGATCACGGTTTCGGTGCCTTCATCGAAGACACCGGTTATCGCGATTTCATAGCCGTAAAGTGCCAGCATGGATTGCAATGCCTCCACCGGCTGGCCGTTTTCACCGCGGGCCAGAAAGCGCCCGCCCCGGATCGGGGTCGGCTCGATGTAATGGCCGATGCCCGCATCGTGGAGCCGTTTCCAGGGAAAGTTATGGCCGGGATCGGTCTTGCGCGCCGGTGCGATGTCCGAATGGGCGAGAACATTTTCGGGTTTGATGGCATAACGCTCGCAAATATCGCGGCTGAGGCGGATGACGGCCTCGATCTGCTCGTCCTTGAAGGGCGGATAGTCTTCGAGATTGCCCGGATTGACGATCTCGATGCCGATGGAAGCCGAATTGATGTCCGTTTCGCCCTTCCAGTAGCTCTTGCCCGCATGCCAGGCGCGCGCCTTTTCGCTAACCATCTGCACAACCCGTCCATCCTCATGGACAAGATAATGCGCGGAAACTTCCCTGTCCGGCGATTTGAGCACCTGCACCGCCTCTTCCGCGGTCGCGAGCCCGGTATAATGGAGAATGAGAAAGACAGGCACCTTGCCATCGCGACGCGGGCCGAAATTGGGTGAAGGGTCGAGTGTCGCCCCCGCGAAGTCGGGCCGTTCAAGCACCAGCTCCCGCAGCAATTCGTTTCCGATGTCGCGCTCGTCGCTCATGCAGCCTCCAGATTCTTCTCAATGCTCGCCCATGCAGCATTTATCGCCGCCAGACGCCTGTTGGCAATGGTTATGAATTCGAGCGGCAGACCTTCCGCGACCAGCCGGTCGGGATGATGCTCCTTGACCAGCGCGCGATAGCGCTTGCGGGCCATGTCGAAGGAAACGCCGCGCTCCAGCCCCAGAATGGCATAGGGATCGTCAGCGCCGCGCTGGACATGGCGGATCGCGATCCGGTCGAACGCAACCGCGTCATAGCCGAAAATATCGGCGACCCCTGCCAGAAAGGCCATTTCCTTTTCGTGTACATAGCCGTCGGCGGTGGCAATATGGAAAAGGCCGTCGAGAATATCCTCCAGCAGATGACAATCGCTCTGCCCCTCGCTGCACAATCCGGCAAGCTGGCGGGCATAGGATTCATAGCCCGCGACATCCTGCCTGGCGAGATCGTAAAGCCGCGCGACATGCGCCGTCTCTTGCTTCGGCACGGCGAATATGTCCTGAAAGGCGCGGATTTCGTCCTGCGTGACAACGCCGTCGGCCTTGGCCATCTTGGCGGACAGCGCGATCATGGCGATGGAAAAGGCCACCCGGCGGCGCGTATCGGCATCGCCCTCGAAAACGGTGCGCACGGCTTCGATAACGCCAGTAATGGCGTTTGACGCCACAGACGTGACAAACTCACCGATGCGGACCCAAATCGACATGGGACTTTTCTATCGAATTCCGAATGAACTGAAAACCGCCCACACGGCCAAAAGTCTAAAAAACAAATATTTAGGCTGTCGTGACAAGCCTATTGCTGCGGCTCGCCCTTACCGAAGGAGCGCTCGGCGGCGGCAGCGGCGGCTTCTCCCGCGGCCTGGGCCTGCTGATCCGTCTGTCCCACGGCTTTCGCCGCAGCGACTGCGTTCGTGCGCGCACGCTCGATGGCTGCGGCTTTCTGTTCCGGGCTCACGACACCGGAACTGTCACGAAGCGATTTTACCAGGTCGGGCCCTTTTTCAGCGCTTGCGCTTTGCGCAGGTTTGGCAGGCTGCGAAACAGCAGCACCCTTCTCGCTGCCATTGGCTGTGGCGGCGGTTTCCTCGTCCCCCCTGCCGCAGGCGGCAAGCACGACAAGAACGATTGCAGAAATGAAGAACAGGAAATGACGGTTCATGACAAAAGCCATAACCGAACCGAGCCTGCGTTTAAACACGCAAAACGCAGAATGCCCGTCTTTTCCCATCGCAGATGCTTTCACGTTCATTTCATCCCAAAGCCGAAGACCGAAGCCTGTTGGCGCGAATGGCGACCCGGAAACCGGATCGCCACCCGAATGCAGACGCATGATGCGTCACGACTTCACACCGTCAGTTGGAAGGCGCGGTGCCCGTGCCCGGCGTCGACGGGGCCGGAGTGGTCGGGGCTGGCGTCGTCGTATCATTGTTCGAGGGCGCTGCCGGCGCGGATGGTGCCGGTGCGTTGCTCGTGTCGTCCTTCTTGTCGTTGCAGGCCGCAAGGCCGAGAAGCGATACAGCGGCGACAGAAGCAATCAGAAACTTCTTCACGTTGGCTCTCCTTCCTAGATCAGGCTCATTGGCCTGGTTTCAGGCATCGAATGGCAATATTGCCAAACGCCTCTCTCTGTTTTCTCCGTGCGTGGCCGGTTTGCCCGGACAATCACCTTTACGGCCGTTCATCGACACAGAAATCCTGTCGACCGCGACCGTCACACAGGAAAACGGCAGCACCGCGAAAAAGTTCTCTCAAATAGTCTTACCGAGCGTAATAAAGCGGCAGTATTACAGGCGCGCATAAGCCTGCGCGGATTTTTTTGCAACCCGCAGTTATTTCATCAAATCCTGAAAATGTTCGAGAATTACATGGGCATCGAAATTCACAACCGGTTCGATCGGCGAAATGCGCTGCCATGGCCGCGCATGGTGAGCCGCATTCAACTTTGCCCGGCAACGGAATATCTTGAAGCGCAAAATGCTCCGCACCAGACTTGCCCGCAAGACTGGTGACGTTCGCCTCCGGATCGCGTAACCGTTAGAAGACTAATTCGCGACACGGAACCGCTCCATGAACCGACTGGCCAGCCACAGCATTCTCGCCCTCGGCGCTTTGCTTCTCTCCGCCTGCACGACGGTGGATTACGACTTTTCCGATGTGCGAAAATCAACCGGTTCGGTCGCGCGGATCGCACCGCCCTCCGGCCCGGTAAAAGCGCCGCGCTTCGGCGATCGCGACCCGCATGACTGGACGGGCAAGACGCCCTGGCATTATCCGATCCACGGCACCGATGTTTCCAAATATCAGGCCGATGTGGACTGGAGCGCCGTGCGCGCCAGCGGCATTTCCTTCGTCTTCATCAAGGCGACAGAAGGCGGCGACCGTTTCGACGAGCGCTTCAACGAGCACTGGAGCGGCGCGCGCCAGGCCGGTATTCCGCGCAGCGCCTATCACTTCTATTATTTCTGCCGTCCGGCCATCGAACAGGCGCGCTGGTATATCCGCAACGTGCCGCGCGATCCCGGCGCGCTGCCGCCCGTTCTCGACATGGAATGGAACCCGCAATCACCGACCTGCAAGCTGCGCCCCAATGCAGCCGTTGTGCGCAAGGAGATGCGCATCTTCCTGCAAGCGCTGGAAAAACATTACGGCAAGCGGCCGGTCATCTATACGACGGTCGATTTCTTCGATGACAACGATCTGCGGCAGATGGCGGATTATCCGTTCTGGCTGCGCTCCGTCGCCGGTCATCCCGACGAGAAATATGGCCCGCATCCGTGGACATTCTGGCAATATACCGGCACGGGCGCCATTCCCGGCATCAAGGGCGACGCCGATATCAATGTCTTCGCCGGCGATACCGGTTCGTGGAAAAAGTGGCTGGAAAGCAACAAGGTCCGTTAACACGGCGCAGTTTGGCTGCTCACACCAAGTTTTGCTTCATTTCCGGGTCGGGTTGGGGCAATAGCTTAGCCAATCCCTGGGGGAGCTATTTTGCTCCCAATCTATGAGTGTGAGTTACCCATGAAGTTGTTTGCTTCAGTTTTCGCAGCCGCCTTGCTTGCATCGACATCCATGTCGGCTGCACAGGCCGCCGCATCTCCGGCGCCTGCTGCGACGCCAACTGAAAACACCGCCAATCTTCCCAAGCCGGAATGCGAGATCGATTACGGCCAGTGGATGGACAATCTGACCAAGGAAGCCCGCGCGGCCGGTGTCGGCGACAAGGGCATCGCCGAATTGCACAAGGCCATGCTTGAGCAGAAGGTGCTCGATCGCGACCGCAAGCAGACCGTGTTCAACCTGACCTTCACCGAATTTTCCAGGCGGCTCATCTCGGAAGCGCGCCTGAAGAAGGGCCGTGAAAATCTGGTCAAATATGCCGATGTCTTCAAGAAGGTTGAAGATAGCTATGGCGTTCCGGGGCCGGTGCTTGCCGCTTTCTGGGGGCTTGAAACCGATTATGGCGCCATTCAGGGCGATTTCGACACGCTGAACGCGCTTGTCACCCTTTCCTATGACTGCCGCCGTCCGGACCTTTTCCGCCCGCAGCTGATCGCCCTGCTGAAGCTTTTCGATCAGGGCGTGGTCGATGCGGCGACCACCGGCGCATGGGCTGGCGAAATCGGCATGATGCAGCTTCTGCCCAAGGACTATCTTGAACGCGGCGTCGATGGCGACGGCGACGGCAAGGTCGATCTGAAGAACAGCGTTCCCGATGCCATGATGACCGCAGGCCGCATGATTTCGGAACTCGGCTGGCAGCGCGGCCAGCCCTGGCTCGAAGAGGTGCTCCTGACCAGGGATCTGCCGTGGGAAGAAGCCATCCGCACCAATCGCAAGCCGCATTCCTGGTGGGCCGAACAGGGCGTGACCGGCCTCAACGGGCCGCTCGGCCCCGATGATGGCGATGCCTCGCTTCTGCTGCCGCTTGGCCGCAAGGGCCCGGCTTTCCTGTCCTATCCGAACTTCGACGTGTTCGTGGAGTGGAACAAGTCCATCGTCTACGCCATGACCGCCGCCTATTTCGCGACACGCCTTGCCGGCGCGCCGGCTTTCGATCCGGGCAACCCGGTTCCGGGTCTGACGCAGGAGCAGATGAAAGAACTCCAGACCAGGCTTCAGGCGCGCGGTTACGATATGGGCGGCAAGATCGACGGCGTGTTCGGGCTCCTGACCCGCGATGCCGTGCGCGCCGAACAGATGCGCCTTGGAATGCCGGCCGATTCCTGGCCGACACAGGAACTGCTCGACAAGCTCTGATATTCGACAAGGCGCGGTGTTCAAAACCCGCGCCTTTTCCCGTCCTGAAATGAAATGCGCCCCATGCTCACAACGCTGATCGTCGTCCTCCCCGTCTTTGCGCTGATTTTCTCCGGCTGGGGTGCCTTCAGGCTGAAAATACTCGGGACCCATGCGATAGCGGAACTGAACCGTTTTGTCGTCTATCTGGCGCTGCCTGCCCTTCTCTTCGACATCATGGCCAATACCCATGGCAGCGAACTCTGGCAGCCGGGCTTCATTGCCGTGTTCCTGCTTTCGAGCGCCATCGCCTTCGCATTGCCATTCGTGGTGCGGCTGCGCGGGAAACTGCCGCTGGCCGATACCGCACTGGACGGCCTCAACGCCGCCTATCCCAATACCGGCTATATGGGCATCCCGCTTTCGATGATCGCCTTCGGCTCCGGCGTTCTGGCGGCGACAACCATTTCGATCATCATTACCGTCTGCGTCACCTTTGCCTTTGCGATCGTGCTGATCGAAATCGGCTTGCAGACCGAAAAGAAGCCGCTCCGTCTCGTCTGGAAGGTCGTGCGCTCGCTGATCCGCAATCCGCTGCTTGTCGCCCCCGCACTTGGCGCTTTGGTGTCCTTCCTGGGGCTCGCCATCCCGGCCCCGGCGGAAACTTTCCTGAAGATGCTGGGCGGCGCCGCATCCCCTTGCGCGCTGGTCGCGCTTGGCCTGTTTCTCGCCCAGCCGCGCAAGATCGAACGCGAAAGCGTCAATGCCATTGCTTTTCTCGTTTCGGTGAAGCTCATCGTCCAGCCGCTCGCAACCTGGCTGCTGGCGGTCTATCTGTTCGGGCTGCCTCCGCTGCTGGCGCAAAGTGCCGCGCTCCTTGCAGCACTTCCGACCGGCACCGGTCCCTTCATGCTGGCCGAACATTATCGCCGCGAGGCAGCGATAACCTCCAACGTCATCCTCTACTCGACCGTGATATCTATCCTCACCCTGTCGGCCTATCTGGCGTTAATTCGCTGAAAACCGCAAAAAACATGCCAAAAAACCTGTGGCAACTGCGGCGAAAACAGCACCAAACATGGCAGTTCGGTGTCTTTTTCATGAAATGTGAACAATTTTTTCCGGTCAGATATTTCAATGGTTTAGGTGGTAAACGATAGGTTTATTTCTCCATCACGCCAGATTGCAGAACGAAATCTTCTTTTGTTCGCGGCGTTTTGCCCTTAGATTCCGGTTTCCTACCAGCGCGCGTCCGGGCATCCGGGCGCATATGAAGGAGACAGACCAATGGGACTGACGCGATCTTTGAATGTCCTCATGATCTGTGCGGCATTTGCATTTGTTGCAGCGTTGATAGCAGGCGTTATCCCGTGAGGGAATTGGCCTAAACCATTACGGCGGCTTCGGTTTTTGAGGATAGGCCGACCCGCGCGAAAACCAGAAAGCCCGGCGGAACCGCCGGGCTTTCCTTATTTTCAGGCAACTGCCAAAACCGCCTCTGCCTTCGGCCTTATGCCGATCATGTGACAGATTGCAAAGGGCAGATCGGCGCGATTCATGGTGTAGAAATGGAAATCCTGCACCCCGCGCTCGATCAGGTCCATTACCTGTTCGGCGGCAATCGCGGCTGCAACCAGCTGATGCGTCTGCGGATCATTGTCCAGCCCTTCAAAACGTTCCGCCAGCCAGCTCGGAATATGTGTCGCCGAGCGCGCGCAGAAATTTTTGACCTGCTTGAAATTATGCACCGGCAGCACTCCCGGAACGATCGGGATATAGATGCCCGCGCGGCGCACGCGCTCGACATAACGCTCGTAAAGATCGTTCTCGAAGAAGAACTGGGTGATGGCGCGCGTCGCTCCATTGTCGACCTTGCGCTTCAGCATATCGATATCGGTCGCGAAATCCGGGCTTTCCGGGTGTTTTTCCGGATAGGCGGAAACAGAAATGTCGAAATCCGCGATGTTGCGCAATCCACCGACCAGCTCGGCGCCGTTCTGATAACCGCCCGGCGTCGGCACGTATTTTTCGCCGATGCCATTGGCCGGATCGCCGCGCAGCGCCACGAAACGGTTGACGCCAAGCGCCGCGAATTCGCGTGCAACCCGGTCCACATCCTCGCGCGTCGCATCCACGCAGGTCAGATGCGCAGCAGGCTTGATATCGGTTTCCTTGAGGATGCGGGCCACCGTGCGCACCGTGCGCTCCCGCGTGGAACCACCGGCCCCATAGGTCACTGAAACGAATTCCGGCTGCAAGGGCGCAAGCCGCGTGACCGTATCCCAGAGACGCTGTTCCATTTCTTCCGTCTTGGGCGGGAAGAATTCGAACGATACTCGGGTGGTCTGGCCGACATCCGGTCGGCGGGAAAGACCGTAAAAACCCATCAAACTGTCTCCGTCATGCTTAGTGTCTGTTTTTGCCGCATGTCTTATCCCACCGTAGCGGGATCAGAAATCAGTCCAGTGGGCTGATTTCCCCGCGAAGGCGGTTCCCCCTTCCGGGAGACATGCGAAACCGGATCGGCAATGAGAAGGCGCGGATCGCGGGCAAGCCACAGCTTGACCGTCAGCCCGTCTTCGCCATTGGCCGCCTTCGGCTCCAGTTCCAGCGTCTTTTCCGGTTCAAGCCCGGCGTCCCGCATCCAGCCCAGCATCTGGTCGTCGCTGAAGCCAAGCCGCAGATGTGCATGTTCCTCACGCAGGAACTCAAGCTTGTGCGGCGCAAAATCGACGATCAGCAGCCGCCCGTTCGGGCGCAATGCCCGCGCGGCCTCGCGAATGGCGGCAAGCGGATCGTCCAGAAAGTGCAGAACCTGATGGATCGTCACCAGATCGAAGCTCTCGCGCTCGACCGGAAGCGCATAGACATCGCCCTGACGAACCTGCGCATTGCCGATTGCCGCAAGATCGAGATTGGCGCGCGCGACCGCCAGCATGTCGCGATTGATGTCGATGCCGACACCGCGTAGGTAAAGCGGGGCAAAAAGCTCCAGCAAACGGCCAGTGCCGGTGCCGACATCCAGCATGGCCTGAAACGGCTTGTCACCAACGATCTTCTTGAGCGCCACTTCCACCGCATTTTCGGAAACATGCAGCCTGCGAATCTGGTCCCAGCTGCCCGCATTGGCGCTGAAATAGGCGGCGGCCTTTTCCTGACGGCTGGATTTGACCTGCGACAGCCGTTCCATGTCGCGCTCGATCAGCGCATCGGCGCTGTCGAGGCGCGCCAGAAGCCCGCGCCCAAGATCGCCGCTGATCGCATTGTCGGCGAGGCGGAAATAGGCCCATGCGCCTTCCTGATAGCGATCGATGAGATCAGCTTCGGCCAGAAGCTTCAAATGGCGCGAAACACGCGGCTGGGACTGCCCCAGGATCGTCGTGAGGTCGGAAACGGTGAGATCACCGCGTGAAAGAAGCGCCAGAATGCGCAAGCGGCTGGGTTCAGCCACCGCCTTCAGCACATCCACCATCAGATCGAGTTGCAGTTGCAAACCGGCCATGCCTTCCGCTCTTTGTTGACGCCATCGCGTTTACGGCCCACCGGGGCAATCCGTAAAAGATATAAAGATATGTTTATATGGAAAGCGATTTTTGCGCAAGCGATTTTCGTGGCAGAATGAAACAAGCGAAGGATTCGCACATGATAACCGACTAAAGGGGGAGCCATGCGTGCAGGCACTACACGCCAGAAGGCAATCGCCAAATCGTTGACGCTTCTGCTTCCGGCAGTGCCCTATTCGGATTCCGAACCGATCCGTGCCGCAGCCCTCAGCCCGCATATGAAAACGCTGCCGCCCTCCACCGCCGTCTGGCTGGCAACGGTCGCGCATGTGCGCCACACGCATACGGATTACGATGCGCTGCGCGATGAAGGATATGACAAGGATTCAGCACGCTTCTTTGTGCTGGACGCGATCAATGCCAAGCTGACCGAATGGCGCGCGACCCGGCTTCTGTCGCCGGAAGACGACGAAGCCGTGGAGATGTGAGATTCAAAATTCCTTACGCCTGAGCCAATCAACAATCAGGTTTAAGAACACATATGGCCAAAATTGATGCAGCTTTAAGCGAGAAAATGAAACTGAAGCGCACCAAAGCATATGAAAGTTTCACTTATCTATCGACCAACAAACAGTTTATACATCCTCTCATAAACCGTCTGCGTTCGCTCCGCCGCAAATATGAATGATGTTTCAAGCCTCAGCATAGAGTTTCGCGGTCGCTCGAATTCTATCGGCGAGATCATAGATTTCATCCAAACTATCTATCTTAATCTTGTCCTCTTTCTCGCCGTCGAACAGACCTACATACTTTGTGGTTCGGTTAAACCAGAGACGGACCAGAGGCTTTCTATTATTATTATCGGCCAGAATCCCACAATAACTTTTCTGGTCCCTCATCACAACGCGTGCCGGCCGGAGAATATCCCGAACGATCACGCGCACGATCATAAAGCCCTCTGTTTCTTCCTCCGTGGTAACGACTTCTTCTTCGGTCTCCTCGTCTATTGTCAGTTCGGACACTTGGGTTTCTGCCAAAGCATTCGAGAGTCGCGACTGGACCGATTCGCGAATAATCTCGCGGAAAGCCGCCTTGACCATAGGAGCGAACTGTTCCCTGACCTGTGCCGTGAAACGTCCTGTATAAAGGCCGGACGTAACCATGCGGATGAGATCCTCCGGTGGTTCCTCCATGATCTGGCCGATTTCCTTCTTTATCGCCGACGTATATTTCAGCCGATGCGCCGATTGCAAAATCCCATCGACATTGAATTCCGATTTGGAAAACTTCTTCAATTCAGAGATCATCTGCCCTTGAAGATCAGAAAGATCAAAGGTCAGAAATGGTCGCTCATCCAGCTTGTTCGGTGCGACAAGATCACTGTGAAAATGGAAAGTCCGCCCATTCGTCAAAATCGCGAATTTTGCGTTTGTTACTGAAAAATAACGATAAAGCTGAGCTAGATGCACCTTATCGAGTAAGGTCGTTATCGGCTTGCACTCTATCAGAATACGGATTTCATTATCGATCTTGATCGCATAATCAACCTTCTCACCCTTTTTGCCTACAGCATCTGCTGTAAATTCGGGCACAACTTCTTCAGGATTGAAAACATCATAATCCAGTGCTGCCAGAAACGGCAGGACAATGGCTGTTTTGATAGCCTCTTCAGTTACCATTGCACTGGAATGAGTCTTAATGCGCTCTGAAAGAACGCGAAGTTTTTCTTCCACACTCATATTAACCCCGCCCCTTGAAGTACCACTTCAAGATGACAGAAGGCGCCGGAAAAGCAATAACCTATGCGAGCAAATCAATTACAAAATCACCAAAACAAGTATAGGAAAACGCCGCCCGAAGGCGGCGTCTGGATAGCCAAAAGAACACGGATTATTCTGTGCCGTGGCCTTGCAGATAGCCATGTTTGCGCGGGTTCGGCATGATAAGGCTGACGACGAACACAATCACCATCATCACGGTCACATACCAGAAGAAGCCGCTTTCCATGCCCTGCTTCTTGAACCACAGCGCCACATATTCGGCCGTGCCGCCGAAGATCGCATTGGCAATGGCATAGGAAAAGCCGACGCCCAGCGCCCGCACTTCCGCCGGGAACAGCTCCGCCTTCACGATGCCGCTGATGGAGGTGTACATGCTGACGACCGCCAGGGCGATCACGATATAGATGAATGCCAGGGTCGAACTCTGCACCGACCCGATCAGCGTCATGAGCGGAATGGTGGTCAGGATCGAAATGCCGCCAAAGCCGATCATCATCGTCTTGCGGCCGATCTTGTCGGAAAGAGCGCCGAAAAGCGGCTGCATCAGCATATAGGCCAACAGCACGAAGGTCATGGTTTCGCTGGCCGTTTCCTTGCTCATGCCGGCGGTGTTGACCAGATATTTCTGCATATAGGTGGTGAAGGTATAGAAGGCGAGCGAACCGCCAGCCGTGAAGCCGACGACGACGAGGAAGGCCCGGCGATGGTTCTTCCAGATATTGGCGAAGCTGCCTGCCGCCTTGTTGTTGCGGGTTTCTTCCGTCGAGGTTTCATGGAGCGTCCGCCGCAGGAAAAGCGCGACAATGGCCGCAACGCCGCCAATGGCGAAGGGAATGCGCCAGCCCCAGGCATGAAGTTCATCCGCCGTCAGGAAAAACTGCAACACCACGATCACCAGAACAGCAAGCAACTGACCGCCGATCAGCGTGACATATTGGAACGACGAGAAGAAGCCGCGCCGTCCGGCCAGCGCCACCTCGCTCATATAAGTAGCGGTGGTGCCATATTCGCCGCCGACGGAAAGCCCCTGCAAGAGACGCACGATCAACAGCAGGAATGGCGCCAGAATGCCGATGCTCTCATAGGTCGGCAAAATGGCGATGGCGAAGGAGCCCAGGCACATCATCGTCACGGAAATCAGCATGGATGTGCGCCGGCCAAGCTTGTCTGCAATGCGGCCGAACAACCAGCCGCCGATGGGACGCATCAGGAAGCCGGCGGCAAAAATCGCCGCCGCATTCAGCAGCTGGCTGGTCTGATCCTCCGCCGGGAAAAACTGCGACGCGAAATAAAGCGCGCCGAAGGAATAGACGTAAAAATCGTACCATTCCACGAGATTGCCCGAGGCGCTGGCCACGATGGCAAAGACGCGGCGGCGCGTGTCATGGGCATCATGTGCCGCTTCGACCTCGCCATTGGCATCGACATGCATTTCTGCATTGTTCATTCTGGACACTCCCTGTTGCAGCTGCCGCTTTTCGAAAGACGGGCTGCGCGATCACCTGTCTCGCCTGGGAGGGACAAAACGGCGATCCTTTCATTCAACAATCAAGGAACCCGTGCGCCGCAGACGCAAGGGTCCGATAAAAATTCCTCCCGGTGCAAATCTTGCCGACAAAAAGCGCGATCCAAAACCGGCGGCTCCAGTTGTTCCGAACATTGAAAAAGTCAAACGGAGTGAAGCCCGGAAGCCGGCCCTCACGCATCACGACCGCTTCCCGATGATGCGACATCGGGGCAAACGGCGACGATTTTTGTCAATCTAGAGCACGGTTCGCTTTCTTCGAGTCTCGAAAAGCGCCGCGGACGGCGGCGCCGGTGTTCAAAACCCTGCAAAACGGATCGGAACTGCCTGATCGGCGTTTGGGCTGAAAAGAACATAGAATGAAAATAGTTTGCATGCAATCGATTGGGAGTGGACCCGACCGAAATGGAGAAGGCAGCGCGGAACATTGTTTCGCGCTGCCTTCAACCTGTTGAAATATTGCAATTTTTACCGGCCCGTCGAAGCTGAAGGGGCCGGTAAATTTCTCGTGAAATGTGCCGCCGGGCCAGGGAGGCGAAGCCTCCGACATCAAGGTCAGAACGAAACTTTCAATCCGACCGTTCCATTGACACCAAAACTATCGCCCGGATGCGAGAGGCTGGTCTTGAGCAGGGTTTCGCCATAAAGCGCATATCTGCCAGCCGCCCAGTCATAGGTGCCGCCAAGGCCGATGCCGCCCCACAAGGGATCGTTATCATTGACGAAATCCAGACCGGCAAGGTTGACCTTCGTGCCATTGAGGAAATCGTAATAGAGATTGGCAATGCCATAGACGCTGGCGCGGGAGGCAAGGCCGTCGCGCCCCTGCCAGCGCTCTTCAGAATCGGCAGACAGGCCGAGCCGTCCGATCAGGCTGTCGCCGCTGCGAAGCCGGATACGAGCGTCGAAACCATCGTTGAAACTGTCAAAATCGACGGACGAATAGACAAGCTGCGCCTGCGGCGTCAGCGTCCAGCCCGGCGCGATTGCGGTGCGTTTTCCGGTTTCAAGGCTGAAAGCATAGCCAAAGCCCTTGTTGCCATTGGCGAGCCCTTGCGCAGCGATATCGGAGAACAGGTCGCTGTCGAACCAGGTGGCCTGCCCCTGTCCGTCGACATAGAACCCGTTATCGCCATACCATGTCAGCGTGCCGCCCACACCATAGGCGTCCGTGTCGATCGTGCCGGCGCCATAGACCGAGGTGACATCGGCGGAAGCCTTGCCGTAATGGCCGGTTATGCTGCCGATGAGGCCGCCCGCCTCGCTCTCGTAGAACTGACCGTCGATGCCGGCCTGCAATTTCCAGATATCGGTTTCGTGGCTTGTCCCGGTGGTCGTTCTGCGCACATCAAGACGATTATGCGCCCCTTCGACCCTCCCCCAGACGGAGCTGTTTCCGTCGATCACGACCCCCTCGCCGCTCTCGCCCGTCCAGTAACGATTGCCGACACGCTGCTGCAAGGTGGGAAGTGCATTCAGCTCCTGCAACACCTGCGGATAGACCTCATAAAGCGGCGCGCCCGCTTGATAGAGCGGCTTGGCCGGCTCTGGATCGTGGGATGGTTCTGCGGGCGGCGTATTGCCCGGATCGACTGGCGTGACCGGAACTTCCGGCTCCTTCGGCTTCAATTCAGACCGGAGATACCAGTCGCCGTCAGTCGGGTCGGTAACGCCGTTCTTCACAAGGCGATAAGCGTAAGCGCCGCTGACAACAACCTGCTGGCCGTTGATCGGATAATCGCCCTTAAGGGAGAAAACACCGTCCGATTGACCGCCAACCTCAATGATCTTTATGCCTTCTACGGTCGGGGCGCCTTCACCATCACGATTGATGACGCGGACATTGGCCGTGCCGGACGTATCGCCGGTGACAACCAGGCGATCGGTCTGGGAATTGTCGTCGCCGAGTACAGTCTCGATCTCGACAAGCCCGCCCTTGCCTTCCAGATTGCCGTTGATCGTCAGCGTACCAATGGAATTGCCGGGGGCGATGATTCCGTCCGCATCGAGCACAGTTGAGCCCACCGTGCCAATGCCCTGCAAACGGCCGCCAAGCACATTCATCGTGCCGCCAAGCGTACCGTTCACGGACAGGATGCCATTTTTGACATTGGTTACGCCGATAAAGGCCGTCTGGTCGCCATTGAAGCTGGTGCGCCCCGAGCCGATCTGGCTGATCGTTCCCTTGCCTTTGACTGCGACGTCAAAAACATAATCTTTTTCAATATGATTGAAGTTGAGAGCGCCCGCCCCGGCACCGAACTGGATCGCGCTTGCTTCGAGGGCGCCGGCCGCAGCGGCAGCCTCACCTTCGGCGCCGCCAATATTGAGTGTACCCTTGCCGGTCGCGCTGGTTGCAACCTTGATAGCGCCCGTTCCGTTGCCGGTCCTGACTTTGCCACCGTTCTTTACGGTCAGCGTGCCCGTACCGGCTGTTCCAAGCTGAAGATCACTACTGCCACTGTCCAGATTGACCAATGCGGAATCCTGACCGGAAACCGTCGTTACCGCTGTACCATCCTTGAGAGTGCCTATCAGCAACTGACTGGCCTGCACCAACCCGCCATCGCTGACCGATAGATCACCTTCCATGAGATAATAGGTGTTCGCGGTAGCCCATTTCGAGCCGGCTCCTGTAACAAGGATCGAACCAGACCCCGTTCCCTTCATCAATTTGTTCTTGCCGCCGACGAGAACAAGGCCATCGTTTACAATCTGGCCTCCATCGGCAACGGTAACAAAGCCTTCGCCGTCCTGAATTGTGAAGCTTTTAGGACTGAACGAAGATCCCTTGCCGGTAACGACAAGGTAGCCTTGAGAACCGTTCACCTGCGCCATCGTCAACGAGTTGTCAGCGGTGAAGACAGCGCCCGATTCAACGCGGATTGTTCCGACGGAATCGACCCCGCTCGCCAATGTCATGATGTTTCTCATCACATTGAGGACCGTGCCCTGCCCTTTTACAACGAGGCTTGCTGACGACGATGGATCCTGTGCGATATATAGTCCACCAGTGCTCGGTGTTCCGCTTGTCACCTGAGCACCGTTCTGGATATAAATCGCACCACCATTGATGCGAATTCTATTCTTGTACTCGCCGCTGGAATTGATGTTGAGGATACCCTCGCCATTCTTGACAAGTTCGCCGGAACCAAAATGCTTTCCAACAAAAGTCAATTCTGCATCAGCGCCAATATTCAGCACACTGTCTTTTGATGTTGTAAGCCCATACGAGCCCATATCGATGGTGAGATTCTTTGTAATTGCCGGTAACGCCGTAGGGTTAGCCAGATCGACACTCCCTGTGAACGTAATGGTTGAAGAAGCATCACCGTCGTTGTTTGCCTGGGCAATGGCGGCAGCCAATTCCGCCTCGTTCGATACAGAATAACTGGCACTATGCGCAGCCGGCGCAGCCAAGAACATCACCCCCGCGACAGCTAGCGCACTATAAGAGACTGTTGAGCGCCAGCGACATGCCAAACGCCAATTATTCAAAACGTCCCGCACCCAAAAGTTGAATGAATCAGGGAGCCCGCGACCATAATCGCCACCAGATTGCATATTGATATCCCCTCTATCCCAGCAAAGGCCGTCATTCCCCTGGGAGAAAGCAAATTTTTACAGTAATATTCTTATTGAATAATAAATGAATACATACAACAACCTTAAAGTTGAAAAATCAAATATCGTATTTACTTAAATTAGTCATTTCTAATAAGAATAATTTCTACCAACATTAAATCTTCACCGATGAGAGACAACTAGGAAAATTCGGGGGAAACGCAGCAGAACCTTGCCATCCCTGGTCGCGGGATAATGTTCCTTGAGCGCAACTTCGTACTGCGTGAGATAATCGCGCTGCTCGGCCTCATCGAGCGGGTCAAGGAAGGGACGCAGCCCCGTTCCCTTCACCCATTCCACGATGGCCTTCACGCCGTCGAGCGGGTGATTATAGATCGTGTGCCAGATATCGATGCGAGAAGCATGACCGGCAAAGGCATCATAATAGGTGCTGACGGACGGCAATGGCGCGCGCGCCTTGTCGCCGATCTTGGCCACGAACGCCTTTCTGCCTGCAATCTCGCGCATGGCGACATGGGTTGGTTCGCCCATATTGTCAGGCATCTGCACCGCCAGGACGGCGCCCGGCTTCAACAATGAAAGCAGCCGTTGCATCTGCTCGATATGATCCGGAAGCCATTGAAAAACAGCATTGGAGAACAGAACGTCCGTATCCCGGTCCGGCTCGAAGGTCGTTACATCACCGAGCCAAAAGGGCACATTTGGCAAACGGGCCCTCGCCTTCCCGATCATGTCGGGCGACGTATCGAAACCGGACACCTCGGCATCCGGCCAGCGCTCGACCAGAAGCTCTGTCGAATTGCCCGGCCCGCATCCGATATCGACCACCTTGCGCGGCCTGTCGATCGGTATCTGCGCCAGAAGATCGCGCGCCGGACGGCTGCGTTCGTCTTCGAACTTCAGATATTGCTGCGCGGACCAGTCCTTCATCGTGCTTCCTTTCGTCCAGCAAAAAGGCCGGTGCGATGCACCGGCCTTCGAGAGCAGTTACCGCGTCAGCGGCTTATATGTCACCCGTTTCGGGTTGACGCTGTCCGGCCCGAGACGGCGGATCTTGTCGGCTTCGTAATCCTCGAAATTGCCTTCGAACCATTCGACATGGCTGTCGCCTTCGAATGCGAGAATATGCGTTGCCAAGCGGTCGAGAAACATACGATCGTGGCTGATGATAACCGCGCAGCCAGCGAAATTTTCCAGCGCATCTTCAAGCGCGCCGAGCGTTTCGGTGTCGAGATCGTTGGTCGGTTCGTCGAGCAGCAGCACATTGCCGCCGGACTTCAGCATCTTGGCAAGGTGAACGCGATTGCGCTGACCACCGGAAAGGTTGCCGACCTTCTGCTGCTGGTCCCCGCCCTTGAAGTTGAACGCGCCGCAATAGGCGCGACTGTTCATTTCAAACTTGCCGAGCTTGATGACGTCATTACCGCCGGAAATCTCTTCCCAGACGGTCTTGTTGGCATCCAGCGCGTCGCGGCTCTGGTCGACATAGGACAGATGGACCGTCTCCCCGATCCGAACCGAACCATTATCCGGCTGTTCCTGTCCCGTCAGCATCTTGAACAGCGTCGATTTACCGGCGCCGTTGGGGCCGATCACGCCCACAATGCCACCCGCCGGCAGCTTGAAGGAAAGATCGTCGATCAGCAGGCGGTCGCCAAAGCCTTTCGACAGGTTCTCGACCTCGATGACCACCTGGCCCAGACGCTCGCCAACCGGGATGATGATCTGCGCATCGCCGGGGCGGCGTTCTTCCGCGCTCTTCACCAGCTCGTCATAGGCCTTGATACGGGCCTTGGACTTGGCCTGACGCGCCTTGGGGCTCGCCGAAATCCACTCGCGTTCACGCGACAGCGCCTTTTCGCGCGCCGCTTCTTCGCGGCCTTCCTGCGCCATGCGCTTGGCCTTGGCTTCCAGATAGGCGGAATAATTGCCTTCATAAGGAATGCCGCGACCGCGATCGAGCTCAAGAATCCAGCCCGTCACATTGTCGAGGAAATAGCGGTCGTGGGTGATGATGAGCACGGAACCCGGATATTCACGCAGATGCTTTTCCAGCCATGCCGTGGTTTCAGCGTCCAGATGGTTGGTCGGTTCGTCGAGAAGCAGCAGGTCAGGCTTGGAAAGCAGAAGCTTGCACAGCGCCACGCGGCGCTTTTCACCGCCCGAAAGCTTGGTGACATCCGCATCGCCCGGAGGGCAGCGCAGCGCTTCCATGGCCATCTCGACCTGGCTTTCCAGATCCCAGAGATTCTGGCTGTCGATGATGTCCTGAAGCTTTGCGCCTTCATCCGCCGTTTCGTCGGAATAATTCATCATCAGCTCGTTGTAACGGTCGATGATCGCCTTCTTGTCGGCGACGCCTTCCATCACATTGCCGAGCACATCCTTGGACGGATCGAGCTCCGGCTCCTGCGGGAGATAACCGCAGGTCGCACCTTCCGCGAGCCAGGCCTCGCCGGTATATTCCTTGTCGAGACCGGCCATGATCTTGAGAACGGTCGACTTGCCGGCGCCGTTGGGGCCCAGAATGCCGATCTTGGCATCGGGATAGAAGGAGAGATGGATATTCTCCAGAATCTTCTTGTTGCCATAAGCCTTGTTGAGGCCGGACATGTGATAAATGAACTGGCGTGCCATAAAGCGCGTCGTCTCCGCAGGTTGAGAAGCGCGGGTCGCCGATCGTGCGAACCGCGCGGAAATTGCTGAGTGTCTGAATCAAAAAGCGTCAGGCCGTAGCGAAAATGATGATTTTTGAGAACCGGAGCGCAGTGTACATAAGTACATGAGCACCGGAAGCGCAGAAGATCGTCATTTGCAGCCAGGCATGGCGACTTTTGGATCAGACACTGACGCGTATGTAGGCCAAATATGCCCCGGACGCAAACGGCAACCCGTGAAATGGCAGCCGTCTGAACCGCAAATCAAACTCTGATGAAAACCATCAATAATGAAACCGGGCGCGGATATTTCCGTCACCCGGTTTCCCCTCTGGCCACCGCCCGCGAAAGTTTCCTCCCCTTCATCGGACGGCCTGCAAGTTATGACGTGGAATCCTGTTTAGACGCCCCTGATTGCCCTTCAAAACTCCGCCTGCAAAGCTAGATTTGCTTAAGCTTTTGCGCTTTTCAAGCAGAATCTGCACAAAAAACGCGACTGCCTAAAATTCATTCACCCTCCGTTCCAATGCCTGTTTTTATGACGCCGCACCGGGGATGATTGACTATTTGCACGGCATAAAATCAGATGGCGCAATGACATTCAAAACCATTCACCATCTCGCCGTTTCCGGCCGAACGAAACTTCCGTTCCGCTGCGTCCGCGCGGACATGCCGCGAGGGGTTGTCCAGCTATGCCACGGCCTTGCCGAACATTCCGCGCGCTATGAGCGCTTTGCCCATGCCCTGGCCGCGGCGGGCTACCACATCTATATCCACGACCATCGCGGGCATGGCGGCAATATCGGCGCTCATGCGCCAAGGGGAATGTTCGCACGGAAGCTCGGCTATTGCGTGGCCATCGAGGATGTGCGGGCGCTCAACCGGCATATCCACGAGAACCATCCGGGCCTGCCGGTGGTGCTTTTCGGCCATTCCATGGGCGGGCTCATCGCGCTCAACTATGTGCTGGATCACGCCGATACAGTCGATGCGGCGGCAATCTGGAACGCAAATTTCGACGGCGGCGCGGAAAGCGCTGCGGCCCTCGCACTCCTTTATATGGAGCGCATGCTGAAAGGCTCGGACGTGCCGAGCAGCATCCTGCCGAAAATGACCTTCCGCGCCTGGGGCCGGTCCATAAAGGGCCACCGCACGCTGTTCGACTGGCTTTCGCACGACCCGGCGGAAGTCGATGCCTATATCGCCGATCCCTTGTGCGGCTTTGATGCCAGTGTGGCGCTGTGGATCGATATTTTCCGCATGATCCGGCGCGGCGCCGACAATCGAAACTTCGCGGAAGTTCCACGCAACATGCCGTTCAATCTCGTGGGCGGGGCGGAAGACCCGGCAACGGCAAACGGTGCTGCTGTGCGCAGGCTGGCGGAGAGAATGCGGAAAATGGGTTTCGAGCGTGTGCAATGCACGATCCTGCCCGGCACCCGCCACGAGAGCCTCAACGAGATCAACCGGGATCAGGTGACGCAGAATTTTCTGGATTGGCTGGCGGAAGCTCTTCCGTATCCGGCGATGTCCGGCTAAAAAACGGCAGTCAACCGATCACACGACCATTTACTAGGGCCAAAACTCACGATTACTTGAACCGTCTTGGCTTTACCATCCAATCAATGCTATGGAGCGCGCCTTGCGCACTATCGGGTTTCCGGGCAGGAAAGCCGGGCTTATGCAGATAGCGCGAGGAATGAAGGAACACTCCGCTTGGAAACACCGATGATTTCTGTGGTTATCCCCTGCCGCAACGAAGCTGACAATCTCGCCTTTTTGCTGGATGAGGTCGATGCCGCCATGCAGGGCCGCGCATATGAAGTCATCGTCGTCGACGACGGTTCGACGGACTCGACCAGCGATGTGCTCGCGGGCCGCATCCATGCGGGCAAGCCGCTGCGCCATCTGCGCCATGACCGCTCGTCCGGCCAGAGTGCGGCCGTGCGCTCCGGTGTTTTTGCAGCGCGCGGCAAGATTGTCGTGACCATGGATGGCGACGGGCAGAACAACCCCGCCTATCTCCCGGTTCTGGCGGACGCCCTGATGAAGGCCGGGCCTGACTACGGCATTGCCGCCGGACAGCGCCTCAAGCGCACGGATACGAAACTCAAGCAGCTTTCGTCACGCTTTGCGAACAATCTGCGCGGTGCGATCCTCAAGGACAAGACGCGCGATTCCGGCTGCGGCCTGAAGGCGCTGCATACCGATCTTTTCCGGCAATTGCCGTTCTTCGACGGATGGCATCGCTATCTGCCTGCCTTGGCGCTGCGCGAAGGCTACGATGTGGTGCATGTGGATGTGGTCGACCGCGAACGCCGCCACGGCAAATCCAATTACGGCATTCTGGACCGTGGCGTGCGCGGCATTCTGGACCTTTATGGCGTCTGGTGGCTGCGCAAGCGCCGCAAGGTTGTTCCCCGCGTGAGGGAGATCACCCATGACTGATATTTTCAACAGCCTGTCGCAATGGCTGCACGAGGTCTTCGTGGCGCAGTGGGACGGCTGGATCGTGCTAGGCTTCGTCGCGCAGGCCTGCTTTACCATGCGCTTCGTCGTGCAGTGGCTGGCGTCCGAAAAGGCAAAGCGCAGCGTCATGCCGGTTGCCTTCTGGTTCTTCTCGCTTTTCGGCGGCACGCTGCTTCTGATCTATGCGATCCAGCGCAAGGACCCGGTCTTCATCGCGGGGCAAGCGCTTGGCCTCGTCGTCTATATCCGCAATCTCTGGCTCATCGCCAATGAAAAGAAGCGGCTGACAGCCGGGGAATAAATCCCCCCGGCATTTCACTCAGACCGGAAGCGTCCGCCCGACGGAACGATAATCAAGCCCCGTGCCCGCAATATCCTCGGCCTTGTAGACATTGCGCAGGTCGATCAGCACATGTCCGGCCATGACATGGGCGAGCCGTTTCAGATCGAGCGCGCGATAGGCATTCCATTCGGTCAACAGGGCAACAACACCGGCACCCTTCGCCGCTTCATAAGCCGAATTGCACCAGACGACACCGGGAAGCACGGCCCTGGCCGCATCCATGGCTTCCGGATCATGCGCCTGAACCTTGATCCCGGCCTTCTGAATGGCGGCGATAATGTCGAGCGCGGGGGATTCACGAATATCATCCGTGTTCGGCTTGAAGGCGACGCCCAGAACCGCAACCGTATCCGCACCGCTTTCCTTTGCCGCAGTCACGATCCGTTCGGCCATGGATTGCTTGCGCGCCTCATTGACCGCGATGACCTGCTCGATCAGCGATTGCGGCGCATCATATTTCTTGCCGGTTGCCGCGAAGGCGCGCGTGTCCTTCGGAAAGCACGACCCGCCGAAACCCGGACCGGCATGCAGGAATTTCGAGCCGATGCGGTTGTCCATGCCGATGGCGCGCGCCACTTCCTGCACATTGCCGCCGGTCTTCTCGCAAAGATCGGCAACCTGATTGATAAATGTCACCTTCATGGCCAGAAAGGCATTGGCCGCATATTTGATGATTTCCGCATTTTCCAGCGACGTGACGACCATCGGCGTTTCACGCAGGTAAAGCGGACGATAGAGGCGCTGCATCGCGGCCCTGCCGCGCTCGTCCTCCACACCGACCACCACACGGTCAGGCCGCATGAAATCCTCGATGGCCGAACCTTCCCGCAGGAATTCCGGATTGGACACCATGGAGAACGGCACGCCCGGATTGGCAGCCCTGATGCGGTCGCGTATGCGCGCATTGGTGCCCACCACCACCGTCGATTTGATGACGACCACGGCGCCCGGCTTCATGGCGGCGGCGATTTCATCCGCGGCCGCCTCGATATATTGCAGGTCCGCCTCGCCATCGCCGCGACGCGACGGCGTGCCGACCGCGATGAAGATGACATCGGCATCGGCGACGCTGACGGCAAGATCGGTGCTGAACTCCAGCCGGCCATCGCGAATATTGCGGGTCATCAGCTCATCGAGCCCCGGCTCGAAGATGGTGACTTTCCCGGCTTTCAGCCGCTCGATGATCGACGGATTCTTGTCGACGCAAGTGACGTGAAAGCCGAATTCGGCAAAACACACGCCCGAAACCAGACCCACATAGCCCGTTCCGATCATCGCCAGCTTCATATGTTCAGTCCTTCAGTTGGGATTAAAGCCACTTGTCGTAGTCTGAGACCAAGAGATGCAGCGGCTTTTCATTTTCTTCGATATCCGAAAAACGGCCGATCGGCTCGCGGAAAATATTATCGGTCAGATCGTCATTGACGGTCGAAACCTCGCCGATCAGCACGTCGCCGCCCTCGCCCCAGAAAGCGTGCCAGTTGCCCGGCAGCAGCGTGACGCTTTCGCCCGGCTGGAGCTTCAGATGCGCGCCCGCCTTCTGCGTCACAAGGCGTCCATCGGTTGCGACCGTCACATCGGTTTCCTCGTCCACGCTGCCATCCGGCAGCGAGTTGAACAGTTCCAGCACCAGCGTGCCGCCGCCGCGATTGATGATGTCTTCCGCCTTCACCACATGGCGATGCATGGGCGAAAGCTGGTTTTCACGCGAAATCATGATCTTTTCGGCATAGAGCATGCCGCCGCCGCGCTTGAGGTCCGCGGCATTGCCGTTGCGCGTGGTGAAGAGGAACAGGCCGAGATCGGCAAACTTGCCCTGCCCGTAATCGGTGATATCCCAGCCAAGACGCGCCTCGCGGATGGCATGGGCATCGGACGAGGTGCGCGCCTTCAATTCCTCGGGCGACCAATATGCGAATGGCGGCATGACATAGCCGAAAGAGCGGATGAATGCGTCGCTTTCACGAATGATCTCGTTGATTTCAGAACGTTTCATGGCCACCGATCCTCCCATGGGATGAAACAGATTGGGATATGGTTGACGTGGTAACTGGCTTTTAAACCAATTTGCAATCCCGGAAACGTCGTGAACGCGATATTTTGACGTGTCGTCTTTACGCGAAAACCATGTCGCATCCCAATGCGCGTTTGGAATAGTTCAGTGATTGAATCAGCGTAACGGAAGCCAGTTCACAGACCTCGGGAGATGTGGGCAAGCCATTGAGATAACGGGACAAGCCGCGCTTCTGGAAGACAAAGGGAACACCGGATCGAGCCATGGTCGCTGGGAGAACAGCGCAAGGCCGATCCAAGATGGAAAGCAAGGGTTCGATTCTATGGACGTTCGCAATAAAGCGCTGGGGGAAATGCTGGGGCTGTTGACCGGGCGCGACCCCAATTTCAGCCTGGAGCAGAAATTCTACACCGATCCCGACTATTACAAGCTCGATCTGGAGAACATCTTCTACAAGGACTGGCTGTTTGTCGGCCATGATTGCGAGCTGCCGAAGACCGGCTCCTACATGACCGTGCAGATCGGCGCTTATCCCGTCGTCATCGTTCGCGATGCTGAGGGCGGCATTCGCGCTTTCCACAATTCCTGCCGCCATCGCGGCTCGCGCATCTGCGCGGCTGAAAAGGGAACCGCCGCAAAGCTCGTCTGCCCCTATCACCAGTGGACCTACGAACTGGACGGACGCCTGCTCTTCGCCCGTCAGGTCGGCCCTGACTTCAAGCCGGCCGAATACGGCCTGAAACCGGTGCATTGCGAAACCGTCGCCGGCTATATCTATGTCTGCGTGGCCGACGAAGCGCCTGATTTCGGTGCCTTCCGCAATCTGGTCGAACCCTATCTCGCGCCGCACAACATCAAGGATGCGAAGGTCGCCTTTGAAAGCTCGATCATCGAAAAGGGCAACTGGAAGCTTGTCTGGGAAAACAACCGCGAGTGCTATCACTGCGCCGCGAACCATCCCGAGCTTTGCCGCACCTATCCGGAAGCGCCATCGGCCACCGGCGTGCAGGGCGTGATGGAAGACCCGGAGATCAATCAGCTCTGGAAGAATTGCGCCAGCGTCGGCCTGCCCGCGGAATTCAACATGTCCGAAGACGGACGCTATCGCATCACCCGCATCCCGCTTCTGCGCGACGCGGTGAGCTATACCATGTCCGGCAAGGCGGCGGTCAGGAAGCCGTTGAGCGATCAGGTGGCAGGCAGCACGAATATCGGCGCCATGCTGCTGTTCAACTATCCCTCGACCTGGAACCACCTGATGGCGGATCACGCGATTTCCTTCCGGGTTCTGCCGATCAGCGCCGAGGAAACACTCGTCACCACCAAATGGCTGGTCCACAAGGATGCGGTGGAAGGCGTCGATTACAACCTCGATGAACTCACCCATGTCTGGATACAGACCAATGATCAGGACCGGCAGATCGTGGAGGAAAATGCGGTCGGCATTCGCTCGCCCGCCTATCAGCCCGGCCCCTATTCGGTCGAACATGAAGGCGGCGTGATGCAGTTCCTCGAATGGTACACCAACACCATTACGCCGCGCCTGCGCGGTGAAACGGCAAAGCTCAGCCGCGTCGCCTGATAGTGTAATATGAATCGGGAAGTGAGAAGGCCATGCAGCCTCTGAAATATCTGGACGAGATGCTGCCGTGGAACGACAGGTTGCAGATGCTGGAATGCATCTCGGCCATCGAAGAAGCGCCGGATGTAATGACCTTCTCCTTCAAGACCGCCGAGGACAACTGGTTCCGCTATACGCCGGGCCAGTTCGTCACTCTGGAATTGCCGATAGAGCGCTCGGACGGCCTGGGGCCGGTATTGCGCACCTATACGCTGTCCTCAACCCCGTCGCGTCCCTACCATATCTCCGTGACCGTCAAGGCGCAGAAAGACAGTATCGGCACGCGCTGGATGCTCGACAATCTGCGTCCGCCGATGAAGATCAAGGCTTACGGGCCGAACGGCGATTTCTCGCTCGCCAACCATCCGGGCGAAAAATATCTCTTCATTTCCGCCGGTTCCGGCATCACGCCGATGGTTTCCATGACGCGCTGGCTCTTCGACTGCGCACCGGCAACCGACGTCGCCTTCATCAATTGCGCGCGCACGCCGGACGACATCATCTTCCGCCGCGAACTGGAACTGCTCGCCGGTCGCATGGAAGCCATGCGGCTGGCCTTCATCGTCGAACAATCTTCCGCGCGGCACGTCTGGCCGGGCCTGCATGGGCGCATCGACCGCGCCCGGCTTGAGCTGCTGGCGCCCGATTTTCTGCATCGTGAAGTCTTCTGCTGCGGGCCGGAACCGTTCATGAACGGCGTGCGCGGCCTCTTGGAAGATGCGGGCTTCGACATGGCCAACTACCATCAGGAAAGCTTCAACCCGGCCAGCGAGATTTCGTCGGTCCCGGTGCCGTCATCGCTTTCCGAAACGCCTGCGGCAGCGCCCGCCGCCCCGGCGGTCGCCCCGGCCAGCGTCGTCTTCAGCCTTTCAGGCGTTGAAGTCGAATGCACCGAAAACGATACGATCCTGCTTGCCGCCCGCAATGGCGGGCTCAAGATTCCAAGCGCCTGCGAGTTCGGCATCTGCGGCACCTGCAAGGTCAAATGCCTCGGCGGCGAGACGGAAATGAACCACAATGGCGGCATCCGCGATGACGAGATCGCGGAAGGCTATATCCTCGCCTGCTGCAGCCGCCCTCGCGGTCGCGTGGAGATCGATGCCTGAGCCTAACACTACAGTTGCAAATTCGTCAGGCCGTGGCGAAAAGAGTGATTTTCGAGTACCGGAGCGCAGCGTACTTAAAGGTACGTGAGCACCGGAACGCAGACAAATTGCTCTTTGCAGCCCGGCATCACGAAGAATGCAACTGTAGTGCTAAGCTTTCTTCAGAAACTCAGTCCGCAGCACCAACCCCTTGACCTGCTTGGTGCTGCAATCGACTTCAGCCGGATTTCCGGTCAGGCGAATGCCCTTGACCAGCGTTCCGCGCTTCAATGTCGTGGAGGTTCCCTTGACTTTCAGATCCTTGATGAGCGTGACGGAATCGCCGTCATTCAATTGAGTGCCGTTGCTGTCGCGGACGATTACGTCTGTCATGATGGGGTTCCTGTCTGTTTGTGGTTTGAGCCGTCCCTATCACCAATGCCGATGTTATACCAGAACGCGCATATTTGCTGGTTTCGCGAAAATCGTCTGGCTATAGTCCAACAGACAGCAATGAAGCGGAGCGCCTTATGATCGGCCATGCACTTGTGGTTATCGACGTCCAGAATGATTTCTGCCCCGGCGGTGCGCTGGCGGTTGAAGGCGGTGACGACATCATCCCCACCCTCAACCGGCTGATCGACGAAAGCGAACACGTGATCCTGACCCAGGACTGGCACCCGGCCAATCACTCAAGCTTTGCCTCGACCCATTCCCATGCCAGGCCTTTCGACACGATAGAAATGGCCTATGGCCTGCAAACGCTCTGGCCCGACCATTGCGTGCAGGGCAGCCATGGGGCGGATTTTCACCCCAAACTGCAATGGACGCGGGCACAACTTGTCATTCGCAAGGGCTTTCGCATCGGCATGGACAGCTATTCCGCCTTCTATGAGAACGATCACAAGACGCCCACCGGCCTTGGCGGATATTTGCGCGAACGCAATATCGGCGCGCTGACGCTGGCGGGTCTGGCCACCGATTTCTGCGTCGCCTATTCGGCCCTCGACGCCGCCGCCGAAGGCTTTCAGGTGCGCGTGCGCCTTGATGCCAGTCGCGGGATCGATCTCAACGGCTCCATGGACATCATGCTGCAAAAGATGAAACAGGCTGGCGTCGAACTGATCGACGAGCCTGTTTCAGCATCGCATCTACTCTAGCTCCCCGTCCGGCATCGCCACGAAGATCAATACGGCAATGATGGTGATGAAGAAGCGGAAGGCGGATTCGATCCCGTTCCATGTCTGCGACATCCACATGCCGAACCATTCTCCGCCGACGGACATGAAGCCCACCTGCCAGACCAGAAAGCCGAGCGACAGCCCGGCAATGGCCCATTTCTTGGAGCGGTTGAAACTTGCCGCCCGCTCGCCGACACGGCCCAGCATGGCAAACGCTCCGATCCAGCACAGGATCGCGGTCAGCGTTTCCGCCGCTATGATGAGAATATAGGCGGCATTGTGCAGCGTCGGATTATCGATGGCACGATATTTGATCGTGGCATCGGGGAAGATCGTGTCCATCATCAGGACATGCTGCACAAACCCGAAATTGGTGTCGTAGTCGGTGATGTTACCGAATGAAACCAGCGTTGCGAAAAAGGCGATTGCCGCCACGAAGGCGGTTTTGCTCAACCGTGTCACGACCATGGAATTCCCTTTCCGGAATTAGCCGCCGCGCGCCGATCATGCTCCCTTTAGAAAACGGTCTGCGGCATGAGCGCGATGTCACGCGCATGCGGTGATGGTCCTCAACTCCGGCGATTCGGTCAAGGCCAACAAAAAGGGCAGCCGAAGCCGCCCTTTTGATCCACTGATATGAGGGCGTTCAATGCCCTGGGGCCTCTTCGGCTTCTTCCTGCCAGTTGGGGTTGAGCCGGTTATAGCGCAGCGACGACATGAAGGAGAGGCCGATCAAGGCCGCGCCGATAAGGCCGGTGATGACTTCCGGAATATGTACCAGCGTCTGGACATACATGATGACCGCCAGAACCAGGATGGCATAAAACGCGCCATGTTCGAGATAACGATACTGTCCGAGCGTCTTGCGCTCCACCAGCATGATGGTGAGCGAACGCACATAGAATGCGCCGATGCCAAGGCCGATGGCGATGACGAAAAGGTTCGTGGTCAGCGCGAATGCACCGATCACCCCGTCGAACGAGAAGCTGGCATCGAGCACTTCAAGATAGATGAAGGCGCCGAGGCCGCCGCGATGCACCATATCCATCTGTTCCTGCGTCGCATCCAGAATCTCGCCCAGCCCTTCGACGGCAAGGAAGGTCAGAAGGCCGAACAGGGCGGCAATCAGGAATGTGTGCGAATGCTCGGCATCGAGCTGATAAGAGAAGAAGATGATGAGAGCGATGGCGACGCCGATCTCGACACCTTGAACCGAAGCGAATTTGGACATCCGGCTTTCGATAAGCTTGATCCAATGCACGTCCTTTTCGACGTCGAAGAAATATTTCATGCCGACCATCAGCAGGAATGTGCCGCCAAAGGCAGCGATGCCGGTATGCGATTCCGAGATCACGCGGGCATATTCATTGGGTTGCCAGATCGCCAGCTTCAGCGCCGAGATCGGGTCGGTCCACATAGCAATCGCGACAATGGCCAGCGGAAAGACGATGCGCATGCCGAAAACGGCAATGATGATGCCCCATGTCAGGAAGCGATGCTGCCATTCCGGCGTCATGTCGCGCAAGATGCGCGCATTGACGATGGCATTATCGAAGGACAGCGAGATTTCGAGAACGCTCAAAACCGCGCAGATGATGAAGACGGAGACCATTCCCCCAAAAGTGCCGGTCATCTCGAAACCGAGCCAGACTGCACCTGCGAGACCCACTACGGTAAAAACCATGGGCCAGATGAAATAACGAAGAGTGGCCATTTCCAACCATCGAATTATTATTGTTATCAAACGGAAACAGGCACAGGCCGTCGTACCGGACGGGGCGATCACCGCTTCCCGTCATGCGCTCTCCTGACCGCCCCTCTTCCCGCAAAGGCGTATCGGCTATGTAAGTAGGAGGCCAGGCGCAAACAAGAGAAAGCGTGGCAATAATTTGTCTGATTTGCGGATTTGATGTGTTGAAATATTTCGTTACTATTCACCGAGACTAAAGTAGCAATCACAGGCGCCTGCCCCGGCAGTAGAAACCTCTCAAACGCTTTGCCTGTACGAATTGTCGCGTGGCAAAAACAGTATCACACCATAAATTCATAAAAGAGGCTGCGAACCGCTGTCGGTGACGGCCCTGTCATGACATGAGGAAATTCAAAAGATGATTGCGCCGGAAGAGCTACAGCGTCGAATTGAGAAGAGACTGGCCGAAAGCAGTTTCTCACAGCCGGAGCTTCTGATCCGGCGGGCACACCGCATGGCGCGAGAGGGCAAAAATGGATCGGCCTCCGTCGCGGGCGAGCTGCTGAAGGATGCGGGGGCGAATATCGGCCTGCGTGAACTTTCCGACATCATCGACCACAAACCCTGGCTGCTTGAAGCAATCATCAATGGCGCGGGGAAGAAGGGCGGCAATTCCGACCATCATTAAAGCGTGTCGTATGACTACGATAAATTGCGACACGCTTGAGAGCGCATTGCCAGCATTTGTCTTTCACACATTGCAAAGGGGAGAAACGAATGACGATAACCGGACCTCAATGCCGTGCCGCCAGGGCGCTCGTGGAAATCTCGCGCGATCGCCTGGCGCAACTGTCGGGGATCGACGCGGCGACCATTGAACAGTTCGAACGCAAGCTCGGCAAGCCATCGGATGCCATGATCGAGGCCCTTGCCGAAGCGCTCGGAAAGGCCGGAGCGCAGTTCATCCCGGAAAATGGCGGCGGGGCCGGCGTCAGGCTGAAGTTCAGCCGGTCGGAAACCCGACGCATTGCAAATCTTGAAAACGAAGGCGGGCCGACGGCGTCGGACGATGTTCCCTGACCCCATGAAAAAGGCGGCCGCTGGCCGCCTTTCCCGATCAAAGGGCAATGGCCCTATTTCTTCTCGGTGATCGAAGGCGCATCCAGCCTGGCGCTCATCTTGACCGTCGTGATATCCTTGCCCGCGACATCGAAGTCCTTGAAGCTGAAAGACCGCAATACCTGATCGTCGTAAGTCTTGATGTAATAAACATCGTTCTTCATATCGGCGATTGCTGTCCACTGGGTATATTCGAACATATTCTGATCTTCGATCCATCCCTTGGGAATGTCGAAATTATTGGCGATATGTTCGGCCAGACGAACGCTTTCCGGGCCGCTCGGTACTTTCTTGGCGGAAAGAACGAAGGCGCTGGCGCGCACGAAACGCGACGGCGGCGTGGTATCGCCGGGCACGCCATGCATGCCGGCACCTTCACCGAAGGACTGGATCGTATCGCCAAGAATCTGCAACGGCTTCGGATTCTCGCGCGAGAAATAAGCGTAGTTGCGCAGATTGGTCATGTGCCAGTCGAAAGACGGCGAATTGGTCATCACGCCGATCTTGTTGTCATAGACCTTGAGCTTGCCGTCGACCGGCTCGATGACGATGGAGGCGCCGGTCGCATCATGCAGCGTGTAGTGGACCGGCGGGGTAAAGCCCATGTCCTTCTGCTTCACATCGACCACGGCAATGGTGCTCAAGGCATCCTTGACTTCCGCCACCGTCGAGAAATTGGTCAGCGCCCAGGTCAGGAAATCCCATGGGGAAAGGCTGTCTTCCGGCTTTGCCGTGGACGGGGCCTGATATTTGGCATATTCTGGGAAATAGAGAATGCCGCCCGCAAGCCCCTTCTCGTTCATCCCGTCGGTGAGGGCGACGATACCGAAGGCATTCATGCCGATCGTGGCATATTTGCCCTTCCACTTTTTGCCCGCCGCGCCCTCCGGCGCGCTTGCCGTTATCTCGTAATTGCGCGGAATGGCAATCATGTCGGACTTCATGTCGAACGCGAATTCCATCGTCCGGCCATAAACCATGCCACCATCGCTGGTTGGAAGCACGAAGCTGGTGCAGGCAAGCGCGGCCTGCGGAACAATCAGACCTGCTGCGATAAGGAAGGTAGCTGCGCCCCGCGCCAGTATCCGGCGCGATGTTTTCCAGCAAGACTTTTCCATGACGACCTCATAGCTGAGTAAAAATGAACGAAATAACGGAACAGCAGCCCACCGGCCGATATTCGGCGGAAGCGCTCACGTCCCGCTGAATAAGATGGCCCTCACCCCGCCAAGTCAACAGAGGAAAACTTTATCTTACTCACATTTTTCAGTTTATTTCTTCTCATGATTAACATAATTATCATTTCACACCGTTTCCGGCAATTCTTTTATGTATTGCTAAAACAAGTTTCCGAGGGGATTCATCGTGTCCAGGCGAAATTACGACATACACAGGAAAAGTTTACTTGGTGGAACGATGCGTAATGCTATATTAGCTTTGTCTGTTTTAGTAACAACTACATCGATCAGCCTGGCAGCCGACATCGTGTCACCCACCCAGCCCGAAATCCAGGACCAGCAAAGGTGGCGCGTCATTTTCAGCCCCTATGTGTGGGGTGCATCGCTGAATGGCAGCGCCGGCCTGCTGGGTCGCAGCACGGATGTGAATGTCCCCTTCCGGGAAATTTTCGACAATCTCGACATGACTTTCATGGGCAATGTGGAAGTCAACAATGGCACGATGGGTTTTTACATTGACGGCCAGTACGTCAAGACCAGTCAGGACGAGAACCTGCGCGACAACGAGCTTGCGCTCGACCTCACCTCGACCACGCTGACGGGCGGCGCCTATTACCGCGTCTATGAAAAGGATCTGGGCGGCACCACGCTCTACGGAGATCAGCGCGTTTTCGCCATCGAGCCGACCATTGGCGTTCGCTGGACCCAGTTGAAGGCCGGCCTTGAAACCGGCCCGTTCAACGAGCGCCGCAAGACGGACTGGACCGACCCGTTCATCGGAACCCGCGTCTTCTACGATATCAACGATCGGTGGAACATCTTCGCCGAGGCCGACATTGGCGGTTTCGGCGCGGGCACCAAGCTGAGTGCCAATGGCCAGATCTATCTGGGCTATCGCACGCTTGTCTTCGATGTTCCCACGACATTCCGTGTCGGTTATCGCGCGCTTTACCAGAACTACAAGGACAGTGATACGGTCGAGAAATTCAAATATGACGTGACCCAGCACGGGCCGGTCATCGGCTTCTCCGTCTCGTTCTGACTCTTGCCAGAATTGGTTTCGTTTGTTTGGCCCGTCGGCCTTGCCGGCGGGCCTTTTGTTCGCCGTGCCCGTTGGTCCGTTCGAACACGACAGTTGCAGCTGTAGTACTGAGCATTTTCGAGCCAAAAGCGTGAAACGTCTACGCGGGGAAATCAGTCCACTGGACTGATTTCTGTTCCCGCTTCGATGCGTGAGGCAAATGCGACAAAACAAATAGATAGAGCGGTTCCGACGATTCCGTTAAAGCAGGAACCGCTATAAGTAAAATTCAACAACTTCCCCTAATAATAGGCCAAACATTATGTGGGGGAATGAATGACTTATATTTTCGAACTGCCGATCTATCTTTCTTTTGCGGCATTCGTCGTCCTTGGAATTGTGTTCTATGCGGTCGGGCGCTTTGCGCTTGATATGCTGTCCAAACACGCGGCCAACGACATTCTTTCCATTCCGATTGGCGCCTTCATCAGCACCATCGCCACAGCCTGGGCCCTGTCGCTGGGCTTTGTGGCCGCCGATATATGGAGCGTGAATTCGCGGGCCGACCAGGCTACCAGCCAGGAGCGCTCGGCCATTTCCCGCCTGATCGGGACATCCGGCACGGAGATCCTGAACGCACCGAAGCTCAAGGCTGCACTTACCGGCTATCGCACCGCCGTCATCGACGATGAATGGCGCGACAGGATCAATGTCGAACCGGCCGGTTCCGTTGAAACGGCGTTGCAGAATATCCGGCGCGAAATCATCAATCTGGCGCGCGCCGATATACCGTCTCCGATCATCTCCCAACTCATCAACGATTTCGATGAATTGCAGGATGCGCGCAATATGCGCCTGGCCGTGGGGTCGACCTCGATCGACTATTACAAATGGTATCTCGTGCTTTCGCTGACATTTCTGACGGCGATCACCATCGCGGCAACCCATGCCGACCGCGTGCGGGCTGGTGTGAAGGCGCTTGTCATTTACGCGCTCACGGCCTCGTTCTGCCTCTGGATTCTTGCAATCCACGCCAATCCCTATCAGGGGCTGGAACGCCTTGAACCGTCCCTTCTTTTCACCAGCCACAAGCGCGGCTAAGATATCGGGAGATTCGATCTATTTTATCTTGCTGAAATTGCAGGGAAATCTTTCCAATCGAATACGGAGCGGCGATTTGATGAAATTGCTCGGTGCTGGTGTCCTCCTCGGTTTGATGCTTCCCGCCGGACTGGCTTCGGCGCAGAGCTTCCGCGTCTGCCATGGCTATGACTGCCATTACCGGACCGGGGTTACGCTGACCGCAAAGGATGAGCAGCGCCTGCGGAACCTTCTGCAAAAGGGGAACAGAAGCGCCGAGGGCGAGCGGAAGGCGCTGCGCACCGCCGTTGCAATCTTCGAGCAGCGCAGCACCGCGGCCATCGGCATTCGGGACAAGCCGAGAATGCAGTTCGGCAAGGCCCGCATCAAGGGCCAGATGGATTGCATCGATGAATCGACCAATACCGATCATTTCCTGCGCTATCTGCAATCGCGCGGCTGGCTGAAGCACCACACCGTTGCGCGGCGCACCTCTCGCGGCGCATTCATCGATGGCCGCTACCCGCACTGGACGGCGGTTCTCGAGGACAGGCAGGGCCAACGTTGGGCCGTCGATTCCTGGTATGAAGCAGGCGGCGGGCCACCCGATATCATGCCGCTCCAGCAATGGAAACAACGCGGATATATGGGCGAGCGGTAAAAGCGCGTTCACCCACCTTTCCAGCAATGCTCATCGCCTTATATCGCGTTGCGAGGGCATTCATTTATTCACTATGAAACGGGCATCACAGGGGGACGATCCATGCCGATCCTGAAGCGGTCTTTTTCCAGCATCTGCACCACGGCGCTGGTTGCCGGCAGCATGTTTGTCGCGCCGATTGCCGAGGCATGCACGCGTTTTGTGTATCATGGGGCCAACGACCAGGTGATGACCGCCCGCTCCATGGATTGGAAGGTGGATGTCGCGACCAATCTCTGGATATTCCCCCGCGGCATGAAACGCTCCGGCGAGGCTGGCAAGAACTCGCTCGAATGGAGCTCGAAATATGGCAGCGTCATCGCCTCCGGTTACGATATCTCCACTACCGACGGGTTGAACGAAGCTGGGCTTTCCGTTGGCGTCCTGTGGCTGGTCGAATCCCAATATCCCGAATATGACGGCACCACGCCCGGCCTCAGCATCGCGGCCTGGGCGCAATATGTACTCGATAATTTCGCGACGGTCGATGAAGCCGTCAAGGCGCTCGGCGCCAATCCATTCACGATTGTTACCGACAAGGTGCCCGGTGAAGACAGGCTGGCCACGCTGCATCTTGCCATATCGGATGCCAGCGGCGACAGCGCGATCATCGAATATATCGACGGCAAACAGGTGATCCACCACGGCAGACAATACCAGGTAATGACCAACTCGCCGACCTTCGACGAGCAGCTGGCGCTCAACGCCTACTGGACCCAGATCGGCGGAACTGTCATGCTGCCGGGCACCAATCGCGCTTCCGACCGTTTCGCCCGTGCCTCCTTCTACGTCAACGCTGTCCCCAAAACCGAAGACCCTGTGCAGATGATCGCCAGTGTTTTCAGCGTCATCCGCAACACCTCGGTTCCATTCGGTCTGACGACACCCGATCAGCCGAACATTTCCTCGACGCGCTGGCGGACTGTCGCCGACCAGAAGCGCAAGCTCTATTTCTTCGAATCCGCCTTGACGCCGAATGTCTTCTGGGTCGACCTGAAGAAAATCGACTTTTCGCCCGAGACCGGCAAGGTCAGGAAACTCGACCTGGGCGTCAATCAGACCAACACGTTCAACGGCGTCGTCAACGACAGTTTCAAGGAAAGCGAGCCCTTCAAGTTCCTGGGTCTTTGAGCCGGTTTCACAGATTTCTGCTGAACCAATCGCGCCCGGCTGCGTTAGTTATCCATAACCAACCCAGAACGGAGGACCAACCAATGGACTGGAATCGTGTTGAAGGAAACTGGAAACAGGCCAAGGGCAAGATCAAGGAACAGTGGGGCAAACTCACCGATGACGATCTCGATCAGATCAATGGTCGGCGCGAGCAGTTGGAAGGCAAGATCCAGGAGCGCTATGGCATCGAAAAAGACCGCGTGCGTTTCGAACTGGACGATTGGTACAATCGTCAGACCTGGCTTTCATAAAACCGTAATTTCCGACAGCAAGCCCTGCCCTGCGGCAGGGCTTGCTGCTTGTTACCGGCAGCTATCCACGCGTTGCAGGGATGCGGAAAGCCCCATCAATGAAAATGTGTAGCGGGTCTGCGTGCCGCGGGCCGATGTGGCCTGCACATTGAGCGTCTTGCCAGCACGCATGGCGCGCATCAGCTTCGCCTCATCGGCGATATTTTCGGCCCAGGCGCGATTGCCTTCGCTGAAGAATGGAAAGCGAGCGCCATCCACCATCACATTGACCGTACTGTCAGCCTTCAGCTGGTACCCCATCACCAATTGGGGGCTGTATTGGCCGTCAGCTTTTGAAATAATCACGAAATTATCGCCGTGCCGCACACCGGCGGGATGAAAATTGATCGGCACCGTCAAGGCATAGCATTTATTGCCCGCAAGCTCGGTGCTCTGGTAAACACCCCAATCGCGGAACTCACCCAAATAACTTGTCTTCGCCGAAGCCACGAGAGAACTCGCCACCAACCCTGCCAATGCCAGCGCAACGGTGGTTGCATTTTTTCTCATCGCCCGAAACCTCCATATTGTTGCCAATTCACGTCACTTAAAAAATTGTTTCATTGCGTTACTATTTTCTTAACGAACTGCTAAAATTTGTTGAAACTCTTCGGCTTAATGAAAAACAGAACACCGGCCTGCTTCTGCAGGCCGGTGTTCTGAAAAATTGACAGGATCTATAAATCTAGAACCGGAACTGAAAGCCCAAGGAATAGCCGATCTCGCTTCCATCATTATGTGCGAAGCGGGCATTAATTTCACTGAACATACCGATACTGTCTGACACAGCCAACTGGGCTCCCAGTTGGGCACGTCCAAAATCCTTGTCGGCATCGCCAAGAAGCGCAATGCGATCGCGGCCATCGGTCAGGCTGGTCAGCCGGATCGTTTCAGGACGCCCATCGGCCAGTTCATGCACCCATTTCACGCTCGTATATGGTTTGAGGACCATACCGTTTGCGAATGCCATCGTGCCATGCAGACGCCAGCCAATACTGGCCTCAAGCGAATCAAAACCCTGTTTTGTATAGTCGAGCGCTGTTCTGAGAGCACCCGCTTCGCTGAAGCCATCGATGCGGTAGTGCATATAATCAAGACCGGCCACGGGGCCGCTCTTGATACCGTACCAGCTAAAATCATGCCCACCTTCGATGCGCGCGCCCAAGGACAAGGCGGAGGTATCGGACTGCAATTGCTGGTTCAGCAGAACAGGCCCATTCATCGCCTGCAAGAAGACTGAGCGATCATTATCGAAGCTGGTTCGCCCGATATTCATGTCGCCCGCAAACCAGTTTGAGGCAGCATCGTGATAAAGGGCATAGACCGCTCCCTGCCAGCTGTCGCCGTCAATCGAACCGTCATTGGCCAGTTGGTCCCGGCTGCGCTGAAAGCTGAGGCTCCCACCAAGCGTCCATGCTTCATTGTAGCGATAATCGCCGAGAAGATGAAAGCCGACACGCTTGGCATCAGAAGCGTCCGGCACGTCGAAGCCACCGCCGGGGTATATTTCCCCTTCCACACTGGCTTCGCCGCTAAATGTTCCGACAGTGCGATCGCTGTCGAGCAAGTTGAGCCAACGGCGATCATGCAGGCCCGCCAGTGCCTGATGCTGACGCTGCAATTGATCCGTCATCTGCCGGATCATTGTGCCGCCGGAAGCTGTCGACGCCAGCAGATCGGCACCTGTCAACTCCAGAACCAGACGTGTCAAAAGCCTTGAAAAATCCTCAAGCCTCTGGTCAATACGTGCCTGACCGAAAGCATTGGTGAGAACATCCTTATTATCGAGACCCGGCATATGCCAGGTCGCCCCGCCGGGAATCGCAGGATTGTCTGTCTGCTGATAGCCATCGAGATCGCCAAGTTCCCAGTTTGTCGCCTCAATGAACAGGACCGGGATATCGAGGCCAGTGAAGCTTTCGCCGTCGCTACAGCAGCCGGTTCCGGCCGGATATTCATGGTTGAGACCAGGATTGGTGAAGAGCGGAATATTAAGCTCGTTCGCGATGCGCAGAATCTGGTCGCGATAAGCAGTCAAAGCCGGATTATCGACGCTGTTGCCGCCCGCATGAGCATACATCCTGTCGCCGGTGATGAGACTATCGAGGTTAATCATGCCGACCATATTGGCGCGCTGCTCGTCGCTAAGCGCGGCAACATAGGCCCTCGATCCGCGCAGGCCTTCCTCTTCCGCGCCAAACCCAACCACTTCCAGACCGTTCTCCAGCGGGATACCGGCCAGATTGCGGGCAATCTCGGTCAAGACCGCAGCACCCGAGGCGTTATCATCGAGCCCCTGCAGCGTCGGGCGGCCATAATAGGTGTCATAATGTGCCCCCAGGACCAGATACTGGCCGCTCGTGCCGGGCGCAGATGCAATAACATTGTGTGATCCGCGATTGCCCGCCCAAGTAAAATCCTGCCTGGTTGTCGCGTAACCAAGGCCAAGGCGCGACTGCATCCAGTCTGTTGCACCAGCAAAACTGGTCGTACCGCGATAACGGCCAGGATATTCAGTAATCAGGCGCTCAAGCGTCTCATTGGCATAATGCCCATAGTCATAGGCAAAAGCTTCTGTTGCAAAACCCGTGCTTGCAATACTCGTCGACAAAACGAGCATACGCATCATGCGCCGAAGCACCGATGTTCGCGTCATTTTCATCCGACGTGACGCGACTATTGCTGCCCCCCAACGTTTATTGGGTCGTATGTCCCATTTATAATTCACCGTGCACCCCATCATTATTATAATGTATGGGGTAAATATTATTGAAACAGGCTCACAGCGTCACGGAAATAGTGTAGAGAATTCACATATAACTTACGTTTGAAGGAAAAATTCGAGTCGTTAAAGACCGATTTTTAAAAAGAAGAATAAGTACGGTACGACCATACGAATGGGAATGCACCCATTGATATAAAACAGCTAAAGGGAAGATGGTGGGCCCGGAGGGAGCGCCCACCATCGCTCAAAAGCCTTAGAAACCGGGCTTTCAGGGATGGCTAGGGGACACAATGTCCCCCTTCTCGATCCCTGCGTCTCATATAACGAGATAACATGCAACCGTTTCACTGCTCCTATGCGTGCCACACTCTTTCTTGCAAGGCCTCGGTTCGTTGTGAATAGCGGTATTCTTTCGTTTGACGAGGGCGCATCATACGTACCACTCATGCTAATGATGAGGTGCGCTACTCCCGCGTGTTTTTCTGGGGCGGCACATTAAGCAGGAAGCATATCGCAAGAGGGGAATTATGTTGTTTCAAGCCGATCCTGATTTTATCGCCGGTCTCGACGACAAGACATTGGTGAAGCTCCTGAAACGCCTCGTATTATCTGAAAGCCGTCTTGCTGGGATACCCCTACGAGGGGCGGCTGTACCCCTGCAAATCACGATAGCTGACGGTGGCGAAGATGGTCGTGTCGAGTGGAGTGGTGGGCAGTCATCGACTGCCTATCTGCCAAGTCGCTTTACCGCGTTTCAATCAAAGGCCCAAAATCTAACGGAGAGCCGTGTTCGCGATGAGATTCTAAAGGCGGCTAAAGCGCAACCACCAGAACTGAGCCCGGTCATTCATGAGGTTCTCGCACGCAACGGGGCCTGAATAGCCCCTAGATTTGTGGACGCTTTCTTCCCTATTTTTGAGGCAAGGAGGCCATGATGGGGTCTGGCAATTTCAGTGACGAGTTCAAGCGCGATGCTGTCGCGCAGATTACCGAGCGCGGCTA
>NZ_LQBD01000003.1:0-449 GCF_046630315.1 Brucella anthropi | reverse complement strand
GCCGCGCTCGGTAATCTGCGCGACAGCATCGCGCTTGAACTCGTCACTGAAATTGCCAGACCCCATCATGGCCTCCTTGCCTCAAAAATAGGGAAGAAAGCGTCCACAAATCTAGGGGCTATTCACACCGACAGAGGACATGAAACATCATCGCGATACGGGAGCCACCGCAATGGCTGCGCATCAACGTTGGTGGCACCATGCCGACGGGGCAGCCATAAACCAGATGGACAATCCGCATCGCGCTGTCTCGTAGAGGGGCGCGCGTGAGCATGCTTGCCTTTGAAGTCGCGCGGATTCTGGATTGGATTGCTTGTCAGTTGGTCGGTTGGAGTGTCTTTAAACGCGGAAAGCCCCGCTGGCTGAGCGGGGCTTTGATATTGTTTGGTTGCGGGGGCAGGATTTGAACCTGCGGCCTTCAGGTTATGAGCCTGACGAGCTACCGGGCT
>NZ_LQBD01000002.1:0-173261 GCF_046630315.1 Brucella anthropi | reverse complement strand
TCCACAATGTAAATAAAAATTATAATGACCATAAATATAATACATATTTCTGTTTACAAAATCGTAATATAACTTAATCGTAATAATTTGTTACTTATCGCTTCCAAAATTATACCAATTACCGATGTTGCAATTCCAGTTAATGCAGAGCAGACTACTAAGAGCATAATGGTCGGAGCATTCCGGCTTGTGGAAACCCCATACAGGAACACAAGGAGAAGCAGATGGCCACTTTAGAAGGCGGCGCCTACGACGACGTGTTGTTCGGCTCCCGCTTTGACGATTTCATCCGCGCCCATGGCGGTGATGATCTCGTATTCGGAGGCGATGGCAACGACACCGTCTTCGGCGGTAACGGGAGTGACATCCTTTTCGGCGGCACAGGCAATGACAGCCTGTTCGGCGAAAACGGGAACGACATTCTCTTCGGAAATGAAGGAAACGACGTCCTGAGCGGCGGCAATGGCAGCGACGTGCTGTATGGCGGCAATGGAGATGACATTCTCCAGGGCGGCAATGGCTCCGATCTGCTCTATGGCGGCGCGCATAATGACATTCTCTACGGTGGGAACGGCAACGACATCCTTGATGGCGGTGCAGGAAACGACGTCCTCATCGGCGGAAATGGCAGCGATACATTCCTGTTCAACGGTGGCGGCGGAAACGACGTCATTCTCGACTTCAATCCCGGTGAAGACATTCTGCAAATTCAGAAGGGCATCAATGGCCTTGATATCTCTTCCGCAGACGATCTTGCCGACCGTGTCACGCAGGTTGGTGGCAATGTCGTTGTCGATCTCGGCAATGGCGACACCGTTACCCTCGTGAACACCAATGCAGATGACGTGCAGGCTCATCCCGACCAGTACTTCACTGTGCACTGATTGAACATTCAAGAGCGTGCCCGGCAATCCTCCCGCCGGGCACGTTTTGTTTTCACCGGGCACGCATCGTTCCTGACCTTGCGTGTCCGGGCCTTCCAGCAAGCCAGATTTCCCTGCAAGAATGAAAGGGCCACACATTGAACCTCGACCATTCTGCGGACATTGAAAGCAAAACCGAGAACCTCTCCATTTGCCGTCTTTGCGCCGATGTCGCTGTGGTCATCTGGGATATCCCGGGCCCGGCCCGCACAAGCACCAAATGCACATTTGAAATGACGGTCCAGCCGGTTCCCCTGCTGAGTGTCGGCATTCCGCTCGAAAATGGCGGCTTGCGCATGTTCTGGGCCATGCGCACCGGCAATGAACCCGCCGAACTTTCGCTTTCCGCAGGGGCTCTCGGCCCGACGGCGCAGGCGATCGTCTATCCGGCCAACGAACTCGCCCCCTTCGACGTCGAATATGTCGTGGGCGATCTCACCTTGTCCGGACATATCAAGCTTCTCACCACAATTCTGACCACGTGGCGCAGCACTTTCCGGCTTTCGCGAAACCAGACTTTCGCATCCCTCGTGCGAGACCTGACTTTCGCATTGACGCCGGAACCGCGCGAGGCCCAGCATTGCGGCGAACCGGTTCAGGGACACCATCTCCTTGAAACAGCGGTCGACCCGATGCTGGGCGAGATTTCTGCCGTCTATGGCATCACCTCCGGCAGCGTGATGGTCATTCCGCCGCGCTTTGTGGTGGGCAGGCCCACGCGCAATGCCTGGCAGCCATGTCACCTTCTGCTGGAAGCGGCGCAGGATCTGCCGTCATCGCTGCTGCTGGTGCTCACCGGCCAAAAGGGCGTTGCCGTTCGCAAGCTTGCCGCACCAGCCGGCGAGCAAACGGATTTTGCAAAATGGTGGACCAAATGGCAGGGCAATGGCGCATTGCGGGAATTTCTGGTTCGCCAGCTTGGCAAGCTCAGCCCTGCCGGTGCCGCAGTCGCCATCGACCTGCAAACGCGCACGCCATTGCCGGTTCGCCAGATCGCGCAGTCCGCCACCCATCCCGCAGCGGAGATCGACCTTGCTCTGGCGCTTGACGGCGGCTTGATCGTGGGCGGCTGGATGCACGATCCGGCGACCATGCTGGCGGATATCGAATATCTGCCGGAAAGCGGAAGCGCATTGTCGCTGAAGCCGAACTTTCACAAATTTCCCGGCAAGATAGCCAAGCGCGAAGATGCACCCCAGCAGGATGTGACAGGCTTTGTTGCCTGGCTTCCTTCGGTACAAAATCTCGGGCCGCTTTTGCAGCCACGGTTCCAGTTGCGCCTTGCATCGGGCGCGACCGCGCCTCTCGTGCCCGCACCGCAGCCCTTCGAGCCATCCGCGCAACGCAACCGCATCTTGCGCTCGGTGCCGCCGCAGCAGGCAAGGCCGCACGTCTTTTCGCATATTCTGGGACCGGCCCTTACCGAAGTCGAGAATAAGCTCGCCGCAACCGTGCGGATATCCGAGGTGAAGGATTATGGGACGACGCCCGCCTCCCCGCTCGCCTCCATCGTCATTCCGCTCTACCGCAATCTCGACTTCCTGCGTTTCCAGTTTTCATCCATGGCAACCGATCCGTGGCTTGTGGAAAATGCGGAGTTCATCTTCGTGCTGGATTCGCCTGAAATTCAGGACGACACCGAACACATGCTGGGCGGATTGCATATTCTGCACGACATGCCGTTCAAGCTTGCCATCATGAACCGCAATGGCGGCTATGCGCGTGCCTGCAATGCGGGCGCCAGCATTGCCACCGGCACGACCATCGTGATGTTGAATTCCGACGTCGTGCCTGCGCAACATGGCTGGTTGCAGCGGCTGATCCAGCCCTTGTTCGACCAGCCGAAGCTTGGAGCAATCGGCCCTCGCCTTCTGTTCGAGGACGGCTCGCTGCAACATGCCGGGCTCTATTTTGCGCGGGACCGCCAGGGCATCTGGCTGAACCATCATTATTACAAGGGCATGCCGGGCAACTATCCGCCGGCGCTGCGTCCGCGCGACGTGCCGGGCGTCACCGGCGCCTGTCTGATAACGCGCAAGGATATCTTCGATCTCGTCGGCGGTTATACGCAGGATTATATCATCGGCGACTATGAGGACAGCGATCTGTGCCTGAAGATCAGGCAACTCGGCTTCCAGATATTCTATGAACCTTCCATAGCACTTTATCATTTCGAGCGCCGCTCGATCCGCCGCAGCGCGGATTACATGCGCGGCCTCGCCAGCCAATACAATTCCTGGCTCCACACACAGCGCTGGGATGAAGACATTACCGAATTGATGGTCCAGCCACGGGAACAGGAGCGCACCGCCGACCTGTCGAATGTGATCATGACCAAATCTGAAAGGAGCGCCGCTTGACGGACGTGGTAGCGCTGAAACAGCCAGACCTTGAAGCCAGACCAGCAATAGCGGACGCGCAGATCGACTGGCTGATGCAATCTGTCTTGAAGAACCGCTTTTTACCCTCACCCGATCCGAACAGTGTGTTCGTCGGCGATGGTGACTATCGTGCGGTGGGTGCGGAGTTCCTCGGTCATTTCATTCGCAAGGGCGGGCTTCGGCCAGACGCGCGCGTGCTCGACATCGGTTCGGGCATCGGCCGCATGGCGGTGCCGCTGACGCAATATCTCGATCCGGCAAAAGCCCGCTATTCCGGCATCGACCCCGTGGCAGGCGGCGTGAACTGGTGCCGCCAGAACATCACATCGCGTTACCCGAATTTCGAGTTCCGCCACATCGATATCGCCCACGATCTCTATAATCCCAAAGGTGCGGTCAACGGGCTCAGTCTCGCCCTGCCCTTTGCAGACAAGAGTTTCGACTTCGTCATCATGACATCCGTGGTCACGCACCTGCCGTCCGACGAGGTCAAGACCTATCTCAATCAGGTTTCCCGAGTGCTTGCGCCGGGCGGGAAACTGTTCATGACAGCCTTCGTCGTGGACGATGTGGCCGCGCGCGACCGCCATGGCAAACGCGACAGGCGGCTTGCATTCGAACGCCACGGCAGCGGGCCGTGCTGGTTCGTGCCGGAACTGCCGCCGCTTGCAGCCGTGGGGTTTGAAAACGGCTTTCTGGACCGCGCCCTTGCCGGTGCAAACCTGACGCTCGACACAAAATCCTTCGGCCATTGGCGCGGCATCGCGGCGGATCACTACCAGGATATTTTCATCGCCTCGCGAGGTGTCGCCTGATGGCCCAGCGCATCCTCATCGCAGCCCATAACCACCCCTCGCTTCATCCCGGCGGGACGGAAATTTTCGCGCATGATCTGTTCCGCGCCTATCAGCGCGCGGGTTGCGAAGCCATGTTCATGGGCGCCACCAACAAGGTGCACCGTGAAGCCCGCCCCGGCACGAGCTTCCAGAGCATCGGCAATGGCGGTGATGAAATCCTGCTCTGGTCGGGCCATTTCGACCGTTTCTATATGAGCCAGATCGACCTTTACGGGATCGTTCCCGATATCGTCGAACTGCTGAACGACTTCCGGCCGGATGTGGTTCATCTGCACCACCTGCTTTTGCTGGGCGCCGAATTTCCACATATCGTGCGCCGCACCTTGCCCGATTGCCGTATCGTGCTGACCTTGCACGATTATTACCCCATCTGCCACCATGACGGCCTGATGGTCCGCACCACCGGCAAGGAATTGTGCCATGGAGCCGGCCCCGACCGCTGCCATGGCTGTTTCAAGGACATTGCGCTGGACAAATTCGTTCTGCGCGAACGGCATATCAAATCGCTTTTGAGCGCTGTCGATGCATTTGTTTCGCCGAGCGAATTTCTCAAGCAGCGTTACGTCGAATGGGGTCTTGCGGAAGAACTCATCAGCGTCATCCCCAATGGCCAGCCGGAACGCCCGGCGGTCGCACCCCGGCAGATGGAGCGCGGCAAACCTGTTTTCGGCTATTTCGGCAATCTCAATCCGTGGAAGGGCGCGACAGTCCTGCTTGAAGCAGCACAGCAGCTCATTTCGGAGGGCTTCGATTTCGAATTGCGTGTGCATGGTGCGGCACCGTTTCAAAGCGAAAGCTTCGTCAGCGAAATCGACCGGCTTTTTGCCGAGACATCGCCATTCGTCCAGCGCCGGGGCGCCTATCGCCGCGAGGACATCGCCCAGCTGATCCAGGCCGTCGACTGCGCGATCATGCCGTCGATCTGGTGGGAAAATGCGCCCCTCGTCATTCAGGAAGCACAGGGACAGAACCGCCCGGTCATATGCAGCAATATCGGTGGAATGGCCGAAATGATTGAAAATGAGGTCAATGGCCTCACCGTTCCGCCGAACGATCCGCTCGCGCTTGCCCAGGCGATGCGCCGAATGGCGGAAAACCCGGATCTGCGCCGGTCGCTCAGCGAAAATGCGCGCCATCCGGACACCATCGATACCACGGCTGCACGCTATCTCGACCTGATCGGGACATTGCGTATCGCGCGTGTCGAGGCAGCATGAGAGGTAAATCATGAACATCACGACCAAAATTCCATCCGAGGGAGAAGCAAGGCAGGCAGCGGCGCCCAATGCCGCAGCCGGGCCTCAAAGGACCGAAGCCATGAAAGGACGCGTTGACGCCATTGAGGAAGGCCGTCTCTACGGCTGGGCATTCGATCCTTCCGTCCCGACGGAGCGGCTTCTGATCCGCGTCCTGCTGGACGACAAGCCGATTGCCCAGGCTCCCGCCGACAAGGACCGACCCGACCTGAAGCGCAACGGCATCGGCGATGGCAAGCACGCTTTTGAAGTGATGCTGCCGCAATTCGCCGCCGCTCGCGCAGGCGAACTCGTCGTCGTTGCGGCCAATGCGGCCGGCACCGAGCAGAAACTGCGTGTGCCCAAACCCGACGAACAGGCCGCCGAAGCGCTGATTGCCGCGCCCATGACGCGCATTCTCGACAAGCTCGACATGCTGATGGCAGCGCAACGCCAGTTGCAGGTCAACCAGCATTCATTGCAGCGTGTCACGCCGACCCTTGATGCATCCGGCAATGCCGTTCCGGCTGAACTGCTGGACATTGCCAGTTCCGTCGATGGCCTGCGCACCGATCTCCATCAGCGCATGACCGAACTCGATGTGCATATCATGCGCATGGACGGGGTTGTCGCCGGGCTGGAACAGCGCATGGAAGATGTGCGCAAGCGCAGCAACGGCGATATCAAGCTCCTGTTCATGCTGATGTTCGTGATGGCAGGCTTCATCGCCGGTGCGTTGCTTACCCTTGCGGTCATGCCCTGAGGAACCATCGCATGGCGCAAGACGAAAGACCCACCCGCTCACCGGATCGCCCTCCCATGATGATGGAGGGCGAAATGGTCGTCGGCAGCGTGGTCGAGGACACGCTGGTGCTGGTGCTTGGCATCGGCAGCGCTACAAGCGATCAGGTGACGGCGTTCCTGAATGGCGATCCCGCCATGAGCGTGAAGACAAGCCTGATGACATGGCCGCTCAGGGAGCCTTCGCCCGCCGGAACGCATGGCTTTGTCGCCATCGTTCCAACCGCCGCCCTGCGCCGCGGTGTTCTGAAAACCATCATGTTCCAGCACCGGGCGAAGGTCGCCCGCTACAATTTCGCATCGCGCTCCGCCTCCATCGCGGACTTTGTCGCCATGATCGGCGATCTGGCCGGGCCAAGCCTGCCTGGCGTCATCGATGAGCTGGTGGAAGGGCTGATCTCCGGCCCCATCAGCCGGAAGAAACTTTCGGCCATCACCGTTCTGTTACAGGCGGGCGCCCGTTCCGATGGCTGTATCGAACTCATCGGCGGCAGCGACGAAGGCGAGATTTTCGTTCAGGGCTGGGCACAGGACCTGACGCCTGCCGTCACCCGGCTGCTGATCAGCGGCAGGAATCCGTCACTCGCCGAATGCGCGATCAGCGTTTTTGCCCGCCCTGACCTGAACGATGAAGCATCCGGCTTTGCCGGTCTTCTGCTTGCCAGTGAGCCGGTTGAACCGACCGATATAGAACGGCTGCTGTTTCGCGGACGGCGCGGCTGGCGTTTTACCGAAGTCTATGACCGCAGGCTCTTGTCCGGCTCCCGCGAGACACCGGGCCATATCCGGGCGATCCTGCCGAGGGTGCGCAGTTCGACGGATATTCTCCTGCGCATGCGCTCCGCCGCAAACCGTTTCGACGGTGCGGATACGGTCTCGGGCCTTCCCTTCCCTGTCCGGATGGGGATCGACAACGTCTTCCGGGTGGAGGGCAGCGGCATGCTGGTTTCCGGCTGGCTGCTCGATCCCGACAGCCATGTGGAAAGCGTGAAGCTGCGCCGTCATCGCGGCGAAATCCAGATCGACACGACCTGGACCCGCATCGACCGGCCCGACGTCACCCGCGAGTTCGACAACCAGCCGCCCTTCAATGCGGGCCTCGACCCCAACCGGCATGCCCATGGTTTCGTGGCCTTTGCGCCGGAACTTGCAGGCGACAGCACCGCGCCGTTCTATCTCGAACTTGCGATCAGCGACGGGCGGCGCGCCTTCTTTCCCTTGACGCCAACCCGCGTGACCTCGCGGGATGCCATCGTCCGGCAAATCCGCGCAACCGACCCGAATGCATGGGCGCTGCGCCATATCGTCGATCAGCAGCTCGTGCCATTGCTGCGCGGCGTCAACCGTCCCGCGCCGGAAGTGTTCGGCGTGGTCGATCTCGGTCCCTTTGAAGATGCTATCGGACCGGCGCTCATCATCGGCATCGATGAGCGCGTCGAGGAAATCGAACCCTTGCTGGCGCTGCTCGCGCTCGACCCTGAAACCCGCATCGCCCCGATCGTGGTCGCGGCGGCAACCGAGATCATCGACCGGGTCGGCGTGCAGATCAGGCGTCTTGCGGATTTCTATCGCCTGCGCATCCGGCTTGTTTCAGCCACCGGATCGGAAGACCTCTACGATGCGCTGGAAGTCGGCGCCCGCACTGTTTCGACGGATCAGGTCATCTTTCTGGCCGGATCGCTGCTGCCGCGCCGCGCCGGCTGGCTGAACAAGCTCGTCAGCGCCTATGAAGCGCACAAGGACTGCGTTCTGTCTCCAACTCTTGCTTATGAGGACGATTCAATCCGCTGGGCGGGAACCTGGGTTGCCGGACCGCAATCCGGCATGTCGGCTGACCGCGCGCTCATCAGCCGCTATGCCGGTTATCCCATCGATGCCGTTTCGGGCATGGCGTTAACGGAAGTGGCCACGGCGACATTCGAATGCTGCATTCTGCCGCGTGAAGCTCTGTTTTCCGTCGGCGGCTTTACGCGCGGCTATCTCGGCACCCATGAAAAGGGACTGGATCTCGGATTGAAACTGAAACAATCGGGCCTGCGCTCCTATTGGCTGCCTTCGGCACAAATGCTGGGCGCGGACGATACATCCGTAACCGACAGGGCATCGACCATAGCGCTCATCGAGCGCATCGACCGGCAGGTCTTCGACGCGCGCTGGTCGTCCATTCTTGCGGGCAGGCGCAAGGTGCAGGCGGAGGAACCCGCATGAGCGATAAACTGCGTGTTCTCGTCATCTCACACGCCCACCCTTCGATTTCACTCGGCGGCGGTGAAATTGCCTCCTACAATCTGCACAAGGGGCTGAATGCGGTTCCGGGCGTCCAGTCGGTCTATCTGGCGCGGGCCGCCCACCCGATCCCGCGGCACGGCACGACGGCGCTCATGAGCATGCGGCGCGCCAGCGACGAAATCCTGTTCCATGCCGACGAATACGACCATTTCTACCTGTCGAACAAGAACACCGATGAAATCCGGCGTGACCTTCTGCGCTTTGTGCGCGACTTCGACCCGGACATCGTGCATTTCCATCATGTTCTGGGGCTCGGGCTTGAGACGCTCTATGCCATTCGCGAGGCGCTGCCGGACCGCATCATTCTGGTGACGTTCCATGAGTTCCTGTCGATCTGCAACAATGACGGACAGATGGTCAAGGCGGGCACCTCGAAGCTTTGCAATGAGGCTTCCCCCATCGATTGCCATGCCTGTTTTCCGCAGATACCGCCCGCGCGTTTCCTCAAGCGGGAACGTTTCGTGCGCGGCATGCTGGAACTGGCCGACGCCTTCGTCTCCCCCAGCGAATTCCTGGCCAACCGCTATCTGGAATGGGGCCTGAACCCGGACAAGATGGCCGTCATCGAGAACGGCATCGCCATCCGCGACGTGACGCCTCCGCGTGAGCTGACCGGCCCGAACCCGCGCCGCAGCCGTTTTGCCTTTTTCGGGCAGATCAATCCGTTCAAGGGCATAGACGTTCTGGTCGATGCCGTATCGCGCGTGCCGGAACAGGTCTGGGGCGAGGATTCCCGCCTGATGATCTTCGGCGGCAATCTGGAAAAGCAGCCGCCCGCCTTTCAGCAGCGCATGCAGAAACTGATCGAGGAAGCCGGCCCGCGCGTGCGCTTCTACGGCGCTTACCAGAATGCTGAAATGCCGCGCCTCATGCAGTCGGTCGACTGGGTGGTCATGCCCTCGATCTGGTGGGAAAACTCGCCTATTGTCATTCAGGAGGCGCTGCACCATCGCCGCCCGGTCATCTGCTCCAACATTGGCGGCATGGCCGAAAAAATCCGCGACGGCGAAGACGGCCTGCATTTCCGCGTTCGCAGCGCCGAAGACCTGGCCGACCGCTTTACAGAAGTGCTGAGCGAGCCGACCATATGGGACAGGTTGCACCATTCCATCCGCAAGCCGGTCCACTATGTCGATTGCGCGAGGGAGCATCTTAATCTTTATAACCGGCTGCGGGAATCGAAACCCCGCAGGCAGAAACCGGCGGTTTCGGAAACCGCCCTTTCTCAGGCAAGCTGAGCCTGGCTTGCCTGTATCTTTGGAAAAAGGAAGACCGTATGGCACGCGCCCTCGTCATGATCCCTGCGGGAGAAGTGTACGATCACGACAATGTCCGCTGGTATCGTCACACCGACGTTCAGGGCAGCATCAATCACTATCACAATATCGGCGATGCCTTCGTCTATGAGTCATCGCTGAAGCTGATGAATTACGAAAAAGCTTCCGAACTCCCGATCACCAATTTCTCGCCGGAGAAGATCGATCAGCTGCGCGAAGACTATGATTATGTGATCCTGCGCGGCTCGAACTATATCAACAAGGATATGAACTGGCGTGACACGATCCCGGTCTTGCAGCGGCTGAAACTGCCGGTCATCGCATTCGGCGTCGGCGCACAGGCGCCGGTCAGGGGGGAAATACAGCTTTCCGAAGAGACGAAGGCGGTCCTGCGCATCATCGCGGATTCCACCACCTCCATCGGCGTGCGCGGCGCCTACACGGCCCAGGTGCTGAACGATATCGGCATCCGCAATGTGCGCATCGTCGGTTGCCCGACCGCATTTCGCCGCAACAACCAGCATCTGCGCATCAAATTGCCGCCCCTGGAAAATGTCGCAAAGGTCGGCGTTACGGTGCGCCGCGAGGTTTCACCGGCCTATGCGCAGGATATCGAGCAATATCTGACCCGTCACCGCAATCTCATCAAATCCATGGCCGAACGCTTCGATGTGACATTGATGGCGCAGGGCGAGATCGATGAAAAGAAGATGGTCTTCGGCACGGCGGAACAGAAGGAGGAAGCTATTGCAGCCCTCAAGAACCATCGCTGGACGGCGGACTGGTATTTCGACGAGACGATAGAGAATCTCTATCGCCATCGCATGTTCTATTCGGATGTCGTTGCCGATTACGAGGAACTGGTGCGCAAGCAGCAGCTTGTTCTCGGCTATCGCCTGCATGGCAATCTGATGGCGCTGGCCAATGGCGTTCCGTCCATCTACTTCACCTATGACAGCCGCACGGCCGAATTCGCCGAAACCTACAAGATACCGAGCTATGATGTCTTCAGCGACAAGCCTTTCCAACTGGAAGACTATTGGGATCAGTCGCTGTTCGACAAATATAACCGGGCATGGTTCGAAACCTATGCCGAGATGAAGCATTTTCTCGATGAAAACGGTGTCGACAACAAGATGACCGAAACCGGGCTGCCCATCGCGGAGCTGAAAGTCGCATGAGATTTAGTTTTCTGGCAATTGGGCGGAACCCTTGCCCTTCTGCTCCTCCGCCAGAAGCGACCAGGCCGCAATGAACATCGCGGCAATCAACGGCCCGACCACAAACCCGTTGATCCCGATCAGCGAAATGCCGCCAATCGTGGAGATCAGCACGACGTAGTCCGGCATGCGGGTGCCTTTTCCGACCAGCGGCGGACGCAGGAGATTGTCCACCAGTCCGATCACGAATACGCCGACGAAAACCAGAACAGCGCCGCTGGCCCATTCCCCGCTTGCAAAGAACCAGGCCGCTGCCGGCACCCAGACGAGGGCAGCGCCGATAGCCGGCAGCATGGAGAGGAACGTCATCATGACGCCCCACAGCAGCGCCGCCTCCACGCCCAGCATCCAGAAAGTCACCCCGCCGATCGTGCCCTGAATGATGGCAATGATGATGTTGCCCTTCACGGTCGCCCGGATGACGGCGGTGAATTTCTCCAGAAACTGCCGCGTGTAATCGTCGTTGAGCGGAATGGCCTGCCTGATCTTCCGTCCAAGGTCCGCACCGTCGCGAAACAGGAAGAACAACAGATAAAGCATGATGCCGAAGCCGATGAAGAATTGCAGCGTATTCTGGCCGAAGCTGACCAGTTTTCCGGCAAAAAGCTGGCTGCCCTGCATGATCGCGGACGATATGCGCGCGCGCCATTCCGCGAAATCGCCAAGCTCGAAGCGGGTCAGCCATTCCTCCAGCGTATCCGGCAAGGCGTTCAGAATGCGTGAGATGAAGCTGTTCAGATCGAACTCGCGGCTGCTCAGGCGCTGATAGAGGGAGTTTCCCTCCTGTACCAGCGAGCCGAAAATCGTGAGCATCGGAATGATGACGAGGCAGATGCACATCAAGATAGACAGGAGAGCGGCAATGTTCTTGCGCCCGCCGAAAAGACGTTCGAGCCGCTGCTGCACCGGCGAGAAGACGACCGCCAGGATGACCGCCCACAGGACCGCCGAATAATAGGGCAGCAGCAGCCACGCAAAGGCGACAGTGACCAGTGCCAGTAGAATGTAGAAGCTTGCGCGCTGGACGGACATGACCACCTGCCGAAATTTCCGGGAGAGAAAACCCTGCCCGGAAAATCGTTCCAATTCAATAGGGAAGCATGCGCCCGGCAGGTTACGCCGCTTTCAGGGGCACAAGCTTTTCATTGGGAAGAGAACGGGCAAGTGTGCTCAGAAGATCGCTTTGCGACACCAGACCGATGATACGGCGCATCTCATCGACCACCACGACGGCATGGGCCAGCCCATCGGTCAGGCTGGGCAAAAGGCTCATCACCGGATCGGCCTGCGCGGCGGTTGGCGCCTCCACGATATAGTTTCTGAAATCGTCGCCCGGATGCATCAATTCGCGCAAGCCCACCACGCCTTTCAGGCGACCGTCGAGCGCACGCACCGGCAAAGTCAGCAGATTATGCCGCAGGATCAGGTCGCGCGCCTGGCTTGCCGTTGCATCCTCATCAATACTGACGACATCGCGGGACATGATGTCCGCGCATGTCAGATCGCCATGCGCGCGCGTGGACACTTCAAGCTCCACCTGCCGCAGCAGTCGCCCCAGATCGTTGCGATCGATATCGAAGCTTTCATCCAGGGCAAGCAGGGCGCGGTCGATATCTTCCTCGCGGATGCCCATGCGGACCGAAGGCGGCAGATCGTCCGTGCTATGCTTGTTGACCGGGGCGGCAGCCGCCACATGCGGATATTTCCGGCGTGACAGTTTGTGAAACAGAATGCCGAGGCCAACCAGAAGGCACGAATTCAGCGCAACCGGCACGAGCGGGAACAGAAAGCCCCATCTGGCAACCGCAGAGCCGCCCAGAACGGCTGTCAGCGCCGCCGCGCCGCCGGGCGGGTGGAGGCTGCGGGTAACGGACATCGCCGCAATGGCAAGCGCCACGCCAAGGCCGATCGCCAGAGCCGGATCGTCGACAAACCGGGTAACGGCGAGGCCCATGAGGGCTGAAATCGTGTTGCCGCCGATGATGGCCCATGGCTGGGCCAGCGGGCTTGTCGGCACGGCAAAAAGCAGGACCGCCGATGCGCCGATCGGTGCGACGATCAAAGGCAGATGCGGGCCGCTGCCCAGCAACATGCTCGATAGGAAGCCGGTCAGCGCAATACCCATCAGGGCGCCGAGACAGGCAATCGAACGTTCCCGCAGTGTTGCGCCGGCGAGCGCCGGTTTGAACAGCCGGGACAAGCGCGACTGGTGTAGGTCAGGATTTCTCTGGGTCATTCCGTCAATGAGGCCGATGATGGGGAAGCTTCAGCGAAAACCCGTTGAAGCATAAGACTGTTTTCTTGGGGGCGAAAACAATATCCCGCCCTTGCCGGATTCGAACAAGAAAGCAAATCCGTATTCGTTCGCCGGAATGGAAAAAACGTTCTCCGTTCAACGATGGATCGGGAACAACGGCCTCACACCATCCCAGGGCCGAAAATCACAGGGCGCAGGCTTGCCGCCAAGGCGCGATGCGGGAGCTACCCAGACTTTGGTAGCATAAGTGTTTTCATTTCAGCTCGGGCATTGGCAATCGGAGGGGATGCATCTACATTCTTTTCAAAGAGCGCCGGATAATCATGCCGATCAAAGAGCAGCCCGGTGAAGAGCGGTTTGTTGCCGTCAATGAACAAAACTGCCCGAAGCGCCCGAAGAGGCGCGGGGAACCGAATTCGCAATACGGGCCCTGCCCGCCGCAACATAGTCTGGGAGGACGCTATGATGAAGACCATCGCCGCTCTGGCGACGACACTTGCCATTTCCGCTGCAACTTTCACCGCGCAGGCACAAACCTATCCTGAACGAACGATCACCATGGTTGTGCCTTTCGCAGCCGGTGGACCGACCGACACCGTCACGAGACTTGTCGCGGAATCCATGTCCAAGGATCTTGGACAACAGGTTATCGTCGAAAATGTCGGCGGCGCAGGCGGAACGCTGGGCGCGGGACGTGTCGCAAATGCCGATCCCGACGGCTATACGCTGCTGCTTCACCATATCGGCATGGCCACGAGCGCCACGCTCTACCGCAAGCTTGCCTATGACACGCTGAATGCATTCGAATATGTCGGCCTCGTCACGGAGGTTCCGATGACCATCGTGGCGCGCAAGGACCTTGAGCCGACCGATCTCAAGGGGCTGATCGACTATGCCAAGGCCAACAAGGATTCGGTGACGGTCGCCAATGCGGGCATCGGCGCGGCCTCGCATCTGTGCGGCATGCTGTTCATGAGCGCGATAGAAACGCCGCTCGTCACAGTGCCTTACAAGGGAACCGGCCCGGCCATGACCGATCTTCTCGGCGGACAGGTCGACATCATGTGCGACCAGACCACCAACACGACGAAGCAGATTCAGGCCGGCACGATCAAGGCTTACGCCGTCACCTCGCCGGAGCGCCTGGACGTGCTGAAAGACCTTCCGACCACCAAGGAAGCCGGTCTGGACGGCATGGAAGTGGGTATCTGGCACGGCATCTATGCACCCAAGGGAACCCCGACGGAAATTACCGAACGGCTGTCGAAATCGCTTCAGCAGGCCCTGAAAGACCCGAATGTGGTCGCCCGCTTCGCCGAGCTTGGCACAAAGCCGTCGCCGGAATCCGATGCGACACCGGCAGCGCTGAAAGCCAAACTCGAATCCGAAGTCGCGCGCTGGAAGCCGATCATCGAGGCGGCCGGTCAATACGCGGACTGACCCCATGGCAGGCTGTCAGGGCGCCCCTTCTGGCGCGCCTCGACAGTCCTGTCCCGTCCGTTGCGGGTCAGGACCGCAACGGACGGGATAACCAGCCGATTTCACATGCCGGTCCTCCGGCAGCGCCCTTTCAACGGCAGATCCGAAAGACGATTGGCCCATGAACGAGCCTTCACGGAAATTCTCAATCGATCCGACCAATGGATTGTGCGGCGGCCTTCTCACCCTGACCGGCGCCTTTTTTGCCTATCAGTCGCTGGGGCTGGAGCTCGGCACGTCGCTGCGCATGGGACCGGGATATTTTCCGCTGGTCCTCTCCGGCGTCCTGATCCTGCTTGGACTGGTCATTCTTGTTCAGGCCACACGTGTCTCCGGCGAGCCGATGGGGCCGATCGCATGGCGCGGCCTGTTTTTCATTCTGCCAGCGCCGATATTCTTCGGCCTCACCGTGCGTGGCCTCGGCTTCGTGCCGTCGCTGTTTCTGACATGCCTTATCGCCTCTTTCGCCTCCATGCGCATGAAACCGCTCGCCGCCATCATTCTCGCGGCTGCGATCACGGTCTTCTCCGTCATTGTGTTCAGCTACGCGCTAGCGCTGCCCTATCAGCGTTTCGGGCCCTGGTGGCCGTTCTAGAAGGGGCATGAACATGGACCTTTTCAGCAATCTCGCGCTTGGCTTCTCAACCGCATCGACGCTTGCCAATCTCGGCTTCTGCCTCATCGGCGTGTTGCTCGGCACGCTGATCGGCGTGCTGCCCGGCATCGGCGCCACGGCAACCATCGCCATGCTTTTGCCGATCACATTCCAGATCGGCGATCCGGTTTCCGCGCTCATCATGCTCGCCGGCATCTATTACGGCGCGCAGTATGGCGGCTCGACGACGGCAATCCTCATCAACATGCCGGGCGAATCCTCCTCCGCAGTGACGGCGATCGACGGCTACCAGATGGCGCGCCGCGGACGAGCGGGCGCCGCACTTGCCATTGCCGCAATCGGTTCCTTCTTTGCCGGTACGGTCTCCACCTTTCTGGTGGCGATCTTCGCTCCGCCGCTGACGGAAATTGCCCTGAAATTCGGCTCGGCTGAATATTTCTCGCTGATGGTCGTCGGGCTGGTGTCGTCCGTTGCGCTTGCGCATGGCTCGATCGTCAAGGCCCTGGCGATGGTGGTGCTGGGGCTCCTGCTAGGCCTTGTCGGCACCGACATCTATACCGGTACGCCACGGTTCACGCTCGGCATTACGGAATATTCCGACGGCCTCAATTTCGTTGCCGTTGCGGTCGGCGTGTTCGGCATCGCCGAAATCCTGCGCAATCTCGAAAGCGAACATACCCGCGAAGTGCTGATGGCAAAGGTCACGGGGCTGATGCCGACGCGCGACGATTTCAAGCGCATGACGGCGCCGATCCTGCGCGGCACCGTCATCGGCTCGGCGCTCGGCATCCTGCCGGGCGGCGGCGCCATCCTGGCCTCCTTTGCCTCCTACACGGTGGAAAAGCGCATTTCCGACACACCGGAAGAATTCGGCAAAGGCGCCATTGCAGGCGTGGCAGGGCCGGAATCCGCCAACAATGCCGGTGCGCAAACCTCCTTCATTCCCATGCTGACGCTCGGCATTCCCGCCAATCCGGTCATGGCGCTGATGATCGGCGCGATGATCATTCAGGGCATCGTGCCGGGGCCGAATGTTGCGACAGAACAGCCTGCCTTGTTCTGGGGCGTGATCGCGTCGATGTGGATCGGCAATCTGATGCTCATCATCCTCAACCTGCCGCTGATTGGCTTGTGGGTGAAGCTTCTGACAGTGCCCTATTATGTGCTGTTTCCGATCATCATGACCTTCTGTTCCATCGGCGTTTATAGCGTCAATTCAAACGTCTACGATCTCTATGCGGTCGCCTTTTTCGGCTTTATCGGCTATCTGCTGGCCAAGCTGCGCTGCGAGCCGGCTCCCCTGCTGCTTGGCTTCGTTCTGGGTCCCTTGCTGGAAGAACATCTGCGCCGCGCCATGATCCTGTCACGCGGCGACCCGGCAACCTTCTTCACCCGGCCGATCAGCGCCATTCTGCTGGCGATAGCCGCCGCCGTCCTGGTGGTCGTGCTGCTTCCTTCGGTGCGCAAGAAGCGCGACGAAGTGTTCGTCGAGGAAGGTTAACCCAGTTTAGGCCGAAAGATGACGCTCAGGCATTGATATGCTATAGAAACCGGGCTTTGGGTCGGGGGCTTGCATTGTCGTTTGAAACGCCAGCACGGAGGGAGTGTCATGGCGGACGAACAGCGCCTTAGCTTCCGGCAGCGACTGGCTGCCATCGTCATTGCCGGTATCGGCACCGCCGCCGCAAGCGCCTTTTCCTATGCCACCGCAATCTACGAGGCGGCAAATCCCGAACCCATGCGGGAGATCGAGCCCGGCGAGACGGTCGATACCGGGCGTTGGCAGGTGGCAGTGACCGATGCGCGCTTCGGCTCCGTTCCGCCGACCGGCGTAAAACCTTATGAGCCTAAGAACTACCTCATGGTCGATGTCAGTCTGGACAATCGTTCCGCATCGTCCGCCTATGCATCGCGAAAACTCCTGACCTTCGACCCGCCGGATCCGGCTCTGGCCGATCCAACATTTTATATCGTGCGCGACAAGTGGATCGCGGGCCGGGTTCATCCCGGCATGCCCGAAAAGCTGACGGTGGCGTGGGAATGGCCGCAAGGCAAAGCGCCGCCGCAGACTGTCCGCCTTCTCATCGGCAGCGAAATCTACAAGAAGCGGGATAATCTCTATGGGGCCTCCTCATGGCTCGACCGGGACCCGATTGCCGTCATTCAACTGCCGGTGCACATGGCATCCGCCGAGGGCGAAGGATGATGGGCTGGCTCAAAAGCGCCGTCATGCTGTGCGTGGCCATCGCAGCACTTTACGGGATGCAGCATTCCACCCCCTATTACAGCGATATTTTTTCCTCGGTAGCCATTGAGGGAAAACAGGGAAAGCCGGTCGAAACCCGGCGTTTTGTCGTTGGCATTGTGAATGCCTACCGGACCCGGCAATTGACGACACCGGGCATAGGAAGCACTCGTACTTATGATACGGACGGCGAATGGCTGGTCATCGAGGCCGCAGCGAAAGCGAAGGTCGAAAGCCTTGGCCTCGCATCCGTCGAATGGCTCGGGCCGAATGGCATCCGCTACGCCATGAGCAGCCGCCCGACCTATGCGCCCGGCATCGTGGGTTCTGAACGGCTGGAACCGGGGATACCACGCCCTGTCCTGATGGTGTTTGAACTGCCGCATGACCAGATCGCGGGCGGAAAGCTGCTCATTGCCGAATCCGCGCATTCTCCTCTTTCGGAACAGGCGCGGATCAGCATGAACGCAACCGCGCAGGACAATGTCAGCCGGTCGATCGCGATCAAGCGCATGGGAGCCATCATGCCCTGGCAATTGGAGGTCAGCCAATGAGCGAAGCGGCCCCTTCCGGCGAGCGGAAATCCTTCTGGCTATGCCTTGTTCTGCTGGTGATCACCCTGCCCATTGCCGCTTTTGTCGGTTCCGATGGCGCTCTGCTGCGATGGATCGAGCAAAAGCTGCAAGAGCCGGTGGTCGTGCCGCGCGGCAATGTGCAGGCTTTTGGGGGCGGCGAGTGGAAACTGGTGGCACTGGACAGGTTTCCGGGCACATTGCCGGAGACGAACATCGTGCTTGCCGAAGTCGAAGTGACAATTCAGGATGCCGATCAGCTGAAACGGTTGTTACCCTGTTTCATGACCGCGACGGACACCGAGGGCCGGCGCTGGTCGCCCCTTTATGTATCGGCGCAAACCATCGGGAAGCTGAAGCCGGAAGCTGCCGACAAGCCGAAATGTTACGATCTCTCCAATGAGAACGGCAGCGGTCCGGTGCGCCTTGTCGAGAGCTTCCTTGTTCCTGCAAAGGCCGGAGAGCTTTCGCTGTTGCTCACCATGCTCGGGAAACGGCCGGAGCATCTGGTTCTGAAATAGCCCTGCTCTTCTGGCTCGCGAGCGCATGTTCGAGGACCGCCGCCAGAAGTGCAACCCGTATTGCATCCAGCAGGATGCCGCCATCAAGCTCCGACGGACTGCCGATGAAAATAACCAGCACATTGGCAATATGCTGCCAGATTTCGATATCGTATGGGCCAAGATAATGGGTCGTGCCATACCAGATCCACGCGCCCAGCCAGCTTATGGCACGGTAGAGAACGATGAACGACAGCAGGGTTCCAAGCCCTGTTCCGGCGACCAGTTTCAGGCAGGTCCAGACAGGCCGGTAACGGCTGCGATAGCCGCCCAGATAATGCGCCGTGAAATCGAGCAGCCATTTCCGGAAGGTCGTTCCGCGTGATGGGGCTGGCGGAACAGGCGCTTTTTTCGCGGACAAATCATAGCCATAGATGATCGCAGCCATCACCAGCCAGACCATCGGCAGCAGCGCATAGAAGAACAGATTTTGTGTCTGCACCCATAAGCCCGGCTGCTGGAACTCGACCGGCACGAAATTTTCGGCAGCATAGGCACTCATTGAAAGCCATGCGGCACTCACTTCGAAACCATCGAGCAGCGCCCCGGCTCCGATCCAGCGGATGAGATCGTCTTTCCATTTGTCGAGCGCAAACAGACCGATAAAAATCCAGCTTGCATCCGCAGCCACAATAAGCAACCGAAGCCATGGCGAATGGATTTTTTCATTGGCGCGCTTGGCAAGCCAGCGGATCAGCCAACAGACAACGATAGCTGCAATCAGGCTGCCCGAGCGCATGAGGTCGAAAATATGCATTTTCTCGCCAAAGGCGGTGCGTTCGAAAGCAAGTCGCGAATATTCGCGCACCGTATCGCCAAGAAAGCCCCATGCGGCATAATAGGCAAAGAACGGCAGGATGACGGCCGCCGTCACCATCAGCATGCGGTCGGACCGGCGATTATCGGGCGCGGATGCCGCACCATCTGCCGCTGTCTGGCGTAAAGACCCGAGCTCCGGCAATCCGGGCCGCAACGTGGCGAACATCGTTACCACCACGAGTAGCTTGACCAGCACGACCAGCGAAAGAACGATCATTCCGGCAAGCGGAAAATATCCGCCCGCACTGACCGCAGCATCAAGCAGCAGGTCGCGCGCAATATAACCCAGAGTACCGATCAGCAGCAGCTGGGGCCAGAACCGAGCCAGAAGACGGCCCGTCAGGGCGAGCAGACCGCCAATATCCTTGAGCATCGCCATGACCGCAGTTTAGCCAGCCGATTGGTAGGGCTCAATATATTTTATATGCCTGATATATAGGTCGACACTTATCCGCGCCGCGTGCCGGAAGACACGATGTCGAGATAGACAGCCAGAACAAGAATACTGCCCTTGATGATCTGTTGCCAGAACGTATCGACGCCGAGCATGGACATGCCATTGTCGAGGCTCGACATGATGAGCGCGCCCACAAGTGCGCCCAACACCGAGCCGACGCCGCCGCGCATGGACGTGCCGCCGATGAAGCAGGATGCAATGGCGTCGAGTTCACCGCCCATGCCCGCCGATGGCGTGCCTGCCGCAAGGCGCGCGGTTGTCGTCAGCCCGGCCACCGCCGCCATCAGTCCCATCAGCGCGAAGACGGCCATCTTGACGAAGTTGACATTCACGCCGGAAAAACGGGTTGCTTCCGTATTGGAGCCAACCGCGTAGATGTGACGACCGAACACGGTCTGTTTTGCGATCACGGTGAAGACGCCGAGGATCACCAGCAGGATCAGGACCGGAACCGGCACGCCCTGATAGCTGTTGAGGATCAGGATGAAGCCGAGGATCAGGATGCCGATACCGAGAAGCCTTGCGATTTCCATGCCCGGCGAAAGTGTCTGGAGATTGTGCTTGCGCTTGCTGGCCCGCATGCGCAGCGTCATCAGGATCAGCACGCCGAACAGCGCAATGGCACACAGATTGCCAAGCCAGCCCGGCAGATAGCCCTGCCCGATATATTTGAAATCCGGCGAGATCGGCGCGATGGTGACACCGCCCATGATGCCAAGCACGATGCCGCGAAAGACAAGTTGCCCGCCAAGCGTGACGATGAAGGACGGTATGCCGAGATAGGCGGTCAGCCAGCCATTGAAGGCGCCAAGCGCCACACCGAGCGCCAGAACCGTGCTGATCGTCGCCCATAGGGGCCATCCATAGATCACGTCGAGAACGGCGGCGATGCCGCCGAGCAACCCCAACAACGCGCCGACCGAAAGATCGATTTCACCGGCAACGATGACGAACACCATCGCGGATGCAAGCATGCCGGTAATGGCCATCTGGCGCAGGAGGTTGGAGAAATTGCGCGCGGTCAGGAACTGCGAACGCCCCATCTCCGGATCGTAGGTGAGGATCGCAAACAATGCCCAGATGAGCGCAACCACGATCAGCAGCGCGACGATCTTGTAATCCGCCAGAAACTTTCGAAGGCTTTTGCCCGTCAATGTCATATCATGCACCGGTCAAATTTGAGCATTTCCAGCAAGGATGCGAGCCGACCCCGCGTTCGGAAAATGCGTGAAACAAACAGTTCATCGAGGATCAGGCCGCATTGGTCATCGGCTTGCCGATTGCGGCGGCAAGCACCTTCTCCTGGGTGAGATTTTCATTGGGGAAATCGCCGCGCAGCCTGCCCTCGCCGATCACGAGAACACGGTCGCTGATGCCCAGAACCTCCGGCATTTCGGAAGAGACCATCAGCACCGCGACCCCCTGTTTGGCGAGCGCGAAGATCAGCTTGTAGATTTCATATTTCGCGCCGACATCGACGCCCCGCGTCGGCTCATCCAGAATGAGCACCTTGGGGTCGGGCAGCATCATCTTCGACAGCACGGCCTTCTGCTGGTTGCCGCCGGAGAGCGATGCGATTTCCAGCATCGGATCGGCAGTCTTGACCTTGAGGCGCAGAATTTCGCGCTGGATCGTCGCCAGTTCCGCCTCCTTGTCGAGCAGTCCGCGCAGGGTAAACCGATCCAGCACCGAGATCGTCATATTATGGCCGACCGGCATGATGGGCAGGATGCCATCCTTCTTGCGGTCCTCCGGCACCATGCAGATGCCTTGCCGGACCGCATCGCGCGGCGTGCGGATCTTCAGCTCCCGGCCTTCAAGGAACACCTGCCCCTCATGCGCTCCCGGCCAGACGCCGAACAGGCTGGACACCAGCTCCGTCCGTCCCGCGCCCACCAGTCCGGCAATGCCGAGAATTTCCCCCCGCCGCAGCGTGAAGGAAACATCATCGACCACCTTGCGGTCGGGGTTGGTCACATCCCAGCAATTGATGTTGCGCGCCTCGAAAATGACCTCGCCAATATCGTGCGGCTCGCGCGGAAACAGGTTTTTCATCTCGCGGCCCACCATCATGGTGATGATGGCTGGCGTGGTGAGTTCCGCCATCGGTTTCGTGGCGATATGCGTCCCGTCGCGAATGACCGTCACCGTGTCGGAAATTTCGGCCACTTCATCCAGCTTGTGCGAGATGTAGACGCAGGCCATGCCCTGCGCCTTGAAATCCTTGATGAGATCGAGAAGGACGCGCGTTTCGGATGCCGTCAGCGCCGATGTCGGCTCATCCAGAATGAGCAGCTTGGCATTCTTGTTGATCGCCTTTGCGATCTCGATCAGCTGCTGCTTGCCGCCTGGATAATGATAGACCGGAAGCGCGACATTGATGTCGTGGATCTTGAGCCGCGCCAGAAGTTCGGTCGCGCGCGCATTCATCTGGTCATAATCGATGAAGCCGCCGCTTGTCGGCTCCGAGCCCAGAAAGATGTTTTCCGCAACCGACAGATGCGGCACCATCATCAGTTCCTGATGGATGATGACAATGCCGGCGGCTTCCGTGTCGCGGATGCCGCTCGCCTTCAATTCCCGCCCTTCCCAGAAAATCTCGCCGGTCCAGCTGCCATGCGGATAAACGCCGGAAAGCACTTTCATCAGCGTGGATTTGCCGGCACCATTTTCGCCGCAAAGGCCGACACATTCACCCGCGCGCACTTTCAGGTAAATACCGTCCAGCGCTTTCACGCCGTTGAAGTCCTTACCGATATTACGCATCTCCAGAAGATAGTCGGACATCGCATATGACCTTGCAGTAATGCAGCACAATGAGCCATCCGGAGCCGGATATGGTGAAAACGCTCCAGACAACGCTGTCAAAGACAGCATCGACACGTCGGCGAGGCCGGAAGCCGGATCATGATTTCCAGTCTTCGGGCCCCACCATTCGCACAGGGTTCGATCACCGGAAAGGCTTACTTTCCGTAGATCTGCTCCTTGGTGTAGAAGCCATCCTGAATGTAGATATCGATATTGTCCTTGGTCACGGCGGTCGGCGTCAGCAGAAGCGTGTCGACCTGCTTGCCGCCATTGTCGAGCTTGGCATTGAATTCAGGCTTTTCGCCCTTGACCATCTGGACGGTGAGCTTGGCCGCTTCCGACGCGATGAGTTTCAGCGGCTTGTAGACCGTTACGGTCTGCGTGCCGTCGATCAGACGCTTGACGGCGGCAAGGTCGCTGTCCTGCCCGGAAACGGCGGTCTTTCCAGCCAGCCCCTGCGCGGCCAGAGCCTGGATGGCGCCACCGGCTGTGCCGTCATTCGAAGCGACAACCGCATCGATCTTGTTTTGCGCTGCCGTCAGGGCGTTTTCCATGATGGAGAGCGCTTCCGTCGGGCTCCATTCCTTGACCCATTGCGAGCCGATAACCTTCACCTTGCCGGAATCGACGGCTTCTTTCAGCGCCTTTTCCTGACCGGCGCGGAGAAGCTTGGCGTTATTATCCGTCGGCGAGCCGCCGAGGAGATAATAATTGCCTTCCGGCTTGGCCTTGAGGACAGCTTCCGCCTGCATGAAGCCGACGCGCTCATTGTCGAACGAGATATAGGCGTCGATATCGGCATTGAGGATCAGGCGATCATAGGACAGAACCTTGATGCCGGATGCCTTGGCATCGGCCACGACCGCATCGAAAACCTTGGAATTCATCGGGACGATGACGATGGCGTCCACGCCCTGCGCGATCAGGTTTTCAACCTGCTTGACCTGCTTTTCCTCGTTGCCGTCAGCCGACTGCACATTGACCTTGGCGCCCAGCTTTTCCGCTGCTTCGATGAAATAGTCGCGGTCACGCGCCCAGCGCTCGACGCGAAGATCGTCGATGGAAAAACCGATCACCGGCTTTTCCGGCGAGGCAAGAACCGGTGTCGACGCCATGGCGCTGATGCCCAAAGCCGCGGCAACCAGCGCGCCGGTCAGAAAATTACGACGTTTCATGCAAGTCTCCTCCAAACACCGCCGGCCTTTCGCCGGCTGATACCAAACCGCGCCCCCGAACGTGTTCCGCCCCCGGAGTTCGGCACGACAAGACAGCCCCCCTTCGGAGCTGCTTATTCTTCGAATGGCTGATCCTCCCAAAGGCGCCTTGCGCCAAGATCACTCCATCGGGACAGCGTGCAGAAGACACACCGCCCATCCTCGGCAACCATTGATACGTGAAGAAAAATGAAGTGCAAGTATTTTTTGATTTACGTACCTCATTTTTGATCTTATGGTCCGCGTCGAGGAGCGAGAATGAAACCCACAGTCCATGATATAGCCAGAACAGCGGGCGTCAGCCTTGCCACGGTCGACCGTGTGCTGAACGAACGTCCGGGTGTGAGAGCGAAGACGCGCGACCGGGTTATGGCGGCGATGAACACGCTTGGCTATGTGCGCGATGTGGGCGCGGCCAACCTTGCGCGCGGCCGGCTTTATCAGTTCGATTTTATTTTGCCGGACAATGAAAACACCTTCATGCTGAGCCTGCGCGCGGAACTGCAAGCCGCGACCGAACGCGCCCTGGCCGAACGCATTCTGGTCAATCTCGTGCTGGTCCCCGCCTTCGATGAAGTAGCCCTTGTGAAGGCGCTGGACGAATGCGCTGCTCGCCCAGTCGGGCGCAGGCCCGACGGCGTCGCATTCGTGGCGGTCGATACCGATCCCGTGCGTGCGGCCTGCGCCCGACTGGGCGAACAGGGCATTCATGCCGTCACGCTCGTATCCGATCTCGGACAGTCCACGCGAACGCATTATGTCGGCGTCGACAATGGCGCGGCGGGGCGCACGGCAGCGCGGCTTCTGGGGCTTTTCGCCAACGGAACGGAAGGCGCGCTTGCGGTCGTCGCAGGTTCGTTGAAAGTCCGCGATCATCAGGAACGTTTCGACGGTTTTACGGCGGCCATGAAGGCCGACTTTCCGAGCCGTGAGATATTGCCGGTGCTGGAAGGTTTCGATGAAGACCCGCGCGTGGAAAAGCTTGTCGGCAGGCTGCTTGACGAGCGCGGCGACATTGCCGGGATTTACAGCCTCGGCGCAGGCAATAGCGGCCTGGTGAAGGCTCTGGCAAAGCACGCATCCAATCGCCCGCTGGTCATTGCGCATGAACGCGACAGCGTGACCTCGAAAGCACTAAAAGACGGCATCATCCATGCCGTTCTGGCGCAGGATGCGGGCCATGAAATCCGCAGCGCCATCCGGGTGCTGAAAGCCTCTGCGGACCGTCTGGCGATCGTGCCGGGGCAGGAATACATCCGCATTGAAATTTTTCTCAAGGACAACCTGCCGCATTTCGACTGACACGCGGGCGACAATACCTTTCCAACGGGGCCTTTCCAACAGGAGCAAATATGTATCTCGGGATCGATCTAGGAACATCCGGTGTCAAGGCGCTGTTGATCGATGACGGGCAGACGGTGATCGGCTCCGCCCATGGCGAACTGGATGTTTCGCGCCCCCACCCCGGCTGGAGCGAACAGGACCCGGCCCAGTGGATCAAAGCCTGCCGCACCGCAATCGACGGTCTGCGTGCGGCCCACCCGAAAGCGTTTTCGGCGATTGCCGGTATCGGCCTTTCGGGCCAGATGCACGGCGCTACCCTTCTGGACGAACAGGATCAGGTGCTGCGGCCCTGCATCTTGTGGAACGATACGCGCAGTTATCGCGAAGCATCCGAACTCGATGCCGACCTGGCATTTCGCGCCATCACCGGCAATATTGTCTTTCCCGGCTTTACCGCCCCTAAACTCGTCTGGGTGGCCAGGAACGAGCCGGATATTTTCGCGCGCATCCGCAAGGTGCTGCTGCCCAAGGACTATCTGCGTCTGTGGCTCACCGGCGACTATGTGTCGGATATGTCGGATTCGGCAGGCACAAGCTGGCTCGATACCGGCGCGCGCCGCTGGTCCAGCGCGCTTCTGGACAAGACCGGCCTCGATGAAAGCCGGATGCCGCGTCTTGCCGAAGGCACCGACGCCACCGGGCGGCTGCGGGCAGAACTTGCCGCCGAATGGGGCATTGGCGGTCAGCCGGTCGTGGCGGGCGGCGCTGGCGACAATGCGGCTTCTGCCTGCGGCATGGGCACGGTCAGGCCCGGCCATGCCTTCGTTTCACTCGGCACATCGGGCGTGCTCTTCGCGGCAAACGGCGCCTATCAGCCGAAGCCGGAAAGCGCGGTTCATGCCTTCTGCCACGCCCTGCCCGACACATGGCACCAGATGGGCGTCATCCTGTCCGCGGCAAGCGCGCTCGACTGGTATGCGCGGCTTGTCGGCAAAACGGCGCACGAACTCGACAGGGCACTCGGCGATACGCTGAATGCGCCGGGCAGCGCGACATTCCTGCCTTATCTCTCCGGCGAACGCACGCCGTATAACGATGCGAAGATACGCGGCCTGTTTTCAGGTCTGGAGCATGAATCCGATCAGCGCGCCTTGACGCAAGCCGTGTTGGAAGGCGTTGCCTTCGCGATCCGCGACAATCTCGCCGCGCTGCAATCGGCGGGCACCGAGATCAGCTCGCTCACCGCTGTCGGCGGCGGCTCGCGCTCCACCTATTGGCTGAAGGCCATCGCGACGGCCTTGAACGTGCCGATCGCCTTGCCGGAGGAAGGCGACTTCGGCGGCGCTTTCGGTGCTGCGCGGCTGGGGCTCATCGCCGCCACGGGCGCCGATCCGTTTGCCGTCTGCACGCCGCCGCGCACGGAACGCATGATAGAGCCGAAAGCCGCCCTCATCCCGGCCTATGAGGAAGCCTATCAGCGCTATCACGCCCTTTATCCGGCACTTCACGCCCTCGCCGGTTCGTGATGCTGCCGCACATCATCAGACATGAACGTCATTCGAACGGGAGGACATAATGAGCACCGGATTTTTCGGCGACATTCAAAAGGTAAGATATGAGGGACCGGACAGCGACAACCCGCTGGCCTTCCGCCACTATGACCCGGATGAAATCGTGCTGGGCAAGCGCATGGAGGATCACCTGCGCTTTGCCGTCGCCTACTGGCACAGTTTTGCCTGGGAGGGCGGCGACCCGTTCGGCGGACGCACCTTCGACCGTCCATGGTATTCCAGCGAGATGGACGCGGCAAAGCTCAAGGCCGACGTGGCTTTCGAGTTCTTCTCCCTGCTCGGCGCGCCCTATTATTGCTTCCACGATGCCGATGTGCGGCCAGAGGGACGCAACTTTGCGGAAAATACGCGCTATTTGAACGAAATCGTCGATATCTTCGAGAAGAAGCAGGCCGAAACCGGCGTCAAGCTTCTCTGGGGCACGGCGAACCTCTTCTCCAACCGCCGCTATATGGCGGGCGCAGCCACCAATCCCGATCCGGACGTGTTCGCTTTTGCCGCCGCGACGGTGAAAAGCTGCATCGACGCCACCAAACGGCTTGGTGGTGAGAACTACGTGCTGTGGGGCGGCCGCGAGGGCTATGAAACGCTGCTCAACACCGATCTTGGCCGTGAGCTTGACCAGATGGGCCGGTTCCTCAATCTGGTGGTCGAATACAAGCACAAGATCGGCTTCAAGGGCACGATCCTGATCGAACCGAAGCCGCAGGAGCCGACCAAGCATCAATATGATTACGATGTCGCGACGGTCTACGGCTTCCTGAAGCGCTACGGCCTTGAAAACGAAGTGAAGGTCAATATCGAGCAGGGCCACGCCATCCTCGCCGGTCATTCCTTCGAGCACGAACTGGCGCTTGCCCGCGCGCTTGGCATTTTCGGTTCCATCGACATGAACCGCAACGACTATCAGTCCGGCTGGGATACGGACCAGTTCCCCAACAATGTGCCGGAAATGGCGCTCGCCTATTATCAGGTCCTGCTGGCGGGCGGCTTCACGACCGGCGGCACCAATTTCGACGCCAAGCTGCGCCGCCAGTCGCTTGACCCGCAGGATCTGCTGATCGGTCATATCGGCGGCATGGATTGCTGCGCACGCGGGCTGAAAGCCGCCGCCGGAATGCTCGAAGACAGCGCATTGTCCAGGCCGCTTGATGAGCGCTATGCCGGCTGGAACGGCGATTTCGGCAAGAAGCTTCTGACCGGCCTTTCGCTGGACCAGATCACCGCTGAAGTCGAAGCGAAGGACATCAATCCGCAGCCGAAATCCGGCCGTCAGGAATATCTCGAAAACGTCGTCAATCGCTACGTTTGAGCCCGCTGAAACGAAAAGGGCGCCGCTGGCGCCCTTTCCTCTTTAGAGCTTGACCCAGCTGCCATTCTTCTGTGACGAGCGCACGCAGGCATCGATGAAGGCAACGCCCTTCAGCCCGTCATCGACAGTCGGATAGACCACTGCACTGTCCGGCTTTTTGCCATTGCGATGGGTTGCGATGGCATTGGCTGCTTCCGAATAGATCGTGGCGAAAGCCTCCAGATAGCCTTCCGGGTGTCCCGCCGGTATGCGGGTCACACGGGCGCTCGCAGGGCCGACGCCCGCACCGCCCCGCGTGATGAGCCGCTTTTGCCCGCCGAAAGGCGTGAACCAGAGATAGTTCGGGTCTTCCTGCGCCCATTCGATGCCGCCCTTCGTGCCATAGACGCGCAGGCGCAGCGCATTTTCATTGCCGGGCGCAACCTGGCTGCACCAGAGCATCCCCTTCGCGCCGCCTTCAAAACGCAGCATCACATGCGCATTGTCGTCGAGACGCCGTCCCTCGACAAAACTGTCGAGATCGGCAGCAAGGCTGTCGAGCGTCAAGCCGGTCACAAAGGAGGCGAGATTGAAGGCGTGGGTGCCGATATCGCCGGTCGCGCCGCCCAATCCTGATTGGGCCGGATCGGTGCGCCAGACAGCGCCCTTGGCGCCGGTCGCTTCCACCGCTTCGGTCAGCCAGTCCTGCGCATATTCCACCTGTACGACGCGCAAATCCCCAAGCTCACCATTGGCGATCATCTCGCGCGCCTGCCGCACCATCGGATAGCCGGTATAATTATGCGTCAGGACGAACAAGGCGCCGCTTTCATCGGCAAGTTTTTTCAGCTTCTTCGCATCGGCAAGGGTCGAGGTCAGCGGCTTGTCGCAGATGACATGGATGCCGCGCCGCAAAAACTCCTTGGCGGCGTCATAGTGAACATGGTTCGGCGTTACGATAGAAACGGCTTCGATACCGTTTTTCAGCCGCGCCTCGCGAATGGCCATGTCCTTGTAGCTGGAATAGATGCGGTCTTCGGCGAACCCCAGTTCACGCCCCGAGGTCTGCGCCTTTTCCGCTGATGACGACAAGGCGCCAGCCACCAGTTCGAACCGGTTGTCGAGCCGCGCCGCCATGCGGTGCACCCCGCCGATAAAAGCGCCAGCACCGCCGCCCACCATGCCGAGGCGGATGCGGGGAGCGGCAGTTTCCGTGGTCTTTGCTTCGATGGTCATTGCGTCCTCATAATCCCAGCATACGTCGATTGGCGGCGTCATCGGTGCCGCCGGCGGCGAAATCGTCGAACGCCTTGTCGGTGACGCGGATGATATGCGCCTTCACGAATTCAGCGCCTTCGCGCGCACCGTCTTCCGGGTGCTTCAGCGCGCATTCCCATTCGACCACGGCCCATCCGTCAAAATCATTCGCGGCCATCTTGGAGAACACAGCGCCGAAATCCACCTGACCGTCGCCCAGCGAACGGAAGCGGCCCGCGCGGTTGACCCAACCCTGATAGCCGCCATAGACGCCCTGCCGCCCGGTCGGATTGAACTCCGCATCCTTGACATGGAACATCTTGATGCGGTCCCTGTAGATGTCGATATTGTCGAGATAATCGAGGCATTGCAGGACATAATGCGACGGGTCGTAGAGCATATTGGCCCGTGGATGGTTTTTCACCTGCTCCAGAAACATCTCGAAGGTCACGCCATCGTGCAGGTCTTCGCCGGGGTGAATTTCATAGCAGATATCGACGCCGTGGTCTTCGGCATGATCGAGGATCGGCGTCCAGCGGCGGGCAAGTTCCTCGAATGCGGTTTCCACCAGACCGGCGGGACGCTGCGGCCATGGATAGATAAACGGCCAGGCCAGCGCCCCGGAAAAGGTTGCATGCGCGCCGATGCCCAGATTGCGCGAGGCGCGGATCGCCATCTTCACCTGCTCGACCGCCCATTGCTGGCGCGCTTTTGGATTGCCGCGCACTTCCGGCACAGCAAAACCATCGAAAGCTTCGTCATAGGCCGGGTGCACCGCGACAAGCTGGCCCTGCAAATGGGTCGAAAGCTCCGTCACCTCGACGCCGTTTTCCCGCGCCACACCGGCGAATTCGTCGCAATAATCCTTGGATTCGGAAGCCTTTTTCAGATCGATCAGCTGGCTCGCCCATGTGGGAACCTGCACCCCGGCATAGCCCTTTTCGGCAGCCCATCTGGTGATGCCATCCCATGTGTCGAACGGCGCTGCATCGCCTGCGAACTGTCCGAGAAAAATCCCCGGTCCCTTGATCGTCTTCATCGAAACTCCTCCAGAATGAAACAAGGCGCGCCTCTGGCGAGACGCGCCGGGCCGTGATCAGAACGGCGAATCCGGGAAATAAAAGTCCTTGGCATTATCCTTGGTGACGAGCGTTGCATCGAGGATATAGCTGCCGCTCACCGGAATCTGGTCATAGAAATGACCGGCGGCGAGTTCCATGGCGGTCGAGACCATCGCTGGCGGATAAAGCACATCGACCGGCACGAGCTTGTCGCCGTCCATCACCTTCTTGATCATATCCTTGGAACCGGCGCCGCCCACGACATATTGAATATCGGAGCGGTTGGCCTGCTTGATGGCTTCGAGAACGCCGACCAGCATGTCGTCATCCTGTGCCCAGACCACATCGATCTTCGGATATTTGGTCAGGAAGTCCTGCATCACGCGGAAGGCATCGTCGCGGTTCCAGTTGCCATATTGGCGGTCGAGAACCTTGACATTGGAGCCCTCGATCCCCTTGTCGAAACCGTCCTGGCGCTGCTGGTCGATCGGGATCGGCAGGCCGCGAATGACGACGACCTGTGCATCCGGCGTCGTGGCCTTGATATATTCACCCGCCACCTGTCCGAGCGCCGGGTTGTTGCCGGCCACATAGAGATCGCGGATGGAATTGTCGTTGCTGCTCGGCGCGCGGTCGACCAGGGCGACAAAGGTGCCCTTGTCCTTGATCTCCTTGATCGCGTTGACGAGCGGATCGGGATCGGTCGGCAGGACGACCAGCCCGTCGAGGCCCTGCACCGCCAGATCCTGCAACGCATTGGCCTGCGATGCCGCATCGGGCGATGTCTTGACGATGACATTGAGGCCCGGATGCTCTTCCATCAAAAGCTTTGCCACACGTTCGGCATGATAGACGACACCCGCCGTCCAGCCGTGATCAGCCGCCGGGATCGACACGCCGATCGTCACTTTCTTGTCCTGTGCGCTTGCCGCGCCGCCAAAGGCGAGCGCCCCCGCCGTCAAGGCGGCGAAAGCAAGCTTCATCAAATTCCCTCGCATGGTCTTCCTCCCAGTAAATGCGGGGCTCTCATTCCTCCCTGGCTGGAACCGCCCCACCAATCCCGCCAATCTCCAAAACCTATCTCCGCGACAGCGAGCGCTGCACCAGCATGGCGATAATGATGATCGCCCCCTGAATGGCACCCAGCAGATATTCGCTGACGAAGTTCGACAGGATCATGATGTTGCCGATGATCTCCAGAATGAATGCGCCGCAGATCGTGCCCCAGATGCGCCCCACGCCACCCCGCAGCGCCGTGCCGCCGACAACCACGGCGGTGATCGCCTGCAATTCCCACATCAGGCCGGTCGTGGCCGAGGTCGAACCGAGCCGGGGCACATAGAGAAGCACGGCAACAGCGACGCAAAGCCCCTGAATGATGAAGGCGATGGTGCGCACCTTCTTGACCGAAATGCCGGAATAGCGCGCCACGTCCTCATTCGAGCCGACCGCGATGACATGGCGGCCATAGCGCGTGCGATAAAGGACGAAGGCCGCAAGCGCTGCGGTGACGAAAATCACGATAACCGGCACCGGCACCCCGAGCACCGAGCCGAAATAGGCCGGGCGATAGAGCGACTGGATTTCTGGATTGCGCAGAGTGATCGCGCCGCCCTGCGACAGCCAGGTCGTCAGCCCGCGATAGATGCCCATAGTTCCAAGCGTGGCGATGAAGGGTTCAATCCCACCCACCGTCGTTATCAGGCCGTTCAACAGGCCGCAGGCAGCACCGACGATCAGCGCCAGCATCACGGCGGCAATCAGCATCATCACCGGATCGGCAATCATTCCGCTATTCATGAACAGGATCATGATGCTGGCGACGAATGCCACCATCGCGCCCACCGACAGGTCCAGCCCGCCGGACGAGATCACATAGGTCGCGCCAAGCGCGATGATGGCGATGAAAGCGCTGCGCGTTGCGACATTGAGAAGATTGTCGATACTGATGAAGTTCGGATTGGCAATCGCGCCCAGAACAAGCAGCAAGGCGAGCGCTATGAACGGGGCAATCGCCCGCAGGTCCCAATCCCTGGAGGTCCTCGGCACTCTGCTCTTATCGGTCGCAACCTGTGTCATCTCATTCCCACTTTATTGTTTTTATGCGGCATTTTCGGCTTCAACGCCGGTTGCAAGCACGACGATGTCATGTTCCGTCATGCGGTCGCCCGTCACCTCACCGGCAATCCGCCCTTCCCGCATCACCACGATGCGGTCGCAGATGCCGATCAGCTCCGGCATTTCCGACGAAACGACGATGATCGATTTCCCCTCATCGGCCAGCTTGGCGATGAACTGGTAGATCTGCTCCTTCGTGCCGACATCGATGCCGCGTGTCGGCTCGTCGATGATGACGATGGACGGATCGAGCATCATCATCTTGGCAAGCAGAAGCTTCTGCTGGTTGCCGCCCGAAAGCTGCCCCGCCAGAATATCCTTGCGGCCGGTGCGTATATCGAATGCGCGGATCGCCTCATCGAGCGCGTTGCGCTCCCGGTTGCGGTCGATCTGCAAGCCGCGCACGAATTTCTTCAAGGAAGCAAGGGTGAGATTGACGCCCATATCCTTGGACAGAAGCAGGCCTTTGCCCTTGCGGTCCTCGCTGAGATAGACGATCCCCGCCTTCTGGCTTTCATGCGCATTGCGAAAATGGACCGGCTTGCCATTGTGGCGCGCATCGCCCTTGCCGGGCCGCAGCCCGACGATGCCTTCCATCAGTTCAGTCCGTCCCGCGCCGACCAGACCGGCAAAGCCCAGTATCTCGCCCCGGTTCAGGTGAAAGCCCGCATTCTGCACATAGCCCGGCACGCTGAAATTCCCGATTTCCAGAATGGCAGCGTTGTCATGCTGGCTTGCGCGATCAGGATAAAGCTTGGAAACATCACGACCGACCATCAGACGGGCCATATCGCCAGGCTGCAACTCGGATGCCAAATGGCTGGACACCAGCTTGCCATCGCGAAGCACGGTCACGCGGTCGGATATTTCCTTCACCTCCGGCAGGCGGTGCGAAATATAAAGCACGGCGACACCCTTGGCGCGAATATCGCGAATGAGTTTCAGCAGCGCTTCCGTCTCGAAAGGCGTCAGCGAAGCGGTCGGCTCGTCGAATATCACGACACGATGCGGCACCAGCAGCACACGGGCAATCTGGACAAGCTGGCGCTGCGCAATCGACAAAGTTCCAACGACCGCATCCGGGTCGATATCGGCGCCAAGGTCGCGGATGGCCTTGCGCGCGCCTTCGCGCATTGCCCTGTCATCGACAACCAGCCCACGGTTGAGCTCGCGGCCAAGATAGATGTTCTGCGCGACGGTCAGATCGGGTGCGAGCAGAATTTCCTGATGCACCAGCACGATGCCCTGCGCCTCTGCCTCCACCGGCCCCGAAAAGGACACGGGCGCGCCATCGATGCGGATTTCCCCGCTGGTTGGGCGCTCATTGCCTGCCAGCAGTTTCATCAGCGTCGATTTCCCGGCGCCATTCTCGCCGATGATCGCATGAACCTCGCCGCCGAAAATGCGCAGGTCGATGTTTTTCAGAACCTGAACCGGACCGAATGACTTGGAAAGCGACACAGCTTCCAGCAGCGCAGGCCCGTCCGCTTCTCCCGGCGCGCTCATGGATGACCGCCCACGGCGAACTGCCGCAGCTGGCGCTTCCCAGGCACAGTCTTTCCCGGCGCTTTCGCCGATCGTTCTGGCTGCACGTGAACTCCTCCCAAAGCGTCACGATAAAAGCTTAGCTTTCGTTTTGAGGTACGTAAAGCAAAATATGCGCTCCCCCACCCTCATCAAAGCGGAGAAGCCATGTTCATGCAAGGCCGCCGCGGTGATGCGGGCGTCGGGCCGCAATCGCCGTCACTGATCCGGCAACAGGCTCATCAGATTGTCGATCAGCGGCGAGCGGTTGCTCCTCATCGAAACCAGCCCCAGCCGCGCCGCCAGCGGTTCCCCCTCGATCGGCCTGTATGTGACACCGGCCAGCTTGATCTGCGCAATGGCGGCGGGAACAATCGAGATTCCGAGATCGGCCGCGACCAGATTGACGACCGATGGCATTTGGGGCACCTCCTGCGCCACGATCATTTCAAAACCGGCCTTCCGGCAGGCTTCGACCACATCATCGTAAAGGCTGAGCCCAACAGTGCGCGGAAAGAATACGAAAGCCTCCTTCGCCAGGGCCGCAATCGGCAGTTTCGCGTGGGCTGCAAGAGGATGATGGCTCGGCAGGGCAATCAGCATCGGCTCGTCCGCCAGCCGCTTCATGCGCACATCCCTGGAATTTTCCAGACCCGGACGGATGAAGGCGGCATCCACTTCTCCCCGGACCAGATTTTGCATCAGCAGTCGGCTGTTCAACTCCGTCAGGGTCAGTTTCACATCGGGCCATCTGGCGCGAAACGTGCGGATCGTGGCGCTGACAATCGGATTGAACGCGGACGACGCGGTAAAGCCCAGCGCAAACCTGCCGGTTTCGCCCCGCGCCGCGCTTTGCGCCGCGAGCCTCGCTTTTTCGGCGGCGGCTAGCGAAGCCTTTGCCTCGCCGAGAAAAGCCGCCCCTGCCGCGGTCAGTTCGGCCCCATGCGGCACGCGATGAAACAGCGCCACGCCGATCTCGTTTTCAAGATCGCGGATCTGCTGGCTCAGCGGCGGCTGGCCGATCCCGAGCTTTCCGGCCGCGCGGGTAAAATTGCCCTCTTCGGCCACGGCCAGAAAATAACGCAGATGACGCAGTTCCATTGCCATATCCAAAAGCTATTGCAATTGCCATCTCCATATATTGGACAAATGGAGTGTATTTGACTAGATCAGAAAGCGGGAGGATTTGAAAAGGCAAAGCCATGTCACGCCTCGCAGAACGCAGTCTCGACAGCGTCAGAACACCACAAAGCCAGCTCAAGCTCGTCGCAGCGCCCACGGCATCCGAACAGAAGCACTATCTCGTCAAGGGCACGCCAGCCTTTCGCAATGCGAGCATTGCGCTCTTCCTGTCCGGCTTCGCGACCTTTTCCCTGCTTTACTGCGTCCAGCCCCTGATGCCGCTTTTCGCGCATGATTTCAGCATCACCCCCGCAGCCAGTTCCCTGTCGCTTTCCGTCTCGACCGGCTTTCTCGCCTTTGCAATCTTCTGCGCCGCCGCCATATCGGAACGTTTTGGCCGCCGCACCCTGATGTTTGTCTCGCTTCTGGGCTCCGCGCTTTGCACCATAGCCTGCGCGCTGGTGCCGGACTGGCATATGCTGCTCGTCATTCGCGCCTTGCAGGGCCTGTTGCTGGGCGGGGTTCCGGCAGTCGCCATGACCTATCTGGCAGAGGAAATCGACCCGCGCGGCCTCGGCGCATCGATGGGGCTCTATATTGCCGGCAACGCATTCGGCGGCATGGCGGGCCGCGTCATTGCCGGAACGCTTGCCGAATATTTTTCCTGGCGCGTCGGGCTGGCCGGCATGGGCCTGCTGGGGCTTGCGGCATCCATCGGCTTCCTTCTTCTCCTGCCCGCCTCGCGCAACTTCATCCCGCGGCCCGGCCTCAATGCGCGGTTTCATCTGGGCGCATGGATCGGCCATATCCGCAATCCGGCCCTGCCGCTGCTTTTTGCCATCGGCTTTCTGGTGATGGGTTCGTTCGTCACCATCTATAACTATATCGGCTTTCGCCTCGTGGCCGCGCCCTATGGTCTCAGCCAGACGGTGCTGGGCGCCATTTTCACGGTCTATCTGTTCGGCATAGCCGCGTCGTGGTTCGCAGGCAGGATGGGCGACAGGCTCGGCTACTTCTCCGTCCTTCCCATTGGGCTTGCCATACAGGCAGCGGGCTGTCTTCTCACGCTTTTCGCGTCGCTGCCCGCCATCATCGCAGGCATCATCCTCGTGACTGTCGGCTTCTTCGTCAGCCATTCGGTTGCAAGCGCCCTGGTCGGACGCCTGGCGCTTCACACCAAGGGACACGCATCCTCGCTTTACCTGCTTGCCTATTATCTGGGTTCCAGCATTGCCGGTTCGGCTGGCGGTTATTTCTGGGTGGCCGACGGCTGGCATGCGGTCGCGGAATTCACCTTCGTCATGCTTGCCCTGGCTTTTGCGGCGTCGCTGGCAGCCGCCCGCCTGTCCGGCATGGGATCGAACAAAAGATAAAATTTTACGGAACCATATCCTGTCCGGTGCGTTAAGGCCGCTCGGAAGGAGAATGATTGCATGCAGATTGTCGATGCTCTGGTCAAAAGATGCGGCAAGGAAAATTTCTATCAGGTAGAATTCATCGGTGAAAATGGCGAAACTGTCTGCGTATCCTTCCGCCACGATTCCGAGGAAGAGTTGAGCCACCACGACGCTATTGCGAGGGCGCTTGCCAAGATGGCGCCGCTCACGGCCTATGGTGCGGCGTTCATCAGTATCCTGTCCGCCAACAAGCTGAACACAGCCGCCACGGCGGCCTGACGCTTTCAATCAGGCAAGCCCTGCAAACCCGCCGGATGGCGGGGCGTTCCATGTTTGTTGATCTGAGTTTTATGAGCCGCTTTGGGATTGATATACCTTCGAAAATTGCCTAGCACTACAACTGCATTCTTCGTGATGCCGGGCTGCAAAGAGCAATTTGTCTCAAGTTCCGGTGCTCACGTACCTTTCTCAGACGCATAGTCTTATCCGAAAAGTCTGCAACTTTTCGGGACCATGCTTGGAAGTACGCTCCGCTCCGGTACTCGAAAATCACTCTTTTCGCCACGGCCTGACGAATTTGCAGTTGTAGTGCCTAGCTGCTTGGCAGGAGCGCGGCAATTGACTGAGGTTCGAACATGAGCGAATTGACCGACTGGCTATCGGACACGCATCCGATCCCCCGGAAGAATGCGGCGGAGGTCGTTTTCGACGATATTCGCTCGGCCATCACCACCGGTCGCCTTGCCGTCGGCACCCGCCTGCCTTCCGAAGCGCAACTTGCCGGCCGGTTCGGCGTCAGCCGCCCCATCGTGCGGGAGGCTCTGCGGTCGTTGCAGACGCTGGGCCTTACCCAGACCCGCACGGGCAGCGGCACCTATGTGCTGAACACTTCGCCCGCGCGTGAGCTGAATTACGGCGGCTATTCGGCGCGTGACCTGATCGAGGCGCGCCCCTTCATCGAAGTGCCTGCGGCGGGCTGGGCGGCGCTGCGCCGCAGTGCCGGGCAACTCGCCCATCTGCTGGAACTGTGCGACAAGATGGATCGCCAGACGGACCCGCAGAAATGGGAATTGCTCGATTCCGAATTTCATTGCGCCATTGCAGAGGCGTCCGGAAATACCGTCTTCGCCAAGATCGTGGCCGATGCGCGCGAAGCGCTGATCCAGCAATCCGAACTCGTCAACCTGATGTCGGGCCGTCGCGAGGCGTCGAATACCGAGCATCGCCGCATCGTCAAAGCCATTGAGGCGGGATCGCAAGCCGATGCCCGCGCGGCGATGGAAGCGCATCTGAGCGAGGTCAAGACAGCCGTAACGAGCATCATCGGCAAGGACGAGGTCTGACACAACAGGCGCAAGGCGGCTGCCTTGCGCAGGATTCGCACCGGTCATTCCAGCCGCGCCCGCCAGAGGCGGCATTTTCATGCCGGGCGAGCATAAGCCGGTAACGCTTTCTTCCCACAGATTTTTTCCTTTCCGCGATATGTCCGGAATCTGTCCGGGGCCCCTCATTTGAGGCCGAATACTTGACGCGCCTTCCCTGATATGCGTTAAAACCGTCGCAAAACCTGTCATGCAGCTTTACAGAATACCCACCAAATGGGGATGCACTTCATGTCCTCATTTCATGGTTGGCGATGTGTCCCCATTGGCGTTCCACATCGGAGCGGCCCCTGTTGAAAACGCGCTCTCAGGGAGGAGCAATGTCGATTGAAACTATGAAAGCCACACCGGCTGAACGTGAACTATTCATTGAAGAGGATCGCGGCTTTCACAAGGCCCTGAAGCCGCGGCAGATCCAGATGATCGCCATCGGCGGCGCGATCGGCACGGGGCTGTTTCTCGGCGCAGGCGGACGCCTGGCAATGGCGGGCCCCGCGCTGGTCTTCGTCTATGCCTTGTGCGGCTTCTTCGCCTTTCTGGTTCTGCGCGCGCTTGGCGAGCTCATCATGCACCGCCCCAGCTCCGGTTCCTTCGTCTCCTATGCGCGCGAGTTCTACGGCGAGAAGCTGGCTTTCGTGGCGGGCTGGATGTACTGGCTCAACTGGGCCATGACATCGGTGGCGGACGTGACGGCGGTTGCGCTCTACATGAATTTCTTCAAGCATTATGTGCCGTGGTTGCAGGGCATCGACCAATGGATGTTCGCGCTGACTGCCCTTGTCATCGTGCTGTCGATGAACCTCCTGTCGGTCAAGGTGTTCGGCGAACTGGAATTCTGGTTCAGCCTCATCAAGGTCATCGCGCTGGTCACATTCCTTGCCGTCGGCATTTATTTCGTCGTGTCCGGCACGCCGATCGACGGCCATACGGCCGGGTTCAGCATCATCACGGATAATGGAGGCCTGTTCCCGAACGGCATATTGCCTGCCTTCATCGTCATACAGGGCGTGGTCTTCGCCTATGCCTCGATCGAGCTTTTGGGCACCACAGCCGGCGAAACCGAAGACCCGCGCAAGGTCATGCCCGGCGCCATCCGCACCGTGGTCTTCCGCCTGCTCGTCTTTTATGTGGGTTCGGTCCTGCTTCTGTCGCTGCTTCTCCCCTCTACCGCCTATTCCGCCGGTGAGAGCCCGTTTGTGACCTTCTTCGGCAAGATCGGCATCGAGGGGGCGGATATCATCATGAACCTCGTCGTCCTGACCGCGGTTCTGTCGTCGCTGAATGCGGGCCTTTATTCCACCGGGCGCATCCTGCATTCCATGGCGGTTTCCGGCTCCGCGCCGGCCTCGCTGGCCAGGATGAACAAGAACGGCGTTCCCTATATGGGCATCGCAGTCACCGCCGTCGTCACCGTCATCGGCGTCATTCTCAATGCCCTCGTGCCTGCGGCGGCCTTTGAGATCGCGCTCAACCTGTCCGCGCTCGGCATCATCACGGCATGGGGCGTCATCGTGCTTTGCCAGCTGAAATTGTGGTATCTTGCCCGTTGCGGCGAAATCGTGCGCCCGGATTTCCGCATGTTCGGCGCGCCCTATACCGGCATCCTCACGCTTGCCTTCCTGCTTGGCGTGCTGGTCCTGATGGCGCTCGACTATCCGGTCGGCACCTGGACGATTGCCTCGCTCGCGATCATCGGCCCGGCCCTCATCCTCGGCTGGTATATGATGCGTGGACGCATCCATCGACTTGCCGCCGAACCTGCTGTAGATGCCGGCATCCCCGGTCAGTGAGAGGATTCGGAAATATGACATTTGCAAAGCCTTCCATCGCGCTGATCGCCACCGGCGGCACCATTGCCAGCAAGCGCGGGGAAGACGGAGCAAGCATACCGGTCCTGTCGGGCGGGGATCTTCTGGGTTTCGTGCCGGACCGCGAGGCGGAGCTTCGCCCGGTCGACCTGATGGCGAAGGATTCCGCAAGCCTGACCCTGTCGGACATGCAGCGCATCAGCGATGCCGTCGGCACCGCGCTGAACGATGGCGCGGTCGATGGCGTCATCGTCCTGCATGGCACGGACGCGATGGAGGAAACGGCGCTGCTGGTGCATCTCCAGCGCCGCATCGGCAAGCCGGTGATCTTCACCGGCGCGCAGTTCACCGCCGATCATCCGCAATCGGACGGCCCCGATAATCTCGCCGCCGCCATTCGGCTTGCCTGCGACCCGGCCAATGCCGGCAAGGGCGTGCTGATCGCCTTCGGCGGGCGGGTCGTCCCCGCCTGGGGGGCCTACAAGTTCAGCAGCGACAATGCCGACGCCTTTCGCTCCGCCCATCCGGTCCGGACCGAAAGCCCGGCGCTTGCCGCCCCCGTGGGCGGCGCTCGCATCGACACGATTGCCATTTATCCGGGGTGCGACGCCCTCCATATCGAAGCAAGCCTTGCAGCGGGCGCCAGCGGCATCGTTCTTGCGGCACTCGGGTCGGGCAACACCACGCCATGCGTTGTCGAGGCTGTCCGCGAATGTTCGCGCCGCAATATCGCCGTTGCGGTTTCAAGCCGCGTGCCGGAAGGCCGGTTGACCCCCGGCTATGGCGGCGGCGGCGGCGGATATGATCTTGCCGAGGCCGGAGCCATGCACGCGCATACGCTTCGCCCCGGCCAGGCCCGCATCCTGCTTGCCGCGCTGATTGCCAGCGGCAGTTCCAGGGACGGGATGATCCGCGCTTTCGGCGATTATCGATAGCACGTCTTCAGCCTCGAAACCGCCGCCTGCGGCTCATGTCGCCCTCAGGGCCTTGCTGCGTGCCAGACGCCGTTCACGCCGTCTCCGGTCACGTCGCCGGGCTTCCGGTCCTTCACCCAGTAATAGAGCGGCATTCCATCCTTTGCCCATTGCCGGCTCCCATCCTTGCGCTTGACCAGCGTATAGGAGCCGGAAGCCTTCGCCCCCTTCATCGCCGTAAAGGGCGGCCAGTTCTTCGCGCAGCTGTCATAGCAGTTGGACTGCCCCTTGCCATCCTTGTCGAAAGTGTAGAGCGTCATGTCCCTGGCGCCCGTCAAAACCTGCCCTTTCGCGCTTTCCATCGTCTTGGCAGGCGATGCGGCCAGGGCGGCTGAAGCCGCCACCGCCGCGACCGCCAATACGGACATAAAACCGAGCGTTTTCATGATCTACCTCACAGAGTTCCAATCGCGCCATGCGATATGGACTTAAGACAATTTTCGGCCGCGATTTGTTCCCGAAGCCGCATATTTTTTATCCGGGGCTCCAAAATGCATCAAACCCATTGATTGGCGAGCAAATATCGCTATATATAGCCACACACATAATAGATAGCTATACAATGTCCCAGTCACACCATGATCTCGAAGCGGCCTTCACGATGGAACTTTCCACGGCCGCGCGCAAAATGCGCAACCTGTTCGATTCCCGCGTCCGCGAGCGCGGGCTGACGCTGGCGCGCGCCCGCGTGCTCCTGCTTCTCGCCCGGCAGCGCGACTGGAACCAGCGCGAGCTGGCCGATGCGCTGGAAATCGAGCACCCTTCGGTGGTGCGCCTTCTGGATGGTCTGGAAAAGCAGGGCATGATCTACCGTGCCGCGGTCGAGGGCGACCGCCGCGCCAAGCGCATCGAACTGACGGATGCCGCGCAGACGCAGGTTCGAGAGTTGCAGGACATCACCCGCGCCATCCGGTCGGAGCTGCTGCACCGCATCGACAGGCCGTCGCTGGAAGCGGCACTTTCCGTGCTTCAGGAAATCAGCCGGACGGCAGAGATGACGCTCGCGGGCAAAGACCGCTGAATCCATGCCGGAAGAAACAACGCAGAGCGAGCCGCAACCGGCCTCACCGACCGGCGACACGGCTGCGGCGCAGGCGCCCGCGCCGCATATGCCGCTCTATATGTCGGCCATCTACATCGCCGCATCCGTCCTCATGTGGTCGACACGCGGCCTCAGCATGTATTTCATCTCGGCCAATACGCAGCAGATACAGGGCTCGCTCGGCGCAACACTGACGGAAACCTCCTGGCTGGTCGCCGCCTATATGGCGCCTTATGCCAGCCTGACCATCCTTCTCGTCAAGATCCGCACGCAATTCGGCCTTCGGCGTTTTGCGGAAATCGCAATCGGCGTCTTTCTCATTTCCTCCCTGCTGCATTTGCTCGTCTATGACATCTGGTCCGCGATCCCGGTCCGCTTCATTGCTGGCGCCGCCGCCGCGCCCATATCCACGATCGGCTTTCTCTACATGCTGGAAGCCTTTCCGCCGTCCAAGAAAAGGACGTGGGGTCTCAGCCTTGCGCTCACCTGTTCGGCCGCGGCAGGGCCGCTCGCCCGCGTCATCTCGCCATTGCTGTTCGACATCGGCCAGTGGCAGCAGGTCTATATGGTCGAGATCGGCCTGTCGCTTGCCGCCTTCGCCGTCGTTTACGTCCTGCCCCTGACGCAGGTGCCGCGCGCAAAAGTGCTGCACTGGCTGGATTTCGTCGCCTATGGGCTGATCGCCATCGGTTTCGGCCTTCTTGCGGTCATTCTGGTGCAGGGAAAGAATTACTGGTGGTTCGAAGCCCCGTGGATCGGCATATGCCTTGCGATTTCAATCGCGGCACTTGCCTGCGCCGCCGCAATCGAGCTCAACCGCGAACAGCCCTTGATGAACCTGCACTGGCTGGCTTCGCCGGAAATCCTGCGCTTTACCCTGACCCTGCTCATCTTCCGCATCGTGCTTGCCGAGCAGACGACCGGCGCGGTCGGCCTCTTTCAGGCATTCGGCCTGCAGGATGGTCAGAGCCGCGGCCTTTATCTGGTCATTCTCGCCGCTTCGCTAGCGGGCGGCATCGCCTGCGGCATGTGGATGAGGCTGGAGCGCGTTCCCGTCATCTTCGGCCTGGCGCTGGTCTTCATCGCGGTCGGGGCCTTTCTGGACAGCCACGCCACGAACCTCACCCGTCCGCACAATGCCTATCTGAGCCAGGGCCTGATCGCCTTCGGCGGCGCGCTGTTTCTGCCTCCGGCCATGCTTGCGGGCCTTACCAAGGCCCAGAAACAGGGACCAACCTATACGACGAGCTTCATCGTCATCTTCCTGTTCACGCAGAATATTGGCGGTCTGATCGGTTCCGCCGTGTTCGGCAGCTTCATCGCCATCCGCGAAAAGTACCATTCCGCCCATCTGGTGGAACAGCTGGTCATGTCCAATCCCGTCGTCGCGGCGCGCGTTCAGGCGCTGTCGGGCACCTATGCGAAAGTGCTGGCCGATCAGGGGCTGACAAAGGCCGAAGGGCTGGCGCTTCTGGGGAAGCAGGTCACGAAGGAGGCGACGGTGCTGTCCTATAATGATGCTTTTCTCGCGATCTCCGTCATTGCGGTCCTCTCGCTCGCTTGCCTGATCGCCTATCGCCTCTATGAAAACATGCAGGCCCGCCGCCACAGCGCTGCGGCCGGTTAAATCGACGAGTCTTTGAAAATGTCAGTTGGAAAACAGTATATTCGCGGTGGTCTTGCCCTCATCATCGGCCTTGCAGGCGTTCTGATGGTGCTGTGGGCGTGGCAGTTGCCGCCTTTCAAACACAGCGTCGAGACGACCGACAACGCCTATGTCCGCGGCCAGGTGACGGTTATCAGCCCGCAGGTTGCCGGTTATGTCACCAAGGTCAATGTCAACGACTATCAGACGGTGAAACAGGGCGACCTCCTGTTCGAGATCGACAGCCGCAGCTATCGGCAGAAGCTCGATCAGGCGCTGGCCGCGCTCGACAGCAAGAAGGCAGCCCTTGCCAATTCGCAACAGAGCCAGCGTTCGGCGGAAGCGACAATCCAGTCGCGGCAGGCGCAGATTTCCGGCGCGAAGGCGGCATTAGAGGTGGCAAAAGCCAGCGCCAGGCGGGTCGAGGCCCTGCTGCCGCGCGGCGTGACAACGCAAAGTTCCGCCGACACCGCGCATGGCACCCTGCTTCAGGCCGAGGCCTCCGTCGCGGAAGCGCAGGCAGCGCTCGCCGTCGCCCAGCAGGACCTGCAATCCATCATCGTCAATCGTGACAGCCTCAATGCCGATATCGCCAATGCGGAAGCGACCGTCGAACTGGCGCGGATCGACCTGCAAAACACCCGCATCCTCGCCCCGCGCGACGGCACGCTGGGCGAAGTGGGCGTGCGGCTCGGTCAATATGTGACGGCGGGAACGCAGCTCGTCTCCCTCGTGCCGAAGACCAAATGGGTGATGGCGAATTTCAAGGAAACGCAACTCTACGGCATGAAGGTCGGCCAGCCGGTCACCTTCACCGTCGATGCGCTGCGTCATGCCGAGCTGACGGGGCATATCCAGGCCTTTGCGCCTGCCGCGGGTTCCGAATTCAGCGTCATCAAATCGGACAATGCGACCGGCAACTTCACCAAGATCACGCAGCGTCTTTCCGTTCGCATCGCCATCGATGAAGATCAGCCGGATGCGGCCCGCCTGGCGCCCGGCATGTCGGTCGTCGTCCGTGTCGACACCAATGCGGAACCGATAAAAAATTAGAACAGCCGCAGCTTGCGGGCATGGAAGGCCTCGGCGTAAGTCTCGGGCGCGCGGCATTCCATGCCGCGCAAGCGGGCAAGCCCGCGAAAGGTTTCCGCGTCGAACCAGTCCTTCGACCGCTGGGAACCAAAATGCTTCATCAACAGGTCGATCTTGCGATCCAGGATCGGAGCCGACAGCGCCGAATAGGCATTGGGCTGCCCCAGATCGCCATCCCATTTCGGAATTTCATATTCGAGGATCACCTGATCCCGAAACAGGTTCCATGTCAGTTCGTTGACCGTGCGGTGATCCTGATGGGCGTCGCCCCGGCGATGGGTGAAGACCATATCCGGCTGCCCTCGCCCGCGCTGCCCGATCAGCCATTGCTTGATGTCGCGGCCCTGCGCCGGAAAATAGCTGTCCTCGAAAGAGGCAAGATGGATATGGAAACTGTCCGCCCCGCGCAGGAAATCGCGGGCGGAAGCCTCGGCCTCGGCATGCCGTTTCTCGTTCCCCGACAGCACGCACCACTCCACATGCAGCGGCGTGCCGCTCTCGATCAGGCCCATAAGCGTGCCGCCGCAGCCGATCTCGATATCGTCGGAATGCGCGCCCAGACAAAGCAGTTGCAGCGGGCGGCTGTGACTTGCGAGCGAACGCAGATCGATCATAGCGCTATCGCGACATTGGTGGCCCGCCGTGCGGCCTGTTCCGCCTTGTGCCGCTTCCAGGGCATGTCGCCCTTCTCCACCATATCCTCGAGCGTCTGCCAGTCGCGCAGCGTATCCATGGAGCGCCAGAAGCCCTCATATTTATAGGCCATCAACTGGTTCTCTGCGATGAGGCGGCCAAACGGTTCCAGCACCAGTTCCTCGCCCTCGCGCATATAGTCGAAGATTTCCCTGCGGAAGAGGAAATAGCCGCCATTGATCCAGATATCCGACGTGTTCGAGGTGCGGAAAGCCCGCACGTCGCCGCCCTCGGCAATATCGGCAAGGTGATAGGTCAGCGGCGGACGAACGGCCAGAAAGCAGGCAATCTTGCCGCTGGCGCGAAAACGTTCCGTCATGTCGTCAAGATCGACATCGCTGAGCCCGTCGCTGTAATTGGCGAGGAACATCTCCTCATTCGCCACATGCGAGCGGGCGCTCCACAGCCTTTCACCGATATTGCGCCAGATGCCCGTATCGAGCAGCGTCACGCTCCAGTCGCGATCCACGTCCTCAAGCAGCCGCACATTGCGCCCGCCATCGGAAACCACACAGTCGGCAAAGGTCTGCGGGCGGATCGTCAGGAAGAAATCCTTCACGACATTGGCCTTGTAGCCCAGGCACAGGACGAAATCGTCGTGCCCGTAGTCGCTGTAATATTCCATGACATGATGCAGGATCGGCTGGTGGCCGAGCGGGATCATCGGCTTCGGGATAGTCTCCGAATACTCGCGGATTCTGGTTCCAAGACCGCCGCAGAACAGAACGACTTTCATGACTTACCGCTCCTCTGTGAGTAGTGCCGGATCGATCAGGGTGACATGCGGAATGGGAATGATGAATTTCGCGCCCCATTCCACCACGTGCTGCATCTGCCTTATGATCTCGTCCTTGAAGTTCCACGGCAGGATGAGAATGTAGTCGGGCCGGTATTTGTCGATGGCCGGCACATCATGGATCGGGATGTGCATGCCGGGCGTGAAGCGCCCGTGCTTATAGGGATTACGGTCGACGGTAAAATCCAGAAAATCCGTGCCGATGCCGCAATAGTTCAAAAGCGTGTTGCCCTTGCCGGGCGCACCGTAACCGCAGATGCGTTTGCCGGCATTCTTGGCGGCGATCAGGAAGGACAGGAGATCGCGCTTGGTGCGCCGGGTCTTTTCGGCAAACTGCTCATAGGTCAAAATCTCGTTGAGGCCGAAGCTTTCCTCGCGCTTCAAAAGGGCTGCGACGCGCGGCCCCGCCTTCCGCTTGCTGCTGTTATGCGCAAGATAGACCCGCAGCGACCCGCCATGGGTGGGCAATTCCTCCACGTCGATGATCTTGAGGTGATGGCGATGCGCCATGTAGCGGATCGTCAGCAGGGAGAAATACGAGAAATGCTCATGATAGATCGTGTCGAACTGGTTCTGCTCGATCAGATTGGCCAGATGCGGAAACTCCAGCGTAATCACGCCCTCCGGCTTCAACAACAATTGCAGGCCGCGCACAAAATCATTGAGATCAGGCACTTGCGCCAGAACATTGTTGCCGATCAGGAGGTCGGCCTTGCGGCCCGCACCGGCCAGTTCGGCGGCAAGCGTCGAGCCGAAGAAATCCACGCGCGTCGGCACGCCCTTGGCGATTGCCGTCTCCGCCACATTGGCCGCCGGTTCGATGCCGAGGATCGGGATGCCCTTCGGCAGGAAATGCTGCAACAGATAGCCGTCATTGCTGGCGATCTCGACCACGAAACTGTCTTCATTCAGCCCCAGCCGCCCGGCGATCATGTCGCAATAGGTCTTCGCATGGCTGACCCAGCTTGTGGCGAAAGAGGAGAAATAGGCATATTCGGTGAAGATTTCGGCAGGCGAGAAATACTCCTTCAGCTGCACCAGAAAACAATGATCGCAGACAAGCGCATAGAGCGGATAATAGGGCTCCATGCGGTCGAGGCGATCCGCCGTGATGAAGCTCTCGCAGGGCGGCGACATCCCAAGATCGACGAAAGTGTGCTTGAGTAGCTTACCGCACAGGCGACAGCCGGTCTGCTCTTGCGCCATGCTCGTGCTCCGCGAAATATCCGGCGTCTGGATGGTCATATGTCATTCCTCGCCCTCTATGGCCGGGCCTTTTGCAGGGTTGAACTCCGATCCGCGTCGGATGACCAAAGCTACCCAGCGGCCCGAACATTGCCGAGACTGTCATCAGGGGCGAGCCGTACATACGATCGGGCGCAACATTCACCGGATGGGCTATGCGGCGCAGATACCCGATCTTCGCCCAAGGGCGGCGATGGCGTAGACGCCTACCGCTTTCGGACAGGCTGGCCTCATGCGGAAGGCGTCTGCGATGCATCGAAGAAGGTTCTATCGCGCGGATGCCCTGCTGTCAGAATGCGCCTATACGCAACCGGGGCAAAAACATGCGTTTCACCGCACTCGATATCGCCGGCGCCTGGTCCATGGCGCCGGAAAGGCTGGAAGACGAGCGCGGCTGGTTCGCGCGGGTCTATTGCGAGGCCGCCTTTGCCGAGCGGCAGATGGAAACGCATTTTCCGCAGCACAGCCTGTCCTTCTCGCGTGAGGAGGGAACGTTGCGCGGCCTGCATTACCAGAACGAACCGCATTCGGAGACCAAGCTCGTCACCTGCCTTCAAGGCGTGATCTGGGACGTTCTGGTCGACCTTCGCCCGCATTCGCCGACCTATCGGCGCTGGACCGGCGTGGAGCTATCCGCTGAAAACGGCGTGCAACTCTATATCCCCGAAGGGTGCGCGCATGGCTTCCAGACCCTGACGCCGGATGTGCTCGTGCGCTACATGATCTCCAAGCCCTATGCGCCTGATTATGCGACAGGTTTGCGTCATGACGACCCGTCGCTTGGCATCACCTGGCCCGGAAGGCCGAGCGTCATTTCCGACAAGGATCGGACCTGGCCGCTTCTTTGAGCAATCCCGCCTCGCGGAGCCGGTCCGCCGCATCGGCAAGGGCTGCGAAAGGCAATTTCGCCCGCGCGGCCATATCGAGGATGGAATGCTCGCCATCCGCCAGATTGAGCACCCAGAGCAGCGCCATGGCGTTTTGCGCCGCGCTCCTGTCGCCGCCCATGCTTCCATAGAGGCCGTGCCGTCCAAGCTGCGGCTCTCCCTTGGGCGACGTATTCAGCGGATGCCAGTTTCGTTCAGCAATTTCAATGGTTTGCCAGACCATGTTGAACGACTGTTCGAGACAGTCCGGCTTGATGAAATCGAGATTGTCGGCCGATGTGTGATATTGCGGAAAAGTGCCGTAAAGGCTGCGCTGGAACAGGCCGACCGGCAGGTTGAATCCCGGCGAACAGAACTGGCGCTCGTCATAGCCATAGGGCCAGAAATCATGCACCGTTGCATCAGCGCACCCGGAAAGCACATGCGCCATGATGCGATCGATCTCAGCATCGCCGCGACGGCTGCGCTTGTAATTCGGCCCGCCGGCATCACCAACACAGGACAGCACCAGCCCATGCCGGACCTTCTCCAGATGCGCCTCGTTTTGTTGAAGCCATGCAAGCGCGCCGAAAGTCGCCGGGCCGAAAAGCAGCCGATAGGTCAGGCGCGTGCGCCGTGATTGCAGAACCGCGCCAAGGTGGGTCAACAGCGCCAGCCCGGAACAATTGTCATTGGCGAGCGAGGGGTGGCAAAGATGGGCCGACAAAATGAACGTCTCGTCGCTTTCGCCGGGTTGAATGAACTCACCGAAGGTCAGGAAACCGTCGCGACGCTCCGCATCGATCACGACGTCATAGTCGCCGTCCGGCATCGACAGAAATTCACGATGCGCCATGCAGAAGCCCCAGCCTTCCGCGTGATAGCAGGTGCGATAGGGAATGAGGTCCGGCTGATCGGGCAGCGTGTGGATATGCTCCTTCAGCGCACCGAGCGGCATTCTTGCCCGCACAGGCACACTGAAATTCACAACATGCAGATTGTGCCGGGCAAAATCGACGATGCGCCTGCCGTTATCATCCGTGATATAGGCTTCGCGGATGATCCATTCCTGCGGCGCTTTCCAGTCGTAAAGCGGCGTGCCGGTCGGGACCTGATGGACCGTGAGCGGCAGGCGCTCCCCGATGATGGCGAGCGTTTCGCGCACGCCGTCCCCGGCGAGACTGCGGCAGAGCGGATAAAGACGGGCAGCAAGATCGTAAATGGCCATCCCGCCTGATGACGGCGGCATGGCGGTTTCCACGTCCTTGCAGCCTGCCCCCCTATCCATCACGCCGTCGCCCGCAGCGGTTGCGGCTGTTCCTCGACACGCCGCAGATCGGCATCCAGCGCGCCTTCCGCAATCAGCTTGCGGATATGGGCGATGCGCTGGAAGCGCGGCCCCTCGAATTCCTCCAGCGTCAGCGTCGAGCGGCTATAGGCGGCAAGGAGTTCGCGCGCACCGGCAACGGCATCCCATTGCGGTTTGGCTTGCGGCAGCACCCGCGCCAGCTTTTCAAAACTGACGCGGTAGGAGCGCGTATCCGGCCCGGCATCATCCGCATAGTCGATGCGGCAATCGGGAACATTGTCGGCCACGATGCCCGCAATATCCCGGATGCGGTAATTGTGCTCCGTCGAGCCGACATTGAAGGCTTCGTTCCAGACTTTTTCGCGCGGGGCTTCCATGGCGGCCATGAAGGCGCGGGAAATATCGCGGATATGGACGATGGGGCGCCAGGGCGTACCATCCGACTTGAGATAGATGAGCCCTTTCGTCACCGCCCAGGCAACCAGATTGTTGAGCACGATATCGAAGCGCAGGAACGGCGAAACGCCATAAGCCGTGGCAGGCCGCAGATAGACGGGGCAGAAGCCTGCATCCGCCAATTCGCGAATGTCCTGCTCCGCCCGCACCTTGGAGCGGCCATAGGCCGTGACCGGCTTCAGTTCGCCGGTCTCATCGATCAGATCGGCATCGCTGATACCGTAATTGCTACAGGACGAAGCAAACAGAAAACGCCCGACACCGGCCTGTTTCGCGGCCTTCGCCATGGCGACGCTCGCCCGGTGATTGATGTCGTAGGTCAGTTCCTCATTGAGATTGCCCAGCGGATCATTGGAAAGCGCGGCAAGATGAATGACCGCATCGAACCCTTCCAGATCGCGCGGCGACACATCGCGCACATCCTTGCGGATGGTCGGCACAGTCGTGACCGCGCCGCCTTCTTCAAAATGACAATGTTCATAAAGGCCGATGTCATAGCCGGACACGTCATGCCCCGCATCGATGAGGACCGGCACCATGACCGACCCGATATAGCCCTGATTGCCCGTGACCAGTACTTTCATGTCCGACTCCTCGCACCGTGATAAACACATGTTAGCCAGCGAGAACGGGAGCCGCGACTTGACCGAAGGCATGCCCGGTTCGGACAAGCGTTTATGAAAGGCATGAAAGGGCGTATCGGCTACTCCTTTAGGATGGCGTGCAGGCGCGCCGCGCTGCCGATCAGCAAAAGCCGGTCGGTTCCGCCACCGGCATTTTGCGCCCGCTTCGGCTTGAAGGTCGCAATCGTTCCCTCGAACCGGGGCGCGCCCGCATCCGCAAATGTGCCGGAAACCGGATCGAACCAGACGGCCTTCCCGACAACATCCTTCCGCACCGCGAAACCATCCGCATCGCCATAGATCACCGACAGCGTGCCGTCCGGCAAAGATGCGGCATGGCTTTCCGGGTTCACGGCAATGCGTCCTTCGCGATCGGGAAGCAGTTGCGGCCATGGCAGCCTGTCGAAGAGCCGCTTCAACACCGTCATCGACCGCGCACCGGGACTGTCCAGCGCATCGCGCCAGGTGCCTTCATAGGCAAACAGGCCGGAACTGCCGAAATGCCAGACGGGATTATTGCCGAAAAACTGCCCGGCAGCGCCCGCAAGCAAGGCACCATAGGCATTTCGGCGGATGGTTTGCGGTGTCGTTCCCCGTTCCTTCTCGTAGAATGTTTCCAGCAGAATGACCGGCATGGCAGTTTCCGCCGTGCGCGCAATCATTCCGGCATGGATATCCTCGTAGCTGTAGAGCGTGTCGAAGGAGAACCAGCGCTCCTTGCCCCATATCCCGGCGGTATTCGTCTCGGGGCCGGGATGGACCGTCTTCAGCGAGGACGGACTGGCCTTCATGATCCCCTCGGCCATGCTGGAAACCAGCCTCTTGTCCGGCGTATTGAAATCCCCACCCAAGACCCAGACAATATTGGAATATTGCCGAAAGCGTTCGGCCACTCTCTCGCCGTAGAGGCGCATTTTTTCCGGCCCTGCGGCCTCGATATTCCGAAACCAGCCCTGATCGCCGCCGCTTACCCCGAGATAGGCGGGCGCCAGAAAGACGACGAAACCAAGTTGTTGCGCCCGACCGATCACCCAGGCGGCATGATCGAAATATTTCGGATTGAGTTCACCGAAGGCATCACCCCGGAAAGGCCTCTCGCCATAGGCATTGGCAGGCGGATGGCTGGAGAACCGATGTTCAATGAGATTGACCAGAATGGCATTGAAACCGCGCTTCCTTCGATCCTGCAAATAGATCTCGGCATCCTCGCGTTTCAGTTCGGCGATCAGCGACCAGGCAGTGTCGCCCTGCAACAAAAAAGGCTTGCCCGTTGCATCCTCGAATATGCGCCGGTCTTGCCCAATCCTGATCGCAAACAGGTCAGCCGCATGGGAGGCCCCTGCCGCCATCGACAGCAGGGTCGCGGCGATCAGGGCTGCGGCAAGGCGCTTCATCGCATCGTCGGCGGATAGGCCGGCGCTTCGTTGAAGCGGCGATAGACCACCTGCGAAGGTCGCCCCGTCAGATAGGACGTCACGCCGTCGTTCAGCGCCCGGACATAAATGTCGAGCGCACCGTCGATTGCATCCACCGTGCGCGCAATGTCGGTGTCGCTGTGGGTATAGCTCACCACTAGCGACGGCATCAGCACGCCGCGCCGGATCGTCTCCTGAAGCAACAGCGTGCGAAATGCCTGCGAGGGCTGGCCTTTCTCGTCGAGCGTGCCATAGGCAAGGCAGCATGGACGCCCGGACAGCCGAACATGGTTTTGCAGGCCATGGCCGGCAATCGCCGCATTCACGCCATCGGCCAGTTTGGCGCCCTGCTCATGGAGCCTTTCAATCACCGGCTCATCGCGATAGATCGTCATCGTGGCAATCGCCGCCGCCATGGCATGGGTTTCCGCGCCATGGGTGGTGGAAAGCAGGAACACGCGCGGATGGTCGGTCTGGGTCAGACCGCCAAGCTGCATATATTCCGCCTTGCCGGCGAGCGCCGAGATCGCAAAGCCGTTGCCCAGCGCCTTGCCGAAACAGGAAAGATCAGGCTCGATACCATAGAGCTTCTGCGCCCCGCGCATATGCCAGCGAAAGCCGGTAATCATCTCGTCCAGAATGAACAGGGCCCCGTTTTCATGGGCGATGCGCCTTGCTTCCTGCAAAAATCCATTCTGCGGCTCATCGGCGCGCGCGGGTTCGAGAATGATGGCCGCGACACGCCCCGGATAATCCTCGAACAGGGCTTCCACGCTCGCAATATCGTTATAACGGAACGTTGCCGTCAAAGCCGAAACCGATGCCGGAATGCCCGCATTCATCCTTGTCGTACCGATGAACCAGTCATCGGTGGAAAAGAACGGATGATCGGCGCAGCAGGCAACCATGTCGCGTCCCGTATAGGCGCGCGCAAGCCTTACCGCGCCGGAAGTCGCATCCGAACCATCCTTGCAGAACTTCACCATTTCCGCGCCGTCGATCAGCTCCAGAAAGCTTTCCGCGCATTCGACCTCGATGGCGCCGGGGCGCGTGAAATTGCATCCGTCCTGCAAGGCGTCGCGCACGGCGCGCACCACCGGCGGATAGGCATGGCCGAGGCCGACGGCGCGATTGCCCATGCCATATTCGATATATTCATGGCCGTCGACATCGAAGACATGCGAGCCGGAACCGCGCTGGATGAAGCCGGGGGCCAGAACCGGATATTGGTCGTCGCCCTTGGCATAGGTGTGACAGCCGCCCGGAATAAGCGCATGCGCCTTGGTGGCGAGCAATTGGGAATTGCGGAACTGCGATGTGAAAAGATTCATGCCCCTTCTCCTTTCTGTTCACGGGTCACGCTGCGGACAATCTCGTATGCAGGCGCTCGCGCATCTGGCGCAGCCAGTTCTTCACCGGCTTGGGCAGGCGGCTGCGCAGGCTGGAATGAAGCGCGTTCGGCATCGACCATTGCGAAAGCGCCAGCGGCGGCGCGATTGCGGGGCGGTTTTTCGCCAGATGGTCGAGCAGGCCCGCATAGGCCCGCCCGGCGGTATCATTGTCGAAAACCGTCGCGACCTTTTGCCGGGCGGCACCTGCCATGCCCGCCAGCAGGTCGCGGTCGCTTGCAAGCCGGCCGATATGACGCGCCGCCTGACGGAAATCGCCGACGGGAAACAAAAGCCCGTCCTCGCCATCGGTGACGATGGTGTCGGTCACACCGGCGATCTTCGACACGACCGCCGGGCATCCCTGGCTCATCGCCTCGATCAGCGTCAGGCCAAAGCCTTCAAAGCGCGACGGCATGAGCATGATGTCATGCTGGCTCACCAGCCAGGGCACATCGGAAGGCGCAACCCAGCCGCTGAAGCTGACCTTGTCGCCAAAGGGCGCAAGCCGATGGCGCAGCTCCGCCAGGTCGGGACCGTCGCCCGCGACCGTCAGACGATAGGGGCAATCGAGTTCGCGCAGTATATCCGGCAGCCAGAAAACACCCTTCGAATTGTCTTCCACACGCCCCAGATAAAGCAGCCGCAGCGGGCGGCGCGCATCCGGCCCAGCACCATCGCGCGACAGATATATGCCCCGGTTCAGCCCATGCGGAATGACCAGCGTGCGCGCCGCATCGAAACCATATTGCCGCACCAGATCGTCGTGGCAGCGCTTCGAGACGCCGACCGTGGCATGAACATGATCGCGGATCGCCCGTGCCGCCGCATAGGTGCCGGGCGTGATGTTGTGCACGATCATGATGCGCAGGATGTCGGCGGGCAGATAGCGCACCAGATTGGTTTCGAAGCGGTGCGAAAGGACATTGACGAAGACGGCGTCGAAACGGTTTTCCCGCAGGAAGGCGATCATTCGCCTGGCGCGGGTTTCCTCATCCAGCAGGCCGAGGCGGTCTATGGCATCGCCCTTGCGCAGCGCATCCTCAAGCCCCTGCCCCGCGGGCACGGCGATCGTATCACCGGCAGCACCGGCAGCAAGCCAGCGAAGCTCTACGCCCGACTGGCCAAGCGAGGAGCGCAGGCGGGTGAAGACCGAATAGGTGCCGCCAATGTGGGGACGGACGAAGTAAGCGCATTTCATGGCCGCAACCTGTCGTCAGAGGAACATTTCAAGGGAGACAAGACTTCGAGGGAACAACGCCCTCGAAGCCTTGTTCCGGTATATCGGGGGGCAATGGATATACCGCCTCGCAGTGTATCGAAATTGCCCTGCCGCGCATGACGGCCATGAGGGGTACACACCCTCCTACAATAGAGGATGGGTTTCACCCTTCTGCCAGTTTTCCCGCAGCCCCGTCTGGCCTTAGCCTCAAATGCGGCGGGTTCGAAATTCGCATCGCGCCGCAGCCGGAGAAACGCGCATGAGAATAGGACTTTTCGGGCAATTCGGTTCCGGCAATACCGGCAATGACGGTTCGCTGGAGGCCATGTTGCAGCTCTTGAAACGCAGCAACCCCGACGAACAGCCTGTCTGCATCTGCTCCCGGCCCGACATTGTTGCGCAGAAATTCGACCTTCCGGCCCATCCGGTCTCGCAACCCTATTCATCCAGCCCGCTGCTACGGGCAATCAACAGGGTGCTGCTGCATGTTCCGCGCCGGATCGCCGGTTTCTGCCACGCGCTTCTGCTTGTTTCGCAGCTTGATCTTCTTATCGTGCCCGGCACAGGCATATTGGACGATTTCAACGAGAACCCCTTTGGCTGGCCTTTCACGGTGCTGCGGTGGTCTGTTGCGGCCAGACTTGCCGGCACACGCATGATTTTTGTGTCGATCGGAGCCGGTCCCATCGATCATCCGTTGAGCAGGTTCTTCATGCGCCGGGCATCCATGCTGGCGGCAATCCGCACCTATCGGGACCAGATTTCCCATGACTTCATGAAACAGCTTGGCGTCGACCCCGTTCAGGATTTCGTCAGCGCGGACATCGCCTTCGCATTGCCGACGGCTGCCGATGAAAGCCGGACCCGTCCCGATCCATGCGTCGGCATCGGCGTGATGCTCTATCGCGGATGGAAAAAGAACGGAAAGGATGGCGATGCCATCTACAGGGATTACATCGCCAGGATGGCGGCGCTTGCAGGAAGACTGCTTGATGAAGAGCGAAACGTCCGGCTGCTGATCGGCGATATGTGCGACAGGCAGGCCGTGCAAGACATGCTGGCAGCGCTTCCCCCCGCGCAAGCGGACAAGGTGATGTTCGAGCCCTGCGCATCCCTGCACGACCTCATGCGGCAGATCGCGCAAACGGACATCGTTGTCGCCAGCCGCTACCATAATGTGGTCTGTGCCCTTGCCATGGGGCGCCCGGTGATTTCGCTGGCTTATGCCGCCAAGAACGATGCCTTGCTGTACGATGTAGGACTGGCGGCATTCTGCCACCGGATCGATCGTTTCGACCCCGAAACAGTCCTCTCCCAGATCCACCTTGCCTTCGAGCAACGCGCGGTATTGACCCGGCAAGTGGAAGCCGGCGTGGAGCGTTATCGCAGCCGGCTGGCGGCACAGGAAGAAATTCTGTGCGCCAATTTTCTCGAAACGGCCCGGAAAGCAGCCGATCCCGCAGTTCAGCCGCCGCGCAGGCTTCGCCAGGCCGACCGTTTCAGCAGATAGTCGAAAGGCGGCAAGACCGTCAGCAAAGGCTCCCGCTTCAGCGCGAACGCCATCAGCGGACCGGCGACTTTCGGCCTGCGCGCCAGATTTGTTATCGCGGACCAGTAGGCGCGTTTGGCCAGGCAATCCTGTGCCATGGCGAACCATCGGCGCCGGTGCGGCAGGCTCGCCCCCTCATGATCGAAAAAGGACCGGAAGCCGGCCTCGAATTCGCGGTTCCAGTTCAGGATGCCATTCACCGCCGCCGACTGGTTCCGGGGATGCGAGCGCGCAAAGGCCTGGATCTGGTCAGTCGAGGCGACAGCCCCGCGCATGGCGATGCGCAGCCACATTTCCAGATCGTCCGTGTGGGAAAGCGAGGCGCGGTAATATCCAGCCTGCTTCTGGATCGCAGTCCTCACAACCGCGCTCGGGCCGGCAACCGGATTGAATGCGTGCCGACAGGCAAATGCGATGAACTCCTCCCCCGACCGTATGCGCCACCGGCCGGATTCAGGCGGGGCGACGGTCGGCAAGGGGATCGTGTCGCCCGCCCTTATCTGGCCTGTCGCGCCATGCGCCAAATGCACGTCCGCATGTTGCGAAAGCACGCCTGCCGCCCTCTCCAACGCATCTGCGGCCAAAAGATCATCCGAACACAGGATCAGGAAATATTCGGAGTTGGCCCAGTCTATGCTTTCGTTGAACGAAGCATGGGGGCCCATATTCTTCCGGCGAAGCAGCAGTTCGACACGGCCATCGCTCGCCGCAAGGCTCTTCGCCACCTCGACGCTGTCATCGGTCGATGCATTGTCGATGATCAGCACGCGCACATGCACCCCGCGCTGCGACAAGACGCTCTCGACGCAGGCGCGCAGATAATGCCCGTAATTGTAATTGGGGATGGCGATATCGACAGTGTGCATGCGCATTCCCTCGCGGTGGCCGCTCATTCAGCCGGGGTTGAGGAGGTTAGCCCGTTGCGCCAGCGCCGGAAGATGCGGCGGTTGAACGCGCTCATGGTGGCAAATGTCATGACGATGTGGTTCAGCTCGCCTGCGAACGGATGCCGCGTGACGAAGACGGCGGCAACCCAGCTCACCGCGGCAAGAAACCCGATGCCGACGCCTTGAAGCGGCGGAAAATCGAATGAAAACCCGTTGGCCGCCAGCGCGGCGAATGGCAGGGCAAGGGTCAGCGCCGTCACAAGCCCGCTCTGCGCGAAGGCGCTGACAAGCGCGCGATGTGAAAAGGAAACATGTTTTTTCACATAGAGGATCGAAACGACCATCTGGAACGGCGAGGTGATGAACTGGCTGAGCGCAACCGCGAACAGGCCGTAGAAGGCCGCGACACACAATACGGGCGCCACGACCGAACGCGAAACCAGGCTGAACACGAAGGCATCCCGGTTGTGCCCCAGCGCCATCAACAGCGGATAGGTCAGCAGGACCGGACACCAGAACATGTTCGCCACGCAGGATATGGCGACGATGGGGACGGCTTCATGCCAGCCCTCGCCCAGAATGATGCGCACGGCCGGATAGGCGAGGAAGGCCAGCACCGCCTGCGCCGGCCAGTAGACCACGCTGATATAGGACAGCGCCCGGATATAGGACTGGCGGATGTCGACGCCTTCGCGCACCTGCGCCGAGAGCATGGGGAATGCGACGGCAAAGATCGCCGAGAGGATGACCCGGTCCGGCAATCCGCTGACGGTGCCTGCGCGATTATAGATGCCGACCTGCGAAATGGGCATGAACCGCCCCAATATGAGCTGCGGAAAGGTTTCGCTGATTTTGCCGAGGCTGGAATTCGCGCCAAGATAGATGCCGAAGCGCCAGGCCGCATCGATGCCGTCGAATGTCGGCCGCAGCAGGCGCCGCAACGGATGGATCGTGATGGCAAGCCCGGTCGTGACCGCGGCCGCCGCAAGCAGGCCGACCGCGAAGCAAAGATAGCCGAACCCCATATAAGCCGCGACGATCGTGGCCAGCGCGCCGACGCCCGAACCGGCGGTCCGGATACGGGCAAGCACGCCAAAGGCCATGTCGCGCCGCAACAGCGCGATGATCGGCATGGACAGGCTTTCGACAATGGCCGCGACAATCGTGATGTCGAGAAAGAAGCCGAGCATCGGATCGCGATAGGATGCGGCGAAGAAATCGCGCAGCCCATAAAGCCCCGCCGACAGCAGCAGCGTGACGCCCATCAGATAGGTCAGCGACGTCTGGAGATCCTTGTCCTCGACACGGTCGAGCTTGATGAGAAATTCGGCGCTGGCAAATTCCCGCAGCGAAAAGACGATGGCGGCAATGCCGAGGCCGATGACACCCATGCCCGTTTCGGCGGGGCCGAGGAAACGCGAGACAACCACGACCGTCAGGAAATTGAAGATCAGCCCGGCATATTGCTCCAATGCCGCCATGAGAATGCCCCTGCGACCGCCGCTCATGGCCTGCCCCCTGAACTGAGCCCGGATGTGGCCTGCAAATGTGATTTCACGATGCTTTACCCCCGGATCGTTCGGCCTGATCCAAGGATAGTCTTTTGCCGCGCGCGCGAAATGCCGCCCTTGGTGTTAGCACCTGACCTGAAAGGCGTATGCGGCACGCTCTAAAGCCAAGTCGTGGACGGCAGCGGCCATGGGTAAAAATTTCCGGAATTCGATCCTTTGCACGCGCCTTGGAGGAGACATGACCAGTCTTTCCTGGATTCCGCTTCTGGCCTTCGCCCTTGCCGTTGCCTTCTGCCTCGCTTTTCGCGGGCTGGCGCGCGAATGGTATCTCATCGATATTCCCGATGCGCGCAAGAGACATGACGGAAACGTTCCGCTCTGCGGCGGCATCGCCATTTTCCTCGCCTTTTCCGTGGCGGCACTTCCGGCATCCGGCCTTTCAGGCCATGCCAATGCGATTGCCCTGCTGCCGGGGCTGGTGCTGATCCTCGTCACCGGCGTTCTCGACGACCGTTTCAGCCTGGCCGTCGCGCCGCGTCTGGCGGCCCAGCTTGTTGCGGCTTTCCTCATCATCGCCATTGCCGGGCTGAACCGGCTTCATCTGGGACTTGCAGCCGACGGCATGGCGCCGGATATCCTGATCCCCGCCCTGACCGGGCCGCTTTTCCTGATGATCGCGCTTGCCTTCATTGTCGGCCTCGTCAACGCGGTCAATATGAGTGACGGCGTCGACGGGCTGGCGGGATCGGCAAGTGCCGCGGCCTTTTTCTGGCTTGCCGTGATCGGCTTCGGCCTTGGCGAACATCGCCTCGGGGTGCAGGCGCTTGCGCTCACCGCCGCCTGTCTCGGCTTTCTCGTCTTCAACATGCGCCATCGCTGGCGCGTAAAGGCCAGCCTTTTCCTGGGCGACGGCGGCAGCACCCTTCTGGGCGCGGCCCTTGCCGGATTTATCCTCATCCTCGCGGGCAATCATGCCGCCGCGGCCTTTCCCGTCCTGATCTGGATCGTCATCGTGCCCGTCATCGATACGCTGAGCCTGATCGTGCGCCGCATCTTTGCGCGCAGAAGCCCGTTCTCGCCGGACCGCCAGCATCTGCATCACCTGTTGATGGATGCGGGGCTTTCCTGCGGACAGACAGCCGTGGCGGTCATGGCGCTCAACTTCATGGCCGGAGCCATCGCCTGCCTTGCCGTCCGGCTCGGCATGGAAGCCTCAACCATGCTTCTCGCACTGGCGATCCCTGCCGCCGCACACACGCTTTTCGTGCTGCGCATGAGCCGGGGCGCTCGCCCGATCGTTGCCGCTTCCATGGGCGAGGCAAATCCCGCCACCAAACCCAACATCACCTATCCGGGGGCAACTTCATGAACGTTTCCGTACTCATCATGACCCTGAACGAAGAGGTCAACCTGCCTGCCTGTCTTGCCTCGCTGGACTGGTGCGACGACATCGTCATCCTCGATTCCTACAGCCACGACCGCACGGTCGAGATCGCGAAGGCGGCGGGCGCCCGTGTTTTCCAGCGCGCCTACGACACCGAAGACCGCCAGCGCATGTATGGCCTGACGGAAATCAAATTCCGGCATGACTGGGTCTACACGCCCGATGCGGACGAAATCACGCCGCCGGATCTGCGCGATGAAATGCTGGCGATCGCCGCCGATCCCACGCGGCCGGAAGTCTTCTTCAAGGCGCGCTACAAGAACATGTTCATGGGCCGCTGGATACGCCATGCGAGCCTTTATCCGACCTGGATCACGCGGCTCGTGCGGCCCGACCGGGTCCGGTTCGAACGCGCGGTGCATTCCCGCGCCAGCGGCGGGCCGGAGGGCGCCTTGCAGGCGCATTTCATCCATTACAGTTTCAACAAGGGCCTTGAAGCCTGGTACGACAAGCACAACCGCTACTCTTCCGCCGAGGCCGACCTGTCCGCCTTGCGCCTGCCGGAGCGCAGGATCGACTGGGGCGGCATTGTTTCAACCGTTCCGGAACGGCGGCGGCGGGCGTTGAAATCGCTCTCCTGTCACATGCCGTTCCGGCCCGCCCTGCGCTTCCTCTACATGTATCTCCTGCGCGGCGGTTTTCTCGACGGCAAGCCCGGCTATCTCTATTGCCGCCTGCTTGCCGCCTACGAGTTCATGATCGTCGTCAAGATGGAAGAGCAGCGCCAGCGCCAATCGGCGATGACGCCGCCGGTCAGACATGCACTTGAAACCGAAGCACCGGAACGGCGTATGGTATGATGCTGCTCATCATTGTGCCCTGCGCCGTCCTTTTCGGGCTTGCGGCGATGTTTTTCTCCGAGCCGGTCCTGACCCTGCCGGACGATGGCGGCAGGGCGGATGTGATTATCGTCCCCGGCGGCGACGGCCCGCCGCGCGCGGTACAGGCAGCCCGCCTCTGGAAGGAAGGCCGCTCGCCCGTGATCCTCGTCACCGGCGACGGCGACTGCCTCCATAACAAGCGGATCATGGTGCGCAATGGTGTGAAGCCCTCGGCGATCTTGGTGGAATGCCGGTCGGGCAGCACATGGCAGAATGCGCGCTTTTCCGCCCCCGTGATGCGTGAGATTCATGCCAGAAGCGCGCTGATCGTGACCAACTGGTATCATTCGCGCCGCGCCATTGCGAGCTTTCGCGCCGCCTGCCCGCAGATGCGTTTCATCTCGTCGCCCATCGGGGGCGATGGCGGACACCCCGGTTTTCCGGCCACCCCGGCCGACATGGAACTTGTCGCCAGGGAATATGTGAAACTCGGCTGGTATCTGCTTTCAGGCCGCATCGTCCCGCATGACCTTTCCGCGCGCGAACCGGCGCCTGATCCATCGGATATATGCGCCGCGGCGGGAGGCAACCGATGAACCTGCCGCTCACCTGGATTTTCGCCGGTTTCGTGCTCTGCCTTCTGGCAGGCGGTCTCCTCGCGCGGCCTGAGCGCATGTATCAGTTTCCGTTCCTTGCGGGCGTGATGACCTTCGGCTTTTTGCTGCCGCAGCTTCCTGCCCTCGTGCATGACCGGTTTCTGCCGTCGGGCGCCTATGCCAAGACGATGATCATGGGCATCCTGTCCCTTGCCATGCTGGTTCTCGGCTGGCGCATGGCCAGACGCCCGATCAAATTGCTCCGCATGAGCTTCAGCGAAACAAGGCTGTTATGGGCCGCAGCCGGCCTTTCGGTTTTCGGCGCAATATTCTACTTCCTCCTGAGCCGCCTTCCGGGCGATGTCTCCATCGGCATGCAGATGACCGGCATGCCGGTGGTCTATCTCTTCTTTGCCCAGCTCATGCCCTATGGCCTTGCCATTGCGCTTCTGTGTCTTGCACGACGGCCCTCATGGTTTGCGCTGGCGATCGTCCTGTTCGATCTGGTCTTCTATCTGGACCGTATTCTGGTGACGGGAAAACGCGCCGAGGCAATCCAGCTCCTCCTGATGATCCTGCTTGCCTTCTGGTTCTACCGCCGCATGGTCGTGCCGCGCATCATCATGTTCGCCGGCATTTTCGCAGGCACATTCCTGATGACGAGCATGGGCGATTACCGCCAGATCACGCGCGCGGCTTCCGGCTTCGTGCTCGACGACATCATCGAGATCGACTACGCCGCCAATTTCAATGAAACGCTGGAACGCGGCGGGCTGGAAATGCGCAATGCCGTGCTGCGCATCGACGAAATCGACCGGCGGCTGGAATTCGACTATGGCAAATTCCACTGGAACCGCATCGTGTTCACCTTCGTGCCTGCCCAGCTGGTCGGCGCCAGGATCAAGGACGCGCTGCGTCTTGCCACGCCGCAGCCGGGCCGCGACTACAATCCCCTCACCGGCACCACCGAGACGGGGCTTGTCGATGCCTTTGCGTCGTTCTGGTATTTCGGCGCGCTGAAATTCCTGCTGCTTGCCTGGGTCATGCGGCGGCTGTGGGAGACGGCCATGGCGGGCGAGATGCCGGGGCAGCTTGTCTATATGCTGTCGATCGTGCCCGCGATGCACGCCATCTCCCACCAGACCGACTGGGTCGTGACGGTGTGGCTGCACATGGCGATCTTCCTGATCCCGGTCCTCTCGGTCTGCCGTATCCGCAACCGCTCCGTCAACCTGCCCATGCCGCCGCAGCAAAGCGCCGTCATGCCCCGGTTTTCGTAAAGGAGAGCGCCATGCCCGTCGCCTCGCAGCACAATTCCCCGATCCCGATCAGCGGTCGCAAGGCCTCGTCATGCCCCATGGAAGGCGGCGCGACCTTCACATTCCGGCACCGCCTCCAGCGCCTGTGCTGGCAGGCAAGCTGGATGGTGCTGGCGGCATGGACGCCATCCTTCCTGTGGCGCTGGCGGGGCGCGGTGCTGCGCGCCTTCGGCGCGAAGCTGCACAGGACCGCCATCGTGCGCGGCAGCGCCCGCATCTGGTGGCCGGGCAACCTGACCATGGGGGAACATGCATCGCTGGGACCGGGCGCGCTTTGCTATAATGTAGCGCATGTGACGCTTGCGCCCTTCGCCATCGTTTCGCAGCGCGCGCATCTGTGCACGGCGGGGCACAATATCGATCAGGCGGAGTTTCCGCTCACGGCGGCGCCCATCCATATCGGGCCTTATGGCTGGGTTGCGGCAGAAGCCTTCGTGGGGCCGGGCGTCACCCTTGGCGAGGGCGCGGTTCTGGGCGCCCGCGGGGTTTCCTTCCGCGACATGGAGCCGTGGATGGTCTATGCGGGCAATCCGGCAAAGCCGGTGCGGCCACGACGAAAACCCTGATAGGCCGCAATCGTCTGGACCGCGATGCGCGGCCAGGTGTAATTGTCGCGCACCAGTCTGGCACCGGCTGCGCCCATGCGCGCCGCACGGTCCCGGTCTTCGAGAATCCGTTCAAGCGCCGAAGCCACGGCAATCGGATCGAGCGGACAGACCACACCCGCGCCCGCTTCCGCCACTTCCGGAAAATGGCAGGCATCGGTGATCGCCACCGGCACGCCGCAGGCAAGCGCCTCGGTTATGGCGACGCTGAACCCTTCCTGACGGCTTGGCAGGCAAAAGCAGGCGGAACGCTTCAGGGCGGCGATCTTGGCCGGACCGTAAAGCCCGCCTGTCATGTGAACACGCGCCTCCAGCCCATGGTTGCGAATGCGTTGAAGGAACGCTTGTTCCGCCCCGCCATCCGGGCCCGCGACCACCAGGTCCACATCGGGGAACAGGTGAGCGACGCGACGAAAGGCATCGGCCAGAATATCGAGCCCCTTCTTGTAATGAAGCCGCGACAGGAAAAGCACATAAGGCCGCCCCGGCAATCCGGGCACGGCAACCTCCCCCTCAAGCTCGGCCTCCCCCTCAACCTCATTAAGAAAAATGCCGTTCGGGATGATCATCGATGGCGGCTTCAGACCGAGAGGCCGCATGAGTTCGATTTCATCCGCATTGAGCGCCTGAATGAAGGCGGCGCCATCGAGCATCCGGCGAAAGCCCAGCATCATGGCGAACCTCTTCTTCCATGCGCTCTGCCGCATGCTCCAGACGTCGAGCATACCGCAACAGCAGATGCAGTAAGGCACGCAAAAGCGGCGGCAGAGCATGGAAGCCCGCAACAGGTTTGTCTCCCAGACGCCATGCAGATGCACAAAATCGGCGCAGCGCAACAGCGCCGCCATCGCTTTTGCGGCTTGCCCCCCGGACAGGGTTTCGCGCAGGCCGGGCATCGGCAGAAGCAAGGTGCGCACCTTGTCGAAACCGGGGATCGCCGCCGTCGCCCTGACGGCACGGCTCCTCACCTCATCGTCGCTGTAGCTCACAATCGTGACCTCATGGCCAAGCGAGGCCTGCGCCGCCGCAAGGCGCACAACGACGGCCTGCGGGCCGCCCTTGGCGGGGTCGTAGGAACCGATGACATGAACGATCTTCATCATGCGCCTGCCCTCGAATGCTGTGCCAGTGCCGCAACCAGCCGCTCGCCATAGCGTGAAACGGTGAAGTCGCTCGCCCGCTCGCGCGCGCTGTCGCTCATCCGGGCAAGTATTGCGGGATTTCCGGCGAACTGCCGCAAAATTTCGGCGGTTTCGCGCATATCGCGGATCGGGACGATGTAACCGTCAATGCCGTGCCGCACCACGCTGCCGGTGTTTTCCGTGCAGATAACCGGCAGGCCCGCAGCCAGTGCCTCATAAACCGCCGTGGCCGACCCTTCGCAAAGCGAAGGCAGCAGAAACACATCCGCCCATTCGAACTGCGCCCGCATTTCGCTGCGCGGTATCGGGCCGGTCAGCTCGACTGCGGCGGCGAGTTTCGCCTGCGCTTCCGGCTGCACATCGATCGGCCCCACCATGCGGAAATGCGCCTTGTCGCCCAGTTCCCGCGCCACCGCGCCGACATAGGGCGACCCCTTGCGCAGGCCGACCGCACCCACCGTCAAAACCCGCAGCCGGCCGGGCAGGCGCGGACAGGGATCGAGCGGAAAACGGGCATCCACGCCATAAGGCACCACGACGACTTTTTCAGGCGCGCAGCCCGCCTCGATCACATGGCGCGCCACGAAACCGGAGGGGCAGACCACGGCATCGGCGATCTGCCATTCCGCCTGCTCGCGCGCGGCAAAAACATCGGCGTGGACATCATTTGCAACCGGAAGCTGCCAGCCCGGATTAAGCACCTCTTCCTCGCAGGCCAGCTGATCGACAACGGTGCGCGGCGCGATCATCTGCTCCACCGCCGTCCACAATCCCTGTCGCTTTGCCGCCGTCAGCAATTCCAGCGCCTCACCGCTGAAGGCATAGACCCCGCTTGCGCCGTGAAAGCCGCTTGTCGCCACCAGCCTGCCGAATGTTTCACCCGCCCATAGGGCATTGGCGGTGGATTTCGGCCCGGTCTGGCTGGCAAGCCGGCGCACCGCCGAATGCAGGCCGAAGCCCGGAAAAGTGGTCATCCGCTCTTGCGGGATGCCCTGCGGCGCACGCCCCGCCAGCCGCCGCACCGAGGCGGGCAGCATCGACGGCGGCAGTCCGTTCAACAGGCGCGGCCACCCCTGAAGCGCGCATATGTCGGTATAAAAATGCGCAAGCCTTTCGCAGGCTTGGAAAATGCGCGGAACCGCATAATGCATCCGCGCGCCAAGCTGGCTGACGACAACCGGCCCATCCATCATAGTTCCCTCGGCTGGAACTGCCGGTCGAGAACCGGCATGGCAGAGGGCGCCACCTTTTCCTCAAGCCGCGCGACGGCGGATTGCCAGACGGCCGCGCCATATTCCCGGCAATAGGCCGTTTCCATCAGGTATCGCGCATTGTTGCCCATCGACATGCGGCCGACGGGCGAATGGCGCAGATGAAGGATCGCATCGACCAGCGCATCGACATCGCCTGGCCGGAGCGCCACGCCGCACTGGAAATCACGGACGATGGTGCCGATTTCACCATCCGGATCGCCGATGAAAATGGTCGGGCGGGCGGCGGCAAGCACGCCGTAGAACTTGCTGGGCACGATACAATGTTCAAGCTCCGGCTTCAGCGAGACCAGATGCACATTGGCGGCGCCAAGGCTTTCGGACAGCGCCTCCACCGGCTGGAATGGTTTCATCAGCACATTGGTCAGGCCGCGCCGTTTGACCTCGCTTTCGACAAAGCCGCGCTGCTGCCCCTCGCCTATCATCAAAAAGACGATGCTCTTCCTGTTCTTGAGCCGTTCGGCAGCGTCGAGAACCGTCCCGAACTCATGCGCGCGCCCGAAATTGCCCGAATAGCCGATGACGAATTTGCGCCCCAGCCCCCATGCCCGGCGCAAGGGATTTCGCGCCGGCTCCAGCGGAACGATCTCATTGCGGTCGGCCCAGTGGTGAACCACGCTCAGGCTTTCCGCCGGAATGTCCCTTGTCGAGAGATAATGCGCCATGCGCTCTATCGGGCAAATGGTCAGCGCCGACTGGCGCATCGACCAGTTGCGCAGGATCAGGGCGAGCTTGCCGGAAATGGTGTCGGACCGGATGAGACCGAGTTCCATCGCCGTTTCAGGAAAAAGGTCCATCACCCAGTTGACCAGCCTTGCCCGGCGCAGCCGCACCGGAAGTGCAGCCGAAACCGACAGAAGCGGCGGATCGGTGCAGACGACGCACACATCGTCCTTCTTGGCATGGGCCGCGAACCAGGCCGCAGCGGACAGATGGAAGGTCGCATAATCGACCGCGCGCCCGACAAGCCTGCCGCGACCGAAGCCCGAGGTCCACAGGCGATGCACATCGATACCGTCGATCGTTTCGCGCGCGGGGAGCGCGTCCTTTCGCCTGTCGTGGTAGCTGCGGCTTGCCAGCACCGTTGTTTCAATGCCTTCGCGCGCAAGCGTCTGGGCGAGGCTCGTCACCATGCGGCTCGTCGCCGACTGGTCCGGGTAGAAGTAACGATTGGCCAGCACCACACGCATGATCTTGCTTCCCATTGTTCGATCCCGTTCAAACCGAGCATCGCAACAGCACGGCAGATGCCGCAAGGAACACAAAGGCATGGCCTGCACCGACAGCGGGCGGACTGCCTACCTCTTTGGGTGCAGCCGGCCATGCCGGACGCGGTTTCCGGCTCATCCGAAGAGGGAGGCTGCGGCCCGCAATTGCCGTTTTGGAGCAGTTCTGCCCGCTGGGGAAATCGCTAACATGGTTCCATCGCATTTCGGATCGGAGGCAGGGTCTTGCAGGACAAAACAGCTCTCATCGTCGGCGTTACCGGACAGGACGGCGCTTATCTGAGCGAACTCCTGCTCAGGAAAGGCTATCGCGTCCATGGCCTGAAACGGCGCTCGTCGTCGTTCAACACGGCCCGCATCGATCATCTCTATCAGGACCCGCATGAGGAGGATATTCGCTTCCGCCTGCATTTCGGCGACCTGACGGATGCCACCAATCTGTGCCGCGTCATTCAGGAAGTGCGGCCCGACGAGATCTACAATCTCGGCGCGCAGAGCCACGTGCAGGTGAGTTTCGAAACGCCGGAATATACCGCCAATGCCGATGCGCTCGGCACGCTGCGGCTGCTTGAATCCATGCGCATTCTGGGGCTGGGCCAGACATGCCGCTTCTACCAGGCTTCCACATCGGAACTCTTCGGCAACAGCTCGCCCCATGCGCAGAACGAACAGACGCCGTTCGCCCCGCGCAGTCCCTATGCGACGGCGAAGCTCTATGCCTATTGGACGACGGTGAATTACCGCGACGCCTATGGCTTCCACGCCTCCAACGGCATCCTGTTCAACCACGAAAGCCCGCTTCGCGGCGAAACCTTCGTCACCCGCAAGATCACGCGCGCCGTCGCGGCCATCGAACGCGGTCTTCAGGACAGGCTCCGGCTCGGCAATCTCGATGCCCGCCGCGACTGGGGCCATGCCCGCGACTATGTCGAGGGCATGTGGCGCATCCTCCAGGAAGACGCCCCCGACGATTACGTTCTGGCGACCGGCGAAACGCACACCGTGCGCGAATTTGTCGAACGCGCCTTCAAGGCGGTCGACAGGGAGATCGAATGGCAGGGCGACGGCGTGGAAGAGATCGGCCGCGACCGCAAATCCGGCCATTGCCTGATCGAGATCGACCCGCGCTATTTCCGCCCGAACGAGGTGGACTTCCTGCTGGGCGACGCCTCCAAGGCGAAAGACCGCCTCGGCTGGCAGCACACGACCGGCTTCGACACTCTCGTCGCTGAAATGGTCGACTGGGATCTGCGCAACATCATGCGGGAGGTTGGACGCAATGACTTCTACGGCTGAAATCACACCCACCCCTCTCTATTCGCTTGAAGGCAAGAAGGTGTTCATTGCCGGGCATACAGGCATGGTCGGTTCGGCCATCCTGCGCCGCCTGCAAGGCACGGATTGCGACATCATCACCGCAGCGCACAGCGCCCTCGACCTGACCCGGCAGGGCCCGACGGAAAATTTCATCAGCGGACGCAGGCCCGATGTCATTATCGTCGCCGCCGCCCGCGTCGGCGGCATTCTGGCCAATTCGGAGTATCCGGCGGATTTTCTCTATGACAATCTCGCCATCGGCATGAACCTCATCCACGCCGCACGCCAAACCGGCGTCGAGCGCCTGCTATGGCTCGGCTCAAGCTGCATCTATCCGCGTGAGGCAGCACAGCCGCTCACCGAGGATGCGCTTCTGACCGGCCCGCTGGAGCCGACCAACGAAGCCTATGCCATCGCCAAGATCGCCGCGCTGAAATATGCGCAGGCCTGCGCGCGGCAATATGGCAACCATTTCATGACCGCGATGCCGACCAATCTTTACGGCCCGAACGACAATTTCGATCCCGCAAGCTCGCATGTGCTCCCCGCCATGATCCGGAAGATACACGATGCAAAGATGCGCGGGATCGACCATGTGACGCTCTGGGGCAGCGGCAAGCCGTTGCGGGAATTCCTGCATGTGGACGACCTTGCCGATGCCTGCCTGCACATGCTGCGCTTCCATGACGGCATCGAGCCGGTGAATATCGGGACGGGCGACGAGATTTCGATCCGGGATCTGGCGCAGATGGTTGCCCGCGTCGTGGGCTATGAAGGCCGCTTCGAACACGATCTCGGCAAACCGGACGGCACGCCGCGCAAGCTTCTCGACACGTCGAAGATGCGGGCGCTTGGCTGGAAGCCGCGCATCCGTCTGGAGGACGGCCTGCGTCAAGTCTATCGCGATTGGTTGCAGGAAGCCGCCGATCCCGTCGCCGCCAATCCCGTAGCCGCTTGAAAAGCTCGCTTTAAGAGCGGTTCCGGTTAAAACGGAGCCACTCTAACACTACAGTTGCAAATTCGTCAGGCCGTGGCGAAAAGAGTGATTTGCGAGTACCGGAGCGGAGCGTACTTCCAAGCATAGTCCCGAAAAGTTGCAGACTTTTCGGATAAGACTATGCGTCTGAGAAAGGTACGCGAGCACCGGAACGTGAGACAAATCGCTCTTTGCAGCCCGGCCTCGCGAAGAATGCAACTGTAGTGCTAAGAAGGCGAGCCGCCAATCCTGCTCATATCCAGCTCGACGCGCAGAATGTCGCCCGGTTTGATTTCCGTGCGCTCATTGGCAACGATATCCTGAAAATTGCCGTTGACGTTGCGGCTGATCGAGAAGACCAGCTTCTGGCGCAGGGTGGATGACGCGATATTGCCGGACGATCTGGCGATTTCGGCCATGGTCTGGAGCTGTGCATTGCTGCGGCGCTCCATGCGGGCGATGTTGAGGTCGATATCCTGCAGATTGGTCGCCGCCTCGCTTTTGCGGATTTCGTCCAGATTGGCGATGCGCTGCTGCACGGCAAGCTGGTTCTGCCGCGCCCGCGCCAGGAAGGACGCAAGCTCCAGCGCATCGCGCCGGGTGGCCGACAGGTCGCGCTCCATGTCGCGCAGGCTGGACTTCGCCGCAAGGCCGCGATCCACCAGTGACTTGCTGGAATCCACATTCTCCTGCAGGAGCTGGATTTCCGCGTCGTGCAGCTTGATGCTCTGCCGCAGGGTCTCGATTTCATCGCCATAACTCGCCATTTGCGCCTCAAGCGCCTGGCGCTCGGCGGCAAGATTGTTGCGGCGCACATTGAACACCGTCTTTTCGCCGTCCAGCATCTGCCGTGTCAGGGCGGCCGCGTCCTTGTTTGCGGGCGTCTGTTCCGGCAGGTCATAGGTGAATTCCGTGCCATTCAATTCCGCCTCGAACCGCACCCGCCGAATGGCCATGGCGGTGATCTGCATTTGCAGATCGGCATATTCCTGCTGTGCGGAAATAAGCTGCATCCCGGCGGTGAGCGCCGGGGATTCGGCTTTTCCGGCGCCGCCGCCGAGCGCCATCAGTTCCAGCACCACCATGCCGGGCCGAAACTGGTATTTTCCCGGTGCCTTCACATCGCCGACGACGAAGACCGGCGCATATTGATTGACCGTCGCCGTGACCGTCAGGCCGGGAATATGCTGGGACAAAGATCCCGCAATCTTCTCGCTGATTTCATGGGTGGTGAGGCCGTTCACCGGAATGTTGCCCACCACCGGATAGCCGATATTGCCGTCCACATCGACCGCGTAGAGCCCGGTGAGGGACGGCTGCCCGTAAACCGTGACCTGAAGCACATCATTGGCGCCGACACGATAGGCCTGGCCGTCTGCCAGCGCGCCGAAACTTCCGCCAAAAAGCAGAAGCCCCGTCAACATCGTGGCCCGAAGATGGGAACCGATGCGGTTCCGGATGATCCTGTGTGACATGGCTTTCCCCTCACGCCTGTTCCTGAACATTGTCCGCAACCGGCTTTCGCCGCGACAACACGGCCCCCACGCCGCGCCTTGCCCTTTGCCAAGCCAGGCCGCAGAGCATGGCGGCAAGCACGATCCAGCGGCGACAGGACGAAGCCTCCTGATGCACCACCGCAAGCGCGGGCTTGCGCCCGAAAGACGCCATCGTCTGGATCAGCGCATGGGTTGCGTGCTGGTCGTGGCGGTCGGACGGCACCACGAGCAGCGCCGTATCCGTTGCGCGTGAAAGCAGAACCGAGCGCTTGTCTTCCATCACCGCCGGGAGATCCACGAGGATGATCTTGTGGTCGGACCGCAGCTCTGCGATCAGTTCGGCCAGCCAGTCGCCCTCGCGCACGGGCCTGTCGGGTGTGACGATATCGATCCCCGAGCCGTGGTCGTGCACAAGCCGCGCGCCGGTGAGCGGACGCCCGGTGGACACGACAGCGTAATCGCTATGCGGAACACCGAAAGCTTCAGACAGGCCCGAGCGCTTGCCGGTCGCATCGATAGCGGCGACCGTAACGCCGGTCGCGGCGATCTGTTGTGCAAGCGCGGTGATCAGCAGGGTCTTGCCCGCGCCGTCGGACAGGGAAACGACGGAAAGCGCCAGCGAATCCCGCCCGCGCGTCAGCGCGCGCAGGCGCTCATGCACGGCCCTGATCGCCCGGCCAAAGGCGCTCGCCGGATCAAGACCGCGATTGACGAGCAGCGGCACGGTGAGCTGTGGCGAAACCGGCAGCAGCGTCGCCGCCGGAAGGCCGGGCAGCAGCAGGGAGGCCGTCTGCGCGGGCCTGATCTTGTCAAATGTTTCCTTCAGCATCGTGCCGGCAAGTGCAACCAGCCCGCCAAGCCCCAGCCCCAGCAGCAGCCAGTTGGCGAGATTGGGGCTTGCCTTGGCCATGGCCGGTTCGGCACTGGAAATCATCTGCGCTTCGGGGGCGGCGATGCCGTCCTGCTCGATCAGCTGCTTGTAGCGCGTCAGATAGCTTTCATAGACCGTGCGGCTGGCATTGGCCTCGCGGTCAAGCTGCACGGCCTTCACCTGCGCCTGATTGGCCTCGGCAAGATCGGCCTCGGCGTCTTTCAATGCGCTTTCCAGCCCGCTGCGCCGCTGGCGCGCGATCCGGATTTCATTGCCGAGGCTCTTGATGATCTCGTCGACCTGATTTGAAATCTGCTGCTTCAGCGCTTCCTGTTCGGCCTTCAGAACCGGAATTTCAGCGCTTTTCAGCGCGCCGTTCGAGCGCAATTCGTCAAGCTGGCGTTCAACGCGCGCGGCCTCATTGCGCAGCGTCTGGATCGCGGGCGACGCCAGAACTTCCGCCAGCGCAGGCGCTTCATTGTTGGTCTTCAGTTCTTCCGCCGTGCGCAGCCGCGCTTGCGCAAGCGAAACCGCTCCCGTCGCGGCGACAATCTCGTTGTTGAGCGCGGCCACGCGCTGGGCCTGAAAGCTGATCTGCCCCTGATCGCCCGCAAGCCGCGATTTCTGGCGGAAATCCTCCGCCGCGCGTTCCGCACTTTCAAGATCGCTGCGCAAGGTGACAAGCTTTTCGCCCAGCCATTCGCTGATGCGCCGCGTGGCCGATTGCTGCACATCGATCTGGTGGTCGAGATAGGCCGTAGCGAAGGCATTGGCGACCTCCGCCGCATAAACCCGGTCGGAAGCGCGATAGGAAATGAAGATCGTATAGGACCGGCCATCATTGCTGACCCTGAGCCGGGACAGAAGAAGATCTATCTGCTGGCGTTCCCGCATGGCGGGATCGACACCGCGTGCCTCCCTGGCCTGCGCGTTCGGATCGGCGGCGGACGACAGGACGGTGCGCGAGCGGAACGCCGTCGGCACGGCAATGTTCTTCGCTTGCAGGATGTCGATGACTTTTCGCGCCATCATGCGGGAATTGATGATGTCGAGTTCGGACCGCAGAACCGGGCTGTCCTGCGGCAGCGGGGTGATGGCGCTTTCGCTGGGAAGCGCCTGCAACCGCCGCATGTCCAGCACCAGCACGGACTCCGAAACATAGCTGACCGGTGCCGTGAGATAGCCCGCAAAGCCGACGCCGATGCCCGCGATCACCGGCACGATCAGCATCATTCTTCTGCGTTTTATGGTGTCGAGCAGGTCAGCCACCGGCTGCCGCCCGTTTCCTGATGAAACGTCGGAGATAATCACAAACATTCTCCTTCACGGGAAGAGTTCGGCCCATCCGTCGCGCAGGCTCCGGTTGAACGGAACGATCGGAACTGCGCCAACTATCTGTTTTTTCGCATTTGCCTCACGCAAAACCGCTTCGCACTTTTGCTGGAAATGCTCTAATGCAGATCGGAAAACGATGTTTCCGACGGGAACAGCTCGTTGATGATGCAGGCCACTTCCGTACGATTGGAGGCTTTCAGCTTCTTCATGATGTTGCGGATATGAACCTTCACCGTGCTTTCGCGCAGCTTCAGCTCATAGGCGATGATCTTGTTCGCCTTGCCCCGGCGCAGCGCATTGACCACCTCGGCCTGGCGCTGGGTAAACATGCCGCCAAGAGGTTGCAGCCGCTGCGTGTTCGGATCGGTGGCGTGGCGCAGGGCAAGCACGCTGCTGGCCGGAACGAAGGTTCCCCCCGCCATGGCAAGGCGCAAGGCTTCAACACAGACATTCACATTGACCGAGGTTGGGATATAGCCCTTCACGCCATGGTCGAGCGCCTTGAGAACCTGCGATATTTCTTCCTTGTCCGCCAGAAGAATGACGGGCGCCGGGGCGCAATCGGTGACGATGCGGTTGAGATAATTGCCGACAGCCGGGTCTGACACCTTCTGGCCGCCGATGTTGAAAAGCACGGCGCCTGCCGTGCGGCCGCGGCGCTGGTGCAGCCACTGTTCGAACGAGCTGAACGTGGCGATCGACATTTCGATGCTGTGGTTTGTCAATCCATGCGCCAGGCATTCGCGATCCAGCGCCCGGTTGTCGATGATGACCAGCAGAGGGAGTGTGCCGTCATCCGGCTGCTCAGGTCTGGAGCCTGCTCCAAAGTCGTTATTCTTTAATTCACCCGCCTTGCTGCTGAATTGTGGAGAAATGTTCATCTGTTCGCCCTCTCATCCGACTTATGCGCACGACCCAATTGCTTGCACGTCACAATCACGGAAGCGCATCGGTTGCTTTTTTATTTATCTTCATGAGATTTAGTAAAACCCCTGAAGGCAATTCTTGTTTTTGTTCTTGCCTTGACGAAAAGACTGCCCCAAAATTCTTTGAGTGTCATTAACCTGGATTAGGGGTTTTAGCAGAATATGGTTTAGGTAAAACGCATATATATACCCAATTAGTGGTATAAATTACTACCTTGCCAAAACAAATGCGCTCGCTGAAACTCTCCTGAGAGCCGCCCGCCTGGGGAAGAATGGGGAAATACGAATGCGGGGGGCGCCGGACTTGCAACTTATCCTTTCCCGTGCCGGGCGAAACGGCAGGTAGGCTCCATGGTGGTAAATGCCGACGAAGCAAAAACGCTGCGCCAGTTTCTGGAAAGCGCCCCTATTGGCGCGGTTTTCAACGAAAGCGACCTGAATGTGCTGGGCGCCCTGCCCATATCGTCGAAAACCTATCCTCCGCATACGGTGGTCAGCAGCCAGGGCGACTGGGCCAATTCGGTTCATATCATCAAGAGCGGCTGGGGCTGCATCTATCGCGATCTGCCCGATGGCGACCGCCAGATTCTCGACTTCCCCATGAAAGGCGATTTCCTCGGCTTCCGGACCGGGCTGGGCTTCAACTATTACACGCTGATTTCCGTCACCGAGCTTTCCGTCCTGGAAATCTCGCTGGATCATCTCACGGAAAGCCTGCTCAAATCGCCTCGCCTCGCCATGACCTTCATGGAATTGATGGCCCGGCAGCGGGCCATTCTGATCGAGCATCTCATCAGCATCGGCCGCCGCAGCGCGCTTGTGCGCATCGCGCATCTCCTGCTTGAACTGGGCCACAGGGCGCGGATCAACGGAACGGGAGATGAAAACAGTTTCTTCTGCCCCCTGACACAGAGCGAACTGGCGGATGCGCTCGGACTGACGCCCATTCACATCAATCGCATGCTGCGCGAATTGCGCGAGGACGATCTTCTGGTTTTCCGCAACAATGCGGTCGAATTTCTGAACCGGTCGGCGCTGGTTCATATTTCAAGCTTCGACGAACACTATCTGACCATGGAGATTTTCCCACGGGTCCGTATCAGCCGCTGATCCACAGTTCGTCATTTGCCGCGGACTGGAATAGTTGCGCCCATCGTCCTAGATTCAAGGCATATAGCAAGGGAGCGCATCTCATGACCTACAGAAAAGACCCGGAAGCGATTGCCAGGCTCACGCCCGAGCAATATCGCGTCACGCAGGAAAGCGGCACCGAGCGCCCCGGAACCGGCGAATATCTCCATAACAAGGAGCCCGGAATCTATGTGGATATCGTCTCCGGCGAACCGCTCTTCGCCTCCGCCGACAAGTATGAATCCCATTGCGGATGGCCAAGCTTCACCAAGCCGATCGAACCCGCCAATGTTGCCGAATTGAGCGATTTTTCGCATGGCATGGTGCGCACGGAAGTACGTTCCGCCCATGGCGACAGCCATCTGGGCCATGTCTTTCCCGACGGCCCGGCAGATCGCGGCGGCCTTCGCTATTGCATCAACTCGGCCTCGCTTCGCTTCGTCCCGAAGGACCAGATGGAAGCGGAAGGATATGGCCAATATCTCGATCAGGTCGAGGATATCGGCTGACTATACTCCGGCTGGATATTGCAAGTATTTGAAGTAAAATACTTGCAATATCAAAACAATCCGCGATCAAATTCATTGATCCACAGCCATTCTCACGGACAATGAAGTAAGACTTCTTTCTGTCGCAATGATCCGTAATCTGATGCCGCGCACCGCTTCGGCGGAATCAGGCAAATGCGCAGCCTCGGTATGATTATGCTATAACCACACATACCGGGGCTTTCAGGGGCCGGGACTTTCCGGGCCGGGGCTTTCAGGGGCTTTCTAGAGCTTGCCCGCCTTGATTTTGCCTTGTTTTTGTCCGGCGCTCGCCACAATATCCGATGCGAAAGGCGCAAGGTTCCGCGCCGAAAACAGCGTTTGCGCAGCAGAAAGGCGCAAATCCCGGTTTTGCCTTGATTTGAAACCGGCGCTCACGACAGGTCGAGATGAGCCTTGAGCGGCATGTCGTCATGCACCGGAACCGTCTGCCTTTCGATCATGCGATGCACGAGCGGCGGCTTGTCTCCCTTGTGCAGGGAAAGCAATCTTTCCGACACTTCAGCATCGGCCTGGGTCCGGCGCTGGTTATGGCGGACATATTCAACCCAGGTCGGCACGTGATAACTTTCCGTCCAGGTTTCCGGGTTTTCCAGATCGCGCAGCAGCACCCATTGCCTTGCACCATCGCGGATACGCATGCGCCGCCGCAAGGCCATGGCGGAAAGAAACGCCGGAACATCTTCCTGTGCGATTCTGTAATCGACCATGATCATGATCGGGCCGCTGCGCGAACGCAGATCGAGACGAAGCTGCGGTTCGCTGAAACGGTTGAGCGGATCGAGATTGAGGGCTTCAAAATCAGGCTGCGGCAGAAAAAGGCCGATCAGCGCGCCAAACATCAGCACCACGGCAGCAGCCAGAAGTGCACCCGGCACCCCATATTCGTCCGCGACCGCACCCCAGAGCCAGCTTCCCGCCGCCATGCCGCCGAAAGTCGCCGTCTGGTAAAGCGCAAGCGCCCGCCCCACCACCCAGCGCGGCGTGGACAGCTGCACCGTGACATTGAACAGCGACAGCGCCAGAACCCACGAAACCCCGGCAGGCAGCAGGAAAAGACAGCTTAGCCACATGTTCCGGCTGATCGACAGCAAAGCGCAGCTGATGGCAAAGGCGACAAAAGCCCCCCGCACCAGCCATTCATTGCCGAGAAGCTCGCGCAGCCGGGCGCTGAGCAGAGCCCCGCCAATCGCGCCAAGCCCGAAAAAGCCCAGCATGATGCCATAGGTGAGCGCCGTTCCCTGGACGAGATCGCGGGCGACGAGCGGCAGAAGCGCCAGCACGACAATGGCCGACAGGCCGAACAGAAAGCCCCGGAACATCACTTTCAGCAAGTTCGGCGACATGGCGACATAACGCAGCCCCGCCACCATGGCCGGTCCCAGCGTTTCGCGCGGCAGGGTGGACTTGACGGTTTCCGGCTTCCACCGCCACAGCGCCAGAATGAGCGCACAATAGCTGAACGCATTGAAAATGAACGCAAAAGCAGCGCCCGCCGCCGCCACGATGATACCGCCGATGGCCGGACCAATGCTGCGCATGAGATTGAAGCTCATGCTGTTGAGCGCCACGGCCGCAGGCAGATCGGTGCGGGGCACGATGTCGCCCATCGATGCCTGCCATGAAGGATTGTGCAAGGCCCCGCCACAGCCGATCAGGAAGGTGAAGCTGAGCAGCATCCAGGGCGTGAGGATACCGAGATAGGCAAAAGCCGCCAGCGCAACCGAAATGAACAGCAGCAGAACCTGCGCTGTCAGCATGATGCGGCGGCGGTCGAAATTATCGGCCAGGGCACCGGCTGCGACGGAAAAGATCATCACGGGCAAGGTTGTCGAAGCCTGCACAAGTGCAACCATATCGTCCGAATGGGCGATGGTTGCCATCATCCAGCCCGCGCCGACCGTCTGCACCAGACCGCCGAGGTTGGAAACCAATGTCGCTGACCAGAGCGCCCGAAATGTCTTGTATTGGAAAGGCGCCAGGGGGGAAACTTTCTGCGGCACCGGACGACCTCCCGTTCCATCTGCCTAAGAATGCGGATACGTGAATCTCTCTCCTGCGACAAGGGGTTAAAACCGTGGGCGCACGAGAATGATGATTGACACCTTTTTTTGCGATAGGTAGACTGGTCTACCTAATCGATGGACCAAATGCGATGAACGATCCCGCCACGACAAGTTTAAGACCGGCACGCGAGCGGCTTTTAGCGGCGGCGGCGGAACTGTTTTACGACGAAGGCATTGCGGCGACCGGGATCGACGCGATCATCCAGCGCGCAGGCGTGGCGAAGCAGAGCCTCTACAACAATTTCGCATCCAAGGCGGAACTGGTGGCGACCTATCTGGAGCATCGCCATGCCGAATGGCTGGGCCTCTATGAAAAGCGCCTGGAAAAGGCGGCAACGCCGATGGACGGGATTCTGGCGGTGTTCGACGCCTATCGCGACCACGCGGAATTTGCCTATGAACACGGGTTTCGCGGCTGCGGCCTCCTGAATGCGGCAGCGGAGCTGCCCGCTGGCGATCCGGGGCGCGAAGCGGTGAGAAAACACAAGGAAGAGGTCGAGGGCCTGCTCGTGACCCATCTCACCGGCCTGATCCCCGATGATCCGCCTCGGGTGAGCCAACTGGCCGTGCAGCTCTCCTTCATTCTCGAGGGAGCGATCATGCGGGCTGGCCTTGAAGGCAAGAGTGCGCGTCTTGGCGAAGCCAGGGCAATGGCCGCGACGATTTTGAAGCAAATTTAAAATGCAATCATCGAGAGACTATTTTCTGGGCGTGGCCGCCATCATCGTCGCCTCCACCATCTGGGGCACGACAGGCACAGCGGCCACCTTTGCGCCCGACGTCGGCGCGGCGGCCATCGGCGCTGCGGCCATGGGGCTTGGCGGGCTGGCGCAAGCCGCAATCGCCTGGCGCGGGCTGATCGCCGCGCGACGGGCGCTTGCCGGTCAATGGCGCATCCTCATGCTGGGCGCGGTCTCGGTCGCGATCTATCCCCTCGCCTTTTACGGCTCCATGCGGATGGCCGGCGTGACCATCGGAACGGTCATCTCGCTCGGCTCCGCTCCGCTTCTCTCAGCAGGCATCGAATATCGGCAAAGCGGCTTTCGCCCGTCGCCGCGCTGGCTGGCAGGCGCTGCGATCGGCATTGTCGGCATGGCCCTGCTCAGCCTGTCGGAACAGGGCCGCGTTCATGCGGTCGCAGCCGAGGGTTCAACGCTGACCGGCTCACTGCTGGGCCTCGCGGCAGGCTTCACCTATGCGCTTTATTCTTCCTGCGCGCGCCAGCTTATGCAGGGCGGCATATCATCGACAACCGCCATGGGCGCAACCTTCGGCATAGGCGGCCTTTTGCTGATGCCGGTTCTGCTCGCAACCGGCGGGCCGTTTCTGGGTTCGTGGAACAATGCGGCCGTCGGGCTTTACATGGCTTTCGTGCCGATGTTCCTCGGCTATGTCTGTTTCGGCTACGGCCTGAACCGCGTTGAAACGAGCGTGGCGACCACAATCACCCTGTTCGAGCCGGTTGTCGCCGCGTTTTTCGCGGTGGTGATCGTCGGCGAGCGCCTTTCCGCCCTTGGCTGGTTTGGCGTGGTTCTTGTTACCATTTGCCTTGTCAGCATCACCGTGCCTGCCCGTTCCGCAAAGCCCCGGCCTGCGCCTTCAACCCCGCTTTCGCCGTAGAGCGCCGTGCGTCCATTCGGACGCACAAAGGTCGCTCTGACTTATTGTATAGAGGCATCGTGCATTCCCAAAATCGATTCCGATTTTTGGGCCGATGCCGTAGACGAATCCGTGTAGGTTCGGCCCACAGGGCAATTCCAACGATTCCATAAAAATAGAGCCTGCTCGATCAGGCAGCAAAGGAACGGACCATGGCAGCAGGAAAAGTAGCGATTGTAACGGCTGGCGGAAGCGGCATGGGGGCAGCTGCCGCGCGCAGGCTGGCGCAGGACGGTTTCAAGGTGGCGATCCTCTCATCCTCCGGCAAGGGCGAAGCACTGGCTGAGGAACTGGGCGGCATCGGCGTCACCGGCTCGAACCAGTCGAATGACGATCTGAAGCGGCTGGTGGACGAAGTTCTGGAAAACTGGGGCCGCATCGATGTGCTGGTGAACAGCGCAGGCCATGGCCCCCGCGCGCCGATCCTCGAAATCACCGATGAAGACTGGCACAAGGGAATGGACACCTATTTTCTCAATGCGGTTCGCCCCTCGCGCCTGGTGGTGCCGACGATGCAGCAGCAGAAGTCCGGCGTCATCATCAATATCTCGACCGCATGGGCGTTCGAGCCGAGCGCCATGTTCCCGACCTCGGCGGTGTTCCGCGCCGGGCTTGCCTCTTTTACCAAGATTTTCGCCGACACTTATGCAGCCGACAATATCCGCATGAACAATGTTCTTCCCGGTTGGATCGACAGCCTGCCGAAGGTGGAAGAACGCCGGGCAAGCGTTCCGTTGCAGCGCTATGGCACGAGCGAGGAAATCGCCGCGACGATCTCCTTCCTCGCATCCGACGGCGCCGCCTATATCACCGGCCAGAACCTGCGCGTGGATGGCGGGCTGACCCGGGCGGTATAGAGCGCATCCCGAAAAGCGTGAAAAGCCTGCACGGGGAAAATGCGCGTCAAAACAGACAGCTCCGGGCTGAGAGCCCCACGGCAGAGAACGCGGCGGCAGGGCAAAGCCTGCCGCCGCGCCGCCTTCATTCATCTCGCGGGTAACAGTGCCCTCGACATAACGAAGCGGATCGATCGGCGATACATTCCAGTCGGAATGGAGAGAAATCTTGAGGCCCGCATCCCCACAACTCGTCGCTGCACCACCGCAGGAAACCGTTCTGCATAGTCGGGACGACCGGTCAGCCCTGGCACTACAGTTGCATTCTTCGTGATGCCGGGCTGCAAAGAGCAATTTGTCTGCGTTCCGGTGCTCACGTACCTTTAAGTACGCTGCGCTCCGGTGCTCGAAAATTACTCTTTTCACCACGGCCTGACGAATTTGCAACTGTAGTGCTAGCTGGGCTTTTTCCGCGTCTTCCTGGCTATATTATGTGCGATGGCGGTCTGGACGAGCGCACAAAAAGCAGCCGCATCGATCTCCTCGCCTTCGCCTATGTCGATCGCGCGGCGGGTATTGCCTTCAAGGCTGGAGTTGAAGAGATGAGCCGGATCGTCCAGTGCGGCGCCATGCGCAAAAGTCAGCTTCACCACCTTCTTGTAGGTCTCGCCGGTGCAGATGATGCCGTCATGCGACCATACCGGAACGCCGCGCCATTTCCATTCCTCGATCACCCCCGGATCGGCCTTCCTGATGAGCGCGCGCATTCTGGCAAGCGTCTCACCGCGCCAGTCGCCAAGCTCGGCGATACGCCCGTCTATGAGAGTTGAAGCATCGTTGCCATCTGTCATGAAATCCCTCCCCTGATCTACATTTTCTCGCCCGGCAAGCAGGCTCGCCTGCCTGAAGCAACAGACCATAACACCCCGTCCGGCTTGCGACCAAATTGGGGGCGACGGTTCGTGTAGATTTGAGGCAAGCCTATGATCGCGCCGCGCGGTCGGCCCCGGCATATGTCCTGGCAAGCGCATCCAGAGCCATGTTCATCGGCAGGGCGGGCGAAAACAGAAAACCCTGCCCGCTGCCGCAACCAAGACGACAAAGCGTGTCGCGGTCTTCTTCCGTCTCGATCCCCTCGGACGTCACCTTGATGCCGAGCGCTTCCCCCAGCGCGACCATGGCGCGCACGATATGCTGGTCGCCGTCGGATTCGGCAATGCCGCGCACGAACACCTTGTCGATCTTGATCTTGGTGATGAGCCCCTTCTTCAGGGAAGCAAAAGTCGCAAAGCCGGTGCCGAAATCATCGAGCGCGATGGAAACGCCGGCATTCGACAAGGCACCGAGACTGTCGTTCATCCAGCGCTGGTCGAAGGGCGCCTCCTCCGTGATCTCTATCTCGAGCATCGAAGCCGGCAGGGCGCGCTTTTCCATCTGGGACAGGATTTCATGCGGGATACGCCCGCCCGCCAGCTCGCGGGGGGAAAGGTTCATGGCGACCGTCAGATCGCCGCGCCCCATCCCGGAAAGCTTGTCGATCATCTCGCAGCAATTGAAAAACACATTGTGGGTCAGCTGCCGCACCACCCCCACCTCGCAGGCGACGTCGATGATTTCGGGCGGGGGGATCGTGCCATGCTGCGGATGATCCCAGCGCAACAGCGCCTCGAAGCCCACCATGCGCCCGCTGGAAAGCTCGACCACCGGCTGGAAGTAAGTTTGTACCTGCCCGGTTTCGATGGCGATCCGCAGATCGCGCTCGATGCTCTGCTTGCGCTCCCACTCATGGTGAAGGCGCTTCTCGAAGAAATAATATTCGTTGCGGCCGCGCTTTTTGGCGGCATAAAGGGCAAAATCGGCCCGCAACAGCATTTCCACCGGGTCCAGGCGCTCCAACCGGCAGATGCCGACACAGGCGCCGATCTCCACCGACAGGATGCCCTGATGATGCGCCGCCAGACTGCCGATGATGCGCGCGGCCACCAGTCCGGCCTCGATGTTCGCCGCCGGCTCGGGATAGACAAGCACAAACTCGTCGCCGCCGATGCGCGCCAGAACGGATCGCTCCGGCGATATCTGCCGGATGCGCTCGGCAATCGCGACCAGAAGATCGTCGCCCGCCTTGTGGCCGTAGGTATCGTTGACGGATTTGAACCCGTCGAGATCGATCAGCATGACGATGAACGGGCCGTCCTTGACCGGAAACAGGCGGATGGAGGTTTCAAGGCCGCGCCGGTTGAAGAGGCCCGTCAGCGGATCCTGCCGGGATTTGAGCGCCATTTCATCGGCGGTCTGCTTGGCTTCATGCTTGAGCCTGCTTGTCTGGATGAAACGGTTCTGGCCCAACAGCGCACCGCGCGCCATCCCGCACCAGAACAGCACGACGGCAAAAGCAAGCATGCCATGTTGCAGATCGGCCTGCCATGCGAGGCAAACCATGGTCACGGCCAGCGGCGGCGTGATGAAATTGATCGCAACCGCCGCATAGGACGAACCATAGGTCACGGCACCGGCGCAGACACCGGCCAGAATGACCAGATAGAACGACGATTGGGCGAGCGTGAATCCCTCGGAAAGAATGGCGACCCCTGACCATACTAGGCCGGACACCGCCGCCAGCAACCGGAACCGGGTGAGCTGGCGTTGCAGCACCTTGACATTTTCAGTGGGTACGGCAGGGCTTCGATAATAGGCAATCGCGTCGATGAAGCGCGCCATATTGATGATGTTGACCAGCGCGAACCAGACCAGCGGAACCCACACATGCCCTTCCGCCATCTGGGCCAGCAGGACAAGCACCGACAGGATCGTGCCGATCGGCATCGAAAAGCGCAGCCCCTCGCAAATCTCCCTCAGCTGGTCTGCGAGAATCTTGTCGGTTATCGGGCCGTTCTGGCTGCCATATGCCGCCCGTGCCAGTTGCAGCCAGTATGCAATTCTTGACCCCATTGAAACGCCACCACCGGCCAGAGCACGTTGAGCTTCTTTCGATCAGGAGCGCCCCTCCTGCCCCTCACCGAAAAGGAATGACAGCAGAACTGTCCCCTGATTTGCAAGTATAACATGTATGCAATCTAAAATGCCAATGGCACGATGGCTCAATCAAGACGATTACCTTGGCGGATGACAGCCTGTCACCGGCAATATGCCGCCCGCCCGCAAACTATTCGGTCGGCTGTTCTTCCGCCGTCAGCAGCAATTTGTCGATGCGGCGTCCATCGAGGTCGACGATTTCGAAGATCCATCCGTTCTTGACGAAGGTTTCGCCCACATCGGGCAGATGTTTCAGCTCCTCAAGCGCCAGCCCGGCAACGGTGTTGTATTCCGCATCGTCATCGATCTGAAACCGCAGAAACTCCGAAAATTCGTCGATCGGCATCCAGCCCGAGACGAGATAGGACCCATCCGCCCGGCGCACGATGGCTTTCTCCTCGACATGGTCTTCCTGCATGGCGCCGATGATGGCTTCCATCACGTCGCCCGCGGTAATCACCCCTTCGAAATGGCCGTATTCGTCATAGACAAGCACCATATGGGTGGGCGTGCCGCGAATGGCTTCCACCACGTCCAGCGCATCGGAAAAATCCGACACGACGGGGACGTCCCGCACGATCTCGCGCAGATTGACGCTCCCTTTGGACGAAAGCTGGTTGAAGAAGTCGCGCACCTGCAAGACGCCGATCACCTCGTCGGAATCCTCGCCGCGCACCGGAAGCCGCGAGCGGCCGGTGTTCTGCAACTGCTCGCGGATTTCGTCGAAACTGTCGTCGACATCGACCATTTCGACATCCATGCGCGGCGTCATCAGCCCGCGCGCCGTGCGGTCGGCAAGGCGCATCACGCCCGCAATCATGCGGGATTCCTCCGTTTCGATCACACCCGCGCTATGCGCTTCGGCCAGAACGGACTTGATCTCTTCATCCGTCACGCCGTCGCTCGTCCTGCCCGACTGGCCGAGCAGTTTCAGCACCAGACGGCCCGAAGTGTCCAGAAGCCAGACCAGAGGCGCGGCCATCTTCGACAACAGCGTCATCGTCGGGGCGACGCGGCTTGCAACCGTTTCCGGTTCGCGCAGCGCGATCTGCTTGGGCACGAGTTCGCCGACGATCAGCGACAGATAGGTGATGACCACGACGACCGAACCGACGCCCAGCGCATCGGCAAGGGCTGGCGACAAACCCTGCGCCAGAAGCCAGCCCGACAGGCGCGCGCCGAGCGTCGCGCCGGAAAACGCACCCGACAGAATGCCGACAAGGGTAATGCCGATCTGGACGGTGGAGAGGAAACGGCCGGGATCATCGGCAAGCTCGATGGCCATGCGGGCGCCGCGGCTGCCCTTGTCGGCCATTACCCTCAGTCGTGCCGGGCGGGAGGAAACCACTGCGAGTTCCGACATGGCAAGAACGCCATTGAGGATCGTCAACAGCACGACCGTAATTATTTCAAAGTACAAAACTGCCCCTCGGGATCAGATAATCGGAATATAGAGCGGTTCCAGTTAAAACGGATTCGTAGCACCGCTCTATCTCTTTTTTTACGCATTATCCCACGCAAAACCGCTTCGCACTTTTGCTGGAAATGCTCTAATGATAGAAAGGAACCGCCCCGCTTTCCAGAGGCGGGCGGCATAAAATACTGCGATACTGTCAGAATTGCAGTCGCGCCCTGCTTTCGTCCGGCCCGCGACGACGCGGCCTTTCTCTTCGTCCCAATCCATGCAGTCACAATGCAGGCAATATCGCAAAAGCGCCCGTTGGTCAGGCCAATTGCGTAGAATGTGGGGGTTTGAACCGCAACCCTTCACGCAAGCGCGGCGTTTTGGTTGCGCACGCAAAATTGGCTTGACCAGAAACCGGCAGGCTTCTACTTCTTTCATTCACAGGTGATGAAACTTTGCGCGAGGGAGGAAGCGCGATGGGAGGATTGCCGTCAGCGACAGCGCGCGCGCAGACCGCGCCTGTATTGCTGAAGCTGGATTCCGTTTCCAAGGAGTTTCCGGGCGTCAAGGCCCTGTCGAATGTCAGCTTTGAATTGCGGGCGGGCGAGGTTCATGCCGTCTGCGGCGAAAATGGCGCTGGCAAATCGACCCTGATGAAGATCGTCAGCGGCGTCTATCAGCCCGATGGCGGCACAATCCATTATCGCAACCAGCCCGTGCGCTTTGCCTCGACGCTTGAATCGGAAGCGGCGGGCATCGCCATCATCCATCAGGAGCTGAACCTCGTTCCGCATTTGAGCGTTGCGGAAAACATCTATCTTGCGCGTGAGCCGAAACGCGGTTTCTTCGTCGACCGTCGCAAGCTGAAGGACGATGCACAGCGCTGCCTCGACCGGCTGGGCGTCAGGATCGACCCGTCCACGCAGGTCCTGAACCTTTCGGTCGCCCAATGCCAGATGGTCGAGATCGCCAAGGCGCTGTCGCTCAATGCCTCCGTGCTCATCATGGACGAGCCCACCTCCTCGCTGACCGAGCAGGAGGCGCAGCTTCTGTTCAGGGTCATCCGCGAGTTGAAGGCGCAGGGCACCGGCATCGTCTATATTTCGCATCGCCTCGATGAAATGGCGGAGATTGTCGACCGTGTCACCATCCTGCGCGACGGGCGCTATGTCTGGACCAGGGATTTCAACGATGTCACCGTCGATGAGATCGTGGCCGGCATGGTCGGGCGCGCGCTCGATGAAAAATTTCCCGAGCCGACGCGCAAGCCGACGGATGAAGTCATCTTTTCCGTTGCCGGGCTGACGCGAAGCGGCGTCTTCGACAATATCGGCTTTGAACTGAAGCGCGGCGAAATCCTGGGCTTTGCCGGGCTGATGGGCGCGGGGCGGACCGAAGTGGCGCGCGCGATCTTCGGCGCCGATCCGCATGACGCCGGAACCATCGTGCTTGAGGGCGACACACTTTCGATCGCCAGCCCGCGCGATGCCATCGAGGCGGGCATCGCCTATCTGTCGGAAGACCGCAAGGCGCAGGGGCTCGCCGTCAAGATGCCGGTCGACGCCAATCTGACGCTTGCCAATATGGAAGCCGTCAGCAGCGCCCATGGCGTGATCGATTTCGAGCGCCACCGGCAGGCAAGCCAGCGCTATGTCGATCTGCTCAACATCAAGACGCCGGGGCTGGGCCAGCCGGTTCGCCTGCTGTCGGGCGGCAACCAGCAGAAGATCATCATCGGCAAATGGCTGTTCCGCGAGCCGCGCATCATGTTCTTCGACGAGCCGACGCGCGGCATCGATGTGGGCGCGAAATTCGCCATCTACCAGATCATGGACGATCTGGCGGCAAGGGGCATCGGCATTGTGCTCATCAGCTCCGAACTGCCGGAAATACTGGGGCTTTCGGACCGCGTGGCGGTCTTTCACGAGGGGCGCATCACCGCCGTCCTGAACACGGCTGCGACAACGCAGGAAGAAATCATGACCTATGCCTCCGGGCGGGGGCGGCAGGACAAATGAGGACGCAGTAAAAATGGCCGAAATCACCACGGACAAGCCCCGGAAGACGGCAAAATCCAGGGGGCTCAGCGACCGCCAGAAGGATATCATCCAGAAATTCGCCGCCGTCGGCAGCCTGATCCTTCTGGCGGCGATCTTTTCCGTCACCAGCAGCGCCTTCATGACCGTCAACAATGCCATGACCATCGCCTTGCAGGTGACGTCGATCGCCTTTCTCGGCATCGGTGCAACCTATGTCATCATTACCGGCGGCATCGATCTTTCGGTCGGCTCGGTTCTGGCGCTTGCCGGCGTGGTGGCGGCCCTTGCCGTCAAGGACCTTTCGCTGCCCATCCCGCTTGCCATGCTGCTCGGCATATTGACGGGATCGCTCTGCGGCCTCATCAACGGCTTCGTCATCACAAAGCTCAAGCTGCCGCCCTTCATCGCCACGCTCGGCATGATGCTGATCGCGCGCGGCGTCGCGCTCCAGATCACCGGCGCGCGCGCCGTCTCCGGCCTTGGCGAAGCCTTCGGCGTGCTGGGCAACGGCTCGCTGTTGCGCATCGAGAGCATCGACGAACAGGGCTTTCCGGTTGTCACCTTTCCCGGCATCCCCTATCCGGTGGTGCTGATGATCGTGATCGCGATTGCGGCCGCACTCGTGTTGAACCGCACCGTGCTTGGCCGCCATATCTATGCCATCGGATCGAATGCGGAAGCCGCGCGGCTTTCCGGCGTCAATGTCGCCCGCGTGACGGCCTTCACCTATATCGTTTCGGGCACGCTTGCCGGGCTTACGGGCTGCGTGCTCATGTCCCGCCTTGTCACCGCACAGCCCAATGAAGGCGTCGCCTATGAGCTTGACGCCATTGCAAGTGCTGTCATCGGCGGCACGTCGCTCATCGGCGGCGTCGGCACGATTTCGGGCACGTTCATCGGCTCGTTCGTCATCGGCATCCTGCGCAACGGCCTCAACATGAACGGCATTTCCGCCTTTACGCAGCAGATCATCATCGGCCTCGTCATTCTGGTCACGGTTTGGATCGACCAGATGCGCAACCGCCGGTGAGAGGGGAGACGGAATGCCTGCGGCATTCCGAAAAAAGGGTAGAGCCAGAGGCTCGATAACAGGAGGAAAACATGCGTAAACTGGTGTCTGCATTGATGGCTTCGGCCTTTGTGCTCGCAGGAGCGGCAGGCGCTTCGGCGGGCGAAATCGCCGTGATCGTGAAGACCGTGAACTCGACCTTCTGGCAGAATGTCCAGAAAGGCGCGGAAGCTGCGATCAAGGATTCCAAGGATCACACCATGACCTTCCAGGGCCCGGCGGCTGAATCGGCCATCGCCGACCAGGTGAACATGGTGGAAAATGCCGTCAACCGCAAAGTGGATGCGATCCTGCTTGCGCCATCCGACCCGGACGCGCTGACGCCTGCCGTGAAGAAGGCGTGGGAAGCGCGCATTCCGGTGGTCATCATCGACTCGCAGCTGGCCGACGGCGCCGACAAATATTACCAATCCTTCCTCGCCACCGATAACCGCAAGGCCGGTGAAGCCGCGGCCAAGGCCCTGATCGACAAGGCAGGCACCACCGGCAAGATCGCCGTCATGTCCTATGTCGCGGGCGCAGGTTCCGAAATCGGGCGCGTCGGCGGCTTCGTGGATTACATCAAGGCCAATTCCAAGCTGGAAGTCGTCGGCCCCTATTATTCGCAGTCGCAAATGGCAACCGCGCTCAACCAGACCACCGACGTTCTGGCGGCCAATGGTGATCTCGTCGGCATTTTCGGCGCCAACGAACCGACCGCCATCGGCATGGGCCGCGCGATCAAGCAGGCGGGCAAATCCGGCAAGCTGGCCGCCATCGGCTTCGACGGCAATCAGGATTTGCAGGAATTCGTCAAGGACGGCACGCTCAACGCCATCGTCGTTCAGGGTTCCTACCAGATGGGCGAAAAGGGCATCGAAACCCTGTTGAAGGTGCTGAACAAGGAAAAGGTCGAGAAGTTCGTCGATACGGGCGCCGTTGTCGTGACCAAGGACAATATCGACAAGCCGGAAGCCAAGAACGTGCTGTACTGAACATGGCGGCAAAGGGAGGCATTACGCCTCCCTTTGCTATCGTGATACGCTACGAAGACCTCACCATGAGGCGGTCGTGGAAAATCATTCCCAGAACCATCATCGCCACGAAAAGCCAGACCTGCGGCAGGCCCATCGACAGCGCGGAGATGACCGGGCCGGGGCAGAAGCCCGCAAGCCCCCAGCCCGCACCGAAGATGGCGGAGCCGATAATCAGCCGCCGGTCGATTTCCGTCTTTTCCGGCAGATGGAAGGACTGGTCCAGCACGGGCCGCGCCATGCGCCGCTTTATCATCACGCCGGGGATGGCCACCAGCAGGGCGCCGCCCAGAACGAAGGCAAGGCTCGGGTCCCAACGGCCGCTGGTGACATTCAGGAAGCCCGTCACGCGCGACGGATCGATCATGCCCGACAGCGACAGGCCGAAACCGAAGATCGCGCCTGCAAGCAATGTCATGGCGAGACGTGCATTGGCCGACTGTTTCATAGCAATGCTCCCGAAATGCTGGCGACCACGATGCCGCTTATGAGGAAGGTGAGCGTCGCGGCTATCGAACGCCTGGAAAACCGCGCCATGCCGAGAATGCCGTGGCCGGACGTGCAGCCCGATCCCATGCGGGTGCCGATGCCGACCAGAAGCCCCGCCACGACAATGACGGGCCAGGACATGGCCAGCGTCACCGGCGGAAAGGCACCATAGATCGCCGCATAGATAATGGGTCCGAGAACGAGGCCGACGACAAAGACCGCATTGGCCGGTATCTGTTTGCCACCAAGAAGCCGCCCGACAATGCCGCTGATGCCGGCAATGCGTCCGTTGAAGATGAGAAGCAGGACCGCGGAAAGGCCGAGCAGCATGCCGCCCGCCAGCGATTGCAGATAGGTTGCGATCATGACCGGGCCTCCGGTGTGCAGAAAATGCCGTAAAGCGCCTCGATCAACTGCCCGGCCTTCACTTCCGCCAGGCGATAGAAAATCTGCTTGGCGTCGCGGCGGGTTTCGACGATGCCCGCTTCACGCAGCACGCCCAGCTGCTGCGACAGCGTCGGCTGGTGAATGCCAAGCGCCTCTTCCAGTTCTCCGACCGAATATTCGCGTTCTGCAAGCGTGCAGGCCAGCATCAGCCGCGCCGGATGCGACAGCGTTTTCAGGAGTTCGGCAACCTCGGCTGCCCGCCCCTCCATTTGCGTGCGCGTCATTGTGTTTTCATGGGCGCGCGCACCGCCCGACATCGCTACCATCATGGCACCTCATTATCAATATACAATTAAGTATAATATATAATGAAAATTGCAAGAGGGTTTCGCAACAAAAATGCCGCCGCTCAAAACGGAGCGGCGGCTTTGTTTTATCGAACGCATTTCCAGACGCAAAACCGCTTCGCACTTTTGCTGGAAATGGTTTGTTTTCACGCATTATCCTACGCAAAACCGCTTCGCACTTTTGCTGGAAATGCTTTTTCTCCAACGCATTTCCGGACGCAAAACCGCTTCGCACTTTTGCTGGAAATGCTTTAACTTCCAAGAAACGATTGAACGGCAGTCAGTTCCGTCTGGCGCAGATCGTGCCCGCCCGGATGCCAGACAAGCGAAAGATCGGCTTTCTGGCGCTCGAAATAATCCGCGAGCGCTTCCGTCTGATCCGGCGGGCAGATCGGGTCCATACGGCCAGCGGTCATCAGAATTTTCGCGCCCTCAAGCGCCGGATTGTCCTTCGGCCTGAACGGCACCAGCGGATGCAGAAGCATCGCCCTGTCGAACACCCTGCCTTTCTCGATCAACAGGTTCGCCATGATGTTGGCGCCGTTGGAATAGCCAAGCCCGATCACTTCGGACGGCTTGTGTTCCGCCACGAGCCCGGCGATGAAACCGGCCATCTTATCGGTGGCGCGGGCAAGGTCTTCCATGTCGTAGACGCCCTCGCCCGTGCGGCGGAAGAAGCGTGCCGCCCCATATTCCGACACGTCACCGCGCGGCGACACGATGGTCGCTTCCGGCAGAAGCTGTTCCGCAAGGCCGAAAAACTGGTTCTCGTCGCCGCCCGTGCCGTGAAACACGATGAAAAGCGGCGCGCCGTTCGCACCGGCTTTGAGCCGGTGCACATAGGTTTGCATGGTCATGTCTTATCTCCTCTCCCGGCAAGGTCAGATCTTGTCGAGATGGTCTTCGAGATAGCCGCGCAGATGCTGGTGCTGCGTCGGCAGTTTCAGCGCTTCGCCCAGATGGGCCGTATCCTCGTCGCGATCGAAGCCCGGTTCGTTGGTTGCCACCTCGAACAGGACGCCGCCCGGCGTGCGGAAATAGATCGCCCAGAAGTAATCGCGGTCGATGACGGGCGTGACGTGATAGCCCGTATCCATCAGCGCCTTGCGCACTTCCAGCTGCTTTTCGCGGTTTTCGACGGCGAATGCCACGTGATGCACGGAACCGGCGCCCTGCCGGTTGCGGCCGACCGCAGGCAGGGTTTCCAGGTCGATGACGCCCGCACCATTGCCCTCCGGCATGACGAGGCGGGTGATGCCGTCTTTCGCGTCGAGCTTCTGATATCCCATATAGTTCAAAAGTTCGGCTGTAGCGCCTTCGTCGCGAAGCCGCATGGAGACGGAATGAAAACCACGAATGGCGTGGTCGGCATCGATGCCGTCATGCGCCCACGGCGCGCGCGGATCGTCCTTCACTTCCACCAGCGCAAAGCTGTCGCCATCCGGGCCGAGGAAATGGATGCGCTTTTCGCCGAAAGCCTCGTCTTCGGACTGAACCTTGACCGCGGATTGGGCAAAACGATCCTTCCAGAAACCGAGCGAGCCCTGCGGCACGGCAAAAACGGTCGTGCCCACTTCGCCGGTGCCGCCCTGGCCGCGCGCAATGCCGGGAAATGGAAAATAGGTCATGACGGTGCCGGGCGTGCCCACTTCATCGCCGTAATAGAGGTGATAGACGCTCGGATCATCGAAATTGACGGTCTTCTTGACCCGGCGCAGCCCCAGAACATCGGTGAAGAACCGGTTGTTGGAACGGGCATCGGCGGCAAGCGAGGTAACGTGATGGAGGCCCTTGATCTGATTAAGCATGGCGATCTCTCCTGTTGTGTTGCCGCCAATATAGCCATCCCCACCTGCATTGAAACATTGACGATCATGCACAGATTGTATCTGTTTTCGAAACAATAGCCGCCGCCTGATTTTCATCTGGACGCAGCCCCCCGACAAAGTTTAGCTACCGGCAACACCAATGCAGAAAGGTTTCCCATGGCGTCCGGCTTGTTCGCACTTCTCGATGATGTCGCAGCCATTGCGAAAATGGCGGCAGCCTCGCTCGATGATGTTGCAGGCCAGACGGCAAAGGCCAGTGCCAAGGCCGCTGGCATCGTGATCGACGACACCGCCGTCACGCCCAAATATGTCGTGGGGCTGACGCCGGAACGCGAATTGCCGGTCATCTGGAAAATCACCAAGGGGTCGCTGCGCAACAAGCTTGTCTTTCTGCTGCCGCTGGCGCTCATTCTAGGCTATTTCGCGCCGTCCCTCATCATGCCGCTTCTGATGATCGGCGGCATCTACCTGGCCTTCGAAGGCACGGAAAAGCTGGTGGAATTCTTCATTCCCCACACGGAGGAACATGCGGAAGCCAAGGGCGCGACCGCAAGGGAAATCGAGGAAACGACCGTCAACGGCGCCATCCGCACGGACTTCATCCTGTCGGCGGAAATCATGGCGCTGACGCTGGCGGGGCTTGCGCCCTCAAGCATCTATACGCAGGCGGCCATCCTCGCCGCCGTCGGCATATTGATCACCTTTGCCGTCTATGGCGTGGTCGGCATCATCGTGAAGCTCGACGATATGGGCGTCTCTCTCCTGCGCAACAGCCACACGGGCTTTGGCAGGCAGCTCGGCAAGGGGCTGGTTGCGGGCATGCCCGTCATATTGAAGGTTCTGAGCACTGTCGGCACCGCCGCCATGCTGTGGGTTGGCGGCAGCATCATCGTGCACGGGCTGGATTCGATCGGCATCCACGGTGTGGAAGCCTTCATCCATTCCATCGTCTCGCACCTGCCGACCGAAGGCACCCGGTTTTCAGCCGCCTTCGAATGGATCGCAACCTCGCTCCTGCAAGCGCTCCTTGCGATCCTGATCGGCATCGTCATCGTGATCGCCGTCACGATCTTCAACGCCCTAAAGGCGAAGAGGTGACGTCACGCCGATCATGCCTCCGAGCGTCAGATATTCGGCTCGACCTTACCCTTTGCCTTCGCCCCGCTCTTGCCCTTGGCGGTCAGCCTGTCGATATAGGCGAGGAACAGCGCCGAGAACACGAAGGCCAGATGGATGATGGTGAACCACATCAACTGGTTGGACGTATAGGTGGTGGCGTTGAGGAATATCTGGAGCAGATGGATCGACGAGATTGCCACGATGGTGGAGGCGACCTTGATCTTGAGCGAGCCCGCATCGATGGTGCCAAGCCAGTGCACCTCGTCGCCCGCCTGATCGAAGCGGCTGACGAAATTCTCATAGCCGGAAATGATGACCATCACCACGAGGCTTGCGATCAGCGCCGCATCGATGAGACCGAGGACCTTCAGGATCGTGTCGGTATCGTTCAGCGCGGTCACTTTCGTTGCGAAATCGAAGAGTTTGCCCATGAAGGAGACGGCATAGATCGCCAGCGCAATGGCAAGGCCGAGATAGAAGACCACCAGCAGCCAGCGCGACGCCAGAATGATGTTTTCGATCAGAAGTTCAATTCGTTTCATCGATCCGTTTCCGGGTAATCATGCGGACACCTGTTGAAGATCAGCGCTTATGGCAAGCGCGTGCACAGGAATGATGTGCAAAAATAGGAACGCGACCGCTTTCTTGCAATATCAGTTTTCACCCGCCGCCCCGAGCAGTTCGAGCGCGAGCCTGCGCGCGGCTGTGGAAATATCCGGGTTGAAAACCAGCCAGTATCCCTTGTCGCTTGCAAGCGCCACGTCGCAGGCATGGACAAGCTGCCCGCGCTGCACGGCCCCGTCGATCAGCCCCGCCCAGCCGAGCGCCACGCCCTGATCGGCAATGGCGGCCTCGATCACCAGATTATAGGTGTTGAAGACCAGCCCGTAATTGCCGTCTTCTATGTCTTCGCCGATCCTGTCGAGCCATGACTGCCAGGTGAACCAGCGGTCGCCCTGCAATGTATCGAGATGCAGGAGCGAGGCCGCGCCAAGCCGTTTGCCGCCCGCAAAAGGGCCATGCGCGGCGAGATAGGCCGGGGAACAGACGGGCACGACCTTTTCGCCGATGAAGGCGATGGCATCCTTGGGAAAATCCTCGCGCCCGCCGAACAGGACCGAAATATCCGCCTCGCGCCGGTCGAGCGGCTGGAGCATGGACGATGCCGTGATGCGCACATCGACCTCGGGATGGTTGGGGCGAAACTGCGCGACACGCGGCATCAGCCAGAATGTCGCGAAGCCATAGTCGGTCGCGATCCGCAATCCCGGCGCGCGCTGGCGGCGCTCGATCTGCTGCACCGCCTCGTCGATTCCATCCAGGCCGGAACGCACGGCCTCATAAAGAATGCGCCCTTCAGGCAATATTTCGACGCCGCGTGCGCGCCGGGCAAACAATGCAACGCCCAGACGCTCCTCGATGCGCTTTATCTGATAGCTGACGGCGGGTTGCGTCATGCCGAGTTCACGCGCGGCGAGGGTCAGATTTTCCAATCGTCCCACCGCTTCGAAAACGCCAAGGCTGCCAAGATCCCAGGATGGAGAAACCATAAAGACCTTCTATAGCTTCGATAAAAAATGAATGGGTTTTTCCCTAGCCTAAATGATGTTCTCCTGAAAGCAGCAATATGAGACATAACCGGCTTTAATCAATCAGAGGGGTCATCAATGCGCTGTTTGAAGATTGCGGCACTGGCGTTCACGGCACTGGCGGGGCTTTCGGGGACGGCTTTTGCCGCCGATCCCGCGGCTTGCGAAACCATCCGCCTGTCCGATCCGGGCTGGACCGACATCACCTCCACCAACGCCGTCGCAAGCGTGCTGCTGGAGGGCCTCGGCTACAAGCCAGACGTGAAGACCATGTCCGTGCCGATCGGCTATGAGGCGCTGAAAACCGGCAATCTCGATGTCTTCCTCGGCAACTGGATGCCCGCACAGCAGACATTCCGCGACGATCTCGACAAGGCGAAGGCCGCCGAAGTCCTCGTGAAAAACCTCGAAGGCGCGAAGTTCACGCTGGCCGTGCCGGATTATGTGGCAAGCCAAGGCGTGAAGGACTTTGCCGACCTTGCCGCCCATGCCGACAAGTTCGGCAAGGCGATCTATGGCATCGAGCCCGGCGCGCCCGCCAACCAGAACATCCAGAAGATCATCGCGCACCCGAAATTCAGGCTCGACGGCTGGGAACTGGTGGAATCGAGCGAGCAGGCCATGCTCGCGCAGGTGGACCGCAAGAACAAGGACAAGGCATGGGTCGTTTTCCTGGCCTGGGCGCCGCACCCGATGAACACAAAGCTGAACATTGAATATCTGGCGGGCGGTGACGACTATTTCGGCCCGGATTTCGGCGGCGCGGAAGTCTATACGCTTGCCCGCACCGGCTGGGCCGCCCAGTGCCCGAATGCCGCGACCTTCTTCAGGAACCTCATCTTCACCGTCGATATCGAGAATGAGTTGATGGGCAAGATCCTGGATGAAGGCGCGGAAGGCCCCGCCGCCGCCAAGGAATGGCTGAAGGCGCATCCGGACCAGATCGACCAATGGCTTGCGGGCGTCACCACCTTCAAGGGCGAACCGGGCGCAGAAGCCGTCAAGGCAAGCCTCGGCCTTTGACCGGGTACCAGATGCACGTTTCAGGCGGGCGTTTCGGCGCCCGCCGTTTCACGTTTCCACATTTGCCGACGGTCCCGCACAATGAAAAAGCCGAATATCCTCATTCTCATGGTCGACCAGCTGAACGGCACCTTCTTTCCGGACGGCCCGGCCAAATTCCTTCACGTCCCGAATTTGAGAAGACTTGCCGACCGCTCCACCCGTTTTGCCACGTGCTACACGGCAAGCCCGCTTTGCGCGCCCGCACGCGCGTCGTTCATGTCGGGCCAGCTGCCGTTTCGGACCGGCGTTTACGACAATGCGGCGGAGTTTTCGTCTGAAATCCCCACCTATGCGCATCACCTTCGCAATGCGGGCTATCAGACCGCACTTTCCGGCAAGATGCATTTCGTCGGGCCGGACCAGCTGCATGGTTTCGAACAGCGGCTCACCACCGATATCTACCCGGCGGATTTCGGCTGGACGCCGGACTATCGCAAGCCCGGCGAACGCATCGACTGGTGGTATCACAATCTCGGTTCCATCACCGGCGCGGGTTCCGCCGAAATCACCAACCAGCTCGAATATGACGATGAGGTCGCCCATCAGGCCGAAGCAAAGCTCTATGATCTGGCGCGCGGCCACGATGGGCGGCCATGGTGCCTGACGGTCAGCTTCACCCATCCGCACGATCCCTACGTGGCGCGCAAGCGCTTCTTCGATCTTTATGCGGACATTCCCGAACTCGATCCGAAAATCGGGCCGCTGGCTGAAAGCGCGATCGATCCGCACTCCGAACGCCTGCTGCGGGCCTGCAAGGCCGAGGATTACGACCTGACCCGCGAGCAGGTTCGCACCGCGCGGCAGGCCTATTTCGCCAATATCTCCTATGTGGATGAAAAGATCGGCGCCCTGCTCGATGTGATCGAGCGCTGCGGCATGGCGGAGGACACGATTGTCGTCTTCACATCCGATCACGGCGATATGCTGGGCGAACGCGGCCTGTGGTTCAAGATGAGTTTCTTCGATGGCTCCGCCCGCGTGCCGCTGATGATCGCGGCCCCGCAACTGAAACCGGGCCGTGTGGATGCCCCCGTCTCGACGCTCGACGTCCTGCCGACACTGGCCGACCTGGCGGGCATCGACCTCAAGGACATCATGCCGTGGACCGACGGTGTTTCACTCACCGCTATCGCCTCAGGCACGGCCGAACGCGGCGCCGTGCCGGTCGAATATGCCGCCGAAGGCACCGTCGCGCCGATGGTCTCGCTGCGCGACGGCGACTGGAAGCTCAACCTTTGCCGCGCCGACCCGCCGCAACTGTTCAACCTTGCCGCCGACCCGGACGAATTGCGCAATCTGGCCGGACAGCCGGAGTTCAGGGCCGTTCTGGACGGCCTGCTGGCCAAGGCGGAAACGCGCTGGAACCTGGACCGCTACGATACCGATGTCCGCGCCAGCCAGGCGCGCCGTCACGTCGTTTATCCGGCGCTGCGCAACGGGGCCTATTATCCGTGGGATTACCAGCCGCTGCAAAAGGCATCCGAGCGCTACATGCGCAACCATATGGACCTGAACGTGCTGGAGGAAAACCAGCGCTTCCCGCGCTGAACATGCGGCTTTGACTTCTGCCCTGAAACCAACCGGGCGAGGCTTGAGTCTTCGCCGGCGCAATCCTCATGACGGCCTTGTTTGCCCGGATTCGCGTCCTGTTCGGGAGAAAACCGGCTCGTCGACCAACGCCGACGTGGAAAATCGACATTTATTAACGCAGGCTGGTCGAGAAATTTTACCAATTTTGCCCGGCATATTGGTTTGCCTTGACATTATCGCCATGGATTCTAGCATATCGATGCTTGCATGCGATAAAGGCGCCCGGAAACAGCATTTCTCTGCAATTTCAGGGGCTTGAACAATATTGGGACCTGCGGGAAAAGAGGCTTGAAAGCCCTCCCTCAACGTCCTTCAGGGGAACAGAGAATGCATATCAGAAAAACTGGCCTTGGCCTGTTTGTCGCCGCGTTTTCGCTTGCGGCGGCGTCTTCGCACGCCGAAGAGGTGAAGCGCGGCGGCACGGTCATCGTCCATATGAACACCGAGCAGGGTGTACTCAACCCTGCGCTGCGCGCCTCCACCGGCGTCTACCAGATCACCGGCCGCATCATGGAGCCGCTGATCGACCGCACCTATGAGGGCTATGTGCCGGTTCTGGCCACAAGCTGGTCATCCTCGGAAGACGGCAAGGCCATCACCTTCAAGCTGCGCGAGAATGTGCGCTGGCATGACGGCGAGCCTTTCACCTGCGATGACGTTTCCTACAGCGCGATGAACCTGTGGAAGAAGCTGCTCAACTATTCGACGACGCTTCAGGCCAATCTCGAAGCCGTCGACTGCACCGATCCGCATACGGCCGTGTTCCGCTATTCCAGGCCGATGCCGCTCGACCTTCTGGTCGCCGCCATGCCCGATCTCGGCCATCCGGTGCCGAAGCATCTTTATGAAGGCACGGATATTCTGAAGAACAAATACAACGCCGCGCCGGTTGGCACGGGGCCGTTCAAGTTCGTCGAATATGAGCGCGGCCAGCACATCATTGCCGAGCGCAACGATGATTACTGGCGCGGCAAGGAATATCCCTATCTCGACCGCGTGATCTGGCGTTTCATGCCGGACAAGGCCGCCGCAGCCGCGGCGCTTGAAGCCGGCGAAATGCTGGAAACCGCCTTCAACGGCATTTCCATGTCGGATACCGAGCGTCTTCAGAAGGATGGCCGCTTCGACACCGGCACCAAGGGTTTTGAGAACAATGTCGCCCACTCGACCATCGAGTTCAACCTGCGCAATCCGATCCTTGCCAATCTGAAGGTCCGCCAGGCGATCTATCACGCGCTCGATATCGACTTCGCCATCAAGACGATCATGCGCGGCTATGCCAAGCCGGGCCGCGGCCCGATCCCGAGCGCTGGCGGCGCCAACTATACGGATCAGGTCCAGACCTATCCCTATGATGTTGAAAAGGCGAAGAAACTGCTCGACGAAGCCGGTTATCCCGCTGGCCCAGACGGTATCCGCTTCAAGCTGCGTCATCGCCCGGCCCCATGGGGTGAATATACGCAGCTTTGGGCTGAATATTACGCTCAGGCCATGAAAGAAGTCGGCATCGACGTCGAAATCCTGACCAATGACGCACCGGGCTTCCTGAACGGCGTCTATCGCGACCATGATTTCGACACGGCAAGCGGCTGGCACCAGTTCCGCTCCGATCCGGCGGTCTCCACCACTGTCTGGCTGCGCTCCGGCGCTCCGGTCGGCACGGCATGGTCCAACCAGTTCGGCTACAAGTCCGACGAAATGGACAGCCTGATCGACAAGGCCGCATCCGAGCTTGATCCGGCCAAGCGCGCCGATCTCTACCACCAGATCCAGCAGCTTGAGATGAAGGACCTGCCGGTTATCTTCGCCATCGAGCATCCGTTCGTCGGCGTGACCAACAAGGTGTTGAAGAACCATCACAACACGCCGCGCTGGGATTCCTCCAGCTGGTACGATCTGTGGATCGACCGATAAGCCAGACCAAGCCGCTGCCAACCGATCGGCAGCGGCTGCCTTCTCCATGAATGCTGAAATGCATATCTTGCAGGATAATCCGCAATGCCCCTGCCCCCGATCCTGACTTTTGCGCTGCGGCGCATCTTGCAGGCAATCCCCGTCATTCTTCTCATCATGATCGGGTCATTCCTGCTGATCAAGCTTGCCCCCGGCGATACGGTGGACGCGCTTGTCGGCGACATGGGCGGCGCAGACCCGCAATTCGTCGCCAATCTGCGCGCCGAATATGGTCTCGACCAGCCGGTCTGGGTGCAGTTGTGGATTTACATGACCAAGCTGGCGCAGTTCGATTTCGGCTGGTCCTATGTCTACGAACAGCCGGTGCTGGACGTGCTGAAGGCCCGCCTCGTGCCGACGCTCCTGCTGATGGTTTGCTCGCTTTCGGTAGCCTTCATTTTCGGCATCGCGCTCGGCGCCTTCGCCGCGCGGCGCGCCTATTCGCTAACCGACAATGCGATTTCCACGCTTGGCCTCGTCTTCTATGCCATGCCGAGCTTCTTCCTCAGCCTCATCCTGATGTTCGTCTTTTCGGTCAAGCTCGGCTGGCTGCCGGTCGGCGGCTACAAGACGCTTGGCGGTTTTTACACCGGCTGGAAGAATGTGTGGGATATTGCCGTGCACCTCGTCATGCCGACGACGGCGCTGTCGCTCATCTATCTCGCCTTCTATATGCGCCTGATGCGCACCAGCGTGCTGGAAGTGGCCGACCTCGATTATGTGCGCACGGCCCGCGCCAAGGGCGCCAGCGGCGCAAGGCTGATGTTCCACCACATCATGCGCAACGCCTTCCTGCCGGTCGTCACGCTGCTCGGCCTGCAATTTTCCACCGTGCTTGGCGGCTCGGTTGTCATCGAGACGATCTTTTCGCTGCCCGGCCTCGGCCAGCTTGCCTATACCTCCGTCATCAAGCGTGATCTCAACACGCTGATGGGCATCATCTTCCTGTGCTCGGTGCTGGTGGTGATCGTGAATTTCATCACCGATCTCATCTATGCGCGGCTTGATTCCAGGATCGAACTGTCATGACGTCCCAGGACCTTTCCCTCACCCGCCCGCAAGTCTCGCGTACAAGAATTCTGTGGCAGCGTTTCAGCCGCAACCGCGCCGCCGTGCTGGGCCTCATCCTCTTCATCGCCGTGGTGCTGATCGCGCTTTTGGCCGATGTCATCGCGCCCGGCGACCCGCTGCGCCGCGCGGGCGATCCGCTCGTCTGGCCATTCGTCAATGCCGCAACGCCGCTCGGCACCGACCAGCTTGGGCGCGATATCATGGCTGGCATTTTCCACGGCGCGCGCATCTCGCTTCTGATCGGCGTGGTGGCCACCCTGATTTCGATCGTGATCGGCATCATTATCGGCGCGCTTGCCGGCTATTATGGCGGCTGGGTGGATGATGTGCTGATGCGCATCACCGAAGCCTTCCAGACCGTGCCAAGCTTTGTGCTGCTTCTGACATTGGTGGCGATCTTCGGCTCTTCCATCGAAAACATCATCATCTGCATCGGCATTGTGTCCTGGACCGCGCCTGCCCGCATGGTGCGGGCCGAGTTTCTGGCGCTGCGCAAGCGCGAATTCATCGATGCCGCGCGCAATCTGGGCGTCGGCAATGCCGCGATAATCTTCCGCGAAATCCTGCCGAATGCCCTGCCGCCGGTGATCGTCTTCGCATCTGTCGTTATGGCCACGTCCATCCTGATGGAAAGCGCGCTCGCCTTTCTCGGTCTTGGCGACCCGAACTATGCAAGCTGGGGCAACATGATCGGCCAGGGCCGCGCCGTGCTGCGCAGCGACTGGTTTTGCTCCGTCATTCCCGGCATCGCCATTCTGCTCACCGTTTTGTCCTTCAGCCTGCTTGGCGAGGGCCTGAACGACGCGCTCAATCCGAGGCAGAAGAAATAATGACCGCCGCACCCGTTCTTGAAATCAAAAACCTGCAAATCGCGCTGCCGAAGGGCGCCGACCGGCCTAATGCCCTGCAAGACCTTTCGCTTACCATCAATCCCGGCGAGATCGTCTGCCTCGTCGGCGAAAGCGGCTCCGGCAAGTCGCTTTCGGCAGGGGCGATCATGCGCCTTCTGCCGGAACCGCATGTGCGCGTGACCCATGGCACGATCAGGCTCGAAGGCATCGATCTTTATTCGCTCAGCGAAGCCGACATGCAGAAGCTGCGCGGCGACCGCATCGGCATGATCTTTCAGGAGCCGATGACCGCGCTCAACCCGCAAAAGACGGTCGGCTGGCAGATCGATGAGGTGCTGCGCCTGCACACCAGGCTCGGACGCAAGGCGCGCCGGGCCGCCGTGCTGGACATCCTGGCGGAGGTGAAGATTCCGGACCCGGAATCCGCCTATAACGCCTATCCGCACCAGATTTCCGGCGGGCAGCGCCAGCGCGTCATGATCGCCATGGCGCTGATCCTGAAACCGCGTCTCATCATCGCCGACGAACCGACCACCGCGCTCGACGTGACCACGCAGGCGCAAATCCTGAAACTGATCCGCGACCTGCAACGCGAACACGATACCGGCATCCTGTTCATCACCCATGATTTTGGCGTGGTGGCGGAAATCGCCGACCGCGTGGCCGTGCTGCGGCTTGGAGAACTGGTGGAGGAAGGTCCGGCCAACGAAGTGCTGAACCACCCGCAGCACGCCTATACCAAGGCGCTGATCGCATCGGTTCCAGCCCTCACCCCGCCGCCGGCCAAACCGTCGCTTGAACAGCCGGTCATTCTCAAGGCGAGCGCCTTGCGCAAGACCTTCAAGGCACGCGGCGGCTTGCTGACCGGCAAACGCAGCGCCGTGCCTGCCGTGAAAGACCTTTCGTTCGAACTGCGCGAGGGCGAGACGCTGGGCGTCGTCGGCGAAAGCGGCTCCGGCAAGACCACTGTTTCGCGCATCGTCACGCGCCTGCTGGAAGCCGATGGCGGCAGCGTCGATGTGCATGGCAGGGATTTCCTGAGCGCCAGCCCGCGGGACGTGCGCGCCATGCGCAAGGACATCCAGATGGTGTTTCAGGACCCGATGGCCTCGCTCAACCCGCGCCGCCGCGTCGTGGACCTGATTGCGCAAGGACCAATCGTCCATGGCGTGCCGAAGGATGAGGCGCACGCAAAAGCCCGCGCATTGCTGGAGCTGGTGGAGCTTTCGCCCGCTGCCGCCGACCGTTTTCCGCATGAATTTTCGGGCGGGCAGCGCCAGCGCATCGGCATTGCCCGCGCGCTTGCTCTGGAGCCGCGCATCATCGTCGCCGACGAGCCTGTCTCCGCGCTCGACGTCTCGGTACAGGCGCAGGTTCTGCGGCTTCTGGCCGATTTGCGCGAGCGGCTCAACCTGTCGCTGCTTTTCGTCACCCACGATCTGCGCGTCGCGGCCCAGCTATGCGACCGCATCATCGTCATGTCGAAGGGCGAGATCGCCGAAGCCGGGCCGACCGCGCAAGTCTTCGCCAATCCGCAACATGACTATACACAGCGCCTGCTTGCCTCCATTCCCGGCAGGGGCTGGACACCGCCTCGTTTTGAAACCACGTGAAGCCATGCAGAAGATAGAATTCCCACCCTCCATCTGGGCCGCAACCGCCCCCGAACGCATACCGGCGAAGCCGCTGACCAGTGACGCGGAAGCCGATATCGTCATTGTCGGCGGCGGCTTTACCGGGCTTTCGGCTGCCCTTCATCTGGCAAAACGCGGCAAGCGTGTCATCCTGCTGGAAGCCAATGCCGTCGGCTGGGGCGCATCCGGGCGCAACAATGGCCAAGTCATCCCCACCATGACCGCCGCCGAGCCCGATGCAATCGCCAAACGCTATGGCGCCGCGGGCGAACGTTTTGCCAGACTGATCGGCAACAGCGCCGACATTCTTTTCTCCATCCTGCGCGATGAGAATATTGATGCAGAAGCCGAGCAGAACGGCTGGTTCCAGCCTGCCCATTCGCCGGGCCGGGTAAAGCTGTCGCAAAACCGCGTGGATGCGTGGAAGCGGTTCGGATTTCCGGCAGAGTTTCTCGACCGGTCCGCGACATCGCGCCTTTTGGGCAGCGATTTCTGGCATGGCGGCATGTTCAACCCGACCGGCGGCCACATCAATCCGCTGGCTTTCGCGCGCGGTCTTGCCGCGGCTGCCGAACGCCACGGCGCAATCATTCACGAGCAAAGCCCGGTCGTCACCTATGCTCAAATGAGCGACCATTGGGAGGCCAAGACCGCAAGCGGCACGGTGCGCGCCAAGGGCTTTCTGCTTGCCACCAACGCCTATACGGGCGAGCTGCGCGAGGGGCTTGCCCCGCGCCTTGCCCGGACCATCGTGCCGGTGCTCTCATGGCAGATGGCGACCGCGCCCGTCAGCGACAATCTGCGCGCAACCATCTTGCCCGGCAGGCAGGCCGTTTCCGACACGCGCGGCGATCTGCGTTTCTTCCGCTACGATGCCCGCAACCGGCTGATTACCGGCGGCGTGGTGATGGGCGATTTCAACGTGGCTGAGCGCGTCAGGCGCAAGACGGCGCGCAACATGGCAGAAGCCTTTCCAGCGCTGGGCGAGCCGGAAATCACCCATGTATGGAGCGGCTATATCGGCATGACATGGGATCGCTTTCCGCGTGTCCATCAACTCGGCCCCAATGGCTGGGCCTGGATCGGCTGCAACGGGCGCGGCGTTGCGCTTGGCACGTCGCTTGGCCGCGAATTCGCATGCGCGCTTGCCGGTGAGCCGGTTCAGGAACTAGCGCTCCCCATCTCGGAACCCGCGCCATTGCCTTTTCATAAGGTCGCGCGGAAGATTGCCCCCTTCTATCTCGCATGGCTTCGGCGCAAGGATCTCACCGAGCCAAATCTCTAACCCATTTCATTCAACGTTCATGTGAAAGGTCAGGTCCATGAATCAAATGTCAATTCTCGAACGTCGCCGCATCGAGGCGCTGGTTCTCAAGAATGTTTACGAGGTTATTCGCGAACGTTCCGGTGAGGAAGAAGCACAGGCCGCAATCGGCGAAGCCGTCAGCCGTTCGGCCATCGAACAGGGCAAGAGCTTTGCCGAAGAACTCGGCCGCACACCCACCATACAGGATTTTGCCGATATCCAGCCGCTCTGGACGAAGGAAAACGCGCTGGAAATCGACGTTATTTCGCAGGGCGAGGATCATTTCGATTTCAACGTGACGCGCTGCCGCTATTCGGAAATGTATCGCGAGATGGGTCTTGGCCATATCGGCCATCTGCTGTCCTGCAACCGCGATGGCGATTTCTGCATCGGCTACAATCCCGACATGAAGCTGGAACGCACCCAGACCATCATGAAGGGCGCAAGCCATTGCGATTTCCGCTACCGCCTCGAACCAAAAGACAAGGAAGCCTGACATGCCGGTTGAAAACTGGACGTCGAACCAGCTGGACGAACTCGTCGCATTCCGTCGCGACCTGCACGAAAATCCGGAACTGCTTTACGATGTGAACCGGACGGCGGACAAGGTTGCCGAAGCGCTGCGCGCCGCAGGCGTCGATGAGGTCGTGACCGGCATCGGGCGCACCGGCGTCGTCGGCGTCATTCGCGGCCAGTCGAACCGTTCGGGCCGGGCCATCGGCCTGCGTGCCGACATGGATGCCCTGCCTATTCTGGAAGAAACCGGCGCGGCGTGGGCTTCAAAAGCGCCGGGCAAGATGCATGCCTGCGGCCATGACGGCCACACGACCATGCTTATGGGCGCGGCCCGCGAACTGGCGCAAAGCCGCGCCTTCGACGGCACGGTGATCGTGATCTTCCAGCCTGCCGAAGAAGGCGGCGCAGGCGCCAAGGCGATGATCGATGACGGTCTGTTCAAGCGCTGGCCGGTCGATGAGGTCTACGGTATGCATAACCGCCCCAACCTCGCGGTGGGGCATTTCACCATCAATTCCGGCCCGATCATGGGATCGGTCGACGTGCTCGACATCACCATTGACGGTGTTGGCGGACATGCCGCCTCCCCGCACCAGACCATTGATCCCATTCCGGTGACGGCCGCACTCATCCAGGCAATCCAGACGCTGACGGCGCGCACCATCGATCCGCTCGATTCCGCCGTGATCTCGATCACCACCATACAGGGCGGCGATGCCTTCAACGTGATCCCGCAGAAAATCCGGCTGACCGGCACGGTGCGCACGCTGCGCGAGGACGTGCGCGATCATATCGAGGAAAAACTGACCCGCGCCGTGCAGGGCATTGCCGATGCCTTCGGGGCCAAGGCCACGCTCGATTATCAGCGCAGCTATCCCGTCACCGTCAATCACGCGCGCGAAACGGAACTGGCGGCCATCGCCGCGGAAGCCGTTGCCGGTGCCGACCGCGTGACGCGCGACATGCCCGCGACGCTTGGCGGCGAGGATTTCGCCTTCATGCTAAACGAGGTGCCGGGCGCCATGATCAATATCGGCAATGGCCCGAGCGCCAATCTCCATCACCCGAAATATGACTTCAACGATGATGTCATCACCTGGGGATGCTCCTACTGGACCACGCTTGTCCGCCACCGGCTGCCGATCGGGAACTGACCACCGCAGACCATTGGACAGGGCAGCTCCCCCCAAGAAGAGCTGCCCTTCGTAGAGCCTGAATCCAAAAGCGGCAGACCGAGGCGAAAATGGTGATTTTCGAGTACCGGAGCGCAGTGTACTGAACCTACATGAGCGCCCGAGCGCAGAAAAGCGCCATTTGCAGACCGGTATGGCGACTTTTGGAACAAGCTCTTTTTCTACATAAAAGCGTAGTTGCGAGACAATAAAAGCTCTAGTTTATCTAAGGCGCCCGTAATATAAACCGCTCCCAATAATCCATCGTGACTTTCTCCGATGGGAAAAGAGAAGCCGGCCCGGAAGCCTGTTTTGAACGGTTTTGCGTTTGGAAATGCGGAAAAGCCAACGATAATGCGGGGGAATCCATGAATATCGAGTCTGCCCTGAGCGACAGCGCCAATATTTTCGACCTTGCGCCCATCTCGCTGTGGCTTGAGGATTATAGCGGCCTGCGCCGGCAGTTCGATGAATGGCGGGCGCTGGGCGTCACCGATCTTGGGGCTTTCCTGCGGGAGGATACGACCCGGCTGCGCCAGTGCACCAGCCATATCCGGGTGCTCAAGGTCAACCGCAAGACGCTTTCGCTTTTCGAGGCGGACAATGTCGGCCATCTGGTCGCCAATCTCGAACGCGTTTTCCGCGACGACATGCAGGAACCGCATATCGAGGAGATGGTGCAACTGTGGAATGGCGGCAATGCCTTTTCAAGCGATACGGTCAATTATACGCTCGGCGGCAAGCGTCTCGATATCCAGCTCAAGGGCGTGGTGCTGCCGGGATACGAACATTCCTGGGAGCGGGTTCTCCTGTCCATCGAGGATGTGACGGCGCGCGAGGACGCCCGCCGCGAACAGGACCGGCACAAGCAGCACGCGCAAGGGCTTTTCGAACATTCACCGGTTTCGCTCTGGGTGGAGGATTTCAGCCGCATCAAGCAATTGATGGACGATGTGCGCCAGCGCGGCATTGTCGATTTTCGCGTGTTCACCGACGTGCATCCCGAATTCGTGCGCCAGTGCATGAGCGAAATCCGCGTTCTGGACATAAACAATGAAACGCTGGCGCTGTTTCTCGCGCCCGACAAGAAGACGCTTCTGCAAAGCCTGCCGCTTGTGTTCAAGGACGAGATGGAAACCCATTTCCGCGAACAGCTCATCGATCTGTGGAACGGTGTGCTGTTCCAGCGCCGCGAAGTGGTGAACTATGCGCTCGACGGCACAGAGCGGCATCTTCTGCTGCAATTGTCCGTTCTTCCGGGGCATGAAGCGGACTGGTCGCTGGTGCAGGTGGCGCTGACCGACATCACGGCGCGCAAGAAGGCGGAAGCCTATCTCGAATATCTGGGCAAGCATGACGTGCTGACCAAGCTTCACAACCGCGCTTTCTATGTCGACGAACTGAACCGTCTGGAACGCAAGAACCATGCGCCGGTTTCCATCATCATCATCGATCTCAATGGCCTCAAGGTGGCGAACGACCATTGGGGCCATGCGGCCGGAGACGGGCTTCTGCGCCGCATCGGCGAGGTGCTGAACGAGGCGGTCAGGCAGCCCGGCCATGCCGCCCGCATCGGCGGCGACGAATTCGCGGTCGTGCTGCCCTATGTGGATGAACGCGGCGCGGAAGCGATGGTGGAAGACATCACGCGGCTGGTCGATCTCAACAACCAGTATTATTCGCAGTTGAAGCTCAATCTCTCCATCGGCATGGCCACGAGCATGCCGGGCGAAAAGCTGGAAACGGTCGCCAAGCGCGCCGACCTGCTGATGTATGAGAACAAGCGCCAGCAATATACGACGGCTATAAACTAATCGTCGAACTTGATGATCGTCTTGCCGCGCGTGATGTCGGTGACGAGGCGCGACAGATCATCCTGCGCGGCGATGGGCATGGCGCCTGTCATTTCCACGCCGGTGCCGGTGAAGTTTTCCTGTGCGATTGTCACATTCTCCACTGCCGTCAGGCGGGCTTTCAGGAGCGCGTGATCGGAAAAATCGCAGGCAAGCGAAAAGCCCGCCAGCGGAATAACCTCCGTCTTTTCCGCCTGTCGCAAACAGCTTGCCGCCGTGCCGCCATAGGCGCGCATCAGGCCGCCGCTTCCCAGCAGAATGCCCCCGAACCAGCGCGTGACCACGACCACGATATTATCCAGCTGCTGGCCGTCGATTGCCTGCAGGATCGGCTTGCCCGCCGTTCCGCTCGGCTCGCCATCGTCGCTGAAACGATAGTTCTGCCCCATCCGCCAGGCCCAGCAATTGTGCGTCGCGGAAAGATCGGAATATTCGCCCAGAAAATCCTTTGCCGCCTGTTCGCTCGCAGCCGGCGCGGCAATCGCCAGAAAGCGGCTTTTCCTGATCTCCTGACTGAAGGTTTCAACGCGGCTGATCGTGAACATGGCAATCCCGAAATAATGTCCTTTGCGCCCTAACACTTTCCATCGACGATGACGACCCCTTCCCGCCTCTTCCCCGCATCGCACCCAGCGGATATAGAGATTAAGCCAATGCACGAATGCGCTTTTACGGCTCGGTTCTCGCCAACCAGAACGAAAGGTCCGCCATGTTCGATTTGATCGTGAGAAATGCCAATCTTCCTGACGGTCGCCAGATGCAGGACATTCTGGTCAGGGACGGCAGGATTGCCGATATCGTGCCCTCCAGGGCCGAGCATCAGGCGGCGGAGGAAATCGACGCCACCGACCGGCTCGTAACCCCGCCTTTCGTCGATCCGCATTTCCACATGGACGCGACCCTGTCGCTCGGCCTGCCGCGGCTCAACCGCTCCGGCACGCTGCTGGAAGGCATCGCGCTCTGGGGCGAACTGAAGCCGATGCTCACCGTCGAAGCCATGGTGGAGCGCGCGCTGCGCTATTGCGATCTGGCGGTCGCCCAAGGTTTGCTCGCCATCCGCAGCCATGTCGATGTCAGCGATCCGCGCCTTCTCACCGCCGAAGCGATGATCGAAGTGCGCGAGAAGGTGAAACCCTATATCGACCTGCAACTCGTGGCCTTCCCGCAGGATGGCTATTACCGTTCACCGGGCGCGGTCGATCTCGTCAACCGTTCGCTCGACATGGGCCTCGACGTGGTTGGCGGCATTCCGCATTTCGAGCGCACCATGGCCGATGGCGGAGCTTCGCTGGAAGCGCTCTGCCGCATTGCCGCCGAACGCGGCCTGCCGGTCGACATCCATTGCGACGAAAGCGACGATCCGATGTCGCGCCATGTGGAAACGCTAGCCGCCGAAACCATGCGCTTCGGCCTTCAGGGCCGTGTCTCCGGCTCGCACCTCACCTCCATGCATTCCATGGACAATTATTACGTCTCGAAGCTCATTCCGCTGATTGCGGAAGCGAAGATGAATGCCATTCCCAACCCGCTCATCAACATCACGCTGCAAGGCCGCGCCGACACCTATCCGAAGCGCCGCGGCATGACCCGCGTGCCGGAACTGATGGCGGCGGGCATCAATGTCGCTTTCGGCCATGACTGCGTGATGGACCCCTGGTACTCGATGGGTTCCGGCGACATGCTGGAAGTCGGCCACATGGCGATCCATGTCGCGCAGATGACCTCCATCGAAGGCAAACGCCAGGTTTTCGATGCGCTGACCGTCAATTCCGCGAAGGCGCTGGGCCTTGAAGGCTACGGGCTTGAAAAAGGCTGCAATGCCGATTTCGTGGTGTTGCAGGCACGCGATCCGATCGAGGCGCTGCGGCTCAAGGCAAACCGCCTCAAGGTGGTCAAGCGCGGCAAGGTCATCGCCGAAACCCCGCAGCGTGTAAGCCGCATCAACCTTGCGGGCCGTCCATCTTCGGTCGACGGGGCCGACTACGCGCCAATCGGCCAGATTTAGGCTCAAACGCAATCAAGGCATGATGCAGTCCTAGAGCGATTCCCGTTTTAGCGGAAAAGTTGGAACCGCTCTATCTATTTGTTTTTGCCGCATTTCCAAACGCAAGACCGTTTCACACTTTTGGCTCGAAAATGCGCTATTGTCGCGGCGAACTCCAAGAACAACCCAAACAAAAACGGCGCCCGAAGACGCCGTTTTCTTTATTCTGTCGGGCTTATGCAGCGCTCGACGACTTGCTCTTTTCAAAGCGCTTGCGCTCATTCGGGTCGAGATAGAGCTTGCGAAGGCGGATCGACTTCGGCGTCACCTCGACCAGCTCGTCATCCTGAATCCACGACAGAGCGCGTTCCAGCGTCATCTTGATCGGCGGGGTGAGCTTCACGGCTTCATCCTTGCCGGCGGCGCGGATGTTGGTGAGCTTCTTGCCCTTCAAGACGTTCACTTCCAGGTCGTTGTCGCGGCTATGGATGCCGATCAGCATGCCCTGATAGACCTTGACGCCGGCGTCGATAATCATCGGGCCGCGATCTTCAAGGTTGAACAGTGCGTAAGCCACAGCCTCGCCCTGATCGTTGGAGATCAGAACGCCGTTGTTGCGGCCTGCGATCTCGCCCTTATATGGCTGGTAGTCATGGAACAGGCGGTTCATGATCGCCGTGCCGCGCGTATCGGTCAAAAGTTCCGACTGATAGCCGATGAGGCCACGGGTCGGCGCATAGAACACCAGACGCACGCGATTGCCGCCCGAAGGACGCAGCTCGACCATTTCAGCCTTGCGCTCGGACATCTTCTGCACGACGGTACCGGAATATTCCTCATCGACGTCGATGACGACTTCTTCCACCGGCTCCAGCTTTTCGCCGTTCTCGCCGTCCTTCATGACGACGCGCGGACGCGAAACGCCAAGCTCGAAGCCCTCGCGGCGCATGTTTTCGATCAGAACCGCTAGCTGCAATTCACCGCGGCCGGACACGAAGAACGAATCCTTCTCGGTCGATTCCTCGATCTTCAGCGCGACATTGCCTTCGGCTTCTTTCAGCAGACGGTCGCGGATGACGCGGCTCGTCACCTTGTCGCCCTCGGTGCCCGCATAAGGGCTGTCATTGACGATGAAGGACATGGTCACGGTCGGCGGATCGATCGGCTGGGCGGCAAGCGGTTCGCTGACCGAAGGATCGCAGAACGTGTCGGCGACGGTGCCCTTGGAAAGACCGGCAATGGCGACGATGTCGCCTGCCTGCGCCTCGTCAATGGCCTGGCGCTCGATGCCGCGGAAAGCGAGGATCTTCGAGATACGGCCGTTTTCGAGCAGCGAACCGTCCTGACCCAGAACCTTGACGGCCTGGTTCGGCTTGATGGAGCCGGAATGGATGCGGCCGGTGATGATGCGGCCCAGGAACGGATCGGCTTCGAGGATCGTGCCGATCATGCGGAACGGACCTTCGGCAACCTTCGGAGCCGGAACATGCTTCAGCACGAGGTCGAACAGCGGCGCCAGACCTTCATCCTTCGGGCCTTCCGGGCTCAGCGCCATCCAGCCGTTACGGCCCGAACCGTAGAGGATCGGGAAATCGAGCTGTTCGTCGGTCGCGTCGAGATTGGCGAAGAGGTCGAACACTTCGTTGACGACTTCCTCATGACGGCCATCGGGACGGTCGATCTTGTTGATCGCCACGATGGGCTTGAGGCCGACCTTCAGCGCCTTGCCGACGACGAACTTCGTCTGCGGCATCGGGCCTTCGGCGGCGTCGACGAGAACGATGGCGCCGTCCACCATCGACAGGATACGCTCAACCTCGCCGCCGAAATCGGCGTGGCCCGGCGTGTCGACGATGTTGATGCGCGTATTTTTCCAGACAACCGAAGTGGCCTTGGCGAGAATGGTGATCCCGCGTTCCTTTTCGATGTCGTTGGAATCCATCATGCGTTCTGCAACGCGCTGGTTCTCGCGGAACGAGCCGGACTGCTTCAGGAGTTCATCGACCAGTGTGGTTTTGCCATGATCGACGTGTGCGATAATAGCGATATTACGCAATTCCATATGGAGATCACTTCTATATGAGTTGGGAGCCGCGCCAACAGACCCGCGCGGAAAAACAATGCGGCGCTCTTACAGGTTTTTTTGCGTTTTAGAAAGAGGCAGCGCGAAACTGCCTCTTATTTAGGCCGTAAAACCCGGATTTCAATCGGCTTTTACACCGCTAATCTGTCAGTTTTTTGTCAGCCGGGCCTACAACAGCGTGCCCGACAGGATGACCAGCGCGACGCTGAAATAAATCACGAGGCCCGTCACATCCACCAGCGTGGCAACGAAAGGCGCGGACGCGCTTGCCGGATCGAAGCCCAGCCTTTGCAGTATGAAGGGCAGCATCGAGCCCGTCAGCGAGCCGAATGTCACGATGCAGACCAGCGCCATGCCCACGGTGAATGCCACCAGAATCCAGTGTTCGCCATAGTCATAAATGCCGAGCGTCTGCCATGTGGCGATGCGGATGATGCCGATGCAGCCCAGGAAACTGCCGAGCGCAAGGCCGGACGGTATCTCGCGCAGGGCAACGCGCCACCAGTCCTTGAGCCTGATTTCCTGCAAGGCAAGCGCGCGGATAATGAGCGAGGTTGCCTGTGAGCCGGAATTGCCGCCCGACGACATGATGAGCGGGATGAACAGGGTGAGCACGAGCGCCTTTTCCAGTTCCGCCTCGAAATGCTGCATGGCGCTTGCGGTCAGCATTTCGCCGAGAAACAGAATGCCGAGCCAGCCGGCGCGCTTCCTCAGCATCTCGCCGAAGCCGATGCGCATATAGGGCTTGTCGAGCGCCTCCATGCCGCCGAAACGATAGGTGTCCTCGCTCGCCTCTTCCGTCATGGCGTCCAGCACGTCATCGACCGTCACGATGCCGATGATATGGCGCCCCTCATCCACCACCGGCACGGCCAGAAGGTCGTGCTTGCGGAAAAGCCGGGCGACTTCCTCGCGGCTTGCCAGCGGCGAAATGGTGATCGGCTCGTCTTCGCGGGCGATCGACAGGATGGGTTCGTCCGGCTGGCGGATGATGAGGCGGCGCAGGCTGACCACGCCCAGCAGGACGCGGCTGACCGGATCGATGACATAGATCGCATAAACCGTCTCGCGGGTACGCTCCACCTTGCGGATATGTTCCAGCGTCTGGCCGACATTCCAGTTGGAGGGGACGGCGATGAATTCGATGGTCATGAGCGAGCCTGCCGTATTCGGCGGATAGCCCATCAGCTTTTTCAGCGCCGCCTTTGTTTCAGGCGCGAGAATGGGAAAAAGCCGTGCGCGGTCGTCATCGTCCAATTCCTGGAAAACGTCGGTTGCACGGTCCGCCGACATGCCGTCGAGCAAAAGACTTGCGAGGCCGGGCGAAAGGGTCGCGATGATTTCGGCCGCGCGATGCAGCTCCGGCTGGTCGAGCAGACGGATGGCATCGTCGTGCGAAAGCTGCGCGATGACGGCGACGACATCATCGGCATCGAGTTCGTTGACGAGTTCCACCGCGTCGCCGGTGCGCATGTCCGCAATGCGGCTTGCAATGGCGGCAGCAGGGAGGTCGGCAACATTGAGGACTTCCGGGAAGAAGTCGTTGTCGGGCTTAAGGCCGGTCATGGGGCTTGCCTTTCTGTCGATCCGCCGTCGAAGGCAGACCGTGCAAGCCGACCGCGAGCGATCAGATCACGAACTGCCTTGACGGCTGAAACAATCGACTGTGACTGTCGCTGGGCATAAGAGAATAAAACTCCGGTTGAAATTGCCGCCACGAAAATTGGCAGCGGGCGTGATTTGCGCTTGGTCGCCCATAAAGTCAAGCCCTTGCGAGACGATGTCGAACGCTTTTTGGCCCGACCGTCGGACTGCACGCGGCAAAAGCCGCCAGGGCAGAAAGGATATGGGGCCGGAACGCCCATCCGGGCGGCGATGGCATCGCCATAGTGCTATTTCACTGTTCAGCCCTTGCTCCACCGACAGCCAGGTCCTAAGTCTGGTTCACCTCGAACAAACCCGAACCGGAGTTTCATCATGTCCGACAAGCCCGCTTATAATCACGCGCTGACCGAATGGAACGGACCGCTGGGCCTGCCGGATTTCACCGCTTTCGGGGATGAGGATTTCGCCCCCGCCTTCGATGTGGCGCTGGCGGAAGACCTCGCCGAAGTGGAAGCCATCGCCGGGGCGAAGGATGAGCCGACCATCGACAATACGCTGAAGGCGCTGCAACTGACGGGCAAGGCGCTCGACCGTGTTTCCTCCGTTTTCTGGCTGCGCGCGGGCGCGCATACCAACAACACGATCCAGGCGCTGGAGCGCGAAATCGCGCCGAAAATGTCGCGTCATTATTCGCGCATCATGATGGACCCCGCGCTTTTCGCCCGTATCGACGCGCTTTATGAAAATCGCGACATGCTGGACCTCGACACCGAGACCAAGCGTGTTCTGGAAAAGACGTGGAAGGGTTTCGTCCGTTCCGGCGCGAAGCTCGATGCGGCAGGCAAGACGGAGCTTGCGGGCATCAATGAGAAGCTGGCGGGGCTTGGCGCGCGTTTCGGGCAGAATGTGCTGAAAGACGAATCCGGCTGGGCGCTGTTTATCACCGACGAGGCCGATCTTGCCGGTCTGCCGGATTTCCTGAAAAACGCCATGCAGAGCGCTGCCGCCGAACGCGGCAAGCCCGACGCTTGGGCGGTTACGCTGTCGCGTTCCATCGTCGAGCCGTTCCTTTCTTTCTCCGAAAATCGTGGCCTGCGCGAGCAGGCATTCAACGCCTGGGCGAAGCGCGGTGAAAATGGCGGCGAAACCGATAATCGCGACATCGTGCGCGAGATGGTGGAACTGCGCGAGCGCAAAGCCCATCTGCTCGGTTACGCCAATTTTGCCGCGTACAAGCTCGACGACACCATGGCCAAGACCCCGAAGGCGGTGATGGACCTGCTGGAGCCGGTCTGGGACAAGGCGCGCGCCAAGGCGGCGGAAGAGGAAGCGGAACTGGAGCGTCTCATCGCAGCCGATGGCGGCAACCACAAGGTCGCGCCCTGGGACTGGCGCTTCTACGCCGAGAGGCTGCGCGCCGAGCGCTTCGCCTTCGATGAGGCGGAACTGAAGCCCTATCTTCAGCTTGAAAAGATCATCGAAGCGGCTTTCGATGTGGCAGGTCGACTGTTCGGCGTCCGCTTCGAGGAGAAGACGGGCATTACCGCATGGCACCCGGATGTGCGGGTGTTTCAGGTGTTCAACGCCGATGGCAGCGAGCGCGGCCTGTTCCTTGGCGATTATTTCGCCCGCACATCGAAGCGTTCGGGCGCGTGGATGAGTTCCCTGCAATCGAGCCACAAGCTTGGCGATGGGCAAAAGCCGATCATCTACAATGTCATGAATTTCGCCAAGCCCAAGGCAGGCGAACCGGCCCTGCTCTCGCTCGACGATGCGCGCACGCTGTTCCACGAATTCGGCCATGCGCTGCATGGGCTGTTGTCGGATGTGACGTGGCCTGCCGTTTCCGGCACCGCCGTCTCGCGCGATTTCGTGGAACTGCCCTCGCAGCTTTACGAACACTGGCTGACTGTCCCCGCCGTTCTGGAAAAATACGCCGTGCACTACCGCACCGGCGAAGCCATGCCGAAGGCGCTCCTCGACAAGGTGCTTGCGGCCCGCACCTTCAATGCGGGCTTCAACACGGTCGAGTTTACCTCATCCGCGCTGGTGGATATGGCCTTCCACACCGGCAAGGAGAAGATCGCCGATCCGCTGGCTTTTGAAACGCAAACGCTGGCAAAGCTTTCCATGCCGGATGCGATCATCATGCGCCACCGCACGCCGCATTTCACCCACGTCTTCTCCGGCGACGGCTACTCCGCCGGTTACTATTCCTACATGTGGTCGGAAGTGCTGGATGCGGACGCTTTCTCGGCCTTCGAGGAAACCGGCGACGCCTTCAATCCGGAACTGGCGGCAAAACTGAAGCAGCATATCTATGCCGCCGGCGGCAGCCGCGACCCGGAAGAGCTTTACAAGGCGTTTCGCGGCAAAATGCCGACACCGGACGCGATGATTGAAAAGCGCGGCTTGAATTAAACCCATAAGAAAAAGGCCGGGAAACCGGCCTTTTTCAACGCTTGTGGGTCAGAATATTCACAAGCCGACCGTAAGGGTCCCGCGTGAAGAAACGGCGCACGCCCCATTCCTCATCGGCCGGACCGTATGCGACGGGAAATCCCAGTGCGACCGCACGTTCCAGCACGGCATCGACATCATCCACCTCGATGGAAAGATCGGGCACCGGCGTACCCGATCCGCCTTCGCTCATGATGCTCACCTGCACCCGCGCCTCCGCATCGGTCGCATAGGTGACGATCCAGCCGAAATCCATCGCCACATCAAGGCCCAGCAAATCGCCATAGAAGCGCTTTGCCGCCGCTGGATCACCGGTGGCGATATTGGCGACGATGCGGCGGACAGTCATCAATATTCGCCGAGCTTGATATCCGGCGTGTAATCGACGCCGTCGACTTCCTTCACCACCGGCTGGCCGCAATGCATGACGCCGGTTGCCGCATTGAAGGCATAGGTCGGCGAGCCATAGAGCTGCCAGCCCTTGTTGAGCGCTGCGGTGACTCGATGGCAGAATGCGGAATCGTCGGGGCCAGTGATGAAACGGTATAACTTCATGCTGTTGCTTCCTCTGTTATAACTTTACGCCTGCTTTGGCGAGGACACGCTCGGCCATTTCGAGATGCAGACGTTCGACCATCTGCCCATCCAGCGAAACGACGCTCTTGTCGGCATTTTCCGGCCGGGCAAAGATTTCGACAACGGCGCGCGCATGCGCCACCTCCTCCCCGGTTGGCGAGAAGGCCCGGTTGGCCGCCTCGATCTGGCCCGGATGGATCAGCGTCTTGCCGTCGAACCCCATGGCGGCGCCTTGCGCGCATTCCGCCTCGAAGCCCGCGCTGTCGCGAAAATCATTGTAAACGCCGTCGAGAACGATGATCCCGCCGGCGCGTGCGGCAAGCACGATCTGCATCAGCCATGGCACCAGATAAGGCCGCCCCGCTTGCGGGCGCACGCCGGTCTCCCGCGCAATATCGTTCGGCCCGACGACAAAACAGGCAAGCCGCACCGCCGAACGATGCCCAAGAACCGCAATCTCATCGGCATTGAGAATGCCGCGCGCGGTTTCGATCATCGCCCAGACACCGACCGCCGGATCGGCATCCTGCCGGTCGAGCCGGTTGGCGGCATCGATCACGTCCTGCGGGCGCTCCACTTTCGGCAGAAGGACCGCATCCGCGCCCATCTTTGCCGCCGCCGCAACATCGTCCCCACCCCATGGCGTTTCCGCCCCATTGACGCGCACGATGCGCTCAAAGGCAACATTCGGATGGGCCGCAAAGTGCGCGGCAAGCGCATCGCGGGCCGCAACCTTCGCCTCCGGGGCAACCGAATCCTCCAGATCATAGATCACGCAATCGGCGGAAAGCGTCAGCGATTTTTCCAATGCGCGTGCATTGGCGGCCGGAACGAACAGGACGGAACGGCGGGGACGAACAACGGTTTTCATACCCCGATTTGTGCACCGAACGGCACGGCAGCGCAAGCCCGAGAACACGAACAGGAGCACGAACTGACCGGGCCTTGAAATCCTGTATCGACACGCCTATTTTCCAGCCTTCGGTTGGAATGCACCCGCCGCCCGCAGCCTCACGGCCTTGGTAAAGCATTTCTGTTTCACGTTTTTGTTCCGGTGACGGCAGAAACGGCAATGCGGGCACCCGTTCATGAAAACGCCGCTCACAACCAGGAGCGAAAACAATGACCACAGCCATCATCGCTGGGACCCATAATGTTGACTTCAAGCATCAGGCCCGCCGTCTGCGGCAGGCCTTGAGCGAGGAAGGCATCGCCATCAGTCACGGCAAGGCGCTCGACCTTGTGGCGCGCCAGTCCGGCACGCGCGACTGGAACACGCTTGCCGCCAATGGCAAGGTGGAGACCGCATCCATCGAGGGCGAGACCGCGCCTTACCGCGTCGGGCAGCGCATCGCCGGCCTGTTTCACACCACGCCGTTCGATGCCCGCATCATCGCCGTGGAGGAGACGATCAAGCCGGAACTGTGGCGCATCACCTTGCAGTTCGATCCGGCCATCGATGTGGCGATGTCGCCCAATCTCTCCATGCGGCGCAGGCGTTATACGATCGTCGTCGGCGCGGATGGCAAATCCCGCCGCCTGACCGGCAGCGAAACCGGCGGCATCGCGCTGGACGTTCGATAATTTCGCAAACTGCGTCAAAGACGCATGATCCGGAAAACTTGACGCGGTTTCCAGACAGGATTATGCGCATTGACCGACAGACGAACCTTCCGCCGCGCTTGTCCGCGCGGCGGACGGTTCCCGAAACAGGCCTGGAGTTGCGACCTATTGGGCAGTTATGGCCTCAAACGTTGACTCTCGGTCAAGCTGATGTAAACCAGTTTGCAAATTGCAAATTCCCAACCGACAGGTTCAGGACATGGATAAGTTCACCAAGCTCACGGGCGTCGCCGCCCCCCTGCCGATCGTCAATATCGATACGGATATGATCATTCCGAAGGATTACCTGAAGACGATCAAGCGCACGGGTCTGAGCAAGGGGCTTTTCGCCGAAATGCGCTTCAACGAAGACGGCACGGAAAACCCGGATTTCGTCCTGAACAAGCCCGGCTACCGCAATGCGCAGATCCTCGTTGCGGGCGACAATTTCGGCTGCGGTTCCTCGCGCGAACATGCGCCATGGGCCCTGCTCGATTTCGGCATTCGCTGCGTGATCTCGACCTCGTTCGCCGACATCTTCTACAATAACTGCTTCAAGAACGGCATCCTGCCGATCAAGGTCGCCCAGGAAGACCTGGACAAGCTGATGGACGACGCTTCGCGCGGCGCCAATGCCACCCTCACCGTCGATCTCGAAACCAAGGAAATCCACGGCCCCGATGGCGGCACGATTTCCTTCGACCTCGACGATTTCAAGCGCCATTGCCTGCTCAACGGCCTGGACGATATCGGCCTGACGATGGAAAAGGCCGGCAGCATCGACGCGTTCGAGGCCAGGCGCGCCGAACAGCGTCCCTGGGCATAATGACGGAAAGCACCATATATGGCCTGCAAGAGCCCGGTGGCCTGAGACATTGAATAGGACACGATTGGCTGGAATGGCCCGAGAAGATCAAAGCGGCGACTGGGCGGGACGTCTCTCGCCCTCGCTGGACGAAATCGAATCCATCGCGATCGAGGCTCTTGCGCATCTGCCGCAGGAGTTTCGTGCGTTGTGCGGCGACATCATCATCCAGATCGCCGATTTTCCTGACGATCAGATCATCGAGGATATGGGGCTGGAAACGCCTTTCGACCTGCTCGGCCTTTTCGAAGGCCGCGGCATCGGCGAGCGGTTCAGCCTTCAGACCGGCGAGGGCCCGAACCGCATCACGCTCTATCGCCGCGCGATCCTCGACTATTGGGCGGAGCATGAGGAAACGCTGGGCGACATCATCACCCATGTGCTGATCCACGAGATCGGCCATCATTTCGGCCTTTCCGACGACGATATGGAAAATATCGAGGCGCAGGCGGAATAATCACGATTGCCCGACGGACAACCGCGCCGACAACCTCCCCTTAACAAAAAGCGCCGGAAAACCGGCGCTTTTCATCATCAGTACGGATAAAGCGGATCAGGCGGCAAGCGCCTTCGGCTTGATGAGGCCGCGCGCGACCAGAAGTTCGGCGATCTGGATCGTGTTGAGTGCGGCACCCTTGCGCAGATTGTCCGAAACAACCCACATGGCCAAGCCGTTCTCGACCGTGATGTCCTCGCGGATACGACTGATATAGGTCGCGTCTTCGCCAGCGGATTCATAAGGCGTGATGTAACCGCCGTTTTCATGCTTGTCGACAACCTGGCAGCCCGGAGCCTCACGCAGGATCTCGCGCGCTTCTTCCGGCGTGATCGGGTTTTCGAACTCGATATTGACCGCTTCGGAGTGACCGATGAAGACCGGAACGCGAACAGCCGTTGCCGTCAGCTTGATCTTCGGATCAAGCATCTTCTTGGTTTCGGCCACCATCTTCCATTCTTCCTTGGTGTAGCCGTCTTCCATGAAGACATCGATATGCGGGATCACGTTGAAGGCGATGCGCTTGGTGAACTTCTTCGCCGTCACAGGATCGGCCACGAAGACCGCGCGTGACTGCTCGAACAGTTCATCCATGCCTTCCTTGCCCGCGCCGGAAACCGACTGGTAGGTCGAAACAACCACACGCTTGATCTTGGCGGCATCGTGCAGCGGCTTCAACGCCACGACCAGCTGGGCGGTCGAGCAATTCGGGTTGGCGATGATGTTCTTCTTGGCGAAACCTTCGACTGCGTCCGGGTTCACTTCCGGCACGATCAGCGGCACTTCGGCATCATAACGCCAGGCCGACGAATTATCGATGACGACGCAGCCCTGCTTGCCGATCTTCGGCGACCATTCCTTGGAAATCTCGCCGCCAGCGGACATCAGGCAGATATCCGTGTCGGAGAAATCATATGTGTCGAGCGCCTTGACCTTCAGCGTCCGGTCGCCATAGGACACTTCCGTGCCCTGGCTGCGGCGCGATGCGAGCGCCACAACTTCATCAGCGGGAAAGCCGCGTTCTTCGAGAATATTGAGCATTTCGCGCCCGACATTTCCGGTGGCGCCGACAACTGCAACCTTGAAACCCATTTTTCGTCTCCTGTCCCTCTCCGCTTCCAGATTCGGAACCCCGCAGGCCACGCGGGACTTCCGCCCCCGGGCCAGACCCGGGGAGAGGGCGAGCAGGCCAAGGGAATCAGACCGTTTTCGTGGTCGTTTTGGTAATGGCCGTGAGTGTTTTGGAAATCGAAGGCATGCGCGCTGCCCCGGCAGAAATGCCGGCAGTTCCAGGCGAAACTGACGCTACGTTGACGCGATCCACGCGGGTTCTCCTTCGTTCGTCCCTGCTTTTACGCGGTTTATGGATGGAGTCAATTCTCCAGCATGACAAGTTGCGCATTTTTTGCCTCTCCATGCGCTTCGACAGTGAGAGCCTGAAGCAAAAAGCGGCCTGTGTGCGAAAATGGTGATTTTCGAGCACCGGAACTTGAGACAAGTTTCCATTTGCAGCCGCACAGGGCGACTTTCGGAACAGGCTCTAAAACAAGCTGGCAATTCTGCATCATACTAAAGACTACTGCCCGAATCTGCGAATTCAGGTCATCATGCAAATGTGAGGAGAGCGCCTTGAAGGGAGAGGAACCGGTCAAGGCGCACCAGCGGTCTTCATTGTCCCGGTGAGGAAAGACCGCACCTATATAGCTCTGTTTGGGAGGACAGATTCATGGCAGTCTCGTCAAGCGCCGAGGTCGGCGCGCAGAAAATGACGGGCGAAGAACGCAAGGTCATCTTTGCGTCCTCGCTCGGTACCGTCTTCGAATGGTACGATTTCTATCTCTACGGAACGCTGGCGTCCTTCATCGGCGCGGCCTTCTTCAACGAATATCCGGAAGCAACCCGAAACATCTTCGTTCTGCTCGCCTTCGCGGCAGGCTTCCTCGTGCGCCCCTTCGGCGCGCTCGTCTTCGGACGTATCGGCGACCTCGTCGGCCGTAAATATACGTTCCTCGTCACCATCGTCATCATGGGCGCCTCGACCTTCCTGGTCGGTCTTCTGCCCGGTTCCGCCACGCTCGGCATCTTCGCACCGATCATCCTGATCGTTCTGCGCATGTTGCAGGGCCTGGCACTCGGCGGTGAATATGGCGGCGCGGCAACCTATGTGGCCGAACATGCGCCGAACAATCGCCGCGGCTTCTTCACCTCATGGATCCAGACCACGGCAACGCTCGGCCTTTTCCTGTCGCTGCTCGTGATCCTCGGCATCCAGACCATGCTCAGCAAGGAAGCCTTCGCAGCCTGGGGCTGGCGCGTTCCGTTCCTCGTATCGGTGCTCCTGCTCGGTATTTCCGTCTGGATCCGCATGCAGATGAGCGAATCGCCCGCATTCAAGCGCATGAAGGAAGAAGGCAAGACCTCCAAGGCCCCGCTTTCCGAGGCTTTCGGCCAGTGGAAGAATGCCAAGATCGCCCTCATCGCCCTTTTCGGCCTCACCGCCGGTCAGGCCGTTGTCTGGTATTGCGGCCAGTTCTACGCGCTGTTCTTCCTGCAAAACGTTCTGAAGGTCGAAAACCAGTCGGCAAACATCATGGTGGCCATCGCGCTCCTGATCGGCACCGGCGGCTTCGTCTTCTTCGGCTGGCTGTCGGACAAGATCGGCCGCAAGCCCATCATCATGGCAGGCCTTCTGCTCGCTGCCGTGACCTACTTCCCGCTGTTCAAGGCGCTGACCGGCGCTGCCAATCCGGCACTGGCCCAGGCTGAACAGACCATCAAGGCGACCGTTACGGCAGCCCCCGGCGATTGCAACTTCCAGTTCAACGCCACCGGCACGTCAAAGTTCACCACGTCCTGCGATGTTGCGACCAGCTTCCTCGCCAAGAGCTCGGTGCCTTATGAGATCGTGCAGACGGCAGCGGCGGGAACGCCTGCGACCATCACAATCGGCGACAGCACGATCCAGTCCTATGACGCGGCCCAGGCCGGGGCAGATGCCGCAGCCAGGCAGTCGGCATTGGCTCACGACGTGAACCTCGCCTTGCAGAAGGCCGGTTTCCCGCTCGTTCGCGACCCGGCGAAAGTGCCGGATAGCAAGCTCGACGCCTTCGTCGCCGCCAACCCGGAACTTCAGCTCAACGCCGAAGCCATCCGCGCCGGCGACACCAAGACCATGGTTTCCGCCGCGGACCTCGTGAAGCAGAAGCTTCTGACCCAAAGCGAAGCTGAAGGCCTCGGCGTCAGCACCGAGCAGGCCGTCTACACCATCCCCAATGCCGGTGCATTCAAGATGGTTGCCGATCCTGCGCAGGTGAACTGGGTGCTGACCATCGCCATCCTGACCATCCTCGTCATCTACGTGACGATGGTGTACGGCCCGATTGCGGCAATCCTCGTCGAGATGTTCCCGACCCGCATCCGCTATACCGGCATGTCGCTGCCTTACCACATCGGCAATGGCTGGTTCGGCGGCCTGCTCCCGGCTGGCGTCTTCGCGCTCAGCGCGGCCAAGGGCGACATCTATTACGGCCTCTGGTATCCGATCATCATCGCTTCCGTCACCTTCGTGATCGGCATGATCTTCGTCAAGGAAACCAAGGGCGTCGATCTCAACAAGGTCGACTGACCATCGCAACAGTACAAGGCAAAACGCCGCCCATCGGGCGGCGTTTTCATCTGGGCTTTCATCTTCGATATTGCGCTTCGATTTCGATCAGCTTCTGCTTGCGCCAGAGGCCGCCGCCATACCCGGTCAGGGACCCGTCCGCGCCGATCACGCGGTGGCAGGGAATGATGATGGCGATCTGGTTCGCCCCATTGGCGCGCGCAACGGCCCGCACCGCAAGCGGCCTTTCAAGAGCCCGCGCAAGTTCGCCGTAGCTTCGCGTTTCGCCCGCCCGGATATTGCGCAATTCCCGCCACACATCCTGCGTGAACGTGCTGCCATGCAGCACCAGCGGCACGTCGAATGTCGGAGAATTGCCCGTAAAGAAGGCGTTCAGCTGACGCTCCACGAGATCATGCGTTTCAAAACGGCCGATCCCCAGATCGCCCCGGCCAGTTGCATAAAGCTTTTTCAACTCGGCAGGCAGCGCTTTTCGATCGATGAATTCGAGAAGATGCAGGCTGCGCGTGTCACAGATCGCAATCATCGTGCCGAGCGGCGACTTGATCCAGGCTGCCCGCAACAGGCCATCGCCGCGCAACTTGCCTGGTGGAAGGCCCAGAATACGCGCAAAGGCGCTGCGGAACGCTTCCGGCGAGTCAAAACCGGCGTCGATCTGGGCATCGATCACGCGCCCGCCATCGGCGAGCGTCTGGAAGCCATGCCGCAAGCGTTCCTGCCGCGCCATCTCCAGAAATGTCATGCCGAAATGACGGCGAAAACTGCGGCGGACGGTCGACAGGTCAAGCCCCATCCGGGCGATGTCGTCCTCGCTCCAGCGCCGCTCGGGATCGGCTTCAAGGGCATCGAGAAGCATTTTCACCGAAGGCTCCGCTTCGGCGGCCGGTTGCAGGGGATGGCATCTCTTGCAAGGCCTAAAACCCTCGGCCATGCATTCCGCGACTGACGCAAAGAAGCGGCAATTCTCCTGTTTCGGCTTGCGCGCCGGACAGGTCAGGCGGCAGAAAATTCCGGTCGAGATGACGCCGACATAGGCCCTGCCTTCATAAGCGGCATCGCGGGCGACAAGCGCATCGTAGAGTTTGTCTTGGTTTGGAAGCGTGAACAACATGGCGCTATTCTTATGCGCCGCGGCATCAATTGACAGCCTCAAATCAGGCACTTATTCAAAAAAGGACAGCCCGCCATGCGGCATGCATGGCGGGCTGTCCATCAAATGGTTCCGGTCCGCTTGTTACGCGGAAAGCTTCGAAAACTTGTCGAGGATGGCATCGCCCATTTCGACCGTGCCGACCTTGGTTGTGCCTTCCGACCAGATGTCGGCGGTGCGGATACCATCGTCGAGAACCTGTGCAATCGCCGCTTCCAAACGATCCGCCTCGGCAACGAGGTTGAACGAATAGCGCAGGCACATGGCAAGCGAAGCGATCATCGCGATCGGATTGGCAACGCCCTTGCCAGCGATATCCGGTGCGGAACCATGGACCGGCTCATAGAGCGCCTTGCGCTTGCCGGTCTTGGAATCGACCGCGCCAAGCGAAGCGGACGGCAGCATGCCGAGCGAGCCGGTCAGCATGGCGGCAACGTCCGACAGCATGTCGCCGAACAGATTGTCCGTCACGATGACGTCGAACTGCTTGGGCCAGCGAACAAGCTGCATGCCGCCGGCATCGGCCAGCATATGTTCCAGTTCGACGTCGGCGTGCTTTTCCTTGTGACGCGCGGTAACGACCTGGTTCCACAGGACGCCCGACTTCATCACATTGCGCTTTTCCATCGACGTGACCTTGTTGCGGCGCGTGCGCGCCAGCTCGAAGGCAACATCGGCGATACGTTCGATTTCGTAGGTGTCATAGACCTGCGTGTCGATGCCGCGCTTCTGGCCATTGCCGAGATCGATGATTTCCTTCGGTTCACCGAAATAGACGCCGCCTGTCAGCTCACGCAGGATCAGGATATCGAGGCCTTCGATCACTTCCGGCTTCAGCGAGGAGGACTGGGCCAGCGCCGGATAGCAGATGGCCGGGCGCAGATTGGCATAAAGCTGCATGTCCTTGCGCAGGCGCAGAAGGCCGGCTTCCGGGCGCACCTCATAAGGCACGCTATCCCACTTCGGACCGCCGACGGCGCCGAACAGAACCGCATCGGCAGCCAGCGCCTTCTCCATATCCGCGTCGGAAATCGCCTGGCCATGCGCATCATAGGCCGAGCCGCCAACCAGACCTTCTTCGGTTTCGAAACCGAGATTGAGGCCCGAATTGAGGAAAGCGATGATCTTGCGGACTTCCGCCATCGCCTCTGGACCGATGCCGTCGCCGGGCAGGAGAAGGAGTTTTCTGGATGCCATAATGCCAAGCCTCTGTTTTGTTTCGCACATTCCAGAAAACGAAAACCCGTTTCGCCGGGAATGCTGCGTTCGAATTCACGATAATAACGACCGGTGCAACACCTTCCGTTACCATCCTTGTCAAGTTCCGCGAGGGTTATAGAACCCCCTCGCCCCACAAGCAATAATGCGCATGGCTGAAACTTATGAAAAAGTTGGAGGCTTGTGCAGAAATTATATAACAGCCGGTCAGTCCGTCAGACTGCGCGCTTCGGATGGCAGCATGATCGGGATTCCGCCGCGAACCGGATAGGCAAGCTTCGCCTTGCGCGAGATCAGTTCGCCGCGTTCCCGATCATATTCCAGCGCACCCTTGGTGAGCGGACATACGAGGAGTTCCAGCAGACGCACATCGATATTGCCGGTTTCCGTCTTGTCGTCCATCGTTCCATTCCCGAAATTCATTGCAGCCGCGAACCGAAATCGTCGTCTTTTACCTTGGCCAATACCATTTCGGTGATGGCAATCAAAGTTGCGGCGCGCGTCTTCAGATCGGGGGCCTCCAGAAGCGCCTGTTTTTCAGCCGGGCCGAAAGGCGACATGATGGAAAGCGCATTGACGAGGGTTTCGTTGTTTGCGCGCGCGATGCTGTCCCAGTCCGCTTCCAGATTATGCGCTTCCAGATAATCGCGAAACGCACCCAGCAGTGCATCCCGGTCGATTTCCGACGAATCCCGCGCCTCCTCCAGATCGGCCAGAAACGGCATGATCCGGCATTGCCGATAGGGCTGGCGGCAGTTGACTTCCTCGCGCACGCGAAAACGGCAGATGCCCTGGAGGGTAATCAGCAAGCGGCCGTCGCCCGTCTCGGCAAAGGTCGTAATACGGCCAAGGCAGCCGACATTGCTCAACTGGGGACGAAAGCTCTCATCCAGTTCATCGAACGTCTCGTCATCATCGCCGTCGATCTTCGGCTGGATCATGCCGATGATCCGCTTGCCGGCCAGGGCATTCTCGACCATCGCCAGATAGCGGGGTTCGAAAATATTAAGCGGAAGCTGACCGCCGGGCAGAAGCAGCGCTCCTTTCAGCGGAAAAACCGGAACTGTCTCCGGTATATCGGTGCCCGTTCTGTAACGGGCATTGCCCACTTGCATTGCAACCTCCTCAAAAGCGTGCCGCGTTTTATCGTCGTCATACGAAACGCTTTAAACTTTTGTTTTCATGCATGTCTTTGTCCCATCATAGCGGGATCAGAAATCAGCCCGGTGGACTGATTTCCCCGCGAAGGCTGTTCCCACTTTTGGGAGACATGCATTAGGGCTCATGGGAAATGCGCCCTAACAGTTGGAATCCGCATGGCGCACAACGCACAATCTGCGCGCCATGTTCCCGACCGCGCGCGATCAGGAAAAGAGAAGGGACGACAGCTTGCGCCGCGCACCGAGCGTTGCCGGATCGGCATTGCCCCACGCTTCGAAGAACTGGAGCAACTGCTTGCGCGCGCCGTCATCGTTCCATTCGCGGTCGGCCTTCATGATGAAAAGCAGCTCATTGGCGGCATCTTCACGGCGTCCCTGCGCGTTGCGCACCTGCGCAAGATCGAACCGGGCCTGATAATCCTTCGGATCGGCCTGAACCCGCCTTTCCAGTTCAATCGGATCGCCGATCAGCTTGACCTGATCGGCAAGGGCAAGACGCGCCTCCAGCGCGCGAACGGCAGGCGCATTCTGCTTGTCAGCCGGAAGCTCAGCCAGGGTTTCCCGCGCCTTTTCCGCATCGCCCGATTCCAGAAGGCAGGCCGCAAGCCCCACCACAGCATCGACATTATCCGGGACGGCCTGAAGAATGGATGCGAAAATCTCCGATGCCTGAACGAAATCGCCCGCTTCCATCAGCTCATTTGCCGCCGAGACCGCCTCGGCAAGGGCGGCTTCCTCATTGCTTGGACCACCGACCTTGGCGATGAATTCCTTCACCTTCGATTCCGGCAGGGCGCCCATGAAACCGTCAACCGGCTGACCATTGACGAAAGCAATGACCGCCGGGATGGACTGGATGCCAAGCTGGCCCGCGATGGCCGGATGGTCATCGATATTCATCTTGACCAGCCTGACGGCGCCGCCCGCTTCCCGCACCGCCTTTTCAATGATCGGGGTCAGCTGCTTGCAGGGTCCGCACCATGGCGCCCAGAAATCCACCAGCACCGGCTGGTTGCGGGATTCTGCAATGACATCCGCCTGAAAACTCGCCGTCGTCGTATCCTTGACAAGATCCGCGCCCCCGCTGGCGGCGGGTGCGGAACCGAAAGAGACATTCGCCGTCATCTGGCCGCCTGCACCGGCATAAGGATTGTTCTGGCTGCTCATAGGAAATTCCTTCGTATTTTCCAGCGGATGCGACGGTCCGCATATAAGCCCGTGTCGATCTATCAGGTCGTATATTCAATGGCCGATTTCAAGACGGCCTGGTTCCAGGCCAGTTTATACCGAAGCGTCGGCCTTCGCACCCTCGGAAACGGCGAGAATACGCGGCTCGTGTCCGGTGGATTTCAGAAAAGCGACAAGGTCCTCGCGCTTGATGGAGGTCGTGGCTTCGTTGGTCAGGGGATGTCCGTTGATGATCTCATATTTCATCAGATCGGCATCCAGAATGACCTGCACATGATGCTCGGTGTCGTTGACCGCGCCGAAGACCGTAACGGCACCCGGAATCACACCCAGATATTCCATCAGCTTTTCCGGCTTGCCGAACGAAACGCGGCTTGCCGCGCCGATCAGCTGATGGATCGACTTCAGATCAACCACGGCGTCTTCCTCAACCGTCACCAGAAAGAAATTGTCCTTCTTGTCCTTGAGGAAAAGGTTTTTCGTGTGGCCTCCCGGAATCTCACCGCGCAGGCTCTGGGAATCCGCAACTGTGAACAAGGGCGGATGTTCAACCGTTTTCACTTCGATACCGAGATTCTGAAGATAATCGTGAAGCTCGCTCGGCGACAAAGGCATGATTCCACCCCATTCCTGTTCAGCGCTGAAAAATATTGCGCATGTCGGCGCGCTCCTCACGCTGCAATGACACGCAACAGCGCTTATAGACCATGGAGGAAGGCTTAGAAACCATGCAAAACAAATTGGATCGTTCGCTCCAAAACGCAACGAACCGACACGCGTTTTTGGCGGCTGATTCCATTCATTTCGCACATTATTTGCCTTCTTTCAGGAGGAGCTATGGCCGAAAAACGTGAACCGCTATCAAGAATAAATTAATTATTTCAGGTGGTTACCATTTTTTCGGCAGCTATTTCCGATGAAACGGCATTTTCCTGTAATTTCCCTGTTGCAATCTCGGAAGCGTTGGTCCATATAGCGCCTGCCTGACGGAAACGAACGGTTTCCGGAACGACTGGCGCGAGCGGGTGTAGCTCAGGGGTAGAGCACAACCTTGCCAAGGTTGGGGTCGAGGGTTCGAATCCCTTCGCCCGCTCCAGTTTTTCGTTAAGTACAGGCAACAAAGTCCCGGCTTCGTCCGGGATTTTTGCTTTTTCAAGCGTATTTCCATCTGCGAAGATGCTATTGCTCACCAAAGCGGTTACCGCAAGGTCACTAGTCTGTAGATTTAGCTCGTAAACGACTCAGATTGTCATCGGTTACTCCTCGTCGTTAGTGCTCCCTCCCGCAGGTTTCTCAATCAACTCAATTGCTATTGAGAAGCCAAATTGCTCAATACGTTGGGCGGCTGCTTGGAGGCTAACTTTGCTGAAGAAAGGTATATCCAAGCTACCATCCGCATACGGCTTCCTCATGAGACCGTAGACAACCTTGAACTTCGTTCGATCAACACTCTCTCCGCTTTTAGGCAACTGTGTTGCGAAGCTTACTCCGAGATTCTTCACCTTTGCTCGAAGCGTCCTGCGAAATGTTGCATCACTCACGAAGGCTTCCGCGCTGACGAGTCCCTGCATCCATACGTGGCTGATTGGGCCCGAGGAGTCAGCATCCTTCAGATGAATGAACTCGCCATTCTTAGAAAGGAAGTCACACGGCTCCAAATTCCCGTAACGCACGCCTGAGGGATTGATTTTCTGCTGATCAAGTTTAAGTAAATCTGGTCGCTTCGCCTCGATATCCGCAATCAAGTCCCGTTCGTTGGCGCAATTTGTAGCTCCAATGATTTTGATCTTTTCGAGTGCATCAAAGTAGTCTTCTACTAGCTTCTTGAAGCGTTTCTCAACGAGATACCAATCACCAGCAAACAGCACGTAATGTTTTTCGTCATTTCCGACTCCGAGCGATGTTTCAAAAAAGAAACAATCATAGACTCGCCATCTTTCGCTGAAAGCATCCCCTGTATCCCCCTTGGCCTTGATACGATGATTGGCTTTCAGCTCCGAGAATTCGCCTTGAAAATTGCAGCGATTAAGTTCCGCTACGTAATCGCCAATTGAAAGACTGTGAAATGTCGTGCCGTGTGAGCCGAATCCGTTGTAATGCAGCTCACTCCCTTCGGTGTAGTTGACAATTTCAGGGGGGGCCATATGGAGCAGGGAGGACTGCCCTGCTCGTAGTTTTTCTAACGCCGCTTCAAGTTTATTATCAAGCGAATTGATCGTGTCCTTCTCGTTCACGATCCGCATATTGTCGACCCAAGCAAACTCCTTTAGGTAGTCGGATTTGTCGAACGTTTTGATTACTTCCGCACACTTATTCTGAAGCTCATCTACTTTAATTTCGCACGTGATTGATAAACTGTCTTTTCCCGCAACAAATCTCGCAAATGTTGGATCAGTTGGTGTGCCGCCTGCGACGCGCGCCAAGTCTCTCAGCATATCAACACCAAAGGCTTGCAGATCGCTATCCCGGCTCGCCTGTACACGTTTTTGAAATGTTACGGCATCAGGTGTCGCAAGATCAAGCGTGCGAAGCTGCCCCCTAGGAACAGTATTGAGAGTAACTTTTAGCCCGAACTGGCGCTCGAAAGCATCATCGTTGAGCGCTATATGTATGTGCCCGAAACAAACTGCAGCAATTCTGTCCCCGATGGGCAGAAAAACCACAGCCCCGCCCCCACCAGCGAAAATATCATCAGGTAGGTCAGCGCTCTGCGGCCCAAGAAAATCTAACCAAGACGGCGGCTTGGAATAAATCTGACCAATATACAGCGATGCGCCTTCTACACCATTCCAACGCCGACGCTCCAACGCACGATCACCTCCCTGGGCAAAAGTAGGTGTGAACGCATCGTTTACTGTTCGACGTTTGCGTAAAAGACGGATAGTGAGTGTGCGAACGCGCCTTTTTTCCCCTGCCATTTCAGCCCCCCAGCAAAATGTTAAAATTAGCCCAATATTAAGTATGCATATTCAAAAGGCAAATAACAGTGCCAGCAAGGCCATCGCTGTCCCCTACGTAACTAGATCAGGTATTTGTCTAAATGCACTCAGCATTGCGTCGGAAATTTTCGACAGGGTTGTCGGCTCATGCAAGAACCTCAACCGTGTTGATGCGAATCTATTGTCGGCAACCCTAATGCCATCAATCTAACATAACCTAGACCGATCGAACGACGGGTACGTTGCCCAATGTAATGATACAAAATTAATGCTCGTCGGCATTGGCGACCCGAATGATACGATGCGGGTCAGTTCCAATTGCTCGACTAATGATTATAAACTCTGCGATATCGAGCCTGCGCTCCCCTTGCTCAAACTTTGAGACAAACGTTTGGCGCTGGCCAATACGCTTTCCCAATTCAACCTGTGTTATGCCCGCGTCTTTTCGAGCCGCGATGAGCAACTCGATCAATCTCCGATAAAGGTCGGGCTGAAACGATGACAAATGGAACCGCCAGTTTGAAGAACCAGCGGATTACTTGAACCCGATTTTCGAATACCCCAAATCAGGGTATTTTGCCATACTCCAGTCTGGCGAATCGGGAGACGAAGTTGAAGCATCAATACGTTGGGGACATAAACGACTATCGGAAATACGCCTTGCTGCGGGCTTTGTCGGCGAACGGGGCGAACACGATAGGCATCTGCTGGATGCTCACTCCGGAAGACGGGCGCACAGACGGCAACAAACTTAGCTACTTGCAACAGCCGGATGGTTTCCGCCACTTCGATCCAGAGCTGTTTGACATTCTGGCGCATTCCGCTGGTGAACAAGACCGCCGCCGTTTACAGATGGTTGAAGACAGCGGCGCAATTCCACAGGCAACCTACTTCAACGAGCTACTGCCGGACGATATTTCTGGGCGACGGACATTCATGGAACGCTGCGCCGTCGTCCTTGGCCATACCGACCTTGTCTTTTTTGACCCAGACAATGGCTTGGAAGTGTCTATAGCAAAGGGGCGGAAAAATTCGTCCAAATACCTCTATCTGGACGAAGCCGCAGCATTCTACGAGACGGGCAAGTCGCTGCTGATTTATCAGCATTTTCCGCGTATCGAGCGCAAGGCATTTGTCGCCCAGCGCTCCGAACAGCTGCGCGCCATCGCACCGGGGTGTTCAATGTGGGCGTTCACGACGGCCCATGTCGTTTTCTTTTGCGTTCTGAACCCACACAGTTCTGACAAGTTGCGAACCGCAGTCGAAGCTGCGGCAGATCGTTGGGCCCCCCGCTTTATCAAAGCCGAATATCTGGGTGCCGGTAAAGGTAGATAATTGACGGCGAATTTTCGGCATGTTTTTTGAAAAGTTTTTTGTCTCAATGGCTTGGGAGTTAGTCTAATGCCTCTATGTTCCTTTTCACGGTCAGCCTTCGTTGTATCGACATTGGCTCTTGCTGCCTGTGCGCCTGTGGAAACCAAAAGCTCACTTGTCACGCCTGTCAGCGGCAGCGTTATGTCTGCGGGTCCCGGCGATACCGTACTGAAATTTCAATCGCGCCGCGCTCTGCCAAATGCGTTTGGAAAGGCAGACCTGTTCGGGCGGACTACGAACGCAGGTGGCACTACCGTGCGCTTTGTCGGCAGCCGGGGCGGTCAGGCTGTGTTTGAACGGACAGATATCGACATAACGAGCAATGCGACCACCATGTCAGAAACACCGATGGTACTTCCACAGACGACCCAAACCAACATCGACGGTTCGATTGGCACGACGTCCGTTTCAGGAACGGCGACGTCCACATCTTACCAGTTCGTTCCAGCACTTGGGTCATCGTCTTACGCCACAGCGTCTCGTCCCATCCAGTTCAGTCTTGGAAAAGGCCAGAGCGTCAAGATCGCCGGGAAAACACTGCGCGTAATTCGCGTAAGCGGAGCGTCGGTCGAATATCGCATCGAATAGCGGCTGCATACCTGGGTATGCCTTCGAAACCTTTCGCAAGGCAGACCGGGTCCCTTGTCACTGCCAAACAATCCTGTTGGCGGGGGAGATGCGAACACCTCGCCCCGGAAACTGAAGGTCCGTGCAGCCATGGGGCTGCACCGGCGACTGGTACGCCGCGCCACGGGAAGGCATACGCGAAACCAGCAGGCACCGGGCCAGCTACATACATAGCGGGCGGGCCGCAGCGCCCGTCCTCAGTCCGCTTCCCAGCGACGCAGACCAATGTGGCACGACTGCATCCATCGAATTTCAGCTAACAGTCTGAATTTACGTGAATAATTGTGCAGAAAATTCCTCTGTGTTTTCCTTTTAGGGAAGACACAGGAGAACAGAATGCACATCATGGTAAGAGACAAGCATAACGGCGCGGAAGAATGGATTCCCTTGGAACAGGCTGCCGAACTCATGGGCATCGCCGCTGACGAGATCGACTGGGCGCTGGAGGAATTTGGCGAATGCGAGTGCGATGACTACATCGCCCTCCAGCCGGAATAAATGGCGGTCGAGAACAATATGGACATTGATGAACGGGCGTCGGCAAAACCTACGCCCGTTCTGTTTTATCAGACGTAAGCGCGGTCCAGCGCTTCAATGGCAACATCGGCGTTGCGGACAGCCTGCGTATAATGGCCAAGCGTCACGGTTGGATTGGCGTGGCCTGCGATTTTCGCCACCAGTCCAACCTCAATCCCCTCCGCCTGCAAGGTGGAAATGAACGAGTGCCGCGCCGAATGTGGCGTCACATAGGGCACATTCAACTCCTTGAACGCTGGCACCCAGAACCGTTTCCGAAAATTCTGGTAGAGCAACGGCCCGCCGCCGCCAAGACGCGGTAACGGCCATGCCTGTAGCCTTCCCGGCCCCGGAAAGACGCGGTGCAATTCTCCTTTCCTCCGTGGGCATCGCACACGCCACGCCAGCAACATCTCGCGCAAGGTCGCGCTGATCGGGACGTCACGCGTTCCGGCTTCTGTCTTGGTCGTTTCCGTTAGTGAACCGTCACGCTCCTGAATGCGGCAGATGCGAACGACATTCTTCTCGAAATCGACATCGCTCCACAACAAGCCCAACTGCTCGGACGGACGCGTACCAGCAAGGAATGGAAAGGCGTAGTAGATACCGCATTCCGGGTCACGCTTGGCGGCGGCAATCACCTTGGCTATATGTTCCGGCGTGAGGATAACGCGCCGATGACGGGTTCGGGCGCGCACCAACCCAGTCGGCATCGATGGTGCGCGGACTAAAAAGTCTTCTTCCGCGAGAGCCAGAATGGATTTCAGATGGCTTTTGGCACGATTGGCGGTGTAGGTTCCGCACTGCTCTGCTACCGTCTTGTACCATGCGCGTATCATCGCGGTGGTCAGTTCGGTTAGCTTGACGTCGCCCAACAATTTCACGAATCGGGCATCTTTTGGCGGAACTCCATTCTCCGTGAATTTCGCTCGCTCCCATGGCGTTCCGATTAACAGTGGCCCCCGGATCGCACCGTTGACCACGACCTTGTAGCCCTGAAACGTCGAAGGCTTGACCTTCGTTTCGCGGTCTTCCAGCCAATGGTCGATGGCCCGAGACACAGTCGGCGCTGTCCGCTCGTCCACGTACCGTCCATCCATAACCTTGACCAACAACTCATTACGGAAAGCTTCGGCATCTTTTTTTCGATTGAAGGCGCGGCGGCGACGCTTGTTCAAGATCGGGTCTTTGAATTCACAATACCATTGCGGATATTCGGCCACCGATCCGTTGCGCAGTTTGCGACGGCGCGTGGCACTCGTAATCGAAATTCTGAAGTCTTTCATTTCCTTGCTCGCATTTGACAAAAATTGCGAGAAAAACACGGCGAAACTAGCGGCACAATTTACCGTCAGTTGTCTGGAAAAGCCCGGAAAAGGCTCGAATTGTAACCAGCCGTGTAACCTCTGCATGTTGCTGAACAGCGAGACCGCGAGACGACGCGGTCCTGAATGGATTCGATTCCTCCCTCACCGAGGTTGAAATCGCCGCTCAAGACCCTTGCAGAACTCTCACGACAACTGGCGGCTACAACTTGGAACATTAGCGACGCGGGACGGTGCAGCCCAGCAGCAGTGTTCCAGCAGCCCACGCGGACGGCCAGTCGCCCGGTACGCAGGATGGCTGCGGCGCTTCGGTATCCCGGCGCGCCGCAGCCAGATGTAGCTGGTGTGGGTGGTGTAGCTACCGGCGCACCCCTACGGTCCGCCAGCGGCAGTACAGTGTATGGATGCCGTACTGCCTTCCCCCTTGAGGGGGGCTGCATAGCTACACTAGCACCACCCGCCCCAAGAAGCTCAACGCAGCCTCTGAACCATGTCGTCCGGTTCGGGCGTGTGTTCAGTTTCCTCGACCCAAATGCGGATAGGCCTCGCTTTATTGGTTCGGGGAAGCATTTCCACATGCAAGCCGATTGCAGCCATGCCATGGGTCAGGCGCTGAAGCGCATTCGACAGATGGGCCGCATTCTTCGGAAGCTGCGGGTCGTACCGGTCCTGCTGGCCCTGCAGTTTTTCATGCAAGTCTCCCACTGTTCCTTCGTAAACGCGTTCCGGCCCGAGATTGTCGAGCAATTTGAACAGCGCGAGCACAAGGGGATGGTTGATCGTGTTTTCAATTGTCACCTCTTTCACACTGTCCTCAAGAGCGGCTAGGAATGTGCCTTCCGGCAAGCCAGTGGCAGGTTCAGCAGCTACAAGCCATTGTGCCGCGTCCGCCATTCTCACACTTGTCGGCGGTTCGACACTGCCAAACCGACGCAAGGCCACGCTGACAATGTCGAACAGTTCCGCCAAGACACCCGGCAATATTTCCTCAAAGCGCCTATTGATATCTCTTTCGGTTGAGCGTGCACCTGCGGGCATTGTCGGCAATTTAAGGGCGATAGCGCGATCCAGAAGATCGTGCTGGCTGGCGAACTCCCCGATACCGTTTATGATCGCCGGACGGGCGTTCTTGAACATGCGTTGTTCGTCGTCCGCGTAGAATTTGCGCGTGCTGAAACCACCACCTGTCAACATGGCACAGATCGCGTCAGACAAATCCCAACGAACTGAGGACGTATTGTCGTAAACAAGCATCCAAGTCATAGCGGCCTGAATCGCTAATGTGTGCTCGTCTTTCGGAAGACGGGATTTTTCCAGCGCGTTCGGATCGACAATCCGCTTTACCAATTCGCTGATTTTACTCTTTCCGCTACCATGGCCGCCACTCAAGAGCAGCACCATGTAAGGGTGAGCGGGTTTCAACGAAATCAATAGGAAGGCGAGAAGCAGAACCCAATTTTTGTCGTCGAGTTGCAGCAATCCTCGGAGGTCTGACAACCGTCCTCTGGACCCATCCGGCAGAACTTGTTCCACAAAGCCGGCAGGGCGGTGAAAGTAAACCGGAGCGTTTTTGACGAGTTCCCAACCTTCTGTCGATACTCTGACAGCAGTTCCGTCAGCTTTGCCGGGATCGTAGTAAATCTCATCCTCACTTCCGGCAATACGGACATTCACTTTGGACAGCGCACCTTCGTAATGGGCTTTGGCAGCCAACAAATCCAGCACCTCAGTCAGAGCATCGCGCCCCAACGTCTTTCCTGTTGCGCGATGAAAGCACAAACGCACCCAATTTTTTACAGCGTCAGAACGGATTGAATGACAGACAATTCCGCCCTGCTGGTTAGTAAATGCAACAAAGCCGATGCCTTCCGGTGTATGAAACAGCTCCATCGAGCTTGAACTAAGAATGAGGTTGGCTTGCTGCGCCACCGACAGTTTCTCCTCTTTGGTGTTCTTGCGTACTGGTGAGGCAAAGCCGTTTTTTACGCTATCGGACACCATGCCGGGAATTTCGTCCAGCGTGTTGCCGGAATAGTTTGCGGGCAAGAACCCGGCGACTATCGCGGATATCCAACCGCTATCCTGCGTGAAAGCAACAATCTCCCCCACGAAACGCAACGCCGCATCGTGGGTGCCGCTGCCGTTCAGAAGGGCAGCAGCGTTAGAGGAGTTCAGAGCGGTTTCAATCAATGAAATCGGGACCGTGTTCATTCCGACGCCTCCACAAGAGGAAGGTCAAGGTATTCCAACTCCAAAAGAGGCTGACCAACCCACCGGTAGGCTTGCCGCGCGTCAGGGTGTATTGTCGGCGGGAGCACGAGAAACCGATTGTCGCAGAGGATTTCTCCGACCTTGTGACCGTCCTCCCCTTTCACCTTCAAAGGCCGATACTTTCCATCCCCTTTCAACCGTACAAGATAAGCAACGCCTTTCGCACCGATCCGGCCACAAACCGGATTGCGAAGCAGCGCGGCAGCGGCGCGGATATAGTCATCCCGATCTATGTCCACCGCGGCCAATTTGCTGCCGTCGGGGAATGGTGAACCCAGAACAAGCCCAATCCCGCAAGTTCCGTGTTTCTTCAACCAGCCCTCCAATTCCCCGAGCTTTCGCTCGGGGTCCGGAACATTCCATTGCCGAAATGGAGGAGCTTTTGTGCCGGGACGAACCGGACGAGGCCAAAAGCCCGCGCTGCGATACAAAGGAGCTAATTCAGCGAAAATAGCATTAGGGACCGTCATCAGATGCTCCCCCCTTTAACCGAAACCACTAGCGTCCGTCCCGAAAGCCGAATTTCAACGGTCAGGGCGGGCAATCTGCAAACGCCTTGAGACAAGTTAAGGGTGAGCGGTTGAACACCGCCGCCGTAAACGGGGCGAACTAAATGTTCGACCGGGTCGTCGTAATTCGGAATGTCATAGGGTGCGCGTCTCATTCGACACCTCCTTCACGACAGGAGTCGATATAAGCCATCACCTCGGACAGCTTTACTAAGCGCCTAGAATTATACGGCGCATATGCCGGAATGCGCCCGGACTTAACGGCCCGCTGAATTTGCCAATACTTGGCTCCAAGCGAAGCTGCTGCCTCCTTTAAAGTAATCAAGCGGTCTTCTGGGACTGCTTTAGCTGCGGGACTATTGGAGGGCTGGTTCATGATACAGCTACCTTTCGGTGTTGAAAGGAGCGTAAGTGCGGCGATGTTTACTTAACACTGGCGCGCACACTTCCACTCCCGATTAATAATCGGATTGAAGTGTGGCTAGCCATAACGAGTAGCGTTAGGGTCTTGTCGCAGCAACTAGGATGCAGCCCGGTGTTGTGAGATGCCTAGAGACAATCAATCGTCGTCGGCACCGTGCGTCGTTGAAAATCGCCTAGTTCGTTTTCCACGCACGGTCTCCCCGTAGCTTGCTGGCGATAATAACTGATTCGCCACAAAGGACCAGAGAGCTAGGTAACGGTTGCTGCCAAAATACTGACAGTGGATTATGGGTCCGCGCGCCCGTGCCCGCGTAACTACCCATGGTGGAGGGCTCGGCAAATATATGGCGCGCTATGAGCGACTATGTATAGCGTATAAGAATATGTCCAACATCATTCCAAATTACCTGAATATAGACCGCATCGGTAAAAGCCTAAAACGGTATTTTGCTACGATTAAATATCTAAGAGAATTTGCTCCCACTCTTCGCCGACGGGTAGCGCCTCAACTACAAACCCAAGCAATGCCCCCACATCGGCGGAAACTCGCGTTAAATGGTGTACGGTATTTGCGCATCTCCAATTACTTGCTTGGCCAACTCTAACCCCACGCAAAACATCATCTATATACTGATCGCCCCGTGAGAATGCGCGGCCTGCAAACATCCCAGACGACGTTATGCGCATCGCTACCTTAGGCATTTCCGTTGCAAGTTTACCGTCCTTCCCTCCTCGAGAAACTAGCCATTTGTCAGGCGTACTGTACCGAAAATGAGCAATGGGAACGACGCCATTGACACTAGCAAAATTAAATTTCGCGCTATCAGCGGCAAAATCCCCAAACATCAAGTGACGCTTAATAATTGGATCAAGTTCCCAAGCCTCACGGTACGCCTTCCACTCGCCGCGCGCCAATATTGCTATATCGCCTGCGGGAGCCGGGTTCGTTTCAGGATAACTTGTTGCATGCCAAATTACCTGCAACCAATCCCCTATCGCTAAAACCCGTTCTAGTGTCGCCACCATAACTTCAGCAACTACGCTAGTATCTGAATAGTCAGTATTACCAAAATCCAGAACAAGCAACGTTTCTGACGGTTTTCTGACAAGAGAAAGCAGAACACGTTGTACACGTGTAGCCAGACCATCGTCTTCTATATCTTCTGATCTAAGTCTAAGTGCGAGTGGTGTTCTTGACCCCGCGAGAACAGCTAATAAGCCAGGCCGCATAAACTGCTCTATGTCGACAAGATCTGCTACCGGCCACGGATTTGCCGAATGGCTACGCGCCAATCGGAACAATTCAGGAAGCCAACCATGTGCGCTACCAACCTCAAGCTTTTCGAAGAGAAACTTTGGGTCCAAAAGTGAGGGACGCATCGGCCACGCTCGACCTAACCGACGTGCCGGAACGGCAACTAGTTCAGCCGGCATGAGATGACGACCGAGTTCCGCATCTTTTTCACTCGGAGGAGGAACTACGAAAAGTGGGAGGAGCCGGGACTTGATATCTGAGGCAAGCAGCGGCATTGCAGTGCTCTCGCCGTTTTTCAGACGCAGCACGGGAGAATAAACTTGAGTATCAAGGCTTTCCACTCTATACCTCCTAGGTCTCGAGAATATGCCGTCTGACTTGCCCTGTGCCCACCCGATCAGAGAACAAGCGGTAGTCGTTACGCTCCCTTCGAAGCCTTCCAAATACTATTGCTGGATGGATTCCAATCTGCTTCGCGAACTGCTCAACTGCTGCAGCTGAACGAGTAATTCTTATCGTAGACTGCCTCCAACGCTCGGGTGGGATCAACATAGATGAAGCGAATTGATCCGCCTCCCGCTCTAGTTCATCCATCCCGCCGTGATCCGTGTCATCATCAAAAAAACCAGAAGAAAGACCGCAGCTAAAATGTAAAAAAACATGACCAATTTCATGTAGTAGCGTATACCAGAAATTATCCACTCGATCATGGCGGATAGTCAAGCCAACAACAGGTGTCTTCCCACAAAGAAACGCTGCGCCATCTAGTTTAAGTCCTTGAATCTGAGGCTCAACGACAATTACGATACCATTTGAACGACAAAGTTGAATCGCTTTTGACGGACCGTCCTCATCAACACTTAGCCTGACCAACTTGGCCACCCAATCCAAGTTAACTTGCTCAAAGCTGCTATCGAGTTCTTTGCTTATTTGGTCCGCACGCTGAAGAACTCTCGCACGCCACGCTGCAAGCATAGCATCGTCTTTAAGATCGAGCGATTTTAGCCCGGTTCTTAACAAACCGGGACTTCCCAACTGAGCAGTGCTCTCCCCGATAAAATCGAGAATATTTTGACGGTCTATATCGTCATTAGCCGCAACGTTGAACCAATTTTGCTTCCGCGCATGGTCCACTATAACTCTAAGTTGTCGACCATCGATTTCCGTAGCGGGCGGCACCTTAAGCGCGGAAAGTGTAGCGCCTAATCCTTCAGTTACAGTCGCACCGATCTGTACGCCGAGTACAAGAGCAATACGGCGCAAAGATTGAAAACTGATAGATTTGTATCTTTCCGCTTCATACCGCTGAACTTGCTGCTCTCGCATGTTCAAACGCTCAGCTAGTTCCGCCTGCGATAAACCTCGGGCTATCCGCGCGATAATGAGCATTACACCGGGTTCGTGCTTCCATCTCGTCGCGGCTTCGGCGAAGCGCCCTTGCTTGATTGATTCGTAAGCTTCCAACATGCCTGCAGATGCACGCCGAGTGTCACGAAGTGCCCGACCATGCATTTCCCACACTTCGGCAGGAATTTCATACTTGTTGGGATCAGCCACGTCATGGGCCGAAAGCATCTCATCGATACGAGCTATAAACGCCCGAGTGCGACGAGCTTCACGTTCATTCAAGATAATTGGCGACTCAGACATACCCAAATTTAACACAACATTTTCGTTGGGTCCATTGCATTGACGGGAAACTAAACGATGACGCTAGCTAGCTCACCAAATCGGCAGACAGGCAGCTATTCATTGAACAATAGGTGAGTTGCCGATATGTCTCTAAAAACTGCGATTTGATTTTTGCTCAGTCGCGTTTCGGATTCTTATAGACTGGGGGAAACATGGCCGAACAAACGTTGCAGTCACTCTTGCGGAGCTACCGCGAAGCGGCACGTACTGAGCGCGACAAAGGTACATATTTTGAACGTTTCGCAATAGCCTACCTCACCCATGATCCGATCCAGCTCGAACAGTATGAGCAAGTTCAGACCTTCAAGGATTGGGCTGACGCCAATGGCTGGGATGCCCGCGACACCGGAATCGACCTTGTAGCGAAATTGCGTGACGAAGACGGCTTCGCCGCTATCCAGTGCAAGTTCTATGATGCGGCCTACCGCATCAGGAAAGAGGATATCGACAGCTTCATATCGGCGTCAGGCAAAGCCCCATTCAAGCGGCGTGTCATCATCGACAGTACCGAAAAAGCTTGGAGCGAGAACGCCGAAACCATGATCCGTGGGCAGGCCATCCCCGTCCTTCGGATCAACCTTTCAGAAATGCAAGAAAGCCCTATCCGTTGGGAAACCTTCGCCGCCAAGGGCGAAGTGGTGCTGGCGGACAAGAAGAAACTCCGCGAACATCAGCAGGACGCCTTGCGTGAGGTGCGCGCAGGACTGGCCGAAGCTGATCGCGGTAAGCTCATCATGGCCTGCGGAACAGGCAAGACCTTTACCAGCCTCAAGATCGCCGAAGACGTTGCTGGTGAGGGAAAGCTTGTCCTGTTCCTTGTGCCGTCCCTTGCTCTGATGTCGCAGACGGTACGCGAATGGACGGCGGACACAGGGACCCCGTTGCGATCCTTTGCTGTCTGTTCCGATACTCAGGTCGGTAAGCGTCGTCAGAGCAATGATGACATTGCCGAAATCGACGTGCTCGACCTTGCGTTTCCTGCCACGACTAACGCCGCCAAGCTTTCCGAAAGCGCGGGCAAGGCCGTGCCAGACAAGATGACAGTGGTGTTTGCGACGTACCAATCGATTCAGGTTGTCGCAGATGCTCAGCAGAAGCACGGCCTGCCGGAATTCGATCTGATCGTTTGCGACGAGGCACACCGCACCACAGGCGCAACTCTGGCGGGCGAGGACGAATCCAACTTCGTCAAAGTCCACTCCAACGACATTATTCGCGGCAAGAAGCGCCTTTATATGACGGCCACGCCGCGCATCTTCGGCGACAACGTGAAGAGCCGTGCCGATGAAGCCGACGCCGTTCTCGCTTCGATGGATGATGAGAAACTGTTCGGAAAGACGCTGTTCTATCGCGGCTTCTCATGGGCGGTGCAGAATAACCTTTTGACCGACTACAAGGTTGTCGTGCTGGCGATGGACGAGGGGCTTGTCAGTTCGGCGATCCAGAAGCGCCTTGGTGACGGCAGTTCAGAACTTGTCCTTGATGATGCGACCAAGATCATCGGCTGCTATAAAGCCCTGACCAAAGCCGACATGAAAGCTGATGTCGCCGCCGATCCGCATCCCATGCGCCGCGCCTTGGCGTTCTGCAAAGACATCCGCAGTTCCAAGCTGATCCGTGACGAGTTCGGCACGGTTGTCGATGAATATCTTGACTACACCGACGAAGACGACGCTGAAAACAGGCTGTCCCTTCGGTGCGAGATCGAACACGTTGACGGCACGTTCAATGCAAAAACCCGTGGTGCTTTGCTCGATTGGCTGAAAGCCGATGCCGGCGACGATATCTGCCGTATCCTCACCAATGCGCGCTGCCTGTCCGAAGGCGTGGACGTTCCGGCACTCGACGCCATCATGTTCCTGCATCCGCGCAAGAGTCAGATTGATGTTGTTCAATCGGTCGGGCGCGTGATGCGCCGCGCCGAAGGCAAGAAGATGGGCTATGTCATCCTGCCCGTCGGTGTTCCCGCAGGCGTTCCGCCGGAACAGGCGTTGAACGACAACGAGAAGTATCGCGTTGTCTGGCAAATCCTCAATGCCTTGCGCGCCCATGATGATCGGTTCGATGCGACGATCAACAAGGCATCGCTGGGGCAGGATGTCAGCAATGCGATAGAGATCATCGGCGTCACCCAGAATGCCGAATTGCAGGCCGTCACTGCCGTTGTGGAGGACCTGCCTACGCGCTCGAAACCCGAGAGGTCGGGTATCGGCACACCGGGGCGTGATCCGATCATCACCGATGAGGTGCAGGGTGAATTTGCTTTCTCCGTTGATGAATTCTCCCGGGCCATCATGGCGAAGATCGTCAAGAAATGCGGCACCCGTGATTATTGGGAAGATTGGTCGACCAACATCGCCGAAATCGCCAAGAACCATATCAGCCGTCTGAAAGGAATCCTTGCCGATCCGGACGCCGAAGCCTGCCGTGCCTTCGATGAATTCCACGGCGAGTTGAAAGACGACCTAAACGACAGCATCACCGAAGACGATGCCGTCGAGATGCTGGCGCAGCACATCATCACCCGTCCGGTGTTCGAGGTGCTGTTTGAAGGCTACCAGTTCACCAGCGAAAACCCCGTCTCTCGCGCCATGCAACGTGTTCTGGACGTTCTGGACGAAGCCAATCTCGACAAGGAATCCAAAGACCTTGAGAACTTCTATGCCAGTGTGCGGATGCGAGCGTCGGGCATCACCGATCCGCAGGCCAAGCAGCGGCTCATTGTCGAGCTTTACGACAAATTCTTCCGCAAAGCCTTCCCGCGCACGACGGAAAAATTGGGCATTGTCTATACGCCCGTCGAGATCGTGGACTTCATCCTTCATTCGGTGAATGAGGCGTTGCAGCAGGAATTCGGGCAAACGCTAGGCTCCGAAGGCGTCCACATTATCGACCCGTTTACCGGCACCGGAACTTTCATCACGCGCTTGCTACAATCCGGCCTCATTGCTCCAGAAGAAATGGAACGCAAGTTCCGGCATGAAATTCATGCCAATGAGATTGTTTTGCTAGCCTACTATATTGCGGCTATCAACATCGAAGCCGTTTATCACGGTATCATCGGTGGAGATTATGTCCCTTTTGAAGGCATCTGTCTTACAGACACATTTCAACTATACGAGCAGAAAAAAGACCTCATCAGCGATTTGATGCTGGATAACAGTACGCGCCGGTCACGCCAAAAAGAGCTGGATATTCGCGTCATTGTCGGAAATCCGCCCTATTCCGTGGGGCAGAAGAACGAAAACGACAATGCGGATAATATCACCTATCCCAAATTGGATAACCGTATCCGCAAGACCTATGCGGCGAAATCTAAAGCCACTTTGGCTAAGGGGCTCTATGACAGCTATATCCGCGCCATGCGATGGGCGAGCGACCGCATCGGCGATGCCGGGGTTATCGGCTTTGTTTCCGGGTCTGGCTACGCTGAAAAGCCTGCAATGGATGGCTTGAGGAAAAGCCTTGCAGACGAATTTTCGAGCATTTATGTGCTTAATTTGCGGGGTGATATTCGCAAAAATATGTTGAGCAAAGGGCGCGCTCAAGAAGGTCAGAATGTTTTTGGCAGCGGAAGCATGACGGGTATTGCCGTGACGCTGTTCATCAAGAACCCCAATGCTGCCGAGCGGGGGAAAATCTACTATCACAATATTGGGGATGATCTAACCACAGCAGCAAAGCTTTCCAGGGTTTCAAGTTTCGGGAGCGTCGGCGCGATCACGAGAGATCAGGGTTGGCAGACGATAACGCCGGACGACCATGGCGATTGGCTCAATCAGCGTGATGATGGTTTCCAGAAATTTTTGGCCTTGGGTGACAAGAAGGGCGGCGGCGCGAAGCTGTTTGAAAACTTTTCGCTCGGCGTTGCTACCAACCGTGACGCTTGGACTTATAACTCTAGTCGCGAAGCCGTTACGACTAATATGAGCGCCATGATTGGCTTTTATAATCGCGAGTTGGAACGATTCAATGTCGCCCATCCGCATGCCGACCGTAAGGCGCGAGGGGAAGCAGTGGACGGCTTTATCAATACCGATTCCGACAAGATCAGTTGGACGCATAACGTCAAACAGGAGCTGGCAAAAGGAAGACTGCTTGCCTTTGACGAGACCTGCTTAACCTCAGGGCTCTACCGTCCGTTCACGCGACAATGGCTCTATTACAGCCGCACTTTCAACGAGAGAGTCTACCAAATGCCGCGCATTTTCCCGATGGGAGATGCGGCAGCAGAAAACAGGGTGATTCAGGTGGCAGGGATCGGCGCAAGAAGCGGCTTTTCCGTCAATATGACCACGTGCTTGCCTGACCTTCAAGCCATGGATAACGGCCAATGCTTCCCCCGCTATCTCTACAATGATGCTGCGCCATCCGCCGATGACGATAACCCGCAGGCCGACTTTCTGGCAGGCGAACCCGCGTCCAGCGGATGGCGTGATGCCATTGCCGATGAAGGACTTGCGCATTTTGAGACCGCTTATCCCGGTGAGGTCATCACCAAAGATGACCTGTTCCACTATGTTTACGGACTGTTGCATTCAGAGGATTACCGCACTCGCTACGCCGATAACCTGTCCAAACAGTTGCCGCGTATTCCAGCGGTCAAAAAACCTACGGACTTTTGGGCATTTGTGGCTGCTGGCCGCGCGCTTGGCGATCTCCATGTCGGTTACGAAAGCGTGGAGCCGTATCCGGTCACTTTCAAACAGGGTGATTTGCGGCTTGCCAACATCCCTAACCCAGAAGCGTTCTACCGCGTCACGAAGATGAAATTCGGTGGCAGCGGAAAAGCAAAGGACAAATCCGTCGTCATCTACAATGCCAATATCACCATGCAGGATATCCCACTTGAGGCATATGAATATATCGTCAACGGTAAGCCTGCCCTTGAATGGGTGATGGAGCGTCAGGTCGTGAAGACGGATAAGGCTAGCGGTATTGTCAACGACGCCAATCGCTATGCCATCGAAACCGTCGGAAATCCAGCTTATCCGCTGGAACTTTTCCAGCGTGTCATCACAGTTAGCTTAGAGACAATGAAAATTGTGCGATTGCTGCCACCACTGGACATTTAGATTTCACCTAAAGGTTTCCGTGTAGGGGCGGATCGAAATATAGCGATACCGAATCAAATCGATACGAGTACTTGGCTCTGCCGGACATCCGGCAAGCTACGTATGGAATTACTAATCAAAAGAGAATAGAGAATTGCCGGGGCTAAATGACGCTAGCGATTGCAGAGGCCGAAGCGATCTTATCATTACGGCTTGGGGAGCCTGTCAAACCACCTACTAACTACATAGCTGGATTCAGAACACCGTCGGGCAAGGTGCTTGCCGTTCATCGTGAAGCAAATGAGACACGCCTCTGGTTTCAGCCACCTGCTCCACCCAAGATCGATGGTGTCCGTCTCATGGACAATGTTTCGAACGGAAACTCGAATATCAACGGTCCTCTTTTACCGCTTCGGGCACCGACAACGTTGCGTATTGAAGTGGTTGGTCCCGCCGCTTTGAACGAGTTCCTCGATTGGTATATAGGCTACACATGTGCGAACGGCTCGATTACCCGGGCTGCCACTATCGATCCGCGTGCTTTCCAAGACGCATTCAAGCGTTTCCAGAAGCTAGTCATGCTAAAATCCGGGCACACCTTCGCCGGTTTTGATGAGGGAATCGCCGCTGCATGGGAAAACTACAAGCCACGCTTGCGCGACCAAGCGCTTAAGCTGCTTTGCATCGAGGAGTGGTCAGAATCATATATTGGTTCCGGTGCGATCCTGAAACATTTGATCGATGCGATTGAGATTCAGGATAGCCGAAGTAACCTCACCAATAATCTTGTATTCTGGCAAAATCGTTTCGGCCATGCCAACCGAGATCACCGCGCGTTGCTGGATGCGACATCGAACCCGAAAACGTGTCGTGAGCTCGAGGGCTTGTTTTATGAGCTCTTTCGCAACCATGCGGATGAGGGCGAATTATTCGAGCGATTAAACGAATTGACGGGTGGCAGGTATCCGCTTCTCGCGTATATCTATTTTCTAAAGGATATGGATCGGTTCATGCCAATCCAACCTACTGGGTTCGACCGAGCCTTCCGCGCGCTCCACATTGACTTCTCAACCCTACGGCAGTGCAGTTGGGAGAATTATTCGACCTACAATCAAACTCTCGGCGCATTGCAACCTCTCATCGAGAGGACTGCCGGTCTGAATAATGTCCGGCTTGTTGATGCCCATTCATTCTGCTGGATTTTCACAACATTGCTGAAACAGGAGAAGGCAACCTCGATCACGCAGGCAAGACGCGGCAAAGACGAGGGCCGTGTCTTCAGTGGGCGTGAGAAATCCATCATCGCCATGCGCCTTTCAGTCGAGAACACGGTAAAGAATGCAAACGGACAGATTGTCCAGCGAGTTTTAAAGAATAAGGAACAGCTAATGACCACGATCGAATTGGAGAAGCTGATTGCTTCCCTACTCGATCTTCAAGACAATCGTTGCGCCCTAACCGGCATCCCCTTCCACTTTCACAGCGCCGAAGCCGATAAAAACCTTTTGCCGTCACTCGACCGTATCGACAGTGCAGGACACTACGAGGCGGGCAATCTCCAAGTGGTCTGTCAGTTCATCAATTTTTGGAAGAGCGACAGTGATAATGCCGAGTTTCAGAGGCTTCTCATGCTGGTTCGCGGCATGGACGATCACGCCTGAACTATGCTCCAAATCTGGCTGGACAATATTGCGGTCACCACGTGGTCACCGTCTCGCCGCTTCGCCGCAGTTCGTATTAGTTTATTTCCGTACCATTCCGTCCGAAATCCGACACCCGGACGAATCAAGAAAGAACAGCCTCACTTGCGCACTGGAATGAAATCCGTAACATTCGCTTCTAATACTTTAACGGTGTAATTTCTTGCTTGCCAAGGTTGGGGTCGAGGGTTCGAATCCCTTCGCCCGCTCCAGTTTTCCGTTAAGTACAGGCAACAAAATCCCGGCTTTGTCCGGGATTTTTGCTTTTCAGGACCATAAAGCCCTGGAGTGCCCCCCTTTTCGCGAAATCTTGTTTCCATTGACCAACGCGCCATAGCAGCATCGGGCGACAGGTGGAATCTATCTGGCCTGCATATTTCCAAGCGCCCCGCACCCGCAGCACATCACAAGGCTCAAGGGATGAAAAACATGCACGCAGCCTTTATCGTGATGAAATTCTACTCCATTGCCTGTTTTTTGAGCAGATGCTCTTTCCATCCCGGTTCCAAAGCCCGCCTGCGTTCTTTCTAACATCGAGATCGCCGTGAAAAAGTGTGGAATTCCAAAACTGGCACGATCCTTGCTTCTATTAAATCGAACACCGAGCCGCGCGACACCGCATGACTTGTGGTGAACGATCAACCGAGGATGACAGAGAGACTAGCGATGACCAAGTACAAGCTCGAATACATTTGGCTCGATGGATGCAAGCCAGCTGCGAACCTGCGTGGCAAGACGCAGATCAAGGAATTCGATGCTTTCCCGACACTTGAGCAGCTGCCGCTCTGGGGCTTCGACGGCTCATCGACGATGCAGGCCGAAGGCCGCAGCTCCGATTGCGTATTGAAGCCGGTCGCGATCTATCCCGATCCCGCGCGCAAGAACGGCGTTCTCGTGATGTGCGAAGTCATGCTGCCGGATGGCGTCACCCCGCATCCGTCCAACAGCCGCGCAACCGTCCTTGAAGACGACGATGCGTGGTTCGGTTTCGAGCAGGAATACTTCTTCTACAAGGATGGCCGTCCGCTCGGCTTCCCGGAACAGGGTTTCCCTGCCCCGCAGGGTCCATATTACACCGGCGTCGGCTACAAGAATGTCGGCTCCATCGCCCGCAGGATCGTCGAGGAACATCTTGATCTCTGTCTCAATGCCGGCATCAATCATGAAGGCATCAACGCGGAAGTGGCCAAGGGCCAGTGGGAATTCCAGATTTTCGGCAAGGGTTCCAAGAACGCCGCCGACCAGATCTGGATCGCCCGCTATCTCCTGCTTCGTCTCTGCGAGCAGTACGAAATCGATATTGAATTCCACTGCAAGCCGCTCGGTGACACCGATTGGAACGGCTCGGGCATGCATTGCAACTTCTCGACCAAATATATGCGCGAAGTGGGCGGCAAGGACTATTTCGAAGCGCTCATGGCGCAATTCGACAAGAACCTGCAGGACCATATCGACGTTTACGGCCCGGACAACCACATGCGCCTGACCGGCAAGCATGAAACCGCACCGTGGAACAAGTTCTCCTACGGCGTTGCCGACCGCGGCGCTTCGATCCGCGTTCCACATGCATTCGTCAGGGATGGCTATCGCGGTTATCTGGAAGATCGCCGCCCGAACTCGCAGGGCTGCCCGTACCAGATTGCTTCGCAGGTTCTGAAGACCATTTCCGAAGTCCCGACCTCGGAAGACGAAGCACTCGCTGCCTGATTTTTAACAAAACGGCCTGCCGAAACCTCCAGGCAGGCCGTTCGGCTTTTTTCTCGGGAATCGCAGACAACAAAAAAGGCCGGGGCGAAAACGCACCGACCTTCCTCATCATCGCTTTCCTACCAGTGCCAGTACATCCGTGGTCAAAAGCATCAAGCGATGAAGGCTATTGCGAGCGACAGAAGCGTTCCAGCGCTCTTGAGCAATGCCTGTGACATCCATATAGGTGCACATCTTGTTCAAAACAAGGTCGTGCAACAAATTAGTTCGCAACAGGCTGATCTAGCCTTTCCCCTTCCCGCGCAGGGCCGAAGCGCCGGAATAGTTCCAGAGCGATTTGTTGCTTGAAGAAACCGCGATTGCGCCCTGTGCCATGGCAGCACCGACATCGCTTTCGTTGCAGATAAAGCCGGAAGCCACGATGGGCGGCAGGCGGCGCTTGTCCTCCACTGAAAGATAGGCCAGCATGGGCGATGGCATGATCTGCACCAGATTGGGTGCACTTTGCGAGATCGCCTTCAGACTGCGGGGCCATGTGGAGCGGTCGGTCACAAAGACCTTCTGCATAGTCAGAAGGCCGCATTGCGCGGCCTTCTGGATTGTTGGAACGCGAGTCGACAGCAGCACCGAAATACCGATCTCGGCAAGGAACTCGATGGCTCCCTTGTCCTGCGACAGGCCTTCGCAACTGTCGATGTTCAGAACAATCAGCTTGTTGCTTTTCTTGAGCGCTTTCAGCACCTCGGCCACATGGCGCAAGGCGATGTTGGCGACGATGCCCACTTCCGCCTTGCTGTCCAGAAATGCCTGAAGATTGTCCACGCCGTAGAGCGTCGCCATGACTGGCGCCCGCAAAAGCCGCTCGCCGATCGTCCTGTCCAATGTCATTCCATCATTTTCCGTCTCTTGGCATGTCGAGCGAAAGTCCGAGCTTGCCGGGGTTAAGCAGGTTGTCCGGGTCGAGCGCCTTCTTCACCGTTTCCAGCAGCGGAAATGCCGATCCGAGAGCGTCCTTCATGTAAGGCGCGCGAAGCAGTCCGACGCCGTGATGATGGCTCAATGCTGCACCATACTTGATTAGCACGGCATTGGCAGCATCCCATGCAGCGCGATACCATTCTGCACGCTTTTCCACGTCCACATCGCCACGCAACGAGAAATAAAGGCAGGCGCCGTCGACATAGGCATGCGACTGGTGTGCCGAACCCGCCAGCGTGCCGGGCACCGCGTTGATGGCAGCGACCACTTCATCATAGATCGCAGGCAGATCGCGCCAGCATCCGGTCATTTCCAGCGTATCGGCAACAAAGCCGGGGCTGCGCTTGAAGCCCTCGGCGCTCTTGCCGGTCAGATAGCGCGTATCGAGCCACTTCTCGAAGATCGCGTCGCCATCGAGCTTGTCGCCCAGTTCAGCGCAAACCCTTTCGCTGATCGCCATAACGGCATCGACCATTTCCTTCGCGCCTTCATCGGCGATCAGCAGCACGTTGCTTTCCGGCAGGCCAAACTGCACGCCGCTTTCCAGCTCGTCATAGAGACGTAGCGCTGCCGGATTGGCACCGCCCTGCATGATGCGGCGGCAGGCTTCCAGACCGATGCCGAAGCTCTTGAATCCATAGGCAATCGCGCGGGCATAGTCCGGCAGGCGATGCAGTTTCAGGCGCGCCTTCACGATGATGCCGAGCGTGCCTTCCGAACCGATGAATATCTGCTGCAAATCGGGCCCGATTGCTGCGCGGGCATAGTTTCCAACTGTCACCAGCGAACCATCCGCCAGAACGACTTCCATGCCGTAGACCATGTCCTCGATCTTGCCATAGCGCGTGGAAAGCTGGCCCGCACCGCGGCACGCGATCCAACCGCCCACGGTGCTGATACCGAACGAGGACGGCCAGTGCCCCATGGTCATGCCAAAGTCGCGCTGGATCATTTCCTCGAAAACATCGCCGAACATGCCAGCTTCAACTTCGACGATCTGGCTGTCCGCATCGAAGCTGACAAAACGGTTGAGATTACAGACATCGAGCACGATACCGCCGCGCAGCGGCAGCGCCGCGCCCGTAACGTTGGAGCGCCCGGCGGAAACCGTAACCGGTACCTTTGCTTCATGCGCAAGGCGCATGACGGCCTGAACCTGCTCCACCGTCGAAACGCGAACAAACACGCCGTCAACAGTTGCAGGTTTTCCGCCGGTTTCCGCAACCATCGTGCGGGCCCACCAGTCGCGGGTGTTCACGACGAAATCTTCGCGCGCGGTCAGAACTTCGTCTGTAACGCCCCGCAGCTTTTCAACGAGAGCGGCGTCTACGGCAACGGCGTTCTGAGCCAGATCGGCCTCGGTGCCGATTTTATTGATGCTGCCGGCATAATGCGGCTGGGTCGGTGCGCCGACGACATAATTTCCGCGATTGTAACCGCGCTTGATGGCTTCCTTGCTGATCATGTTCAGTTCGCTCCTGTGAGAATGGATTTTTCTTTTTCGGTCGCGGCCACATAGGCCGCGACCTGACGGTCGATTTCAGCCTGCGGGAGACCAAGCTCCTCACCCAGCAAGGCGCCGACTTTTGTAGCGGCGCGGGCGGAGGCATCGCGCGCCATCAGGCGGGCACGCATACGACGCGACAGCACGTCATCGATGGTCCGGGCAAGCTCGTGCCGGGCGGCATAGACGACTTCGCCGCCGGTATAGGGCAGTCCTTCCACGACGGGCTCGGCCAGTTCGGGACGGGCAGCCATCAGATCGCTGATGAAGCGTGCTTCCGTGCCATAACGTTCGCCCAGATGCGCTTCCATGCCACCGGAGGCCACGATTGCCTGCGCGTCATATCCGGCAGCGCCCAGCAGATATGCCTTCTTCGTCGTGCAACGACGGCGATCGCCAAGAACTTTTGCAGCGGCATCCACCGTCTGTTCGGCCATGTGGCGCGAGGTCGTCAGCTTGCCGCCGACAATCGTGACAAGGCCATCCGGCGCAACGTGGACGGAATGGTCGCGCTTGACATCCATGGTGCTTCCGCCTGACGAAGCGGCAACCAGCGGACGGCAACCGGCGATACTGCCGACGACATCATCCGGCGTCAGGTCGATATTGAGCGCGCTGCATGCGCCCTCGATCAGAAAATCAAGCTCGCGGCGCGTGCAATGCACATCATCCAGATCGCCCTGATAATCCTCGTCGGTCGTGCCGAGATAGGAGACATTGCCCCAGCGCGTGATGGTTGCGCGGCGGCTGCGCCCCGGCACCGGCACAGTCACGGTGCAGTCGTTGCGGATTTTCAACCAGGGGATCGCCACGTGAACTCCCTTGGCGGGACGCACATGCAACGGCTTTTCGCCATCCTTGCCGAGTCCCATCCAGTCACGCAGCCATACGCCTGTCGCCATGATGACGGTCTTGGCGCGCACCCGGATTTCCCGACCCTCGACGGTGTGAACGATAGCACCATCCACCCGGCCCGAGCTGCGGGTAATCTCGGCGACCTTCGAATGGTTGAGGACCGTTGCCCCGTAAAAACCGGCAGAGCGGGCAAGCGCCAGCGTCAGGCGTGCATCGTCGACGCGAGCGTCGAAATACATGAGGCCGCCGCGCAGATATTCGTCCTTGAATGTCGGGCAATGCGCCAGCACTTCCGCCGCAGTCAGTTTCTGATGCAGGATGCCTTCGCGCCAGCCGCCAGCCAGGTCATAGGTCCAGAGCAGGCCTTCAAACGCCTTGGCAAAGCGCGCATCGAACACGCCATCCCGTTCCAGAATGGGAAAGAGAAACGGCAGGCGCTGCACCAGATGGCTGGCATTGCGGCGCAGGCGCTGGCGCTCCAGCAGGGAATGACGAACCAGGCCAAGATTGCCCTGCTCAATATAGCGCAGGCCGCCATGCACCATCTTGGAGGATTTCGATGATGTGCCGGATGCAAAATCATCCTTCTCGACCAGCGCAACACGAAAGCCGCGCAAACTGGCGTCAAAGGCGCAGTAAGCACCTGTCACGCCGCCGCCAACGATCAGAATATCGTAGGTTTCAGTGGCAAGACGGTCTTCCTGTTCCGAGCGGTTCAGCCGCAGCGGCTCGGTGCGGATCATCCGGGCGCGATCCTTGTCCGCGCGCCGGGAGCGCAGATTCAGCATTTCAACTCCTGTTTATTCATAATGACCCGACTGAACGCGTGCGACTTCCTCATCCGTGAGGGCGTGCCATCGCGCTCTGCGGTCCTGTCTTTCCGCTTCGCTGGTCTTGGGGATGAAAAGATGGCCTTCGGGCAGCGTGGCGCGCGCTTCCGCAAGGTTGCTCCAGAGCAAGCCATCGCTGCCTGCCAGAAAGGCGGTGCCTCGCAGGCTGGCGCGATCCTGATCCGCCATGCGCCGCACCGGTACACCACTGAGATCGGCCTGCAATTGCAGCAGCGTATCGCTGGAGGAAAGCCCACCGCCTGCCACCACTTCACGAACCGGAACGCCCGCCACTTCCGCACTTGCCTCCGCACAGGAAACGACCGAATGGGCAATGCCTTCCAGAATGGCATGGGCCAGATGCGCGCGGCTGTGTGCCATCGAAAGCCCGGTTAGCGATGCCCGGCCATCCGGAACGATGTTCGGCTGGCGCAATCCCGTCAGGGTGGGCATGAAGAAAAGACCATCGGAAGACGGCACTGTCGCAGCCAGTTCGCTGATCTCCCTGGCATTCTCAAACCAGCGCATTTCATTGCAGAGCCAGTTGAGCGCCGATCCCGTTGTGGCGGCATAGGTCTCGACCGCGAAATGCGAGATGTTCTCGCTCCGCCAGGCCGTCATGGTGAAAGTTGCTTCATAGAGGCCGGGATTTTTCGGCGTCTGCTTTCCGATCACAAGATCGACGAAGCTGCCCGTGCCATGCACGCACATGGCCTGCCCCGCATCGTGACAGCCAAGACCGACCAGACCGCCCAACTGATCGCCGCAGGACGCCTTGATCGGCACGTGGATACCCAGAATGTCCTGCCGCGTATAACCGAAGTCATCGGCGTCCTGTTTCAGCTCGGGCAACAGCTCCAGCGGAAAATCCTGTGCCTCGACCCAGTCGGTGAAATAACGGTTCTCACCGAGAATATAGGCACCGGCAGAGGTCGCATTGGTGGGCGTGGTGACGGCTCTGCGTTCTTCGGACAGGTTCCACAGCAGCCAGGTGTCGACGGTACCGAAGGCAAGCCTTTTTGCCTTCCATGCCTCGCGTACAGCAGGCGTTTCCTGCATATGGCGCGCCGCCCACAGATAGATCGCTCGTCCGCCAACGGGACGCCCTGCGAGCGGCACAAGTTTCGCGTCCCATATGGCCCCGAGCGGCTTCAACTCTTCGGCATAGCGCGAATCCTGCCAGACCATGGCCGGAACCAGCGCCCGACCAGTTTCCGTATCCCACAAAACACCGGTCGCACGTTGCGTGGCGATTGCCATTGCAGCGATTTCCACGCCAGCATCACGCGCTGCGGCGATCGTCTTGCCGCACACTTCGATGGTCTTTTGCAACAGAACATCGGCATCCTGTTCGACCACGTTATGACGAGGGGAAGAGACGGCAAGCGTCGTGTAATTGACGGCGGAGACCGAACCGTCGGCCGCGACAAGCGCGGCCCTGGTTCCGGACGTTCCTTCATCAATGGCCAGAATGGCCTGTTTGCGTCCGTTCACATTATCCTCCGTTATTATCGGTCGCCTTCGAACTGCGGCGCATTCGGCTCGTCATCCGGGCTGACCTTGGTACGGGTCGGGTCCCATTGGATGATCGAGCAGATGATGCAGGCAATCAGCGGAACGACCGACAGGATCAGGAATGTCGGGCCAAGGCCGTAGTTCTCGCGGAAGAGCGGGAAAACCAGAAGGCCAAGCGCCGCCCCCATGGCGCCGAGCGCGCCAATGATGCCGTTTGCGCCTGCACGCAGCTCGCTGCGGAACGAGAGCGACGACAGGCTCTTGCCGTTTGCACCCGGACCACCGGAATGGAACAGGATGAACAACGACGGCACGATCACCGCGAGCCAGGTCGGCATGGTGTCATGGAACAGACCCATGATGACCAGCATGACAAAGACCGCGCCAAAGCCGATTGCCGAAGCCTTGCGCAGGCCGAGCACACGTCCGATGACCGGCGAAGAAAAGCCGCCGACAATACCGAAGACGTTGAATACCAGCGTGCCCATCATGGCATAGAGGAAATCCTTGCCGAAGAGCGCCGCGCTGATAAGCGGCAGATACCAACCCACCGCAAAATACTGGATCGACTGCCCGATCTGGACGGTCGCGGCCAGAATGGTGCGCGGCAGATAGATGCCGCGGAAAATCAGGGCGACATTGGCAATGCCGCGGCGGGCCTGATTGAGAACCGGCAAACGATCTTCCGGCAAAGCGGCAACGAAATCGCGACGATAGATACGGCTCATCGCACGGGCGGCCTCTTCCAGCCTTTCCTTGCGGGCAAGCCAGATCGGGCTTTCGACCATGAACACCATCTGCGCCACCATGATCGCGAAGGCAAATACACCGGTTGCCCCGACCGAATAGCGCCAGATCGAGTCGCCCACGTCCCAGCTGTAGAACAGCATGGCCAGAAGCACATTGGTGCAAACGGCCGTGTACCAGATGCCCTGCCAGGTGTTGAGACGACTGCGCAGGCGCGCCGGTGTGAACTCGGCAAGCACGGCCATGGCGATGGCAAAGTCGATACCGTAGGCGGCCCCCACGAAGAAGCGCCCCATGAGGATGACTTCATAAGAATGGGCCGTCATCACCAGCACCGCGCCGATGAGCGCGATGAACTTTGCGAAGATCAGCGGGCGCATACGGCCCCAGCGGTCGGCGATCCAGCCGCCGATTGGATTGAAGGCGATCGATACCCACGAGGCGAAGGATGTCATCAGCGCCACCTGCGCCGCATCCAGCCCCAGATCGCGTGTCATCGGTCCAAGCCCGGCGCTCAGCGCCGAATTGGCAAAGGCATCAAGGAACAGGCCACCGAGGGCCAGCCACCAGATAATACCGGCGCGGCCTCGAATACCGTCATTCGCATCAATGTAGGAAATAATATCCGGCACGCCCCTCAGGGCTATTTTTCTACCGTGCATTACGGCGTCCTCCCAACGTCGCTATGACATCTGCAAGAGGACTTATCCGGATTCCAGACGCAATAAGACCACCCTTGCAGATGGTCTTAAATCTTCAGTCTGCATTGATGGTTATAAACGGTTCGGACAGCTTGTCAATCCACACATACGCTGACTATCCACACCCAGACTGAGAAGGCAGCGCCGAATGATCGCCGCCGCCCTGCAAGGCCCCTATGCAACGTTCAGAACGCTTTCGGGTGCAAAAGCTTCATAGCCCAGCGCTTCCGCAACCGGCCTGTTGGTGATGCGCCCCTTGAAGACATTCAGGCCATTGCGCAGGTGCCGGTCCTCGGCAATTGCCCTCAAACCGCGATCGGCAAGCGCCAGACCGTAATGAAGGGTGGCATTGTTGAGGGCGTGGGCTGATGTCACCGGAACCGCGCCCGGCATATTGGCCACGCAATAATGGACGATCCCCTCCACTTCATAAGTGGGATCGGAATGCGTCGTGGCATGCGAAGTCTCGAAACAGCCGCCCTGATCGATGGCCACGTCGACGATAACCGCGCCCTTTTTCATGCCGGACAGCATGTCATGAGTAACGAGCTTCGGCGCTGCGGCACCGGGAATGAGCACGGCGCCGATGACGAGATCGGCAGAGAAGACTTCCTCCTCCAGCGCCTGAATGCTGGAATAGCGTGTGTGAACGCGACCGGCGAATATATCGTCGAGCTGGCGCAGACGCGGCAGCGAGCGATCCAGAATGGACACATCGGCACCGAGGCCCGCCGCCATTCTGGCCGCATGCAGCCCGACGACACCGCCACCAATGATCGTGACCTTTGCCGGAAGCACGCCGGGCACACCGCCCAGCAGAATGCCAAGGCCGCCATTTGCCTTCTGGAGCGCCGTCGCACCCGCCTGTATCGACAGGCGGCCCGCCACTTCCGACATCGGCGCGAGCAACGGCAGTCCGCCGCGATCATCCGTCACGGTTTCATAGGCAATTGCCGTCACGCCGGAGGCAAGCAGCCCTTTGGTCTGTTCCGGGTCGGGCGCAAGATGGAGATAGGTATAGAGAAGCTGGCCTTCGCGAAGCTGCACCCATTCGGCGGGCTGCGGCTCCTTGACCTTCACGATCATGTCGCACTTCTCGAAGATGTCTTTTGCAAATGCGGCAATTTTCGCGCCAGCGGCAATATAGCTGGCATCATCGGCGCCAATACCGGCGCCTGCCTTGGTTTCAATCCAGACCTCGTGGCCATGGGCCACATACTCACGAACTGCGGCAGGGGTCAGTCCGACACGATATTCATGGTTCTTGATTTCCTTCGGGCAACCGACACGCATGAGCGTTCCTTTCATTTTTGCCCACTCGCCGTGGGGTGTTGTCGATCCGAAAATGAGAACATCTGCCGCATGCAATGTCCTTGCAAAGAAGATTTGCCTGGCCGTTCTTTTTGGTGAATCATTGCGCAAACGGCCCTCTTTTTCGAAGGCTCTTCGAATGAGCAATCTTGATCCCATCGATCTTGCAATTCTCAGGACATTGCAGGCCAATGCCCGCATCACCAATGCAGAACTGGCGGAAAAGGTCGGACTGTCGCCTTCCGCCTGTTCGCGCCGCCTCGATATTCTGGAAAAAGCCGGGGTAATTGCGGGCTATCACGCCCGTCTCTCGCAGAAAGCCCTCGACTACCGGATGATTGCGATTGTCCATATTTCGCTTTCGGGGCAGTTCGCCAAGACGCTGGCCGAATTCGAGGCTGCGGTGAAACGTTGCCCCAACGTTTTGGTCTGCTACCTGATGTCGGGCGAATATGACTATATTCTGCGCGTTGCGGCACGCGATCTGGAAGACTATGAGCGCATCCATCGCGACTGGCTCTCGGCTCTTCCGCATGTTGTGAAGATCAATTCCAGTTTTGCCCTGCGTGAAGTGATCGACAGACCAAATGTCGGGCTCTAACTGTTGATTTTGGAGCGCATCTTTTCCGAAAACCGTTTCACGCTTTTCAGGATGCCCTCTAGATTGAAGCTTCCCATTCCCTGATCGTTGGAACCATGCCGCAGTTCACCAGAAGAGTTTTGCAAGAAGCCGGTTGGGGTTTGCCCGCCTCGGTGGCTTTGCATCTGATGCTGGCACTGCTTCTTCTGGTCAGGCTCCCGGATCTTCCCTCGCCTGCTTCCGAACAAAGCGTCAATGTGGAGCTCGTCCAGCCGCCGCCCCCTGAAAGGAAGACGCCCGAACAGGCCGCTCCCCCACCGCAACCGCAGGCATTCGAATCTGCTGCGGCCAAACAGGCAGTGCAATCACCCCCGGAGCCGGAATTGCCGCCCACGACACCCGAAGACATGCAAAAGCCGGACGAGCCTGCCGATGCCGGCGCTGCGGCGGATGCCAAGCAGGCTCAGGAAGCCCGGCCTGCCGAGCAGCTTCTCCATACCGAAAAGCCATCTGCGGCCGGTCAAATCGCGATGCCTGAAGAGCAGAAGGCCGCTGCCGCCAAACCGGCGACCCCGGCCAAAAAACTGACGCGAGCGCGCGAAATCTATTCGAAGGACGCCATGTCCGACCCCCGTGTGAAACAGGCGCTCGGAAAGCTCGCCCCCAAGGACCGGATCGTCCAGATTTGCGGTATCGAAGCACTTGAACAGGTGCGCCGTCACCAGCCTGGCGCTTTTCCGGATATGCTCGCGCGCGAGGGCGGGTCGATTTCGGCAACCGGCCTGACGGTCAGCGACGGTGCGTTTCGCAGTAAGCGCAAATGGTACGCAATCGACTTTACGTGCAAGGTCGATGCGGAAACGATGGTGATCCAATCGTTCAGCTACAATATCGGCCGCGCCATCCCGGAAGGAGAATGGAACAAACGCAAGCTGCCAAGGGATTAGCACCAGCTATTTTGGATCTGTGAAAGAAAAAGGCGCCTCGCGGCGCCTTGTCCGTCAACTTATCAATCGGCCCAGCCATATCAATATGCAGGCGCCGATAAAGCCCGCGATCAGATAACCCAGCCAGCCGCCGAACGAAACACCGAGAAATCCGAAGATGAAACTCGCTACGGCTGCGCCGATGATACCGAGAATGATATTCATGAATATCCCGGTATTGCTGTTCATGAAATTGGAGGCAATCCACCCGGCCAGGCCGCCGATGATGATTGCTGCAATCCAGCCGATTCCTGCGCTTCCCATCGTGAGCCCTCCTGATTACAATCCGGCGGGCACCTTGCCGCCATTATCCTTGAGTTTCTGGATAACCTGCTTGTGCAGCCAGATATTCATCGTCGCGGAATCGCCTGTGTCGCCGGTATAACCCAGCTCCTGGGCAAGCTGCTTGCGATGTTCCAGGCTGCTATCGAGGCCAAGGGCCTTCATCAGATCGACGATCGACGTCTTCCAGTTGAGCTTCTGTCCACTTTTGGCAACGGCGGCATCCAGAACGGCACCCACATCGACAGCGCCCGTGGAGGCGGGTGAAGCGGTCGGTGTCGGTGCGGATTGCGCTGCCGTTTCCGTGGCCGCTGCCGTTTCAGGCGTTGCTGCTTGTGCCTCACCCCAAATGGCGTTCTTAATCTTATCGAAAATCCCCATCATGAACTCCAATCGTTGAAAACCGATCTGCCCCCTCACTCCCGATTTCTGACGAGCGAAAACAGGGACACGCCAAACCATCCGATCACTCACGGACAGAACGCTGGAAGTAAATGAATCCGAAGCCGTTTTGTTCCCTACAAAGATAGAGATAAGATTGTCTGCGACGCGCAGCCCCTCGACGGCGAGGATGGGATCGCAGACGTTCTGACCAATTTATGGCTCAAGCTAAAGCTGGATCGCCCTTGTCTTTCACCGCGATCATGCAAAGCTGATAGTACCCGCAAACGCTTTGCTCAGTGATGGTCGCAAATGGACCCCATCATTTCCTGGGCGAATACGAATACTCGTCTTATAGCGCCTGACACTTTTGCTTGCAGAATAGAAAACCGTTACCTGGTGAAGAAATCGAACATCTCGGTCAATTGACCATCCAGCATGGCCTTGCCGGGATGCGTGGAGCAACCCCTGTCTTTCGCGACCTGCAAAAGCGGCGTCACCTCCGGCGACATGATGACCTCGGCCACCAACATTCCAGGTTGAAGATGTTGAGGGTCCACCGGCAGCGCATCGCCTTCCTTCAGTCCGAGCGAGGTGCCATTGACGATAATGTCATGCCCCACAAGCGTACCGTTCGACAGAAAAACGCCTGCGGGGAAATGTTCCTTCAACCTCGCCACGAGCTGTTCGGCCTTTTCACTGGAGCGATTCACCACCGTCAGCCTGGCAACTCCCGCCTCGGCGAGCGCGAAGGCGATGGCCGAGGCAGCCCCGCCAGCACCGGCAAGATAGACGTTCCTGTCTTTCACATCATGACCGGCATTGGCAAGCCCGCGCACAAACCCGGCGCCGTCCAGTAATTCGCCGGCCAGGCTGCCATCCGCCTCGCGACGGATCACATTCACGGCCCCGGCTGCTTCCGCGCGCGGCGTCAGCCGGTCGCAGAAGGCTGACATTTCCGTCTTGTGCGGCACGGTGACGATGAAACCGCCCCAATTGGAGAAGGCACGCAACGCGGCAGTTGCATGCTGAAGCTCACTGACGGGGACAGCAGCGGGCACCACAATGCCATCATAACCGCGCGCCGCGAACAATGCGTTCAGGGCCTGCGGTGTGCGAACATGGTGAACCGGGTCAGCAATAATCGCAAAAACCTTCGTGTGACCAGTGATCGTCATCGCATCGCTCCTGAGGCAGATATCCCAAAAACGGAAACCGCTTTTGGGATAAAGACATATTTAAAAGATCGGCTCCACCTGGAACCGATCTAGACAAGCAGAGACATCGGATCCTCGATGCCGGCCTTGAAGGCCGCGAGCAATTGTGCACCCAGGGCGCCGTCGACCGCGCGGTGATCGACGGAAAGCGTAACGCTCATCATCGTTGCGAAAGCAAGCTCGCCATTGCGCTCGATCGGGCGGCGTTCACCGGCACCAACCGCCAGAATGGCGCTTTGCGGCGGGTTGATGATGGCGGAAAAGGACTTCACGCCATACATGCCCAGATTGGAAATCGAGAAGCCGCCGCCCTGGAATTCCTCGGGCTTCAGGCGGTTTTCGCGGGCGCGCGCGGCGAGAGACTTCATCTGCGCCGAAATGGCGCCGAGGCTCATCTGGTCGGCGCGGCGGATGATTGGCGTGATGAGACCGCCATCCGTGGCCACAGCGACGGCAATGTCGACGTCCTTGAGCTTGAGAAGCGCATCGTCCGTCCACACGACATTTGCATCCGGCACCCGGCGCAGGGCGGCGGCGGACGCCTTGATGACGAAATCATTGACGGAAATACGCTCAGAACCTTCCCGCTTTTCGTTGATCTGGCTGCGCAGCGCCAGAAGCGCATCGATCTCGCAATCCACGTTCAGGTAGAAATGCGGCACCGTCGTCTTGGCTTCCAGCAGGCGGCGGGCAATGGTGCGGCGCATCGACGTATGCGCAATGGCTTCATATTCGCCGATCCCGACCGGAATGGCCTTCGACGAAGCTTCCGCAGGCGCGGAGGCCGGAGCGGCCACGGCGGCTGCCGCAACCGGCTTCGATGCGGCGGCGTGTTCCACATCCATGCGCACAATGCGGCCCCTTGGACCGCTTCCGGCAAGACCTTCCAGCGAAACACCGAGTTCCACGGCCAGACGGCGGGCGAGTGGCGAAGCCTTGTGGCGCACTTCGCCCGAGGCTGGCGTGCTCACCGCAGTTGCGGCTGGCGCTGCCGTGGGGGAAGCCACGGCAGGAACGGCGGTTTCCGCTACAACCGCAGGCTTGGCCCCGGCTGCAAAGCCGTCCAAAGCGGCGGCGTCTTCGCCGTCCTTCAAAAGCACGGCGATGACCTGATTGACATTGGCGCGCGCGCCATCCTTCACCAGAAGCCTGCCGATACGGCCATCGGCCTCGGCTTCAAGCTCCATCGTCGCCTTGTCGGTCTCGACTTCGGCGATCAGATCGCCCTTGCTCACCGCATCGCCTTCGGCCTTGAGCCAGCGCGCGATGACTGCATCTTCCATTCCTGCCGAAAGGGCAGGCAACACGACTTCAACCGGCATTGTCTGTCTCCTTCTGCATCAGTTCTGGATCGGCATGCCCTGGGCGGCCATGACGGCGCGCAGGCCAGCCTCGATGTCCTGTGGACGCGCGGCGGCGGCGGCTTCCAGAACCTTCGAGATGGAAGGCGAAGCTTCCGCGCCATGCACGCGCGCAATCGGCTGGTCCAGCCAGTCGAAGCAACGCCGCTGCAATTCATCCGCCAGCCAGCCGCCATAGGAAGTGCCGGACGCGCCCTGTTCCACGATCAGGACATTGCCCGTCTTGCGGATCGAGGCTTCGATGGTTTCCCAATCCACGCCTGCACGGTCGAGAGAGCGCAGATCGATGATTTCCGCATCGACGCCAAGCGCATCCACGACGGCCTGCGTCTTCGCGACCATGGCCAGATAGGTCAGAACCGTCACCCTGGAGCCGGGGCGAACGACCTTGGCCTTGCCGAGCGGGATGAAATAATCGAAATCTTCCGCAGGGGCGGCGCCCTTCGATGCGTAGAGATCGACATGCTCCAGCACGAGAACCGGATCACGGCAGAGAAGCGCCGAATTCATCAGGCCGACATAATCGAACGGGGTGGAAGGCGCCACGATGCGCCAGCCGGGAGCCGTGGCGAAAATGCCTGCCGGGTCCATGGAGTGCTGCGAGCCGTAGCCCGTGCCCATGGCGACCTTGGTGCGCAGCACCACCGGCATGTCGCTGTCGCCGCCGAACATGTGGCGCGCCTTGCCGATCTGGTTGAACACCTGATCGGCAGCCACCCACATGAAATCCGGATACATGAATTCGATGACCGGCAGAACGCGGCCATCCGCCGCCATGCCGCCCGCAATGCCGGTGAAGGCATTTTCGGAAATCGGCGTGCCCAGCACACGGTCGGGATAATCCGCCGAAAGGCCGCGCGTTGCGCCATTGGTGCCGCCCTTGAGCCGATGCACGTCCTCGCCGAGGACCACGACACGCGCGTCGGTTTCCATGCGGCGCGCCATCACATCGGCCACCGTATCGATGAAACGCGCATCTTCGGAGAGCTTGCCGGAGAAGGTTTCCTGTTCTTCGAAGCGCACGCCGTCGAATTCCGAAAGATCGCCGCGCAGGCCGAAATCGCGGAAGCTTTCTTCCGGCCAGAGCGAAGGAATGATGCGGCGCTTGCCGTCATGCATCTCGATCAGTTCGCCGGCCACTTCATCCATCAGCGAAACGCTGCGTTCCCGCAGGGCCTTGATCGCATCCTCGCCGAGCGCCTGGCGCTCCAGAAGCGTTTTGGCCAGCGCGTCGAGCGGATCGCGCCCGCGCCATTCGGCTTCCTCGTCCTTGGAGCGATAACCGAAGGCGCTGCCCGGAAGCGGGCCGTTCTGGTGGAAATAGCGATAGACATCGGCTTCGATGATCGTCGGGCCATTGCCTGCGCGCATGATGGCATTGGCTTCCTCGGAAGCGAGCCAGACGGCGATCGGGTCCATGCCGTCGACCTTGAAGGACGGAATGCCGAAGGCAAGCCCGCGTGAGGAGAGGCGCGGTTCCGCCGTCACTTCCTCCACATGGGTCGAAACAGCATAGCGATTGTTTTCGATGAAGAAGCAGATCGGCAGTTTCCAGGCGGCCGCGAGGTTCATGGTTTCCAGAACCGAACCAATATTGGTCGCGCCATCGCCGAAATAGGTGTAGACGACATCGCCCGTTCCCGCGCGCCGGTGCGCCCATGCCGCTCCTGCCGCCATGGGTACGCCGCCGCCGACGATGGCATTGGTGCCGAGATTGCCCGATTCAGCCCAGCGAAGATGCATGGAGCCGCCGCGGCCACGGCAGAAACCCTGCGACAGGCCCAGGATTTCGGCCAGCGTGCGCTGCGCCAGCGTGCGGATATCGTCACCGAAAGCGGCCTTGGGGTCGATGCCCTTCTGCGCGACATAGCCGAGCGCCTTTGCCAGAAACTGGTGGTGCGCGCGGTGCGAGCCGTTGATCTGGTCGCTGGGACGCATGGAAACGGCAGAGCCGACCGCGCCGCCTTCCTGACCGATTGCCGAGTGGGCGGGGCCATGCACCAGCCCCTGACCGGCAAGTTCCAGCACCTTTTCTTCAAAGGCGCGGATCAGGTGCATCTGGGAAAGCATGGTGCCGCCGAGCGCCAGATCGAAAGCGGCGCGGTCTTCCGCGGTCGGTACGATTTCCCGCCAGAAGCTGTGCGGAACGAGATCTTTATATTCAGGCATAGGACAATCTCCGGGAGCAAGGGCTCTCCGGAGCGGTTCAGGGAAGGCTGGACCGCTCCATGGTTTGTTTTGCGGCATTCGGACCTCGCCGAATGCTCAGGATAAAATCATGCGGCCAGGAAGCCGCCATCCACCGGCAGGATCGTGCCGGTGATATAGCTCGCCATCGAGGATGCGAGGAAAACAACAGGGTCGACGACTTCGCTGGTTTCGCCGATACGCTTCAACATCACGCGGTTCATGAACCAGTCTGTGCCGCCCGGACGGTTGAGCTGGGCCACTGCCATCTCGCTCATCATGATGCCGGGAGCGACCGCATTGACGCGGATGCCATGGGAAGCCAGATCGCGCGCCATGACCTGCGTCAGCGAGCGGATCGCCCCCTTGGAGACGACATAGCCCGCCGTTGACCCGCCGGACACAAAGCCCGCGACCGAGCACAGATGCACCACATTGCCCTTCGCCGCCTTCAGCGCGGGCACGAGCGCGTGGGAAACATTGAACGCGCCTTCGAGATTGACGCCGATCACGCGGTCCCAGACCTCGACCGCCTCGGGCTGATCGAAGGCGGCGCGACCGGCGACGCCGGCATTGTTCACCAGCACATCGAGGCCGCCGAAGCGCTTCAAAATATCATCGGCAAGCGCGGCGACCGCATCGCGGTCGGTGACATCGAGCGCATGGCCTTCGGCAATGAAGCCCTTCGCGGTCAGCGCATCGGCCTGCGCCCTGGCTGCCGCGCCGTCGATATCCACGAGAATGACGCGCGCGCCCTGTTCCGCCATGCCGGAGGAAATCGCGGCACCCAGCCCCCGGCCGGCGCCGGTGACGAGGACGAGCTTTTCATTCAGAAGTTGCATTTTCAATATTTCCCTGGCTCAGGCCATGTAGATGCCGCCATTCACCTGGATCGTTTCGCCGGTGACGAAGCTCGCCGCGGGTGAACAGAGGAAGGCAATGACGGATGCGATTTCGGACGGCTTGCCAAGACGCTTCAGCGGCGTCTGGCTCATGGTTTCATCCATGCGCGTCTTGAGAAGTTCGCTCGTCATCGGGGTTTCGATGATGCCGGGGGCCACGCCGTTGACGCGGGTTTTCGGCGCAAGCTCCCGCGAGAGCGCGCGGGTCATGGAAACCATGGCGCCCTTGGTCGCGCCGTAATGCGCGTTCACATAAGCGCCGCGATAGGCGGCGAGCGAAGCAAGCGTGACGATGGAGGAATCCTCTTTCAAGGCGGGCAAAGCGCGCTTGCACAGATAGAAGACGCCATCCAGATTGATCGAAATCGTCCGGTGCCAATCGGCATCCGACATTTCGCTGAAGGGCTTTGCCTGATAGATGCCTGCCGAGGGAACGAGGAAATCGATGCCGCCGAAGCGTTCCATGGCGAGCGCCACGGTCTTTTCGGCATCGTCTGCGCTCGACGCATCGGCCTTGATGGTGGCAATCCGTTCCGGGCTGCCCAGCGATGCGGCGAAAGCATCGAGACCCTCCCTGTCCAGATCGGTCAGGACGAGATTGGCCCCGCAGGCATGGAACAGTTCGGCGATTGCACGGCCAATGCCGCCATTGGCGCCGGTGAGAACGAGTGTCCGGTTTTCAAACGGGAATTTCATCGATTATTTCTCCTCAGCCAGATCGGAACGATAGGCCGCAATGTCGTCGTACTGGACGATCTCGACGATGTGGCCTTCCGGGTCGTTCAAAAAGGCAAGCCAGGTGCCGGGACGCACCTCGATCGGATCGCGACCCGTCAGCGGCTCCGCGCCATGCGCGATCAGGCGCTCGACCAATGCCTTCAGATCATCGACGATGAAGGTCAGATAGCTTGAACCCGCGCGCTCCAGAATGAGGCCGGTTTCAGCCTTTCCGGCTTCCGGCAGACGATCGGGCTGAAGCAGCTTGATGCGCTCGCCTTTCGCCGTCTGGAGGCGGATGACGGTGTAACCGTCCGGGCTCATCGCCGCGACTTTGGCCTTTTCGCCGCCGACATGAATTTCGGACACGAAGGAAAGGCCCAGCGCACCTTCGTAGAAAGCGCGCATTCGCTTCAAATCCCTGACGGCAAGACCGACTTCCAGAGGCGCTGTCATCTTCGTCATATTTTCTCTCCCGCTTGCAAAATGGCTGCTCCAGGTCTTTGCTTTTTAAGCGTCAGACGGCGAGCCATTCCTCCATCAGCTTCTCGTCGGCAGTCAGTTCGTCCGGCGTTCCTTCGAAAACGATGCGGCCATGCCCCATCACACAGACGCGGCTTGAAACCTTCAGCGCGATGGTGAGCTTCTGCTCGACCAGCACCACCGAAACGCCCTGCCGGTTGATGTCCTTGATCATCTCGCCGACGACGGCGACGATCTTCGGCGCCAGTCCTTCGGTCGGTTCGTCGATGAGCATGACCAGCGGATTGCCAAGCAGCGTGCGGCACATGGTCAACATCTGCTGCTCCCCGCCCGAAAGGGCGCCCGCGCGGGTGTTGCGGCGTTCCTTGAGGCGCGGGAAATAGCCGAACATCTGCTCGACCGTCCATTTGGTCGCCCCTTGCGCGCCGCTCTGGACACCCATTTGCAGGTTTTCATCGACGGTCAGGTTGAGGAAGATTTCGCGCTCTTCCGGCACGAAGCCGATGCCTGCGCGGCAGATTTTGAACGAACGTTCGCCCGCAAGATTCCTGCCGTTCAAAAGCACTTCGCCGCTTGTCGGCGGCACCAGCCCCATGATGGCTTTCATGGTGGTCGAACGGCCGGAACCATTGCGCCCCAACAGGCTGATCGCCTCGCCCTTCCTGAGATCGAAGGTCACGCCTTGCAGGATATGGCTCTTGCCGTAATGCGCGTGCAATTCACGAACATCGAGTATTTTTTGTTCAGCAGCAGCCATTAGTGCGCCTCCTCACCCAGATAGGCTTCCCGGACCTTGGCGTTTTCGCGAATTTCCTTCGGCGTGCCGGTGGCGATGATCTCGCCATAGACCAGAACGCTGATCCGGTCGGCCAGCGTGAAGACCACGTCCATGTCGTGTTCCACGATCATGAGGGTACGGTTCTGCGTGATCTCGCGGATGAGGCCGACCGTATAGTCGGTCTCCTCCTGCGACATGCCCGCCATCGGCTCATCCAGGATGATGAGGCGCGGATCGGATGCCAGCGTCATGCCGATTTCAAGCGAGCGCTGTTCCGAATAGGAAAGCTGGCTCGCCAGCGTGCGGGCGCGCGCGGTGAGGCGCACCTGTTCCAGCAGGTTGTCGACCTCGGCCGTCACCTTCTTCATCGACGAAACGGGACGCCAGAAAGTGAACTGCACCTTGTAGCGGCGCATGACCGCCAGGCGGATGTTTTCAAAGACCGTCAGTCCCGGAAAGATGTTGGTGATCTGGAACGAACGGGCCAGCCCCTTGCGGTTGACGGCGGCAGGCGTCAGCCCGCCAATCTCTTCGCCCTGGAACCTGATGCTGCCGCTCGATGGCGCGAAATTGCCCGAGATCAGGTGGAACAGTGTGGATTTCCCGGCGCCGTTCGGCCCGATGACCGCGTGGCGTTCGCCCTCATGCACGGCGAGATTGACGCCGCGAATGATGTGAGCCGGACCGAAAGACTTGTTCAGGTGATCGAGAACGAGAATATCCTTCGTCATCATGCCTCTCCCTTGGCTTTGGCCCTGTGGCGATTGACGATGGTGAGAAGGGCGATGCCAGCGGCGAACAGCGCCAGAGGGATCAGCCAGGTGGACACGGCGAAGGGCAGCCATTCACGGCCAAGGAAAGTGACCGCGGGCCAGTTTCCTGCCGAAACGAGCGCCTTGTAATCGCTGGAGAAGAAGCGCTGTACCAGTTCCACGATCATGATCGTGCCGGCGGCTGTCACGAGAAGCGCCACAAGACGCCCCAGCGCGTGGCCGAACGAAATGCCGCTGCCCTTCGGGTTCCTGATACGCTCGACGACTTCGCCGACGAGACCGCGCGGCAGGAACATCATGATCAGTACGAAGATGAGGCCCTGATAAAGCAGCCACGAGCGCGTGACATCAGAGGTGACATGGCCGAAAAACGTCATGGCGGCGGCACCGATGGCGGGACCGAAGAAGGTGCCGACGCCGCCGATGAAGCTGTTGATAACCACAGCGGTCGAGATGCCGGCTTCGAAGACCACATAATTGGCCGCTTCGATATTGATGGCCTGCAAGGCCCCGGCAATGCCTGCGAACATGGCGGAGATGGCGAAGACCAGGGTGCCGAGTGCATGGACATTATAGCCCAGGAAGCGCAGGCGATGGGTGTTTTCGCGCAGGCCCACCGTCACGCGGCCAAAGGGCGTCAGCGTGAGGAGGTAGAGAAGCAGGATGGAACCCACGACCCAGGCGAGCGCCAGATAATAGACTTCCGTGGTCGAGCCGAAATCGAAACCCCATGCCGGCATACGGAATGAGGACACGCCGGCCTCGCCGCCAAAAGTGCCTTTCAGATGAGGCGCGAGCGCATGAAGAAGCTCGGCAAGCGCCAGCGTGATCATGGCGAAATAGACGCCGGTGCGCTTGGTGGAAAACCAGCCCGCAACGAGGCCCGACAGGAGGCCGACGCCAGCACCGGCCAGCGGCAGGAGCGGCGTGGGCAGGAGACCTTCGCCGCCGAAAGCGTTCATGGCGTGAACGGCAGCAAAAGAGCCAAGGCCGAAATAGGCCGCATGGCCGAAGGACAGCATGCCGGCCTGTCCGCACAGCAGGCTGAAAGCCGTTGCGAAGAGGGCCGCGATCAACATCTGGATTGCCGCATTCGTCATCGATTCCGAGACGAGATATGGCAGGGCGGCAAGGAGCGCGACAACGAGGAGCGCGACGACCGATTGCTTGATGGTCATGGTTTACTCCTTTGCCCCGAACAGCCCGCTTGGGCGGACCAGGAGAACAATAAGCATAAGGAAGAAGGGCAAGGTGGCCGCGATGCTGGAGACTTCCAGCGTCAGCACGCCGCCGGTTTCGCGGGCATAATCGCCAAGGCCCACATAATCGAGGAGGCTTGCGATGGAGACTTTCACGCCGACGGCGACCGAGGAGAGAATGCCGATCAGAAGCGAGGCGAGCATGGCGCCGCCGAGCGAACCGAGCCCGCCCACGACGACGACCACGAAGACCATCACGCCGAGTTCCAGCGCCATATTGGGGTTCGTCGTGTAGAACGCGCCCGCCACCGAACCGGCAAGACCGGCAAGAAACGCGCCGACGCCGAACACGCCCATGAAGACGAGCGGAACATTGTGGCCGAGCGCTTCCACCATGCGCGGGCGATAGATCGCCGAGCGAACGACGATGCCGATGCGGGTGCGCGTCAGCAGCAGATAGAGAAGCGCGAACATGACCAGCGCCACGGCGCCCATGAACAGGCGGTAGAACGGATAACTCACGCCACCGAGATCGAAAGCCGAAAATTGCAGGGCGGCCGGAACACGGTATTCGACGGCGAAATTCCCGTAGAAAATCTTGATGACTTCAGCGATCACCACCGAAAGGCCGAATGTGACCAGCAATTCATGCGCATGGCCGAAAGCGTGGACGCGGCGCAGGATGAAGCGCTCGACCAGCACGCCGACGCCGCCGACAATGACGGGCGCAAGCAGGATTGCAAGCCAGAAGCCGGTGAGCGGCTGAAGCGTGTAGGCGAGATAGGCTCCCATCATGTAGAAGGAAGCATGCGCGAAGTTCAGAACCCCCATCATGCCGAAAATGAGGGTGAGACCCGCCGAAACCATGAACAGCAGCAATCCGTAGATCGCCCCATTCAATACGGCAAAGAGAATCTGATCCATTGTCTGGTCCGTGATTGGAAGTTCGGCTCGAACAGGAGAGCGGTCCGCAAATGGGGACCGCTCCGCTGCCGGGAGGATGGGCTGTCAGATCAGCCCGGACGTTTCATGGAGCAGGATTCCTGCACCTGATCGATGGATTCGTCGCCGGTGAAGGTCTTGAACGGGAGGAACCCGTATTCCGTGCCATCGGCCTTGATCTTGGCGTCCTTGGAGACTTCCTGAACGACCATCGGGAACTTGGCCTGATGGTCATCGGAACGCATGCTGTAATCGCCCATCGGGGTCTTTACGCTTGCGTTTTCGATCGCCAGGGCAATATCCGTGGTGTTGATCTTGCCGTCGCCGGGCTTGACGTTCTTCAACGCCTCGCCGAAGAGCTGGAGGCCAAAGACCGCGGCCGGTTCCACATAGGCCGGATAGTGTCCCGTCACCTTCTTGTAGTCCTCGGCAAAGGCCATGGTGGCTTCGCCATTGGCTTCCGGGTTGAACGGCGTGGAAACGATATGCCCTTCGGCAATCGCGCCCGCATTGCCGATATTGCCCGGCTGATCGAGGAAGGAGGTGGCGAACTTGGCCTTGAGGCCCGCACCGCTGGCGGCCTTCATGAGAAGGAGAAGGTCGTTTGACCAGTTGCCGGTGAAAACCGTGTCCACATTGGCGGCCTGGATCTTGGCGACATAGGGCGAGAAGTCCTGGATCTTGTTGACTTCATGCAAGGTCTTGTCGACCACCTCATAGCCGATCGCCTTGGAATTGGCGACGACCGTGTTCTCCACATCCACACCCCAGGAATAGTTCTGGTTGATGGAATAAGCGCGCTCGCCCAGAATACCCTTGTCCTTCATGCCCTGCGCGACGGTCTTGAAGCGAATCGCGGCATTGGGGCTGAAGCGGAAATGGTAGAAATGGCACTTGGAGCCGGTCAGTTCCAAAGCTTCCGCGCCAAGGTTCAGATAAAGGACTTCCTTGCCCTTGTTGCGCAGGTTGTACTTGCGCACATCCTCGGTGATCTGACCGGCAACGGCAGAGGACGATCCCTGCACGATGATCTGCGCACCATCGGCAATCGCCGCCTTCACGCGGTCGGCAGCGCCAACCGGGCCACCCTGATTGTCATATTCGAGGATCTGGATTTTTTCGCCATTGAAGCCGCCGGCTTCATTGATCTTGCCCAGCTGATAAAGCACCGCCGCACGGTAGAGAAGACCGGTCGAGGCCTGCGGCCCCGAAAGCGTTTCAACGAGGGCGATCTTCAACGGTTCGGCTGAGGCGGAAGCCGCACCGGCCAGCGACAGGGCTGCACAGGCAACACCTGCCTGCAGGAAAACTTTCAAGGACATTTTTCCTCCACTAGGTTCCGAAGGCTTCCCATACCTTCCAGTGGCGAGAGTCGTACTCCAGACTGGTAAGACCGGTCAATAGAGAAACATTACCAGTTTAAAAATCTATTTAATATATTGAAACTGTTTGATGAATTGCAGATTTTTCGGTATTTTGCCCACAAAAAATACTGATGCGAAATGGAGTTAATGGGGGCGACAGGTTGACTTGTTAGACCAGCTCTACCATCCTTGACAGGGGACGCCACTTCCATCGGAATGAAGTCAATGAGGGAATGACATGACGGAAACAGCCATCCGCTCGGGACGCGCGACTGGCCATTTGCCAGAGGAAATTGCTCGACAGATTGAGAAGCGGATTCTCGATGGCGAATTTCCCATCGGCTCCAAACTGCCGAGCGAGCGGGAACTATCCGTGGCATATGGCGTCAGTCGTCCGGTGGTCCGCGAAGCCCTTTCCCAACTCAAATTGGACGGTTTGGTGGAAGCGCGCGCCGGCAGCGGCGTCTTTGTAATCGATGAAAGCAACCAGAAAGCCTTCCGGATTCAGCCGCTTGTCGTGGAAGAAGCGCAGTCGGTGGAACAGCTCATGGAATTGCTGGTGGCCATTGAAGTTGCCGCCACGCGCATTGCAGCCATCAACCGGACCGCTGAGGATCTCAAACAGGTCAAGCGGGCACTCATCGGACTGGAATATGCGATCATCAGCGACAGGCTGGGCGATGAGGAGGATTATGCCTTCCACAATGCTATTGTGGTAGCCACGCATAATCCGCACTTCATCGCATTGTGCAAACACCTTGAATATGGCGCGCGCCATGTGATCAGGCAGGCTCGGGCCAACACCCGGTCACATCTACCGCAACTGATGGACGAAGTGCAGATCGAACACGAAGCGATCTACGAAGCCATACGAATCGGTGATCCGGATAAAGCCGGAGAGGCTGCCGAGAAACATCTTCGCAATGCCACCGCAAGAATGGCCATCTATCTGGGGCGGCCAAGCGAATGACTGGTACGACAGGCGAAAGATAGGAAGTTATGACGATGAAGCTGGACACAATCATTCGCAGCAGGAGCTTTCCCTTATAGACCTGACATTTTCAGACTTGAGTATTTCGAGTACATTTCCTTTAGGTGGGGGCATCTCCGTAAGATTTGCGATACTTGGCGCACGCCTGCGGCTCGAATGGTGACGATGTGTCGGACCATTGATCATCAGAAAATGCGATATTGAGGTCTTCGGCCTATCGATGGTTCTTCTCGGAACGGTGCGGCCGAATGATCAGGTCATGTGGCCGCTCGTCATTCTTTTCATATCGATGTATCCTGTGCATCTTGGCGTCGCCGTTGGCCTGCGCGCGCAATTGGGATCCGATGCGCTGTGGCTGAGCTTTCCCGCCGCATGCTGTTCACACTATTTGATGTAAACCATCCTCTATCTGCACGGGGCTGGCGGACGAATTGGTCCATGCAGATCAATGCCCACGAACAGCAGGGAGAAGCCGCTTGCGTGTGCAATCGACGAATCTGCCCCTTCAAGCAACGCGCTCTCGCCCAATGCACCGCTTGTCGCCGAAGTAAGGGCCAACATCGTAAGTTTTTTGGTGCGACCCGCAGCATTATGGGCAAGAGGCGGTCACGGAGAGGATCGCGCTGTCTCGTAGAGGGGCACGCGTGAGCATGCTTGCCTTTGAAGTCGCGCGGATTTTTGATTGGATTTGTTTGAATAGCCCCGAGTTTCGTGGACGCCCTCGGGTTACATTTCCTGCTGCCGTTCGAACTCGACGGGTGACAGCATCCCGTTCCTGACGTGCTTGCGCTTGGGGTTGTAGAACATCTCGATGTAGTCG
>NZ_LQBD01000001.1:0-389367 GCF_046630315.1 Brucella anthropi | reverse complement strand
TTCAATGAGCTGGTAATCCTGCATCAGAAGCGGGCCGCGCTCCCCGGCACTCAGGGAATTCTGGTTGTCCGGTATCGGAGCGCCTGCACTCGTCGTCATTATCGGGCGATCTGCCATGGGAAATTCCCTCCTGAAAAGCCAATATTGAATGGGACTAGCCTTGCTAAAAGCATGACGCAGTTCGCCCGCATCCTGCCGTGGCTAGGTAACTGACCCAGATTAGACCTATTCCAATCATAATCTCCAATTGCTTTTTCGATTATTTTTGATAATTTTTTCCTATCATGTTTACGGTCCGTCAAATGCGCTATTTCGATGCGCTCGCCTCCACCCTGCATTTTCGCAAGGCCGCAGAACTGGCACATGTCTCCCAGCCTGCCCTCTCCGCCCAGATCGCGGAAATGGAAGCTCTTGCGGGTGCCCCGCTTTTCGAGCGATCGCAGCGACAAGTCATCATGACGGAGCTTGGCAAACAGCTTTATCCGGGTATCCAGACCGTCCTGCGCGAACTCCACATGCTTGAGGAGATTGCTGCGCAAAGCCGGGGACTTCTGCAAACAAGGCTGCGATTGGGCATCATTCCCACCGTTGCGCCCTATCTGGTGCCGGTTCTCATTCCCCTTCTACGCGAACGGCATCCGTCATTTCGCCTGCAATTGCGGGAAAGCGTAACCGCCAAACTTCTCGACGAGCTGCATGCGGGCGAGATTGATGCCATAGTTGCGGCTCTCCCGATCGACGATGAGCGGCTTGCGCAACGAAAACTGTTTGATGATCGCTTTTTGATCGCGACCTCCACCAATGATCAAACGGTTCTGGCCTCCCCCATGACGCAGGATAATGTTGCCCTTGATCGTTTGCTTTTGCTGGAAGAAGGCCACTGCATGAGGGACCAGGCCCTGGCTGTCTGTTCCCACCCCCCGCAGCGCCAGCTTGTGAAATATGGCGCCACCAGCATGACCACGCTTTTGCAGATGGTCAGTCATGGCATGGGCCTTACCCTCATTCCGGAAATCGCAGTGCGTGCCGAAGCGCGCAGCAGCCATATGCGCATTGTGCCTTTTGACGGCGAACAGCCAAAACGGGAGATTGCGCTTTTCTGGCGGCGACAAAGCATGCGCCGGAAGGATTTTCAGGCGCTTGCCGAATGCCTTGCGGAAAGCGCTGAGAAATTGATGATAAACCAGACCGAACTCAATCGTTTATTGGATAAGCCCTTGGCCCCATCCACCTCTTAAGACTGTATTAAGCTCAGGCGCATACCCCACCGAACGTTTTGATTCTGAAACGTATTATCGGAGGGGTTAATGAGGTGGTCCGACTTGGGGATCTATGCTGTCGTCTTTTGTCTGAGCCTCGGATATTTCGCGGCAACGAGCGACAGTTCACGCACGAAGGCGGCTTCGGCGCGGCCACACACCAGCACTACTGCTGCAAACAGCAACAAGGCCGCACCGCAAAACGTCGCGGCGGTTGCGGAGAAGGAAAAGGCTCCGGCAGCGAAAGCAGCAGAGCCGGAACAGGCAGCCTGGGACATCGCCGATCCCGATACGCTGCCCGATGACGCCTGGGGGAAGATCGTGCGGCATGGCCGCGATCTGATTACCGAAACCTATGCGCATATCGGCCCGGAAGTGGCCGATGAGACGAAACGCTTCGCCGGTAATAATCTTTCCTGCCAGAACTGCCATCTGGAGGCGGGAACAAAGCAGTATGGGTTGCCGCTTGTCGGTGTTTACGGCGATTTCCCGCAATATCGTTCCCGCGAGGGGCAGATTGGCACGATTGAAGACCGCGTCAATGGGTGCATGACCCGAAGTCTTAACGGCGAGCCGCTGCCGCTCGATTCTGACGAAATGAGAGCCATGGTCGCCTATATCAAGTATGTTTCGGCAGGAACGACGGTCGGTGAAGACACCAAAGGCCGCGGTTCGGGAAAAATGCCTGAACTCAAACGTGCAGCCGACCCGGTGCATGGCGAAAAGCTCTATGCCGAAATCTGCGCGGCCTGCCATGGCGGTGACGGTCAGGGCAAGCGCGTCGGCGTTGTCGGCGATGCCAAGGGCTATGAGTTTCCGCCGCTTTGGGGCCCGGACAGCTTCAACGACGGCGCAGGCATGAACCGGCTGATCTCGGCCGCGAACTTCATCCATGCCAACATGCCCAACGGCGTGTCGCTGGAAGAGCCGCAACTGGAACCGGAAGATGCATGGGACATTGCTGCCTTCTTCCAGTCAAAGCCGCGCCCTGCGAAAGCCAATCTTGAGGGTGATTTCCCGAACCGGCTGGAGAAGCCCGTGGACGCCAGCTACGGCCCCTATGCCGATAGCCTTCCAGCGGAGATGCATAAGGTCGGCCCTTTCGAGGAGATCCGGGCCGAGGTCAAGAAGCTGAAGACTGCGAGCAACTGAAAACAAAAAGGCGGCTCCAACCGGGCCGCCTTTTCTTCACCAACCGTCTGATACGCTATTACATACCGCCTGGATAATTCGGGCTTTCACGGGTAATGGCGACGCCGTGCGAATGGCTTTCGCGCAGGCCCGCATTGGAAATGCGCACAAAGGTCGCCTTCTCGCGGAATTCTTCCAGCGTCTTTGCGCCAACATAGCCCATGGAGGCGCGCAAGCCGCCCGCAAGCTGGTGCAGAACCGCCGAAATCGGTCCCTTATAGGCAACCTGCCCTTCGATGCCCTCGGGCACGAGTTTCAACTCATCGCGCACTTCCGCCTGGAAATAACGGTCGGCCGAGCCGCGCGCCATAGCGCCGACTGAACCCATGCCGCGATAGGCCTTGAACGAGCGGCCCTGATGCAGATAAACCTCGCCCGGACTTTCTTCCGTACCGGCCAGAAGCGAACCGGCCATTGCCGCGACAGCCCCCGCAGCCAGCGCCTTGGCGAAATCGCCCGAGAACTTGATACCGCCATCTGCGATGACCGGGATGTTCTGCTTTTGCGCGGCTTCAACGGCGGACATAATAGCCGAAAGCTGCGGAACACCGACACCGGCAACGATACGCGTGGTGCAGATCGAGCCCGGTCCAATCCCGACCTTGACCGCATCCGCACCGGCGTCGATCAGAGCCTGTGTACCGGCAATCGTTGCCACATTGCCCGCGAGAATCGCGACATTCGGATAAGCCTTCTTGATACGTGCGACAGCATCCAGAACGCGTTGCGAATGGCCGTGCGCCGTATCCACGACCAGAAGATCGACACCGGCATCGATCAGGCGTTCGGCGCGCTCGTAGCCGTCTTCACCGACGCTCGTTGCGGCGGCGGCGCGCAGGCGTCCCTGGGCATCCTTGGCGGCGTTCGGATTGAGCTGCGACTTTTCAATGTCCTTGACGGTGACGAGACCGACGCAACGGCCCTGATCGTCGACAACGAGAAGCTTTTCGATGCGATGAGCGTGCAGGAGACGCTTTGCCTCATCCTGATTGACATTCTCGCGAACCGTAACGAGTTTCTCGCGCGTCATCAGTTCGTGGATTTTCTGCTTTGGATCGGACGCAAAACGAACGTCGCGATTGGTCAATATGCCAACAAGACGCCCCGGACCCTTGGTTGCATTCTCAACGACCGGAATGCCGGAAATTCCGTGCGCCCTCATCAAGGCCTGCGCATCGGCCAAGGTGGCATCCGGCCCGATCGTGACCGGATTGACCACCATGCCGGATTCGAATTTCTTGACCTGACGGACTTCTTCGGCCTGACGCTCGGGCGTCAGATTGCGGTGAATGACGCCAATGCCGCCGGCCTGTGCCATCGCAATGGCCAGACGGGATTCCGTCACCGTGTCCATGGCGGCGGAAAGAAGAGGAAGATTGAGTTCGATATCCTTGGCGATGCGCGTGCGCAGGTCGACCTGCCCCGGCATTACTTCGGAATGGCCCGGCTGCAACAGCACGTCATCGAACGTGAGAGCGAGAGCGCCAGTGGGCGATTCCACGATTTTAGCCATTGCCAATTCCTTTGCCGGTTTTATCGAATGAGAAAAGCCGCCTCTCCGGAAATAAGTCCGGGAGCAGCGACGCATCTGGTTTGCAAGGTTGAATTGGCACCGGCTGGTAACACGGTTATGACCAAATGGAAAGTCTTTTACTGACAAGTTTCAGTTACCGATAAGGATTTGCGTGATAAATCTCCGCACATCGAAATCGGGCAGCAGCAGGTTTGCAGGGGCAAAGTGAGAAAATCCTATAAGCGCGTTCCACTCATCCGCCGGTCAAAGGCCATGTGGATATCCCCGCATGTCTGGAAACCGCGACTGGTCTTCTGGTGCGGCGCCCTGGCCATCGGCCTGATCAGCGTTGGCTTCGCGGAAGCCGCGGATGTGGCACAGGAATGGTTCAAGGCCCTGACCAGCGGAAACAGCGGGCGGGTCTGGCTTCCCCTGCTTATCACGCCGCTGGGCTTCATGGCGTGTTCGTGGGTCGCTTTATCCTGGTTTCCCAATTCCGGTGGAAGCGGCATCCCGCAGGCAATCGCCGCGCGCCACTTGCACGATCATGAAGATCGCTCCCTTCTGCTTTCGATCAGAACCGCCATTGGCAAAATCGTTCTGACGCTCGCCGGGCTTTTCAGCGGTGCGTCCATCGGCAGGGAAGGCCCGACGGTGCAGATCGGCGCATCCATCATGATGCAATCCGCGCGTTTCGGCGGCATGGAGCAGGCGCGCGGCCTCATTCTTGCTGGCTCAGCGGCGGGCATCGCGGCTGCGTTCAACACGCCTTTGGCAGGCGTGGTGTTCGCGATTGAGGAAATGGGGCGCGCCTATGCGGCCCGAACAAACGGCCTTGTGCTATCCGCCGTCATTCTCGCCGGTCTCGCCTCGCTTGGCCTTGTTGGAAACTATAACTATTTCGGGCTAACCACCGTGACTGCCTCGACCGGCAAGGATTGGGTTCTGGTCATTGCGTGCGGCGTGATCGGAGGGGCATTCGGAGCCGCCTTCAGCGCGCTGGCGCTTGAACTGGGACGCCGCGTGCGGCGGCGCGTTCAAAAGGCTCCCCTGCGCAATGCGGTGTTCTTTGCTGGCATCTGCGGTCTTCTCGTCGCAATTATCGGGATTGCATCCGGCGGATCGACTTTTGGCGCAGGCTATGACCAGGCTCGAAGCGCAGTGGAAGGGGTGCCTCTTCCACCTTTTTACTTCATAGGGAAATTTCTCGCCGGGCTTCTTTCCATGATCTCGGGAATACCGGGCGGAATATTCGCGCCTTCACTTTCCGTCGGCGCAGGACTGGGCAGCACGATCGGTCTTATTCTTGGAACCAGCGCCAGCCTTGCGGCTGTTCTTGGCATGGCGGGATATTTTGCCGGTGTCGTGCAGGCCCCGATGACTGCCTTTGTCATCATACTGGAAATGACCGGCAATCATAACAACGTCATTCCGCTGATGTGCGCATCCATGTTGGGCTATGGCACCGCGCGCCTCATATCACATGAACCGCTCTATCACGCCCTCTCGCGTGACTATGTGGCCGATGTGCTGCGCCAACGCCGGGCGCGCGAAAAGAATACGCTCTCGCAATAGAGCGAAAATGGAGGAGGAAACTGTTCATGGATCGCAGAACATTCGCCAAGTCGCTTGCGGGACTTGGGGCAATGCCCTTTGTCGTCAATAGCGCATCGGCAGCTACCGAGGGAGGAACAAGCATGCTGGAACTTATGGGTGGGAGCATCACGGATGTACCCGGAATCAAGCTGGGGCACCACACGCTGAAAAAACGCCCGACCGGCTGCACCGTCCTTCTTTGCGAGGAAGGTGCTTCCGCGGGCGTTGATGTGCGCGGTTCAGCCCCCGGCACACGCGAGACCGATCTGCTCGATCCGATCAATTATGTGCAGCAGGTTCAGGCGATCCTGCTTTCCGGCGGCAGTGCCTATGGCCTTGCGGCTGCAACCGGCGTGATGCGCTATCTGGAAGAAAACAATCTCGGCTTCAAGATCGGCAAGGGTGTCGTTCCGATTGTACCGGCGGCAATCCTGATGGATCTCGGCGTGGGCGATTTCTCCGTGCGCCCCGATGAGGAAGCGGGATATCTGGCCTGCAAGGCGGCCAGGACGGAGCCATCGGGCGAAGGCAATATTGGCGCGGGCGCAGGCGCGACTGTCGGCAAGATGTTCGGCATGGATTACGCCATGAAAGGCGGGCTCGGCACGGCAAGCCATAAAGTGCCGGGGACGGAAATCGTCGTGGGTGCAATTGTCGCCGTCAATGCGGTGGGCGATGTCTATGCTCCAAATTCCCGCCAGATTCTTGCAGGCGCAAGGAGTGAAGACGGCAAAGGTTTCCGCAACACGATGGCCTCCATCATGCAGGGGCATGGCGTTGTGAAATCCGGCGGGGCAAACACCACGATCGGCGCCGTCGCCACCAATGTCCCGTTTGGCAAGGCGGAATTGAAGAAAATCGCCGGAATGGCCCATGACGGCTTTGCCCGCACGATCAACCCGATCCATACCATGTGGGATGGCGATACTATCTTTGCGCTTTCCACCGGCAAGGCAAAGGGCGTGGAAGCCGACGTCACCGCCATCGGCGCGATTGCAGCCACGGTTATGGCAGAAGCCGTGGCACGCGCAGTCATCAACGCGGACAGCCTCACGGATTTAAATCTGCCCGCACATAAGGATTATGCCCCGCAATAAGCTAATGCATGTCTCCCAAAAGCGGGAACCGCCTTCGCGGGGAAATCAGTCCACTGGACTGATTTCTGATCCCGCTACGATGGGATAAAGACATGCAGGAAAACAAAAACTTAAAGCGTGTCGTATGACTACGATAAAATGCGACACGCTTTAGAGCGGTTCCTATTTTAACGGAATCGTCGGAACCGCTCTAACTATTTGTTTTGTCGTATTATCCTACGCAAAACCGTTTCACACTTTTGCTGGAAATGCTCTAGGGTCAGGACCTATTCATCTTCCGGTGTAATGCGCAGACACCCGCAAATGCGCCAAAGGCAGTCTGGACGGGCTGTAGAAGCGTGTTCTTTACGAGAGCGAATCCTTCTATAGTCCGCCCATGCCAATTCGACACTTAAGCGAAACCATCATCAATCAGATCGCGGCGGGCGAGGTCATCGAGCGCCCCGCCAGCGTCATCAAGGAACTTGTCGAAAACGCCATCGACGCCGGCGCGACCCGTATCGAGGTCGTCACCGGCAGCGGCGGCAAGACATTGCTGCGCGTGACGGATAATGGTTCCGGCATTCCCGTCGATGAGCTTCCCTTGGCAGTCTCCCGCCATTGCACCTCCAAGCTTTCCGACGATGTGCATGACATTCGCGCACTTGGATTTCGCGGAGAAGCGTTGCCATCCATCGGATCGGTCGCAAAACTGACGCTCAAATCCCGTCCGCAGGATGCCGATTCGGGTTTCGAAGTTTCGGTTTCGGGCGGGCATCTCGATGGCCCGCGACCTTCCGCACTGAACTGCGGAACAATCGCCGAGGTGCGCGATCTTTTCTATGCGACACCGGCCCGCCTCAAATTCATGAAGACGGATCGCGCGGAAGCGTCGGCGATAACCGACGTCGTCAAGCGCATCGCGATTGCCTTCCCGCATATCCGCTTTTCGCTTGCAGGCACCGACAGAACACCATTGGAGCTGGCCGCAACCGGCACCGGCGCAGATGCAACGCTTGAGCGTATCAATCAGGTGCTTGGAAAAGAGTTCGGCGAAAACGCGCTCGCCATCGACGCCGAGCGCGATGGCGTGCGCCTGGCCGGATTTGTCGGCATACCCTCCCACAATCGCGGCAACGCTTTGCATCAGTTCGCCTATGTGAATGGCCGTCCGGTGCGCGACAAACAGCTTTTCGGCGCATTGCGCGGCGCCTATGCCGACGTCATGGCGCGCGACCGTCATCCGGTTGCCGTCCTATTCCTGACGCTGGACCCGGCATTGGTTGACGTCAACGTGCACCCTGCCAAGGCTGATGTGCGTTTCCGCGATCCCGGTCTTGTGCGCGGACTGATCGTCGGAGCAATCAAGCAGGCGCTGGCGCAATCGGGCATTCGGCCAGCAACAAGCGGTGCGGATGCGATGCTGCAAGCCTTCCGCGCGGAGGGATTCCAGCCTTCCGCACCATCCTTCACATCGCGTCCTTCTTCGACAGGCTATGCATCGGGGGGCTGGCGCCCCGCAGCCTCCGCGCCCCGAACCGAATGGTCGCCACAGACTGCGCATCCGGCGCATCGTCCGCTTGACTTCGCAGCCGCATCGTCTTTTCAGGAAAGCGATCAGACGACGCTTGCCGCCGTCACTACGCCTGCCGCGGATGCCCGCGCAACGCTCGATGAAGCCCCGGCGGAACTCCAGCAAAAACCGCTTGGAGCGGCTCGGGCTCAAATCCACGCCAACTATATCGTGTCCCAGACGGAAGACAGTCTGGTCATTGTGGACCAGCATGCTGCGCACGAGCGCCTTGTTTATGAAGCGCTGAAAAATGCCCTGCATTCCCGTCCCATACCGGGACAATTGCTGCTTATTCCTGAAATCGTCGATCTGCCGGAAGAAGATGCCGAACGGCTCACGGCACATGCGGAAACGCTTGCGCGTTTCGGTCTTGGTATTGAGCAATTTGGACCGGGCGCTATCGCCGTGCGTGAAACGCCTGCAATGCTGGGAGAAATGAACGTCCAGCAACTGATCCGCGATCTGTCGGATGAAATAGCCGAACACGATACTTCGGACGGGCTGAAAGCCATGCTGAACCACGTGGCCGCAACCATGGCCTGTCACGGTTCCGTGCGCTCGGGACGGCGTTTGAAACCGGAAGAAATGAACGCACTCTTACGTGAAATGGAAGCCACCCCCGGTTCGGGCACCTGCAACCACGGCCGCCCGACCTATATCGAACTGAAGCTGACAGATATTGAACGGCTTTTTGGCCGGCGCTGATTGAATTACAGCCAGACAAGACGCGGTATCGCTGGACGCAACCTCCAGCGCTTGTTAGAGTTGATTACAAAGGTTTTGGACATATGAATAGATTTGAATCTCCCCGTTCTTCCGAAGCTGTTCTGCGCTATCTCGATGGTGATTATGAAATCGTCAGGCACGGAGCCTATGTCGTTTGTGCGGTCACGGGCGCCCATATCCCGCTCGATGAGCTGAAATACTGGAGTGTTGCGCGGCAGGAGCCTTACGCAACCGGCCTGATTTCTTTTGAGCGTGAGCTTGAAGTCAATCCTGAACTGCGCAGCCGCAAGAAAGCTTGAGATCAGCGTGTAATGCGGCCTCTAAAGCGTTCGATGACCGTATCGAGAATGCGGTCAAGCGCATCATCGCGTTCAAATGTGAGATCGACATCAAGGACAGCGAGTTTCGCCAGAAACTCTGCGGGAACGCCGATCATCGTTGCCAAACGCACCTGATCCTTTGCCGTGGTAATCAGTCCCAATCCTTGACGGCGAGACGTGTCGATCAGGTTGCGAATTTCGTCAGGTTCAAAACTGTGGTGGTCGGGGAATGAGCGCGTTTCCACAATCTCGCCGCCTGCTTCGGCAACGCTGGCATAGAATTTTTCAGGATTGCCGATGCCTGCGAATGCAAGCCAGCGATGACCCGCCACGGGTGCTGTTGACGACGGCACAAGCCGCGCTTCATAGATCGGTCGACCTGCTCGCGCTGCCTGACGGATAACGAAATCAGCTCCATCGTCTTTGCCTATGCGAAGCAGAGCGTCGGTCTTGCGCATCTGGTCTGTCAGCGGAGCCCGCAACGGGCCTGCCGGTATGACCCTGCCATTGCCAATGCCACGTGCCGCATCCACGACCAACAACGAAAAATCGGCATATAGGCGAGCGCTCTGAAAGCCGTCATCCATGATGATGAAGTCACATCCGAGCGCCTGCAAATGTTTTGCAGCCTTCAACCGATCCGGGCAAAGGGCCACCGGAGCGTGCCGTGCCAGCAAAAGCGGCTCGTCTCCAACATGGCGCGCGCTGTCATGCCCGGCATCAACAAGGTGCAATCCCTTATAGGCCCCGCCATATCCACGGGAGACAATTCCGGGCTTTGAACCGCGCGCTTTCAGCCCTCTGGCAAAAGCGATGGCCGTCGGGGTTTTTCCCGAGCCTCCAACCGTAAAATTGCCCACACAGAGGACCGGCAAGGAAACTTGCGGCGGTTCCGCCTTCAAAAGTCGCCGCCCCGCCACGGCTCCATAGAGCCAGGCGGCAGGTGCCAGAGACAAAGCGCGCCAATCAGGTTTTTCCCACCAGAAAGGCGGAGCTTCACTCACCATCGTCAATGCCCGCCTGTCTGATACGCAGCCTCGTTGCGATTACCGGGCAATTGTGCCTGCAGGATCAAAGGCTGGATAAATGGCTCAAGTGCGACAAGCGTGCGATCCAGCGCGCCGCGCATATCCCTGACCGTGCTCACCCCGGCATTGATCATGGCCCGCAGATGCTGGGGATTGTTGAACAGAAAATTGATCGCGCCTGCCAGCATATTGCGATCCTTCACGATGCGCGCCCCGCCATTTTTGATAAGGCGCTGGAAGGATTCGCGAAAATTCTGGACATTCCGCCCGGTTAGCACCGCAGTCCCCATCATTGCCGGTTCCAGCGGATTATGCCCGCCTTCCTTGGTCAGGGAATTGCCGATAAATGCTATCTCTGTCAGCTGGAGATAAAGCCCCATCTCCCCGATAGTGTCCCCCAGCAGAATATCGGTATCGGCCTCAATCAGCTCATTGGCGCTGCGGCGCGCAACCTTGAGCCCTTTTTCAGCCAGCATGGCTTCGATGGCGGGGGCACGATCCGGATGACGCGGCACAATGATGGTAACAAGATGCGGATAGCGCATCTTCAGCATCTGATGGACTTCGGCTGCGATCGCTTCCTCGCCGTCATGGGTGGAGATTGCAGCCCATGTCCGCCGCCCGGCGATCTGGCGTTGCAATGCAACCAGGGCCTGCGGATCAGCTGGCGGCGGATTTGTATCGACTTTCAGATTTCCCGAAACGCTTACAGGGCGTGCTCCAAGCGTGCGAAAACGTTCCGCATCGAGCTCCGACTGCGCAACCACATAGGCAAAATTTTCGAACAGCGCTTCGGCCAATGCAGGTCTTTTTTGCCATGCGGCAAAAGAGCGATCAGACATGCGCCCATTGACCAGAACTTGCGGCGTATGACGGCTGCCGAGAGACAGCACTGTTGCAGGCCAGATCTCGGACTCGCAGCCAATGGCAAGATCCGGTTTCCAATGGTTGAGAAACTTGTTCAGCGCGGGCTGCAAATCCAGCGGCGCATATTGGTGAATGACCTTGTGGCCCAGATGATCCGCGACAAATTTTGCCGATGTCACCGTCCCCGTCGTCAACACGATATGAATACCCGTTGCCGCGATACGCTCGATCAGGGGCGTGATCGCGACGGTTTCCCCCACGCTTGCCGCATGTGTCCAGATAACAGGCCCCTGCGGGCGCGCAATGGCGGATTTGCCGTAGCGTTCGCCGCGGCGTGCCCGTTCTTCCTTACCGCGAGATGCGCGATAGGCAATATAGGGGCCCATGAAAGGATAGGCCGCCGAACCAAGCGCGCGATAGGCTGACAACATGTTGCGCGCCCAGCGTTCGCTCATTTCGCTTTCTCCAACGCAGCATGGGCCTTGGCGGTCGCGTCGTTGAGTTGGCGCGTTAGCTCCATGCGTTTTTCTTCCAATTGCGTTTCATCGGCATCCGGATCGACCCATATATTTTCGCCGCGCACGATGATCGAGCGCCCGAAGGGCAGCGGAATCGCCGTCTTGTCCCAGGACTTTTCCAAAACATGGTTCCGCGAGAACGCATAAGCAACCGGTATTATCGGGCGACCGGACAATTTCGCCAGTAAAATGATACCTTCGCCCGCTTCCCGCGCCTTGCCATGCGCAATATCCGCGATCATCGATGCCGATTGCCCTTTTTTAAGGGCATTCTTCAGCGTCAGCAGCGCACGCGCTCCCCCCTTTTCAGGCTTGGAGCGTGTTCCCCGCCCGCCAGAGCCGCGCACTGTCACCAATCCCAGTTTTTCCGCGACGCGAGCGTTCAATTCCGCATCGGCACTGCGCGAAAACATGGCAACGATTTCAATTCCCTTGGGACGGATAAACGGTCCCATCAGGTGCTGCCCATGCCAGAAGGTCACGATGAAAGGATCATCCTGACCAACCACCGCCTGCGGATCGACAGATTCCTTCAGGCGTGGATTGGTCAAATAGACAAACTTGAAATAAACGGTAATCAGCCACACAAGCACCGATTTTACCACAGCCGACTGCGTCAATGGCCCGCGAAAGCGCCGCCATAGGCGTTTCGCGATCCCTTGCTTCCTACGCTTGCCGGTCTGACCTGGATTGTCTGCGCTTTGCATCCGATATTGGCCGGGAGCAGACAAGCTGCTCAATCCGCCTTCAACGTCAAGCCTTCCGGATCGAGCAATCGGTGCAGGTGCACGATAAAATAGCGCATATGAGCATTATCTACAGTTTGCTGGGCCCGAGACTTCCACGCGGTCTTGGCAGATTCGTAATCCGGATAGATGCCGACGATATCGAGGTTCTGGAGATCGCGGAACTCAACCGTGCCAAGCTTTTTCAGCTCACCGCCGAACACCAGATGAAGAAGCTGCTTTTTGTCGCCTTCGACGCTCATGACTATAATCCCTGAACAAATTTGGTTCGCGGCATGATTAACCCAAGGGCTAGCCCGCGACAACACTCAACATTTCTTGCAGAAGGTTCCCGCTGGCGGCAACGAGAGCCCCATGGCTCCGCGTCGGTCCGCCATATATAATCGGTGAGGCATCGCTTGTGAGGATTGCCCCGCCCGACTCACTGAGGATCAGATCAGCTGCTGCCAGATCCCAATCATGCGAATTTGGCCGAATGAAGGTACCGGCTATATCTCCCCGCGCCACCATTGCAATACGATATGCAAGGGAGGGAACATAGGGATGAACCTTCACACGATCCCGCCAACCGTCCGGCAGCGCCGTTACCATGTTGCGCGCGGATGCAATCGCGATCTGTTCTCCCGCCGCGGGCAAGCGGGTATGGATGGCATGCCCGTTCTGCAAGGCTCCGCCCCCCTGGGCGGCCTCGATCAGCTCCTTACGCGCCGGGCATTCCAGAACACCGGCAAGGGGACGGCCATTTTCAACTATGGCAATACTGACGCACCATTGATCCTGTCCGGCAATGTAGGCGCGGGTTCCATCAATCGGATCGACCACGAAAACGCGGCTGCGTTTTGCGGCTGCCCTTTCATCGACAGTCTCTTCCGATATCCAGCCATAGTCCGGCCGCGCATTCAAAAGGAACGCTTTCAAATAGCGGTCGACAGCCATATCGGCTTCGCTGACCGGCGATATGCCGTCCTTCAGCCAGACTTCCGGGGAACGGCCGAAGTAACGCATTGCAATGCGCCCGGCTTCCCGTGCAGCGGCCCGAAGAAGCGCCAATTCACCGACAACGTCGCTATGCCTGTCAGTTCCCGGCAAGGGTCATGCCTTCGATCAGAAGTGTCGGCGCGGTCATTCCGAAGTTTCGATCGATGTCGGATGCCGGCGTCATGTTAAGGAACATGTCCTTGAGGTTCGAAGCAATCGTCACTTCGCTGACCGGATAGGCGAGTTCGCCGTTCTCGATCCAGAAACCCGAAGCACCGCGACTGTACTGGCCGGTTATCATGTCCACGCCCTGCCCGAACACTTCCGTCACATAAAAGCCCGTACCCACAGCGCGGATCAATTCTTCCGGCGACTGTGAACCGGGCTCGATGGCAAAGTTGGTGGATGCGGGTGAAACACCGGAACCCGAACGAACCCCACGGCCATTGCCTTGCAGGCCAAGTTCACGGGCGCTCGACCCGGAAAGCAGCCAATGATTGAGAACGCCGTCCTCAATCATCGTCAGTGGCTGCCCCTCGATCCCTTCCCCGTCAAACGGACGTGAAGACGAACCACGAACACGAAGCGGGTTGTCGGTAACATTTATACCTCGCCTGAGCACCTGCTTGCCGAGACACTCGCGAAGAAAGCTCGTCCTGCGCGCAACCGAAGCGCCATTGATGGCGCTTGCCAGATGCCCGGCAATACCGCGCGCAAGCCGGGGATCATATATGACCGTAACAGGGCCGGTTTTGGCCTGACGCGCACCCAGCCTCCGCACGGCGCGCTCACCGGCGCTGCGACCGATATTTTCCGGCGTCTCGAGATCGGCAAAATGCAGGCGCGAACTGAAATCGTAATCGCGCTCCATTTTCGTGCCCTCGCCGGCAATGGCCGAGACCGAACGTCCGAAGCGCGTAGCAGCATAGTGACCCGAAAAACCCGTCGACGTGACCAGCACCAGCCCGCCCAGACTGCGCGAAGCACCTGCCCCGCCTGAATTCGTCACGCCGTCGACCGCAAGTGCCGCCGCTTCCGTTGCAAGCGCGTCCTGCGTCAACCGTTCGGAATCAATTTCCATGGCATCATAAAGGTCGAGGTCACGCGGCGAAACCACAAGCAGGGATGGGTCGGCCAGTTGTTCATAAGGGTCTTCCGGCGCAACCCGCGCCATGGCAACCGCCCGTTCTGCCAGACGATCCGGATCGGCGCTCGCATTGGCGGAAACGCTTGCAATGCGACGGCCAACAAAAACGCGCAGCGCGAAATCATCACTCTCCGACGATTCGGTTCCCTCAACCTTGCCAAGTCTCACCGACACGCTGACGGACCGTGCGCGCATCACGACCGCGTCAGCATGGTCTGCACCTGCCCGCCTGGCGGCAGCAACGAGAGCGGTTGCCCGATCGACAAGCTTTTCTGCCGAATTATCTGAAATCATTATATAATCCGAGTTTCCTAAGCATATCGTGGTTCAAACTGGTACTACGAACTGCAGTGAGAAAGAAACCGTGACCTGCCAAAAAATATCGCCAAATTGTTCGACATCGGGCTGAATACAGCCATATCTTGTCTCTATATTGCCGAAATCCGGGGGCTTCAAGGCAAGCCCTCCTATATTTCTCCAAATTCCAAGAGCTTGGCATGGTTGCAACTGGCGGAAGTCTCTACCTACAGTGTCTGATGATTTTGGGCGGTGCCATTATCGCCGCGCCGCTGTTCAAGCGGTTGGGACTTGGCACGGTTCTCGGCTATCTTGCGGCAGGCATCACGATTGGACCTGTGGCTCGTCTCATTGCGGATGGAGAAGATTTTCTGCATTTTTCCGAACTGGGCGTCGTCTTCCTGCTTTTCATTATCGGCCTCGAACTGAAACCATCCAGACTTTGGGCGCTGCGCCAATCGATCTTCGGTCTTGGCACCGCCCAGGTTCTGCTATGCGGTGCGGCTCTGGCTGCTCTTGGCATCTACCTTGCGGGCCTCAGTATGGAAGCGGGGATCATTGTCGGTTTCGGCCTGGCGCTGTCTTCCACGGCATTCGCCATGCAGGTGCTGGAGGATCGGGCGGAAACAAATCAGAAGCATGGCCAGCGTGCTTTTTCGATCCTGCTGTTCCAGGATCTCGCAATCGTGCCGATTCTCGCAATCATTCCGGCACTTTCACCCAATGAACCTTCGCAGGCAAGTGCGGGTTTCCATCTCGCCACGGCCATTGCAGCCATCGCGGCCCTGGTGATCGCAGGGCGCTATCTCATCAACCCGATGTTCCGCATCATCGCCAATACCGGCGCCCGTGAGGTGATGATCGCAGCCGCACTGTTCATTGTGTTGGGTTCGGCCAGCCTGCTTCAGGCCGCAGGTCTTTCCATGGCCATGGGGGCATTCATTGCCGGTGTTCTTTTGGCGGAATCATCCTATCGACACGAACTTGAAGCCGATATCGAACCGTTCCGCGGTATTTTCCTCGGATTGTTCTTTGTCGCGGTTGGCCTGTCACTGAACCTCTCGGTGATCCTGCAATACTGGAAGATTATTCTTCTTGCCGTGCCCATCTTCATGGCAACCAAGATCGCCATCATTTATCTGCTGTGCCGCATCTTCCGATCCAGCCACAATGATGCGGTGCGGATAGCCTTTCTTCTGCCGCAGGGCGGTGAATTTGCCTTTGTCCTTTTTTCGGCGGCTTCGGCTGCAGCCATTATTTCCAGCGCTCTCGGTTCGGAGCTTGTGGCTGCCGTCACCATATCCATGGCGCTCACGCCGCTTTCCGTTGCGATCGGCTCCAGGCTGCTCGTCAAGGACAAGGCCATCGATATAATGGAAGAAAATTTTGAAGGCGCCGGGTCCGACGTGCTGATGATCGGTTTTTCCCGTTACGGCCAGATTGCGGCGCAGATTCTGCTCGCGGGCGGCATTGATGTAACCGTCATCGACAGCTCGCCCAATCGTGTCCGCGCTGCCGGAAAATTCGGCTTTCGCATTTATTTCGGCGACGGCACCCGCAAGGACGTGCTGGAAGCGGCAGGCATCAGAAAAGCGAAGATTGTCGCTATCTGCACCCACAAGAAAGAAACCACCAACCACATCATCAACCTCATCCAGTCGGAATATCCGGATGTACGGCTGTTCGTTCGCTCTTATGACCGCGAACATACGTTGCAATTGCGCGCTCAAGGCGTTGAATACGAGCTACGCGAAACATTTGAATCCGGCCTGCTTTTCGGCCAGCGCACACTGGAAGGGCTCGGCATTGCCGAGGCTCAGGCTTACGGGATAAGCGAAGACGTCCGCCAGCGCGACGAAGACCGTCTCCATGTACAGGCATCGGAGGGTATCATGGCAGGCCGCCACCTGCTGTTCAACAAGCCGGTCACACCGGAACCCCTGGTCAAACCCGCCCGCGAAGGCCAGCGCATCGATAAAGGCGTGGACGATATACCCTCACCTTCATCGTCCGGCGACACGCCCGCATCATCGGTTCCAGCGGAATAGAAGCGACCGGACGCCGATAAATTCAGACCGCAAGCGTTGAATTTATCGGCACCGCTTTGCCTTCGACAGCCAGTTCGATTCCACGCTTCAGTTCATCGCGAACGCCAGCGCTTTGTGACAGGATCTGTTCGAATTTCAGGAAGTCCAGAAGCCCGATCCGCTCGACATTGGGACGGATGAAAATGTGCGGTGGACGAATACGAAACTTGTTTTCGTTGATAGAACACATCATCAGCTGGTTCGCGCCGATCACAGCCTCGAATGTGGTCGGCATATAGTCATCCGGCCCAACCGGCGCGCCCACAACGTCGATGCCGATCACAATATCGGCTTCGTCAAACAGCAGGTCAAAAGGCACGGGATTGAACAGGCCGCCGTCAACCAGAATGCGGCCCTTCCGGCGCACCGGAGCAAACACCGGCGGAATGGCACAAGATGCCGCAATAGCAGAGCGAAGATCACCGTCGCGAATATGAACTTCCCGCGCGGCGTGGAAATCCACTGCCGTGATGCACATCGGAATCTTCAGTTCTTCCACATTCTCCGGAAAACTGGCCGGCAGGAAGACGTCCAGCACCTTTTCGATATTGAACTGGCTGACGCGCAAGCCGCCCTTCAGCAATTCGCTCCACCGGGCAGGTCGAGTTTGCCACATGCGCTTTGCGACTTCGGAACGGCGATTGAAGATCGCCGCCATATAATCGTGAATGTCCTTGCCGCTCATGCCGCTGGCCATGCCCGAGCCGACAATCGAACCGATCGAAGAGCCCGCAATGGCAACCGGTTTTATACCCAGTTCATCGAGCACTTCAACAATATGGATATGGGCAACGCCGCGTGCTCCGCCCCCGCCGAAAGCGACGGCAATGCGGGGGGATGACGGTACTGCCTTTTCCAAATGAGCACCTGTCAGCTTTGAGCGGGGCCGAAGATCAGGATAGCCGGTTCCGCGTCGAGCAGTTTTTTGGCAATCGCCTTGACCTGATCGAGCGTCACGGCATCAATCAATTCCGAACGCTTGTCGATATAATCACGCGGAAGTTCTGCTTCCTGCAAGCTCACGAGAGTTTCGGCAATTGCCGCAGACGAGTCCAGATTGTTGACCGCATACGACCCCTTGAGAAAACTCTTGGCTGCGGCCAGTTCCGCTTCCGTCGGACCATCGGCGGCCATAGCGGCAACCTGTTCGCGGATGATCTTCAAGGATTCCTGCGCCTTTTCAGGGCGGGTTGCGGTGGAAATCATCAGTGCGGAAGCATGATCGCGCATGACCATGGACGATGATACCGAATAGGCAAGGCCGCGCTTCTCACGCACTTCGGCATAAAGACGGGATGTGAAGCCGCCGCCCAGAATATGGTTCATCAGATAGGCTGCGAAAAATTCAGGATCCTTGCGGGGAATGGCCGGATAGACGAAGCTGATCGACGTCTGGGGCATATCGAAATTGAGGCTGGTCGTGGTCCCGAGTGCCAGTTTGGCATCCGGCACAGGAACCAGTTCGGCCATCGCAGGCAGATCGCCGAACACCTTGTCCAGCAGCACACCCAGATCCTTCGCATTGATGGCGCCCACCACGCCGATCGTCAGATTGTCACGCGCAAAATTCTTGCGATGAAAATTCACCAGATCGTCACGTGTGATCGACTGCAAAGACTTCACCGTGCCGTCGTCTGGACGTGCATAGGGATGGTTGCCATAGAGAACCTCGGAAAACTTGCGCGATGCAATCGTCGACGGGTTGCGTTGCGACGCTTCGATGCCTGCGACGACCTGCTGGCGTATCCGATCGACAGCATCCTGATCGAAGCGAGGTTTGTTGACCGCAAGGGCGAGCAAATTTGTCACTGCGTCGCGATTTTCCGCCAGCATGCGAATCCCGCCCGAAACAGAATCCTGCGTCGCGGAAAAGCTCATTTCCGCACCCAGATTATCCATCCGTTCCTGAAATGCATCCGATTTCAGATCGCCCGCACCTTCATCGAACAGCCCGGTCATCAGATTGGCCAGTCCCTCCTTGCCCGAAGGGTCTTGCGATGTGCCGCCCTTGAACGAGAATCGCATGGAAACAAGCGGGACTGAATTATCTTCCACCAGCCAGGCATGAATGCCCTTTGGCGAAACCACTTCCTGAATTTCGATGGCACGCGCGGGCAAGGCGCATACGGCCAACACCATCATCGATGCCGCAAGCATGCCCACAACAGACCGGACATCAGAAAAACCGAAAATGCGTTTGAATTTCAGCATGATGATCTTCTTCACTGGATCATTCCTCCCGCCCCGTTGCCACCGACGCCTTCAGCGGATGCATTTGGGTTCTCGCGCGCATTTTCCGGCTCGGCATCCGGCGGAAGCAGATAACTTGTCACCGACTGGTCCTTGACGAGATACCGCGTCGCCACATCCTTGATCTGATCGACAGTGACGCCCTTGATGACATCGGGCCACTTCTGGATATCGTCGACAGTCTGTCCAACGGACAGTGTCGAGCCATAGATCCGGGCCATGCCGGTCTGGCTGTCGCGTGCGAAGATAACGGCCTTGAGAAAACGATTGCGCGCTTGATCAAGCTCCGCCTGGCTCACTCCATCCTTGATGATCCGTGCCACTTCGGCCTCGACGGCTTTTTCCACATCTCCCAAAGTCGCACCGTTGCGTGGCGCGCCGTAAACGGAAAACGTGCCATCGTCCAGCGCGTCGCCACCATAGTTCGCGCCCGTACTGGCGGCGATACCTTGTTTGACGATCAGCTGCTGATAAAGACGCGAACGCAGCGATCCACCCAGAATTTCGCTGAGGAGATCGAGAGCGGGGGCATCCCCCGGCTTCGCGTTCGCAAACCGCTTCTCATTCGCATAGGATGGCACCAGCCAGGAGATACGGAACGAGGGCATGCTGACACGATCGTCATGCAGCGTCACGACGCGGGCCGCATGCTTGGCAGGCTCCTGCGGGCGTTCACGCGGCAGGACCTCGGCGCGTTTGGGCACTTTTGCCCAGGTTTTCAGTGTCAGTTCACGCACGCGTTCAGGTGAAACATCTCCTGCAATAATGAGCGTTGCGTTATTCGGCGTGTAGTATTGCTGATAGAAATCGATGGCGTTCTTGAGGCTCAACTTTTCCATCTCCTGCTGCCAGCCGATGACCGGCTTGCGGTAGGGATGGTTATAGAAAAGAACAGCGTCGGTATTTTCCATCAGCATGGATGCTGGATTGGAATCGACCCGCATCCTGCGTTCTTCCAGGATCACGTCCCGTTCGGTTTTCACCGCTTCCTCGTTCAGCACCAGATTTTCCATCCGGTCCGACTCGAACTGCATCACCATTTCCAGGGCTTCGGGCGATACGCGCTGAAAATAGGCCGTATAATCATAGGAAGTGAAAGCGTTCTCCTGCCCCCCGATGGCGGCAACCTTTGCGGAGAATTCACCGGCCGGATGGTTTTTCGTTCCCTTGAACATAAGATGCTCAAGAAAATGGGCGATCCCCGACACACCCGGCGCTTCGTCAGCCGAGCCCACATGGTACCAGATCATCTGCGTCACCACCGGAGCGCGATGATCGGGAATGACGACCACTTCCAGGCCATTTGGCAAAGTGAAGCGGCTGACCCCGTCCGACTGGGTGATCTCGGGAAGCGTCTCCTGCCCGGCAGCTGGCGATGGCGCGGGCGTCGTTGCCGCTTGCGTCCGGGCAGCCGCCGCAGGCTGGCTTTCTGCCCGGACAGCGCCGCTTGCCAGCGGCAACACCAGCACAAAACCAAGGGCGGTGGACAACAGCAAGCGCCGGAGTGAGGGGTTATTCACCAAGCGACATCTCCAATCGGTTTCGTTTTCGCCCGTTATCCGGACGGCATACTATATTTTTTGCGAACAGGATCGTCCGCTCATTCAACCGGCGGCTTTCAACTGGATCAGCCGAATAATCGTGCCCCCGTAGTTGCGCTCTTCCAGCACGACGAACCGCTCATCGAGATCGAGTGCGGCCTCCGCATTTTCTTCAAGCACCAAAAGTGCGTCAGGATTAAGCCAGCCACCCTGAAGTGCCGATAAAAATGCCTTTTCTCCCATGCGGCGCCCATAGGGCGGATCGGCAAAGACCAGATCAAACGGCTCCATCGTGCCGACGATACCCAACTGACAGGCATCGCGCCGCAAGATCTTGGTGTGTCCCTGAAGACTGAAAGCCTCGATATTCTGGCGTAGCAATCCCCGTCCCTCCGCGGATTCCTCCACAAAGGTCACGTAGCGCGCGCCACGCGACAGAGCCTCCAGCCCCAGCGCGCCCGTCCCGGCAAACAGGTCGAGAACGCGCGCACCCTCCACCTTGTCCGGGAAATTATGCGCGAGAATATTGAACAGGCTCTCGCGGGTGCGATCAGTCGTCGGGCGAATGGCGTTGGTGGACGGCGTTACAAGCGCACGCCCACGAAACTTACCGCCGACGATCCGCACCGCCGCCCCCCGTTCTGCCGCCGCCCGATTTTCCACCGGGCTTACCGCCTGGCTTGTTTCCCGGTCCACGACGCGGACCATCATCAAAGCTACGGGACTTGTTGCCCGCTCCGCCGGCGCGCGGGCCTGAGCGCGTATCGCGGTCGGAAGCACCGAAACGGCCTTCGCCACGCGACCCACCCGGCTTGCCGGACTTGCGCCCCTCAAAACCGCCCTTGCCGCGTTCTCCAACCCCGGCCTCAGCATCGCGCAATTCTGCGCGCTCACGCTTGCCGGGGCGGCGCTCCTTGCGTCCATCCTCGCGGGGTTCACGGCGCTCCGGGCGACTTGCATCCGGGCGCGATGGACGGGTTTCCTTGTCAGAACGCCCTTCAGGACGTCTGCTGTAGCGACGTTCGCCGCCTTCTTCGCGGCCCTGCTCCTCATCACCAGCCCGACGCGGGCGCATTTGCAGATCGCCACTGAACTTCGCCGAGCGATGCGGAAGCTGATGCTCGACACGCGCCGGCTTTGCCGCAGCCTTTTCGCCCTTGGGGCGAGCGCCCGGAGCCATCCAGACATTGGCATTTCCGCGGCGACGCGGCTCAACCTTTTCAGTCTTGTCTTCGCGTCCGCGACGGCGTTCGCCCGTGCTGGAAATCCATTCGCGCTCGCGCGGCGGACGGCGGCGTTCGCCTTCCTGCTTTGGCTCGCCTTCCTCCATTTCACGACGCGTGCGCCCCTGCGCGGCCGCGTTGGAGAATTCGTTCAGAACCGGCGCATCGAAGTCCGCGCCGGCCTCCTCGATCAGCTTGTCGCCCAGCTGATCCCGCAGGGTGCGCCCCTTGATCTCGCGCACCGCGCCTTCTTCCAGATCGCCAAGCTGGAAGGGACCGAACGAAACACGGATAAGCCGTCCGACCGTGAGCCCCAGCGCACCGAGAATGTTCTTTACTTCACGGTTCTTGCCTTCGCGCAGTCCGATGGAAATCCAGACATTGGCGCCTTGGACACGTTCAAGTTCGGCTTCCACGCTGCCGTAAAACACACCATCAACGGCAATGCCGTTCTTCAGTTCGTCCAGCTGCTGCTGCGTGACCTTGCCGTGAGCGCGCACGCGATAGCGGCGCAGCCATCCTGTGGACGGAAGTTCCAGGACACGGGACAACCCGCCATCATTGGTCAGCAGCAGAAGCCCCTCGGTATTGATATCGAGACGTCCGACCGACAACACACGCGGCATTTCGGCAGGCAGCGCCTCAAAGACCGTTGGACGGCCTTCCGGATCGCGATTTGTGGTCACCAGGCCGGCAGGCTTGTGATAAAGCCAAAGGCGGGTACGCTCGGCCTGCTTCAACGGCTTGCCGTCGACCGTGATGATATCCGTGCGCTTTACATTGACTGCCGGACTTTCCAGTACCTTGCCATTTACAGCAATCCGTCCGGCCGCAATCATTGTCTCAGCCTCGCGCCGCGATGCTATTCCAGCGCGCGCCAGGCGCTTTGCGATCCGCTCGCTCGTCTCGTCCTGCCCCTCGACGGTACGCGGCCCGAATTTGCGCGGCCCGGCCTTGTGCTGCTTGTCGCGTCCACCCTCGTCGCGGCGCGGACGGCTTTCACGATCTTTGTCACGATCTGGCCGACCCGGACGGTCGGAGCGTCCTCCACGGCCATGCGGACGCTTGCCGCCCTTGTTGTCGTCGTCTTTAGTCATCTGATATTGGCCTTTCAGCAGCGCTGCCGTGTCACCTTGCACCTTCAATGACAGGCAAGGGACAGCCGGAAACAGGAACGCCGTATAAATCCGTTCGCAAATCGGTTTCGATTTCGAGAATTATGCAGTAACAAATCGCTCCATGGCTTGCGAGCGAAATTTCCGAAAGAATGCACGAAATGGATCAGGCATGACAAGGATTGCCGACCTCATGGAACGAGATTCGGCCAGCCCGATGGAGACCGCGCTGGCCGAAGCGCGGGCGGCACGCGCACGTGGAGAAGTGCCGATCGGTGCCGTCATCGTGCACCAGGGGAAGGTCATTGCACGTGCCGGCAATCGCACACGCGAGTTCAACGATGTCACCGCCCATGCGGAAATCCTGGCAATCCGCAGCGCGGGCGAGACCCTCAAATCCGAACGTCTGGTGGACTGCGACCTCTACGTGACGCTGGAACCCTGCGCGATGTGTGCCGCAGCGATTTCTTTCGCGCGTATCCGCCGCCTTTATTACGGCGCTTCCGACCCGAAAGGTGGCGGCATAGAATATGGGCCGCGCTTTTACACGCAGCCCACCTGCCATCATGTGCCGGAGATTTATGCAGGGTTTTCCGAGGGGGAGGCCCGCGAGATCCTTAAGGATTTCTTTCGGGAGAAACGCTGAACGGTTCAGTTTAACACTTTGCGGCCGGTCATATAACGCAACGTATCATCCCGCAGCGCGAAATGATGGACAAGCGCCATCAGAACATGCCCCGCAATGACGGCGAGCAAAACCCACCCCAGCAAACCGTGCAGCGCATTGCCGGGCGCAGTCAGGGCGGCATTCTGCACACCTGTCTGTTCGAAAATCTGGATGCCAAGGAACGAGAAGCCCCGCCCGCTACCATATGCACGCAGCAAAGCCACCGCCGGAACCGTGAACATCAGCCCGTAAATCGCAAGATGCCCGAGCAGAGCAAGCTTGCCGGCAAGGTTTTGTTTATGCGGACGCCGGTGAATGTTCAACACACCCCAGATTCCCCGCAGCACGACAAGTATCAGAAGTGCAAAACCAAGCTGGTGATGCGCCGACCAGAAAAAATTATAAACCATCGTATCCTTGGCAAAGACACGAAGAATGGCCGATATAAACTGCCACAGAAACAATAGAGCCATCGACCAATGAAAGGCTCGGCTGATCAGACCATATCCGTTTCGATTATCCAAAAGAGTATTCATATTGCTCATCCAATCATACCTTACACTCAGAGCTAATATGATATAATCTACATTAAATAAATCTTTGTTTGAAATCAAATATACGTCAGAATAGAGAACATTACAAAAATTTAATGCCCGTATAAAGATACTGAGCAGTATTCCAGCAATACAAAAAGCCGCAGCAAGTTAATTTACCGCGGCTTTTATGAAAAACTTCAATCAGGCATCAGTTCCAAGGCAGATAGTCACGCCAGCCCTTGGATTTACCAGCGGCCTTCTTGCGTTCACGTTCCTTCTGCGCTTCGTCGGTTCCCAACTCGCCGGTCGCTGCCGTGGAGGCGGGCTGCCGATAGGCCAAAGGCGGCTCGCTCAGGTAACGGCGCGTCGTCGAGGAACCCTGGGTCTGCTGCTGACGAGCGGCCTTGTAGGCTGCGACCTTTGCCGGGTCGAAGGTAGGCGTGCGAGATTCATAGTCCTCGCGGCGGCTGTTTCCGCGCGGCAAGGCTGCCTGAATGTTGGACGCCACCGGGGCATCCTGAACGACCGGCGACACGAAATTCGGATCGTCGCGGTTCGCGGTAATCTCATCGCGCAGACGCTTGCGGCGCTGCTCCGGCGATTCCGGCCAGTTCGGATCATTGGTGCTTGCCAGACTCTGCTGCGGCGCCGGCAATTGCCCCTTGTCGCCGGGAGCGGGACGGACGAGATCGGGACGCGGCTTGTAGTCGATCCGCTCCTTCTTGTTCCTGCCCTGTCCGAAGCTCGCCATATTCGACATATCGTCCAGGAGCTGCGCCCCTGCGGTCTTGTCGGTTCCATAGGTTGGCGAAGAAACGCAACCGGATAGCGAAACGCCCGCTATCGCCGTCATCAGTACCAGAACTCGTCCTTCAATCTTCATTAGCGCCACTTCTTTTACGCCTGCCGATTTTGTCTTCACCAAGATTTGCTCACACGAGCCTTGACTGAAGAAACCGGCAACTCCAAGGCAGATCTTGAAATTATCCGAGGACAGCCTTGTACATGAGTGCAACTCATGCGGCAATCCGATGTTAACCTGTATTTCACCATGTCCGCAGGAACGTTTGCAACCCGTTTTCTTCCAGAACCCCCGGCATATGAAATGCCGGGGCCTGCGCTTTCAGGTTTCAATCAGGCTTCCAGCCTGCCGAGCGCCTTGAGTTCATGCAGGGCAGCGGCATCGCGCGCCGAAACGTCGGGAAATGCAGGATCGGAGCCAACATCCATTGTGTAACGCCACGAGCGCGCACATTTTTCGCCTTTAGCGCGTGCTGGCACAACAGCAACACCTTTTACATCGCCGAGGGTGAAAGCGCCTTCCGGCGCGGCGGCATCACTCAACGAAATGCCACTTGTGATGCAGATTTCCGCGAAATCGAGACCTTCCAGCGAATCGATCAGGCTCTTGTCCGAAATATAGACAACGGGAGATGCTTCCAGCGAGGAACCAATGCGCTTGTCCGCGCGCTCCAGCTCCAGGGCACCGGTCACGACACGACGCACCGCGCGCACCTTGCGCCACTTTTCGGCCAAAACATCGTCCCGCCATTCCGCCGGCGTCGGGCGGAACTGCTCGGCATGAACCGAGACCGATTGCGGATAACGGTCGAGCCAGGCTTCTTCCATGGTGAAAGGCAGCATCGGCGCAAGCCATGTCGTCAGGCGATCAAAGATTTCACGCACGGCCTGGAGTGCCGCCTTGCGGCGAATGCTGGACGGCGCATCGCAGTAAAGCGCATCCTTGCGGATATCGAAATAGAATGCCGAAAGCTCGACATTCATGAAATCGATGAGCGTGCGGGCAATACGCTTGAAGTCGAAAGCGTCATAGCCGGAGCGGACGACTTCATCCAGCTCGGTCAGACGGTGCAGCATCAGGCGTTCCAGTTCCGGCAGATCGGCATGAGCGACATTCTCGCCCTCGTCATGGGCCAGTGTGCCCAGCATCCAGCGGATCGTGTTGCGGAGTTTGCGATAGGCATCGATATTGGTCTGGATGATGCTCTTGCCGAGACGCTGATCTTCCCAATAATCGGTCGTCATCACCCACAGACGCAGGATATCCGCGCCGGATTCCTTGATGACATCCTGCGGCGTGACCGTGTTGCCAAGCGACTTCGACATCTTCTTGCCGTGTTCGTCCATGGTGAAACCATGGGTCACGACGGCATTATACGGCGCCCGACCGCGTGTGCCGCAGCTTTCCAGAAGCGATGAGTGGAACCAGCCGCGATGCTGGTCGGAGCCTTCCAGATAGACATCCGCGGGCCATTTCATATCCGGGCGGTCTTCCAGCGTGAAGGTATGCGTGGAACCGGAATCGAACCACACATCCAGAATGTCGCGAACCTGCACCCATGCCTCACCGGCGCGGCTTCCAAGGAACCGCTCGCGCGCGCCTTCGGCAAACCATGCATCAGCACCTTCGGCCTCAAAAGCATCAAGAATGCGCTTGTTGACCGCATCATCCTGAAGAATATTGCCTTCTTCGTCCACGAAAACGCAGATCGGCACACCCCAGGCACGCTGACGTGACAAAACCCAGTCGGGACGGCCTTCGATCATCGAGCGCAGGCGCGTCTGGCCGGCTGCCGGTACGAAACGGGTGTCATCGATTGCCTTCAATGCGCGCGAACGCAAGGTCGTTCCGTCACCGAGATTCTTGTCCATATAGACGAACCATTGCGGCGTGTTGCGGAAGATGACCTGCTTCTTCGAGCGCCAGGAATGCGGATAGGAGTGCTTCAGGCGACCGCGCGCGAAAAGCTTGTCATAGGCGATGAGCTGATCCATCACCGACTTGTTGGCATCGCCCTTCTTGCCGTTATCATCGATGACGCGGGCAGGACCGCCCTCACGATCCGGGCCGAAGCCCGGCGCATCCTTGGTATAGAAACCATCGTCGCCGACAGGAAACGGGATATTCGGATCGATGCCGCGTGCTTCCAGCTCGCGGGCATTGTTCATCCATGCTTCAAAGTCTTCGCGACCGTGGCTTGGTGCGGTGTGTACGAAGCCCGTACCCGCATCGTCGGTCACATGATCGCCATCGAGCATCGGCACAACGAATTCATAACCGCCGCCAAACCCTTTAAGCGGATGATCGAGAACCATTTTGCCCAGCTCGTCAGCCGAAACACCACGCAGGCGCTTGAACTGGAGCTTCGCCTTTGCAAAGCTTTCTTCCGCCAGCCTGTCGGCGAAGATAAGCTTTTCACCCGGACGCGGGCCGAAATCGTTCTCGGCTTCGGTCACTTCATAGAGGCCATAGTCAATCCGCGACGAATAAGACACAGCGCGGTTGCCGGGGATGGTCCACGGGGTGGTCGTCCAGATCACCACGGCGCTGCCGGAAAGATCGTTCCGGCCAGCCACCGGGAATTTGACCCAGATCATATCCGACTCGACATCGTGATATTCGACTTCGGCCTCGGCAAGAGCGGTGCGTTCGACAACCGACCACATGACCGGCTTGGAGCCGCGATAAAGCTGACCGGAAGCCGCGAATTTCAGAAGTTCGCCAGCAATACGCGATTCAGCATGGAAGTTCATCGTCGTGTATGGATTTTCAAAATCGCCGAGGATGGCAAGGCGCTTGAATTCTTCCGTCTGCACCTTGATCCAGCTGGACGCGAACTCACGGCATTCCTTGCGGAATTCGTTGATCGGCACTTCGTCCTTGTTCTTGCCTTCGGCGCGATATTTTTCCTCGATCTTCCATTCGATCGGCAGGCCGTGGCAATCCCAGCCCGGCACGTAATTCGAGTTATAGCCGCGCATCTGGAAGGAACGCGTGATGACGTCCTTGAGAATCTTGTTCAGGGCATGGCCGATATGGATATTGCCGTTGGCATAGGGCGGGCCGTCGTGCAGCACATAAAGCGGGCGATCCTTGGCCTGCTCGCGCAGCTTCTTGTAAAGGTTCATCCCCTCCCAGCGCTCGACGAAAAGCGGCTCGCGCTGCGGCAGGCCCGCGCGCATCGGAAACTCGGTCTGGGGCAGATAAAGGGTTTTGGAATAATCGATTTTGGTCGTCTCAGTCATGAGGGTATTCGCCTGTAAAGCCCCGGCCGGAGATGGCGGGCATGTGGATCAAAGAAACAGGGGACTGTAGAACACAGCCGGTCGCTCCCGGACCTCCGCGCCAGATATTGCCTGGCAAAACAGCCGTTCAGGCAAAGCGGGAGGCCGGGCCAATAATTCGTATGGCCGTCATGATAAGCCGAAAATCCGTCATCATGGGCACGCTTTTAGCAATCAGTTTCACCGGAATAAAGAGGCCAGAAGGGCAAAGACGCAATAAAACTGCATCCCTGCCCCTGAAAATGTTCACATTGATGCCGCTGAGGTCAATCCAGCGAGAAATCGAAGCGATATGTCGCGGAAACACCGACCATGAACTGGTTCGGGGAGCCGCGCTCCTTGACGATGCTGGAATCCTTTGCCGGTCCCTGCAAGCGGCTATATTCGCCGAACAGACTGGTATCGATCTTGTCGGTCGCCTTCCACGTGATTGCGCCGCCAATACCGGCGGACTTGAACCCGCCGCCGGGATGATATTCTGAAAGGCCGGAAGCAACCGCTTCCTCGGCATCCACGCCGAAATAGGTCTTGAAATAGTCTTTCGACGCGAAAGTAGCGCGTGGGCCGCCCGATACGCGAATAGTGGGTGTGACATCATAGAAAGCATCGGCGGCAATATCGGCCACGACACCTTTATGCGCCCGGATACCCTGGCGCACTTCACCACGCACACGCAGCCAATCAGTCGGGTAGACATCGACGAATGCGCCGGCTTCACCGCCAAACTTCGTATCCTTGAGACCGTGAATATCGTCATCCCGCTTGAGAAGGAACTTGCCAGCGAGACCGACACGGAAACTATCGTTGTCGATCAGAGCAAAGGATACATTGTCATTGCGCGATGAAAAGCGCGTCGCCTCGCCCTGACGTCCGATCGAGATGAGCGGCTGGGCAAAAAAACGATATTTATCGGAGCCTTCAAACTTGGGGGCCATCAGGCCCGCAGCGCCGACCTTGAGATACCAGTCGCCGGACCAAAGATGTTTACGCGCCGGTTGAACCGTTTCTGCTGCATAAATATCGGTCTGCTGTACATCGGCAGAAAACGCAAACGAGCTACCCGTTAAAAATGCGGCACCTGCAAAGAGGGCCGAGGAAACAATACGTGCCACATTAGACTCCAACAAAAAGCGTCCCAATAAGTTTTGGGGCATTTATTGCTTTTTGTCGAGAATAAGTAAAATTATATTTAAATCTTAAGTGGAAAACGAAACCGCCTCACCCAAACGAGAGCAAGCGATCCAGTTCCGACAAGGGTTTCGCGCTCGCAAGCAGGGCGCGTGCCTCGGCATCGTCGCGCTTCATCTGCTCGACAAGCGGATCAAGGCCGTCAAACTTGATCTCTCCACGCAAAAAGCCAAAGAACGACACACAGGCAGTTTCACCATAAAGATCGCCCGAGAAATCAAAGAGAAACGTTTCGAGAAGCGGACTGCCATCGCTGTCGACGGTCGGACGGCGACCGAAACTTGCAACGCCGTCGTAAAGATCGCCGTTCTCGCGCCTGAACCTGACGGCGTAGATTCCATGTTTCAGGCCCGCCTGCGCATCGATTTTCATATTGGCTGTCGGAAATCCAAGTGTGCGTCCAAGCTTTTTGCCGTGAATGACCTCACCACAGACCATGTAGCGATAGCCAAGAAGCCCCGCAGCCTGAACGACATCGCCTTCACAAAGCAGGTTTCTGATGCGGGTCGATGAGACAAGATTATGGCCCTCGTCTGTGAAAGCATCGACCAGCGTGACCGTAAATCCGGCCGTTTCTCCAGCCTTTTGAAGAAATTCGGGCGTTCCGCGCCGCGCCTTGCCGAAATGAAAGTCGTAACCCGTGACCACACAACGCGCCTGCAGCCTTTCAACCAGAATGTGCTCGACGAAATCTTCCGCCGAGCGGGATGAAAACTCGACCGTAAACGGTTGTTCCACCACGGCGTCAAAACCCATCTCACGCAGGATTTCAGCCTTCTTCGCCGCTGCGGTCAAACGATCGATCGGCGCGTCGGGCTTGAAAAAACTGCGCGGATGCGGTTCGAAAGTCAGGACGATTGCGGGCAAGCCGCGTTTTTCAGCGATCTCCAGCGCACGCTCGAGGACAGCCTGATGGCCACGATGGACGCCATCGAAATTGCCGATCGCCACCACACAATTTTGCAGGCGCTCCGGCAAGGAATCCGTTCCAGAAAGGCGCTGAAAGCTCGCTTTGGTCATTTTGGTCTGAACTTCGATTGATCGTAAGGAGAATGCCCGGAATCAAACAAGAGCGCCAAGTGCTGCCACCGGGCGATTGCCATGTTTCTGGAGAAACGCCTCCATCCGGTCAATGTCAACCGTACCGTCGGTCGTGTAATCGGCCGCATGGACCCCGCCGGAAATATAGAGAACGTCCAGTCCGAAATCGGCAGCGCCCTTCACATCGGTCAGAACGCCGTCTCCAATGCCAAGAATTCGGCTTTTTTCCACTTTCTTGCCGCGAATTTCTTCCGCAAACCGCAAGGCTGCCTCATAAATCGGACGGTGCGGCTTGCCAGCAATGAGGGTACGTCCACCGAGCTGGCCATATTCGCGTGCAAGAGCGCCTGCGCACCAGATCAGCCGCGATCCGCGCTCGACCATAATGTCCGGATTGGCGCAAATGAACGGAAGATCGCGTGAGCGCAACCGGGTCAGCAATTCCCTGTAATCGTCCGGTGTTTCGCTTTCATCGTCATAAAGCCCTGTGCAGACGACACCCGAAGCTTCAAACTCCTCGACAAGTTCAACGTCCAGGCCATCATAGATGGTGAGCTCCCGCTCACAGCCGATATGAAATACCTTGCGCGGGCCTTCCGCGATCAGGTCGCGGGTAACATCTCCCGACGTCACCACCCGATCATAGGTATCGGTCGGCACGCCAAGACCCAGCATCTGCGCCTCGACATCCGGGTGAGGCCTTGGAGAATTCGTCACCAGAATAACCGTGACTCCCTTCGCACGCGCGCGCTTCAATGCCTCGATGGCAGCCGGATATGCAGCAACGCCATTATGCACCACGCCCCAGACATCGCAGAAGAGCACATCATACTGGTCGGTCAGGTCATCGAGGCGTTCGAGCTGCTTCATGGTTTCCTCTTGATAATCGATCTGTAAGGCGAGAACCGCCATATGGGCGCCGGCAAGGCTTCCGAAAAGGTTGCCAGCGCCCCATCTATCGCAGCCAGCCACATCTGTCACGGTTTTTGGCGCGCATATCCGCAAGGTAAGAGCGGGTCCAGTCATCCCACAATCTGTTTCACCGATCATTTACCGTGCTTCGTGACCGACTGTTAGAAAGATATTGATAAGAGCCGATACAACTTTTCATTTCATGTGTCACAGACACAACCGTCGGCGGGGGCCAAATTGAAAAACCGGATTATGCGAGTCCGCAGTCTCGCGCGGCATGCCTTTCGCCGCCGGGTCCAACCAATCAGTCCGCGTTTCATCCAGGACGAGCGCGGCAATTTTGCAATGATGGCCGCCTTGGTCCTCATTCCGGTGCTTCTAGCCGGAATGGTCGCGGTCGACGCAGCCAATCTCATGCGCGTGCGCAACAATGTGCAGGCCTCGCTCGATGCGGCTGCGCTTGCCGTAGGCAGGAGATTTTCCACCGGCGCCTCTCAATCCGACATGCAGGACTATGGAACAAAGATTTTCACTGCAAATCTTACGACCTTGAATATTGATGCGGTCCAGTTCCAGGTCTCCTTTCCCAAAAACGCGGAAACAAACCAGCAAATTGAGGCCACCGCCAACTTCAATTACAAGTCGCTTTTTGGCGTTATCGCATCGCGTCTGTTGGGCTCAGGGCGAAATGACTGGGACGATAAAACCTATGCGCTTCGGTCTGCCGTCAGACTGAAAAATACAATCGAAGTTGCGCTTGTCCTCGATAATTCCAAGTCTATGGATACTTCGGGAAGCGGCTCAAACAAAAATCGCATGACATTGCTCAAAACCGCCGCCAAGCAACTCGTGGAGACCATGGCTGCGCAATCCTCCATCATCACGCATGTCCAAAAGCCGGTGCAATTTTCTCTCGTTCCATTCGCGGGCTCCGTCAATGTTGGTCCGCAATATCTCAATGCGGCATGGATGGACACCACCGGACTTAATAAAATCAGCTTCGAAAACTTCGACCTGCCCGCCACAATCGACGACAGACGCAAGATCATTGAGAACCCTGTCGGAAGCAAGCGTTTCTACAAGTCCGGTTCCGGCTGGGGAGCGGATAATGGGAAGCCTTTTTCCCGCACTGTGCTTTATAGCGATATAACAGCAAGGGATGCGACACCCTGGCTGAAATGGGCGGGATGTGTCGAGGCTCGCAGCGGCAAATATGCACTGGATGTTTCCGCACCCGTGGCCAGCAATCCAGCCACCATGTTCGTGCCGATGTTCGCGCCCGCTGAATACAATAACAGCACCAGAGACCGCGGCCTGAATTATTGGTGGACAGAGAACTTGTCCACCAACGATTATCTGAAACGCCAGCGCGATGTCACCAAATATTATCTCCAAACCGCAAGCAGCCGTCCCGATGATGGTGGCCCGAACTATAGCTGCACCACCTCCCCTCTAACGCTGCTGACCGACGTCTCCATGGATGGAGGCAAAAAGGCAATCCTGAATGCAATTGACGCCATGAAAGCCAACGGCGGTACAAACGTCCCCGAGGGACTGGCATGGGGGTGGCGAACGATCGCTCATGGAGCGCCTTTTACCGAGGGCAGACCCGAAAACGAACGCGGAAATGATAAGGTCGTGATTGTTCTGACCGACGGCGCGAACACTTACTACACTTATAAATCTCTTCTCGGAAGCGGCGGTTCGGACCGGGCTGGCAACCAATCCTATTATTCTGCCTATGGCTATACGCGGGAAGTTCCGGCCGAATACGGACGGACGCGGCTGTTTCAGGAAACGAACGTAGGCGTGTCGCAGGATAACGCCGTCTATGGCAAAGCGATGAATGCGAAATTCGAAACCCTCTGCAACAATGCAAAGGCCGCAAACATCATCATCATGACCGTAGCGCTCGATCTCAGCACCGCCAAGAGCGATGAAAAGGCACAGATCGACTTGCTCAAATCCTGTTCTTCCAATTCTCGCGTTCGCATGGAAAATGGCAAGCCTGCAAAACTTTTCTGGAACTCCACCGGGGGCGATCTGGCAGAAACCTTCCGGCAGATCGGCGACGAATTGTCAAATTTGCGTCTCGTCGATTGATATTGCTGGCGACATCACCATATGCGGAGCAGGCGATGGCCGACCTCGACAATTCCGCAAGCATAATCGTGCAAATTAACCATCATTCGCCTGTCAAATTTATCAGGCAATCTTGACAAGATAAGGTACGGCTTCTATCTCAGAGCCACGTTAGCACTCTTATATGATGAGTGCTAACAAGCGCGGATCGGCTCGATCCGTTAACAGGGTTCAACGTCTATAACACCAAGGGTTATACCATGGCTGATATCAAGTTCCGCCCGCTTCATGACCGCGTCGTCGTTCGTCGCGTTGAATCGGAAGCCAAGACCGCTGGCGGCATCATTATCCCTGACACCGCCAAGGAAAAGCCGCAGGAAGGCGAAATCGTCGCTGTCGGTGCTGGCGCCCGTGACGAAGCCGGCAAGCTGATCGCTCTGGAAGTCAAGGCCGGCGACAAGGTTCTGTTCGGCAAGTGGTCGGGCACCGAAGTCAAGATCGGCGGCGAAGACCTGCTGATCATGAAGGAATCCGACATTCTGGGCATTGTCGGCTAACGCCTTCGGCTCGGTATCGTTGGCTGATTAGCCAAAGGCATTTCGCTTTTATCCAAGAAATCCAATTCACCATAATCTGACCGGGATATTCCCAGGAGAGTAAAATGGCTGCAAAAGACGTAAAATTCGGCCGCACTGCGCGCGAAAAGATGCTGCGCGGCGTCGATATCCTCGCCGACGCTGTAAAGGTAACGCTCGGCCCGAAGGGTCGTAACGTTGTCATCGACAAGTCCTTCGGCGCTCCGCGCATCACCAAGGACGGCGTATCGGTCGCCAAGGAAATCGAACTGGAAGACAAGTTCGAAAACATGGGCGCACAGATGCTGCGCGAAGTGGCTTCGAAGACCAACGACACGGCCGGTGACGGCACCACGACCGCGACCGTTCTCGGTCAGGCTATCGTTCAGGAAGGCGCAAAGGCTGTTGCTGCCGGCATGAACCCGATGGACCTGAAGCGCGGTATCGACCTCGCTGTTTCGGAAGTCGTTGCTGAACTTCTCGGCAAGGCCAAGAAGATCAACACGTCGGAAGAAGTTGCCCAGGTTGGCACGATCTCCGCTAACGGCGAAGCCGAAATCGGCAAGATGATCGCTGATGCGATGCAGAAGGTCGGCAATGAAGGCGTGATCACGGTTGAAGAAGCCAAGACCGCTGAAACCGAACTCGAAGTCGTTGAAGGCATGCAGTTCGATCGCGGCTACCTGTCGCCTTACTTCGTCACCAACCCTGAAAAGATGGTTGCTGACCTCGAAGACGCTTACATCCTCCTGCACGAAAAGAAGCTCTCGAACCTCCAGGCTCTTCTGCCGGTTCTGGAAGCTGTCGTTCAGACCTCCAAGCCGCTCGTCATCATCGCTGAAGACGTCGAAGGCGAAGCCCTTGCAACGCTCGTCGTCAACAAGCTGCGCGGCGGCCTGAAGATTGCTGCTGTCAAGGCTCCCGGCTTCGGCGATCGCCGCAAGGCCATGCTCGAAGACATCGCGATCCTCACCGGCGGTCAGGTTATCTCCGAAGACCTCGGCATCAAGCTCGAAACCGTTACGCTCGACATGCTCGGCCGTGCAAAGAAGGTTTCGATCTCGAAGGAAAACACCACGATCGTTGACGGTGCAGGCCAGAAGGCTGAAATCGACGCTCGTGTTTCACAGATCAAGCAGCAGATCGAAGAAACCTCTTCGGACTATGATCGTGAAAAGCTTCAGGAACGTCTTGCCAAGCTCGCTGGCGGCGTTGCCGTGATCCGCGTTGGCGGTGCAACGGAAGTTGAAGTGAAGGAAAAGAAGGACCGCGTTGACGACGCCCTGAACGCAACCCGCGCTGCGGTTGAAGAAGGCATCGTTGCCGGCGGCGGCACGGCACTGCTTCGCGCTTCCGCCAAGATCACGGCCAAGGGCATCAATGCCGACCAGGAAGCTGGCATCAACATCGTTCGTCGCGCTCTGCAGGCTCCGGCCCGCCAGATCACGACCAATGCCGGTGAAGAAGCTTCGGTCATCGTTGGCAAGATCCTTGAAAACGCCTCCGAAACCTATGGCTACAACACCGCAAACGGCGAATTCGGCGACCTCATCAAGGCTGGCGTCGTTGATCCGGTCAAGGTTGTCCGCACCGCTCTGCAGAATGCAGCATCGGTTGCCGGCCTCCTGATCACCACGGAAGCCATGATCGCTGAACTGCCGAAGAAGGATGCAGCTCCGGCTGGCATGCCTGGCGGCATGGGCGGCATGGGCGGCATGGACTTCTAAGAAGTCTATAAAGCACGCCCATGAAGTAATATGCTCGCACCGCAAAGCGGTGCGGGTGGCGGCATGGACTTCTAAGAAGCCCAGAAAGTTTACTTTGCCAAGAATGCGAGAAAGGCGGCCCAAGGCCGCCTTTCTTTTACATTGGGCAACCAATTGTGATTTATGAAAAATTTACTCTGCTCGCGTTTTGGCCCGGCGATTTTTTTATTTTAGAATCTTCTGATTGACTCACAGGCATCAATCATGATCAATCGCCAATGACATAGAGACGGACTTCCTGTTTGCCCCCGCACCTTGGAAGTCCTGTCTCAGGCAACAGGAAAGGCAGGCTTCGGCCTGTCTTTCCACTTGCACTCCTCGTCGATGCGTTTTCGCTGCGCAGCGCCAATCTGTCCGATGCCAGGCCATCCTGGCAGGTGCGCCACCCCCAGTTTTTAATTCAGTGATTAGTGCTCATTGATCCGGCGCAGGCATAGGCGTTCGCGCCGGATGTGCTGCATGGCAGGCAACAAGGCAGGAATTCCAACTTGCCGCTCGCATCGCCTGCCCTATGATTATCCATGGTCACAATGGAATGGATAATCATATGCGCAAGGAACTTCCCATCGCCACAGCCCCGAAAGACGGTCGCAAGATAACCGTCGTCTGGACCGACGAAGATGACCAGCGCAACGAATCCATTGCGCAATATCGAACGCTTGCCCAATTGCAGGCGGGCGGCGGCCAATGGGATGAAACCGATACAGGCTGGTGGACTTTCACCGACAGCAAAACCCAGCGCAAGATCGAACCAACGGCCTGGATTTCCGAGACGGATGACGCCGAGGAAGATGACGATACTTGACTGGGCAAATCCGGCTCATAAAATTTGACTTTTTCAATCATATTTTATCAAACTATCGGATATCAGAAGTTTCCGAGGGAAACATTGACCCGCCAAGGTTTTGGCGGTGCTATATTCATTCTGACAGGCTCGGTTCCGAGCCCAAATTAGCCGGAGACATGAAATGACCGCTACGCGTACCGAAACAGATACTTTCGGACCGATCGATGTTCCCGCAGATCGTTATTGGGGCGCACAGACGCAACGCTCATTGCAGAATTTCAAGATCGGCGGAGAGCGCATGCCGCTCCCGTTGGTTCATGCGTTGGGCGTCGTCAAGCGCGCAGCCGCGGAAACCAATATTGCTCTGGGGAAGCTCGACCCTGTTCTCGGTCAGGTGATCGCGGTGGCCGCTTCCGAAGTCATCGAGGGCAAGCTTGACGATCATTTCCCGTTGGTCGTCTGGCAGACCGGCTCGGGAACGCAATCCAACATGAACGCCAATGAGGTCATTTCAAACCGGGCCATTGAGCTTCTCGGCGGTGAAATGGGGTCCAAGAAACCGGTCCACCCTAACGACCACGTGAATATGAGCCAGTCCTCGAATGACAGTTTTCCAACTGCAATTCACATTGCAACTGCGGTTGAGGCGGTCAATCGTCTTTATCCGGCGCTAGCGCATCTCACGGCAGCGCTAAAAGCCAAGGAAGACGCTTTCAAGGACATTATCAAGATAGGTCGCACCCATACGCAGGATGCAACGCCGGTTACGCTTGGACAGGAATTTTCCGGTTATCGCGCCGCATTGGACTATGCGCGTCATCGCATCGAACAGTCGCTCGCAGACGTTTTTCTGCTCGCTCAGGGCGGCACAGCCGTAGGCACGGGATTGAACGCGCCGATCGGCTTCGATACGGGCTTTGCTGAAGCCGTGAGCGAAATCACGGGCCTTGCTTTCAAACCGGCCCCCAACAAGTTCGAGGCGCTTGCCAGCCATGGTGCCATCCTCAACTTCCACGGAAGCCTGAATGCCTTGGCGGCAGATCTTTTCAAGATCGCGAACGATATCCGCTTCCTCGGATCGGGCCCGCGCTCCGGTCTTGGCGAACTGTCGCTGCCAGAAAACGAACCGGGGTCATCCATCATGCCCGGCAAGGTCAACCCGACCCAGGCCGAAGCCATGACGATGGTGGCGACACAGGTATTCGGCAACCAGACAACCGTAACGGTCGCGGCCAGCCAGGGTCATTTTGAACTGAACGTGTTCAAGCCGGTGATTGCATATAATGTCCTGCAATCGATCCGCATTCTCAGCGATGCCATGGTGTCATTCGCCGATCATTGTGTGGACGGAATCGAACCCAACCTGAACCGCATCAAGGAATTGCTGGATCGTTCGTTGATGCTTGTAACCGCATTGGCTCCGGCCATAGGCTATGACAATGCTGCCAGGATTGCCAAGGCCGCTCATAAGAACGGTACGACCTTGCGGGAAGAAGCATTGGCGAGCGGGCTGGTATCGGAAGAAGATTACGAACGGCTGGTGCGTGCGGAGAGAATGATAGCACCGGCGTGAATTGGCTTTCATACTGTGAACAAACTGTCGAGAATTAGGCGTCTTTTCTTGACAGTCGGCAAGCGCTAATTGATGCTCCAGTTCAACAGGAGATAGCCCCGCATGTCCTCTATCAATCCGCAGACCAATGGCGTTGTAACGCTCATCGCCCGTATCTTTCTTTCCATCCTCTTCATCCTCGCCGGCTATGGCAAGCTAACTGCCATTTCGGGCACCGCAGGTTATTTTGCCGGTATCGGCCTTCCGGTCCCGACCGTTACGGCCGTTATCGTCGGCCTGGTGGAATTTGTCGGCGGTCTTGCAATTCTCGTCGGCTTCCAGACCCGAATTGCTGCGGTCATTGTCGGCCTCTTTACCATTGGCGCGACGCTTGTTGCCCATATGGATTTTTCGGAAGGCGTGAACGCCCTGATGGCTCAGAAGAACCTCGCAATCGCCGGCGGTCTCTTCATTCTCGCGCTCTATGGTGCAGGTTCGCTTTCGATTGATGCCAAGCGCGGCTGACCAGAGCATTTCCAGCAAAGCGTGAAACGGTTTGCGTCGAATTTGGAGCGGTTCTGGCGGTTCTGCTAAAATGGAAACTGCTCTAAACGCCATGCAAAAATAAAAAGCCGTGCCATTTGATTGGCGCGGCTTTTCTCATTGTAGCTGCATTTTTTAAGAGAAAACCACATAGCGTTGAAAGCTATCAGTTCTCCAATCCCTGACGAATGCGGGATGCTACCTCCACCACACGGGCATTCTCCCTGCTTCGGCGCGCCGAGACAAGACAGGCCTGCGAACGCAGGATAATGCCGTCTTCCAGCACCTTGAGGCGATTGGCCCGCAAGGTGGACCCCGTCGAGGTGATATCCACGATCATGTCGGCCGAACCTGCTGCCGGGGCGCCTTCGGTAGCTCCCAGGCTTTCCACAATGCGGTAGACCTGAATGCCGTGTTTCTGCGAAAAGAATTGCTGCGTCAGGCGCCAATATTTGGTGGCGATGCGAAGGCGGCGGCCATGACGCTGGCGAAAATCCGCTGCCACATCGTCCAGATCGGCCATGCTGGTCACATCACGCCAGACTTCCGGAACAGCCACCACCACATCAGCGTGGCCGAAGCCGAGTTCAGCTTCAATAGCCACACGCTCTTCCGAATGTGCCAATGTCTCGCGCACGAGGTCTTCGCCTGTAACGCCCAGATCGACGCTGCCATAGCCAAGCTCGCGTGCTATTTCGGAAGCCGAAAGGAACAGAATATCGAGGTCCGGCTCGCCCTCGACACGCGCACGGTAATTGCGCGAGTCATCCGGCAGAATGACGCGGTAGCCTGCTTTTTCGAGCACTGCGAGCGTTTGTTCCTTCAACCGTCCTTTCGACGGTAATGCCAGTGTCACGCTCATTTTGTCTCTCCCGCCAGCATCTGCAACCGGTCGAGCCATATGGAGAAGCCGACGCCGGGAATATTTTCGGACGCGCCAAGCATCGTCAGAAGCCGGTCATAGCGGCCCCCACCCGCTAGAACACCGTCCTTTTCGACACCAGCGGCCCGGATCTCGTAAACGAGGCCGGTATAATAATCGAGCGGACGTCCGAAGGAAGCATCGTAGACGATGTCCATTGTGGAGATGCCCGCATGCGCAATGGCCTGGCTGCGCGCCTCAAACTTCTGCAATACCGCAGCAAGATCAAGGGCGTGTTCGGAAGCGAAAGCCCGCAAGGTGATTGCCGCCGAATCGAGTGAGACACGCGTTTCAAGAAACTGTTTCAGAAGGTCCAGCGCCGCGGCAGGGAAGCGCGTCGCGGCCAAGTCTTCCTTTTCGATCAACCGGCGAGCGATTTCGGCCGGGGAACGTCCGGCACCGGGCGAAATGCCGGCTTCCAGCATTTCCGTTTCCAGCATGCGCGCAAGCCCGGTTTCATCGCCTTCTGCGACCAGCACGGCAAGCGTTTCCGGCAGCGGATCGCGCCGCTGGTCGCCCGTCAGTTCAGCGAGCGCTTGCTCCATCGAGCTCGCATCGCCGAAAGACCGCAGAAGCTTTTTGCGCCATCCTTGCGGCAGTCCCAGCGCTTTAAGCATACCTGCAAAAACCGACTGGTCGCCCAAAACGATCTCCAGTTGTGCCTGGGGAGCGGCTGCACGAACGCAGATCAATGCATCGGCAATCGAGCGCGCATCCGACACGGCTTCATCGGACGCCCCCAGATCCTCGATACCGGCCTGCAAAAATTCTGCCGCGCCATCCCGACGTTGACGAAACACCTCGCCCAGATAGGCATAGCGTTTGGGCGTTGCCGCATTGAGCGCGATATGATTGCGGCAGACCGGAATGGTAAATTCCGGCCGCAGACAAAGACTATCGCCATTCTCGTTCTCGGTGAGGAAAATACGGCGGCGCAGATCCTCGCCCGCCATATCCAGAAATGGATCAGCCGGCTGGATCAGCGGAATTTCGACAAGCTCCGCCTCACGCGCATCAAGCTCCGCGCGAAGCGCGTTGAGAACACCAGACAAACGCGATCCAGTCATGGCTTCCGTCACTTCGATTGTTCTGCGCGGTCACGCGCCTGACTGCCGAGAATTTCGCGGACGGCATCGACCAGACCGTCTTCCCTGACCGTGATCTGCGCCGGGCGGCTTTCGCGCCAGGTCACATTGTCCTCAATCTCTGCGGAAAGGCGCTTGCCTTCCACCAGGTCCTTGATCTGAACCTCACCGGCCTCGCGTTCCTGCGAACCCTGGATGATGACGCAGGGAGCCTCGCGGCGGTCGGCATATTTCATCTGTGCCTTCATGCCGGAACCGCCGACATACATTTCAGCGCGGATGCCCGCCTGACGCAGATCGGAAACCATCTTCTGATAGCGGCCAAGGCTCTCCGTGTCCTTGTCCATCACCAGCACGACCACCGGACCGACCGTGTCGGAAACATCCAGCTTGCCGAGATTCTTCAGCGCCGTCATCAGGCGCGAGACGCCGATGGAGAAGCCCGTCGCCGGAACCGGCTCGCCACGGAAACGCGACACGAGGCCATCATAACGACCACCGCCGCCGACCGAACCGAAAACGACCTTCTGGCCGTCTTCATTGGTCACGTCGAACAGAAGTTCTGCCTCGAAAACCGGGCCTGTGTAATATTCAAGACCACGCACGACAGATGGGTCGATCTTCACACGGCCATCATACCCGCCTGCCGCGAACAGCGCCTGCATATCGGCGAGTTCGCCGACGCCTTCTTCGCCCTTGGCATTGCCTGCAACGACAGCGCGCAGATTGGCAATTGTGTCCGCGCCCGTCGCGCCGCCTGCAGCCGTGAAAGCCAAAACCTTGTCAATTGCCGCATCGGCCAGTTCAGCGCCCTTGGTGAAATCGCCACTCTCGTCAAGACGCCCCTTGCCGAGCAAAAGGCGCACGCCCTCCGGGCCGAACTTGTCGAGCTTGTCGATGGCCCGCAATACATTGAGGCGCTTGGCGGCATTGCCCTCGCCTTCAAGCCCGATTGCATCCAGCACGCCATCGAGAACCTTGCGGTTATTGACGCGGATCGCGTAGTCGCCACGGCGAATGCCGAGGCGCTCCAGCGTATCGGCCATCATCATGCACATTTCGGCATCGGCCGAGACGCCCGGCGCGCCGACCGTGTCGGCATCGAACTGCATGAATTGGCGGAAGCGGCCAGGGCCCGGCTTTTCATTGCGGAATACCCAGCCGTTGCGATAGCTGCGATAGGGCTTCGGCAGGGCTTCGAAATTTTCGGCGACATAACGTGCCAGCGGCGCCGTCAGATCATAGCGCAGCGACAGCCATTGTTCGTCATCATCCTGAAACGAAAACACGCCTTCATTCGGACGGTCCTGATCCGGCAGAAATTTTCCGAGCGCATCCGTATATTCGACGAGCGGTGTTTCCACAGGCTCGAAGCCGTAGAGGTCATACACTTCACGGATGGTCGCCATCATCTTTTCAGCGGCGCGCAAATCATCCGGCACCCGATCGACAAACCCGCGCGGCAACCGCGCCTTCATCTTGTCCGCTTTATCGGCCATTTTTCCTGCCTGATCGCTGATTTATATAAACATGCCGATTGAAACCGGCATCAATTCTGTTGCCGGTTTCCTAACCGATCAAGTCCGTTGCGGCAAGTGCGGGGAGCGTGTTCAGCGTGTCGCAATGGCGACCGCCGCGCCTGCCATCATGCCGGCACTGGTTCTGTTGGCAATCCGCATCATGCGCGGGCTGCGCAGAAACCGCCTTGCCTGTGCTGCAAGCACTACCCACGCCGTATCGACTGCGGCAAGAACGGCGAACATGACCAGCAGCAATTCGCCCCAGCCAACCAGCGAAACATGGGTGATATCAACCACTGTCGGCAAAATGGCGAGGTAAAACACCATGATCTTGGGATTGCCGAGCGTGATCGCCAGCGCACTCAGGAAGAGTTTTCCGGCTTCTCCCTGGCGAGGAATGGCATTTTCATCGGAAACTTCATCGACCGGCGCGATCCACATCTTCCAGGAAAGATAGATCAGATAGGCGACGCCCACATATTTGAGGATGAGAAATGCCGTGTGAAACATATTGGCCAGTGCGGCCAATCCCCAGACCGCCAGTGAAAGCCAGACCGCATCACCGAGCCAGAGGCCAAACATGAACGGAAAGACGCCCTTGTGACCGCGACTGATGACACGAGCCACCAATGCGCCGACATTCGGCCCCGGTGTGCCCGCTGCAACAACCAGAATACCGGCAAATGCCATCAAAGACACCAGGTCCATGATTATCTCCCCTATTCAAAGACAGGATGTTTCTGGCAGAAACGACGCGGCTTAGCAATCATTGCGCTGGCTCGGTCTTTTGAAACTCTCTCGCAATTTTTCAATATGGCCCCGGCAGTGGCAACCCTCGATATGATCGTTCACCAGCCCCATCGCCTGCATGAAGGCATAAACCGTCGTCGGCCCCACAAATGACCAGCCGCGTTTCTTCAGGTCCTTGGAGATGCGAATAGATGTCTCAGTCTTTGGGTTAGCGACAAGCGTTGGATAGTCCACCACGGCAGGGCGATCTTTTGCGCCCGGTTCGAAAGACCAGAAATAGGCTGCCAAAGAGCCCTTTTCCGAGACAAGTTCAATTGCGCGCCCGGCATTATTGATCGTGGATTCGATTTTCCCGCGATGGCGCACAATGCCCTTGTCCGCCAGCAGGCGCTCCACATCCGCCGGACCGTACTGCGCGACACGATGGAAATCGAAGCCATCGAACGCTGCCCGAAAATTCTCTCGCTTTCGCAGGATCGTGAGCCATGACAGGCCGGATTGAAAACCTTCAAGGCAGATTTTTTCGAAAAGCCGGAAATCATCGGAAACGGGAACACCCCATTCATTGTCATGATAGGCAAGATAATCAGGCAATTCACCGGGCCAGAAACAGCGCGTCATTCCATCGGCACCGACGATCAGACCGGTTTTTGCCTCAGCAACGTCACTCATTGTTTCGCCTCCCGACGTTCATCCATCGTTAATCATGTCGCGCAACCCGCCACTAACCACAACTTTAATTGGAAGAAGCATCAGGCAGAACACGCGGCCGAAATTTACCTTTACGATTCCATTCAGGCACACAATCCCCCCATGAGCATGTGGGCTGCTCTCCTGACAAGCGATGTCAGGAGCTGCAACGGGCAACTGCGCCATCACGATTTTCCGGCGCAAAGAGACGGATCTGGATTATGAAACCACGTCATCTTCTTTTAATCGGATCGCTTGCGGCGATTGCTGTTTCCATCGTCAGCACGGGCATGGCATTTGCCAATGACCGCTATGCGACCCTGCCGCCGGTACAGGTCAGCCCCGATCTCTCGGCGCCTTGGGTCGCTCAGTTGCAGGCACAGCCGACCAGAATAAGAGCCGCAGAGCAGCCTCTTCAGCCGGCGCTGCGCGTGGCCGCCCGGCAGAAACAGAAAGTCAAATCGAACTATCGCCAGGTTTCATACCAGCGCCCGACAGCCAACCCGGCCAATACTGTGCGAAAGCGCCAGTTCGATGCCGCCTATCTGCCGCAGATGGTTTCTTATTCCGGCAACGAAAAACCCGGAACCATCGTCATCGATACAGGCAAGCGCTTTCTCTATCTTGTTCAATCCGGCGGCAAGGCCATGCGCTATGGGGTCGGCGTCGGTAAACAGGGTTTCAGCTGGAAAGGCTCGCAGCGCATCAGCCGCAAGGCCGAATGGCCGACCTGGACGCCACCGAAGACGATGATTGCCCGCGAGCGCAAAAAGGGCCGCATCCTGCCAGCGCGCATGGAAGGCGGCATCAATAATCCTCTTGGTGCGCGGGCGCTCTATCTGGGTTCGACGCTTTATCGCATCCATGGAACCAATCAGCCCTGGACCATCGGCAAGGCAATGTCATCCGGCTGTATTCGCATGCGCAATGAAGACGTCACCGATCTTTATGAGCGTGTTCCGATCGGTACGAAAGTCGTCGTTCGCTAAATCAAAACCATTTTTCAAGCTTTTGCGACCGCCTTTTCCCGAGGGCGGTCGTATTGTTTTCACAAATCTGAAAAGATCAAATTTTCTGCACAGAAAGAATGATCGCAGACACGCAAACATGATTGAAAGGGCTTTTCCTTTTCTGCCGAACACCCATATGCTGCCCATGGCAAAGTCCAATGAGAGATGAAAGAACTGCCGGATGGCGGTTCGTGCCGGAGAAGAAACCGGCATGCAGGTCAATAGCATTTTGGGCGCGTTGGGAATCTGCCCTGCGCCGAATGCTTCGGAGGGAAAGGATAAATCATGACCGTACCGACGGTTAAACTGAACGACGGCAATCACATTCCGCAGCTCGGTTACGGTGTCTGGCAAGTGGGTAACGACGAAGCGGTCGCCGCTGTCAGTGAAGCGTTGCAGACGGGATATCGCCATATCGATACGGCTGCCATTTATGGCAATGAAGAGGGCGTCGGCAAGGCGATCAGGAATTCCGGCATCAAGCGCGGCGACATATTTCTTACCACGAAATTGTGGAACAGCGAACAGGGCTATGAATCGACACTGAAAGCATTCGATACCAGCCTGAAAAAGCTTGGTACGGATTATGTGGATCTTTATCTCATCCACTGGCCGATCCCGTCGAAGGACCTGTTCATGGAAACCTGGCGCGCTTTTCTCAAACTGAAAGAAGAAGGCCGCGCCAAATCCATCGGCGTATCGAACTTCCGCACAGTCGATCTTGAGCGTGTCATCAACGAAAGCGGCGTCACACCGGTTCTCAACCAGATCGAACTCCACCCACAATTCCAGCAGGACGAGCTGCGTCTGTTCCACGGCAAGCATAACATAGCGACGGAAGCCTGGAGCCCGCTTGGTCAGGGTAAGATTCTGGAAGACCCGACGCTGAAGGCTATCGCGGAAAAGCATGGCAAGTCGGTTGCACAGATCATCCTGCGCTGGCACATCGAAACGGGCAATATTGTCATCCCGAAGTCCGTTACGCCCGCCCGCATCAAGGAAAATTTCGATATTTTCGATTTCCGTCTCAACGGAACCGATCATGATGCGATTACGAAACTGGACAAGGCCGATGGCCGCCTAGGCCCGAATCCGAGTATATTTTCGGCCGGTTGAACAGGCATCGAAGACAAACCGGGCAATTGCCCGGTTTGTCTATGCAGCAATTTGCGACAATCCTTGCGGCTTCGGTCCACCATAAGCCCAATCGATCAGTTCCACCGTGTGGACGATGGGCAGCTTGCTGCCGCTGGCGATCTGCGTCATGCAGCCGATATTGCCGGTTGCGATCAGATCGGCACCGGTCGCCTCGATATTCTTCACCTTGCGGTCGCGTAATCTGGTCGCGATCTCGGGCTGCATGATGTTGTAGGTACCTGCCGATCCACAGCACAGATGTCCTTCCAACGGCTCCTTCACCTTGAACCCTGCCTTTGCCAGCAGATCTTTCGGTTGGCGCACGATTTTCTGCCCATGCTGCATGGAGCAGGCGGAGTGGTAGGCAACAGTCAGGACTTTTGGCGCATCCGGCTCCGGCAGTTCAATACTGGCGAGATATTCGGTAACGTCCTTGGCAAGCGATGATACCCGTGCCGCCTTGTCCTTATAGGCAGGATCGAGGCGCAGCATGTAGCCATAATCCTTGATGGTCGTCCCGCAACCCGACGCCGTAACGATGATGGCATCGAGGCCGCCCGCTTCAATCTCGCGCGTCCAGACATCGACATTGTGCCGTGCCTGTTCGAGCGCCTGTTCTTCCCGGCCCATGTGATGGACCAGCGAACCGCAACAGCCCTCGCCTTTCGGTGTGACAACTTCAATGCCGAAGCGGTTCAGGAGGCGCAGCGTCGCAGCATTGATGCCGGGATTGAGCACAGGCTGCGCGCAGCCATTGAGGACTGCCACACGGCCACGCTTTTCGCCTTTGGCGGCGCTGACGGTTTCGATAGGGACAGCCGCTGGCAAATTCTGCGGCGCAAGATCGAGCATGGCTGCGATCGGACGCAAGGCCTGGCTGTTGCGGAAGAGCGATGCAAACGGCTTGCCAAATCTTGCAAGTTTCAACGCCGCACGGAAGCGGGCCGGATAAGGCAGAACCTGCGCCAGCACCCCGCGCAGAAAGCGGTTCATGAACGGGCGCTTGTAAGTCTTTTCGATATGCGCGCGCGCATGATCGACCAGATGCATGTAGTTGACGCCGGACGGGCAGGTCGTCATGCAGGAGAGGCACGACAGGCAGCGGTCGACATGGCGCACGATTTCCTCATCCGCCGGGCGCCCGTTTTCCAGCATGTCCTTGATGAGATAGATTCGCCCACGCGGGCTGTCGAGTTCATTGCCAAGCGTCACATAGGTTGGGCATGTGGCGGTGCAGAAGCCGCAATGCACGCATTTGCGCAGGATTTTTTCGGCTTCGTTGACGCCGGGAATGCGCAGTTGGTCAGGACTGAAATGAGTCTGCATGGTTTCAAGCTCCAGCTTGACGGGGATGCATACGCCCCGGATTGAGAATGTTTTCCGGATCGAACTGCTGCTTCAACCGTTGCGACAATGCCGCAAGCGGTGCCGGTTGCGGCTGGAATATCTCGACACCGGCACGAACATGTTCCGGAGCACGGACGAGTGTCGCATGACCGCCGCCATATTTCGCGATGAGCCTGCGCAAGACCTGCGCTTCCGGGTCGGCCTCCATCCGCATCCAGATCAACCCGCCCTGCCAGTCGTAATAGGCATCGACACCGGCATGCCTGCGGAATTCATCCACCATTTGCCAGCCCTGCATCGGCGTCATCGAAACGCGCCACACCACGCGATTATCGCCTGCATTGGCATAAGGCAGAACGTCGCGCACTTCACGCCAGAGCTGCGCTGACTGCATTCCGTCAAGCAGCTCCACGTCACCAGACTGACCAAGAAGCGCCTGCAATTGACGGCTGCGATGCTCGACCGAAGGTGCAAAACCCTCAAGCCGCAGCACGGTTGCCGCCTCCCAGCCGAGCTTGCCGCCCAGAAAGCGGTTGGCAACCGTCGGCGGCAGATGCGCTGCGGAAGCGACTTCCTCGCGCGATCCCATCGCCATGGCCATCACCCGCGCGGCCTGCTCGTCGGTCAAACCCCGCACGGCAAGCGTTGCTGCTGTTTCCGGCTTTGGAAGAACCTTGAACGTCACCTCGGTGGCAATGCCCAGCGTGCCCCAGGAATTGGCCATGCCCTTCGACAGATCGTAGCCCGTCACGTTCTTGACCACACGGCCACCGGACTTGAACACTTCGCCACGCCCGGACACCACGCGCACGCCCAGCACATGGTCGCGGGCAGCACCCGCCTTGAGACGGCGCGGACCCGACAGATTGGCGGCAAGCGCGCCGCCGATTGTGCCGCGCCCACTTTCGCTCGAAAGCAACGGACCGTAATCCATCGGTTCGAAATGGAAGCACTGATTATGCTCAGCCAGAAGCCTTTCGATCTCGGCCATCGGTGTTCCAGCCTTTGCGGAAAGCACCAGTTCGTCCGGCTCGTACAGAGTCACGCCCGATAGTCCCGATACGTCCAGCACACGGGCTGCATCGACGCGGTGCCCGATGCCCCGTTTCGAGCCGTGACCGATGATTTCCAGCGGCGTGGAATTTGCCAGCGCCTCTTGCACTGCATCCAGAACGCCCGCCTCGTCATGCGGCTTTAAAATATCTGCATCACTCATGATCAAAACCACAACTCAGAATCGGGGAATATCCGGGAAGGCCAGCGCGCCGCGATGCACATGCATGCGGCCAAGCTCGGCGCAGCGACGCAATTGCGGAAAGACCTTGCCGGGATTGAGCAGATGCTTGGCATCGAAAGCACATTTGACACGCATCTGCTGGTCGAGATCGATCTCGTTGAACATTTCCGGCATCAGATCGCGCTTTTCGATGCCCACCCCATGTTCACCGGTGAGCACGCCGCCAACCTTCACGCAAAGCCGCAAGATGTCGGCGCCAAAATCTTCCGCAGCTTCCAGTTCGCCCGGAATATTCGCATCATAGAGGATCAGCGGGTGCAGATTGCCGTCGCCCGCATGGAAAACATTGGCAACGCGCAACCCGTATTTCTCGGACAAATCGCGCATACCGGAGAGAACGCGCGGCAGCTCCTTGCGTGGAATGGTACCATCCATGCATAGATAGTCGGGCGAAATGCGTCCTACTGCCGGGAACGCTGCCTTGCGCCCTGCCCAGAAAGCCAGACGCTGCTCTTCGGACTGTGACAGGATGCAGGTCGTTGAACCGTTTTCAAGCGCCAGCGCCTCGACCCGGCCGATCAGATAATCCACCTCGACCGGCGGTCCATCCAGTTCGACGATCAAAAGCGCCTCGACATCAAGCGGATAGCCCACACGCACGAAATCTTCCGCGGCCTTGATGGCCGGCCTGTCCATCATTTCCATGCCGCCGGGAATGATGCCTGCGCCGATGATGTCGGCGACACACTGGCCCGCCTGTTCGCTGGATGGAAACCCCACCATGACGGCGCGCGCCGTTTCCGGCTTTTGCAGGATGCGCACGGTGATCTCCGTCACGACGCCGAGCAGCCCTTCCGAACCCGTCATCAGACCGAGAAGATCATATCCCTCGCTGTCGAGATGCTTGCCGCCGAGGCGGATAACCTCGCCGGTAATCAGCACCATCTCTATGCCGAGCACATTGTTGGCGGTCAGGCCATATTTGAGGCAATGCACACCGCCGGCATTTTCGGCAACATTGCCGCCAATGGAGCAGGCAATCTGCGACGACGGATCGGGGGCGTAATAAAAGCCCTCATGTTCAACGGCCTTGGTGATGCCGAGATTGGTCACGCCAGGCTGCACCACTGCGACGCGGTTGGGATAGTCAATCTCCAGAATGCGATTAAAGCGCGACAGGCCGAGCAGAACGGCATCCTGCAAGGGCATAGAGCCACCGGACAGCGACGTGCCTGCGCCGCGCGGCACGACGCGGATGTTGTTATCGTGACAATAGCGCAGAACCTGCGAAACCTGAGCAACCGTTTCCGGCAGCACAACGACCAGCGGCAGCGAGCGGTGTGCCGTCAAACCATCACTCTCGAAAACACGCATCGCATTGACTGCGTCAATGACGCCTTCGCCCGGAACGATGCCACGCAGATCGGCGACAATTTCCTCGCGTCGCTGCATGACAGACGCATCCGGCTCCGGCATAATCAGTCCGCTCATATTCTCCTCCACCACTCACGCGGCCAAAGTGCACCCCGCACTGATTTCGTCAAGTGGTAAATCATTTTTACCACTTTGGCGCCGGTTTAAACAGTTTTCACGCTGCGGCATAATTGCTTGCCTAGGATCATATCGCTCGGCTAGATGCTTTGAAACCCAACGCTTTGGCAAAGCAGGCAGGGAATGGGATAACCGAACATGATGAGCAGTCTGGCAGATATGGAAATCTTTGCCCGTGTTGTGGCAACGGGCAGCATGTCGGCGGCTGCGCGGGATCTTGGCCTTTCGCCTGCGGTGGTTTCCAAACGGCTCGGACGGCTGGAAGAACGGCTCGGGACCCGACTGCTTCAACGCACGACCCGCCAGATTGCGCTGACCGAAGCCGGTCAGGGCTATCATGAGCGGGTTCTGGCCATTCTCTCCAATATCGAAGAAGCGGAAGCCTTTGTCGCCCGTCGCTCTGCCGATGCGCGCGGCACGCTCAAGATTTCCGCTCCCACCACGTATGGACGCATGCATATCGCGCCTTATCTCGTGCCGTTCATGCGCGCCAACACCGATCTCACCGTCAATATGCAGCTCACCGATGACATGGTCGATATTGTGGGCGACGGATACGATCTTGCTATTCGCATCGCGGAACTGTCCGATTCCACCCTCGTCGCGCGCCGCCTCGCCCCTGTCCGCCGCATCCTCGTCGCCTCTCCGGGCTACATAGCAGAACGCGGCACACCACAGACGATCGAGGCCCTGCAAGATCACATCTGTCTGGCGCCGCACAATAATGACCCCTGGCGGCTGGAAGGGCCGAAAGGCCCCATCGTCATACGCCCGGTAGGCCCGCTGCAAACCAATTCCAGCGAAATGGTGCGTGAGGCAGTTCTGGCAGGCCTCGGCATCGCGCAACGCTCGACCTGGGATATCGGCCCGGAACTCGCGGCAGGCAAGCTGGTCCAGGTGCTGCCCGAATATGCCGCCTCGCGCAATGTTGCAATCCATGCCGTCTATCCGTCCAAACAGTTCCTTCCGGCAAAGGTCAGACTGTTCATCGACTATCTGGCCGACCTTTATGGGCCGGTTCCTTACTGGGAGACCGGCACATCTCCCTATGAAATGTCTAAAAAATAGACTGGATTCCATTGCCTGCAAAATGCTGAGTACTTCCTCGATCCGTTATTCAAGCGAATCGGATGATTTTCTTTTCTCTTGTCCCGATCTCCAGGAAAAATGATGAACACACCTGTACGCCTCATTCTTGCAATCATCGTTGCGGTTATCGTCGGTTGCGGTTTCATGTTTTATGACAAATCGCGCGGTGCCGAATGGGTTGTTTCCCCGCAGCAGATCGAACAGGCGAAAGCCGAGGGCAAGCCGGGCGTCGAGAGCCGTCCCGGCACTGTGACGGTGCTTCCAATCCGCAGCGAAACTGCTGACGCACTCCCCTTCAAATGGGCCATGTACGGCGTCGTTGCAGGTCTTTTCGTGCTTGTCGCAACACGCAAACGTAAAAAAGCCTGATCTTTTTTCGATCATAGACCTTGAGAGCCCGGCTGCACCATCGACCGGGCTCTCATTATCGATATATCCCGTTGCCGGGCATCTGGCTAAAGGCTACCTTGCCGCCATTATCGAGAGGGCTTCAGACGGCATGGCCGAAACGATTTTTTCCCGCATTCAGGCAAGTCGCACGGCAGACGACGTCGTGCACCAGATCGAAACGCTTATTCTCGAAGGTGTTCTGCGCGGCGGCGACCGCCTGCCCGGCGAACGGGAACTGGCACGTCAGTTCGATATTTCCCGCCCCATATTGCGCGACGCTCTGAAAAGGCTTGAAACAGCCGAACTCCTGATCTCCCGTCATGGTGGCGGCACATTTGTTGCCGATGTCATCGGACAGGTGTTCAGCGCTCCTGTGGTGAAGCTTTTTGCCGATCACCGCAAGGCGACCGCCGACTATCTCGAATATCGCCGTGAAATCGAAAGCATCGCTGCGGAATATGCCGCACTTCGGGCGACGCCTGCCGACAAGGCGCTTCTGACCGAGATCATGAATGCAATGGAAAAGGCGCATGGCGCCAGCGACTTCGACACCGAAGCACGCCTCGACGTGGAACTGCACAATGCCATTGGCGAAGCCGCCCATAACATCGTGCTGCTGCATACCTTGCGGTCCTGCTATCAATTGCTGAAGGATGGCGTCTTTTATAATCGTAGCCTTATCTACAGTTATCCCGGCGTCGCCGACATGTTCCTCGCGCAACATCGCGCCATTTACGATGCCGTCATGGCCGGCAATCCGCAGGCGGCCCGCGAAGCGGTTCAAAAGCACATTCGCTTCGTGGAACAGGCCACCCATGATCGTGAGCTTCATGAAGAACGGGAACGTGTTTCGCGCCTGCGCTACCGGCAGCGGGCCGGCGTGAAGACGGGCAAAGACGCGAAGGAAGATGGCGGCGCATGAAGAGCGTGGTTTTCAAGGATGCGAAAGGACCCCACGATATCCGCCTGTATGCCATCGGCGATGTACATGGCCGTCTCGACCTGTTGCAGGACATGCATGGGCTGATCCGCGCCGACCTCGACCAGCGCCCTGCGCATGACTGGCGCATCATTCATCTTGGCGACTACATAGATCGTGGTCCAAGCTCCCGGCAAGTGCTCGATTTCCTGATTGATGCGACAGATCGGGATGAACGCATCATTCCACTGCTTGGCAACCACGACGACGGCTTTCTCACCTATCTCGCAACGGGTGACGTCGCAGGCATATTCGCACTGCATGGCGGCGCGGATACCGCCCGCTCCTATGGCGTGAACATCGACTTTGCTGACGCGGGCTCAGCCCGTCACGGTCATGCCGCACTGGTGAAAATCGTCCCGCAGGGCCATATTGACTTCATTCGCGCCATGCCGCGTTCGGTCACTTTTGGCGACTTTTTCTTCTGCCACGCCGGCATCAACCCTTCAGTGCCGCTGGATGCGCAGGACCCTGAAGAACTGATCTGGATACGCACAGCCTTCCTGAAGTGGACCGCCCCTTTTGAGAAGGTCGTTGTCCACGGGCACACGCCGCAAAGCGCCATCGATATTCAACCCAACCGGGTCAACCTCGATACATATGCATGGAAAAGCGGCCAGCTTTCGGCCATCGTGATCGACGGCCGTGAAAAGCGTTTTATTGAAGCGCGATAATAGGCTTAATGTGCGCTGGAAATGCCGTAACCGTCGGTAGAGGCTACGCTGTTGCCCGCATCGACGGTGAATATGCCGACCGCCATGAACACAATCGCGGAAACCATCAGAACGGTAAGAAGAGCGGCATGCTTGGCAGTCATATTCGGAAACTCTTTCGACAGTGGCCGGACGAAATTCGTTGGACGAGCCGCCACTTGGGAGCCTGGCGATCAGCCCTGCCCATTCGTTTGCTGCCCGGGGAGACGGCGTTCAGTTACACCTGAAAAAAGTTACCCGCAACTGAACGGCTCCCGCCAGATCACCGCTTTTTTCCTCAAAAATCCTATTGGCTGCGGCCTGTGGCAAAGCCGCAACGCAAAACTTCGACTTAAGGTTAAGGCGCGGTTATGAAGCCTCCTGAACCGTTCCAGTCAGCGCGAGGTTACCGGTAACAGCAACGCGCGGATGGGGACTCCATTCGGATGATGCGCCGGATCAATTCACAACCGAAACGCTGACCGTTCGGCCTGCGACGAGGTGAACGCTATCTGGCACGTCTTCAAGTTTTATACGCACCGGCACACGCTGCGCCAGACGCACCCAGTTGAAAGTCGGCGAAATATTGGCGAGCAGGCTGGGGGAATCGCTGCGCTCACGATCCTCGATCCCTCCGGCAATACCTTCAACCTTTCCCTTGAGCTGGACTTTGCTGCCCATGATATCGACCACCACCGGATCGCCGATCTGGATACGCTCAAGCTTGTTTTCTTCAAAATAGCCGGAAACGTAGAATGAATCCGTATCCACCAGGGCAGTCACTGCGGAACCGGCGGAAACATAATCGCCCGGCTGAAGCGAGAAGTTGGTAATCACGCCGTTGACAGGTGCCCTTACCGATGATCGATCCAGATTGAGTGCCGCAAGATCGCGATCCAGTTGTGCCTGTCGATAGGAAGCCTCCGCCTGCTGGGCCGTTGTTTCGATCTGCTCCAGTTTCTGACGTGTCACCGTGGTGTCGTTGAGCTGGCGATAACGGACCAGATCACGATTGGCCATGTCGAGCGCCGCCTTGCTGCTATCCACCCTTGCTTCTGCTGTTTGCAGGGCGAGTTTGTACCGGGCCTGATCGATACGGAAAATCACATCGCCCTGATGGACAGTCTCATTATCGTGGACAAGGACTTCGCCAACGAGGCCGGAGACGTCCGGGGCAAGGCGCACGACATCCGCACGAATCTTGCCATCGCGTGTCCATGGCGCGTTCATGTAATAATCCCACAGATGCCCGCCAAGAAGCCCCGCCATCGTGACCATGACGACGGTTACAAAGACGCGGCCTGAATGTGCGAAGAGCTTTTTCATAGCGGTATTCCATTGAGAGTTACGGCCGCAATGCCGAGGATACAAAAATACATGGCTGCATCGAACAGGGGCCGATGCCACACGAAACGATAAAAGCGCACGCGCGCCAGAAGGCGCTGCATGACCGTGTTTGCAAAATAGGCGCCAAGCGCCAACACGCCGAGGGTCGGAATATAAATTCCGTAGATGTCGAGTTCAGGTTGCATCACAAATCACATTGTTTTCTTAAGCCGCTTGCGGGAGCTCCATCGGCGGACAGGGCGGCAGGACGAAAGGTGGGGCCTTCGGAAAAAGATTGAAGCGAAGCGCGACCAGCGCCATTCTGGTGCGCTTGGCGATTGCCGGCGAACCGCTCTCGATGATGGCGGTAATCGCAGCGTCGATGGCGGCGAGCAGGTTTTGGTCGACATCGCCGCCCCCCAGCTGCCCGTTGGCCAGAGCGCGGTAATGCGCGCCGACACCATCCAGAACCCCATCGACGGCCGACCGGCAGTTTTCCGGCAGTTTGGAGCGATATTGCTGGAGATCGATCGTGTTCATGCCGTTACGCAAATCACGCAACAGATCGACTTTCGCGATATCGCCCGCTGGAACAAGCGCCAGACGTGGCGTCATCATGCCGATGCGGTCTATCATGCGCAGCAAGAGGCGATTCATGTGCTGACGGCGATGGCGCCCCGGACGGCGTTCGGCGGCGAGCGCTATATCGTTCCAGCCTGCCCTTATCAGGCGGCGCACGCTCCATTCCGCGCCCACAGAACGCACGATCGATGTTACCGCCGCTGCTATGACGATGCCCATAACCGTACCAAGATTGGCATTGGCGAAACTGACGAAATCATGCGTCAAATGCCCCTGCAGCATGAGCATGTTGGGCAGGTTCACACACAAAACCATGCCCAGCAGGAACTGCGACGGGATTGCAAGGAGCAGCCCAGCCGGAATGAGGAAAAGGCCCAGCACCAGTACCAGCGGAAAGAAGCCATCCACAAGCGGCAGTAACGCGAATTCGAAAACGAAAGCGGCAGCGATCACAATCAGGAGCAGCCAGTTGAATTTCCGCATGACCGGCACCGGATCGTCCATGGTCGCGAAGATGCAGCAGAAGATGCCAGCCATCATGGCAGCGGCGCTTCCTTGCGTCCAACCGCTTGCGATCCAGAACGCCGTAGCGACACAGGTTGCCAGAAAGGCGGAAAAACCTGACAGGAGCGCCATGCCATAGTCGCGGTGCATGGGGCGGCCTTTCAGATGCGCATCATAGCGGCGCCAGCGCAAGGAATGTCTGGAGCCCGACACAATGTCCTGACGCAGCGTGATGCAATCGCTCCAAATCTGGACCAGATCGCGGACACGCGCCGCCACGTTGAACGGCAGCAGTTCGCCCCAGCTCCTCGCATCCTGTCCATGCCGGTCGATTTCTTCAATCAACCGCAACAGAACTGCACGGCGCTCCTCAGTCAGGTTTTCGCCACTTTCGATCCAGTTACAAGCCTCGTCCAAAAGCTTTTGTACAGCCGGGTGCCAGGACTTTTCATCCTCACCGGGTTTCAGTGCCAGCACATCGTGCAAGCTCGATATGATCGGAAGAACGGCCACCATGCGCTGCTGCAGCACCTGCAGCAATGTCCCGACATTCCTGATCGATGACGTGTCATAGGCGACATGCGTGGTCAGATTGCGCAATTCAAGCGCGTCGGCTGCAAGTCGCTGACGATCCCGAAGGAATTCGGGTGTAGCACCTTCCCCCCGCAAGCTTGCCAGTGCGAGTTTTGAGCCGTCACGCAACCAATTATCAATGCGGCTGACGAGCACCGGACCGCTGTGGCGCGGAAAAACAAGACGGTTGACAACAGCGGCGCAAATAATGCCGATCGCGATCTCTTCCACGCGACCGACTGCATAGTCGAACGTCGTTTCCGGTACGGAGACAACCGCGAAACTTGCGATTGCCACCGTATAACCGGCCAGCATGAAGAGATAGCTGCGCGGCGTGCCATCCAGCAGACTGATCGCCAGACATAACCCCATCCAGAGGCCAATCGCCAATGTCAGAATTTCAGGAGAATTGACCAGATGCGGCACGAACAGAATGGTCACAGCCCCGCCGATAATCGTACCGATCAGACGATAGAAGCCTTTTGAAGTCGTCGCGCCCGACAGCGGATGCGCAACGATATAGACCGCCGCAATCGACCAGTAGGGATTGGGCAGGTTGGCCATCAAACCAATCCACAGGGCAAGCATGGCCGCCGCGAAAGTCTTTAATGAAAAGACGACGTCCCAGAACTTCGGAGTGGTTTCGGCTGATTTCGTCATGGCTCATGGGGGTACTGGTTGAATGCATTGCATCTTTCCGGTCAGAAAGCCGATCAGAAAGACTGTGTTTGAAACTTCTCATTCAGCCTGCGCAATACATCCATGGCCATATCGACCGCATCGGAATCGAAATCGCCGAGAAAAACAGCACGAAGACGGGCGGCAGACTTTTCCACCTTGGCGGCAAGAGTGCGACCGTCCTCTGTCAGTTGAATGAGCTTGACGCGACGATCAGCATCATCGGCAACGCGCTGGATCAGGCCGTCCTTTTCCAGCTCGTCGACAACCCGGACAATGGTTGCCCCCTCAATGCCGACCCGCTCGGCCAGCACACCTTGGGGAACGCGATCTCCGTGCCGCAACAGGATCATGAGCGGTATGGCTTTCGCATCGGAAAGACCATGTTCCGCCATCGCTGCATCAAAAGCTTTCCGCCATCCTCTGGCCGTACTTGCAAGAAGCGGTGCGAACTCGACCCACGCTTGTTTCATCACATCAGTTCCAATCAAATAGATAGCTTCATATCTATATGGATACAATCTAGTTAAATGCAACTGCCATGATATTTCCCATCAATTGTTTGTGTAGCAATGCTAATCAATTGCTTCTTGATGCATTGCCAAACCGCTTGACCTCCGCCCCCACCCTCTGCCATCGATGCTGACATGCGCGCAAACTACAAAATGCAAAGACTTTACGTTGAAGACGATCTGGGCGGGAACCGAATAGAGCTCGCCTCGCAGGCCGCACATTACCTCACCCATGTCCTGCGCTTGAAGGATGGCGACGAAATTCTCGCCTTCAACGGACGCGACGGCGAATGGAAATCACGGCTGGAGCCGGAAGGTAAAAAGCGGCTTTTCATCACCCCCTTCGAACAGACCCGTCCGCAACCGCAACCCGGCGATCTTGTCTATTGCTTCGCCCCGCTGAAACAGGGACGGCTGGACTATATGGTCCAGAAAGCTGTCGAGATGGGGGCGGCCATTCTACAGCCGGTCATCACACAGCACACGCAGGTACAAAAAATTGGAACCGACCGCGTCAGGGCCAATGCAATAGAAGCCGCAGAACAGTGCGGCATTCTTTCGATCCCCGAATGCCGCGAGGCCATCCGCTTCGACCGCTTCATCGAACAGTGGGACCAATCTCGACACCTGATCTTTTGCGATGAAGGCCACGAATCGGACGATCCCCTGACCATCTTGACAACCATGACGCCTGGTCCTGCCGCATTGCTGATCGGGCCGGAAGGCGGCTTTTCAGAAGACGAACGACAAATGCTTCGAAATCTGCCCTTCGTGACGGCCATTCCGCTCGGTCCGCGCATCCTGCGTGCAGATACAGCTGCTGTCGCCGCGATGGCTCTGGTACAATCCGTACTCGGTGACTGGCGCAATGCGGGATGACGTTCTCGAAATCTGATGTTCAATGGAATTGACTTGCGTGATTTGACAAATTTGTCCAATCACGCTGAAAAAGTGAAATTTGACCAGGGATAGGCTGCATGGCGCGCGATACGACTGATGAAACGGCACTGACGGGCGTTGAACAACTGGCGGACTATCTGGCAGGTGGGTGCAAGCCGAAGGATGCATGGCGCATCGGCACCGAGCATGAGAAATTTCCGTTCTATACGGTCGATAACAGCCCCGTCCCCTATGAGGGGCTACGTGGCATCAAGGCCATACTGGAAGGCATGCAGGCGGCGCTCGGCTGGGAGCCGATTATCGATGAAGGCAATATCATCGGCCTGGTGGAACCAACCGGACAAGGAGCAATTTCGCTGGAGCCCGGCGGTCAGTTCGAGCTTTCCGGCGCACCGCTTTCCACGATTCACCAGACATGCCGTGAAGTGAATGCGCATCTGTCCCAGGTTCGCGAAATCGCAGAACCTCTGGGCATTCGTTTTCTGGGCGTCGGCGGCAGTCCCAAATGGACCCTGGCTGAAACACCTGTCATGCCGAAATCGCGCTACAAGATCATGACCAACTATATGCCCAAGGTCGGGCACGAAGGTCTGGACATGATGTACCGCACCTCGACCATTCAGGTTAATCTGGACTTCAGTTCAGAACGTGACATGCGCCGCAAGATGCAGGTTTCGATGAAACTGCAATCCGTGGCGACAGCACTTTTTGCAAGTTCCCCGTTTACCGAAGGCAAGCCGAACCGCCTTCTGTCGTGGCGCTCGAACATCTGGCGCGACACCGACAACCAGCGTTCGGGCGTCCTGCCGTTCATCTTCTCGGAAAACTTCGGTTTTGCCGATTATGTCGAATGGGCGCTCGACGTGCCGATGTATTTCATCCTGCGCGATGGTCATTATCACGACTGTACGCATGTCACCTTCCGCCAGTTTATGAACGGTGCGCTTAAAGGGGAAGTCAGCGATCCGGTTCCCAATATGGGCGACTGGACCAATCACCTTTCCACGCTTTTCCCCGAGGTACGGCTGAAGCGTTTCCTGGAGATGCGCGGCGCCGATGGCGGCCCGTGGCGCCGAATTTGCGCCCTTCCTGCCTATTGGGTCGGCCTGCTCTATGACGAAGAAGCCCTGACAGCCGCCGAGCTTCTGACCAAGGACTGGACCTATGAAGAAGTGCTTGCACTTCGCAATGACGTTCCCGCCAAGGCATTGAACACGACCTTCCGCGGCAAACCGCTGGAACAGATCGCCCGCGAGACTTTGAAAATATCCCGCCTGGGCCTTTTGAACCGCAACAAGCTCAACAGCGACGGTTATGACGAAACGCATTTCCTGGCGCCACTTGAGGAAATCGTCGCCGCAGGCGTGACTGATGCCGAGCGCATGCTGAAGGCGTATAATAGCGTCTGGGCAGGTTCTGTCGATCCAATTTTTCTGGAATATGCCTATTGAGCATTGAGCCGCAAACACATCCGTTAAAAGGGCGCGTAACTCGCGCCCTCAGCCTGCTGACAAACCTCCGGCACGGTCAAAATGGCCTCAGATTCACGGAACGTCACAGATTCAAAACGTGAACAGATCGGAATCAAAGCCCCTCGTTTTTGACAGCGGCCAAAAATCGAGGGGTTTGTCATCAATCTGAGGGCGCGTAACTCGCGCCCTTTTTATTTCGGTCAACTTGCGACCTGCTGCCCCTTCGTCGGATCGGGGATCACGACAATTGTGCTGCCATCGCGCACATTATTATAAAGATCAATGACGTCCTGATTGAGCATGCGGATGCATCCTGACGACACAGCCTTGCCGATGCTCCAGGCTTCCGGCGATCCATGGATGCGGTAGAGCGTATCGCGCCCATCCTTGTGGATATACATCGCTCTTGCGCCAAGCGGATTCTTCAGCCCCGGAGGCATCCCGCCATTGGCAATGCTGTAAGGCTCCAGCGATGGCTGGCGAGCGACCATTTCGTCCGGCGGCGTCCAGCGCGGCCATTGGCGCTTATAGGCAATCTTCGCGCGCCCGGCCCATGAAAAACCATCGCGCCCGACACCGATGCCATAGCGCATGGCGCGGCCATCGCCGAGCACATGATAAAGATATTTGTTCGGCGTATCGACAATGACGGTACCCTTGACCTCGCTTGTCGGATAATCGACCTCCTGCCGCCAGAATTTGGGATCGACCTTGCTCGTATCGACAGCCGGAATGGGGAACTGTTCTTCCGGCAAGGCCTGGTACATCAGCGGCACGGGCCGCGACGGTGCGGGCGGCGGCGACTTCCTGACGGGCTGAGGAGGCTGCGCTGTCGAAACACAGCCAGACAACGCAACCGCGCTGACGCCTATAAGAAAACCGCGCCGGCTGAAAGCAGCATTTGCAAAGCAGCTTGTGAGGTCGTCCTGGGATTTTTTACGCAACATCCTGAATCTCTAGCAATGACAGATGTGCGAGAGAAAGATGCCCAAACTTAAGCCAGCCTTAAGGCCAGTCAAACACGGCAGAAAGCGGGAAACACCATGACTGATTGTTGCTAAAATAACGATCCCTGATTGCCGGAGCCGGGGGACTTGACCTTCCTTGTTTGTGCGAGCTTTGCCGGCCCGCTCCCGTCTTCCTCATCCGCAACGACGGCCACGTCGCCATCGCGAAACCGGATAGACAGTGCGTCCCCGCCCGACACGGATGCGGCCTGCTTCACAGGCTTTCCCTCAGCATCGAAAACAACCGCGAAACCGCGATCGAGAACGCTTTCATAAGAAAGCGTGCGCATGAGACGTTCCAGCTCCTGGCCGCGCCTTTTTGCCCTTTCGATGAGAAGTCGCACGGCCTGGTCGCGACGGCGATCAAGCTGTTCTATCGCGGTCGCCGTAAGCTTCGTTCGCCGCAATAGGGGTTCGGCGGAAAGTCGATTTGCCCGATGAATCAAAACCGTCCGGCGTTCACGCAGGAACGATTCGAGCGCCCGAGGCAATCTTTGCCCAAGGACCGAAATTCCGCGCTCCAGCTCCGCAAACCGGCGCTGCAGAAGACGCGGCGATAGCTGTCGCGCATGACCTTCAAAGTGAACGCGCTTCTTTTGTGTATGGACAAACAGTGCCCGCGTCAGGCGCGAGGCCGCTTCATCGAAGCGCCGACGCGGCAGAGCCAGCAACTGGTCAGCCGACGGAAGCGCACGGGATGCCGAGCGATGTGCTTGCCGCTTCAGATCGATAAAGCGGGACATCGCCGACGCGAGCCGCGCGGACTGGCCCGCCAACGCTGCCAGCAGATCCGCCTTTACCGGCACCGCCATTTCCGCAGCACCTGTCGGCGTGGGAGCCCGGACATCGGCTGCGAGATCGATCAAGGTCCAGTCGGTTTCATGGCCAACGGCTGAAATCACCGGTATATGCGATGCAGAAACGGCGCGAACGACGATTTCGTCATTGAAGCCCCACAGGTCTTCCAGACTGCCGCCGCCGCGCGCCACGATCAACACATCCGGTCTCGGAATGGGCCCGTCTTCAGGCAAAGCGTTGAAACCATCCACGGCGGCCGCCACCTCAGCCCCGCTTGTCTCGCCCTGCACACGCACGGGCCACACGATGACATGCAGCGGGTAGCGGTCTGCGATCCGGTGAACAATATCGCGAATGACGGCCCCGGTTGGGGAGGTCACAACCCCGATCACTTGCGGCATAAAAGGCAGAAGCTGCTTGACGGCGGGATCGAACAGGCCTTCCGCGGCCAGCCGTCGCTTGCGCTCTTCCAGAAGCGCCATCAGTGCGCCCGCACCGGCAGGCTCCATCTGCTCGATGACGATCTGGTATTTCGACGAGCCCGGATAGGTCGTCAGTTTGCCGGTGGCAATAACCTCCATCCCCTCTTCGGGGCGAAAGCGCAGGCGGCTCATTGAGCCGCGCCAGATCACGGCCTCAAGACGTGCGCGATCATCTTTCAATGCGAAATACGCATGCCCCGACGAATGCGGACCACGATAGCCGGAAATTTCACCGCGCACGCGCACGTGCCCGAACGTATCCTCCACCGTGCGCTTCAACGCGCCGGAAATCTCGGAAACGCTGTACTCGGCGACGTTGGACGATGCGCCGGTAAAACTCGAATCGGAAGCCATGCTCATCCCATCATTGGCAACCAGGGAGCATGGCCGGTCAAGAAGCCATGCGGCGATTTTACTGTTTCATCACCAGCCTGGCAGCAATTCGTTGGCTCGCACTCTCCTCGTGCGAACTGCCGGAAACGGCGAAATTTCCGCCGAAGCCAGCCCACCTGCCTGCGGCAACGATATATTGTCCAGACTTTCGATAATATGCTGCGCAAGCGCATCCACGACGGCATTCTGTTTTGTGTGGCCGCGCATGATGCCAATGCCGAATTCCGGCAACATTCCAAACCCTTCGGCTTCGCCAAGAACACGCATCCCCGGACGGAGTGCACATTCCGGAAGCACGGAAACCGCAAGCCCCGATAGAACAGCCGCCGCAAGAACTGTCGCGGACCAGCTTGTGATTATAATGCGATAATCACGTCTGGCCGCCTCGAGCACATCAATAGCCACATGGCGCCAGATACAGGTCGGGCGCCCGACAGCAAGCGGCAGCACAGCCTCTTCGTGCACGGCATGGTTGGCGGATGTAACCCACAGCAATGGCTCTGTGCGAACGACCTCGGAGCGGCGTTTGTCATCGCATTGAGTGACCAGAGCAATATCCAGCGTGCCGCGACGGATCATTTCATCCAGATTGACGGTCGGCTCGCAGACAACCGACAATTCAACGCGCGGGTTTGACCGCGCAAACCGTGCCATGATTTCGGGCAGAAAGCGATCGGCATAATCGTCCGGTGTGCCGATGCGCACGTGACCTTCCAGTTGGGTGTCATCAAATGCAGCAATGGTCTCACCATTGAGCTGCATCATGCGGCGCGCATAAAGCAAAAGCCGCTCGCCCTCTTCCGTAAGACGATTGGTCCGCCCGTCGCGTTCAAACAAGGGCCTGCCGATACGCTCTTCCAGCCTGCGCATCTGCATGGAAACGGCAGATTGCGTCTTGAAAACTGCGTCCGCCGCCCGCGTAAAACTGCCCGTATCCGCTATGGCGATGAAGGTCTGCAACTGATCGAGATCCAGAGGCGTACCCATTGGCGTCATCCATCACTATTATTGAAGAATGACATTAAAAACATTCGTTGGAACAATCAATTCGATTATTGGATAAAGCCGCCATCGTAAAGGAAAAGGAGCCGCGACAGCGAATGACCCTGACGATAAGGATCACTTAGCCCCGCTAGATCAAAGGAGAGCGGACATGACAGCGACAAGCAAGATACCGATGACGCATTTACCGGCAACGAGTGGAGAATCCACGGCGTTCGCACAAAAGGTGATGGCTGCATTTTCGTTGATCATGCGTCGCTGGGCTTTCCGCAATGGTCGACGGCACGTGCGAAACCTGAGCGATTTCGACGATCACATGCTGCGCGATATCGGGCTTCGCCGGGAGGATATTTATACGGCCGTTCATTATCGCGGTACCGAGGACCCAACGAATATCCTGAGTGAAATCGCAGATGCGCGATTGCGGATCAAAGCCACGCGGCTGATCTGTTAGAAGGAGCGTTCTCCCCATTCCGCAAGGAGCCTTGCTCCGGGTACACTCGCAAACTGAACGTCTGGCAGGCGCCACCTTCACATGCCGGGTTCTCTCCCGGCCAGCCTGCCCTTTGCCCGGCCGCGCCTTCGCGGACCGGGCTTTTTTCATTCACCGGCATCTTGATGGCATCCACTTCCGCCACTTGATTTGCTACGTTGATACCGAGAAAAACCGGCAACTGCTGGATAACTGAAATCGCTTTGATTTTTTTCGAAGAAAAGTGTTGCGTTCGCTGTTTGAGTTCGCTAGATGGAGGCCGTCGCGAACGAGCTAACCGCTTCTTTCGCGCTTGCAAGCCTTCCAATTGGAGGCATCTGCAAATCCCTGCTGGGGGATAGTTTAAGGGTAGAACAGCGGACTCTGACTCCGTTAGTCTTGGTTCGAATCCAGGTCCCCCAGCCACTTTAAAATCAATGACTAGCTGTCATTTCCCCTCATTTTCATGTCGTGTAACCATGGAATTCGATGCAACATAACGCATCGATTTGTAACAGGTTGCGCTACGTTCAGGCAGCAGAGCGTGACATGAAATTTCGATTCTTACCCCGCCTACCGTCCTGGCAGGAGGGGCGCTCGGTCTCAAGCATATTCTAACCAGACCTTACACGCCAAAAACCAACGGCAAGGCCGAGCGCCGCATTCAGATCATATTACGGAAGTGGCCTAAGCACGCGCTTATCCATCGTCAGAGATTCGGAAAGCGCATCTGCCAAGCGGGACACACGTCTACAATTGGCATCGACCTCATGGCGGAAACTGGCAAACCCGGCGCGTGTGTGGATGCCCTCGGTTTAACAAGATTTTTTTGGCAGCGTCCACGAATGACGAAACCTATCGCCTTTTGCTCGCCCCCGCTGTCAAAAGTCATCTGAAGGCCGGGCTTCACCGCATCATGGTCATAGACATGCATCCTCCATCTGACCGCCCTGCCGCGCGATGTCCCCAAATACTCTAAAAGCCATCGTAAACACCGGAAAACTGTAGCTTAACAGCAAGGCAGACGTTAAACCATTCTGGTCAGATTGCGGTATGGGATTCATTCGAGCATTTTCAGAGGACGATTATGGAAGAACGCTTTTCAGGCAGCGTGCTGGCTTCCGGAGACCGGGAAGAAACCCTTCGCACCTTGGGTGAGATCGGTCTGAACAATTTTGCCCCCTATCTGATGAACCGGGTGATCGCACGTTACAACACCAGCCTCGCTGAAGCGCTCAGATCGAAGCAGATGACGACGCTGAAGCTGCGCACGCTCTCCATTCTCACCGTCACACCCTCGGCCACGATAAACGAACTGTCGGTCTTCGCCGTCACCGAACAATCGACCATGAGCCGCACGCTCGATTCCCTTGAACAGCTGGGCTATATCCGCCGGGAAGCGCGTCAGGACGACATGCGCGTGCGCGACGTCTCTATAACGGATGCGGGCCGCATGGCTTTCGATTCCGCCTGGCCGGTCATGTATGAAGCCTTGTTGCAGATGTTCACCGACATCAGCGAGGACGAACACCGCGCCTTTGTCGGCACGTTGCAGAAAATGCTGCGCAATATCCGCAAGCACGAAATCTGAACAGTGCCCTCGGGCAATTCCACATTCGGCGTCACTTCGACGCCGAATGTGGGATGAGCGCCGTGGCGCAGGCGGCCAGCGCTGCCACGATTGCGAAAATATAGAAATTCCACTGCGGCGCCACATTCATGCTCGCGATGAAGCCACCGAGGAGCGGACCGGACAAGGCGCCGATCCGCGAAAAGCTCAGCGCCCATCCGGTTCCCGCCGAGCGGATGGCCGGATCGAGCCGCTGCGCCAGATAGCCTGTCAGAATGAGCGAGGCGGAAATCGTTCCGAAGCCGGCGATGGCGACGAAGATATAGTTCATCAGAAGTGAGCCCTTGAAGGCGAGCGCCACGATGCCCAGCGCGCCGAACGCATAGGAGAGCGTCACGGTCCTGCGCACGCCGAAGCGGTCGGCCCATGTGCCAAGCAGGATGCCGCCGATTGCCGAACTCAGGCTGAAGACCGCGAGGAAAAGCAGGCTGTCGCCAAGATCGTAGCCACTCTTGCGCATGATCTGCGGCAGCCATTGGGCTATGCCGTAGACCAGCAGGAGGCCCATGAAGAGCGCAATCCAGAAACAGGCCGTTTCCTTGGCTTTTTCGGGTGCGAAAATCGCACGGAAGACCGCGCGCCAGCCGAGCGTTTCCTGTTTCCGCGTCGCAGCGGCCGATATATCGACCCCCATGCGCCGCGCGGTTCTGGCAGCCGCCTCCTGCTTGCCCCGGCGCACCAGCGACTCGACCGATTCCGGCAGGAACGCGAAGAGGACGGGAGTGAACAGAAGCGGCAGCGCGCCGAGAAGCACGATGAAGCGCCAGCCATGTTCGGCGAGAAAAGCGCGTCCGCAGAGAGCCGCCGCCAGCAGGCCCATCGAATAGCCGGAATACATCAGACCGTAATTGAAGCTCTTCTTCTGCGACGGCGAATATTCCACCGTCAGCGCGGCGGCGACCGGAATGATGCCGCCGAGGCCGATGCCTGAAACGAACCGGCTCAGTCCGAAGATGAAGGGCGTCGGCGCCGTGGCGCTGACGATCATGCAGAGCGAAAACAGCGTGATGCTCAGGATGAACAGCGGCTTGCGCCCGTAAATCTCGCTCAGCATGCCTGCGAGAATACCGCCGACCAGCATGCCGATCACCGTATAGCTGCCGATGGCGCCCAGTTCGATCGGCGTCAGCCGCCACACCGTATCGGTCGAAAGCGCGGGCAGGATCGCGCCGATCACCCCGACGTCATAGCCTTCCGCGAAAATGGCGAACCAGCAGAGCACCACCACAAGCAGGCTCTTGCCCGCGGAAATTTCCCGTCCGGTGAAGGACGGAACATCAATCGATTGCATTTGCGACATGGGTTCCCCTTTTTATTATCGGTCGCGATCGGTGTTCGTTCTAAAGAGTCGCGATTGTCTTCAACGCGCCTTCGAGCGCGATGCCCTGTTCGTCGAGAAGCGCCGCCTGCCGCAGGCGGCGCAGCCAGGCGGCGCCGTCCTCTCGGTGTTCCAGCATCGGCAAGGCGGACAACACGCGGTCGAATTTCGACAGGCCGCGCACATGGGTATCCGAATAGCCCTTCACCAGACGGCGGCAGCCCAATATCTCGACGGCGAGAGCGTAGTTCTTCGGCAGGACGTCGAGCGCTCTGGCAAGCCATGCTTCCCGGTGCTCCACCTCGCGGTGATGGCGCAGGCTGCCGCGCCGGAAGCGGCGCATGGCCGACACGACATAAAGCCCAGTGAACCAGAACAGCGTACCGGTATTGACCCGCCGCCCCTTGTTGACCCGCCGATCGAGCCAGGCGAACAGTTTCGGGCTGTTCTCGATCCACTCCCCGATGGATCTCGGCAGGGTGCCGCAGACTTCGTCCATGCGCGGATGCATATATTCGGTCGTATAGGTGATCTGATCATCCTTCACGCCGACTTCCTTACGCACCCGCTCGAAACGGGAGCCGCGCACTTTGATGTCCGCGACGCGGATCACGTCGTCATAGGCCATGGCGACAGCGACATATTTCGCGGCCTGCACCGCGAAAGCGAAATCCTGCGCCTCACCACCATGCTGGCGGTCCACAGCCGCAAGCGCGGCGCAGCGCGTCAGATATTCCCCCGCATAGGCCGGGTCCTGAAAGTCAGTGAGCTTGCGCACACCCGCATAGAGCATGGGATGCGCCTCGACCGGAAACTCGTTGCGGATGCGCGCGATCAGCCGGTCGAGCGCCGGATGGCCGGCCTTGTCCGGCAGCGGGTCGAGCCGCTTGGCGGGAGTGGCCGAAAGCCTGTCGTTCTCGCCTTTCAGGGCGCGCTGATAGGCGGCGTCGAAGGCCCTAAGGCTCGCCTCAATGCCCTTGCCGCCGGCCCGGATCGTCGCCTCGAAGGCTTCCCTGCCGAAAGGCAGCACCTTCGCTGCAGCCAATGCGCCGAACATGGCGGAGGAAATCACGCTGCCATTCCTGACGGCTAGCGTATCCATGTCGAAGGCGATGGTCTTGCGGGCCGCAAAGGCCGTGGCGTCTTCCACCACTATGGGATTCCCGATGCCGTCGCCCGGCTTTTCCTTCTCACCCACCGCATACGAGCGGTGGGTGGAGGCGATGAGCAGGGTCTTGTCCGGCGTCACCAGACCGCGCAGCACGGAGCGCCCGGCCTCCATCAATTCGGCCGCCATCACCACGTCGACATCGCCCGGCGTCGGCATCAGCGACAGGATCGGCGTCGCGCCCTCGCGTGGCTGTAGCAGTTCCAGATAATAGATGGTCGCGCCGGTGCGTTGCGCCACGCCGGGGACGGACGTGGTCTGGGCGACCCAGCCCTGACTTTCGGCCAGTGCGACGATCCAATCGGCCAGCACCCCGCCACCCTGCCCGCCCATCGCGAGAACGGCGATGGAAAGGGGCTTGTCCTGCGAAAGCTGCGCCGTCGATGCGGTTCTGAGCGTCTGCATGATGGTTTCCTCAATCGGCGAAGACGATGCGCGATGCCTGGCGGCGCTTCTGCAACCAGCCGATGACGGCCGAGCGGATGCGGTGGACGAACTTGTCCCAGCCGGTCGGATTGTAGATCACGTCGGCCCGGTAGAAAGACGGACACAGCACGGCGGCTTCCGAGACCTCGCCGCAATTGCCGCAGCCCACGCAGCTGTTGTCGATGGCCGCGACCGGATCGTCCTTCAGCGGATCGTCGGTATGCTTGACCGAAAGCGACGGGCAGCCGGACAGGCGGATGCATGCGTGATCGCCGGTGCACACATCTTCGTCGACGCCGAAGCGTTGCTTGACCATGCGCTTGCCGTCCTTTACCGCCTGGTTGAACTGCGGCTTCACACGGCGCTGCTTGTTGAGCATGCATTCGGACGAGGCGACGATGATCTTCGGGCCCTTTTCCTTGGTCGTCAGCGCCTCGCGCAACGTGTCGCGCATCTTGGCGACATCGTAGGTGCGGTCAATCTGGCGCACCCATGTCGCGCCGATGCCCTTGACTGCATCGACCACCGAATTGTTGGTCTTGCGGCGTGGATTGACGGCGCGGGACGACATGATGTCCTGTCCTCCCGTCGCAGACGAATAAAAATTGTCGACCAACAGGATCACGCCGTCCTGCTTGTTAAAGACGGCGTTGCCGACCGACGTGGTGAGCCCGTTGTGCCAGAAGCCGCCATCGCCCATTACCGAGATGGCGCGCTTGCCGGCCGGCACGTTGAAAGCGGAAGCCGATGCCGGTCCGAGGCCGTAGCCCATCGTCGTGCCGCCGATATTGAAGGGGGGCAGAATTGAAAAGAGATGGCAGCCAATATCGGCCGAGACGTGATGCGGTCCCAGTTCCTGCTCGACCAGCTTCATGGCGGCGAAAATCGGCCGTTCCGGGCAGCCGGTGCAGAAACCCGCAGGACGCGGCGGCACAACCTCGGCCAGCGCCTTCACCCGCGTATCGTCCAGCACCGGCGACGGATCGGGCACGGGCGGACGGTTGCCGAGCATCTGCGGCGCATTGGCCTCGAAGAAGGCGGCCATGCCCTTGACAAGCACCGGCGTCGTATATTCGCCGCCGAGCGGCAGCACGTCCTTGCCGGACACTTTCGTCTGGATATCGCGACGGCGCAGAAGCGTGTGCAGCGTGTGCTCGATATATTCCGGCGCTCCCTCCTCGACCATGAGGACGGCCTTCTTGTCGGCGACGAAATTCACCACCTCGTCGTCGATCATCGGATAAGAGACGTTCATGACATAGAGCGGCACTCGGCTCTCGCCATAGACGTCGGCAAGCCCGAGCTGTTGCAGCGCGCGCATGGCGCCGTTATAGATGCCGCCCTGTAGGATAATGCCGACCTCGCCCTCTTCCGGGCCGAAATATTCGTTGAGGCGATTGGCCTTGACGAATTCCACCGCCGCAGGCCAGCGCCGTTCCAGCTTTTCCTTCTCGTGCAGGAAGGTCGCCGGCGGCAAGACGATCCGGTTGAGATCGCGGTGCGGATTCTCCAGCGCCTCGGCCAGCGTGTGTTCGGGCCGCTTGTTGTCCTTGGCGACGAATTGCCCGTGCACATGGCAGCTGCGTATTCCGACCTGTAGCATCACCGGCGTGTTGGAGGCTTCCGATAATTCGAAGCCCTTTTCTACCGCGCCCACGATGGACGGCAGGTTGGGACGTGGGGTCAGAAGCCACATCTGCGACTTCATCGCATAGGCGTGGCTGCGCTCCTGCATGATAGAGGAGCCTTCACCGAAATCCTCGCCGATGATGACCAATGCGCCGCCGGTCACGCCGCCCGACGACAGGTTGGACAGCGCGTCGGAGGCGACATTGGTGCCGGCGGTGGATTTCCATGTCACCGCGCCGCGCACCGGATAGAGCGCCGAGGCCGACAGCATGGCCGCAGCCGCCGCTTCCGATGCGGAGGATTCGAAATGGACGCCCAGCTCCTCCATCACCTCCTTGGCATCGGACAGCACGTCCATCAGATGCGAAATCGGTGAGCCCTGATAGCCGCCGACATAGGATACGCCGGATTGAAGCAGCGCTTTCGTGATGGCCAGAATGCCTTCGCCGCGAAAGATTTCTCCTTCGCCGAGCTTCAGGTCCTCGACTTCACGCGCAAATGACCGCTCAGCCATTGTCATTCCCCTTTTTCCGTGATCCGGAATTTTCATTAATTTGCATCAGCATATTTTTCTCGACGCAATTCTGTCAATAAGAATGGATGATGGAAAAAATTAAAATGCAAATGCATATATCATGAGTGACCTACCCCGCGTAACGATCACACGGCGCCACATGCCGGGAATTGCGTTTTTGACTTGACGGCCTGCCGGTCAGGAATATATTTTAAACTTAAAATATTATGTCGCCCGATATGCCATATTGGAGGCGGCGCGATAAGAATGGGAGCAGACATGCGCATCGTATGCATTGGTGGCGGCCCGGCCGGGCTTTATTTCGCTCTTCTGATGAAGAAGCTCCACCCGGAGCACGACATCACCGTGGTGGAGCGTAACCGGCCCTATGACACGTTTGGCTGGGGGGTTGTCTTCTCCGATGCGACCATGGAGGCGATGAAGGTCTGGGATCCAGAAAGCGCTGCGGAAATCCAGGACGCCTTCAATCATTGGGACGATATCGAGGTTCTGTTCAAGGGCACGCGCCAACGCACCTCCGGCCACGGCTTTGTCGGCATCGGCCGGAAGCGACTTCTGAACATCCTGCAGAAGCGCTGCGAGGCACTCGGCGTGACGCTCCAGTTCGAAACCGAGGTGGAGAGCGACCTCGACTTCTCCGACGCCGATCTCGTCATCGCGTCCGACGGTCTCAATTCCAAAATCCGCAACCGTTATTCAGAAATATTCGAACCCGATCTGGTGGTGCGGCCGAACCGCTATATCTGGCTCGGCACCGACAAACTTTTCGACGCCTTCACCTTCGATTTCCGCAAGACGGAGCACGGCTGGTTTCAGGCGCATATCTACAAGTTCGACGACAAGACCTCGACCTTCATCGTGGAAACGACCGAGGAAGCCTATCTGGCGCACGGGCTCGACAGGCTGGACCAGCAGGCTTCCATCGACTTCTGCGAAAAAGTGTTCACCGAAGTGCTCGAAGGCAGCAAACTGATGACCAATGCGCGCCATCTGCGCGGCTCGGCGTGGCTGAATTTCAGCCGGCTGATCTGCGGCAAATGGAGCCATTTCAACGGCAAGTCTCATGTCGTGCTGATGGGCGATGCGGCGCATACCGCGCATTTCGCCATTGGGTCGGGCACCAAGCTCGCCATTGACGACGCCATCGAACTCACCAATCAGTTCCAGAAGCTCGGCCACGACAGGGAGAGCATTCCCAGCGTGCTGGCGGCCTATGAGGACATTCGCCGCGTCGATGTCGCCCGCATCCAGAATGCCGCACGCAACGCGATGGAATGGTTCGAGGTGGTGGGCCGCCGCTATGCCGACACGCTGGAGCCGGAACAGTTCATGTATTCAATGCTGACGCGCTCGCAGCGCATCAGCCACGAAAACCTGCGCCTGCGCGACAGGACGTGGCTGGAAGGCTTCGAGCGCTGGTTCGCCCGCAAGCAGGGTTTGAACGTGACGGACGGCGAGCGCTGCCTGCCACCGATGTTCACGCCCTACAGGCTGCGCGATGTCACCCTGCCGAACCGCATCGTGGTTTCGCCGATGGCAATGTATTCGGCTACCGACGGGCTGATCGGCGATTTCCACCTGGTCCATCTCGGCAGCCGTGCCATGGGCGGCGCGGGCCTCGTCTTCGCCGAGATGACCTGCGTGTCGCCCGATGCGCGCATCACGCCCGGCTGCCTCGGCATCTGGAACGACGAACAGATGCAGGGCTGGAAGCGCCTCGTCGATTTCATCCACGGCAACAGCGACGCCAAGGTCGGAATGCAGATCGGCCATGCGGGCCGCAAGGGTTCGACCAGACTGGCCTGGGAAGGTATCGACCAGCCGCTCGAAGAGGGCGGATGGCCGCTCATCTCCGCCTCCGCCATGCCCTATATGGAACACAGCCAGACGCCGAAGGCAATGGATCGCGCCGATATGGACCGTGTGAAGGCGGATTTCGTCGCTGCCACGAAGCGTGCGGCGGAAGCTGGCGTCGACTGGCTGGAACTGCACTGCGCGCACGGCTATCTCCTGTCCAGCTTCCTCTCGCCGCTAACCAACCGCCGCGACGACGAATATGGCGGCAGCCACGAGAACCGCGCCCGCTATCCGCTAGAAGTCTTCCACGCGGTGCGCGCCGTGTGGCCCGAAAACAAGCCGATCTCCATCCGCCTCTCCTGCCATGACTGGTTCGAGGGCGGCAACACGCCGGATGATGCGGCGATCTTCTCCGATATGTTCAAGGCGGCCGGCGCCGACCTGATCGACTGTTCGTCGGGGCAGGTATGGAAGGACGAGAAGCCGGTCTATGGCCGCCTGTTCCAGACGCCGTTCTCCGACAAGATTCGCAATGAAATCCATATACCGACCATCGCGGTCGGCGCGATTTCGGAAGCCGACCACGCCAATTCGATCATTTCGGCCGGGCGCGCGGATCTCTGCGCCATCGCGCGGCCGCATCTGGCCGATCCGCACTGGTCGCTGCACGAGGCAGCAAAGATCGGACTGACCGGCATTGCATGGCCGAAGCAGTACCGCTCCGCCAAATATCAGTATGAAGCCAATCTTGCCCGCACGGCAGCCGCCCCGCAGCAGCCGACGAAGCAGGAGGCGTCATGATGGAGCATGTACTTTCCGGTCGCCATGCGCTCGTGACGGGTGCCGGCGGAGGCATCGGCGCGGCGATCGCGGCGCGGCTGGCCCACGCCGGCGCGCGCGTCACGCTGGCCGGCAGGCGGCGCGAGCCGCTGGAGGCCCTCGCGGCCACGCTCGGCACGGCGCAGACCTGCATCGTCTCCGGTTTCGACGTCACCGACCCCGCGACCATCGAGAAAGGACTGAAAGCGGCACAGGCCGCCTTTGGCCCGGTCGCCATACTGGTCAACAATGCTGGTGAGGCCCCAAGCGCCCCGTTCGACAAGACCACGCCGGATATGTGGAACCATGTAATCGCCGTCGATCTCGGCGGCGTCTTCAATGTCACCCAGGCCGTTCTGCCGGACCTCAAGGCCGGTGGCGAAGGCGGGCGCATCATCAATGTCGCGTCCACGGCTGGCCTGACGGGCTATGCCTATGTGTCGGCCTATTGCGCGGCAAAGCACGGCGTCGTGGGTCTCACACGCGCGCTGGCGCTGGAACTGGCGAAGAAGGGCATCACCGTCAATGCGGTGTGCCCCGGCTTCACCGACACGCCGATCATCGCCCGGTCCATCGACGAAATCGTGCAGAAAACAGGGCGCACGCCTGGGGAAGCTCTGGGTGAATTCGTGAAAGCCAATCCACAGGGGCGACTGGTCCGGCCGGAGGAAGTGGCCGACACCGTCTTCTGGCTGGCGACGCCCGGCGCACAATCGATCAACGGACAGGCGATTGCGGTCGCCGGTGGGGAGGTTCTGGCAGGATGAGTGACAAGATGAACGACGGGCGCGTTTCGATGGCTTCAAACCTAAAGCCATACAGGGATTATCGGGCGAAGCATTTTCTCTGGGAAACCAGCGAGGATGGTCGCGTCGCCACGCTGACGCTCAACCGTCCCGACCGCAAAAACCCCCTCACCTTCGAGAGCTATGCCGAACTGCGCGACCTGTTCCGCGCGCTGGTTTATGCCTCCGACGTGCGCGCCGTGGTGATCACCGGCGCGGGTGGCAATTTCTCCTCCGGCGGCGATGTGTTCGAGATCATCGAGCCACTGACCCATATGAGCATGCCCGACCTTCTGGCTTTCACCCGCATGACAGGCGACGTAGTCAAAGCCATGCGCAAATGCCCGCAGCAGATCGTTTCGGCGGTGGACGGCATTTGCGCCGGCGCGGGCGCGATCCTCGCCATGGCGTCGGACCTGCGACTTGCGACGCCGGAAGCCAAAACCGCCTTCCTGTTCACCCGCGTCGGGCTGGCAGGCGCGGATATGGGCGCTTGCGGCATCCTGCCGAGGCTCATCGGTCAGGGCCGCGCGGCGGAACTGCTCTATACAGGCCGCATCATGAGCGCGGATGAAGGCGAGCGCTGGGGCTTTTTCAATGCGCTGCACCCACAGGCCGAACTGATCGGCAAGGCTGAGGCGCTGGCGCGTTCCATCGCCGACGGCCCATGGTTCGCGCATGGCATGACCAAGACCATGCTCAATCAGGAATGGGCGATGGGGATCGACGAACTGGTGGAATCCGAGGCGCAGGCGCAGGCAATCTGCATGGCCACGCAGGATTTCCGCCGCGCCTTCGAAGCTTTCGCCGCCAAGCGCAAGCCAGCCTTCGAGGGGAACTGAGCCGATGAGCGACACAACGCCGACGCCCGCTCTGACGCGCGATCATCTCGACTGGCCATTTTTTGATGCCGCACATGGCGAATGGGCAGCAAAGCTCGATGCCTTTGCCGCAAGCCCGGCACTTGCCGCCGTCGATCATGCCGAAACGGATGCCACCTGCCGCGCGCTGGTGCGCGCGCTGGGTAAGGCCGGGCTGCTGGATGCCGCCGTCAGCCTTGCAGGCGGCGAAGGCATCGATTCCCGCCGGCTTTGCATCGCACGCGAAACGCTTGCCTATCATGACGGGCTGGCGGACTTCGCCTTCGCCATGCAGGGGCTGGGCACCGGCGCGATCAGCCTGACCGGCTCGCAGGCACTGAAGGAGGCCGTGCTACCGAAGGTGGCGCGCGGCGAATGGATTTCGGCCTTCGCGCTCTCTGAAAAGCTGGCCGGCTCCGACGTCGCTGCCATGCGCTGCGCCGCCCGGCTGGAAGACGACCATTACGTGCTCGACGGCGAAAAGACATGGATTTCCAACGGCGGCATCGCTGATGTCTACACGGTTTTTGCGCGCACCGGCGAAGCGCCAGGTACGCGCGGCATTTCAGCCTTCGTGGTCTATGCCGACGATCCGGGCTTTTCCATCGCCGAGCGCATCGATGTGATCGCGCCGCATCCGCTGGCAACGATCCGCTTTGACAAGTGCCGCATTCCCGCGGGCCGCCGCCTGGGTGCTGCGGGCGAAGGCTTCAAGATCGCCATGCGCACGCTCGATATTTTCCGCGCGTCGGTCGCCGCCGCCGCCCTCGGCTTTGCGCGGCGCGCGGCAGCGGAAGCGCTCGCCCATGCACGCAGCCGCCCGATGTTCGGCGGCACACTCAGTGACCTGCAACTGACGCAGGCCACCCTCGGCGACATGGCGACCGAGATCGATGCCGCAGCCCTTCTCACCTATCGCGCCGCCTGGCGCCGCGACGTGCAGAAGCTGAACACCACCAAGGAGGCCGCCATGGCCAAGATGGTGGCCACGGAAAACGCACAAGGCGTCATCGACCGCGCCGTGCAGATGTTCGGCGGGCGCGGCGTGAAGAGCGGCGAAATCACCGAGCGGCTTTACCGCGAAATCCGTGCGCTGCGCATCTATGAAGGCGCGACAGAGGTCCAGAAGCTCATCATCGCGCGCGAACTCATGAAAGCGGGCTGACCCGCCCGTTTCGTCCAAGATTTCCCTGGAGACCACGACATGCACAAAACTCTTCAGCCGCAGGGCTGGGCCCGCCCGATAGGTTATGCCAACGGCGTCGAGGCGCGCGGGCGTCTGATCTTCATCGGCGGACAGATCGGCTGGAACGGACAGCAGCAGTTCGAAACCGACGATTTCGTGGAACAGACCGGCCAGACGCTACAGAACATCGTGGATGTGCTGGCGGAAGCCGGCGGCAGGCCGGAACATATCACCTCGATGACGTGGTATTTCACCGACAAGGCCGAATACAACGCCAATCTCAAAGGTATCGGCCGCGTCTATCGCGACATCATCGGCAAGCATTTCCCGGCCATGGCGGCAGTGCAGGTCGTTGCACTGGTCGAGGACCGCGCCAAGATCGAAATCCAGGCTCATGCCGTCATCCCCGATTGAGGCTCGTATGACCGCTTTTTCCGATACCGTGCGCGGTAGCGTGGCCGATGGCGTGCTGATCGTGACGATCGACAACCCCCCGGTTAACGCCACATCGGCCGATGTACGGGCCGGGCTGCTCGCCGCGCTTCGACATGCGCAGACGGCCAGCGCCATCCGCGCCATGGTGATCACCGGCGCGGGAAAGACCTTCATCGGCGGCGCGGATATCCGTGAATTCGGGAAGCCGGCGATCGAGCCGACATTGCCTTCCGTCGTCGCGGCGATCGAGGCCGCCGACAAGCCGGTTGTTACGGCGCTCAATGGCGCGGCGCTGGGCGGCGGGCTGGAAGTGGCGCTGGCGGCGCATGGCCGCATCGCGGCCGCAAAGGCCAGTCTCGCCTTGCCGGAGGTCAGGCTCGGCATCGTGCCGGGCGCCGGCGGCACGCAACGTCTGCCGCGTCTCGTCGGCGCGCCGGCCGCGCTCCACATGGTGGCGACGGGCCGCGCCATGACGGCGGCGGAAGCACAGGAAGCCGGCCTGATCGACCGCGTCAGTGACGATCTCATGACGGAGGCCATCGCCTTCGCCCTTTCGCTCGTGGACGAGCCGCTCCGCCGCACCTCGGCGCTTCCGGTCCCGGGCTTCGATGACGTCACCTTCGAACAGGCAAAGCGGCAGATCGTTAGAAAGGCGCGCGGCGCCACCGCGCCGCAGGAAGCCGCGCGACTGGTCGCGCTTTCCGCCACCGCCGCCTTCGATGACGGTGTGGCCGAGGAACGCGCCACTTTCCTGCGCCTGCGCGACAGTGCGGAAGCGGCTGCGCTGCGCCATCTGTTCTTCGCCGAGCGCGCCGCCGGCAAGGTTGAGGGCCTGACCGCGGAACCCCGCGCGCTTGCGACCATCGGCATTGCCGGAACCGGCCTGATGGGTGCCGGCATTGCCGCCGCCTGCCTTGCCGCTGGCTATCGCGTCATCGGCTACGAACAGAACCAACAAGCCGCCGAGGCGGGACGCGCCCGCATCGCCGGGCTGATCGACAAGGCGGTCGCAGTCGGAAAGCTGACGCAGGACGCTGCCGGGACGCAAAAGGCCCGACTCGTCACCACCGCCGATCCGGCCGAGCTTGCGGCTGCGGAACTGGTCATCGAAGCGGTGTTCGACGATTTCGATGTGAAGGTCGCCCTGTTTCGCACGCTGGACAGCCTATTGCCGTCGGAGACGATCCTCGCCACCAATACGAGCTATCTCAACCCCGATGCGCTAGCAACCGTCACGGGCCGCGCCGACCGCGTGCTCGGCCTGCATTTCTTCTCGCCGGCCAACGTGATGCGCCTCGCCGAAGTGGTGCGCTGCGCCGCGACCTCCGATGAAACGCTCGCCACCGGCATCGCTTTCGTGCGTAGACTCCGGAAGCTGCCCATCGTTACCGGCGTCGCCGAAGGCTTCGTCGGCAACCGCATCTTTTCCGCTTATCGCACGGAAGCGGAAGCCATGTTGGCCGAAGGCGCCTATCCCGAAGACATTGACCGCGCCATGGAAAATTACGGCTTTCCCATGGGCCTCTTCGCTGTCAACGACATGACCGGGCTGGAAATCGCCTGGGCGCGACGCAAGCGCCTTGCCGCCAGCCGCGATCCAAACGTGCCTTATTTCGACGTTGCCGACAGGCTTTGCGAGGCGGGCCGGTTCGGACGCAAGACCGGGCGTGGCTGGTACATCTACCGCGACGGCGAGAAAGTCAGCGATCCAGAAGTCCATGCCTTGATCGATGGCTGGCGCGCGCAGAACGGCGTCACGCCAGCGAACTATGCCGAGGCGGCCATCATGCGCCGGCTGCTCGGCGCCATGGCACGCGAGGGACAAGCCCTGCTCGACGCCGGCATTGCCCGCCATCCCGACGATATCGACCTTGTGCTCGTCAACGGCTACGGATTTCCGTCCGTCAAAGGCGGGCCGATGTTCGCCGCACGCCAGACCGGTTCAACGTGATTGAGCTGAACGAAGCCTTTGCCAGCCAATGCCTCGCGACGCAGCGGGACGCGGCATCGCCATCGCGCTCGAAAGGGCGTGAAGGCCGGCCGTCAGCAGAGCCTTTGCAGGAGCTTCTGCGTGGTCTCGATATCCTGCACCATCAGCGCGCCCGCCTTCTGCGCCTCACCGGCGCGGATCGCGTCCAGCATCTGGTAGTGATAAGCCGAATAGGGATGGATGATCCCGTCATCCACCTGCTGCCTTACGTGGTTGGACAGGAGGCGCATGTAAGGCCCAAGCCTCAACCAAAGCGTCTCGATCATCCGAGGCAGGATTTCCGATCCCGACAGCTCGTAGATCGTGAAATGAAATTCCTGATTCTTGCGCAACATCTCGTAGACCCTGCCTTCCTGCCCCAGCGCCTCGTGCTCCTGCGCCAGCGTCAGGCAGCGCTCGACATCGGCCGCGCTCATGCGCGGCGTCGCCAGTTCGGTGGCGAGACCTTCCAGCGAAATGCGTACCCGGCAGATATCGTCGAGCCGCGCCCGTGAGATGTCCGGCACACGCGCCGATCCGTTGCGCGCGATTTCCAGTCCGTTTTCCGCCGCAAGCCGCCGCAATGCCTCGCGCACCGGCATGTGGCTGGTGCCGAATTCGGAGGCGAGCGCCGCGATGGTCACCACCTGCGACGGCTCGAACGATCCCCACATCAGGGCGTGGCGCAACTGCTCGTAGACGCCGTCCTGCACGGTCACGCGTGAAGATACTTTCGACAAGCGGTTTTCACCGATCATAAGCTTCCACTTCTCCTCATACCGCCGCCAGTCTGTCCAGCGCGTCGCAGAGCGCTTCGGTCTCCGCAAGCGACGTTACGGCTCCGGGCGAAAAGCGCAAGGTCCGGCTGCGGCAATCGCAATAAAAGCCTTCGGCCTTCAGCGCCGCCATGATCGCAGCTGCGGCCTCACCGGAAGCCGCCTGCACCATCACGCTGCCGCCCCGCTCCCCGGCAGCGGCCGGCGAGGCCAGCCTCAGTCTGGGATTAGCCGCAACGCGCTCCGCGATCAAGCCGGTGAGCCGGCCATTGTGCGGGGAAAGCGCGTCAACGCCTGTCTCCATCACGAAATCGAGGCCCGGCTGCGAGGCGATGGCCGCCAGCACGGCGGGCGTGCCATGGTCAAAGCGGCGTGCGTCGCCAGCATAGTCGAAAGCGTCGAGATCCCATGAGAACGGGTTGGGCTGGCTGAACCAGCCGCGCAGTTCCGGCCGGCACCCGGCCATGAGATCGGGCCGGACATAGAGCATGCCCGCGCCCGAACTGCCGCACAGCCATTTGAGCGACGAGCCGACCACGACATCGATCCCGCCGACCGCGAAGGGTCGTATGCCGACACCCTGCGTGATATCCGCGACCACGATGGTGTCGTGCTTCTGCGCATGCGTGGCGATCAGATCGAGATCGGCAAGTTTCGATGTGGTGGAGGAAACCCATGTAACCAGCGCCAGCGCCACGTCGCTGCCCCAGGCATCGATAAAATCCTCGTCGCGCACATAGGCCTCGCCCTGACGCACGGGCACGGTTTTGAGCGTGAATCCGAAGCGCGCCTGTAGGCCTGCCAGCAGGAAATGCAGGCTTGGGAAGCAGTCGGCGGCGGTCAGGATGCACCGGCCACGCAGCCGCTCTTCCGGCAGGGCGCCGATCAGGCTGTAGAGCGCCAGCGTCACGTTTTCCACCGTGGTCATGGAGCCGGCCGGCGCGCCGATCAGCCGTTCCCAGCTCTGGATGAAATGTGCCCGTTCGGCCAGCATCGCTGGCCATTGCGCGTCGTTTTCCGCCGACCAGATGGCCGCATAACGATCGAGCGCCGTTTTCACCTTTTCCGCCTTGCCGGGAAAGGTGCCGATGGAATGATAGAGAAAGTAGCCGCTCATGCGCTGCCTGCCGGATTGCTGGTGATGGTGTGGCCCCGATGACTGATGGTTTCGTCTACCGGGTCTTTTCCTTGCGGAAGCGCGCTTCGAGAAGCCCAACGAGGCGCACGAGCGGCAGCAGCAAAATGAGATAGACCACCGCCGCACCGATCAGCGGCGTCGGATTGGCATAGAGCGCCTGTGCGTCCTGCGCCTCCTTCAGAAGCTCGGGCAGCGCCACGGTGGAAGCGAGCGCGGTGTCCTTGAACATGGAGACGCAGTTGCTGGTGGTCGGCGGGATGATGATGCGGATCGCCTGCGGCAAGACCACCTTCCACAGGGTCACGGGGAAGGAAATGCCCAACGCCGACGCCGCCTCGAACTGGCCGCGCGGCACGCTTTCGATGCCGGACCGGAACACTTCCGCCGAATAGGCCGCCATGACCATGGAAAAAGACATGATCGCCGAGGTCCACGCGGAAAAGCGGATGCCGATGAAGGGCAGCGCATAATAGATGAGGATCAGCACCACCAGAACCGGCATGGCGCGGAACACGTCGATATAGGCGATGGCGAGAAAGCGCAGCAGCTTCGGGGCATAGAGCCGGACGATGCTGATCAATAGGCCGAAAAGCACGCCGAAGAAGATGCTGGCCATGCCGATGAGAAAGGTGTTGAGCAGGCCGCGGCCGAGCGCCGGCAGGCTTGAAGCAAGGACATCGGCGTTCAAAAAGGTTTCGACGAATGTCATGTTGGCATCCTTCGCAGGCAGCTGCCGAAGATGGGCCGATCCCGCGCCTCGGCCCGTCGGTCACTGAAAATGTCAAGGCTTGGGGATCGGCGCGACCGTCACCGTGGAGGAGCCGGCCACCGGATCGGTGCCGAACCACTTCTTGTGGATCGCCGTCGTGGTGCCGTCCTGTTTCATCGCCGTGATGGCGTCGTTGAGCTTGCCGAGCAGCGGATGGTCCTTGGCCATCATCAGCCCGTACTGCTCGCCGGTCTGGATACGGTCCTTGACGGCGAAGCCTTTCATCTTGAGGAAGAGATGCTCCATGCCGGGAACATCGGAAATCACCGCATCGATGCGACCGGCGCCCAGATCAAGGAACAGGTCCTGCTGCGAATTATAGCCCTTGATGTCGGCGAAGCCCTTGGCGTCCTTGTTGTGCCTCACCCATTTCTCGCCGGTAGAACCGGACAGCGCGCCGACCGTCTTGCCCTTGAGATCGTCCAGCCCCTTGACCGGGCTATCGGCCTTGGTGGCAACGCCGATGTCGGAATCGTAATAGGGCTGTGTGAAGGACTGCGATTTCAACCGCTCCGGCGTGATCGTGATGGAAGATACCGCCACATCGATGCGGCGCGAGGTGGTGGCGGCGAACAGTGCCTGAAAGCCGTAATCGGCCACTTCCGGCGTCAGCCCGGCGCGCTTGGCCGCCTCCGAGGCGATATCGATCTCGAAGCCCTCGAATGTGCCGTCGGCCTTTTTCAGTTCGAAGGGCGGATTGTTGGGATAGGCGCCGATGGCCAGCATATCGGCGGCGAGCGAAGCCGATGTTACGGCAAGAACACCGGCAAGGCCCGCCATGGCCAGAAAAGCGCCGCGTTGTATCGTCATCATATTGGTCCCTCTCTGAATGGTTGCGGCCGCTTCTATTGGCGGAGCTTCCCGGCTTCCGTTAGTCCCGACGGCCTGTTTTGATTATTTGATCATAGAGAATTTTAAGTTTCAACTAAAATCGCTCGACGCTCTCACCGGGCGATCAGGGCGTGTCGCGATCCGTCGCCGGTCACAAACTGCGATTTTATGGCCGATACAGATGATTGACGCCAGCCGGCAGCCCTGCCGTCAGGGTTCCTTTCCGGCCAGGAAAAGTCGTAGGGGGATGGCTTGCGGCGTGTCATGCGCACGCCGCGCGGTCATGACAGCCAGCCTCGTGCCCTATTCCTCGCCGCTGCCGGAAAGGTGGTTGCCGACCGAATTCTTGATCTTTTTCATGTCGGCCAGCAGGGCGCCAATCGTATCATGATCGACATCGGCCATCAGATCGCGCAGCCAGCCCTCATGCACCCGCGCCATGCGAGCGAAGGTGGTCTGCCCCGCTTCCGTCAGCCGCGCGACCGTGACGCGGCGGTCGTCGCCGGGCGTCTCGCGGCGCACCAGACCGTCCGCCTCCAACCGCTCGACAAGGCCGGTAATGTTGCCGTTGGTCACCATGGTGCGGCGCGACAGTTCGCCGAGCCGCAGGCCGTTCGGCTCGCGGTCGAGCTGGGCGAGAATGTCGAACTGCGGCAGCGTCGCGCCGAATTCGTTGCGCAGGCGGCGGCGGATTTCCTGCGAGATGAGCCGCGTCGTCGCCAGCATGCGCAACCAGAGGCGGAGTTCCTGCTTTTCGCCCTCGTCCACTTCCCCGACTATAATTTCAAGATCCACCGGCATCGCCCACCTCATTTACCCGCCGCATAGCCTCGCATGGCGGCAGAACGACAATTGCGTCAGGACGCCGATATTTCAAGCCTAAATGGAAAGCTCGCCGCGATTGCAAGGTGCGTTATACCTGAATGCATATGTTTTCCACATCGGGCCGACCTGCCACGCCCATGAAGTAAAATTCTTCGCTCGCGAATTCCCGATCATGAGGGTTTCTCGGCGCAAACAGCCTTCTTGATCAAATGATTTTTTATACCAGAGATGCTTGCAAGAACATATTTTCTCTCATAGGCTTTCCACAACGCCTGACAAGACCGGTTCAACAAGACCGCACATATGCCGGCGCCGGCTCAGGGCGAAATGGGGGAATTCATGAGCAATACATCCGTTCTTTCCGGCCTTGCGTCGGGCCTGCTGTCGGGTGCCGTCAGCGTCGTCGACATCACCGCGCCGCTCGGACCCGACACGCCGGTCCTCTATCTGCCGCCGCAGTTCGGCAGGAACACTCCCAACGTCAAGGTCCACACCATCAGCCAGTACGATCAGGACGGCCCGTTCTGGGCATGGAACTGGATCGAACTCGGTGAGCACACCGGCACACATTTTGACGCGCCGTGTCACTGGGTCACCGGCAAGGACCACGAAAACAACACCACCGATACCATCCCACCGCAGAATTTCGTGGCGCCGGCCAATGTGATCGACCGCTCCGCCGAAGCCGCCGCCGACCCGGACTATCTGCTGACAGCGGAAAGCATCAAAGAATGGGAAGCCGAACACGGCGAGATCGAGGCCGGCTCCTGGGTGCTGATGCGCACCGACTGGTACAAGCGCAACGGCTCGACTGAGGCATTCCTCAATGCCGACGAGAACGGCCCGCATTCGCCCGGCCCGACGCCAGACGCCATCGAATATCTGCTGTCGAAGGGCATCATCGGCTGGGGTCAGGAGACGGTCGGCACCGATGCCGGCGCCGCTGGCGGCATGAACCCGCCCTTCCCTGCACACAATCTGATGCACAAGGCCAACAGATACGGCCTCGCCAGCCTCAGCAATCTCGACCAGTTGCCGCCCAAGGGCGCGATCCTGATCGCCGCGCCGCTTAAATTCGTCAAGGGCACCGGCTCGCCGGTCCGCGCTCTGGCGCTGATCGCCTGACAATCCGCGCGGGGCGCACAGGCTCCCCGCCGCTCCATATCCAAATGCAGAACCCCGCGCCGGAAGAGTACGGCGCGGGGTTCTGCATTCTGATCGTCCATTTGAGATCGGTTTTCAGGGCATGATGGCCAGAACCCGCAGCGGACTGCCCGATCCGTTGAGTATCTTGAGCGGCGCAGTGATCAGGATCGCCCCGGTCGGTGGAAGTTGGTCGAGATTGGTGAGACATTGCAGGCCGTAGCGACCGTTGCCGTGCAGGAAGTGATGCGCTGGGTGCGGCGGCTCGAAATGGCTGGCCTGCCCGGCATCGGTGCCTATGGTTTCGGTCCCGAAACCTAAAATGCCGCGCTCCTTCACCAGCCATTCCATGACATCCGCGTCCGGCCCCGGCGTGTGCGGGCCGTCCTCCAGCAGGTTGGCATAGTCGCGATGCGACCGTTTCGACCAGTCGGTGCGCATCAGTACCCAGTGTCCGGGGGAGATGCGCCCGTGCTCCTTTTCCCACGCCTCAACGAAGGGGCGCGTCAGCAGGAAATCCGCATCCGCCGCAGCATCCGCCGCGCAGTCGATCACGCAGGCGGCGGCGACCAGATTTTGCAGCGGCAGCGTGTCCACCGAATTATTGGGCAGGTCCTTACCCGTAAACCAGTGGATCGGCGCGTCGAAATGCGTACCCGTATGCTCGCCGACGGTGATGTTGTTCCAGTACCAGCCGGGGCCGCGCTCGTCATAGCGCGAGATTTCCTGAATGCGCACCGGCGAGGATTGCCCGAATTCGGGCGGTAGCGCGATCACCGGGAAATCGGGCGTCAGTGTGATTGTGAGATCGACCACGCGCAGCGCGCCGCCGGCAATCGCGGCGGCAATATCGAGAGGCTTGATGTCGGTCATGGTTTCACCTGCTATTGGTTGAGTTCCCGCTCGGCCGCCTTGGGATTGGCGGCGAGCCTGCGCCGCACATCTTCGGCCACGTCGCCGACGAACGTGTCCTCGACGCCTTTTTCCAGCGCGTTCACGATGGCCTTCGCGACCAGTTTGGGCGCGACCTTCGGTGGTGGCACGGTCTGGAACCATTCCGTGTCGAGCGGCCCGGTGAAGACGTTGAGCACGCGCACACCGCCGGCGCGCAATTCGCCGCGCAGGCAGTGCGACAGCGACAGGCAGGCGGCTTCCATGGCGCTGTAGGTGCCGTAGGGCGCCCAGTTCGCCAGCGCGTGGACAGACAGGAGATTGACCCATGCGGCCGCACTGTTGACGCCGTCCGCGCCGCGTCCGCGCATGGCAGGGCCGAAGGCCTGCGCCAGATGCACCATGCCGAGATAAAGCTGCTCGATCTCGACCTTGATGTCGTTGACGCCGTGGCGGTCGAGAAGCCCTCCCGGACGGATATATTCCGCCGTGTTGACCAGAATATCCACCTTGCCGCCGATGTCCCGGGCAAGGTTCTGCACCGAGCGTTCGTCCGCCACATCGAGCGGAACGATCTTGTATTGCGCAAGCGCGTCCTCGCCCGCAAAAGGTTTCCACGGATCGGCCAGCCCGACAGAGACCGTCGCGCCCGCCTCGGCCAGAGCCGCCGCCACCGCCTGCCCCACGGGCGTGCGCCCGTTGGTAACCAGCGCACGGCGGAATTTGGGTGTCGCCGTCATTTCACGCCACTGCCTGTCATCAGCCCAGTTCTCCGATTTTTCGACCGGCATCGCGAAGCAGGCGACCTGCCCGGCCTTGTCGAGTTGCAGGGACATTTTTGCCCGTTCGCCCATTTCGCAGCCGTCATGCAGATGGGCAACCATGGTTGGGCCGCAATCGAGCTTGACCAGGCCGATGCGCCACGGCGCGCGCTCACGGAAATAGACGTCCGCCGGCACGCGGATCGTCGTTTCCGACAGGACCGTTCCGTCATCGGGCGCGTCCTTCAACGGCAGTTCCGACGACAGGCAATTCGGGCAGGCGTCATGCGCCGGATAGCAATATTGCCCGCATTCGGCGCAGCACTGCATGGCGAAACGCCCTTGCGCCGCCGCCTGCGTCAGCAACTGGCCAGCGCGGCTGCGCACCTGCGGCAGCGGCGCCTGCTGGCTGGTCTTTTTGAGCGGGTTCTTGCGGCCCGGCCGCTTCAACGGTGCAATCATCGCTCCTCTCCCGCCAGTATCACCGCGCCGGACGACAGGCCGCGCTCGTAATTGATCATGCCGAAGCCTGACGCCAGCCCCACCTTCGCCTTCACCACCTGCGTCGGCCCGGCCGTGCCCAGCACCTGCCGCAGCGCCTCCGTGACACCGAGATATGCACCGGCCGCTCCCGCCTGCCCGACCGAAAGCTGGCCGCCCGACGTGTTATGCGGGAAATTGCCGCCGATGGTCAGGTCGTGCTGTCGCACGAATTCCGCGCCCTCGCCCTTCTTGCAGAAGCCCAGATCCTCAAGCTGCATCATCACGATGACCGGATAATCGTCATAGGTCTGCACGAAATCGAGTTGGCCCGGCGTGACCCCGGCCATAGCGTAGAGATCGTCTATGTCGGCCACCCATCCGCCATGGTTCTGCACATCGTCGCCGATGCGGGCATTGTGACGCTCGATGGAACCCAGAATCTTCGCGCCCTTCAGCCCCTGCGCCGCCGCCGTCTCCTCGCGCATGACGAGAAAGGCCTCGCCCCCTGCGCAGGGCATGACGCAGTCGAACAGATGGATCGGATCGGAGATCGGCCGCGCTGCCATATATTGCTCCAGCGTCAGCGGGGTCTTCATCAGCGCGTTGGGATTGCGCATCGCATTGGAGCGCTGCGCCACCGCGATGCGGCCGAGGTCCTCGCGCGTCACGCCGAAGCGCTCCATATAATGACGCGCGATCAGCGCGAAACTGGCATTGGCCCCACCCGCCCCGTAAGGGTAAACCGCGTCCTGCGAGAAACGGGAGAAATTCTCAAGCGTGCGACGGAACGAGTCGACATGGTTGGTATCGCCCGCCACGCAGGCCACCACGTCGCAGTCGCCCGCCTGAACCGCGCGCGCCGCCCGGCGGATCGCCGCGATGGCGCTCGCACCGCCGAGCGGAATATGGTCGAGCCAGCGCGGGCTGAGACCGAAATGCTGCGTCAGCCCGATCGCCGTATCCGGGCCGACGGTGAAGCTCGACAGGCAGAATCCGTCGAAATCACGCGCGCGGATACCCGATGCATCGACCAGCGCCCGCAGCGCGCGGCCGATCCACCAATGCGCGCTTTCGATAGAGTAGCGCGTATAGGGCACCGTCACCGGCGAGGTGACGACGACGCCGTCATAGGGTTGTCTTCTGGAAACGGATCTGGCCATTCAAATACGCTATGCTTCGAGAATCGTCAGGACGACGTCGATATTGTCCCTGGTCGCCCGTGAAAACGGGCAACGCTGGTGCGCGCCGGCCACCAGCTCCCGTGCCGTTTCGGCGGGAATGCCCGGCATGGAGATCAGCAGTTCGGCGGTGAACATATAGCCGACATCGACAGCGCCGACACCGATTTTCGCCGTCACGGTCGCCGCATCGGGAATAGCTACCTTGCCGAGGCGGCCCATCAGCTTGATGGCGCTAAGGAAGCAGGCCGAATAACCGGCGGCGAAGAGCTGCTCGGGATTGGTTCCCTCGCCGCCCGGCCCGCCGAATTCCTTCGGCACGGTCAGCTTCACCTTGAGATGCCCGTCCGCGCTCGCCGCGCTGCCGTCCCGGCCGCCGGTTGCCGTCGCCTCGGTGCTGTAGATGATCTTTTCAGGCGTCATGTGCTTTTTCCCCTGTGTTTTTTAAAACTGTGAATTTCTGTTGCGGGCGAGCGATTGCCGGAAGTCCGCCTTGGCGCGCGGGCTGGCCAGCGCGAAGGATGGACCGCGGCTCGGCTCCAGCCCGCCGATGGCGCGAAGCTGCACCCACATCTCGGCCGATTTCAGCGCCACCGCCGCACAGTTCACCACCGGCGCATGGCCGACGCAGAACCCCGGCACGCCGCCGATCAGAAGCCCCGGCAGCACGCCGGCGGGAATGATCACGTCGGCGCCCGCCGCGACCAGCGGCGCCGCGCAGGCCGTGAAATCGTCGAGCAGGCGCTGGCGCACCGATTCGTCGCCGGCGAAACAGGCGTCGAAATCGGCCGGATGGCATCCCATGCCGATCACGCCCGCGACGCGCCCGCCCAACCCATAGAGATCGGCCTGCTCATAATGCCAGACCTCGAAGGCGGGATCGAGCGTGACGAGGCCAAGGCGGCGGCCGAGCTGGGCCGCGGCATGAAACGTCGCCTCGCCCGCGCCGATCACCGGAATGCGTAGCGCCGAGCGCAGCTCATAGAGGCCGGGGTCCTGAAAATGACCCATGACATAGGCGTCAAAGCCGTCCTCCTCCGCGCCGATCCCGTTGTCGACGGCCTGCACAGCACAGCGAAACTCAGCGAGACGACCGAAATCGCGGTCGGGTGGAGCGATGCCGTGCACCTCCACTTCCGTCCCCGGCGCGGCGATCGCATTCAGATAGGTCCGCAGCCGCGCCAGATAGGAGGCGCCGAGCTTCGCATCGACAAAACTCTGCCAATAAATGCGCATCGTACCGTTCCCCGGATCATTGTTCCTGATGCCGTTCCGCAAGCGCCCGGCAGCGCTCGCAAATTATCTTACATATAAAATAATTTCTCGACACTTCAAGCTTAAAGCATTATCATCCATTCGAATTCAGATCGAAACCGGATTTAACCGCAGGTTTAACAGCCTGATAAATATAACGAATTCTGGAATTTCGAATTAGCTGGAGGCGTGCAGGCAGGCGGAACCGAAAAATGGAGGAGTCCCACCGCGCAGTCGCGGACGGTATTTCAGTTCAGGTATGAAGTAATTTCCCGCACGGCGTTTCGGCAACGAACTTCCGCCGGGATTTCAAACAGACCAGCAATTGACGGCATCGGCGCAGCATAACCTGACAACAAGAAGAAAGACGGGCCATGCGGCCGGGTTTTGCCGGTAACGAAAAGAAAAAAGGGGAATTCAATGCGTAATCTATTGCTTGCCGCAACATTTCTGGGAGGCATGATCGCCGCCCCCCTCGCCCATGCCGAGATCAAGGTCGGCTTCGTAACATCGCTGAGCGGAAACGGTGCCTCCATCGGCATTCCGTACGGCCTCGGCATCAAGGCCGCGCAGGAATACAAGAGCGAGGTCGACGGCGAAAAGATCACCGTCGTCGAACTGGACGACGGCTCCGATCCCTCGGCTGCGACCCGCAATGCGCGCAAGCTGATCGAGGAGTACAATGTCGACATCCTGATCGGCACCGCGACCGCGCCCTCCACCATCGCGATGATGGAAGTGTCGAAGGAACTGAAAGTGCCGATGATCGCGATTTCGCCGGTCAACGTGTCGCCGGGCGACGGCGCGGACCAGTGGGGCGTAACCGTGCCACAGCCGCCTTCGCTTATGGCCAGCGTCATCGCCGACCGCATCAAGCGCGACAACGAAACCAATGTCGGCTACATTGGTTTCTCCGACGCTTGGGGAGATTTCGTCTATGACGGTGCGAAGAAGGCGGAAGCCGACGGCAAGATCAAGGTCCTGACCGACGAGCGCTATACCCGCACCGACACCTCGGTCACGGCGCAGGTGCTGAAGATTCTCGCCACCAAGCCCGATTCCGTGCTGATCGGCGGCTCGGCCACGCAGGCCGCCTTCCCGCCGCTGGAACTCGCCAATCGCGGCTTCAAGGGTGGACTCTACGGCCTGGCGCCGCTGGTCAATGCCGACTTCGTACGCGTCGGCGGCAAGGCCGTCGAGGGCGTCAAGGTCTCCATTGGCCCGGTCGTCGTCGCAGAGCAGCTTCCCGACGACCATTTCTCGAAAAAGCTGTCGCTCGCTTTCCGCGATGCCTACAAGAAGGCCAACAACGCCGAGACCAGGGACGCCTTCTCGGCCTACAGCTTCGACGCCTGGATGGTGATGCTCGATTCCGCCGGGCGCGCGCTCAAGACCGCCAAGCCCGGCACGGCCGAGTTCCGCGAGGCCCTTAAGGAAGAAATCTTCAAGACCAACGAGCTGGCCGGCGTGCACGGCATCTACAATTTCCGCAAGGGCTCCAATTACGGCATCGACGAGCGCTCGCTCGTGGTCGTCAAGCTCGAAGACGGCCAGTGGAAATATGAGCCGTGATGCGCTCCTGATCCGCTCCCTGCCGCGCCTTCGTCCCATGGACCGGACGCGGCGGGTTCGACCTGTTTCCAAGCCCCGCAATTGCAGCTGACGTCCTGCCCGCTCAGGAACGCCGTTGCCCGGAGACTTTCCCATGAATCTCGATATCGGTCTGATACTGGCCACCGATGGTCTGGCATCGGGCGCGGTCTATGTCCTGATTGCAATCGGCACCGTTCTCATCTTCACTGTCACGCGGGTGGTTTTCATCCCGTTCGGCGACATCGCGGCCTTCACCGCCCTGACGCTCGCCGCGCTCGAAACGCAGAAAGTCCCCGGCACGGTGGGGCTGGTCGTCATTCTGGCGGCCATCGCCTCGCTCATGGAAACGGCCTCGCTCCTGAGACAGAAGCGCGCCTATGCCATTCCACGCGCGCTCGTCTTCTATCTGGTCATACCGCTGGCCATGGCCTGCATCGTCTGGCTGGCCGCGCCGCTCTACGGCTCCGGCATCGCCATCCGCATCCTGTTCTCGCTGATGCTGATCGTACCTGTCGCTCCGCTTCTGGACCGAATCGTCTACCGGCCCATCGCCGATGCGTCGGTGCTGCTGCTCCTCATCGTTTCGATGGCGTTGCACTTCGCGCTGATCGGCGTCGGCCTCCTGTTCTTCGGCCCCGAGGGCGTGCGCACCGAGCCGCTGACCAGCGAGGTCTTCCAGCTCGGACCGCTGCTCCTGTCCGGCCAGGCGATCATCATCATGCTGGCGGCAATCATCTTCAGCGCGCTGCTCTACTTCTTCTTCGACTACACGCTGACAGGCAAATCGCTGCGCGCCACCGCCGTCAACCGGACCGGTGCGCGACTGATGGGCATCCGCCCGGAACGTTCCGGCGCCATCGCCTATATCATAGGCTCGCTGATGGCCGGCGTGTCGGGCATCCTCATCGCGCCGGTCAACACCATCTTCTACGACAGCGGCTTTCTGCTCGGTCTCAGGGCCTTCATCGGCGCGATCATCGGCGGCATGATCAGTTATCCCGGCACGGTGATCGGCTCACTTTTCGTCGGCGTCCTCGAAAGCTTCGCCGCCTTCCAGAGCAGCGCTTTCAAGGACGTTATCGTCTTCTCCTTCCTGATACCCATCCTGATCTGGCGATCGATTGTCTCCATCCATCATGAGGAGCACGACGAAGAATGAGCCGCAACAGTCTTTACATCGTGATCGGCCTCGCACTTCTGGCACTCCTGCTTGCGCCGCAGTTTCTCAGTGCATTCAACATCACGCTTCTGAACTATATCGGCATCTACGCCCTCGTCGCCATCGGCCTCGCGCTACTGACGGGCGTGGGCGGCATCCTCTCCTTCGGCCAGGCCGCCTTCGTCGGCATCTCAGCCTATTCGACCGCATGGCTCACCACCGCCTATGGCGCTTCGCCTTGGCTGGGGCTGTTGCTTGGCGTTGCGCTCACCTGTGGCAGCGCGCTCGTCATCGGCGGCATCACGCTGCGCCTTCAGGGCCACTACCTTTCGCTCAGCACCATCGCATGGGGACTGGCCATCGGCTTCCTGTTCGGCAACATGGAAAGCCTCGGCAAGCACAATGGCTTGTCCGGTGTGCCGCCGATCTCCATCGGCTCGGTCGCACTCGTGCAGAGCTGGCAAATCTTCTACCTGATCTGGGCCATCGTCTGCGTCGCGATCGTGCTGGTCTACAACCTGCTCGATTCCCGGCCAGGACGCGTCATGCGCACGCTGCGTGGCGGCAACACGCTGGTGGAAAGCCTTGGCGTCAACGTCTTCCACGTCAAGGTGGCCTGCTTCGTCATTGCCGCCTTCCTCGCAGCCCTGTCCGGCTGGCTCTACGCACATCTGAGCCGCTTTGTCAGCCCCACTCCGTTCGAGCCGCTGATGGGCATCGAATATCTGATGATGACCATGGTGGGCGGCGCAGGCAGTCCCATCGGCGGCGTCATCGGAGCTGCACTGGTCACGCTCCTGAAGAACACAATTCAGGATTATCTGCCCTATATCGTCAGCGGTGCGGGACAGCTCGAAACCGTCGCCTTCGGCTGCTTGTTCATCCTGTTCCTGCAATATGCGCGGCAGGGCATCGCCCCATGGGTCAAGCAGTTCCTGCCGGAAATCCGTCGCGCGCGCCCGGGCGCGGCCGATCCGCTGCCGCTGCGCGAGAAGCCGCAACCCGGCACGCCGCTCCTGCAGGTCGATCAGGTCGAGCGGCGCTTCGGCGGCCTCATCGCCGTCAACAAGGTCAGCTTCAGCGTCAATGCTGGTGAGATTATGGGGCTGATCGGCCCCAACGGCGCAGGTAAGAGCACGATGTTCAACCTCCTGACCGGCGCGCTGCACGCCAACAGCGGCAGCATCACCTTCGCCGGCAGCGACATTACCCGCAGCCCCCAATTCGCGATCGCTCGTTCCGGCATCGCCCGCACCTTCCAGCACGTGAAGCTGCGGCCGAAGATGACGCTTCTCGACAATGTCATGCTCGGCGCCTATCCGCGCACGCACACCGGCTTGCTTCGCGGCGCGTTCCGCCTCGACCGCACCGAGGAAGCCTCTACCCGCTACGACGCGCTGAAGCAGCTCGAACGGGTCGGCCTCGGCGACAAGCCGTATGAACTGGCCGGCAATCTGTCGCTCGGCGAGCAGCGCATTCTGGAAATCGCCCGCGCGCTGGCCGCCGATCCGGTACTCCTCGTGCTGGACGAACCGGCGGCGGGCCTGCGCCGTCAGGAAAAGCTGAAGCTCGCCCAGTTGCTGCGCTCACTGCGCGACGACGACCGGCTCACCATACTTCTGGTCGAGCATGACATGGAGTTCGTCATGGGGATCGTCAACCGGATCGTGGTGATGGATTTCGGCGAGAAGCTCTGCGAGGGCCAGCCGGCTGAAGTCCGTGCCAATCCGCGCGTGCAGGAAGCCTATCTCGGAGGAACCGCCTGATGCCTCTTCTGACCATCGAGAATGTTTCCGTCTCCTACGGCAAGGTCGAGGCCGTGCGCGAGGTGTCGATCAAGGTCGAGAAAGGCCAGATCGCCACAATCATCGGCCCCAACGGCGCGGGCAAGACCACGCTGATGACGGCGGTGATCGGTCTTCTGCCATCCACCGGCAGGATCACCTTTCAGGGGCAGGACCTCAGCCGCATGACGGTGGAGGATCGCATCGAGATGGGCCTCTGCCTCGTGCCGGAAAAGCGTGAGCTTTTTTCCGAGATGAGCGTCCGGGACAACCTGCTTCTTGGGGCCTACAGCCGCTATGACCGGTCGAGTTTCCAATCGGAGCTTGAAGCCGTCTACGACCGCTTTCCGCGCCTCAAACAGCGCCAGACACAGGCCGCCGGCACGCTTTCGGGCGGCGAGCGGCAGATGCTGGCGCTTGGCCGCGCGCTGATGGCGAAGCCCACGCTCCTCATTCTGGACGAGCCGAGCCTCGGCCTCGCGCCGCTGATCGTGCGGGAAATCTTCCAGACCATCGCTTCACTGCGCGAGCTGGGCGTTTCTGTGCTGTTGGTTGAGCAGAACGCGCGTGCCGCGCTCGAAACCGCCGATGTCGGCTATGTGCTGGAAACCGGCGAAATCGTCCAGTCCGGCCCCTCTGAAGGCCTGATCCACGACCCGCGCCTCATCGCCGCCTATCTCGGCAGCGCGTGAGGGCGAAGCCTGTAGCGGCACCAACATTCGGAGGAAAGGTTGACGCCAGTTTTCGACACCGACGCACCGGAACCGGACGAACTGACGACGCCAGCTTCGCATCATCAGGACGTGATCCGCATGTGGCTGCGGATGCTCGCCTGCACCACGCTGGTGGAGACCGAATTGCGGCGCCAGTTCCGCCAGAAATTCAACTTTACCTTGCCGCGCTTTGACGTCCTGGCGCAGCTCGACCGGCGGCCCGAGGGCATGGTGATCGGCGAACTGTCCAAGCGGCTGATGGTCTCGGCTGGCAATGTGACGCCGATGATCGACCGGCTCATCACGGACGGGCTGGTCACGCGCACGCCGTCCGAGATTGACCGGCGTGTGCAGATCGTCAGCATCACCCCGGAAGGCCGCCGCCGCTTCCGCCGCATGGCGAAGTGGAACGGCCAACTTCTGGCGAGCATCTTTGGACAGGTATCGCCCGACCATATCGCGATGCTGAACAGGCTTCTGAAGGAAGTGAAGGACACGGTCGTCGTTTCCAGCCCGGCCGGTGGGCCGACTGGCGGAACAGCGGAAGAGGCCCCGCCCACGCACAAGCCCCGCAAGGCAGGCGGAGAAAGCCACAGCCTGCCGTATGGCGGCGCGTGAATGATGATTGAGGAGAACAGACGGATGCATGCGAATGTCCATAAGGGCCGGGTACCCGAAGACGGCGACCGCTACACGCAGGTCGCGGCCGCCTTTCCGCCCGTGGAAAGAACGCTGCCCGCGATCCTGCAGCGCCAGAGCAAGCGCTATGGTGGGCGCATTCTCTTCCGGTTCGGCACGACCGAATGGAGCTATGCGGACGTGGAGCGGATCGCCCGTAACGCCGCCTGGCATCTGGCGCAGGCGGGCATCGTCCATGGCGACCGCGTCGCCATCCTGTCGGCCAACCGGCCGGAATTTCTCAAGGTCTATCTCGGCTGCGCCTGGCTCGGCGCCATCGCGACACCCATCAACACCGCCTTTCGCGGCGCGCAGCTGGCGCATGTGCTCACCAATTCCGCGCCGAAGATCCTCGCCGTCGAGGAAGGACTGAAGGCCGCGCTCGAAACGCTGCCGGACGGCGTCGCCCTGCCGGACATGATCTGGACCATCGCCGACGCCGGGCTCGATCTCGACGCCGACGCGCCCGCCGGCTGGGCGCCGCCCAAGCCCGTGCGCCCCAGCGATACGGTCGCCATCCTCTACACATCCGGCACCACGGGGCCGTCCAAGGGCGTGTGCTGCCCGCAGGCACAGCTTTTCTGGTGGGGTATCTATTCCGCCCGCGCGCTTGGCATCGTGGAGGGCGACGTGTTGCTCACCACTCTGCCGATCTTCCACACCAATGCGCTCAACGCCTTCTATCAGGCGGTGCTGAACGGCTGCACTTATGTGCTGGAGCCGAAATTCTCCGCTTCCGGCTTCTGGACGAGCGTGCTGAAGAACAAGGCCACCGTGACGTATCTTCTGGGAGCGATGGCCGCCATCCTGCTGTCGCGCGAGACGAGCCCGGAAGAACGCGACCATTGCGTGCGCGTCGCGCTCGGCGGCGGCGTGCCGGATCGGTTCCATGCCATCTTCCGCGAGCGCTTCGGCGTGCCACTGGTCGACGGCTATGCCTCGACGGAAACCAATTTCGCCTTCGCCAGCCCCATTCCGTCCGATCATCCGGGCAGCATGGGCTATCTGATGCCGGGCTTCGAAGCCTGCATCGTCGATCCCGATGACATGCCGCTCGGCGACGGCGAAGCGGGCGAGCTTCTGCTGCGCCCCATCGAGCCGTTTTCCTTCGCCACCGGCTATTTCCACATGCCGGAAAAGACCGTGGAAGCATGGCAGAACCTGTGGTTCCACACCGGGGACCGTGTGGTGCGTGAGGCGGACGGGCATTACCGCTTCATCGACCGCGTCAAGGACGCTATCCGGCGGCGCGGCGAAAACGTCTCGTCATGGGAGGTGGAGCAGGTACTGATGGCCCATCCCTCGGTCGCCGCCTGCGCGGTCTATGCCGTGCCGTCGGAAATGGGGGAGGACGAGGTGGCCGCAGCCATCGAGGCCAAGCCGGGCATGACGCTCGACACCATCGAGCTGACGCAGTTCTGCGAAACCCGCCTCGCCTATTTCGCCGTGCCCCGCTATCTGCGCTTCCTCGACCGGCTGCCGCTGACCGAAAACGGCAAGATCAAGAAGGTGACGTTGCGCGAAGAGGCCATCACCGGCGACATGTGGGACCGCGAAGCGTCGGGCTACAGGCTGAAACGCTGAAATTCCATGCGATTGCAAATAATCAGGTTCGAGGACGCGCCGCGTCCCCGTCCAGAAAGGCGCATATCGCATCGGCGAAGACCTGCGGCATCTGGTCCGGGAACGGCACCATCGCGCCCGGAATGTCCTGCACGACAGCCCCGGCAATCGCCGCCGCCAGCCTCGGCGCAGACGGGTAGGCATGGGGGTCTTCCATTGGCGCGAGAATCAGCGTCGGGCAGCGGACGAGGCCGACCGTGTCTTCCATCCGGTAGCGGTTGACGGCGCGGTGTCCCTCGACCGCCAACGACCCCGCCTTCAGCGCATCGCGCATGAAGCGGGTGAGAAGCTCCGCGTTTCCATCGGCGGGATAATGCGGGCGGCGGCGCTGCCACAACTCGGCCAGATGCTCCCCGTCGGCCCGTTCCGCGACTTCGTCGATGACGCGGTGCCCCTGATGGCGCGCCCGCCTTTCCGCATCGATGAAGGAGGTTGCGGAGAGGATCAGGCGATTGATATAATTCGGATAACGCGCCGCCACGTCGAGCGCGATCACCCCGCCCGTATGATGGCCGGCGATGGCGAAATTCGTCAGGCCCAGTGCATCGGCGAGGTCGATTGCTGCATCCGCCCAGCCCTCGATGGAGACGCAGCCGTCGGGAAGTGGTTCGGAATCGCCGAAGCCGCGCGTATCCATGGCGATGGCCCTGTAGCGCCGGCCGATCAACGGCAGGGCGTCGCGGAACTCGTCCCAGGAGCGCGGTGTCTGGTGCAGGAGCAGGACCGGCGCGCCGCTGCCCGCTTCCGCTACATGCACCGTGCCGGAGCGCGTCTCGACGAAACGGCGTTTCACTGAACTGCTCATTCGTTTTCCCTCCCGGAAAGCCCCGCCGGACGAGCTGTGGCGCGCGGTGCATCTCCATCAAAATACCATAGCGATAGTATTATGTATTTGCATATTTTCATCAATAAATTATGCTCTCGAATTAAATCCCGAGCCCGTTCGCCGACGGCTTCGCGGAGACAAAAGGGGTATGCCGGCGATTGAGATAATGGGAGGATGTCCACATGCGCATTACGGTTATCGGCGGTGGCAACGGTTCGCTTGCGGGCGCGGCTGATTTTGCTCTGGCCGGGCATGAAGTCACGCTGTGGCGGCGCAATGCCGACGACATCGGGCGGCATCGGGAGATTGGCAACATCATCACCGTCCGGGACGCTAAAGGCACCCAAGCGGCGCAACTGGCGCGCACGACGAGCGACATCGCCGAGGCGCTGGAGGATGCCGAATTCATCCTCTGCCCCCTGCCGGCGACCACGCATGAGGATGTGTCGAAGCTCGTCGCCCCGCATCTCAAATCCGGTCAAGTCATCTATTTTCCGCCCGGCACGCTCGGTTCGCTGGTCTTCGCGCGCGCAGCCCATGCTGCGGACACGCATCGCGGCGTCGCCTTTGCCGAAACCGGCACCCTGCCCTGGCTGGTGCGCAAGCATGGCTTCGCCGAGGTGGTGATTTCGGGCCGCGCCACGCGGTTGCCGACCGGTATATTCCCGCTCTCGCTGGAAAAGCACGCGCTCGAAGTGCTGGACAAGGCCTTTCCCGGTGTGATCGAGCCATGCGGCGACGTGCTTTCGGCAGCACTGATGAATGCCGGACCAATCATCCATCCGCCGCTCATCACCATGAATGCCGGGCCGCTGGAGCATTTCGAGGCATGGGACATCCACAATGAAGGCACGCAGGCGTCGGTGCGCCGCGTCACCGATGCGCTCGATGCCGAGCGCATCCGCATCCGCGAGGCCTTCGGCTACGGCGCGCCGCATTTTCCGCTCGCCGACCACTACCGCGAGGATGGCGACGAATGGATGTATGGCCGCAAGTCGCATGACAGTCTGACCGATTCCGGCGACTGGCGCGAAAAGATCGTGCTGACGCAGCATCGCTACATGCTGGAGGACGTGGCGCTCGGCCTGTCGCTTCTGGTGTCGGCAGCGGAGCTGGCGAGCGTCGAGGCGCCGCTGTCTCGCGCCTTCCTCGCCATCGGCAGTGCGGTATGCGGCGACGACTTCGCCCGCACCGGCCGGCCGCTGGCCAAGGTCGGCCTTGACGGCATGGACGGAGCCGGGCGCGAATGCTTCCTGCGCGAAGGTTTCCGATCATGACGCCGCTCGACATCGTCGCGCTCGGCGCGGGCCGCATGGGGCGCGGCATCGCGCTCGTCTTCGCCTATGCCGGCCACAAGGTCTCGCTTCTGGACTTCAAGGAGCGTCCCACCGCCGATTTCGACCAGCTGGCAGACGGCGCGACAAACGAGATCACCGACACGCTCACCATGCTGGCGGAACTGGGCCTGTTCGAGGGTGGCGACGCCATCCGCTGCATCGCCGACCGAATAACGGTGGAGCCGAAGGCCAACGCCGCCGCCGTTCTCGGCAAGGCGGACATATTATTCGAGGGCGTGCCGGAAGTGCTCGCCATGAAGCACGAGGCGCTGGGCGAGGCGTCGAAGCTCTGCGCACCCGGCACCATCATCGCCTCCACGACATCGACCATTCTGGTCGACGACATCTCGCCGGCCATCGAAGGACCGGAGCGTTTCCTCAACGCGCACTGGCTCAACCCGGCCTTCATCGTGCCGCTGGTGGAACTGTCGCCGGGCGAAAAGACCAGCCCAGAAGTGGTGGAGAGGCTGAAGCAGGTGCTGGAAAGCGTCGGCAAGGTGCCGGTCGTCTGCGCGGCGCGTCCCGGCTATATCGTGCCGCGACTACAGACCGTCGCCATGAACGAGGCGGCGCGACTGGTGGAGGAAAACGTCGCCAGCGTCGAGGATATCGAAAAGGCCGTCCGATATGGCTTCGGCTTGCGCTTTTCCGTGCTGGGCCTGCTCGAATTCATCGACTGGGGCGGCGGCGACATTCTCTATTATGCCAGCCGCTATCTTTCCGGCGCGTTCGACCATCCGCGCTACGAAGCGCCTTCGATCATTGAAACCAACATGGCCGACGGCCGGATCGGCCTCAAGACGCAGCGCGGCTTTCTCGATTACGAGGGCGTTGATGTCCCCGCCTATCGCAAGGAACGGCTCGGCGCCTTCGTGCACCGCCTGCGCGCGCTCGACCTCGCCCGACCGCCCGTGCTGTAGGGATGTTCCGGCACGGACGGAAACCAGTCGCGTGTTCGCAGATGCGTAAAAACAAGGAGCGCGCTCACGACAGTTCCGTCTTCACCGGGATCGCCCGGTCGGTCGCGGATCGCCCGATACCGGATTGCTTGACATCAGAAAGCTAATACATAAAAATATGAAAATTCATATTTTTGGGAGGAGCCAGACTATGAATGCGGATTGCGCCATGGGCGTGCAGATGATGGGCGTGCAGATGATGGGTGTGCAGACTGCCGCGCGCAATGAAAGCGTCTTTTCCCGTTTCGACGCCATGGCGAAGGCGCGCAGCGGTGCGCCCTTTCTCGACGTGCTTCCCGAAACCGCCACCGCCTACGGCATCGCGGCCGAAACCGTTTCCTATGGCGAAATGGCGCACCGCATCCGGCGCTGGCAGGCCGCGTTTCGCGAAGCCGGCTATGGCGAGGGGTTGCGGGTCGGCCTGCTTCTGGAAAACCGTCCGGTCTTTCTGGAAATCTGGTTCGCGCTGAACGGGCTCGGCGTCTCGGTCGTGCCGATCAATCCGGACCTGCGCGCCAGCGAGCTGGAATATATCGTCGCTCATTCCGAAATGACCGCCGCGGTGGTCATCGCCAGCCGCAAGGCAGAGATCGAAGCGGCAGCGAAAGCCGCTTCGCGCGCCATTCCGGTGATGACGCCGGAGGACACCGTGGCGGCGCCCTTCGACGGTGCGCGCGCGGCGGTTGCGGGCACGCCCGACACCGAATGCGCGCTTCTCTATACATCCGGCACCACGGGACGCCCCAAGGGCTGCGTCCTGACCAACGAATATTTCCTCTATTCCGGCGAGTGGTATCGCGATGTCGGCGGTCTGATCTCGCTCAAAAGCGAGGGCGAACGGATGCTGACGCCCCTTCCCGTCTTCCACATGAATGCCATGGCCGTCTCTGTGATGGCAATGGTGACGGTCGGTGGCTGCCTCATCATGCTCGACCGTTTCCATCCGCGTAGCTGGTGGGATCAGGTGCGGGAAAGTCGCGCCACCTGCCTGCATTATCTGGGCGTAATGCCGTCCATCCTGATCGCCGCGCCCGCTTCGGAGCGCGACCGCGACCACCATGTCCGCTTCGGCTTCGGCGCGGGCGTGGACCGGCGCCTCCATGCCGCCTTCGAGGAGCGCTTCGGCTTTCCGCTTCTGGAAGCATGGGCGATGACCGAGACCGGCAGCGGCGCGACCATCTGCGCCAATGTCGAGCCGCGCAAGATCGGCACAAGCTGCTTCGGCCGTGCGCCGGAATCGGTGGAGATCAGGATCGCCGGCGATGACGGCACCGAGTGCTGCGACGATACACCGGGCGAGCTGCTGGTGCGCCATGCCGGCGCCAATCCGCGGCTCGGCTTCTTCCGCGAATATCTGAAGGACTCCGCCGCCACTGCCGAGGCCTGGCAGGACGGCTGGTTCCACACTGGCGATATCGTGTCGCGCGACGCCGACGGCGATTTGCATTTCGTCGACCGCAAGAAGAACGTCATCCGCCGCTCCGGCGAGAACATTGCCGCCGTCGAGGTGGAAAGCGTGCTCAACCGCCATCCGCTGATCCGGCAGGCCGGCGTCGCCGCCGTCGCCGATCCGATCCGTGGCGAGGAAGTCGCGGCGCTGATCGTCGCCGTCGACGCCGATGCGGGGCAGGATGCGGCGGAGATGATCGTAAGCTGGGCGCTGGAACAGATGGCTTATTACAAGGTGCCGGGCTGGATCGCTTTTGTGGAGCGGATTCCGCTGACAGCGACGGAAAAGATTCAGCGCGCCGGCCTCAAGGCGATGGCGACGGAAAGGCTGGATGCGGGCGGGTTTCTGGATTTCAGGCACAGGAAGAAGCGGCAGGTTTAGCCAGCTGATCTATCGATAATAAAAGGGGCATGGAACGGAGGAGCTATGAACAGGTCGGTCGAGAATGAAAAAACGCGGACGGTCGCCATGGACGACGTCCTTGCGGAAATCCGCGCCAGGCGCGACGAGTTCGAGAAGCTCACCTATGTCCCGCGTGACATGGTGGACCGGCTGAAGGCGGTCGGTGCCTATCGCGCCTTCGTCCCGAAGGCGCTGGGCGGAGACGAGTTGGGGCCGGCAGAATTCTGCGCGTTGATCGAGACGCTGTCCGCCGCCGATGCCTCGACGGGTTGGGTCGCCAGTTTCGGCGTTTCCGCCGTCTATCTCGGCGCGTTGCCCCGCGCCACCTACGAGACCATCTTCGGCACGGACCCGGACACAGTCTTCGCCGGCTCCATCTTTCCGCCGCAGGTCGCCAATCAGGTCGAGGGCGGCTTCGAGGTGCAGGGCCGCTGGCCCTATTGCTCGGGCTGCATGGGCGCGCAACTCATCGGCGCGGGCATCCGCGTGGAGGGCGGCTCGACGTCGAGCCTGCCGCGCATGGCCGTCATGCCGCGCGAGAAGATCTCGATCAAGCACACGTGGGACGTGATCGGTCTGACCGGCACCGGCAGCCATGACATCGTGGCCGACTGCGTCGTGGTGCCGGAGGAATGGACTTTCATCCGCGGCGGCGAAGCCCAGCGCGACGAAGCGATCTTCCGCTATCCGTCCATGGCACTGGCCTCGCAGGTTCTGGCCGTGGTGGCGCTCGGCACGGCGCGCGAGGCGCTGGACTGGCTGCACCGCGAGGCGCGCGAGAAGCCAGCCATCACCGGCGCGCCACCCATCGGCGCGCGCCCGCACATCCAGGCCGATCTCGGCAGGGCGGAGGCGCGGCTGCGTAGCGCGCGTTGCTTCTTCTACGACGCCATCCACGAGGCATGGGAGCAGGTAAAGGCCGGCGATCCGGTCGAGCGCGAAGCGCACATCCGCCTGCGGCTCAGCTCCACCGAGGCGGCCCATGCCGGCGCGGAAGTGGCGCGCATGGCCTTCGTCATGACCGGAACGGAAGCGTTGCGGCGCGGCCATCCGGTGTCCCGTTGCATGCTCGACGCTGCGGCCGTGGCACAGCACGCCTTCCTCGGGATCGGCACATGGACCCTTGCCGGGGCCGCGTCGCTGGGCCAGCCTGTCGCCCCCGGATACCCATAAATCATTGTTTCAACGCATTATCCGCGCCAAACCCGCTCCGCAGTTTCGGCTCGGAAATGTTCCAGGGAGAAAATGAAATGAGTGAACAAAAACCCATCCGCGTTCTGTTCTGCATCGCCGTGCTACAGAATTTCTTCGATCTGCCCTTCTCGCAGATCGGCCCGGTCTGGAAAGCCTTCGGCACCATGATGAAGGGCATTTCCGACCTGCCCGGTGTCACCATCCTCGGCATGTTGGACGACGACGAAACAATGGTCGGCACCTCGCCCACCGGCTTCCCGTGGACGGCTTATATCATGGCCGACGTGCCCGACCGCGAAACCGTGCGTCAAGCCTGCAACCTGTTCCGCACCATCCCCGTCGGCGACACCGACGACAGGCTGTGGAAATATTGCCGCGTCGAGGCGCGCATGGGGCGGGCTCTCGAAGTCCCGGCCAATCTATGAACACGGTCATAGTCACCGGCGCCGGCGCGGGCTTCGGCGCTGTAGTCGCCAAGACCTTCCACACCGCTGGCTACAATGTCGTGATCTCCGACGTGGACGACGATGCGGCGGGGCGGCTTGCGGCGGAACTCGACCCGGCGGGCGAGCGGGTGCTGGCGGCGAGGCTCGATATACGCGCCGAAGCGGATTACCGGCGCGTGCTCGACGAGGCGGTGGCGCGCTGGGGTTCGGTCGAGGCGCTGGTCAACAACGCAGCCGTCACCAAGGCGCGTCCGCTGCTCGACATCGAACCGGCGGAATTCAACGAAGTGATGGCCACCAATGCCGGCGGCGTCTTCACCGGCTGCCTTGTCCTTGGGCGCTATTTCAAGGAGCGCGGCTACGGACGCATCGTCAACATGGTCTCGCTCGCCGGACAGAATGGCGGCACGGCGACCGGTGCGCATTACGCTGCCTCGAAAGGCGCCATTATCACGCTCACCAAGGTCTTTGCGCGTGATCTGGCTCCGTTCGGCGTGACGGTCAACGCCGTCGCCCCCGGCCCGATGGACACGCCGCTGGTGCATGCGCTGGTGCCACCGGAAAAGATGCCCGGCATGCTGACCAATATTCCGGTCGGCCAGCTCATCGATCCCGCCTATGTGGCCTCGGTGGTGCTGCTGCTCGCCGCACCCGAGGCAGCCACGGCCACCGGCGCGTGCTGGGACGTGAACGGCGGCCTTTTCATGCGTTAACACGAAACCGGACCGCCATGCGGCGGTTCGCGATCCCCCAGAGAGGAACCGGAAGGCGAGCTTATGGAAGTCAATGCAGAAACATTCCGGCAAGGCATGAGCCGTCTCGGCGCGGCGGTCAATCTCATCACCTCCGACGGGCCCGAAGGCCGCCACGGCATGACGGCTTCCGCCGTGTGCTCGATCACCGACATGCCGCCGACACTGCTCGTCTGTGTGAACCAGAAGAACCGTTCGCACGACGTGTTCAACGGCAACGGCAATCTGTGCGTCAACGTGCTGGCTGGCCGTCATGTCGACCTGTCGAACAGCTTCGCCGGGCGCGGCGGGGCGGAGCGCTTTCAGGCGGGCAACTGGACCAAGCTCGTCACCGGCGCGCCGGTGCTGCAGGACGCGGTGGTCGCCTTCGATTGCCGCATCATCGAGCGGCGCGCCATCGGCAGTCATTCGGTTTTCTATGCGCGCGTGGTCGATATGCTGGCGTCCAGCGAACAGACCGAAACGCTGATCTGGTTCGACCGGCGCTATCATCCGCTCAAGGCCGAAAGCTGAGCCTTACGCGCCGGACAGGTTGCGCATCATCGCTTTCAGCGTGGCGATGCAGATATCGATATCCTTCTTCGGAATATCGGCCACCATGCGCCGGTGATTGCGCACCATGGCCGGCCACAGCCGTTTCAGAAGCGCCTCGCCCTTCCCGGTCAGCATGATGTCACGCCGGCGCAGGTCGCTTTCCGAGATATGGCGTTCGACCAGCCCGGCCGAAACCATGCTGTCGATGGTCCGGCTGGCATTGGACTGCTCGGCCATCGCATAGGCAGCGATCTCGTTGACCGTGAGGCGCTTGAAGATGTAGAGCGCCGAAAGCGCGCGCAGGATCGTGGCATTGATACCGTGCTCGCTCAACTCCCTGTTCTGATCGAGATTCCAGCGATTGGTCAGCCAGTTCAACAGATAGGGAATATAGGCGTGCAGATCGTCCGGCTCGCACAGCAGGGCGACGCCGGCGGCTTCTTCCTCACCCGCCTGCTCGGGACCCGCCTGATCAGGATTTGCCATCGGTCTGCCTCTGCACATGGGTGGCAAGACCGCGCAGCCGCGCCAGCAGGCTTTCCAGATCGCCGAGCGGCAGCCCGGCGAAGCACTCGCCCAGCGTCGCCGCGTGCAACGCATTGGCCTTGTCGAAGGTCTCGCGGCCGAGCGGCGTGAAGCGCACGATGAAGGAGCGCCGGTCCGCCGCCGACATGGTCTTGGTGATCAGCCGGTCGGCCAGAAGGCGGCGCACCAGACCGGAGACATTGCCGCTTGTCACCTTGAGGTTCCGTGAAATCTCGCCCAGCGTCACACCGTCGGGATAGCGGTCCACCTGCGCCAGAAACTCGAATTTCGCGATGGAAAGCCCGGCCTCGGCCAGAAGCACATTGTTCAGCTTCGTGAAGATCACGTTTTCAAGGGTCAGAATCTGAAGCCAGATGCGCGTTTCGGCCTTGCGGCGTCCGTCTTCCGTTTCCGTCTTGCCGTCAGCCATGCTTCGATGCTCCCCATTCCGTCAGCGTGTTTTTCCTTCCATATAAGCAAGCAGCGCCTCACGCAAATCCCGCGGGATGGGGATGGGCCTGTGCCTGTCCAGATCGGTGGTCACGACAGTCATCCGGCCGCGCAACGCCTCCCGCCCGTCCTGAAAGGCGTGCAGCACGAGCACGAAGGACGAGGTGCCGATACGCTCCACCTTTATGGCGACGGAAAGCGTCTTGCCCATCGTACTGGGCACGAAGAAGTCCGCATGCGCGCTGACATAGCCGACGCCGATGCGCCGGTCTCGAATGAAGGCGTAATAATCGAGACCGAGCGCGCCCTCATACCAGCGCTCCACCGCCACGTTGAAGATGTGGAAGAATTGCGGTGTGTAGACGATGCCCGCCGGGTCGCAGTCGCCAAACTGAATCCGTATATCCGTGGACCACAGCTCCGCATCCATCTGCTCGCGAGCAAGCGGCACCGGCCGTTCGGATGTGTTGTTCTGGACAAGCTCGTTCATGCTACAGACTTGAAATCCCCGTTGAAATCCATCCCCGCACGATAAAGCACATCCCCATACACATGCAACAACATAATTTTATATATGAACTAATTTGCCGAGATCCTGTCCAACGGGCCGCGATGCGGCCTGCCCTTTGAAGGGTGATGTCAATGAAGCGAAAGCGTTTTGCCGGAGAAGACCGAACGGCGCGGTTCAGGCGGCGGAGCCGGCGATATCTTCCGCCGTGCGGCGGTAATGCACCTGAAGCAGGCGCACCGCCGTGTCGGCCTGGCGCGCGAGGGCGGCTTCCATGATCTGGCTGTGCTCTGCGGAGAGGTCGCGCCCCGGCGCGGTCGGGCCTTCGCCGCGGAAGATCGGCAGGCGGTAGCGTTGCGTTTCGGCATAGAGCTGCTCGAACAGCGCCAGCAGGCGCGGCGAGCCGCAGGCGGTCAGGAGCGCGCGGTGGAACTCATGATGGCGCGTCTCGAACTGCATCAGCGCCTCGTCGTCGGCCGCGTGCTCCGCTGCCCGGATGCGGCGCGACTGCAGGTCGAGCTTGTGGAAGGCGGCCACCAGCTCCGTCTCCCAGTCGTCGCCGCCCTTTTCGACCGACAGGCGCAGCGCCTCGCTTTCGATGAGGATGCGCACGCCCATCACGTCGTGCATCTCGGCCGGGGAAACCGGCGCGACGGTGAAGCCGCGCGGCGGATCGTTGACCACCAGCCGCTCGGCATGAAGCCGGTTCAGCGCCTCGCGCAGAGGCGAGAAGCTGAGGCCGTATTGCGTCTTGAGGAATTCCAGCCGCAACGGCTGACCGGGAATAAGCCGCCCATGCAAGATGTCGTTACGCAGATTGAAATAGGCGGATTCCGCTCGTGTCATTGCAGCACCGGAACTTGTTCTCATTTTCAGACGGGCGACAGGCTGGGCCGTTCCGTCTTGCCTTCCGTATAGTCTTTCCATGTCGGCCGATCGATCTGGAAATAGTCTCCCGACCGCAGATAACCGCCGCTGCCGTGCATGCGGGCGACCAGCCCCAGCCGCGGCGTGTCGATATAGCAGCGCTCCGCATCCAGCACAAACTCATCACGGATATGAACCATCGCCACCTGCCCGATCACGATGGTCTGTAGCGGGCCCGTCACCACCGAACTCAACATCCGGCATTCCATCGAGACCGGCGCGGAGGCGATACGCGGCGGGGCCACCGTCTCGGATGGCGTGACGGCAAGCCCGGCCAGCGCGATCTCGTCAATCTCGGCGGGTGCGTCGATGCAGGTCATGTTCATCGCCTCGACATGCTCCTCGTCCACCAGATTGATGACGAATTCGCCCGTGGCGAGAATGTTGGCCGCCGTGTCCTTGAGGCCACCTTCCTGCGGCATCAGTCCGATGGCGACCGTCGGCGGCGTGTTGCCCATCATGTTGAAGAAGCTGAACGGCGCGGCATTGCGCACGCCGTCGGCGGAGATGCTGGTGATCCACGCGATGGGGCGCGGCACGATGGACGACGCCATGATCTTGTAGCGTTCCTGTCCGGAAAGCCTGTTCATATCGAAGCGCATGGCGTCACTCTTTCCCGGCGCGCGACAGCGTATTGACCGTGCTCTTGGGCCGGTCGTCCACGGTGAGCTGGAACACGTCCGGCCGTCCGTAATGGCCGCTCACGTCGAAATCGAACTTGCCGCGCTCGACCTCGTCGGGATCGATCTCGGCGTAGAGGATCGTCTCGCCGCTGAAATCCGGCCCGGCCAGCACCTTGCCCAGCGGGTTGATGATGGCGCTGCCGCCGCGCATCATGACCGTGTCCGGCTCGTCGCCAAGCGCCGATTCATGATCGGCCGGATAGGCGCCGCGTGTGATGTGCTGACACGCGGTGAGCACGAAGCAGCGGCCTTCCAGCGCGATATGCTGCATGGAAGGCACCCATGTGTCGCGGTCGTCCGCCGTCGGCGCACAATAGATGCTGATGCCCTGTGCATACATATGCATGCGCAGCATGGGCATATAGTTCTCCCAGCAGATCACCGCGCCCACGCGCCCCAGCGGCGTGTCGAAGACTGGCATGGTCGAGCCATCGCCGAAGCCCCAGATCAGGCGCTCCGCCGCCGTCGGCATCAGCTTGCGGTGCTTGCCGATGAGGCCCCGCGCGCCATCGAAGAACAGCGCCGTGCAATAGAGGGTGCCGCCGTCGCGCTCGATGCAGCCGATGACAACAAAGGTCTCGGTTGCCGCCGTCGCCTCGCAGACGATCTCCACTTCCTCGCCGTCGAGGTCGATGGCCGCCTTGTGATAGTTCAGATAGGCGTCGCGCCCTTCCGGCCTGCGCATGCCAATGGGGCAGCCGAAGGACGCCCCCTTCGGATAGCCGCCGAGAAAGGCTTCCGGGAAGACAATCAGCCGCGCACCCTCGCCCGCCGCCTTGCGGATGGCGTCGGCGGCCTTGCGCGCCGAGGCGACGGAATCGTCGGGGACGGAGGCGATCTGCGCGACGGCGGCTTTCCAAGGCTTGCTCATGGGCTGTTTCCTTCTCGATAGCGCATTTCCGGCAAAAGTGGGTAGCGGTCTTGCTTTCGGAAATACATAAAAACAAAGGGTCAGAGCGCTTTCACGTTTCGGGGAAAAACGGATGCGCTCCAGTGGCTGTAGGCTTCCACGACGGCGCGCACCAGTTTTCCATCCGGTTCGCGCAGCGTCAGCGGCAGGTCGAAATGATTGTGTTCGGGCATGTCGATCACGGTGGCAGCATGACCCGCCTGCCGCCATGCACCAGCATAGGCGGCGGTCTGGCGGCGAAACTCGGCCGTTTCCAGCCCGCCCACCGAGGCGACCAAATGGACGGAGCTTTCCGGCGGGATCAGGAATTGCGGGCTATTGCGCGCCACCATGGCCGTATCAAACTGCATCCACGCATTGACATGCGTGTGCGGCAACGGCGTCAGGTCGTGCAGGCCCGACAGGTCCAGGCCCACGGCGACGATGTCGCGCGGAACGCCGAATGCCTCGTGCCAACCGTCGGCCAGAAGCATGGCGGTAAGATGGCCGCCTGCCGAGGTACCGCCGGCCACGAAGGGGCCGTTGCCGAGCTTCAGGACACCACGATGCGCGTGGAGATAGGATAGTGCCGCGCGCACCTGCCGGACTATCTCGTCCAGCGTCACGGCGGGGGCAAGCGTATAATCGAGCACGGCAACGGAAAAGCCGCGCGCGTGCAGGCCCGGCACGGCGAAGGCGTTGTCAGCCGCATTGCCACCGCGCCAGTAGCCGCCGTGAATCCACACGAAAAGCGGCGCGCCTTCGTCAGCCGGATAGAAATCCAACGTCTCGCCGCTCAGCCGGTCGTAGACGATGCCCGTCCGGTTCGGGATTTGCGCCGTCACCTGTCGGCTGACCTCGACCAGCCGCGCATATTCGTCGTGGAAGGAGGCGACGCTGGCGCGTGCGTTGTATTCGATGTCGAGCGCCGCCGCGTCGTACCCCTGATAGGTGAAACCATCCATGGTCATATCCCCAGATAGCGGTGAGAGAGGTCGTGTTCGGCGGCGAGTTCCGCCGGGCTTCCCGTCCACACCACGCGGCCCTTGTCCACGATGTTGTGGCGGTCGACGAGGCTCGCCATTTCGCCCAGATTCTTGTCGATGACGAGGATGGTCTGGCCAATGGTCTTCAATTCGTGCAGGCAGCGCCAGATTTCGGCGCGGATAATGGGTGCAAGCCCTTCCGTCGCCTCGTCGAGGATGAGCAGCTTCGGATTGGTCAGCAGCGCGCGGCCGATGGCGAGCATCTGCTGCTCCCCGCCCGAAAGCGTGCGCGCGGCCTGGCGCTTGCGCTCCTCCAGCCGCGGGAAGAGCGCCACCACCCGCTGTAGCGTCCACGCGCCGGGCCGGGCCGTGGCGATCAGGTTTTCCTCCACGGTGAGCGAGGGGAACACCCGTCGGCCCTCCGGCACCAGCCCGATGCCGAGCCGCGCGATGGCGTTGGGCGGCATGCGGTTGACGACCGTGTCGCCGAAGCGCACCGTCCCGCCGGTCGGTTTGACCATGCCCATGATCGCCTTGACGGTGGTGGTCTTGCCCATACCGTTCCGGCCGATCAGCGAGACGATCTCGCCCGCCTTCGCCTCCAGCGACATGCCGAACAGCACGCGGGCCTGTCCGTAGCCGGCTTCCAGCCGGTCGAGCGTCAGCATCAGGTTTCCTCCCCCAGATAGGCAGCGCGAACTTCCGGATGCGCGCGGATTTCCGCCGCCGTGCCGGTGAAGATGACCTTGCCGTAGACCAGGACGCTGATCCGGTCGGCCAGCGCGAAGACGGCGTCCATATCGTGCTCGATGAGCAGGATCGGATAATCGCGCTTGAGGCTTTGCAGGAGCGCGGTCAGCGAGGCGGATTCTTCCGGCCCCATACCGGCCATCGGCTCATCGAGCAGGATGAGGCGCGGACTGCGCGCCAGTGCCACCGCGATCTCAAGCTGCCGCCGCTGGCCATGAGCGAGGCTGGAGACGATGCGCGCCTCGTGCTCGCCGAGGCCGACCCGGTCGAGCCATGTCCGGGCGATTTCGCGGTTCCGCGCGTTGCGGCGCGGATTGCGGAAGATGTCCGCCGAGCCGCCGTTCTTCGCCTCCAGCGACAGGAGCACATTTTCCATCGCCGTGAAATCGGGGCAGAGTTGGGTGAGCTGGAAGGAGCGGCCCATGCCCATTCGCGCCCTCTGATAGGCCGGCAGGCGGGTGATGTCCTGTCCGTCGAACAGGACGCGCCCGCTGTCCGGCGCGATCTCGCCGCAAATCTGCGCGATCAGCGTGGACTTGCCGGCGCCGTTGGGACCGATCAGCGCGTGGAGTTCGCCCTGCTTCACGTCGAGGCTGACGCCATTGGTGGCGACCAGCGCGCCGAATTTCTTGTGCAGGTTTTCCAGGACCAGAACGGAAGCGTTGGTGTCAAACATGGCGGTTCCCCAGTACCCGGCCGAGCATGCCCTGCTGGCCGAAAAGCGCGATCAGGGTGAGGATCGGTCCCATCACGATCATCCAGTGCTCGGTCCAGCCGGACAGGATCTGTTCGAGGATGATGAAAACGGCGGCGCCGGCGATCGGGCCGATCAGCGTGCCGAGGCCGCCCAGCACCACGATAGCCATGAACTCTCCGGACTTCGACCAGGCCGCCATGTCGGGCGTGACGAAGAGCGCATAATTGGCCCAGAGGATGCCGGCCAGCCCCGCGCCGAAGGCGGAGATGACGAAGGCCGTCAGACGAAAATTCAACGGGCGCACACCGAGATTGACCGCGCGCCGCTCGCTCTGGCGCAGCGCCTGGAAGATGAGGCCGAAGCGCGAATTGACGATCATCGTGCAGAACGCCGTCCATAGAACGAGGAGGACGAGGCACAGATAATAGAACACAGTGCCGTTGCCGATGTCGATCAGCGGCAATGTGTTGCGCGCGTCGATCAGGAGGCCGTCGTCGCCGCCATAGGTCTGTAGCGAAACGAGGATGAAGAATACCATCTGCGCAAAGGCGAGCGTGATCATGATGAACTGCACGCCGGCCGTCTTGAGCGCCAGCCAGCCGACAACGACGGCGAGCACCACGCAGGCGGCGAGCGCCAGCGGCCAGACGACGAGCGCGGCGTTGGACCCGTCCCAGCCGAACAGCGGCTCGCCCATATTTGTGTGATAGGCGACGATGCCGACCATATAGCCGCCCAGCCCGAAGAACATGGCGTGGCCGAAGCTGACCAGCGCGCCATAGCCGATGATGAGGTCGAGGCTGACGGCGGCAATGGCGTAGATGACGATCCGTGTCGCCAGCCCTTCCAGTGCGCCATTGCCCGTCGCGCCAGCCAGCAGCGGCACGAGCGCGAAGGCGACGAGGCCGATGAGAATGATTGCGGTCCTCGCCATGCTCACGTCCTTGCCGGCAGCAGGCCGAGCGGCCGGAACAGCAGCACCACCGCCATCAGCACGTAGATGCTGGCCGAGACGAGGCCGGCGCTCAGCGTATCGGCGGCGGCGGGGGGCAGCAGCAGCAGCATGATCTGCGGAAGATAGGCGCGGCCCATGCTGTCCACCATGCCAACCAGAAGCGCGCCGACCAGCGCGCCCTTGACCGAGCCCACGCCACCGATGACGATGACGACGAAGGTGGTAATGAGAACGCGCTCGCCCATGCCGATCTCGATTGCGAGCAGGGGAGCGGCCATGACGCCGGCCAGCCCGCACAGCGCGCCGCCGAGCGCGAAGAGGATCGTGTAGAGCCGGCGCACATTGACGCCCAGCGCGTCGACCATTTCACGGTCGTCGGCGCCGGCGCGGATCAGCATGCCGATGCGCGTCCGGTTGACCAGAAGCCACAGGCCCACCGCCACCAGCGCACCGACGGCGATGAAGGCGAGCCGCATGACCGAATAATCCAGGCCCGGAAACACCGTCACCGCGCCCTGCAGGGCGGGCGGAATGTCCACGAAGGGCGGCTGGCGGCCGAAAATCATGCTCACCGCCTCGTTGGTGAAGAGGATAAGGCCCAGCGTCGCCAGCACCTGATAGAGATGGTCGCGCCTGTAGAGCCACTGGATCACCGAAAGCTCCACCGCCATGGCATAGAGGCCCGCGCCCAAAATGGCGGCAACCATGCCGAGCAGAAAGCTGCCGGTGCCGAGGATGGTGAAGGCGGCGCAATAGGCGCCCACCATGTAGAACGCACCGTGGGTCAGGTTGATCACGCCCATGATGCCGAAGATCAAGGTCAGGCCCGACGCCAGCATGAAGAGCATCGCACCATATTGCAGGCCGTTCAGTACCTGTTCGATGAATAGCAGCATCCGCCTTCCTCATCATCCATGTTTCAGGCCCACGGTCCCAAACCGAAACCGGCGGCGGCTTCGAATCCGGGATCGTGGATGGAAGAGCGTGCCGTCGCGCGGTCGCTCCCGCCCGCTTCATTTCCAGTCCTGTTACTTCCCAATCATCATTTCATCGCGCATTTCGATGCATAGGCATCGGCATAGTCGGACGCGACCTTCTTGACGATCTTCTGGACGATCTTGCCGTCCGATCCCTTCTCGAACTTCGTCAGGTAGTAGTCCTGAATGGGATGGTGGTTATGGCCCATCTTGAAGTTACCGCGGATCGCCGTGAAGTCGGCCTTGCGCAGCGCGCTGCGGAAATCGTCTTCCCTGGAAAGATCACCACCGACAGCCTTGAGGCCTGCCCCGATCAGATGCGCCGTGTCGTAGGCCTGCGCCGCATAGATGGTCGGGTCTCGCCCGTAATCCTTGCGGAATGCCTCGACGAAGGCCTTGGAGGCCGGGTTGTCGGTTTCCGTGGTCCACAGCGCGGAGGCATAGAGGCCCTCCGCGGCATTGCCGGTGGCCGAGATCATGCGCGCATCCATGGAGAAGCTCGGAATGATCATCGGGACCGATCCCGCCAGACCGGAATTGGCATATTGCTTGGCGAAATTGATGCCCGCCCCGCCCGGATGGAACTGGTAGATGGCGTCCGGCGCCAGCGACTTGATGCGCGCCAGCTCCACGGAGAAATCCGTCTGGTCGAGCTTGGTGTAGATCTCGCCGACGATCTCGCCCTTGTAGGTGCGCTTGAACCCTTCCAGCGCGTCGCGACCGGCCTGATAGTTTGGCGCGAGGATGACCATCTTCTTGAAGCCCAGCTCGTTGGCGCCGAGGCCCGCCGCTTCATGGAAGGAGTCGTTCTGGTAGGAGGCGACGAAATAATTCGGATTGCACTTCTCGCCGGCGAAGGTCGAAGGCCCCGGATTGTTGCTGACATAGAAGGCCTTGGCGTTGAGGACGCTCGGCAGCGCCGCCGCCAGCACATTGGAGAAATTGATGCCCGTATAGAGTTTGATGCCTTCGCCCAGCATCTTGTCGGCGATCTGCTTGCCGTTGGCGGGCTTCAGCGCATCATCCTCGACCTTCAGCGTCACAGGCACGCCGCCGAGCTTGCCGCCGTCTTCCTTGATCGCCAGATTGAAGGCGTCGCGGATATCCTCGCCGATATAGCCGGCCGGCGTCGACAATGTGGTGATGAGGCCGATCGTGACGGGCTTGGCGTCCTCAGCCATGGCGGGCATGGCGGCCAGCATGGCGCCGGCAGCCAGAGCACCCATCAGGCTGCGTCGCGTCAGTTTCCCCGTCAGATTGAATGTCATGTTCATCGTCACGGCAAGCTTCCCCTTTTTGATTGTGCCGGACGAAAGCCGGCTGTTTTTCCGTCTATTTCAACGACGCCTCAGATGGCCACCACCGGGTGCCGGATCGTTCCGATCCCCTGCACCGTCGCCTCGACCACATCGCCCGGCCACAGCCATTCCTGCGGGGTGCGTCCGGCGCCCACACCTGCGGGCGTTCCGGTGGCGATGATGTCACCCGGCTCCAGCGTGATGCCGGAACTGATGTCCGCAATCAGCGTCGGAACATTGAATAGCATGAAGCGCGTGTTCGAACGCTGTTTTTCGACGCCGTTCACCGTCAGCCACAGATCGAGGCCATGCGGGTCGCCGATTTCGTCGGCGGTGACGATGCACGGGCCGAACGGCGCATAGGTGTCCTGTCCCTTGGAGAATATCCACTGCCCGGCGCGGCGGTTGTCACGCGCGCTGACGTCGATCATCACGCTGTAGCCGAAGACGTGGCCGAGCGCATCTTCTGCGGTCACGCGTTTTGCCGTCGTGCCGATGACGACGGCAAGCTCGACCTCCCAGTCGAGCTGCTGCGTCATGCGGCCATTGTGCTCGATGGCGTCGCCGGGGCCGACCACGGTGGTCGGCGGCTTGGAGAAAATGACCGGCTGCGTCGGCAGATCCTTCGACGTGTCGAGCGACTTGGCCGATTCCTCCACATGCTCCACATAGTTGAGGCCCACGCCGAAGATGTTCTTGCGCGGACGCGGGATCGGCGCAAGCAGCTTCACATTGGTGAGCGGATAGGCCGTGCCCGCCGCGAAGCGGCCGTCGCAATCGCCCAGCATCTCGCGCAGCCGCTCCAGCCCGACGCGGCCCAGATCGATCAGCCCCAGCATCGTGTCGGGCATATCCACACCGACGGATTGTCCCAGCCACTCCACATCCACGACGAGATCTTCATGAACGACGCCGAGCCGAGCCGCGGCTTCGACACCGCTTCGGTAGGTTACAAGACGCATGTTTTACCTTTCCATTCCATAATCGGCCTATTCCGTGATCGACTGGTGGCCGCCATTGTCGCCGAAAGCCTGCTCGCGATAGAGACCGAGCGAATGCATCACCGGCATATCGTTGAAGGAGAACAGGCAGGCATCGTCGCTTTCCGAACCGTTGGCATGTTCGTGCCAGGCCCAGGATGGCACGCAGAAGATGTCGCGTTCCTTCCAGTCGAAGCGTCGACCGTTGATGATCGAATGGCCACGGCCCTTCGCACATTGATAGAGCACGCTGCCAGTATGGCGGTGCGCCGTGGTCTTCTCGCCCGGCCGCAGCATCTGCATCGACGCGCCGATGGTCTGCATGACAGGCCCGCCGGTGATCGGATTGACATAGTTCATGAACACGCCGTCAAAGGGCGAGCCGTCCGTCACCTTGGCATAGCGGCTCAGGGCCTCATAGGTCGGCGCCCATTCATATTTGAACAGCGGCGAATAGGCCTGGCTCCACTTGCCTTCCGCCGGGCGCAGGCCGGGATTGCCCCAGGTCGCCGTCATGTCGTCCACAGGGTGGCCGACCGCCTGCTTCAGGTCTTCATGCACCGCGTAGAAATTGGCTTCGAGCGCATTGACCAGCGGAATGTCGAGGCCGTCCTGCCAGATGCAGGGCGTGCCGTCCTCGGCAATGCCGTGCTCGTGCCAGGTGCCATTCGGTGTCAGCACGAAATCGTTGGCGCCGAGCGTCATCTTGTGGCCGTCGACGATTGTATAGGCGCCCGATCCCTCCATGATGAAGCGCAGCGCCGAAGCGGAGTGCGCATGCGCCGAAGCGGCCTCGCCTGGGTGCATCACCTGAAGGCCTGAATAAAGCCAGCCCACCGCGGCGGCGACATCCTGACGGCCGGGATTGTTGAGATAGATCACGCGGCGGCCGGCCTTTTCCGGCGTCACCAGATCGACCGAGCGCAGCACGTGGCCGCGCAGGTCGTCATAGCGCCAGAGAACGGGGACCGAGGAAGATTTCGGCTCCCACGGCTCGATCTTGTTGGCGACGGTCCACAGCGCGCCTGCCTTGTGCCGGTCCAGATCTTCATAATAGGCCAGTAGTTCCGGCGTATCCTCCACATTGGCGCGGCCGGCCACATCCTCGCGATAGTTTTCGCGGGCATTGCTCATGACACTTTCCTCCAGCTTGCTCCCTTTTTCGATAGTATATATTATTTTATAAAATAAAAGGGTGTTTCGATAGCTTTTCGCTGCGTATCACGCATATGGGCAGACACCCCTGCGGGGTTGACGCGCCGGCGCGAGCAATTATATTTTAAACTTAAAATAGATCGCCGGCCAAACCGGCGAGCCAAAGGGAACCACCCGCAGTCCCGCCGCCCGCATCGCGTCTGACCGCGCGAGCCGGGTCACATCGGGGTTTGCGAAAAACAGCAAGGCCGGGTGAACCGTCACCCTGCACCGGGAGTCATCCATGTCCGTCACTGCCCATGCCGATACGTTCGTCATCGACAATTTGCCGCCGGCCGAGGCCCTGCCAATGCTCGTCAATCTGGAGCGGCTCGGCTATCCGGAACGGCTCAATGCCGCGCATGAACTTCTCGATGCCCATGTCGAGGCCGGGCGCGGCGACCGCGTCGCGCTGCGCGCGCCGGGCGTGCAATGGACCTATCGCGAACTGTCGTGGATCGTGAACCGGATCGCCGGCATGCTGGTCACGAAGCTCGGCATGGAGACGGGCAACCGTGTGTTGCTGCGCTCGGCCAACACGCCGACGCAGATCGCGCTTTATCTAGCCGTCATCAAGGCGGGCGGCATCGTCGTCGCCACCATGCCGCTGCTGCGCGCGAAGGAACTGGTCAAGGTCATAGACAAGGCGAAAGTGCGCTTCGCCTTCTGCGACGCCCCGCTGATGGACGAGATGGCGGAGGCCGTGCACCAGACCTCCAGCGTGGAGCGTGTCGTCTCGTGGCAGGGCCATGCGGAGGGCGAGCTGGGCGACCTTATGACCGACATGCCCGAGAGTTTCGCCGCCGTCGACACCCGCGCCGACGATCCCTGCCTGCTGGGCTTCACTTCCGGCACTACCGGCATGCCCAAGGCGACAATCCATTTCCACCGCGATCTTCTCGTCGTGTGCGACTGCTACGCGAAGCACATCCTCGAAGCCAACGAGGACGATGTCTTCATCGGCTCGCCGCCGCTCGCCTTCACCTTCGGACTCGGCGGGCTTGTGCTGTTTCCCTTCCGTATCGGCGCGTCAACGGCGCTCCCCGCCAAAACCGCGCCGGACGATCTCGCCCGCGCCATCGGCGAATATCGTGCCACCATCTGCTTCACCGCACCAACCTCCTACCGCGCCATGCTCGGCCGGATCGGCGAATACGACCTGTCTTCCCTGCGCAAATGCGTCTCGGCCGGCGAGGCTCTGCCCCTGCCGACCTTTGAGGCGTGGAAGGAAGCCACCGGCCTCACTCTGCTTGACGGCATCGGCGCCACCGAAATGCTGCACATCTTCATCGCGGCCAAGGAGGCGGACGTCCGCCCCGGCGCTACCGGCAAGCCGGTCCCAGGCTACGAGGCCTGCGTCCTCGACTGCAACGACGATCCCTGCCCTCCCGGCGTGCCGGGCCGTCTGGCAGTGCGCGGCCCGCTGGGCTGCAAATATCTCGCCGATGAACGTCAGGCCGATTACGTCCAGAGCGGCTGGAATATGACCGGCGACACCTATGTCGTCGATGCGGACGGCTATTTCCGCTATCAGGCCCGCAGCGATGACATGATCATCTCGGCCGGCTACAACATCGCCGGGCCGGAAGTTGAAACCAGCCTTCTGGAACATCCCGCCGTCCGCGAATGCGGCGTGGTCGGCGCGCCCGACAGCGAACGCGGTTTCATCGTCAAGGCCTTCGTGGTCCTGGCCGATGGCATCGCAGGTGACGCAGCGCTGAAGAAGGAACTACAGGACCACGTCAAGCGCAACCTCGCGCCATACAAATATCCGCGCGAAATCGAATGGATCGCCGTCCTGCCGAAAACCGAATCCGGCAAGCTGAAGCGCTCCGCGCTGCGGGAGAGATGCAATTAAGGCAAGCGCCCCCGGAAGCACCTTTTCGCACTGGAAACCCCGTTTTCGGCATAGAAACGCACCAAAACATCATCGACTTTGTGACGAGCGACCGACTATTTGATGGCGGAAATACGGCGAAAGCCCATTTGCGCCGACAAGGACACAATTGCGCGCCGTTTCGGCAATGCCAGGCGGCAAACGAAGGGCAAGACGCAACAGGCGCTTATGCATATTATTGATTTGATCAAATGATCTTTTACTACTAAGAAAAGACGGCAACCGTTTTCGAATCGAAGGCAGGTCACGCGCTTCCTTGTGGGCTATTTTGCAGATGCCCGTGCGGGTGACTGGCGTGGTCATCTGCCGGTCTGCGTAGATGGTGTGGGTTCGTCCGTGCGAGGGGAGGAAAGTTCCGTTCCATCCCGGCCCGCTTGCCTGCTCAGTCAGGCCTTCATACCCGCGTCGCTTGCGCGGCGGAGGCTCGTTTCCGCGACTGGCGTTTGCGCCGATCGCATCCGCAAATAGTAAAGAAAGAGACAGCCATGGTCGCCCTTGCCAGACGTATCACCGAAAGCTCGAAAAAGTCCTTTGGCATGTATGCCAAGGCGGCCGCGCTCGGCGCTGGCGCTGGCGACCTGATCCATATGGAGCTGGGAAGCCCCCATGCTGACACGCCGCTACACATCAAGCAGGCGACCGTTGATGCGATGATGGCGGGCGACGTGCATTATTCGCATTTCCAGGGCCTGCCGAAACTGCGCGAGGCGCTGGCTGCGCGCCTTCGCGACAGGAACGCGATGGACGTCTCCGCCACCGACATCGTCGTCACCAACGGCCTGACCCATGCTTCCTTCGCCGCCTTCATGGCGCTGCTTGATCCGGGCGACGAGGCGATTCTGCTGGAGCCTTACTACCCACAGCATATCGGCAAGATCGAACTGGCCGGCGCGAAACCGGTCTTCGCGCCGCTCGACGCCAGCGACCGCTTTTCCATCAAGGCGGAACTGATCGAGCCCAAGATCACCGCGAAGACCAGAATGATCGTGCTGATCAACCCATGCAACCCGACCGGCCGCGTCTACAGCCGCGACGAACTGGAAGTGCTGGCCGACATCGCCCGCCGCCACGATCTGGTAGTGGTGTCCGACGAAGTCTATGAGGATATTCTGTTCGATGGCGCGCGGCATGTATCCATCGCCGCGCTGCCCGGCATGAAGGAGCGGACGATTTCCATGTTCGCCTTCACCAAGAGCTTCGCCATGGACGGCTGGCGGCTCGGCTACCTGACCGCTCCGGCGCATCTGATCGAGGGCATCCTCAAGATCACCACCAACGACGTGACCCATGTGAACACCTTTATCCAGTCGGGCGCACTGGCCGCCGTAACCGGCCCCAGCGACGCGCTCGCGGAACTGGTGGCCGACGACAAGGCCAAGCGCGACATCGTGGTAACGCGGCTCAACCAGATGTCGGGCGTGACCTGCGACTGGCCGGAAGGTACGATCTACGCCTTTCCGAACATTAAAGCGCTCGGCCACAAGTCGCAGGACATGGCCGAACGCATTATGAAGCAAGCGGGCGTGGTACTGGAGGCTGGCAGCTTCTATGGCCCGGCCGGCGAAGGGTATCTGCGTGTCTGCTTCGGCTCGCAGTCGCTTGACAGCGTCAACGAAGCGATGGACCGGCTACAGCGCTTCTTCGGCTCGCTCTGAGACCAGCCGGGCGGTTCCCAGATGGAAGGTCGTGCCGGCATCAAGCTCATCAGCAACGCGATCCTGCAATGGACAGATCGGACCAAGGTGGCATGGCACTACATTGCGCCGGGCAAGCCGATCCAGAACGCCTTCATCGAAAGCTTCAATGGGCGGCTACGAGACGAGTTCTTGAATGAAACGCTCTTCTCATCACTGACCCCATGCCCGATCAGCGCTTTTAAACTGGCACAGCGATTACAACGATCATCGGCCGCACTCTGAACAACGGCTGGATGACACCTGCCGAGTTCGCTCAGACAATCAACCCGCGACGTGATGCGGTGTGAGTAGCCGGAATGGCTTTGCATCGCAACCCGCCGCTACCGCCCGGAATACAGCAACCCAGAACCGCTGGAGCGAACTCAAAACTGGATAAAAACTTACGGGCAACGTCAGCATTGATGCTGGCTGGAAGAAGGCCAGCATCCAATGACCACACCGATAGCAAAGAATATTCGCGCGCGCGATGTTGCCGCCATGCTGAGCGGCGAACCCACACGGGTAGCGCGGCTGGACGTGCGAATTTGCATTTGCAGCGACTTACAAGTCGCAGCGGTTGTAAAATCCTGCGCTAAAACCGTGACTTGCCTCAAACGGAAACATTACAAAAAATTCAGATATCACTCTTGAACTCGGCCAATGCATACACATTTGAAGAAGTGCAGCGCCGGGCCCCTCTGGTCATGGCTACCGCTATGGCGATGTCGGGGCTGCTCCACTTGTTCAAATGGAGATGGTCCGGCGATGGATTCGCTTATTTTAGCCCTTTCGGGCGATTTTCTCGGCACACCTGTATATTTCTGGGCGGCATTTATCATTGTCGTCGTCGGCTTGCTGGTTTTCGACCTTGGCATCCTGCATCGTGACGAGCACGAGATTGAAGCAAAGGAAAGTCTTCTCCTCTACGGCTTCTATGTCTTGATCGCGTTGGCTTTTGGTGGCTGGGTGTGGTGGCAGCGCGGCGCTGAGGCCGGGCTTGAGTTTTACACCGGCTATCTGATTGAGCAAAGCCTTGCGATGGACAACATGTTTGTTATCGCAACGATTTTCGGCTTCCTTCGCATTCCCCGGCTTTACCAGCATCGCGTATTGTTCTGGGGTATCTTGGGCGTCATAGCTTTTCGCGCAATCCTGATCGGACTCGGCGCCGCGCTCGTGCACGAGTTTAACTGGATATTGTTTCTCTTCGGCGCGTTCCTTGTCTTTACCGGCTTCAAGATGTTCGGCCACCAGGATGAAGCGCCTGACATCGAACACAATGTCATATTCAAGTTTCTGCGTCGGCGGTTCAATATTACCCGCGAATTGCATGGCCGCAATTTCACGGTCAGGCAACCGCACCCAAAGACCGGCAAGATGGTCGTCTGGCTGACCCCGCTGGCTGTCGCTCTTATCATGGTGGAAACTGTGGACCTGATCTTCGCAGTCGATTCTGTTCCTGCGGTTTTCGCCGTCACGCAGGATACCTTCATCGTCTATACATCGAATATCTTTGCAGTTCTGGGTTTGCGCGCGCTTTATTTTGCGCTTGCTGCCGCAATGAACCGGTTTCGTTATCTGCAGATTTCGCTTGCGATCATTCTGGTGTTGATTGGCATCAAGATTTTCCTGGTGCCGCTGGGTGTTCACATCAACACGCTGCTATCTCTTGTCGTAACTCTCGCCATTCTCGCAAGCGGCGTATTTTATTCACTCTATAAAACCCGCAACGAACCGGATATGAGTGTTGAAGACCTGGCCAGGCAGAAATCGATCGAAAACTGATAACAAGGTTTGAGATACGGAAAGGCCGCCCGATGGGGCGGCCTTTCACAAGCACTTTCAACGATCACTGCCTTGGCTTGAGGCGAAGAACATAAATGCTCGCACAGACACCGGTGTGATCTTCACGATTTCCGATAGAGCGAGCCCGTATGCCGGGCTATCCTACTACTGCGCACCTGGACGAAATCCTTACCCTACAACGCCACGAAATGACGGGGTGATACCTCGCGATATTCACGGGAGGGCGCAACGAAATCCGCCGCACGTATGGGACTCCTGAGTTCGCTCGTTTCACTCGAAAGCCGGACCCGTCGCCGATCAGGATCGGGCACCGGAACAGCGGCCATCAGTTTGCGGGTATAATCGTGCTGTGGGTTCTCAAACACTGCTGACCTCGGCCCGATTTCTACAATCTCGCCCAGATACATGACTGCAACGCGATGGCTGACACGCTCGACAACGGCCATATCATGTGAAATGAACAGGAACGCCAGATCAAGGCTCTGTTGAAGATCGAGCATGAGATTGATGACCTGTGCCTTGATCGAAACATCGAGCGCAGAGACGCTTTCATCCGCAATGATAACTTTCGGCTTCAGAGCAAGAGCGCGCGCGATACAGATACGCTGCCTTTGCCCTCCTGAGAATTCATGCGGATAGCGCTTCGCCATATCCGGCGTCAGCCCAACCTTCCCGAGCATATCAGCAACGACATCTTTCGCCTCCCGCGCGCTGCCCAACCGATGTTCGATATAGGGTTCCGCGATAGCAGCCCCCACTGTCATGCGCGGATTCAACGATGCATAAGGGTCCTGAAAGATCATCTGAATCGATCGCCGCATCCCGCGCATAGCCTGTTTGTCCAAGGCCAGAATGTTTCTACCTTCGACAAGAACTTCACCGGAATCCGGTTCGGTAAGTCGCATGATGGCACGCCCGGTCGTCGACTTGCCGCAACCACTTTCACCGACCAGTGAAAGAGTTTCCCCCTTTTGAAGATCAAAGGATACATTTTCAACCGCGTGGACACGCCCCCTCAAGCGAGCCATGAAGCCTGAATAAATCTCGAAGCGCTTGGTGAGGCTTTTGACTTCCAGAACAGGCCCGCCAGCCTTGTCGACTGTATCCGCCGCTTCGACCGGCTTCTCAGAGAGCCCCGTCGCAGTGTCTACGATCGGAAACCGCAAAGGACGTTGATAGCCTTGCATGGAGCCAAGCACGGGAACAGCCGATAGAAGTGCACGTGTATAAGGGTGTTTGCTCTGCCGAAAGATATCGGCAGTCCGTCCGGTTTCGACTTGCTTGCCGTGAAACATGACGACTGTTCGGTCCGATATTTCGGCCACCACGCCCATATCATGCGTGATGAACAAAACCGACGTGCCCTCATCTTCCTGCAATGTCTTGATAAGGTCGAGAATCTCGCCCTGAATGGTCACATCCAGAGCGGTCGTCGGCTCATCGGCAATCAGCAGTTTCGGCCGGGATGCCAAAGCCATTGCAATCATGACACGCTGACGCATACCGCCCGAAAAGCGATGAGGATATTCATCGAAGCGAGACCCTGCGGATGGAATGCGCACTTTTTCCAGCAGACGGATCGTTTCAGCGCGTGCATCTGCTTTCGACATTTGCGAATGACACAGCAACGCTTCCGATATCTGATCTCCGATTGTGAAGAGCGGATTGAGGCTGGTCATCGGCTCCTGAAATATCATGGCGATTTCGTTGCCGCGTATCCTACGCATCTCCTCTTCGGGAAGTGTCAGAAGCTCGCGGCCACCCAACCTGATACTACCCGTGATACGGCTTGTATCCTTCTGTAACAGCCGCATGATAGATAGCGACGTGACGCTTTTCCCTGAACCGGATTCTCCCACGATTGCCACGGTTTCTCCGGATCCAACATCGAAAGAAATACCATCGACAACCGGTTTCCACGCACCATCAACCAGAAAGGACGTCGTCAGTCCCTGAACGGATAAGACAGGAGCACCGTCTCCCATTGTCGTGATGTTTTCTGATGCCATGATGTTCCTCCGCTTTATCCGGGCACCGTCAGTCAATCCGGCCAGCGCAGCAAGCCATCGAAGCGATGTCTGCTCCGATCCTCAAAGGGTGTGGCGATGATCTCGTTGGACGTCCGGGCTTTGTCGAGTTCCTCACCCAGACGTCGAGCAACAACGATTTCCTGACCGGGGTGAAGATTGCAGGGATCAAGATAGAAATAGTTGTGCTCCACCTCATGGTCCCGGGTAATGATTGGCGGGTTTCCCTTCGCAAGAGCCGTTACGAGGTCCCATGCGGTGATGTGGGCATCCGCCGGCGATACGATCACCCGCAGGCGGTCGAGCGGATTGTTTGTCGGATCTGGCTCGATCAGAGCAGTGATGCCTGGGCGGTCGTCCAGCGTCTTCTTCCACAGTTGAAGATAGCTGGTTTCTTTTTCGCGGATTCCGGCATGGTCACGCTTTTCCCAAGCTTCCAGCGCTGCCATAACGCCGTAAATGCTCTCCTTGCCAACTTTCATGCCGCGACCAATGCCGAGATTTTGCAGGAAAGCATTGCGGACAAATTCCTTCCTACCCGCAACTATACCGGATGTCGGGCCACCCAGAAACTTGTGCCCCGAATAGATGACAATGTCGGCACCCTTTTCCAGAAAAAGCTTCAAATCGTATTCAGATGCAGCATCCACAATCACCGGGACGCCCTTCGCATGCGCAATCTCGACAAATTCGCTGAGATGCAAAAGACCATAATCCACCACGTGATGCGACACGACATAGACAGCCGCAGCCGTCCTTTCGGTAATCGCATTTTCCATGTGATAACGGTGGGTCGATGTCGCCTGTCCGATCAGGACCACCTTCCCTCCCGCAAGGCGAATTGCCTGATCGACTGGAGCACCATAGCTGACCACATGCCCGGTCTGCACAAGAATTTCATTCTTTTCCGGTGTCACATCCGGCAGTCTCTCAATTGCGAGCAGGTTATTGCCCGTCATGGCACCGGCCACGGCAAGCGTGATGCCTGACGAGCACGACGCCGTGACAAAACCAGCCTCACCGCCCGTCAATCGTGCAATCACTTCACTCGCCTTGCGCTGCAGATCATTGATCTCGACAAATTGCGGCAGGATCGCCGCCATCGCCTCGATTGCCTCCGGCACGACGATGGACGCGCCAAGCGATGTCATCGTCCCGGAAACATTAATGACCGGTCGAAGCCCGATCCTGGTGCGGATATCATCGGTCATGTCATTTCTCCCACTTCTTTCGCCGGTTCGGCCATCGACAGATATGCCATAATAATGTAACAACTTCTCGAATTTCATATGGAGCACTTGCGTGAGCGCATCATCATCCGCTGTCCCCGCCGAAACCTCCCCCGTGGACGACATCGAAACCAAATCGACACGCCGTTCGCGCGTGAGCGGTATCGATCGCGCATTGCAGGTGATTGACTATCTTTATGAAACCGGTGCTCCGGCTGGCCCTTATGCAATTGCCAAAGCAATCAAGGCGCCCTTGTCGACCGTCTATGTGACCATTGACGATCTGGTTGAAAAGAACATGCTCGCCCGCAACGCGGATGGCGCTATCTGGCTTGGTGCCCGGCTCTATCACTACGGTCTTGCTTATGCGCGCTCGCTTGATTTCATGAGCGTTGCCACACACGAAATGCATAATCTGTGCCGTGAAGCGAACGAAGCTGTTCAGCTGTGCGGTCGGGATGGTGACCACATGCTCGTTCTGGCCATGGCCGACGGACCGAGCCCGTTTCAGGTTGCCTCGCGTGTCGGCACAAGAGTACCTTTGAACTGGACCGCGTCCGGCCGCCTTCTTGTTGGCCATTTGCCCGCGAACGAGCGGGTCGAGCTGTTTAAACGCTGCGCCCGGACGTCTCCGACTGGCCGGGCCGAAATAGACGCCACAAGCCTTTCGGAGGCTGCTGCGAAGGCATTTGACGAGCGGCTCTCGATCCAGATTGCAGAATCCGATTATGCGGTTGCCTGTATTGCTTCCCCCATCTGCGACCGCGATGGACAATGCGTTGCGACGATCTCCATCGTGCTCCCGGAACAGAAAGTGCTTTCCGACGAAGGCCGCTACACCAGTCAGGTGCGCGCTTCGGCAGCGAAGATCGAAAAGCTGATGGGTTGGCGCAATCATTGACGCTGTCCTAGTCGTTCAGGGCGACGATCGCTTCGATTTCAACCGTGATATTGCCCGGCAAGGAACCGAAGCCCACGGCTGAACGCGCGTGCTGTCCGGCAGCACCGAACACTTCGATAAAAAGATCGGAACAGCCGTTGATGACATTGGGATGCAGTTCGAACTCCGGCACGGCATTGACCATGCCCAAGAGCTTTACCACACGCTTCACGCGGGAAAGGTCGCCAAGCGCCTCATGCATGACGGCCAGCAGATTGATGCCAGTCAGACGAGCATCCTGATAGGCCTGATCCACGCCGACATCGCCACCGACTTTACCCGCACGCAAATGTCCACTCTCTTCCCGCGGCCCCTGCCCGGAAAGATAAAGAATATTGCCTTCCCGAACATGCGTGACAAAATTTGCGATCGGCGGAGGCGGCGGCGGCAAAGTTATGCCGAGCGAGGCTAGTCGGGTATAGGGGGACTGCTGTAGTTCGGTCGTTTGGGGAGAATGAGACACGAATTTTCCTCATCATTTCGTCACGGGACATTCCCGCAAATTCAATGCTGCGCCGACAGTGTCAGCGCCACGAATAGCCATGGCTATGACGAACAAGTTTGCGCGCACGCGGTACATAGCGGCTGGCCGCAATGGCCTCGGCACCGATGACTGCGTAGCGGGGTTCAAAAAGCCTGTTCAGGCGAGACACATCGCCATTGGAATCCGTCGCTTCCAGGTCGGCGTCGACCAGATCAAAGATCGTGAAATCTGCGCGCTGGCCTATCGAAAGCCGGTTTTCCATCGAGAGCTTGATCACCGACGCCGGATTGTGCGTGACAGCTTCGATGACATTTTCGAACGGCATGTTGACCGACAGCAGCTTGGACATGGTTGTCGCCAGATCCCAGACAGGGAAGTTCATCGAATGGCCATGCAGGTCCGTCGAGATTGAGAACGGAAGCAGGCCACGTTCAATTGCCGCTTCAGCAACCTTGAACGAGAAGGAGGCCCCGCCATGGCCGATATCAAGCCGGATACCTTCGCCGGCGCAGCGTTCCGCGAGGTTGAACAGGTCTTCGTCTTCCATGATGCTGGAGCCGGACTTGCCGTTGAAGCAATGCGTGACCACATCGCCAGGGCCGAGAATTTCAAGAACCTCGTCATAGAGCGCGGGCGGCTCGCCTACATGCACCATCATAGGCACTTTGAGTATCTTGGCGATCTTCTTGCCAAGCTTGACCGGCGTAACGCCCCATGACCCGGTTATGACATGGCTGGCCCGGACCTTGATCCCGACAATATGCTCACTGTTGGCTGCGTAACATTCAAGAATGCGGTCGAGATCGATATCCTTGATATCGCGTAGTTCCGGGACCCGATTACAGGCGACAAGGCCAATGGAGCCAAGATTGAGGAACGCCTTGATCCGCTCCTTTGCCGGTTCGATGATAAACTCCCGGAAGCCGTGGAAATTGGCCTCACCCGCCGAACCGGCATCAACAAGCGTCGTCACACCTCGTTCAGCGCCGCACTCGGAAGGGCGTATCGAAATGTCCGTACCGCCATGCCAGATATGGACATGCAGATCAACCCAACCAGGCGAGATCCATGCTCCTTGGCCGTCGATGCGCTCAGCATCAACCGGCGCATTCAACGACTTGCCGATGGCGCTGATTTTGCCGTCTTTCCCCACCAGGATATCGGTCGTCGTATCGGAATGCTCTGCACCGAAAGCCACCGGCTTGACATTGGTGACGAGAAGCGGCTTCGCCTGTTCACCGGAAATCATATTACAAATCCCTTCGCAGTCTTGGATCGAGCATGTCACGTAGTCTGTCCCCCACCATCTGGAGAGAGAGGACGGAAAGAATGATGGCGAAGCCTGGGAAATAGGTCATCCAGTCGGCCTGACCGATATATTGACGCCCAGCGGCGATCATCGTTCCCCAGGTTGGAATTTCCGGGCTTACGCCGAGACCGAGAAAGGAAAGCCCTGCTTCGGCTAGCATTGCGCTCGCAAACAGGAAGGTACATTGCACGATGATGGGCGAGACCAGATTCCTCAGCACGTGCCGCGTCATGATGTGGAATGTTGAAATTCCAAGCGATTGAGCCGCCTCGACATAAGGCAATTCGCGGATCACCAGCGTTGAGGCGCGCACGATGCGCGCCAGCCTCGGTGAATAAACAACAGACAACGCAACAATAACCGTCGCCAGCGATGGGCCGAGTGCGGCAACCAGCGCAATGGCCAGCAGAATGTCTGGGAATGCCATCATCGCGTCGATAAGGCGAGCGATGGGCGTGTCCAGACGCTGAAAGAAGCCTGCAAGCAATCCGAGAGTCACCCCTATCATCGCAGACAGGACGACGACCGCCGCTCCCACCATGAGCGACAGCCTCCCGGCATAGATCGTGCGCGAAAACACATCACGTCCGAATTCATCTGTACCAAACCAGAACATCTCGCTCGGCGGCTTGAGGCGGTTGACGATGGATAGCTTCGAAGGTGAGTAAGGTGCGATCCAAGGCGCCAGTAACGCAAGAATAGCAAAGGCCGCAAGCACAATAATACCAGCCGCCACTGTCTTGCGTTTAAACAGCCGACAGATGAACAATGCACTCTCCGAAGTGGTTTTTTGTGTGGTCGTAACAAGATCGGCCATCAGTAACGAACCCTGGGATCTACGAACAGATAAAGCATGTCGATGATGAAATTGATCAGGACATAGAGCCCTGCTATGACTAATAGGGCACCCTGAATAACCGGATAATCTCGCCGCAAGACAGCAGATACGACAAGATTCCCAACCCCTGGCAATCCGAACACCGTTTCCGTCACCACTGCTCCGGAAATCAGAACAGCTGCGGTCAGGCCGATGACCGTCAGGATCGGGATGAGAGCATTTTTCAAGGCGTGTTTCATAATCACACGGCGCTCGATCAATCCTTTTGCCCGTGCCGTGCGGATGTAATCATCGCCCAGAACATCAAGCATCGAAGCTCGGGTAAAACGCAGGATCAGAGCGGATGAAACCAGCCCCAGCGCAAAGGCCGGCAGGATCAGATGATACATCCGATCGATAAAGCTCGAACCCGGACCGCCATAGCCGGACACCGGAAACAGATTCAGCCGAACCGCGAAAAACTGTATCAGGATGAGACCCAGCCAGAAGCTCGGAATACTTGCCGCAAGCATAGCGACCATTGTTGCCGCCTGATCGACAAAGGAACCGCGCCGGTAGGCCGCATAAATGCCGACCGGCAGCGCGATAACGCAGGCGATAAGAAGAGAAAGAACCGTCAGAAAGAATGTCGGTTCGGCCCGGTCGAACAACGCTGTGCCAACCGGCATGTTGAGAAAGATCGACTGTCCGAGATCGCCTTTCAGCAGCTGGCCAATGTAGTAAAAGTATTGAATGACCAGCGACTGATCGAGACCGAGCCGGGCGCGCAGATCGGCTATATCCTGTGCAGATGCGTCCGGCCCAAGCATGACGGCGGCAGGATCACCGGGCGTGACCCGGACGATAACGAACACGATCGTCACAACCAGAAACATGACGACAGCCATGCCGACAAACCGCTGAAGGATATAGCGCAACATGCGATCGGATTCTCCAGATTGAACCATTCAGCGAATGCCGTCCCTCCGGCCGGCATTCGCATTGCCGGGAATTACTTCTTCAGCGAAGCATTCCAGAAATAGGGCCACGGTGCTGGCTCGACGCCCTCCAGCTTGGTCGAAATGGCCGCAACAGCGTTGAAATCACCGATCTTGATGAGGGGCAGTTCGTCGTAGATCGTTTTCTGAACATCTGCCCATAGCGCAACGCGCTTCTCCAGATTGGATTCGGATGTGAAGGCATCGACCACCGCTTTACGCGCAGGTGTCTCCCACCAGCCTGGCGAACTGGTTGACAACGAGCCGATCAATGCAGGCTCCGGCAGGAAGGGGCTGTGCGTTATGTAGATGTCCCAGAGCTTGGGATCAGCACGGCGCTGTGTCAGTGTCGCCCAATCGACGACCTGCAAGTCCACATTGAAACCGGCAAGCTTCAAATATTCGGCGGCAACCTGCGCCATCTTGTAATGGAACTCATATTGGCGACTGGTCAGGATACGCAGCGGTTCACCATTATAACCGGCAGCCTTCAATGCTTCCGCCGCGGCTTCCGGCTGAGCGACATTGTAATTCCCTTCGACCCCCGCTTCCGTATTCCAGACAAAATTGGACGGGTAGAAAGCGCCGTCCAATGCGTAGAATTCCGTGCTGCCAAATGCGGCTGCAAGCATGTCTTCCATACTCAATGCCTGTGTTACAGCCTTCCGGACGGGCAGTTTCGATGCCACGCCTTCCTTGGTGTTGAACACGAAGACAGGATAGCCGAAGGGCTTCAGAAGCAATGGCTGAGAAGCCGTCGAAGCCTTGATCTTGTCAAACGATTCAACCGGAATGGAGTCGACATAATCATATTGTCCGGAAACCGCCGCCTCGACACGGGTGTTGGCGTCCGGGACCGATACGAAGCGGATTTCATCAAGATATTGATGACGCGCACCGCCGTAACCGTCACTCTCGCCGTCGCGCGGCTTATAACCATCGAAACGCACGAGCTGAATATACTGATCCGCCTTGCGCTCCTTAAGCATATAGGGGCCGGTGCCGATAAATTCATTCATCGGCTCTGCCTGCTTTTCGGATGGGATGATAATCGCCGCAGAGTTGTTGAAAGCGAGCAGGGAGGTCAATGGCGCATAAGGCTGCTTGAGCGTTATGGTCACTGTTGCGGGATCGGTCGCGGCAATGTCTTCGATGAAGACCGAGGCCTGCTTCCCACGTGATGCCAGTTTTGTCCAGCGCTGCAATGATGCAACCACATCTTCCGACGTCATGTCGCTGCCATCATGGAACTTGATGCCGGAGCGCAGCTTGATGGTGTATGTTTTTCCGTCTGGGCTGATTTCAGGCAGGCTTTCGGCCAGCAATGGCGTCGGCTTCCATTCCTTATCGAACGTATAGAGCGTTTCGAAAATATGCTGCGTGACGATACCCACAAGATCGGCAGTGGATACCATCGGATCGAGCGTCGGCGGCTCGCCGATGGTGGCGACATTGATGATGCCGCCCTTGTCCTGTGCCAGCGAAACGCCGGGGCTAAAGATCATGGCAGAAGCCAGAAGGAATGCTAGTTTGATCCGCAAGGCAAAACCCCCATTTTCAACTTGTTCCACAATTATGTTATATAGACTTTTATAAAAGAATAGCTGAGAACGTAAAGGTGTCAATCCATCGGGATGGCGTGGACTTAAAAATAACGGGTCGGGGCAACCAGAAAAACAAAAGGCGCAACGAAAATCGCTGCGCCTTTCTGTTGGTTAAGAGCCTGTGGCGGATTATTTTCGCGGCGGCAAAACCGGAAGCGGTTCGGCGCGGCCAACAATGAAGGCGTAGGAAAACGCACCGACCAGCGCCATACACGCAGCCATCATGAATGAAGGCGTGTAGCTGCCATTGAACATATCGAGCAAAAAGCCGAACAGGAACGGGCTGATGATGCCCGCAATGTTGGAGGCAAAGTTCTGGATGCCGCCAATGGAGGCCACATGACGCGAACTTGGTGCAACGTCAGCCGGCAGTGACCAGATCGCAGTCGCTGCGATGGCGAGGCTGCTATAGGAGATCGCAAGGAAGAACAGCGCCAGATAAAGCGATTCCACCATTGCGGCAGGCAAAATTGCAGCGCCGCCAAGCATGCCGCCCACCATGATAACCTTACGAACGGTGGTTACATTTGCACCGTTGCGGATTGCACGATCTGCGGCCGCACCTGCTATCCATGCCGTAACGACAGCCGACAGTCCCGGCAACATTCCATAGAGACCGAGCTCGGCGAGATTCAGGCCGCGTGCAGTCTTGAGATAGGTCGGGAACCAGGTCAGGAAGAAGTAGATCACGAAGTTGAGGCAGAAAAAGCCGATCATCATCCCCCAAACCGTGCGGTAGCGGAATAGATCGATCCAACGAATTTTTACGGCTTCCGGGTCGTCGGTTGCTGCGGTACGGCCGCCATTTTCGATGATGTATTGACGCTCAAGTTCATTGGCGCGGGGATGCTCGGCCGGGTCACGGTAATTAACGTACCAGAAGAATGCCCACAGGATACCGACAGCACCCAGAATCACGAATGAATAATGCCAGGTAGCGAAGGCAATAATGGCCGTGACGATTGGCAGCGCCAGTACGGTGCCGACGCGAGAGCCGGAATCGATCACAGCCGTTGCCAAGGCACGCTCGCTCTTGGGAAACCAGCGCGACGCGGCCTTGGTTGCCGCAGGATAGGCCGGTGCCTCACCTGCACCGAGCGCGAAGCGAACGGCAAAGAAGCTCCAGAAACTGTTTGCCAGCGGGGTCAATGCGGTAAATGCCGACCACCAGATCGCAGCAAGCGAGAAAGTCTTGCGTGCACCCATCTTGTCGGTGATCCAGCCCGCGAACAGCATCATGCCGTCATAGGCCCAGAAAAAGGCACCGAGGATCAAGCCCTTTTCGGTATTCGTAAGGTTCAGATTCAATTCGGAATCGATGAATGGCAGCGCCACACTCATGTTCGCACGGTCGAGGTAATTGATCGTAATACCCACGAAACACATGAACAGGATGAAATAGCGTACCTTGGTCGCGCCAACCGGAGCGCTCTTAGGACCTTCCATTTATACAAACCTCCCAAGGTTGTTTGTCGTCAAACCCGGTAATCGGGCGCACTCCTGACAGTTGATCCTTCCGACGGCATCGGTCGCGGAAGACGATCCACAAACGGCGGACGAGCCGCTCAATCTTTCAAGAACCCAAGGAACTTCGCCGTATCGCGATCAATGGGGATGCCCTCACCCTCGCGGCGGCTTCGCTCCGCCCATTCGCGGTCGCCGGGCGCCATGACCTTTCCGCCCCCTTCGCGCGAAGGGGCGCTGCGTAATGCGGCGAGATATGTCTTGATGCCGGAAGCGAAGATTTCCGCCCCGGCAAATTTTGCCGGATCGATGACGAGCACGAAATGCCCCATATTGCGCGGTGTCGATATATCGTCACTGCCATACATCGGGATGAAATCGGTATCGAGCGTCGAGCCGGTCAGGACCGCCGAAAGCAGCGTAGCGAGGCCCGCAAGCGCCGCCCCCTTGAAACCGAAATCCGTCCCGCCAAGCGGAAGCAGCATCTCCGCCTCGTTCGGATCGATCGTCGGGCGACCGCTATTATCGGCCGCGACGCCATCGGGCAAAGTCTTGTTCAGCGAACGATAAAGCATAACGCGGTTCATCGGGATCGATGACGTTGCCATATCGAGAAGCCACGGGTCTTCGCCGGGTACAGGAGCACCGATGGCAAACGGGTTCGTGCCGTGAAACCGGGTCGAGCCGTCGAACAGCGAAACGATCGAATCCGTATTGGTCGTCGCAAGCGTGATGAAACCGCGTTGCGCCCCCTCCAGCGCATAGGCGCCGGCGGCCCCGATATGCGAGGAATGCGTGATCCCCACGCCGGCCACCCCCGCCTGGCTTGCCAGATCGGCCCCAATTTCAACCGCACGATACATGGCATAATGACCGAGCCCATCTCCACCATGGATGAGAGCACTTGCAGCCCCCTTTTGCTCGACGACGAGTTGCGGGTCCTTGGCAAGACGTCCGCCTGCCAGCACCCGACAATAATGTTCGACAAGGCGCACGCCGTGGCTGTCCACCCCAACGAGCGACGCATGCATCATGGCGCGGGTCGCCGCCTCCGCCGACGGCGCGCTGGCTCCTGCATCGAGAAGCGCGCGCAATACACGTATTTCCAGTTCCGAACTATCGACTGCGATTGAACCGTCGTTCTGCATCTATCCTCCGTATACCCAACCTCTCTCGGGTCATGACACTCGGCAGGCTTGCCTGCGAGACTCCCTCCATTCACATATCAAGAGTTTAAGCATTAGCGAATATACGCCAGATTGGATAAATGTCAGCCTTTGTTTTGTCGGACAATCTTTTGGGTTTCGATCCCGCTGGTGCTCACGTAGATAGAAAATAGAAATGGAAAGAGCATGTAAGTCAAATAATGTTAAAGCGCTTTCCGTCAGTTTATTTCACCTCGCGGTTTATGATCTTTATGCCTTTTCATTCGGGGACCTGAACGTTTAATGAAAGGTTTTTATCATGAAAAATGCAGGAATATGCACCTTTATGCTGGCTGTTTTGACTAGCAGCGGCGCAATGGCCCAAGCTGCACAGCAAATGTCACCAGAAGATCTATATAAAGCCGCAACAAACCAGCTTGGTATTGTCGAATACTGCAAGGACAAAGGCTTCGCCACTCAGGAAGACATAGATGGCCAGAAGTCGATCATGAAACTGATGCAGGCACCGGCCGACAAAGCAGGGCCCGATGCGGCCCTCGAAGCAGGAAAGAAAGGTGTCGTCCAGTCGATGGGACAAGAAACCGATGTCGAGGAATTTGCCAAGACATCAGGCAAAAGCATCGAGCCGTTCTGCCGGCAGATCACCACTGCAATCAAGCAATCAGCTACACAGATTCAAAAATAGCGTGCGGACGCAATCTTTGCATGCCCGACACCCAAAACCCCGGCCCAGCCAGGCCGGGGTTTGGAGACGACCCGCCTTCTTTCGACCGGCCCCCACGCATTGATCTTCGCGGCGTCCACTCCCTTGACAAATAAAACATGATAAATTAAGTCATATTTTGACCTACCGGTCGCGTAGACCTCCAGCCGGCGCTTGACCTGTCGAGAGCGCCGGTCTTTTTATGTCTGGCACCCAACACAAATACGGTCGAGTGGATAGTCATGACGCAACCGATCACATCGAATATCAGTCACATGAATACTGATTGCGCGATAGCGGGCGGTGGACCGGCAGGATTGATGCTGGGACTTCTGCTCGCACGTGCGGGCGTGAACGTCACCATTGTCGAAAAGCATGCTGATTTTTTGCGTGATTTTCGTGGCGATACCATTCACCCGTCCACGCTTCAAATCATGCATGAGCTTGGCTTGCTGGAGAACCTTCTTGCCCTCCCCCATACGAAGGCGCACCGGTTACATGCGGAAATCGGCGGCAAGGACATTACGATAGCTGATTTTTCAAAAATCCCCGCCCGGTGTCGGTTTATCGCCTTCATGCCGCAATGGGAGTTTCTCGATTACATAGCGCGCGAAGCTGCAAAATATCCAAACTTCCGCCTCATCATGTCGGCCCGTATGATCGATTTGACCGAACAGGACGGAACAGTCACCGGGTTCTCCGCGACAACAGCAAATGAAACCATCCGCATCAATGCCAGGCTCGTCATCGGTGCCGACGGCAGAAACTCGGTGGTGCGGACGAAAGCCGGTCTCGAGGTCGAAAATTTTGGATCACCAAGCGAAATCCTCTGGATGAAACTGTCGCACGCGCCCAATGATCCGCCCTACACAATGGGCCATGGCGGCCCCCGGCAAGGTTTTGTCATGATCGATCGCGGCGACTACTGGCAATGCGGTTATGTATTGCGCAAGCAGACTTTCGCCGATGTCCGGCAAAGCGGCCTCAATGCCTTTCGGCAGGCGGTTGCAAACATATCGCCATTACCTGCTGACCGGATGGATGAAATACGCACATGGGATGATGTCCATCTGCTGAGCGTGCGCATCGACCGACTGAAGACATGGTGGAAACCGGGGCTTCTTTGCATCGGCGACGCAGCTCACGCCATGTCGCCCATTGGTGGTTTCGGGGTCAATCTTGCTATCCAGGATGCCGTTGCGGCAGCAAATATTCTGACGGTACCGCTCAAGGAAAACAAAGACCTATCCCCCTATCTCGCGGCTGTAGAGGCCCGGCGTCGTTTTCCGACCAGAGCAACCCAGAAGTTGCAGCTGATGATGCGGAGCGATCGCCGCAAGCGGGAAACGAATGATATCAAACGCGAGGGACCGCCCGCCTTCATGCGCCATCTTGCGCGCTGGCCTCTTCTTGCGCATCTGGCGGGCAGATTGATCGGCGTAGGCTTTCGCCCGGAGCATGTCCGCAATCTCTGAAAACCCCGTTTGAACGGGATAATCCAGTCGCCGCGCCGACCGAAACGCTTTCGCCAGATCTGCCGGTCAAACTGGTTACATGCCGATCACGAGTTTCAGCGCAATCGACCACATCGTTATCGCAATGATGCCTTCAAGAACACGCCACGAAGACGGGCGGGCAAAGATCGGCCGCAACCAACGCGCGCCGAAGCCAAGCGAAAAGAAAAACACGAAAGATGCGGTGATGGCGCCCGCAGCGAAGGATGCCTGAAAACCGGAAAACTGGGTGGAGATTGTCCCGAGCAAGACCACCGTGTCCAGATAAACATGGGGATTGAGCCAGGTCAGCGCCAGACAGGTTGCGATCGTCGTTGTGAGGCTCACGGATGCCCCATTCGCGGTCGCAAGGACGGCAGACGAAGTGAACGCTGAATAGAGGCTGCGCGCTCCATACCAGATCAGAAAGGCTGCGCCGCCATAGCGCATGATCGGATCAAGCGTCGGCATGACGGCGGCGATTTTCTGGAAGCTGGTCACGCCCACAAGAATAAGAATGGCGTCCGATATGGCGCAAACGAGACTGACCGCAAAAACATGCTCGCCACGCAAACCCTGCCGTAAAACAAAAGCGTTCTGCGCGCCAATGGCGACAATGAGGCTGAGGCCCATGGTAAGGCCGGTTACGTAAACGGAAGGGTTCATATGCAGTCACCGCCAGGGAGTAGGTCGACGCTTGGATATCGGAAGCCGGCGGATTAGAATAGTTAAATCTGGTAATTCTGGTTTAGGAAAACTAATGATCGACTATTCCGCCCTGAAAGCCGTGGCGATGGTGGTCCAGACAGGCAGTTTTGAGAAGGCCGCGCGGGCACTGAATGTAACCCCATCGGCCGTTTCCCAACGCGTCAAGCATCTGGAGGAGAGGCTGGGCGCTGTTCTGATCGAACGCGGCTCGCCCTGCACGGCGACCGAAAAAGGCGACTGGTTATGCCGGCATATCGAGCAGGTCGGCATGCTGGAACGCGAACTTCTGGCAGAATTGCCCGGCCTGTCGAGCCGCGAAAACACCGCACAGCGCGTCACACTTCATATAGCAACCAATGCCGACAGTCTGGGCACATGGTTCCTGAAAGCGATCTCACAATTCGGTGCTGCATCCGACTATCTTTTCAACATAGCCGTCGACGATCAGGATCATACGGCTGAATGGTTGCGCCGGGGGCGGGTTATAGCCGCCGTCACCTCCTTGTCCAAACCCGTTCAGGGCTGCCGTCTCACCCCGCTCGGCGTCCTCCAGTACCGTGCCACAGCTTCACCGGAGTTCATCGCGCGCTACCTTGCCGACGGTGCGACATACGACGCCATCGCCCGCGCGCCGGCGCTGACCTTCAACCAGAAGGACAGATTGCAGGATCAATGGGTACGCACTGTCCTCGGCACCGACATAGCGTGCCCGACCCATTGGCTGCCGTCGACACAGGCTTTTGTCGATGCAAGCCTGTCGGGCATGGGATGGGGGATGAACCCGATACAACTGGTTGGCCAATATTTGAAATCCGGGCAACTGGTCGAACTGATCCCGGACACGCCCCTGGATATTCCCCTGTTCTGGCAGGTCAATCGTCTGGCAGCCGACAGGCTTGCGGGCCTCACGCAAACCGTTTTGACGATAGCGCGATCAGAATTGGGGCCTCTTCCATAAGAAAGAAAAAAGATAATCAACGAGAAAATCTATGAAAACAAGGAGGTAGGACAAGATTGCCCTTGTGCTCACGGTCAATCACCATGTGTTTTCTTGAATGTGAACGGTAATTGAGCGATCCATGAACAATGAAGCTCCTGTTCCTCATCGCAGCACTTATCGCCCTTGTCGTCCTCGGCTGCTATTTGCAGATGTTTTTTGCCGTGCCGTGAAGGCGAGACTGTTTTATCCATGTCTTGCCAGCCTGCCGGGCTTGCAGGCGGAAAAATGCTGGAAGGTCGGGGCATTCCAGAAAAAAGGCAGGATCAATGATCCTGCCCAGTTTGTGCAACACCTGCCGCCTCCTCACAGACCCTGACATGCTCTGCCAGTGCCTCAAGCTGCAAGAAAGCGCTTATGGTACAGATATCCCGCTTCTGAAACTTTGGAAGCTCCTGAAGCTCCTTCAATCTGGTGAGAAGTGCACCGCGGTTCATGGTTTTTCCCTCCATCTTTCTGGCTATCCGCAAGATTGGTGTTAATCAGGCTGCCCGCACCTTCGCTTTCGTCTTCAACGGAAGTTCGATATCGACTTCGAGCGTCGACATCTGATCGCCCCGATCCATTTTCACGCTGACCTTGTCGCGATCGATCTGGATATGTTTGGCAATAACGGCGAGGATTTCCTCCCGCAGCACCGCAACAAGATCGGAATGCTCGTGTGACGCCCTTTCATGGGCAAGCAGCACCTGCAACCGTTCGCGCGCTTGTGGCGCGGAAGCAGGTTTGCTGAAGAAACGAAACAGGCTCATGCCGCTCTCCTTCCGAAAAGTTTACCCAGAAGGCCGCGCTTTTCGGATGGAACAGTCATCGGCACTTCTTCGCCGGCAAGGCGGCGGGCTGCGTCGAGATAAGCCAATGCAGGCGCACTGCGCTGATCGGCAAGCGTTACGGGCGAACCGATATTGGATGCCCGCAGAACGTCCTGGCTTTCCGGGATGATGCCGAGAAGCGGAATGGACAGGATTTCAAGAACGTCATCCACCTTGAGCATGTCGCCACGCTCCGCCCGAACCGGATCATAACGGGTCAACAGAAGATGCTTTTCCACGCGTTCGCCGCGTTCGGCCTTGAGCGTCTTGGCATCCAGCAGGCCGATAATGCGGTCGGAATCTCGAACGGACGAAACCTCCGGATTTGTCACGACCACCGCCATATCGGCATGGCGCATGGCAAGCGTGGCACCGCGCTCGATCCCGGCAGGACTATCGCAAATGATCCAGTCGAACTCTTTCTTGAGGTCTTCCATGACGCGGTCGACGCCATCGGTGGTCAGATTGTCCTTGTCGCGCGTTTGGGAGGCCGGCAGCAGATACAGCGTTTCAAGGCGCTTGTCGCGGATCAAAGCCTGCGGAAGCTTTGCATCGCCCTGGATGACATTGACCAGGTCGAACACCACGCGCCGCTCTGCGCCCATAACGAGATCGAGGTTACGAAGGCCGACATCGAAATCGATAACGACAGTCTTTTCGCCGCGCTGCGCCAAGGCAGCGCCGATTGCAGCGGTCGATGTCGTCTTGCCAACGCCACCCTTGCCGGAAGTTACAACAATCACTTTTGCCATATTTGTCTCCTGTATCTCCCGCGCGCCTCCAGAGCATCCGTTACCCGGGATATGAAATGCCCTGTTTTTCCCATGCAGCACTCAAAAGTGCTCCAAATCCGGTTGAGTATCTGTTTTCCCAAAGCGATCCATGGCTCTGGGCTGCATGCTAGAGCGGCTCCTGTTTTAACGGAATCGCGGAAACCGCTCCGACTATTTGTTTTGTCGCATTTGCCTCACGCAAAACCGTTTCAGACCTTTGGCTCGAAAATGCTCTAATTCAGCGTTTCGGCCATCATGTAGTCGCCGTCGAGCCAAAGCTGGACTGCCTGACCGCGAAGCCTGCCTTCCATGTCTTCGGCCGTCTTGTAGAGGCCATCGATGGCGACAAGTTCAGCTTCCATCTTGCGACAGAATATGCGGGCATCGGCATTTCCGGCTGTTCCAGCCATTGCGCGACCGCGCAGCGCGCCATAAACGTGGATCGAGCCGCCAGCCACGACTTCGGCGCCGGATGCGACCGAACCGACGATCGTTACATCGCCGTCGGGAAAATAGATCGACTGCCCCGACCGGACCGGCTCGGTGACAACCATGGAAGGAACCGCCTTGACGAGTTGCACCGCTGCGGGCGCGGCCGGTGCGCGCTCCTTCGGTTTTGGTTCTGCTATCTCCGGGTCGAAATCTGCCGCCGGCTGCCCACCCCGCATTGCGGGCGGCATACCTGGCCCCAGAAGAGAAGGCCGCGCATTTTCGAAACCCGTAATCCAGACACCACGGCTAACCAGATCCTCAAGCAGTTGGACCAGTTGCGGGCGCTCGATCGAAACATTCTCCAGATCGAGAACGATCGGACGATTGAGAAAGAATCCCACTGAACGTGCTGCAAGATCATCCAGCTTGTCGAGCCAGCCATCGAGCGGCAATTCAGGCGAGAGCACCAGCGCAAGAAAGGACCTCCCTTTCAAGCGGATTGGACGAGACTGTGTTAGCACTTGATTCATCTTGGTTAAAAAACGGTTTATCCGGTCTATATGCGCAATGGTTAACAGATGGTTAATTTCTGGAGCCTGAATGTTCCGACAGTGGGCGCTGTCGGTCTTTTTGACGGCCAGAGCATAACAATCAAGCCTGTGAACAGCCTTCGGGCGCAGAACGCAAACTGCACCCGCACAAATTACTGAAGGCATTTCCGCGTTGGAAACGACTCAACTCGCTTTTGATTATAAACGGATATTTTGACCGACAATCATCGTTTCTTCGCCCTTCCACAGAAGACGCCACAGAAAATATAAATTTAAATTACGATCAAATATGACGCTACGTAATGTATTATAAATTTATAATACATTTTTATTTCACTGAAAGGCAGATTGCTTTGATTGCCATCAAGAAAAACGAGAATCATCCGATTCTTTTTAGAGCATAATTTCTGTATTTCCTGAATTCTGCTGCGTTTTTGACGCGCACAATCGGTCATATCGCAGCCTGGACAAAAAGCTTATCGACCAAGCGCAGCACAGCAAGGCCGTCAAACAAACATCGCCCGTGCAGATGATGGATATATCCCGATAGAACAATCGTTCTTTTCTGATTGCTTTCTTGCTTCATCAAGCACAGCCAAACCCACTCCGAAAGGTCTGGGCCAAACACGGAAGAAGGAAATCTTTTGGGAGGTTCCGCTTAAAGGAACCGCCTCGCGTTTGGGCGGGGGGCTTAGGGGCGCGAGGCGGGCGAGCTCTCAGGAGTGCACGCACAAGGAAAATGGAACGTTAGCGCCGATTCTGGAACTAACAATGCGTTCCAGCCTGAAAGATTACGTGACCATGATATAGAAAAGCCCGCAATGCTCGGGAGGAGGAGAGCATTGCGGGCTTAATCTGTAAGCGCGATTGGGAGGAGGAGTATCGCGCTTGAGGTCCGGTTCTTTGGGAGGAGGAGTGAACCGAACGCATTTTTAATAACCAGTTCGCCCCGCGCGCTCAATCAACAAGGTTGCATTGCTGATATGCAGTTTCGACAAGGCAAATAAAAACCGCCCCGCAGCGTGTGAACGCGCTGAGGCGGTGAATCTCCCTCGAAAGCCCCCAATCGAAGAAGACGGCGGAGCTTACTCACAGCGCAGGCCAAAAATAAACAGGCAATCATGATGAACGACCAAAGATTCAGGGAGCAATATCGCCGTATGGTTGTGAAGCCCTTGTTTCGGAAAACTTTTCCGCGGCCTTAGTCTTTCGTATAAGATCTTATAAGGATCGGCCCCATATCCAGCTTGCAATGTCATCCCGAACATCTTGCGGGAGACGGAAATCGACCGGGCATCGCATCATAGCCGTACATTAATTTCAGTATTTTCTGAAATTTATAGAGTTTTAACAGGGGGTTGCTTTCTGCAAGGGCGCGGTTATTGTTCCTCCACTTGGAGGAGGGAGCACCGCCCCAGCGCGCTAGATCGCTGCGGGGCGGTTTCTTTTTCAGCTACCCGAAAATGCATATCTGCCTTGCAGCATTGCCCCTTGTAAGTGGCGAGCCGTATTCCTATCTTCGCGTTGTCCGGTTTACTCCTCCTCCCAAAAACCGGACCCAAAGCGCGATACTCCTCCTCCCAATCGCGCTTTACAGATCAGCCCACTGCACACTCCTCCTCCCAGTGCAGTGGGCGTTCTCTTTTCTGGAACGCTTCATCGTCTTCGTGAAAGCCCGAGCCGACAAACCCCTCCTGATTATTCTGGTAGTTTTAAGCTTTGCGGCGTAGTTTCGGCGCATGGCGCAACAGGGGGCGGGGTTCCATGTTCTTCAGCACGATGTTCAAACCGGCCAGGCCGTCGCCGGCCGGTGCGCCCTTGTTCTGGCTGATCAGCACTCTGGCCCTGCTGGCCCTCCTTTTGTCCGTCAGGCTCAACGCGCCCATCGGGCCGATGTATTGGGACAGCTACATCTATTTCGACGCAGCCCAGCGCATAAAAATGGGCCAGATTCCCGATGTGGACTTCTCCGCCCCGGTCGGGCCGCTTGGCTATTACCTGTTCGCCTGGGGACATTCCCTGTTTCCCAAAGCACAACCGCTATTCCTCGTTCAATGGTCGATATTGGCTGTTGCAGCCCCCCTGATGGCTTGGGTGCTGACATCACTTCAGCCCCGCAATCGAACGACCGGTTTTCTCATCCTCGTTCCATTTCTGGTCTTCGCGATCTTTCCGGCCAATACACAGAGCTTTTACCCCTATCCAGGACTGGACGGATTCGGAATTTATAACCGCCATACCGCGCTTTTGCTCTATGTGCTGACATGCGGCCTGATGTTCATGCGAAACGGTGCAAGGCTCGCGCTCTTTTGCGCGGCAACCATGCTTGCACTCTTCCTCATGAAGATTACGGGCTTTCTTGCGGGCGGATTGCTCGGTCTTGCGGCCCTTCTAGCGGGGCGAATCTCATTTCGCAACGTGGTGCTGGCTGCGATCCTCACCATCGCGTTTCTATGCGTCCTCGAATTGCAGAACGGGATTATCGGCGCATATATTCGCGATATAACGACATTGATCGGGTTGAATGAAGAGGCGCTGCTGCCGCGCTTCCTCACCGTCTTGTCGCTGAAACTTGACGTCATTCTTCCGGCAGCGATCCTTGTTCCGGCTCTTTTCTGGAATGAACGGCGCCAATCCGCTGTAAAAGACCGCTTCTTCGATCGGAGTTCCGTCTGGCTTGCCACCGGGCTTCTGGGCGGCATATTCCTCGAAACGCAGAATACCGGCAGCCAGGAATTCATATTCCTTTGGCCCATCCTGCTCATGATCTTTCAACGTGTGAAAACAGGCGACGAGACGTTCAAGGTCGTCTTTGTCGTGCTTGCCGCCTTCTGTGTCATCCCGACATTCACCAAGGTTGCGCATAAAACCTTGCGCGCCCTTGCCGTCGCGCCGACCTATGTTCAACCATCTTTGCCGGCATTGCAGAATTTGGGACAGGTGCTGACCCGGCCCGATTTCTTAAAACGGGCCCAGCTTTTCCAATCCCATTATCCTGAGAACAATAAGGCCTATGACGCATTGGCCGCGAAGGGACAGCTTCCAAGCTGGCAACTTTATTCGGAAATCGATTTCCAGGTGTACTGGCTCGTCTCCGCGGAACAGATGGTGAAGGATTTGCGGATGTATGAAACACGACACAACATCCGCCTGCAAAGCATCATGTCGCTCGACTTCGTCAATCCGTTTGCATGGGTGCTGGATCGTGATGCCACGCGCCACATCCAGATCGGCGCCGATCCCTTCCGCACCGTTCCGGCGCTATCCGAGGAAACGAAAGCCGCCGTGGAAGCAACCGACGGCATATTGCGTCCGAAATGTCCGACAACCACGAACCGTCTTGCCTTGCAGGCAATATATGCCGGGGCGCTGCAAGGTCGTGCCGTCGTCGCCCTGAACCCCTGCTGGGATTTGCTGCTTCGCCCCGGCTTGGTTCGGTAGCCGGAAACGGTTCATTTGAGTTGGGCTTTGACGAAATCCCGCACAATCCGCACGATGCCGCGGGAAAGCACCTCATCCAGCGCCTTTATGAACGCATCCACATGCTCGCGGCCGCAAATCAGCGGCGGCTCAAGGCGAATGACATTGCGATTATATTCGGTAAAGGCAACCAGAACCCCATGGTCGCGCAGCAGGTGACTGCCGATGAAGCCGGGAAGCGAGCCTTTCAGCTTTTCATCGAGCATCGCCAGGACAGGTCGGAGTACCACCGGCATGGTCTGCGAAAAATCATGGAACTCCAGCCCGACCATCATCCCCTTCCCGCGCACCTCTTTGACAAGCGCGGGATAGCGGCGGTGCAGTTCATGCAGCCGATCGAGAAGATAATCGCCCACCTCGGCGGCATTATCGATCAGATGCTCGTCGTAAAGCACATTCAGCGCTTCGATTGCTGTGATGCAGGCCTCGCCGATCCCGCCAAAAGTCGCCATGGCATGGATCATCGCCGTCTTGGGCGTACCATAGGCCTTCATGTAGATATCACGGCGCGCGATCATCGCGGCCATTGCGGTCTTTCCGCCGCCAAGCGACTTCGCCAGGGCGGTAACATCCGGAATGACACCATAATGTTCGAATGCATAGAACTTCCCGGTTCGCCCCAGCCCGCACTGCACTTCATCGGCAACCCAGATCACGCCGTGCCGGTCGCAGAGGCTCCGCAGCTTTTGCCAGAACAGCGCATCAGCCTGAATGATGCCGCCGCCGCCCTGCACCGTTTCAAGCACGATCACCCCAATTTCAGGGTCCGCGCGAAACGCATTTTCAATGGCTGCGATATCGCCGAAAGGCACACGCACAGTATTGTCGACGAGCTTGAACTCCCCACGATATAGCCCGCCATCCGTGATCGACAGCACGCCCTTGGTCTTGCCGTGAAACGAGTTTTCCGCATAGACAATCTTCGGCTTTTTCGGACCGGCGGCGCGTTCGGCGAGCTTGATCGCGGCTTCCATCGCTTCCGAGCCGGAAGACCCGAGGAACACCATGTCGAGATCGCCCGGCGAACAGGCCGCAATGTCATAAGCGAGAGCGGTTGCATATTGGGACATGAAGGCGATTGCGATCTCGTGGCGCATCTCTTCCTGAAATTGGCGCCGTGCTTCCAGAATACGCGGGTGATTGTGACCGAAAGCCAATGAGCCGAACCCGCCGAAGAAATCGAGAATCGGGCGTCCGTTCTGGTCGTAATAATACATGCCTTCCGCACGCTCTATCTTCACCTTGTGAAAACCGAGCAGCTTCATGAAGTGAAGCTGGCCGGGATTGAGATGAGCCGTGAACAGCTCCGTCATCTGCGGCAGATCGAGCGCTTTCGCCTCAGCGACAGTCAGCAGTTTCGGCTTTGGCGTTGTGTTGGGCTGGTTCATGTCTGTCCCTATACCGCTTCGGGTGTCCGCGCATCCGGCGATGCGGCTTCGAGCTTTTTGCGATACTCGCTATAGGCTGCAATCAGCATGTCCTCATCGCGATATTGCGGCACCCAGCCAAGCTCGCGCTCGCCTTTCGAAACATCGAGAACACACATTTCATCGGCAATCAGATATTGCTCCGGGTCCATGAGGGGCATGTTCATCCGATCAAGCAGATCAAGCGTGCGTTTCACAGCCCAGGCGGGCGTCGGCAACAAAACGGATTTTGATCCTGCATGGCTGATGAGATCGCCGAGCAGCTTGCGAACCGGGGGCGGATTGAGCGAACCGAGATTATAGACCTCGTTGGGAAGGCCAGCCTTGAACGCAGCCCGTGCCGCCTCTGCACAGTCGAACACCGAAATAAACTGGTAGGGATTTTTGCCCGAGCCGATCATCGGCACCGGCAGATTGCAGTCAATCAGTTTGAACAGCTTTTCCAGAATACCGAGACGGCCGGGACCAATGATAAGACGCGGACGAAACAGGGAAATATTCATCCCCCGCCCACGCCATTCAATGGCGAGTTCTTCCGTCTTCAGCTTGGAAAGACCGTATTCTCCAAGCGGCTTGCAGGGATGGTCTTCCTTCTGCGGCCAGACATAGGTGTGCCCATACACCATGTCCGTGGTAAAATGAACAAGCTTGTGCGCACCCGCCGCATCCATTGCCTTGATGATGTTTTCCGTCCCGTAATAGTTGACGGGAAAAAAGAAATCATGCCGCTTTGCCCGAACCTGAATGGGCGACAGCATCTTGGCGGACAGGTTGTAGACCACATCGTCCGCGCGGATACCGAGCCTGTGGATCGCTCCCGGATCGGTTACATCGGTCGCAACAAAGGCGGCATCGGCATAATGCGGCAGATCGCTTTTCACAATATCCGCGACAATGACCTCATGGCCATCGCCAAGGAGTTTGGGAGCGAGATATCGCCCCACAAAACCATCGCCGCCGAAGATGATATGTCTCATCGCATGCCCTCACTCACCCCAGCGTCCGCTGGTTTACAGTCGTCTCCGCCTGCGGTTCGGCTGACTTGCCGCTTTGAGCGATCAAGACCGTTCCGATGCAGATGAATGCGATGCCTGCGACCTTGTAGGCGCCCAGCTCCTCCCTGAACAAAAGCCATGCGAACAGAGCCACAGCCACATAGGCAAGACTGAGAAACGGATAGGCAAAGGAAAGATCGACCTTCGACAACACATAAAGATGCGACGCCATAGAGATCACGAAGGTCAGCAATCCGGCAAAGACCCAGGGATTGAAAACAATCTGGAACATGCGCTGGATCAGGGTTTCGGCTGAAAAGCTGATCGGTCCGAGCGTCAGCATGCCATATTTCAGCATCAACTGCGCGGCAGCGTTTGTCATGACCGTGAACAGGATGAACGGAATATATTTCATCGCATTTCCTAACCCGCCGTACTGAGCGTCAACGCCGTGCGGCGCCAGAAATTGGAGTTGAAAGCCGTGTCGCGAAAAGGTTCGAAATCGCGCCAGCGCGGATAGCTTGCGGCGAAAGTTCGGGCGCTCATCCTTTGATCCTTATAGGGGTTGACCCGGCCACCGGCCTCCACGGTCATCCGGTCCAGACGGTCCAGCAATGCCAGCGTCTTGTGGCCGCGATTGGGGAAATCCATGGTCAGCGTATATCCCGGCACCGGAAATGACATGAGGCCCGGAGACTGTATTGCGCCGAAACGCTTGAGCACGGTCAGACACGATGCCTGCCCCGCCTCCCGGCTTGCCGCAAGCATTGCCGGAATGACGGTCCTGGCAGCGCCAAACGGGATCACGCTTTGGTGCTGGTATAGCCCCGCCGGGCCATAAAGCCGGTTCCAGTTTCGAATAGTATCGAGAGGGTAAAAGAAGTTCTGATACGGCACCCTGTGCGCCGCCGTCATCCGTCTCTTGCGGTGAAAATAGGCCGTATTGAAAAGCGACAGGCTTGCTTTGTTCAACACGGGAAACGGCAGGTCGAAAGGCACGCCAAGGCGCGCAGATGCCGCAACAGGCGCGCCGCCGGGCGCGGCGACATGATTGCCGACCATCAGCAGGCCCCGGCCATTGGAAAGCTGATCGATCCATGCCACGGCATATTCATTCTCACTGTCGGCAATCTCGGCCATATCGAAATATGCATCCAGATTGGCGAAGGGCAGAATCTTCTCGTCAACGTCGAGACCGCCCACCCGCATAAGCCGGACGGTGGCGCCAAGGATCACCCCCGTCAGTCCCATTCCACCGATTGTTGCGCGGAACAGATCGATGTTTTCCTTATCGGAACATCTGTAATGAACACCGTCCGAGCGGAGCAGGTCCAGCGCGTCGACATGGCGGCCGAAAGTTCCTCGCCGATGATGGTTCTTACCGTGCACATCGTTGGCAATGGCGCCTCCGAGCGTCACAAATTGCGTGCCCGGCGTGACGGGAAGGAAATAGCCGTGCGGCGCCACATGGGCGATGATTTCGCTCAGGAGAACGCCGCTTTCAGCCGTCAGCACCCCATTGTCGGGATCGAAATGCACTCTTCTTTTTCGCGCCTGCATGGGCACGAGAAAACCCGCATCATTATGACAGCTATCGCCATAGGAGCGACCATTCCCGAACGGCAACAGGCTGGCATCTTCGGGCAGGGCATGCGTGAAATCGGTCTCCAGCCTCTCCAGCGGAAGATATCGCCGTTTTCGCCGGTCAATACGCCCGAAACTGTCGAACACCTGTTCCATCAGCGCATTCCAGCCACAAGCAGCAGCACCGCGCCAAGCGCGATGACGACCTGGCTGCGCCAGTCCCTGGCGATGAAGAGGACCGGATCGTCATCCATGTCGCCCCGATGCGCCAATATCCAAACACGAACGTTGATATAGAGCACGATCGGACCGAGCGGCCATATCGCCCAAGGATATGTGTAGAGCGTCTTGACGGCATCGCTATTGATATAGAGCGCCAGAACCAGCGCGGCTGTAAAGGCTGCCGCGACCCCGCATTGCCCGACGATGTCGCGATCTTCCGGCCGGTAGCCGCGACCGGCTATGCGGTCTTTTTCCGTTACCGTCGCGCCCTGCAATTCGACGTAGCGCTTCACCAGCGCCAGCGACAGAAAGAAGAACATGGCGAAGGCCATCAGCCAGAAGGACGGCGGAATATAGGAAGCTGCCGAGCCTCCCAACAGGCGCAGGCTGTACAGTCCTGCGAGGCAAATCACATCCCCCAGCAACATGCGCTTCAAGGCAAATGTATAGGCGGTTGTGACAACCAGGTAAGTGATGATCGCCAGCGTGAAGGCGGGCGGAAGAAAGAGGCAGATCAGCCCGGTCAGCACCAGCAGCAGCGCCACGACGACAAGACCGAAGGGGATGGCTATCTGGCCGCTTGCAAAGGGACGCTGATTTTTTCGCGCATGTCTTCGGTCGACCGGAAGGTCGACAATGTCATTGACGATATAGATCGCCGATGCCGTTGCACAAAAGGCCACAAAGGCGAGGACGGTCGCAATGAATACATCCGGCTTCAAAATATCATGCGCCAGGATGGCCGGAACGAAGACGAGCAGGTTCTTCAGCCACTGATGAACGCGCAGCATCCGGACATAGGTTCGAATGGTGGGCTTGTCCGCACTGAAAACTTCGCAGCCCGTCCGCTTCTGGAACTGTGCCGCCGCCCGATCCGGGGCGACCACGATCGCCTGTCGGGCTGCATCGAAAACCGGAAGATCGTCACGATCGTTTCCGGCATAGTCGAACCCCTGTGGCCCATAACGCCCGACAAGCAGGTCAGCCTTGCGTTTTGCCGAAAGATTGGTCGCGCCGGATGTCGCATGGACGGCGCTGAAAATACCAAGCTCGGACGCGACGGCCATCGCCATCGGTTCGGCGGCGGCTGTTGCCAGCACCAAGGTTCGTCCCGACAGATGTTCGCTGCGCAGAAACGCCAGAAACTCCGTCCGATAAGGAAGCCGCGCCGTATCCAGCGTCACGCGATCTGCCACTTGTTGCTTCAAATGGGCTTTGCCGGACAGAAGCCACACCGGCAGCATGAAGATGAACAGGATATTCTTTTTCAGAAGAAGAAAAATGCCTTCCCACAGCAGATCGGTCGAAACCAGTGTTCCGTCCAGATCGACTGCCAGCGGCACATTCTTGCTGTCCTGCCCCCGCATATCCATTTTGCCCTTTTCCGCCCGAGCCCCTCTCGTACAGGGATAGATGCAGAAACCAAATGAAAAATGAATTTTCCTGTTACAATCAATAATTGATTTACTGAATAGAATTTCCGCTTAAAATTTCCTCAACAGCTAAAATACAGCATATTGCTTGCCGTTTGCATAGTTTCATGCGCGCCGAAGACAGCCTCCGGCGAACATGAATTATTTTAGATTAATCTAAACTACTATTATCTTGAGCCCGGAAACAGCAGATCGACAAATCTGGCGGCAGTCGGTTGGGGCTCGTGATTGGCAAGCCCCGGACGCTCATTGGCTTCAACGAATATATAATCCGGCTTTTCAGGTTGCTTGACCATAAAGTCAATGCCGACGACCGGGATATTGATTGCGCGTGCGGCCTCGCATGCCGCGGCAACCAGATCCGGGTGAACGGTGCCCGTCACATCGTGGATCGTACCGCCGGCATGAAGATTGGCCGCCTTGCGCACCGTGATCTCGCGGCGATCGTCCAGAACGCTATCCAGCGAAAGCCCCTGCTCTTCAAGGCATCTCTTCGTTTCCGCATCGACGGGTATGCGGCTTTCCCCGCCGGTCGCGGCAGCGCGTCGGCGCGATTGTATCTCGATAAGTTTGCGGATCGTTGCCTTGCCATCCCCGATCACCCGCGGCGGACGGCGCACAGCGGCAGCCACAAGCTCGAAATCAATGATAACCAGCCGCAGGTCCTCACCTTCGAAACATGCCTCCAGCAACACACGGTCGCACACGGTGCGCGCCTGTTTGATTGCGGTGCGCAAGTCCTTCATAGTCGAAATGCCGACGGAAATTCCCCTTCCCTGTTCGCCCCGAGCCGGTTTCACCACCAGCTTGCCGTGGCGTTTCAGAAAGGCTTCAAGCGCATCGTCATCCGCTTCCGCCGCGATCTGTTCCGGCACTGCCAGCCCGGCCTTCTCGACGATGCGCCGCGTCACGGCCTTGTCGTCGCAGATCGACATTGCAACGCCCGAGGTCATTTCAGACAGGCTTTCGCGGCAATGGACGGAACGCCCACCATAGGAAAGGCGGAAAAATCCACCTTCCGCATCGGTTACATCAACCTGAATACCACGACGCACCGCTTCATCCACGATGATGCGGGCATAGGGGTTGAGCGCATCGAAGGTCTCCAGATGGGATGCGAAAAACTTCTCGTTGATTGCATTCTTGCGCTTGATCGCGAAGAGCGGAACGCGGCGAAACTTCAGCTTTTCATAGAGCCTTATGGCATTCTCATTGTCGTGCAGAACCGAGAGATCGATATGGCTCAAGCCGCGCACCTGAAAATGTTCTGCCAGTTTACGCACCAGTTTTTCGCCGATGCCGGGCTGCCGCGCCTGCGGGTGGACCGCGAGACACCAGAGCGAAGCACCACGATCAGGATCATCGAAAAGACGCTGATGATCGATGCCGGTTACGGTGCCAACAATTTCGCCGCTGGCATCGTCCTGGGCCACGAAATAGGTCACGGCCCGATTGTCCCGCTCGGAGGAGAAAAAGTCGGGACGCAGTTGAACCATTCCGCAAGCCGCATAAACAGCGTTGATGCCTTCCGCGTCCACTTCGGAAACCGCGCGACGGATGGTTATGCCGCGTGTCCGTCGCCCGCCCGGGCGATAGGTTGCAAGCTCGATCCGGTATGTATGCGACGGATCGAGAAATATCTCATGGGGCGCAAGCGACAGCAGCACATGAGGATCGCTCACATAAAAGACAATGTCGCGGCTCGCAGGCGCTTCCGCCCGCAAGGCTTCCACAATGGCTTCGTTGGTTTCAAAGGTCTGCGCGAAGAGCAATCGCCCCCAGCCGCAGTCCACGACCACATCCTGCTTGCGGTCCTCGCCTCCCGCCCTGTCATGGCCATGCGCATGTTCCTGATAAAAGCCAGCGCTTTCAGGGGTGCGCAAGCGCGTCAGACGGTGCGAAAAGGCCTTGCGGCCCCTCGCTTTCTGCCGGGTCATATCCACCTCACCAGTTTTCCGCATTTCATGCCTCCTGGGCCTGAAGCCACATTTCAAGGAGGCCGGCCTGCCATAGTTCCGAACCGCGCAAGGGCGTGATGTGTCCGGACGGATTTGCAAACAGGCGTTCGAGATAATCGCGCTGGAAAAGCCCGCGCTCCCTTGCCTTCCGCGAAGAAAGAGCGTCGCGCAGCATGTCGAGATAGGGCCCGGCGATATATTTGAGCTGCGGCACCGGAAAATATCCCTTCTTGCGGTCGATGACTTCGCTCGGGACGACTTTCCTCGCTACGTCCTTGAGGATGCCCTTGCCGCCGTCCCGCAGTTTTTCCTCCGGCGGAATGCGGGCGGCAAGCTCGACCAGTTCATGATCCAGAAACGGCACCCGCGCCTCAAGTCCCCAGGCCATCGTCATGTTGTCCACGCGCTTGACCGGGTCATCCACAAGCATCACATTCGTGTCGAGCCGCAAGGCGCGGTCGACAGGTGTGTCCGCCCCCTCCTGCAACAGACATTCCTCCAGAAATTCATGACTGTGATCACGCTCCGGCATCCATTCCGGCGATAGCTGCGTCGCCAGCACGTCATGCGCGCGATCCCGAAACCCTTTTGCATAATCGCCGACGACATCGTTGGAATCGACCAGTGGCGGATACCAGTGATAACCGCCGAAAACTTCGTCCGCGCCCTGTCCCGACTGGACGACCTTGATATGTTTCGAAACTTCCTTGGAAAGAAGATAGAAGCCGACATTGTCGTAGGACACCATCGGCTCGGACATTGCCGCGATCGTTCCCGGCAAGGCATCCATGAGATCAGCGGAGGGCACGAATATCTTGTGATGTTCGGTGCCGAAATGTTTTGCGATCAGGTCGGAATAGACAAATTCGTCGCCTTTCTCCCCGTTCGCTTCCTCAAAACCGACTGAAAAGCTCATGAGGCCCGATTGACCGGCTTCAGCAAGCAGTCCGACGATCAGGCTCGAATCCACCCCACCGGACAAAAGCACACCGACCGGCACATCGGAAATCATCCGGCGTTTGACAGCGACACGCATCCTATCGAACAATTGTTCCTGCCATTCCTCCCGGCTCAAGGCCCCGTCACCGGGCAGTCGACGGTAGGGCGCCTGCCAATATATGCGGTCGGCAAAATGTCCGTTCGGTTCGTAGATGCGGATTGTCGCGGGGGGAAGCTTTCGTACACCATTATAAATCGTGCGCGGTGGCGGCACGACAGCATGAAAGCTCATGTAATTGTGCAGGGCTGCCCGGTCGATCGACGTATCGATGCCACCAGCCTTGACCAGGGCAGGCAGCGAAGAGGCAAAGCGTAAGGCGCCATCCACCTCGGCAAGATAGAGCGGCTTGATGCCAAAACGGTCACGCGCGAGGATGACCCTGCCCGTATCCCGCTCATGAATGGCAAAGGCAAACATGCCGAGAAAGCGCGTTACACAGCTTTCACCCCATGCATGCCAAGCCTTAAGAATGACTTCCGTATCGCCATCGGAAAAGAACTTGTAGCCCTTCTGTTCCAATTCTGCGCGCAATTCGCGGAAATTGTAGATGCAGCCATTGAACACCAGCGTCAGGCCAAGATCGGCGTCGATCATCGGCTGCTGCGATTTTTCGGAGAGATCGAGAATTCTCAGTCTTCGATGCCCGAAACCGATATTGCCCCGGACTACAATTCCGGATGAATCCGGTCCGCGAGGACTGAGCACATCCGCCATTTTCGAGACTGCCGAAACCGACGGCGAACCGCCGTCAAACCTGACTTCTCCGCAAATACCACACATAAAAAGGGTCGAAACCTCCATTGTCATTCATAAACAAATGAGGCCGTCGCATCTGTTATGACGGCGGCCTGCACAATTGCAAATGCGGGAGCGTCGGGATTGTTCCCAACTTTTTGGTTTTCGCTACGCGGTCTTCCCGATCGTTTCCGCCTTGGAAAGCATATAGTTTTCAGCCGAAACCATATGTTCATGCGCAATGCGGCGCGCATCTTCGCTGCGATTTTCGACAAGCGCCGCCAGCAGACGATGCTGAAAGATGAGCCCCTCTTCCCGCGAGGCCGGCGTCGGATCGGCATAGATCGCGCGCGCAATCGGCAGATTTCGCAACAGATTATGGGTCAGCCCGCAGATGAAGCCCAGCAAACGGTTCGGACAAAGCTGCGCCAGCAGGGAGTGGAAATCCAGTTCAGCGACACGCTGGCGATACTGATCACCAAGATCGACCGGCGGGCGGTCATAGACGCGCATTGTATTTTCCAGCCGGGCAATATCGTCGCCGGTCAATCGTCCAGACAGAATGGCCGCGATCTCCGGTTCGAGGAGCCTGCGGATGGCATAGATTTCGGCGAGGCTTGGCTGGTCGAAGAAGAAATAGCTTCCGAGCATTTCCATTGCATGCCGGGCGGAAGGTTCGGCCACGAAAGCCCCGCCGCCGGGGCCGCTGCGCGTAAATATCAGCCCCTGCGTCTCCAGCGCCTTCATCGCTTCGCGAATGGTGCCCTTGGCGGCCTTGAACTGGTCGATGAGCTCCTTTTCCTGCGGCAATCGATCGCCGGGTTTCAATGCGTCCGAGCGGATAAAATCCTTGATACGGTCGGCGATCTCCTCCGGCCGCCGGCGGGCCTTTGCCGCCTGCGCGCGCGGCTGCGGTTCGTGATCGAAATTCCGGCCCGTTCTGACCATATCCTGCTACTTTCTCCTGATGCGCGGCGCGCTTTCCACGAGCTGTCGTGTATAGGCATGTTCCGGCCTGGCAAAAAGATCGCTTGCGGTCGCTTCCTCAACGATTTCCCCGAAATACATCACCGCGACCCTGTCGGAGATGGCTTCCACTACAGCAAGGTCGTGACTGATAAAAAGATAGGAGAGGCCGAACTCTTTCTTCAGCTGATCCAGAAGCAAAAGAACCTGCGCCTGAACGGAGACATCCAGCGCACTGACCGGTTCGTCGAGCACCACGATTTCCGCTTCGGCCGCCAGCGTGCGAGCAATAGCGATACGTTGCGCCTGCCCGCCGGAAAATTCGTGCGGATAGCGTTCCAGCGTATCCTTGGGCATCTGAACGGCATCGAGCAATTGCATCATGCGTTGCTGGCGCTGAGCTGAATTCAGCCCGCCCAGTAGACTAAGCGGCGTTTCCAATGTCTGCCGGATCGTCTTTCTCGGATTGAGCGAAGCAACAGGGTCCTGAAACACATATTGTATAACCTTGCCGAATGCCCGCGCGCCGGATTTTCGCAGTTCGCTTGCATCCCGGCCAGCAATCGTCATCGTTCCGCCTGTCGGCGTGGTCAACCCGACAAGCATCCGGGCGAGCGTGCTTTTGCCCGACCCGCTCTCGCCGACAATTGCCAGCGTTTCACCGCGCCCAAGATCCAGCGAAACGTTTTTCACTGCCTCGATTTTGTGGCATACTCTCCCCAGAAGCGTTCGTCCGCCACCGAATGTTTTGGTGAGATCGCGCACGCTGATCGCATTTTCACTCATCCTGCCGCCTTTCCGTGTTCACGCTTGAAGAGCCCCGCCACACGGTCCAGAAAGCTGCCGCCCTGCCCCAGTTCAGGCACGCAGGCTATCAAGCGCTTCGTATAGTTGTGCTGCGGATTGGAAAGAACTTCCGACGTCGTGCCTGTTTCGACAATCTCGCCATCTTTCATCACGGCCACGCGATCGCAAATTTCCGAAACCACACCGAAATCGTGAGTGATGAACAGGAGTGCCATGCCGCGCTCGTGCTGGAGATCGTGCAGCAATTCGAGAATCCGCGCCTGTACGGTGACATCGAGCGCCGTGGTCGGCTCATCCGCAATGATGATATCGGGATCATTGGCCAGCGCCATGGCAATGCCGACACGCTGGCGCTGACCGCCCGACAACTGGTGCGGATAGTGATCGGCCCGCTCCGCTGCATCCGGTATGCCAACCTTTTCAAGAAGAGCAATCGCCTGCCCGCGCCGCTCGCTCATCCCGACCCGCCGATGCGCCGATATCGCTTCCTCCACCTGCCGTCCGACCGGATACATCGGATGCAAGGTCGTCAGCGGGTCCTGAAACACATAGGCAACCCTTGCGCCCCGTGCCGCGGTCAACTCGGTTTCAGACATTGAAAGAACGTCCCGATCGCCCAGATAGATCGCCCCGTTGCGGATAAGGCCGGGTGGAGATGCCACCAGCCCCATGACCGACAAGGCAGTCACGCTTTTGCCCGATCCGCTCTCCCCGATCAGGCCGAGACATTCGCCGCGTTTCAGTTCCAGTGAAACATTGCGGACAGCGGGGGCGAAATACCCGCCATTGACAAAGCCCGTTTCGAGACCTGCAATCGAAAGGGCTTTCTCCCTGTCATTGATGACAGGCGACGACCGATCCTTGGCGATATCTGTTACCGCACCCGGTCGCGCCAGCGCGCCGGACCGCAATCGCGGATCAAGAACATCGCGCACGCCATCTCCCAACACGTTGAGGCTGATGACCAGCAGGAAGATCATCAAGCCGGGCACGATAGAGACGTGCGGGGCATTGAACAATTGCGCCCTTCCCTCACCGAGCATGGAGCCGAGATCGGCCTGCGGCGGCTGTGCGCCAAGGCCGAGAAAGCTCAAGCCTGCCGTTTCAAGGATCATCCAGCCCGCCGTCGTCGACATGGTAATGACGATAACCGGCAGCACATTGGGTAACACTTCGCTCAACAGGATCGAGATCGGGCTTTTTCCTGAAAGCCGGGCAGCATCGATGAACTCTCGATGTGCAAGACCCAGCGTCACCCCGCGAACGTTGCGGGCGAAGAAGGGAATATTGACCACTGCAATCGCATAGAGCGCGTTCATCAGGCCTGGCCCCAGCACTGCCACGATAGCCAGCGCCAGCAGGATATAGGGAAACGCCATCAGCATATCGATGCCGCGCATCATCAGACTGTCGGTTCGCCCGCCCGCATAGCCAGCCACGAGACCGATGGCCGATCCGACGATTGCCGCGATCAGCGTCGCCGCAAAGCCGACGGCAACAGACACCCGCGTGCCCCATATGACGCGGCTCAATATATCGCGGCCGAGCTGATCGGTTCCCAGAAGATGCCCTTCGCTGAAGGCCGGCTGCAATCGCATTGCGGGAGACGTGGCATCGGGGTCGGTAAGCGGCAGAACCGGCGCCAGCAGAATGACGAGGCAGATCAGGACCAGCAGAAAAAAGCCGAAAGCCGCCAGGCGATTGCTCATAAGGAGACGCCAGGAGGACAGGCGGCTAGCCACCGGCGCGACAGAAATTTCCGGAAGCGCGCTCATGAGCGTATCCTTGGATCGAGCATGGTCTGGATGACATCAGCCAGCAGATTGAAGAGGACATAGCTCGCGGCGACCACAAGCACGCCGCCCTGCACCAGCAGGATATCGCGGGTGGAAATGGCTTTCACCAGCATGGCGCCGATACCGGGCCACTGGAACACGGTCTCGATGTAGACAGCGCCGCCCAGAACGAACCCAGCCTGAATACCGATGACGGGAATGACGCTGACAAGTGCGGCGCGAAATGCATGGGCGTAAATCACGCGGCGCTCATTGAGGCCCTTGGCCCGGGCAGTCCGGATATAATCCTGGCGAAGCACTTCCAGCATCGCACTGCGGGTCAGGCGTGCGATGACGCCCGCCGCCACCACGGCCAGCGTCGCGGCGGGCAGGATCAGATGCCAAAGCAGATCCTTCCAATCACCGCCGCCATAGACGGCATACATGCCGGAGGCCGGCAGGATGCGCCAATGGACCGCGAACAGATAGATCAGGAGCAGCCCGAGCCAGAATGAGGGAATGGAAATTCCCGCCAGCACGATGAACGTAATCGTCCTGTCCACCCAGTCGAACTGACGTACCGCCGAAACAATGCCTGCAAGCAGCCCGAAGATGGAACAAAGCACCAGCGCGACACCAGCAAGGACAAGCGTGGCCTGAAAACGTTCGAGAACCTCGTCCAGCACCGGGCGATTGAGCACGAAGGAGCGCCCGAAATCGCCGTGCAGGAGATTGCCGATCCAGATGAAATATTGTTGCACCAACGGCTTATCGAGGCCGAGATCGCGATTGATCCGCTCAACATTTTCCGGTGTTGCATATGATCCGAGCAACGCGGTTGCCGTATCGCCCGGGATCATCGCCATGACCAGAAAAACGATGATCGAGAGCCCGAGCAAAACGGGAATAACCGCGACAAGCCGCTTGAGGATATAGGCTGGCATGAACGCCCTCCCCGTTTATTCCTTGGTGACGTCTTTCAAATGCAGCAGAAAGGACGGTTGCAGCTTGAAACCCTTGACGGCTACCGTCGTGACTGCGTTCTGTTTCCAGTTCGCCACGAAAAGCCATGGCGCATCGTCGTGAACGATGGTCTGCACTTCACCATAAAGCTTGCCGCGTTCAGCCTGATCGGTCGATGAACGTGCCTTTTCCAGAAGCGCGTCCACTTGCGGATTGGAATAGTATCCCGAATTGAAGCCGCCCTTGTCCGGCAGCGCGTCGCTACGCAGCGTCAGATAGGGTACCGTGTCTGGATCATTGGTCATCCACGCCATCTCGGCCATATCGGCCTTGCCCTCCAGCCCCGTATTGACCCTGCCGAGGAACGTGTTCCACTCATAGGTTTCGATCTTGACCTTGAAACCCACGGCCTGAAGATCTGCCTGGATGGCAGCACCCATGGTGATCGGATCAAGCATGCCCGAACCGCCTTCCGTCACATAGAAGGTGATTTCCGGATTGCCGGCTCCAGCTTCGGCAAGAAGCGCCTTGGCCTTTTCCGGATCATAAGGATAGGGCTCGGTCTTATTCTCGACCCAGTTGAAGGCAGGCGGGATAGGCCCTGGCGCAACGGTTGCGGAACCCTGCAAAACATTGTCGACAAGCCCCTGCTTATTGACCGCATAGTTTGCTGCCTGACGCACCTTCTTATCCGCGAACGGACCGCTTTTCGTGTTCAGGATGGTGAACCAGACATGAGGCCCTGCCTGTTCGGCAACCGCAAAATTCGCGTCCTGCCTGAAGGTGGCCAGATTATCCGGCGGCACTTCCACCATGACATCCAGCCCGCCAGCCATCATCTCCGCGACGCGGGTGTTGGCATCGGTGATCGGGCGGAACACGATTGCCTCCAATGTCGGCGCCTTATCCCAATAAGCGGGATTGCGCTCAACCACCACACGCTGGCCCGATTGCCATTCGGCGAACTTGAACGGGCCTGTCCCCGATGGATGGCGGCCAAATTCCTTGCCGTATTTCTTGACAGCCTCCGGTGAAACAATCAGGCCGGTCGGATAGGCCAGATTGGAGAGGAACGGAGCAAAGGGCTCCTTCAGCTTGAACTCGACAGTGTGCTCATCGAGCACATTGACTGCGTCGATGGACGAGAAATTGAACGAGAGCGGAAATGGCCCGGTATTGTAGAAGGGATGGTCTTCCTTCAGCATTCTGTCAAAGTTGAACTTGACCGCTTCGGCATTGAAATCCGACCCGTCATGAAACTTCACGCCCTGACGCAGCTTGAACCTATAGGTCTTGCCGTCGTCCGAAATCGTCCAGCTTTCAGCCAGTGCGGGTTCCACTTCCAGCGTTCCGTCCCTGTAGCGCACAAGGCCATCGTAAATGTTGACGAGAATGCGGAAATCATTGGTGGCCGTGACTGTATGCGGGTCGAGCGATTGCGGCTCTGCGATCTGCCCGACAATCAGCACATTGGGCGGTGTCTGCGCCAATGCGACTGCGCCCGCCCCGGCAACCGTAAATACCATGGCAGTCAGGATGGCACGGAATAACCTTCTCATGGGGTTCCCCTTCGCTTGTCAAATCCGTCTCACCCTAATTTATAGGCATAAATCAACAATCATCAATGAATTATCATAATTAATTTTCAAGAGATGAAAAAAGCGGACCCTTGGGTCAGGACCTATTTATTTGATGGAAATGGCAGCTGAAATGACAAGAGTTGCAAGGAGAGCCACGAAGAACGGGGCCCCGATCAAGCGGCTCGACGCAGCAGATCGCCAGTCATTCGGTGTCCAGAGGATGTGGTCCATCCGTCCGGCTACTTTGTCGAAAAGGCTCGAAAATGGACCACATTTCCTTCGCCTTTTCTCCTCCTATCCAAACGGATGGCCTCACACCATTTTCACCAAATGAATAGGTCTTGACCCTGACCCGCTTGCGATTTCAGACAGTTGAAAGCCTATTCCGCAGGGGTATCTTCCGGTTTCAGATTCTGCTCGGCCTTGGTCGACTTTTGATGCGTGAAACCCTTGAGTCCCTTGGCTGTTTCCTCGGCATCGCGCTTGATCTCGACCTCGCTCATTGCGTAGTGAACCGCAAGTTTTGCTATGGAAGTGAGCGCGCTCAGATGAATGCGCTCATAACCATGCGACGCATCGACCCCAAAGGTGAGCAACGCCGTGCGCACGTCGTGCCCCGCCTCGACCGCCGAGGCCGCATCCGAACGATAATAGCGGAAAACATCCTTCTGGACCTGGATGTCATGTTCTGCGCAAAGCTCATACAGCTTCTTCGTAAGATGGTAATCGAACGGCCCGGTCTGATCGGCCATGGCAAGCGTGACACCGAACTCGGACGAATTCTGGCCCGGTGCTGTGGTGCCATTGTCGATGGCAACCAGCGAGGCAATATCCGGCACGACGACCGCCGATGCTCCAACGCCCACTTCCTCGCCGATGGTGAACAGCCAATAGCTATCGACCGGCGTTTCCACATCCGCCCTCTGCATCGCCTCAAGGGCTGCAAGCATGATGGCAACGCCTGCCTTGTCATCGAGGTGGCGCGAAACGATAAAGCCATTATCGATGAATTCCGGTGCGGGATCGACCGCAACAATATCACCGACATCGATACCGAGCTGCAACAGATCATCACGGTTTCGGGCAAGCGCATCGACGCGTAGCTCGACATGAGGCCAGCCAACAGGCTGTGTATCCACTTCCTCATTGAATGTATGGCCGGAAGCCTTCAAGGGAAGGATCGAACCGCGATACGTGCCTTTGGACGAAAAGATGGAAACGCGAGCACCTTCGGCGAAACGCGCCGACCAGTTGCCGATGGAAACCAGTTCCAGCCGTCCGTTATCCTTCAGATATTTAACCTGTGCGCCAAGCGTATCGACATGCGATACGATCCCGCGCGCGGGCCTCTCGGACAGGCCCGCCCTGCGCGCCCGAATGGCGCCCCTGCGCGTCAGCAGGACCTCAAGCCCAAGATGCTCAAGCTCCCGCGCGACGTAATGCACGGCCTCGTCGGTAAACCCGGTCGGGCTCGGTATGGCCAGCAGCGCCTTGAGCCGTGTTACGAGATAGTCCTGATCGATTGTGATGGAGGTTTGCATTCCCTATGTGTCGCAAAACGAGACGGCAACGTCAACGTCAGCCCATGATGGGGAATAGCTGTTATTCGGCGGGTTTGATCGGCTTCGGCCTGAATTCCGGCTTGACGGCCTTGAGCGCCATGCGGTCCACCAGCGTTGGGGCAACAAGCTTCAACCACCGTCCCAATCGCATCTGGCGCGTCATCAACACTTCACGCCTGCGGGCCTGCACGGCTTCCAGCATGAGCCGCACGGCTTCCTCGACCGGCATCATGTCATCTTCACGCACGCCGCTCATTCCCAGAGCGCTACCGCTTGCGCCATAGCCCACCTTGCGAATGTCGGTTTTGACGACGCCCGGATAGACGATCGTAACCGATATGCCGCTTGGTTCGAGCTCTGGACGAAGCGCCTCGCAGAAGCCAGATAGCGCGAACTTCGTTCCGCTATAAGCCGTGCGGCCCGGCACGCCGATCAAGCCGGCGACAGAGGAGACCGCCACGATCCGTCCCCGGCTCGCGGCAAGATGAGGAAGTGCCGCATGAATGGGCCAGACGCTTCCCCAGTAGTTCAATTCCATCAGATCATGCATCCAGTTGAGATCGTCCGGCTTGATTTCGGCAAAATTGGCGTGGGCCGACATGCCGGCATTCACGATCAGCGTATCGATGCGTCCGAAAGCAGACACCGCCCGGTCAATCAGGGCGATGCAGGCCGCGCGATCTTTCACATCCGTTGGCACCACAAGAACCGAACTGCCCAGCTGTCGCAATTCGGTCGCCAGACTTTCCAGCTTTTCCACGTTGCGCGCGGCGAGGACAAGCGCCGCACCAGATCGGTCGCGCCGGGCAATCTGCCGCGCAGTTTCCGCACCGATACCTTCCGATGCTCCTGTTATGATCGTGACATCCATGCCAGTCCCTCCCGCCTTTCGGTTAAACGTCAGGCAGGGTACAGGCAAGGCAATCCGTGCGTCCAGTCGCTTCGGCCCTTCGCACCATGCAATGCGATGGAGGCTCGCCCTTGTTGCGGCAGGTGTTTCCCGTCAGAATAATGCGTAAACCCTCATAAAGTCGTATATCCTGCCAACAGATAAGGATTTTCAATTACTTATCTCTTGGTTCGTTGCATCCACTAAATCTTCAGGGCCAATTTCCGTGACTTAGCCAAAGGGAGAAATTGACAGTCCGGTTTCATATCCTGTATCGGTCATTCAGTTCTGAACATTGTTCAGTATATCGAACAAACGGAAGGTTTATCTCAAGACCTTCCTTTCGGAACTGCCGGTGCATCGGCTGCATCGGAGAATTGCACAGGCGCCTCCTTCCCAAGACAGAAGCGCTTGCGAAGAAAGCCCAGCGTTGTGTGCCGGTGAGGAAATGAGAGACCTCGGCGCTGGTGAAAGTGATAAGGGTGGAATGATGACAACTGAGATCAAGCCATTTTCATTCGATACCGTCGGCTCGATGCTCGTCGAATGGAGCGCTGCGAAGCGTCTTGGCGAAATCCTCGGCGAACGGTTTTCCGAACGCAGGATTCTGATCGTGACGGACAAGGGACTGCACAAGGCCGGTGTCCTGGACCATGCGCTGGCCTCGCTGGAAAAAGCCGGTTTCGGTATCAGCATTTTCGATGATGTGGTAGCCGATCCGCCGGAATCCGTGCTGTTTGCCTGCGTCGAACAGGCAAAGGCCGCAGACTGCGATATCGTGCTGGGCCTTGGCGGCGGCTCCTCCATGGATATTGCCAAGCTCGCAGCCGTGCTGCTCGTCTCGGAACAGGAGCTCTCCGAACTATATGGCATCGGCAAGGTGCAGGGCAGCCGCCTTCCACTGATCCAGATTCCGACAACAGCCGGAACCGGATCGGAAGTCACGAACATCACCATTCTGACGACTGGTGAGACCACGAAGATGGGCGTGGTCGCGCGTCAGCTTTACGCCGACTTCGTTATTCTGGATGCCGAACTGACCTGCGGCCTGCCTGCCCTGCATACGGCTGCAACCGGCATCGACGCCATGGTCCATGCGATCGAGGCCTATACGAGCCGCATCAAGAAGAACCCGCTGTCCGACGCTTTCGCCCGGGAGGCGCTGACGCTTCTTTCGGCGAATCTGGTCGCGGCCTGTGAAAACGGCAATGACCGTCATGCCCGCGAGGCCATGCTGCTCGGCGCCAATTATGCCGGTCAGGCTTTTTCCAATTCGCCTGTCGGCGCCGTTCACGCGCTGGCTTACCCACTTGGCGGTCATTACCATGTGCCGCACGGGCTTTCCAATGCGCTGATGCTGGGGCCAGTGTTGCGCTACAATATGGCGGGCGCGGCCAAGCTTTATGCAGAACTTGCCGATCTCCTTCTAGGACGAGTGGAAGGCACGATGGAAGAGCGCTCGGCGGCCTTCGTCACCTATATGGAAGAGCTGATGGACAAGTCCGGCGCCCCGCGCCGCCTGCGTAATGTCGGCGTGACGGAAGACAGCCTCGAAATGCTGGCGCGCGACGCGATGCTGCAAACCCGGCTTCTGGGCAATAATCCGGTCGACGTGACCGAGGCCGACGCCCTGGCGCTCTACCGCGAAGCTTTCTGACCAAACATAACAAAATCTGACGACCGAACGCCGGAGAAGCGCGCTGACTACCGCTTCTCCGCAGCTTGGTTCCGTGTCTGTGGAGAATAAATTGAGCACTGAACGTATCGACGGTCAGGAGCAGCCCTATTGGCCTGCCGGACCGTTCAAAATCCGCCTGCCTTTCGTCCATTACAAGTTCGAGTGGCCTGATTATTTTCAAGGCTTGCTGATGTGCGCGGTGGACCTGTCCGCCATCCCGCTTATGACAGAACTCCTTGGGATGCCTTTCGAGGTGGCCCTCGCCGTCGTCGTGCTGAACGGGCTCTTTTACCTGACGCACCATCTTCTGGGCGATCCCGTCGTTCCGGGCTGGATCACGCCTGCCATTCCGCTCCTCATGGCCTATTGCGCCACTTTTCCCGAAGGACCGGAACGTGTCCACGCTCTGGTCGCATTCCAGATGATGCTCGGCATATTCTCCATCCTGATAGGCGCGACGGGCATGGCCCATCGGGTGGTGCAGCTTATTCCCGCCGCCATCAAGGCGGGCATCATTGTCGGTGCGGGATTTGCCGCCGTCATATCGGTTTTCCAGCTGGGCGGACGTTTCGACACTTTCCCGTTTACGATCACCATCGCCGTCGGCCTCGGCTTCTACGTCATCTTTTCCCGCCATTTTGCACGTATCAAGAACAGCAATCCTGTCCTTGCCATCGTCGGAAAGCTTGGCGTGTTTCCGATTATCCTGCTCGCGGTCATCATCGCTCCCCTTTTCGGCGAAGCGCAGTGGCCGAAGCTTGAGTGGTCGATCACAAGTCCGGATTTCACCACGCTTTGGCGCGAATACACGGTTTTCGGCCTTGGCTTGCCACCTCTTTCGATGTTCCTCAGCGCAATCCCGACAATGCTTGCAGCCTATATCGTCGTGTTCGGCGACGTTCTGCAAAGCCGCGCCATCCTGAAGGAAGCCGACGAGGCGCGTCCTGATGAGAAGGTGGACTACAATCCAGACCGGGCGCATCTCATCTTTGGCGGACGCAATGCCGCAATGAGCGTTCTGGGGCCGGATGTGTGCATGTGCGGGCCGCTCTGGTCTGCCATGCACGTCGTCATCACCGAGCGTTTTTCTCAAGGAAAAAAGGCGATGCATTCGATCTTTGGCGGTGCAGGCTCATTTCGCTGGGGCACCAATACCGGCCTGTTCCTGATGCCGATCGTCACCCTGGTACAGCCGATCCTCGGCGTCGCACTCGCCCTTACCTTGCTCATTCAGGGCTATGTTTCAGTCCGTGTCGGCATTCTCGAAGCCCGTTCCCAGCGCGATCTCGGCATTGCGGGCGTGGTCGGCGCGGTTCTTGCCACCCGCGGCGCTGCCTGGGCCTTTGCGACCGGTGTTGTCCTGTGTCTCCTGATATATGGCCGCGACTTCTTCCGTGGTGAAGCAGACAATACCTTTACCAAGGACAGCTGACGCATCTTTCCTCCCGCATTCACGCGGGAGGGCTATCCTTCTGCATCGAAGGGAAATAGGATCGGCGGCCATGACCCGGATTTTCTTGCGCAGGACCGCTTCTGCTGACGCGGATTGCTGGAGCCGACAGGCAGGGCAAGCCGCCTATTTCCCCTTGGGCAGCACAAATTCCACGCGCCGGTTCTGCGCCCGGCCTTCCGGGTTGTCCTGCCCATCCGCCTTGTTGTTGGGCGCAACCGGGCGGGTGCTTCCAAGGCCGATGGCGGAAAGCTTTTCCCGGTCGACACCATGCGCTTCCAGCCAGAGCGCAACAGCCTTTGCGCGGCGCAGCGAAAGCGCCCGATTATAGGCCGCCGACCCCTTGGAATCGGTGTGCCCCTCGATAATCGTCCTATCAGGACCCAGCGACGTGACCAGGCGCGCGATTTCATTCAGCACTGGCTCCGCTGCCGGTTTTATGGCCGCCTTGTCGAAATCGAACAGCACATCGCCGGTCATCGAAACCCGGACGCTCCCCGCGTCCTGCCGAACGGTAAGGCCGCTGTTTCTGGCCGCGAGGTCATCGATCCGGCCACGAAGCGAGGAGGCCGACGATTCCAGGCCGGGATGAAGCCCCTTGAGCGACAACACCGTCGCCTTCAGCGCACGAATGTCCCGCTTGTAATCCCCGGCTTGCGCATATGCACAACCCGCCGAAGCCAACAGCACAAGAGCCGCTATTCCTGCCAGACCCCTCATGGCTATTTATCGGAAATCGGGATGGCATCGATGGTTTCGACACCGCGGATGGTAAGCGAAACTTCGCCGATATCCTTTGGCGGCGCAGGAAACCGGCCATACCATGTTCCGGAAACGGGCGAGTTTTCGCTGTTGCGGATGGACAATTGCGGATTGGTCAACGGCTTGTCCTGGCTATCCGTCAGAAGCAGATACTTCTTGTCCCCAGCAAGCACATAAAAATCGTTTTCGTAATCATCCTTCGTGATCTGGCTGTAGATGGATTCCATCTTGCCCGGAACGACCGGAGCAAACCGGATCTTGATCGTGAGAATGTCGCCCCTGCGGATGGCCTCGGTCACTTGTGCCTCCGCCGAACCCGTATTGGTCATCCCGGTTGCGAGCGGAGCAACAGTGCTATTGGAAGCCTGTGCATGCGCCGTGCCCGGCCCGGCAATTCCGCCTGCGACAAGGAAGAGGCCAAGGGCAATCGCTTTCAAACCATAGGAATGCATGTTCAGTCCCCTTCACGAGCGAATTCTGGCGGGCAGCCTAGGGGCTAGCCCGGTCAATCATCGGATGTTCCGTGTGTTTGCCGGGCCGGTCCATTTCCGCCTCCAGCATGGAAAACAGCATTTGTCTCTGACGCTCCAGAAAAGCCTGGTCCGGTGCGATGACGTTGTAGAAGACGTAGCCGCGCAGGGTGGAAAGCGTCAGATGCATGAGATCGGTGCGCTTTTGCCGGTCGGGAATGCGCGCTTCGAAAACCGTGGTCCAGAGTTCATCGAGCTTGGCCTGCGACTGGATTCGGTGTTGCAGGATCAAGCCATGCAGATGCGTGTCTGCACGCGTCCCCATCACGATTTCCCAGATCGCCATATAACGGGGGCTCGAATAGATATCGCGCAACAGATCGATAAAGCTTCGCCAGTCCACCCTGGAATTTTCGTCATTCGCAAAGGCTTCAAGCTGTTCGCAAACCGCATCGAACTGATAATCCGCAAGCGCAAGAAGCAGCTCTCCCCGCGACGCGAAATGGTGTTGCAGCGCCCCTGAAGTCAGGCCTGCCCTACGGATGATCTCATGGGTGGTCGTGCGCGCATAGCCAAGCTCGATCAGCGCCGCCATCATGCCTTCCAGCAAGGCCTTGCGGGTCTCCTCCCGCCTTTCCTGTTGCGTGCGGCGGCGTGTGCGCATCTGATTTTCAGCCATGTCCGTATCTCGCTATCACATAAAACATCATAATCATGATGTTTTATGTTGCAAGTCTCATTCTTGAAACCTTTTCTGGAATATGCACCGAAATGCCACTCTTCAAAGGGTTGCGCGGCGCGGATGTTCAGCCAATCGCAAAAAGCATTTTGGAGCCAAAGGCGTGAAACGCCTGCGCGGAGCAATAAGACAAAACGAAGAGTTGAAGTGGTCCCGGCTTTTCTGTCGCAACAGGAACCACCCTATCGAACGGCATCAGGGCCTTGCCTGCGGGAAGGCATTATAGATCGTTTCCCGCAGATTTTCGTCCAGCCAGTCTGCATTCAGCGCAGCGGTGGCCAGAAGATCGGTGATGACGATCCTTTGCGCCTCGTCGGCGGCTTGCGACATTGTGAGCGCCTGCTGCGTGCCATCCTCAAGGGTCTTTTCCATGGGGATCGACAGGACCAGAATATGCGAGCCGATATTTCGGAAAATCACCCGCATCCCTATCTCCCAGGCATTCTGTTCCTCACGTCTGGTAACGCTTTGGAGGATAATGTCCGGCTTTGTGTATTTCATTTTCATGCTCCAGCTTTCGCGCCTTCAAGAACATCAGTTCAGCTGATTTGCAAAGCCGTTTGCACAAATATTCACGCCGCAAAAAAGGCCGCCGAAGCGGCCAGTTTGATCACGGGAACATTAATGGAGAGCATTATAGAACCACAGTCGCAATTGCGTCAGGTTCAACCTCACGAAGAATGCAACTGTAGCAATAGGGCCAGGCTGCGATTAGCCACTACAATGCAGCCTGGCCCAAGGGGGTGACGCGGGAGGAGGTCCGCGCCTGCCTTCTGTGGGGGGTGGAAGGCAAATTCAAAATAGCCCTGATTTATCATCTTGTCCGCATAGAGACTGCCTAAAATGGGCGCTTTACTGTCATTCACTCTTCCGGCAGGGGAAAATCTATCGAAACAGGCTGGCTCAAAACTCTGCTTCACGCATGCGGCTCAAATTAATTAACAGGTGAATTATATTGACTCCGCGCCGTGCCGGAGGCATATTTTCCCCTTGTTTCCGGCATTTCATGCCGCGAAACCACCGGCTCTGTTGGGAGGCAAAGTTGGAACTCGTTCACTATAGCAACCTCGTACCGGATGCGTGGAAAGCCATCCCCTACGATCAGTGGTCCAGCGATCTTCGCTCCGTGTGCGGCAATTTCAATCCGCAGACTGTGGAAAAAGGCGATGCGGTGACGGGCGCCGCCCGGCGCATCGACGTCTGCGGCATGGAATTCGCCCATGTTTCAAACGATCTCGATTGTGTGAGCCGGGGATGGGATGATGTTCGCCGCGATGCGCAGGAACATCTTTTCCTCATCGTGCAGCTTGAGGGAAGCTGCGGCCTGGAGCATGGCGACCGCCAGAATATTCTTGATGTCGGCGAATGCATCCTCGTCGATTCCACGCGGCCAACAACCTTTTATTTCGGCGGGCGCTTTTCCAATCATCTGTCGCTGCATCTGCCGCGGCAATTGATGTATTCCGACAGCCGCATGCACTTCGATATTGCCCGCAAGCTTTCCGCACACGATCCGATGGCGCATATGCTCCATGCGCTCATCGCGAAAATCATGGCGACGACGGAATCGGATTCCGCTTCGCCGCATCTGCGCCAGCTCATGTTCAACGCCACGCGCCAGGCCTTTCATTCAACCGGCGAGAGCGCCCCGCTGCACAGCCTCCATGACAGCGCAAGCAAACGCCTGCAAATCGTCGACCTTCTGATCGACCGGCACCTGACGGAAACCGAGCTTTCCGCACGTTGGCTCGCAACCCGGCTCGGCATTTCCATCCGCACATTGCAACAGGACTTTCAAGGCATGGGCGTTACCTGCACCATGGTCATCCGCGACAAGCGGTTGCGGCTGGCGAAGGAAAAGATCGAGCAGTTGAAGGAGCAGAAGTCGGGCAGCACCATCGCCGAAGTCGCCTATTCGGCAGGCTTCAACGACATTTCCTATTTCAACCGCAGCTTCAAGGAACTGTTCGACTGCGCGCCGACCGATCTCCTGAAAGGTGGCGATTGCTGAAGGCTTGCGCTCCGGTCCAAGCCGGGGCGCGTTTCTCCCCAAGACGATACTGCTTATTGCGGCAATACTCCTTTCGATAAGTTAGAACGATGATCCGATTCAATCAGATCGAACCGTGTTCTAACCATTTGTTTTTACGCGCATACCGAAAACGGTTTCACGCTTTTCGGGATGCGCGCCAGGGAGGATATCATTGTGAAGCAGTACACGCTGCTCATCGGCGGCGAATGCGTTGCCACGACCAGCCATGCCGAAGTGCGCAATCCATCCACCGGCGAAGTGGTGGGGCTGATGCCGCTTGCGAGCGAAGCCGATCTCGACCGCGCCGTCGCCGCCGCGGCCAGCGCATTCCAGACATGGTCGAAAACCGGCGATGGTGAGCGCGCGGCCGCCTGCCGGGCCATTGCCGACAAGCTTTCCGAACACGCGGAAGAACTCGCCCGCCTGCTGACGCTCGAACAGGGCAAGCCGCTCAACGGCCTCGGCTCCCGGTTCGAACTGGGCGGCGCAATGGCCTGGACACGCTATACGGCCGAGCTTGGCCTGCCCGTGGAAGTGGTGCAGGACGACAATGAGGGCCGCGTCGAAATCCACCGCAAGCCGATCGGCGTTACCGGCTCCATCACGCCGTGGAACTGGCCGGTGATGATCGCCTGCTGGCACATCATTCCAGCCGTGCGCACGGGAAACACGGTCGTCATCAAGCCCTCCCCGCTCACCCCGCTTTCCACGATCCGCCTTGTCGAAATCATCAATGCGGTTTTGCCGGCGGGCGTGGTCAATGTCGTCACCGGCGAGAACAGCATCGGCGCGGCCCTCTCGGCCCATCCGGACATTGCCAAGATGATATTCACCGGCTCCACCGAAACGGGCCGGAAGATCATGGCCTCCGCAGCCGCCACGCTGAAGCGCCTGACGCTGGAACTTGGCGGCAATGATGCAGGCATCGTGCTGCCCGATGCCGATCCTGCCCGTATCGCAGAAGGGCTTTTCTGGGGCGCCTTCATCAATAATGGCCAGACCTGCGCGGCCCTGAAGCGCCTTTATGTCCATGACCGGATTTATGACGATGTCTGCCGGCACCTGACCGAATATGCCGCCAATATCGTTGTCGGCGACGGCCTTGACGAAAAAAGCGTTCTTGGCCCGGTTCAGAATGCCATGCAGTTGAACAAGGTGCGCGAGCTTGTGGACGACGCCAGGGCGAAGGGCGCGCGCATTCTGATCGGCGGTGAAGCACCCGAAGGCCCCGGCTATTTCTATCCGATCACACTGGTCGCGGATATCGACAACGGCACGCGCCTGGTCGATGAGGAACAGTTCGGCCCCGTGCTGCCCATCATCCGCTACAGCGATATTGACGAGGTCATCCGCCGTGCCAACGACAATCCCTCGGGCCTCGGCGGTTCGGTCTGGTCCGGCGATGCGGAAAAGGCGCGGGCGGTCGCCCTTCAGCTCGAATGCGGCTCGGTATGGATCAACAAGCATGGCGCGATCCAGCCCAATGCACCTTTCGGCGGCGTCAAGCAATCGGGGATCGGGGTCGAGTTCGGCACGGACGGGCTCAAAGAATTCACCACCATCCAGACGGTGCTAAGCTGATGAGCGGAGCTTTCGACTATATCATCGTCGGCGGCGGATCGGCGGGCTGCGTGGTGGCCAACCACCTGTCGGCCAATCCGGCCAACCGGGTTCTGCTCATCGAATCCGGCCGCCGCGACCGTGATCCGTGGATTCATATCCCTGCGACCTTCTTCAAGGTTCTGGGCAAGGGCATGGACATTCACCCTTATGCGTCCGATCCACAGCCCGGCCTCAACGGACGCCCCTCGATCGTGCCGCAGGGAAATGTGCTCGGCGGCGGTTCGTCGGTCAATGCGATGATCTATATTCGCGGCCATCGCAACGACTACGACACATGGTCACAGATGGGCTGTCGCGGCTGGTCTTATGACGAGGTGCTTCCGGTGTTCAAGGCGCTGGAGAACAACCAGGCTTTCAACGGCCATTATCACGGTCAGGCCGGGCCGCTTGCCGTTTCCAACCCGCGTCACCGCCATCCCCTTTCGGAAGCCTTCGTCAATGCGGCCGTCGAAACCGGCCTGAAGCCGAACGCCGATTTCAACGGAGCGGATCAGGAAGGCGTCGGCTTTTACCAAAGCACGACCCGAAACGGACGGCGCTGGAGTTCGGCCATGGCCTTCCTGCGCGAGGCGGAAAAGCGTCCCAACGTGACAGTGCTCACCGGCCGCAAGGTCGCCCGCATCCTGTTCGAGCAACGCAGGGCTGTCGGCGTCGAACTGATGGACGGAACGATCCATCGCGCAAACCGGGAGATCGTGCTTTGCGCGGGCGCCATAGCAACACCCCGCATTCTGCAACATTCGGGTATCGGCGATGGCGCGCATCTGTCGTCGCTCGGCATCAATGTGGTTTCCGATCTGCCGGGCGTGGGTGAAAATTATCAGGATCATCTCGAAGTGCCGGTTCAGGCAGAAGTCCGCGAGCCGATTTCCATCATGGGCCAGGATAAGGGCATCAGGACCGTCGGCCACATGCTGCGCTATCTGACCACAAAACGGGGGCTTCTCGCGTCCAATGTCGTGGAATGCGGCGGTTTCGTCGACACGTTGGGCACCGGCCAGCCGGATGTGCAATTTCATGTCCTTCCCGTGCTGATCGGCTTCATGGACCGCGAGCCGGAACCCGGCCACGGCTTTTCGATCAGCCCCTGCTATCTACGCCCGCGTTCGCGCGGCTCGATCCGCATCAAGGCGCCGGACCCGTCCGCAAAGGTGGATTTCAACGCCAATTCACTGGCTGATCGCGACGATTTGGAAACGCTCCTGCGCGGTGTGAAGACGGCGCTGCGCGTCCTGGATGCGCCGTCCATACAGAAAATCATCAAGCGCCGTGTCCTGCCGCGCCCCGGAGTGGAGGCCGACCCGGCGGCGCTCGAAGCCTATATTCGCCAGACCGCCAAGACGGTGTTCCACCCGGCAGGGACGGCGAAAATGGGCCGCGACGACGATCCCATGGCGGTCGTGACGCCGGAATTGAAGGTGCGCGGCGTCGAAGGCCTGCGCATTGCCGATGCCTCGATCATGCCGACGCTTGTTTCGGGCAACACCAATGCGCCTTGCATGATGATCGGCGCACGGGCTGCGGCGTTTATGAGCGGGACCGCATAAGAAAAACCGGCCGGTGCGGAGGAACACCGGCCAAGCCGCCAAGGCACAAAACATGGAGGAGGAACAACATGCTGAATTTATTAAAAGGGCTGCTGCTGGGCCTGGCGCTCAGCCTGGCAGGCGCAGCCGGGGCACAGGCAGCCGCATCCTGCGGCGATAATACGGGGCAGGCCGCGACCGGCGAGCCGATCGTGATCGGCGCCATTACCGGCAAGACGGGACCGGACGATTTTTCAAACTCCACCAAGGCGGCGAAAGCCTATTTCGACTGCCTCAACGCCAATGGCGGCATCAAGGGCCGCCCGGTAAAATATCTGGTCGAGGACGACCAGTGGAATCCGGAAACGGCAGCCCAGCTTGCCGCCAAGCTGGTCAACGATGAAAAAGCCGTCCTGATGGTCGGCAATTCCAGCTATGTCGAATGCGGTGCCAATGCCGAATTCTACAAGAAAGCCGGAATCTATGTGATCGCGGGCGTCGGTGTGCCACGCGAATGTTTCTTTGCGGAAAACTATGCGCCGACCAATGCCGGTCCCCGCGTCTCCATGCTTGGCGCAATGGGCTATGCGCTCGACCATCTGGACGCGAAATCGGTGGTCTGCATCGGCCCGAACATCCCGAATGTCGGCACATGGTCCTGCGATGGCGTCATGCTGCTGGCCAAGGAAAAAGGCTTTGCTGCCCAAACCATCCTGATGGACCCCGGCAGCGCGGATGCCACATCGATCATTCTGCAAGCGGCCGCCGGCAAGCCGGATGTGATCGTCCTCGGCATGTCGAAGGGCGTCGCCGTTCCCCTGCTCGTCGCCGCCGAAGAGCAGGGGCTCAATGAACAGATCACTTTCCTTTCCGCCGCATCGGCCTATGACCTTTCCGTACCGGAAACCATCGGCGCGGGATGGGACGGCAAGTTCTATGTGAACATGGAGTTCAACGATCTCGAAGCCGACACGCCCGACAATGCCAACTGGCTCGCGGTGATGGACGAATACGGCCAATCGTCCGACCCGCGCGATACTTTCGCCCAGGCTGGTTATCTTGCTGCCCGCATTGCTGAAAAAGCGCTGATGGGCCTTGATGGCGCCGACATCACGCGCGAAAGCGTTTCGGCGGCAGTGCGCAATGTGCAGGACTTCAAGAGCGATATATTCTGCACGCCCTGGTATTTTGGCGACGGAAAGCTGCGCCACAATGCCAATTCCACCACGCGCATGGCTGTCAGCGAAGGCGGCAAGTGGAAAGTCATTTCCGATTGCGCGCCCTCTCCCGATCCGGAACTGAAGGACATCCGGGCCTACGAAGCCAGCCTCAAGTAATCCACCTCACCCTGCGGGCGTTTGCCCGCAGGGTAATCGCGGCAATTCCCGTGCGGCGCGAAGCGCCGTGAATTGTCAGGCAAATGGTTCGCATTGCATCGAGGGCATCATGTCGCTTCTGCCATTTCTCATTTCCGGCCTTGGGATCGGGGCGGTCTATGCCCTGTCGGGTGTCGGTCTTGTCATACTCTATCGCTCGACCGGTGTTCTGAACTTCGCCTTCGGCGCTTTCGGCGCGCTTGGCGCGCATGTGGCATGGCAGACCCTGCAATGGAACATTCCACTGGTTTTCGCCATTCTGGCAGGCGTTGCGACCTCCACCGCCGTCAGCCTCCTTTATGGCCGTCTCTTCGCACCCATGCTGTCCCATCGCGATATCGTCGTGCGGGCCGTGGGCACGCTGGCGCCCGCCCTCGTGCTGATCGCCGCCATGGGGGTTATCTGGGGCGAACTGCCGCGTCGCCTGCAATTCCCGACCGATCAGATGTATCTCACCCTGTTCGGCGTGCGGCTGACCTTTACCAGACTGATCGCGCTTGTTCTGGCGCTCGCCATGGTAGCCGCCATTACGCTGCTTTTGAACCGAACGCGCCTCGGCCTTGACATGCGGGCGCTCGCCAATGACCGCGATCTTTCGGCCATTCTGGGCGTGCGCGTCCTGCATACGGAAACCGCGGCCTGGGTCATCACCGGCCTGTTTTCGGGGCTGGCCGGGCTGCTTCTGGCCGATCTGGTGCGCCTGCAAGGCACATTTCTAACCTTCGTCGTCATCCCGGCCATCGCGGCTGCAATTCTTGGCCAACTACGCTCGCTTTACATCACGGCCATTGCAGGCATCGGCATCGGCCTTGCCGAAGCCGTCCTGACACCCATTGCCTGGATCTCGCCCTACCGCGCCGCGGCTCCCTTCGTGATCGCGCTGATAGCGGTAACGATCCTCGGAAGCACCTCCAGAGCCGCTTTGAGGGACCGATGAACAACGAACGAACCCTTCCCGCCGCCGCCATGCCTTCGCTTCGCCCAAATCATCGCGCGTTCCAGCCTCTGGCCGTCATCGGCCTTGCCATGGCGCTGTTTGCCGCAGCAGTCTGCCTGTTGGCCAACGCCTTCTGGATATCGGCGACAACCTCGGCCATGGCGCTGTCGCTGTCCGTCGCCGGTGTTGCCCTGCTTTATGGCCAGCTTGGCCTTGTTTCGCTCTGCCAGTTCGCATTGGTGGGGGTTGGCGGGTGGGTCACGCTGCGCATCGGCCATGGCTTCCACCCGCCTTTCGAGATCAGCCTTCTGGCGGGCGGTGTAGTAGCGGCCCTTATCGGTCTCCTGTTCGGCATTCCCGCACTTCGCCTGCGCGGCCTCTATCTCGCTTTGGTGACGCTGATGCTGGCGGGCGCATTCCAGATCGTGATTTCCGCCTGGGGTTTTCCCGATGGCGGACCCGGCTTCCTTGGCCGCGCCGATGGCGCAGGCCGCGCCATGCTTGCCCGTCCGGCCCTTGCAACGGAAGCCACGCCTTATTTCCTTTATACCTGCCTCTTCGCCACCCTTGGCCTCATGCTGGTGCAGGCGCACAAGATGACCCGGCCGGGCCGCGCCTGGGCGCTGATCCGCAAGGGCGAGACCGTCGCCATTGCATCGGGCGTCAATGTGCTGGTGTACAAGGCCTGGGCCTTCGCACTGTCGGGCTTTCTCGCAGGCATTGCAGGCGGGCTTCTGGCAGGCAATGTCGGACAGCTGGAGGGGCGCGCCTTTTCCGCCTTCGAGAGCCTCAATCTTTTTGCGCTGGCGACGGTCGGCGGGGCATTTCACTGGTATGGCGCGGTCATTGCCGGCCTGCTGCTTCGGGCATTGCCCGCCCTGCTGACCGATCTCGGCATAGATGGTTATGTGACCATCGGCATTTTCGGTGTCGCCCTTTTCCACGCCCTGGCAACCGCCCCCAGTGGAATTGCCGGGCAGATTGCCGCCCTTCTCACCCGTTTCGCGAAGAGAGAGCCGCGATGATCGAAATTGAAACGCTTTCGGTGCGCTTCGGCGGCATCAGGCCGATTGACCAGCTGACCGCCGCACTCAGCGCGCCTGTCTGTGGTCTTATCGGGCCGAATGGCGCGGGCAAAACCACGCTTCTCAACGTGTTTTCAGGTTTCGTGCGTCCCGTCGAAGGTTCGGTGCTGATCGACGGCATGCCCTTGCTGCCGCTCTCGCCGCTGCAAAGGGTACGCGCGGGCCTGCGCCGCTCTTTCCAGACCGAACAGGTCGTCGAAGACCTCACCGCGCGCGACAATCTCGCCGCCATTGCCGACAATGTTGCAGCAACGGGAGAGCGTAACCGCACGGTCGACCATGCGCTCGATTTCATCGGCCTCGCTGCCGTCGCGCACCGCCCCGGCGCCGGGCTCAATCTTTTTGAGCGCCGTCTTGTGGAACTGGGCAAATGCCTGATCGGCAAACCGCGCCTCATCCTGCTTGATGAACCTGCCGCAGGCCTCACCGATGAGGAAGGCGCGCGCCTGCGCGATCTGGTTCTGGCCATCCCCGACACATTCGGCGCGCAGGTCATCGTCATCGACCATGATGTCGAACTGATACGCGCCATGTGCAGCCAGACGCTGGTGCTCGACTATGGCAAGCGCCTTGCCCTCGGCCCGACCGAAACCGTGCTGGCCGATCCCGATGTGCGCCGCGCCTATCTGGGAGAATTGTGATGAAAACCGATATGATCACGGTTGACGATCTCGTCGTCGAGCGGGGCGGAAAGCGGGTGCTGCACGGCATTTCATTCTCGCTGCAACCCGGCACGATCAGCACCCTGCTCGGCGCCAACGGTGCGGGCAAATCGAGCACGGTGATGGCGCTTGCAGGCGCCATTCCCACCGCTTCCGGCATGGCCTCGCTCGGCAGCACACGCCTGACCGGCCGCTCTCCCGACGATATCCGGCGCATGGGCGTCGCGATGGTGCCGGAAGGCCATCGCGTGCTGAGCCAGATGAGTGTGGAAGACAATCTCCTCGTCTCGGTTCTGGAACGCGATGCGGCCGCCCGGCGCGACGGGCTGGCACGCGCCTTTACGATTTTTCCCGAACTCGAAACCCGTCGCCATCAGCGCGCAGGCGATCTTTCTGGCGGGCAGAAACAGATGGTTGCCATGGCGCAGGCATTTCTCTCCCGACCGCGCTTCATGATCGTGGATGAATTGTCGCTCGGCCTTGCGCCCACCGTCGTCAAACGATTGGCCGAAGCGCTGGTGCTTGCCGCCGGGGATGGCATCGGCGTCTTGCTGATCGAGCAATTCGCCAATCTGGCGCTTGGCCTTGCAAGCCACGCCCTCGTGATGGAGCGCGGACGCATCGTCTTCGATGGCCCGTCGCAAACATTGCGGCAGCAGCCGGATATCCTGCACGGCGCCTATCTCGCGGATTGAGGCCATGACAGGCTTTCCCCCGCTCGAAGCTGCAACGGGCACGGACGTCCCGACCGTTGCGCGCCGCCTGTTCGGTACGGTTCGCCTGCATTTTCCCCATGGGCGGGAGGGTGCCAGCCGCCTCGTTTCAGCAAAATTCGGGCAATGCAGGCTGACGCGCCTCAATGCCGAGGCGCATCGGGTCGATGGCACGCAGGTACTGACCGATGGCCGTCGTCCCGATATGGTGAAACTCGTCATCCAGCCGCGCGGCAAGTCACTCTTCCAGCAGGCCGGGCAGAACCTGACAGTGGGCGGGCAGGCGCTTGTGATTTACGATCCGGCCTATAGTTACCGGCTCGACAATCCCATGCCGGTCGAAGTGCTGATGCTCCAGGTGCCGCGCGGGACATTGCCGCCCGCAATAGCCGGGCGGCTGCGCCGGCCGATGACGGTGCCTCTCGCTGACGGCGGACTGCCGAATATCCTCTTTTCCATGATGCAGGCAACCATATTGGAAATGAACCATCTCGACGGGGCCGGGCGGGAGAGCCTCGGGCGCGCCATGGTGGACCTCACCCGCACCATCGTCGGCGACCATATGAAGGCCGATGTCCAGGCCCAACCGCTTGCGCTGCTGTTCGACCGCATCAGGGACTATGTGACGGAAAACATTCGCCGCAGTGATCTCGACGCCGCCGACATCGCACGGCGGATGGGCTGCTCGGTGCGCTATGTCTATCGCGCATTTGCCGCGCAGGGCACGACGCCAGCCGATTTCATCTGGGAACAGCGCCTTGCGGCAGCAGCCGAAATGCTGCGCAACCGCCCATCCCGGCCGGGCCTCATCGCCGAAACCGCGTTCGAATTCGGTTTTTCCTCCAGCGCGCATTTTTCACGCCTGTTTCGTCAGCGCTATGACCATACGCCATCGCAATGGCGCGAGGCGGCGAAGTGACCGCCGCCTCTTGATTTTCAATCGCACATGGCCTCGGCAACACGCAGCGTATCGGTGAACTGCTCGAAGCGGCGGATTTTTCCGTCGGCAACGCCCCAGACATGCACCACCCGCACGTCCATCGCCTTGCCGGTCGCCTTGTTACGGGCGGTATAATTGCCGGTGGCCACGACGTCGTCCCCCGCATCGAGCAGGCGATCCAGCGTGAAGGTATAATCATCCCAGGCCGCGCCAAGTGCGGCAAAGACGTTTTCCACGATGGCCATTGGCCCGACATAGGTGCCCGCACAGGGAAAACCGTCCATCTCCGTCCAGCGGCAATCTTGCGCTATGTCGGCGAGCATCCCGTCCATGTCCCGGCGCGCATTCGCATCGTAATGCGCCTTGACGATCTCGTAAGCGCTACGCATCAGACTGGCTCCTGGCCGGGCTGGTAGAAGGTGACGGAAGCCTTGCGGATAAAGGCGCCGGCGGGGCTGTTCTGGATGGCCCCCTGGCCGTTGATCCCGAGGAACTTGCCTGTCGAACGCATGTCGGCAAAATTGTAGAAGAAGGTAGAAGCCACCGGAATCTTGAATTCACGGAAGGTGAAGACATATTGGTTCTCGGCAAACTTGTAGGTCGTGGCAAGGTCCACGTCGCCATGGCCGCGCTGCACGCCCACGAGGCATTGCCAGGCATAGCGCTTTGACGACAGATAGGTGTGCTCGTAGACATGGTTGGGGCTGTAGGTGAAATGGGCGCGCAGGCCGATCAGGTCGCGCGTTTCCTCCGGCACCATGCCGCTCGGCTCGCCACCCGCGATGACACCCGGACGGAAGATCTGGCCCACCTGCGGCTCGCCCACCGTTTCCTCCTTGGCGCGCACGACCGAAAGGATCGACAAGGCACGGCGCGAGGACAGATTGAGGATCAGCGTTTCCGCTTCCAGCGGCTTTGCGGCGAAGATGATCTCCACGAAATAGGTATCCGGGGCGACTTCCACGACCTCCACGGCATCCGTGCCGGACCCGGATGCATCCTTCCAGATCACCTTGTCTTTTGAAAATTCGAGCGAAAGTTCGCGTCCATCGTCAAAGCGGACCGCCTGTTTCGTCCCGGCAAGCGCATCGCTTGCGGGCAGACGGTTGGTGTCGATGCCATAGGCGAACTGGTCGTAGGTTTTCCAGTCCTTCGGGTTTTCAAGTGCCATTCCGGTTCCTCCTATTCCACAAAAGCCAATGTCGGCAGATCGACCGTGCCTGCGCCGCCGTCGACGGTCAGGATCGCGCCGTTAATCATTGCGGCCTCGCCGCAGGCGAGAAAGCAGACGGCATTGGCGACTTCTTCCGCCGTGGCCGGGCGTCCGAGCGGCACATCCCTGGTCACAAGCGCATAGGCCTCGGCAATCGAGCCGAGCTTATGTTTCTCGACCAGCACTTCCATCTGCTCGTCCGCCATGGCGGTCGCAACCCAGCCGGGGCAAACCGTGTTCGTGCGCACGCCGAAGCGGCCATAGTCGCGCGCCAGCGATTTGGCGAGCCCGATGCAGCCATGTTTCATGGTGACGTAGCCCACGGCATCCGGCCCCGCGAAGAGGCCCGCAATGGAGGAAAGCACGACGATATTGCCCTTCGAACGGATGAGGTGCGGCAGGGTTTCGCGGGCCGAGACGAAAGCCGTATTGAGGTTGAGCCGGATCGCCTGCTCCCATGTCTCGTCGCTCATGGTTATGGTTGGCCCGACGCCATGACCGCCCGCATTGGCGATCAGGATATCGATGCCGCCAAACTGTTCCGCTATCGCGGACACGGCAGCCTTCATGCTGGCTGTGTCGGCGGCGTCGGCGGCAAAAACGGCGGCCCCGGTTTCTTCCGCAACCGCACGCAACGGTTCGGGCCTGCGCCCGATCAGCGCCACCTTTCCGCCCTCGGCAACAATCCGCCGCGCAACGGCGGCCCCGATGCCGGTGCCGCCGCCGGTGACGATGGCGACCTTGTTTTCAAAACGCATATGTTCCTCCCGTTTCTCAGGCGATCATGCGATGGAAAGGCGGTATCGTCGCGTCTGGTCCTGCACTTCCTTTTGTCTGGAACTGCACTTTCCACCGTGCCCAAAATGAAGCAGGCGGCCCGTCAGGTGCCACCTGCTGTTCAATAAATCCTGGCGTCCGGGCTGGCTGGCCTGCCCGGCTCGGTTGTCTTGAAGTCGGCAAGCAGCCTGGTGGCGGCGCTTGCAAGCAGGGTCACATCATTGCCGATGGCGACAAAGGTTGCGCCAAGGTCGAGATAATGACGGGCAAGCGACAGGTCGCTGGTGAGAATGCCCGCCGCCTTGCCGTGCCCGACGATGCGTTGAAGTGCATCCCGCACGGCGTCCTGCACCTCTTCCGCGCCCGGCCTGCCCAGATAACCCATATCGGCGGCAAGATCGGCAGGGCCGATGAAGACGCCGTCCACGCCTTCGGTCGTGGCGATTGCATCGAGATTGGCAAGTCCCGCCCGGCTTTCCACCTGCAACAGAAGACAAACCTCGTCATTGGCCGTTTGCAGATAATCGGGGATGCGGTTGAAGGCGGAAGCCCGCGCCAGCGCGGAACCGACACCGCGCACCCCATGGGGCGGATAGCGCATGGCCTTCACCATGGCTTCGGCCTGTTCGCGGCTTTCGATCATGGGGATCAGCAGGGTCTGCGCGCCGATATCGAGCAACTGCTTGACGATCCATGTCTCGCCGACAGGCGGCCGCACGACCGGATGCGAGGCTGAACCCGCCATGGCCTGAAGCTGTGAAACCAGAAGAGGCACATCATTGGGCGCATGTTCGGCATCGAGCAGCAGCCAGTCATAGCCGGCTCCGGCGCAGATTTCGGCCGTATAGGGATTGGCGAGCGCCTGCCACAGACCGATCTGGGCGCGGCCTTCCTTTAGCGCGGCCTTGAACTGATTTCGAGGAGCAGGCATCAGACATATCCCTTTCAGCACCGGCCCAAAAATCGGAATCGATTTTTGGAAAGCACGATGCGTAGATGCAAAAAATCAGGGCGACCCTTGGGCGTCCAATCGGACGCACGGCGCTCTATAGAAAATGACAGGCAATCGTGCCGCAAGGCCCGAAATCCGCATTGATCGTGTCGCCATGGCGCGCCTCCACCGGACGGATGAACGATCCGGCCAGCACGATCTGCCCGGCTTCGATGCCCTCGCCATAAAGGGCCAGCCGGTTGGCAAGCCATGCAATGCCGCGCGCGGGATGGTTGAGAACTCCGGCTCCCAACCCCGTTTCCTCCACTTGCGCATTGCGTGAGACGATGGCGCCCATCCAGCGCATGTCCACCTGGTCGGGCCGCATCTGCCGTCCGCCAATAACGATGCCGGCATTGGCCGCATTGTCGGAAATGGTGTCCACGATGCTGCGCGCTTTCTTCGTTTCAGGGTCCACGCGTAAAATGCGCGTATCGAGAATTTCCAGCGCGGGCGTGACATAGTCGGTGGCGTTCAGCACATCGAAAACCGAAATATTCGGTCCTTTCAGCGGCGCCTTCATGGTGAAGGCGATTTCCGCCTCGATGCGCGGCTGGATGAAGCGGTCGGCGGGAATGACCGCGCCGTCTTCAAAAGCCATGTCATCGAGCAGCACGCCGGAATCGGGAATGTCGATGTTCAGCGCATATTGCATGGCCTTGGATGTAAGGCCGATCTTCCAGCCGATCACCCGGCGGCCGGCGGCGTGCCGCACACGATCACGTCGCCCGGCACCAGCGTCGTGAAAGTGGAGACATAGTTGATGATCCTGCGGAAAGAGAAGATCATGCGGCTGGTGCGATCCTGCTGGCGCACCTCGCCATTTACCCGCGTCGTCAACTGAATATCGGCTATCTGGCTTTCATCCATATAAGGCACCAGCCATGGCCCGATGGAGCCGGTGGCATCGAAATTCTTGCCTTGCGTCACGTTGAATTTCGCATGGCGCACCCAGTCGCGGATCGTGCCTTCATTGCAGAGCGTGAGCGCGGCAATGTGATCAAGCGCATTCTTTTCCGCAATGCGCCGCCCGCCCTTGCCGATGACGATGGCGATCTCGCCCTCATAATCGAGCTGCGGGCTTTCCGGCGGGCGCATCAGCGGGCGATCATGCCCGGTGAAGGACCGCGGAAACCGGACGAAGAGCGAGGGATTGGACGGCGCGGCCTGTCCATCCTTGTATTCCTCGTTTCGATCCGGAAAATTGACGCCGACACAGATGATCTTTTCCGGCGAGGGGATCGGAATCTCATATGTGATGGAAGAAAGCGGAACATCGGCGGCAAGCCCTGCCGCCTCCTGCGCAAGCTGCGCCAGCGCACCGGCCTCGATCACCTCGCGCAAGGTCGGCCAGCGAGAGCCATGGCGTGCCGAAAGATCGACAATACCGTCTCCTTTCAGCACGCCATAGTGCCTGCCCCCGCAGGTCGAAAAACTTAAAAACTTCACCGTGACCTCCTCGGATTTCCTTCCGTTCCGCGCCACCCGCCACAGGGGCGGATGGCGTCGGGACCGCCCATCAAGGGGCGACGATCGGCTGTGCCTTCAACACGGAATCGATTGGCTGCACGTCTGCAAAAAGGCTGCCTTCCTCGAACCAGGATTTCGGCGCAGGCGCGCCCCAGAGCGTCTGGCGCTGCGGGTCCTTCAGATCCCACTTGATCGGCTCCAGATCGGGATCGACCGTCTGGTAATCCGAGCAGTAGATTTCGATGCGATGGCCATCCGGGTCGCGCACATAGAGGAAAAAGGCATTGGAAATGCCGTGGCGGCCGGGACCGCGCTCGATATTGGCAAGCCAGCCGCTGGTGGACATGAGGTCGAGCAGGTCGATGATGTTGAGCGGCGTCGGCACCCAGAAAGCGGTATGGTGCAGGCGCGGCCCCTTGCCATTGGTGAAGGCGATATCGTGAACGCCGCCCTTGCGGTGCGTCCAGGCGGCCCACAGGCGGCCGGTTTCCGCATCCTCGGTATATTCCGTCACGCGGAAGCCAAGCTCGTTATAGAAGGCGACGGATTCATCCACATTGGGCGAGAAGCAGTTGAAGTGGTCGATCCGCAGCGGCTTCACGCCCTTATAGAGCGCATATTTCTGATGGATCGGCGGCAGGCGGTCCATTCTGGAATAGAACTCAAGTGGAATGCCGTGCGGATCGCGCGTGCGCAGCGTGCGCGACTGGTAGGGCCGCTCCACCCATTCGACAGGCAGGCCCTTGCCCTTGAAGAAATGTTCGGCCCGGTCGAGATCGTCCTCCGAATAGAGCTTGAAGCCAAGATCGCGGGCTTGCGCCTTGTCGGTCTTGCGCAGAACGATGCAATGATGCCCGCGCTCTTCCATGGCGCGCAGATAGATGGCGTCAGCACTTTCGTCGGTCACTTGCAGTCCAAGCGTATCGACGTAGAAAGCCCGCGACTTGGCAAGGTCTGTCACCCCAAGTTCGACATGCGACAGGCGCACGATGTTGAATGGCGGGTGAAGGTTAGGGGTCGGCAAGGGCATGAATTTCCTCCTCAATATGTCAGATGCGGCGATGCGGGGTTTGAATGCCCGTCCTCAGCCGCCGAGTTTCGCAATCGCGTGCGCAGCGTTGGCGAAGGCGATATTCTTGGTTTCCATGTAGAAATCGAACGACCAGTCGCCGCCGTCGCGGCCGATACCGGAATTCTTCACGCCGCCGAAGGGCGTCGGCAGATGGCGCACATTTTCCGAGTTGACCCAGATCATTCCGGCTTCCAGCGCATCGGTGAAACGGAAAGCGCGGGTCACGTCACTGGTCCACAGATAGCCGGTCAGGCCGTACTGCACATCATTGGCAAGCGCCAGCGCCTCGGCCTCGTCCTTGAAAGGAATAGCGGTCAGAACCGGGCCGAAAATCTCCTCCTGCGCGATGCGCATGCCATTGTGGGCGGCGGTGAAAAGCGTCGGCGACACATAGCAGCCACCGCCCGGCCCCGCGAATTTCGCGCCGCCTGCGGCAACCGTCGCGCCTTCGCTGCGGCCGATCTCGATATAGTCCAGCACTTTCTTCTCGTGGACCGGATGGATCAGCGGGCCAACGACCGTTTCAGGATCGAGCGGATGGCCGACCTTGATGCGCTTTGCCTTTTCGGCGACCAGCGCGGTGAATTTTTCATAGATGCTTTCTTCCACCAGCAGGCGCGAGGAAGACGTGCAGCGCTCACCGTTCAGCGAATAGATCATGAAGACGGCAGCATCGGCGGCGCGCTCCAGATCGGCATCGGCGAACACGACCACCGGGTTTTTGCCGCCAAGCTCGAAGTGCACGCGCTTCAGCGTGTCCGCTCCCTGCTTCATGATGAGCGAGCCCGTGCGGCTTTCGCCCACAAAGCCAATGGCCTTGATGTCTGGATGCTCGGTCAGCGCCTTGCCCGCATCTTCCCCGAAGCCGTTGACAAGGTTCCACACGCCCTTCGGCAGGCCTGCTTCCTCGGCAATCTCAACGAGCAGGCGCGCGGTCAGCGGTGAAAATTCAGCCGGCTTGTGAACCACGGTGCACCCTGCCGCCAGTGCCGGCGCGATCTTCCAGGTCGACAGCATGAAAGGCGTGTTCCAGGGCGTGATGACGCCAACCGGCCCGATGGGCATGCGGGTCGTCATATTGACCTGGCCGGGGCCGCGAAGCGCCCTGCCGTCGCGGGCTTCCGGCGCGCGGTCTGCGAAGAAGCGGAAATTTTCCGCACCGCGCAGGGCTGCCTTCGCCATGAATTTCAGCGACTGGCCCGTATCCATGCATTCCACGAAGGCGATTTCCTCGGCGCGGGCAACAATGGCGTCGGCGATCTTGTGCAGGAGCTTCTTGCGCGCATTGCCCGGCATCGCGGCCCATTCGGGAAAGGCAGCCTTTGCCGCCCTGGCAGCACGGTCGATATCCGCCGCCTTGCCCAGCGCCACCGTTGCCAGCGGCTTCAGGTCCACCGGCGAAATCGTCTCGAAGGTCGCGCCATCGGTAGCGGCCACGTCTTCACCGCCAATGCGGTTCAGGACCCCTTTTTCAAACCGGGCAAGATAGGTTTTTGCTTTGGCGACATTGTCGTCGAGCTTGGACATGCTTTACTCCGTGATGTGGGCCGCGCTGTGAAAACAACCGGCGGCGACGCGCTGCAAGGCGCGTGTGGATCAGGCCTGCTTCTGGCGCAGGCGGGGATGAATGGCGTTTTTCTTCCAGCTGAGGCGCGGATCGATCTCGCGGATCTCCAGCGTCAGCGCGAAATGCGGCGTGGCGAACAGCGGCGCCAGAAATTCGGTAACGGTGGCGAAGATCGCTTCGCCGGTCCTGTGCTTTTCCTCATCGGTTCGCCCCACGCCGATGCGGAAGCTCATGTCGATGAAACCATTCTGCGGCAACAGGTCGGCGACGGCATAGGCCCCGGCGCGAAAGGCGCGCACGCGCACCGCGCCCAGCTCGAAAAGCCCCGTATCCAGGATCGTCCTGTGCACGGCGCGGCACAGACCGTCGAAGTCGACCGCGCCGTCGAGATTGGAGGAGTACTCCATTGTAAAATGCGGCATTTTTCCTCCCTCGAAACCCGGCCCCGTACCTGTTCCGGCTGTTCGCTTGCATTGCGATCTGTCGTGATTATATTTAACATGTTAATAATAGCCTCCACCCCTGTCAAGCCGTTCCCTCGCGATCTCCCCGTTCCAATCATTGAAAAGCGCAAAAAAATGCAGGATAAAACCAGGATGCAAGATCGATCGTCGCCCAAGACCAAAATCCAGCAGGATGCCCTGCTTCCCCGCAACACGCGCCGTTCCGTGCCGATCGCCCTCCTGCGCGCCCGCGAGGCGGTGATGAGCCATTTCCGGCCGATGCTGGCCCAGCACGACATCACCGAGCAGCAATGGCGCGTCATCCGCATTCTGGCGGAAACGGACATCGTCGATGCCTCGGAAATGGCCGAGCGGGCCTTTATCCTTGCGCCCAGCCTCACCCGCATCATCCGCTCGCTCGAGGAACGCGGCATCATCACCAAGACCAGGGACGAAAATGACGGACGCCGCGTGCTGTTGCAGATCACCCCGGCCGGGCTTGCGATCATCAAGGAAGTGGCCCCGGAAAGCCGCCTTATCTATCAGATGATCGAGGAACGTTTTGGCCGCGAGCGGATCGACCAGCTTCTGGTCATGCTGGACGATCTGGCGGCGATCAACGACTGACACCCTCCTCTTCGGCCAGGGCGCGCACGTCCGCCACATAGCGGCTGAGGCGGGCAAGATTGTCGGGCAGTTCCGGCCTTGCAGCCGCCCAGCCGATATAGGTCAGCGCGCGCAGCAGCAGGAAAAGCGGGAGATGCCCGAACTCCCGCGCAAGGCGGGGCCTGACGGCTGCATAACCGTCCAGAAGTGCCGCGCGCAGCGCCGGATAATCCGGCTCGCGCCTGTTGCGCAACAGCACCGTCGCCAGATCGAACAGGCGAAAACCGAAGCCGCAATCATCAAAATCGATGAATGCCACCGCGCCGTCACGCACAAAGACGTTTTCGCGCACCAGATCGGCATGAATGAGCCCCTGGTCGAGTTGCGGCGCCAGATCTGCCAGCACCGCCGACAAATCCTCACGCAGCCGCGCAAGATAGATGCGGTCGTCCGCGCCCAGCGCCTCGCAATCCCAGAAACGGCCCCAGAACGGCGCCTCGCCCAAAAGGCCCGCCACATCCCATGCCGGGCGTTCGAAATCAGCCGGGCGGGAAAACCTGTCCGCAGCCTCATGCATCCGCGCCATTTCGCCGCCAATAGCATGAAAAACCGCAGGCAGGTCACGGCCCTGCCGGAAAAGCGGCGTGCCCGTTTCGCCAAGCGGGTCACCGTCGACCCAGCCGATCAGGTCGGCATGATAGGTCGCCCCTTCCGGGGCATCCAATGCGACCAGAAATGCACCGTCCAATGCAGCCAGCGGTTGGGGCACGGCGATGCCGCGCTTGCGCAGATCATCCATCCACACCAGTTCCGAAACCAGCGCCGCGCGCGCATGATAGCCGGGGCGATGCAGGCGCAGAGCCGCCGGATTGCCATCCCGAAGCCGGACCTTGAAAACCGCGTTTTCACGATATTTCAAAAGTTCGGGCCTCTGTTCCGGCAAGCCCCAGAAGGCAAGGGCCGCGGAGGCGCGCCCCGCCAGATTGTCGAGAATGTTTCCCATCGCGTTACAATCCGCCCAGAACATCGTCCAGCGTGGAAAGCATGAGGTCCGCATTCTCCTTCGAGAACGGCATGGGCGGCCTGATCTTGGTGGCGTTCTGGTGAATGCCGAGCTTGTTCATCAGCACGCCGCGTTCGCGCATTTCGTTCACGACCCGCGTGGCAAGCTCTGCCGCCGGTGTTTTTTCCGCCCGGTCGAGAACGAGTTCCGCGCCGAAAAACAGCCCGCTGCCGCGAACATTGCCGATCGCGCCATGTTTCCGGGCCAGTTTTTCCAGTCCCCGGCGTGCATAAGCGCCAACCTCCAACGCATTGGCCTGGAGGTTTTCCTCCTCCAGCACGTCGAGCACAGCCATCGCCGCAGCACAGGAAACCGGATTGCCGCCAAAGGTGTTGAAATAGCGGAAGGCCTTCCGGAAGGCATTCAGCGTATCCGCACCGGCAACCACCGCGCCAACCGGGTGGCCGTTAGCCATCGGCTTGCCGAGCGTCACGATGTCCGGCACGATGCCTGCCTTCTGGTGTCCCCACATATGTCCGCCCGTGCGTCCGAAACCCGGCTGCACCTCGTCGGCGATCACCACGCCGCCCGCCTTCCTGACCGCAGCGATGGCGGGGGCCAGAAAATTCTCCGGCAGATCGGGAAAACCCTCATTGGCAAAGAACGGGTCGATGATGAGGCCGGAAAAGCCGAACGGGCTTGCCTGCAACGAAGCGATGGCCTTTTCCACCTCCGCCGCCCAGGCTTGCGCGAAGGCTTCGCCCCCCTCGCCGCCGAGCGGGCGATAGCTGTCCGGCGCGGGCACATGGCGCACATGGCCGCCATAGCCGCCCACCGGCGGCATTCGCGTCGAAAGCTGCGATACCGCCGTCGTGTTGCCGTGATAGGTGAAGTCGGTTGCGATGATGCCGGTCTTGCCCGTTACCGCCTGCGCCATGCGCAGGGCCACGTCATTCGCCTCGCTGCCGGTGCAGGTGAGGATCGCCGCATCGAGGCTTTTGTCGAAAGTCGCGGTCAGCCGCTCGACATAATCCAGAATTCCCTCATGCAGATAGCGCGTATGGGTGTTGAGCATCGAGGCCTGACGGCAGATCGCCTCCACCACACGCGGATGGCAATGGCCCACATGCGGCACATTGTTGTAGCAATCGAGATATTTGCGCCCGTCCGCATCCCAGAGCCAGACCCCTTCGCCCTTCACCAGATGCACCGGGTCCTGATAAAACAGGGACATGTTGCGGCCAAGCAGCCGCTCCCGGCGGGCGATCAGTTCGTGATTTCCACTCATTTCACTGTCCCTTCGCAGCGGAAAGGCCAGCATCGAGCGCGGAAACAATGCGGTTCACATCGTCTGCCGTGATGATGAGCGGCGGCGAAATGATGACATTGGCACCGGAAGTGCGCACCATGACGCCTTCCTCATAGGCGACATCATAAACCTTCTGCACCACGGCCTTGGCGGCGGCGCTCTTCTTCTCACGATCGGAAACGAGTTCCAGCGCCGCCATCAGGCCCTTGCCGCGCACGTCACCCACAAGCCCGTGCTTTTCCTTCAGCCGATTGAGCCCCGCCATAAGTTCGACACCGCGCGCCCCGGCATTGGCCGCCGTGTTGGCGCGCGCCGTTTCCTTCAGCGTGGCAAGGGCCGCCGCGGCACCCACCGGATGGCCGGAATAGGTGTAGCCATGGCCGATTGCGCCGAGCGAATTTTTGTTCGCCTCAAAAACGCTCGCCACCGTGTCGGAAATCATCACCGCGCCGAAGGGGAAATAACCGTTGGTGATTGCCTTGGCGGTCGTCATCATATCGGGTTTCACCCCCCATCCGCGCGAGCCGGTCCATGCGCCGGTACGCCCGAAAGCCGTGATGACCTCGTCGGCAATCAGGAGAATGCCGTGCCGGTCGCAGATTTCACGCATCAGCGGCATGAAGCTTTCATGCGGCACAATCACGCCTCCTGCTCCCAGCACCGGCTCCATGATGAAGGCGGCAATGGTGTCCGCCCCCTGAAACGCGATTTCATCCTCAAACTGGCGCGCAATCGCCGCAGCAATCGCCGCCGGGTCGTCCGTATTGAACGGATTGCGATAGGGATAGGGCGCCGCCAGATGGAACACGCCCGGCAGAAGCGGCTCGTAGTTGCGGCGGAAATTGGCATTGCCGTTGACCGAAGCGCCGCCGAAATGCGTGCCGTGATAACCCTTTTTCAGCGAAACGAATTTCGTGCGTTCCGGCTGTCCGTTGATCTTGTGGAACTGGCGGGCAAGCCGCAGCGCCGTTTCGACCGAATCCGATCCGCCGGAAGTAAAGAAAGCGCGCGTCAGCCCGTCTTCCTTGAAGAATTCGACAAGCTCATAGGATAACTCGATCAGGGGCGAGTTGGTCGTGCCGCGAAAGGTCGAATAATAAGGCAGGCTGTCGAGCTGGTCACGGATCGCCTTCTTCACCGGCTCGCAGGAATAGCCCAGATTGACGTTCCACAGACCGCCGACCGCATCGAGAACCTTCTTGCCGTGAATGTCGATCACCGAGACGCCCTCGCCGCCATTGACGATGCGGGGCGGATTGGCCTGCATCTCCGCCGGATGCGCCATGGGGTGCCACAGGTGGCGGGCATTGTTCTCGATCAGGAAATTGGAATCACGCATGAGGATAACCTTTCAAATTCCGAGCATTTTCAGCGCCTGCGCATAGCTTTCCGCAGGCCGGGTCACGTCGAAGTGCACATGCGGCAGGTGGACCGCCTCCGCCCCTTCGATATTTTTCTTCTGGTCGTCGACGAACACACAATCGGCGCGGTCGAGCGCCAGCTCCGCCAACACCTGTTCATAGGCGCGCGGGTCTGGTTTCAGAATCTTGGTGTAGGTGGCGTCCACGATCACATCGAAGAGCTCGATCAGCGGGAAACGCTTGCGAAACTCCACGCCATAGAAAAGATCAAGCTCGTTGGAGAGGATCGCAAGCTTCAGACCCGCCGCCTTTGCCCTCAGGATGGCGTCGCGCGCTTCCGGGCGCAGCACCAGCTCCGGTTCCGCGCCGCGCGCACGCTGGACAAAGGTTTTCATGTCCGTCCAGTTTTCCCCCAGAAGCGCGCCGGTTTCGCGGGTGCGCGTCATCCAGTAATCGCGTTCGGTGATTTCGCGCGCCTGCATCGACACCCAGAGCGGGTCGGTGGACGGATCGAAGGGGCCCTTCCAGCCAAGGCTTCCCGCGGGAAGGCCGAGCGCCCTTTCCGTAATATCGTGGGTCTCGAACAATGTGCGTGTCACCACGCCGCCAAAATCGAGAATGAGAGCCTTGTTCATGCGGCCCTTGTTCATGCGACATTGCCTTTCACTACAATTCCTTCCGCGACCCAGCGGTCGAAGACCGCAAGGGCGCGCGATGCAAATTCCGGCGCATTGATATGCGCATCCACTTCCTCGAAGGTGATCGCCCTGGAAACAGCGCCCCGCATCTCGTCAAGAAAGGCATCGAGCGCCTCCGGCTCATGCAAGGGTTCGCCGTTGCGATCCCATTCCTGCACGCCGCCGGACGGCAGGATGAAGGCAACCGGCGCGACAGCGCGCTCCAGCTTGGCCGCCACCACGCGGGCCACCTCGCGGCGCTGCTCGGGTGCAACGGTGATGGATGCGATCAGCCGGTTATGGGCGTGATAGGGCCGATCCCGGAACTGGTCCGGCACATTCTGCCAGGCGGGCATATCCACCATATCCACGGCCCCCGGCGCGATGATCTGGGGTATGCCCGCCCGCCCGGCATTTTCCATGCGGTCCGGCCCGGATGTAACCACAGAGCCGCTCTGGGCATTGGTCACTTCCTGTATGCAGAAATCGAAAACAGCGACAAAACCCTTCTGCGCCGCAACCGCCTCATAGGCGCGCCCACCCATGCCCGTGGCGTGGAATATCGCGACATCATAGCCGCGCTTTTCCAGTTCCGGCTTCAGGAAGCGCATATATTTGAGACAGGAAGAACCGAGCGAGGTCATGCCGATCAGCGGCTTTTCGGCGTTGGGCTTTTCCGCCATCTTCGCCGCGCCCACCACCGCGCCGCAGGCTTGCGACAGGACGGAACGGCAGATCGGGTTGAGGCCGTAAAGCCCTCCGGCCCAGAGGATCATCATGAGGTCGGGCGCGATGCGCTCCGGCGGCAGGAGATGCGAATAGGCGATGGTCGAAACGATGAATTTCGGCACGCCGAGCGGCAGGACCGCCGCGATATCCAGCGCAAGATCGGTGCCGAGCGAACCGCCGAGCGCAATCATGCCATCGACCTGACCGCGTTGCGAAAGGCCGCGGACGAGAGCCGTCGCGCCTTCGGCCATGAGCGCCATGGCGCTATGCTCATCGCCGCTGTCGATGATCGCCTGAACCGTCGTTCCGGCAGCCCCGGCCACATCATGCTTGGAATAGGCCGGCTCATAGGGCGGATTGCCCAAAATGCTGACATCAATCATGACGGGCGTGCCGCCGGCCCTTTCGACGACATCCGCCATGAAAAGCAGTTCGTCGCTCTTGGTATCGCCCGTGCCGATCACCAGAATGCGGGGGGAATTGGTATTCGCAGTCATCAACCGTTCCTCTTCGATTGATTGAAACGGATGTGCCTGTGTTCTCCGAACAGGGCAGCGGAAATGGCCTCGGCCGTGGCATGGGCGTCCGCGCCATACCGCATGACGACCCCGTCATCGGCGCGCGCAAGGGGGGCTGCCACCGTGATGCAGCCAACCGGCCTGGAATCAGGCGCGAGAATCGCTGCCGATGTGCTCATCACGCCCACCTCAAGCCCCTGCCGGTTGACGGAAAAGCCGTTCTGCCGCGCTTCCTGCACGCGCTGCCGGACTTCCCCCGGATCGGCAAGTGTAAATTGCGTGAATGTATCGAGCGATTTCGCCACGGTGGCCTCCACCACGTCGTCCGCACAGGCTGCCAGATAGGCAAGGCCCGACGCCGTGGCGTGGAAAGGCAGGATCATGCCGACATTGACGAAAACCCGATGGGCGCGGGGCGATTCTTCCACATGAATGGTGGAAAGCCGCCCATTGGAAAATTCGGAAAGATGCACGGTTTCGCCGGTACGCTCGGCGAGTTGCCTTATGAATGGAAGGGCCGTGCCCAGAAAGGGATAACGGGCTTCGCGAATACGCGCGAGCCGCAGCGGCTCGGCCCCGATTCGGTATTTGCGGCTGTCGGCCAGCTGCTCGACGAAGCCGTGCCTTTCCAGTTCGACCAGAAAACGGCGGGTCGTCGCCTTATCATAACCGCAGGCCTGCGCAATCTCCGTCAGTCCGGCCACGGTGTTCAGCCGCGACAGGACGTCCAGAAGCGTCAGAGCTTTGCCAATGGTGCTCATTCATAGTCCTCCTCAGGTCAAGCCCCATGCCCGCCAACGCGCCTGGCGGCGGCGTTTCCCAAGCTCCTCCCCCACTCTCCCGCGGGGCGCTTCGCACGGCACAGATACTTAACATGCGAAATAACTTGACAGGAACCCGGACTCTTTGCAAGTCTATATTTGAAGCATCGGTTTAAATAATGAACCGGGCAAATTCGGACTTCAACAACAGAAAAACTGCCCGAATAGCGCTTTCGACTTTACGGCCGCGATGTGGAACGCGGTTTTTCAAGTATCCAGGGGAACAAACATCATGAGCGATTCTAGCGAACTGCCTGAACAAGCCAATCAATTGCGAAAAAACAGCCTCGGCGTGGCGGCTGTTACCTTTCTCGTCGTCTCTGCGGCCGCACCTTTGACTGCCGTGGCCGGCGGCGTGCCGCTCTCCATGCTGCTTGGAAACGGGGCCGGCATCCCGCTCACTTTCCTGATCGTCACCAGCGTTCTGTTGATGTTTTCGGTGGGCTATGTCGCCATGGCGCGGCATATCCGCAATGCCGGGGCGTTCTATGCCTTCACCGCACAGGGGCTGGGTGGCCTCATGGGCGGCGCGGCGGCACTTCTCGCCATTTTGGCCTATAATGCCATGCAGATCGGCGTGTTCGGCCTTTTCGGCGCGGCAACATCCGGCTTCATGGCGGGCCTCGGCCTCGACCTGCCCTGGTGGGCATGGACCTATATCGGCATCGCAGCCGTTGCCGTGCTCGGCTATCGCCGGGTCGATCTTTCGGCGCGGGTTCTCACCGTGCTCGTGGTTCTGGAATATCTCGTCGTGCTGGTGATCGACGCCGCCATCCTGTTTTCCGGCGGCGACAGCGGCCTTACGATGGAACCCTTCACACCGTCCGCCTTCCTGAGCGGCACGCCCGCCATCGGCATTCTTTTCTGCTTCGCCGCGTTCATCGGTTTCGAAGCAACCACGATCTACAGCGAGGAAGCCCGCGATCCGGGCCGCACCGTGCCGCGCGCGACCTATATTTCCGTGCTGATCATCGGCCTTTTCTACATGCTGACCTCATGGCTGATGGTCAATGGCGCAGGCGCCGACAAGCTCGTCGGCGAATTGCAGGCTCTGCAAGACCCCACGACCTTCCTCTTCGGCCTTGCCGAGCGTTATGTCGGGCACTGGATCATCCCGGTCATGAACCTTCTCTTCGTCACCAGCCTCTTTGCAGGCGTGGTCGCCTTCCACAACGGCGTTGCCCGCTACATGTATGTGGCTGGCCGTGAAGGCCTGCTGCCGCGCGGGCTCGGTGTCACCCATCCGCACTATCAAAGCCCGCATGTCGGCTCCGTCGTCCAGACCGTCATTGCAATCGTCGTCGTGGGCATTTTCGCGGCCACCGGACAAGACCCTGTCCTGGCGCTCTTTTCCTGGGCAACCAATGTCGGTACGCTGGCGATCATGCTTCTCATGACCTTCACCGCCTTTGCCATCATCGCCTTTTTCGCACGTCGTCCGGGGCTGGAAAGCAATCCCTTCACCACGCGCATCCTGCCGTTGGTGACGGGCATCATCCTTGGCCTTCTCGTGATCTATATTGCCGTCAATTTCGGCAGCATCGCCGGTGCGAACGGCTTCATGGCCGTGTTCCTGCCGGGCCTTGTGCTGGTGGCGGCGATTGCGGGCCTGCTGCTTGCACTGCGCCTCAAGGGCGCCAATGCCGCAGGCTTCGCCCGGCTGGGCGCGGGCCAGACCGTCTGACCGCTGACATTCCGGCGCTCTCCCGCAAGGAGGGCGCCGCATCTGCATTTGCGAATTGAGGATAGTGCCGCCATGCAAGACAAGATCAACCGTCTGCGCCAACAAGCCGTATCGCCGCAAGGCCTGTTCATCAATGGCCGCTGGCAACCCGCTGCCGACGGAAATGTGATGGCGGTCATCTCGCCCATCGACGGGACGCAGCTGACGACAATCGCCGCCGCCGCGGCCATTGACGTGGACCGCGCCGTCGCTGCGGCGCGGCACAGTTTCGAAAAAGGCACATGGGCAAAAGCCGCACCGGCCGAGCGCAGGAAGGTCCTTTTGAAAATCGCTGAGCTGATCGACCGGGATGCCCTAGAGCTTGCCGTTCTCGGCGTGCGGGACAACGGAACCGAAATCTCGATGGCGTTGAAGGCGGAGCCCGGCAGCGCCGCCAATTCGTTCCGCTATTACGCGGAAGCCATCGACAAGGTCTATGGCGAGATCGCCCCCACGGCTGAAAATATTCTCGGCCTCGTGCACCGCGCGCCGGTCGGTGTAGTGGGCGCCATTGTGCCATGGAATTTTCCGATGATGATCGGCGCCTGGAAGATCGCGCCCGCCCTGGCGGCGGGCAATTCGATCGTGCTCAAACCCGCCGAAGGCGCTTCGCTGTCGCTGCTGCGGCTGGCCGAGCTTTGCACTGAGGCCGGATTGCCGGACGGTGTGCTCAATGTCGTGACGGGCGCCGGACCTGTTACCGGCGAGGCGCTGGGGCTGCATCCCGATATCGACGTTCTGGCCTTCACCGGCTCCGGCTTCGTGGGCCGCAAACTGCTCGAATATTCCGCCCGCTCGAACCTCAAGCGTGTCTATCTGGAGCTTGGCGGCAAATCGCCCAACATCGTCTTCGCCGATGCGCCCGATCTGGCGCAGGCGGCGAAAGTTTCGGCCTATGGCATATTCCGCAATTCCGGCCAGGTCTGCGTCGCGGGTTCGCGCCTTCTGGTCGAGCGTTCCATCGCCGAGAAATTCGCCGAAAAAGTCAGCGCCATCGCCGCCGCGATGAAGGTTGGCGACCCGCTCAGCCTTGCAACCGAGGCCGGCGCCATTTCCAGCGATGTGCAGCTTCGGAAAAATCTGGGTTTCGCCGAACAGGCGCTTTCGGAAGGCGCGCGGCTGCGCACCGGCGGCAAGCGCATCCTCGAAGAAACCGGCGGTTTCTACATGCAGCCGACCGTCTTCAATGTCGCCCCCGGCATGACGCTTGCCCGCGAGGAGGTTTTCGGCCCGATTCTTTCGATCATCCCCTTCGACACGGAAGAGGATGCGTTGAAAATTGCCAATGACAGCGATTACGGCCTCGCCTCGGCGGTCTGGACCGGCAACCTGTCCCGCGCGCACCGCATGGTCCGGGGCATCCGCGCCGGGGTGGTCCATGTGAACACCTATGGCGGGTCCGACAACACGGTTCCGCTCGGCGGCGTCAAGCAATCCGGCAATGGCCACGACAAGTCGCTCCATGCGCTCGACAAATATATCGACCTGAAAACGGCGTGGATTCAGCTCTGACGCTGTTTCCATCCATAAGAGCGACAAGGGCGGCTTCGGATTGATCCGGCCGCCTTTTTCATCATCATTCCCTGCACATCAAAATATTTAACGTGTGAAATATATTGACACGCCATCGCAGTCGCGGCAATCTAACAAACAAATAATGGGTTCGAATAATGAACCATAAGGGAACACTATACATGACCGGTGCGACGCACGCAGATTTCATCCTCACCAATGGCCGCCTTTATACTGTCGATGCCGCACGCCCCTGGGCGGAGGCTGTCGCCATTGGCGGCGGGCGCATTCTGGCGGTCGGCAGCAAGGCTGAAATCGAAGCCTTTCAAGGCAGTGAAACGGAAGTGGTGGACCTTGGCGGGCGCATGGCCATGCCGGGTTTCGTGGATGTGCACAATCACATCATGATGGGCGGCCAGGCCGATCTCTTCGAAACGCAATTGCCGGCGGGCGCAAGCGTCGATGACATCTGCGCCCATGTGCGCCGCCAGGCCGAGGCAGCAGTGCCCGGCCAGTGGATTGTCGCCAACCAGTGGGGCGCGGATATGATAACCGCGCTCAACAGCGAGGCCTCGCTTGCCAGGCTCGATGCGGCCAGCCTTGGCCATCCCGTCCTGCTGCGGGATGAAACCATGCACAATCGCTGGGTCAACAGCGTGGCATTGCAGATGTGCGGCATTGCCGACGACCAGCCGGACCCGCCCGCCGGTTCCTTCGGGCGCGATCCCTCGACGGGCCGCCTGACCGGGCTTCTGGTGGAATCGGCTGCCGGTATCGTCGAGCGTGTTGCCGCCGACCACTTCACCGAGGCAATGGGAGAGGCAGCCATTGCCCGCGCGGTGGAAATCGTCAATTCCTATGGCGTCACCGCCTTTCAGGATGCCGCCTCCGTCCTCCCGATCATGAAGGCGCTGACCGGACTGGACAACAAGGGCAAGCTGACGGCCTGGGCCGTCACCTCCCTGCCCCTGATCGAGCCATCCTTCATGTTCGGCCTTTCCGGCGATGAGCTGCTTGCGCTGCGCGATGAATACCGCACCCGGCATGTCAGGCCGAATTTCACCAAGATATTCCTTGATGGCGTTCCGGGCGCGCGAACCAGCGCCTTTCATGATGCCTATCTGGATGATGGCGTGCACCCGCGCGGCCATCGCGGCGAAACGCTCGTCCCCTATCCCGATCTCGTCCAGCATATCGACAAGTCCGAAAAGCTCGGCATGGGATTGAAAATCCACTGCACCGGCGATTATGCCGTCACCGAAATGCTGGATGCGGTGGAGGCCGTGCGGCACTTCAACGGCCCGGCCAAGGTGATGCATCACATCGCCCATGCAAGCTATGTCCGCCCGCAGGATATCGAACGCTTCGCAAGGCTTTCCGTCGTCGCCGACCTGTCTCCAATGATGTGGTATCCGACCACCTTCCTCGAAGGCCACAAGGAAGCCATGGGCGACGAGCGCGCAACCCGCTTCTGGCCGATTGCCGATCTGCACAAATCCGGCGCGCTTCTTGCGGGCGGCTCCGACTGGCCCGTCATTCCCGTGCCCGATCCATGGACGGGGATCGAAGGCATGGTCACGCGGCAGAACCCATCCGGCGCATTTGCGGGCGTTTCGCTCTGGCCGGAACAGGCCATCGACCTTGCAACCGCCATCCGCATCTTCACGCTCAACGCGGCAATCGCCATGGGCATCGGGGAGGAAACGGGCTCCATCCAGCCCGGCAAGTCCGCGGACATCATCGTGCTCGACCAGCATGTCTTCGACGTGACCCCGGACAGGATCGCCGACACGAAAGTCCTGGCCACCTATTTTGCGGGCCGCGCCGTCTATCGGCGCTGATACCGATAATGCATCCCGCCATGGCGGGGAAACAATGAACGGGGAGGAAAAACATGAAACCGATAAAGGACACCTGCCTGCGGGTTGCGGGCATGGCGCTCGGCCTTTGGGCCCTTGCCACAGCCGCGCAAGCCGCGCCGACCTGCGAAAACGGCCCGATCCAGCTTGGCGCCGTCTCGACAGTTACAGGCGTCGTGGATTTTTCGGACGCGCCGAAAGCGGCGGCGGCCGTCTTCAAGCAGCTGAACGATGCCGGCGGCATCAATGGCTGCAAGGTTGAATATTCCATTGCCGACGACAAGGGCGACCCGCAGGTGGCGGCACAAGCCGCCCGTGACCTGATCGACAACAAGTCCGTCGTGGCGCTGGCGGGCGGCGCAAGCCTGCTCGACTGCGCGGTCAATGCCGCCACCTATAACCGCAACGATGTGCTGGATGTGCAGGGCGTGGGGGTGGACCCGCTTTGCTTCAACGCGCCCAGCATCGCCCCGGTCAATGTCGGCCCCTACACGCTGACCACCGTCATGCTCGACTATGCGATGAAGAATCTCGGCGCGAAGAAGCTTTGCGCCTTCTTCCTCGTCATCGGCGGCACGCAGGAGGCCTATGCCAATGCCGTTTCCCGCTGGGAAGAAGCGAGCGGAAACAAGATCGCCCTCATCGACATGACGCTGCCCGCACAGGGCGACCTCACGCCCTATGTCATCAAGGCGCGCAATGCCGGTTGCGATGCGGTGCTGACCAATCAGGTCGAGCCGGGTGTCGTGCAATGGATCAAGACCGTCGACGCGCAGAAGGTGGAAGGCATCAACTGGCTGTTCCTCGCGCCCGGCTATACGGAAGGTGTGGCAAAGGCACTCGCCGACAGCAAGCAGCCCATCTATGTCGGCACGGAATGGGAACCCTATACCGAGGCCAGCGAGGCCAATGCCGACTGGATCAAGACGATGGACACGGCAGGGCTTGCCAAGACGGCCTTCTCGCAGGGCGGCTATCTGGCGGCGAAGGTGATGATCGACACGATTTCCGGCATTGACGGCGAAGTGACGCGCGAAGCCGTGACGGAAGCGCTGAAGCAAGGCAAGGAACTGCACTATCCGATGGCGGGCAGCCCCTATGTCTTCGGCGAAGCCAAGGCCCACTCGCCGATGCAGGCAACAAAGGTCATGCAGCTCGACGCGGGCAAATGGACGGTCAAGACCAATGACTGGTTCTCGCTTTCAAAAGCAGACTGACCCCTGTTTCACCGGGCGCACTGTGGCCGCCCGGTGAACATACGCAAATTTCTGGAGTGCCGGACATGAGCTCTCTCTTTTCTGCCGCCGTCGCCGGATTGTCGGCAGGCGGCGCCTACGCAATCCTTGGCGTGTGCGCCATCTTCACCTACAGGCTCGTAGCCGTGGTCAATTTCACCGGAGCCGCCATCGGGGCCATCGGCACATTCATCATGGTGGCGCTGGCCGAGGCGGGCGTGCCGCTGGCGCTTGCCGTGCTTCTCGGCGTTGCGGCGGGCGCGCTTGCGGGCATCCTCGTCGGGCTTGTGATGACCACGTGGTTTGCCAATGCCAACGCCTCGACCAAGGCCGCCGTCACGGCAGCACTTCTGGTCGGCATCATCGCCGTGGGCCTGCGCCTCACCGGCGGGCAGCACCCGCATTATTTCCCGGAAGTCATTTCCGGTTCGGCCTTCCGGCTGGCGGGCGTGGAAGTGACCTGGGCCGCGGTGCTGACGCTTGTGCTTTCCATCGCCTTTACGGTTCTCACCGAGCAATTCCTTGCGCGCACCCGCACCGGCCTGCAATTGCGCGCGCTGTCGCAAAGGCCCATGGCGGCTGAACTGATCGGCATCCGCGTGCGTCTTCTGGCGCTCGGCGTCTGGGCCGTCACCGGCGCGGTCACGGCCTTCGCGCTGATGGTGATCGCGCCGCTGCGCTCGCCGGATTTCGCGTCGCTCAGCCTTCTCGTCGTTCCGGCCCTTGCTGCGGCGCTGATCGGCGCCTTCTCAAGCTTTCGCGCGGCCCTTGCTGGCGGCGTGCTGATCGGCATTCTGGAAGGCGCGGTCAGCACCATCGATATCGTCAGCCAATATCGCAGCACCGTGCCTTTCTTCGTCATTCTTGCCGTCCTTCTGTGGTCGCAACGGGGAGCCCGCTGGGATGAAGCACGCTAGTTTCCGCGCCGCCCTCATTGCCCTCGCGCTTGCAGCGCTCGGCGCCGTGATCCTCCTGGGCTTTCCGAAATATTGGGTATTCCTGATAACGGCCGTGTTCATCGTGGGCATAGCGCTGCAAAGCCTCGGCCTTGTTGCGGGCCGCACCGGCATGATCTCGCTTTGCCAAATGTCCTTTGCGGGCGTCGGCGCCTGGGTCACGGGCTATCTCAACCTTATCGAAGCGCCGGGGGGCCTTGCCGTCTGGGTGCTGCTTGGCGGGCTTGCCGCCGTTCCGGTCGGCATTGCCATCGGCCTGCCCGCCCTTCGCCTGCGCGGGATCAATCTTGCCATCGTCACTTTGTCCTTTGCCGCCGCTTTCGATACGGTGCTGGCCACCATCACTTTCCCCGGCCAGACAAGCTTTACGCAAGTGGCAAGGCCCGATCTCTTCGCAAGCGACCGGGGTTATTTCCTCTTCGTCCTTCTCGCCTATGGCATTATCGCCGTGGTGCTGGAATTCATCAGCCATTCGCGGCTTGGCGCCTCGTGGCTGGCGGTGCGCCATTCCGAACGCGCCGCAGCGGCAAACGGCATCAGCATCCCGCGCGCCAAGCTCAGCGCCTTTGCGATTTCCGCCTTTATTTCCGGCATATCCGGCGGCTTGCTGGCGGGCTATCTCGGCACATTGGTCGCGGAAAATTTTTCCATGATGCAATCGCTGGCGCTCTTTGCCGTGGCAACCATGGCGGGCGCACATTTCACCCTCGGCGCGCTTATAGGCGGCGTGCTGATCGTGCTGTTTCCAGAACTTCTGCGCCGCCTCAATCTTCCGCAGGATATCGGAAACGTCTTTTTCGCCTTGGGTGCGGTGCAAGCCCTGTCGAGTGGCGAAACCATTGCGGAAAGCTGGACACGGCTTGCCGGGAAACTGTTCCCGCGGCGCGCCGAACGGGCCATATCCGCAGCACAAGCACTCACCAATTCCCCGCCAGCCATCGGCGAAGGCACGGTGCTTGAAGTCCGCGATCTTACGGTGCGCTATGGTGCGGTGACGGCCTTGAACAAGGTCAGCCTCACAGTGTCAGCCGGTACGGTTATGGGCCTCGTCGGGCCGAACGGAGCGGGCAAATCGACATTGGTGGACGCCATTGCCGGGTTCCTGCCGCGTTATGACGGCACGGTTCTTCTGCATGGAAAGCCGCTTGAGGCGCTTTCGGCAACGGCGCGGGCCAAGGCCGGCATTCGCCGCACCTGGCAGACAACACGCATCGCGCCGGAATTGCGGGTCGGCGACTATATTCGCCTTGCCGCCGGTTCCATAGGACAGACGGAGCTGGAAAGCCTGCTTGGCTGGTTCGGTTGTCCGCCGCCCGAGACGCCGATCGCGTCCGTCGATGCGGGCACGCGCCGCCTGCTGGATGTTGCAGGCGCCGTCGCCTCGCGCGCGCCGGTGATCCTGCTCGATGAACCAGCCGCCGGCATTTCCTATGACGAAGCCTTGAAGCTGGGCGAGCGGATCGCCGCCATCCCCGCCACCTTCGGCAGCGCCGTCCTGCTGATCGAGCATGACATGGATCTCGTGCGGCGGGCCTGCACGGCCATTACCGTGTTCGATTTCGGGCAGGTGATCGCTTCGGGCGAACCGGCGGAGGTGCTGGACATGCCGGAAGTACAGAAAGCCTATATGGGCGTTGATTTCGAGGAGGCCGCCGAATGACGATATTCTCCGTCAAGGCGCTGCAAGTGGACCGTGCCAGCATTCCCGTCATTCGCGGCGTGGACGTGGAGGTCAGGAGCGGCGAGATCAGCGTGCTTCTGGGCTCCAACGGCGCGGGCAAGACCACCTTTCTGGAAAGTCTTTCCGGCATCATCCCGGCGCGTGCGGGAACAATCCGTCTGGACGAAACCGAACTTGCCAGATTGCGGCCTGGCGCGCGCACAAAGGCGGGGCTGAGCCATGTCGAGCAGGGCCGAACGGTTTTCCCGGACATGACGACCGACGAGAATATCCGCGTCGCGCTTCACCCCGATGCCGATCCGGGCGAGGCCTATGGCCTCTTCCCGGAACTTTTGCAACGGCGCGACGTGAAGGCGGGCATGTTGTCGGGCGGCGAGCAGCAGATGGTTGTCATCGCCCGATCGATCGTCAACCGGCCCAAAGTGATGCTGATCGACGAGATGTCGTCGGGGCTTGCCCCCGTCATCGTCAGTCGGCTGATGCGCGCCGTGCGGCAACTGGCCGATAATGGCATGGCGATCGTGCTGGTCGAGCAGTTCGCCGCGCTGGCGCTTTCCATCGGAAACCGCGCCTATGTGCTGCGCCGCGGCCAGATTGTCTATGATGGCGGCAGCGAGGCGCTGGCGCGCGATCCCGCCCGCCTTCACCAGCTCTATCTGGGAGATGCCGCCGCCATTTAACCGTTAGGGCGGTTCCGGCTAAAGCGGAATCACTGGAACCGCAAAATGCCCTGGCGCATCAGGCAAGGCGTCCGTACTGGCGCAACACCTCGCGGAGACGGTCATGATCGATGGCCTGGACCAGAAGCCGGTCATGGGGCGTCCCGCCCATATCCTCGGCGGCGATCATCGCATTGACCACCGCTTCCTCCACGCTGTCCACCGCCGCGAGATAGAACGGATCGAGCGGTTCGTCATTGACGAGCTCGACCTCAAGGAAAGGCGCGGCGCGGTGCTGCATGGGGCGCTCGTTGGCAGTGGAAAAGGCGAGGAATATATCGCCGGAATTGTTTCCGCCCGGCGTGCCGTTGCGCCCGATGCCGATGGAAGCACGGCGCGCCAGCCGCTTCAACTGGTGCGGCATCAGGGGAAGGTCCGTCGCAAGGACGACGATGATCGAGCCGCGCTCCTGCAACTGGCTTTGCGGCGTGCCGTCGCGCATATGCTGCCCGACCGGAACCCCGGCAATTGTCAGCCAGTCGCGCTGGCCATGATTGGCCTGCACCAGCGCGCCGATGGTGAAGCTTCGCCCGCCGAACTCGACCACGCGCGAAGCCGTTCCCGTACCGCCCTTGAAACCGTAGGTGATCATCCCCGTGCCGCCGCCGCAATTGCCCTCCTGCACCGGGCCGGACGACACATTTTCAAGGGCGGCGCGAACATCCGCCTCGGTCACGGGCAGGCCGTTGATATCGTTCAGCACGCCGTCATAGGTTTCGGCTATTACCGGCATGATCCACAGGAAATCATCGGTCTGGTAGGTCGAGGCATAACGCTCCGTCATCCAGCGCACGGTGGCATGATGCGCCATTCCGACGCCGTGCGTATTGGTGATGACGACCGGCCCGAGAAAATAGCCGCCATCCTCGATCCAGTGGGTGCCGGTCATTTCGCCATTGCCGTTGAAGCGGTGTACCCCCGCATAGACGGGAACCGGCACATCGGACCTCATATGCGGCAGGATGGCGGTGACGCCGGTGCGCACCGGGCGCTTGCGGCCCGGCCGCGGCTCATTCTCGATGATGGTGCGGAACCCGACGCCCACACCGGCAACATCGGTGATGGCATTGTGCGGGCCGGTGCGGCCGGTGAAAGGCAAGCCGATATCGCGGCCACGGGGTTTGCGGGTCGTTGTCTGTACGGTCATGTTATTTCTGCCGGGAGCGAAGATAGAGGCCGAGAGAGGCCACGAGGAAGGAGAATGTCAGCATCATCACCGCAATCGCGTTGATTTCCGGTTTGATGCCGCGCCGGAGCATGGCGAAGATGAACATCGGCAGGGTGGTGACATCCACGCCTGCGATAAAATAGGTTATGACGAGATCATCCATCGAGATGATGAAGGCAAGCAGCGCGCCGCCCAATATGCCGGGCATGAGCTGCGGCAGCACAACCTTTCGGAAGGTCATCCATTCATTCGCGCCAAGATCGGCGGATGCATGTTCCAACGTCCGATCCATGCCCGCCAGGCGCGCTGAAACCACGATGAAGACATAGGAAATCAGGAAGGTGCACTGGCCCACGATAATGGTCGTGAGCCCCAGGTGAATGCCCGCATTGACGAAGAAGATGAGGAGCGCGATGCCGAGCACGATATCCGGCATCAGCATCGGCATGAAAAGCGCCACCTGATAGAAACGTTTGCCCAGAAAATTATAGCGATGCATGGCAATCGCCAGCGCCGTGCCCATCACGGTCGAGATGATTGTGGTGGAGGCGGCAATTTTCAGGCTGTTGAACACGGCGGCGACAAGCTGGCTGGTCGATTCTATATAGAGCGCGCTTTCGGACACGCCGGTCTTGAAGCCGAGAACCTGCGCATACCATTCCGCCGTGAAGCCGCTCCACACCATCATGTTCACGGGATTGGCATTGAACGAATAGACGGCAATGAGCACCAGCGGAATATAGATGAAGGCGAAGAACAGGGCGGTATAGGCTGTCAGCCCGCCATTGAAGAGAGAACGCAAAGTTTTCATGGTTGTCGCCTCCCTTTAGCGTGCGCGGGCTTCGGCCGCGTTGCGCCGGTTGGTCAAAAGCACATAGATGAGCAGCAGAACCAGCATGACCGCCATGACCATCATCGCCAGCGCGGAGCCGAACGGCCAGTTGCGGGCGGCGAGGAACTGCCCCTCGATCAGATTGCCAAGCATCATCACCTTTGCCCCGCCGAGCACGGCCGGCACGACGAAATTGCCAAGCGCGGGAATGAAGACAATCACCGAACCGGCAAAAATGCCGGGCGCGGTCAAGGGCAGCACGACGCGGAAGAATGTGCGCACCGGCCCCGCGCCGAGATCAAGCGAAGCCTGCACCAGCCGCCAGTCCAGTTTCTCGATGCTGGCATAGACCGGCATGAACATGAATGGCAGGAACACATAGACCATGCCAAGCACGATGGCGCCATCCGTATAGATCATGTCGAGAGGGCGCGTGATCGCACCGATCGACAGGAGCGTTTCATTGATGAGGCCGGTGGGACGCAGGATCATCACCCAGACGAACAGCCGCACGATCAAGCTGGAAAAGAACGGCAGGGTAATGAGAAAAAGGCAGAAGTTCTTCCATCGGTCGGGCAATCGGCTGATATGAAACGCCGCCGGATAGCAGACCAGAAGCGACGCCACGACAGTCACCGCCGCGATTTTCAGCGAGCGGTAGAAGATCGCGATATAGATCGGGTCATATTCCTCGAACGCCGGATCGGCGAAGCCCAGAATACGCCCGAAATTATGCGGATAGAATTCCCATTCCACCCCGCCATAGAGGCCGGGCGCAAGAAAGCTCGTCACCACCATGATGCCGAGCGGTACGGCAAAAAAGACGAGCAGGAACAGCGTGGCAGGCCCAAGAAGCATGGAAAGCTGCAAGCGCTGGCGAGCGGCGGGGGTCATTGCGCGCCCTCCCCGTCACACAGAAGATGGACGCTTGCGGGATCATAATACCAGCGCGCCGCATGGCCCGGCTGAAGGGCCGCCACCGCCGCCTTCTCGCTTGCGGGTATCTGCGCCATCAGCTTGCGGCCCGAGGCCGTGCGCCCGAAAAGCTCGAAAGACGCCCCCACGAAAACGATCTGGTCCAGCGTGACCTCCAGCGAAGGGGAACCCTGCTCCCGCGCCGCAAGGGAAAAGCTTTCAGGACGCAGAAGCGCCGTGCCGCGCGCCCTTGCCGTCTCGCCGCCGGTACGGCTTAGAACCGTGCCGTCATCCAGCACGAAACCGCCCGCCTCATCCCTGCCGTCCAGCAGATTGCTGGCGCCGACAAAATTGGCGACAAAGGCATTGACCGGCCTGTCATAGATCGTGCGCGGCGTATCGAGCTGCTGGATGCGGCCATTGTTCAGCACCGCCACGCGGTCCGACATGGTGAGCGCTTCCTGCTGGTCGTGCGTGACGAAGATGAAGGTGATGCCGAGTTCGTTCTGAAGCGTTTTCAGCTCAAGCTGCATCGCCTCGCGCAAATTCTTGTCCAGCGCCGACAAGGGCTCGTCCAGGAGCAGGACCTTGGGCCGCGCGACAATCGCGCGCGCCAGCGCCACGCGCTGCTGTTGCCCGCCGGACAATTGCCGCGGCAGCCGCGCCTCCATGCCGGAGAGGCCAACCATCTGCAAGACGGCCCGCACCCGCTCGGTGCGCTCGGCCTTGCCGATGCCCGCCACTTCCAGCGCATAGCCCGCATTCTGGCCAACGGTCATATGCGGAAACAGCGCATAATTCTGGAAAACCGTATTCACCGGCCGCCGGTAGGGCGGACGGTCGGTCATATCGATACCGTCGATCTCGATGCGCCCCGCATCCAGTTCCACAAAACCGCTGATGACCTGAAGCAAGGTGGTCTTGCCGCAGCCCGAAGGGCCGAGCAAGGTGATGAATTCATTGCGCCCGATATCCAGATCGATGCCATCCAGCGCCCTGACCTCGCCGCCCTCCGGACTGGCAAAGGTCTTGGCGGCTGACATCAGCCGCACAATCGCATCCCGCATGTGTCGTTCCCCAAAATGTTATCAAATTAACGCTTGCGTGATTTAGGTATGTTGATATCATTTTTTCGTACAAGTCAACGCCTCGAAGGATCGGTCTTCCATCGTGCCGGAGCTTTTGCAAAGCCTGGGGATGCGTGGGGTTCTGCGGGGGAAAATATGACAAGGGGAACCAAAATGACGATCTTCAAGGGCGCCCTCCGGCGTCTCGGCCTCGTTGCGCTTACCGTTCTTGCCCTACCTGCAAGTGCGGCCCTCGCGGACGAACTGAACATCTACAACTGGGGCGAATATATCAATCCCGCCGTCCTGAAGAAGTTTGAGGAAGAGACCAAGATCAAGGTCAATCTCTCGACCTATTCCTCCAACGAGGAAATGCTGGCGAAGATTCAGGGCGGCGCCAGCGGCTACGACATTGTTTTCCCGTCGGTGCATATGCACGACATCATGTCCAAGCTGGATCTTCTAGAAAAGACCGATATCAACACCTATGACGGGTTCAAGAACATCGATCCGCAATTCCTGCGCGCCAAAAGCGACCCGAAGGGCGAATATTGCCTGCCCTATGCTTTCGGCACGGTGGGCATTCTCTACAACCGCCGGGTGCTCGGCAAGGATGTGGCGGGCTGGAAGGACCTGCTTGCGACGGTGAAGGAGAAGAACCTGAAAATCACCCTTCTGGACGACATGCGCGAAGTGCTGGGCCTTGGCCTCATCCTGAACGGCCATTCGGTCAATTCCACCGACCCGGCAGAATTGCAGCAGTCCGCCGACACGGTGATTGCGATGAAACCCTATGTCGCCGCCTTCACCTATGATTCACGCCCCATGGTGGGTGCTGGCGATGTGGCGGCCGCGCATTTCTTCGTCGGCAGCATGATCGACGTTTTCGGCAATCCCAAGGACCTTGGCTATGTCATCCCGGAAGAAGGCGCGACCATGTATCAGGAAGACATGTGCGTGCTGAAATCAGCGCCGAACAAGGAAAACGCCGTCAAGTTCATGCAGTTTTACACACGCCCGGAAATCGCGGCGCTCAATGTCGCGCAACAGACCAACGGCACGCCCAATGTGCCTGCCCGCCAGTTGACGCCCGACAACATCAAGAACAGCAAGGAAATCAACCCGACCGACGAAACCATGAAGCGGCTTCAGATTTTCGACGATCTCGGCTCTGGCATCCGCCAGCTCGACCGGGTCTGGACAAAAGTGAAAACAGCACAATAATACCGGGGCGCTACGATGCTAACGCTATCCACGCCCTGAAAATGCTCAATCGCCGCACGGGCTTGACCACGTTTCGATGAAACAAGCTCATTGAAACGTGGTCAAGCTGTCATGCAGGCCCGTCCGCGGCATCGCGGGCGGGCTGGCAGGAGAACAGGTTTGGCCAAAGACATTATTGCACGCCTGCAAAGCGCGGAAATGCGCAAATCCAAAGCCGATAAGCTGATTGCCCAATATATCGAGCGCAATCTTGCCGAGCTTCCTTTCGAGACGGCGAAATCCATCGCGGCCCGGCTTGGCATCTCGCAGATGACGGTCGGACGCTATCTGCGGCGGCTGGGCTTCGACGGGCTTGAGGAAATGAAAACCGCGCTGCGGCGCGGGCGTTCCAATCCCGCATGGGAGGTGAAAGGCCAGGTCGCGCGGCTTCAGCAGGATATCCGCGAGAACAAGCTGCTTGCGCGGCTGGTGCAGCAGCAGATCGACAATCTTGGTGTGGTCTACGACCTGACGACCCGCCCCGAATGGCAACAGACCATCGACGCCCTGATGAAAGCGAGCGAAGTCTATGTCGCCGCCTACCAGAATGTGCGCGGCATCGCGCAATATTTTGCCTCGCAGCTTTCCTATTCCCGCCCGCGGGTTTCCTTCATGGACGGGCTCAACGGCACCTATGCGGAAGTGCTGGACGGGTCGGTCGAAAATCGCGTGCTGTTCCTGCACGATGTCCGCCGCTTTGCCTCCAAGGCGCGGCCTCTCGCCATGGAAGCGCGCCGCGCCGGCGTGAAGGTCATTCTTCTCACCGACGAATTCTGCCCATGGGCGGAAGAGGTCGCCGACATCGCCCTGATCGTTCCGGGCTCCCATGGCCCGCTCTGGGATGGTGCAGCCACGATGACGGCAGTGATGGACCTGATGCTTTCCCATATCATCGTGCTGCTCGGCAACGCGGTGGACGAGCGCGTGCAAAACCTCACGCGGCTTCAAGATATGTTCGGGGATTTTGAAAGCTAGAGCATGTCTCCCGAAAGCGGGAACCGGTTTCGGGATAAAGACATGCGTAAAAACAATCAGTCAGAGCGGTTCCGGCTTTTCTGTCAAAACAGGAACCGCTCTGTCGCCTTCCGCACAGGATGCGGAAGGGAAGCCATCATCCGGTCACCACTTCCGGCAATGGCTTGTCCACGATCATGGCATGGTCGAGAACGCGCTGAAGATTGGCCGCGTGGCGGAAGCTCGGTTCCAGCTGCGTGCCATCGGCAACCGCGCGGGCAAACCGCTGATAGTTCGTCTCCACCGTTCCCGCATCGATATCGCGCCAGACCGGCGTTTCGATATCCTCGCCGATGGAACCGCGCAGGCTCGACCCGGTCGGCGTGTGCAGGATTTCAAGCGCCCCCTTGTCGCCATGGATGCGCAGGCGCAGCTCGTTCAGATGGCCTGTGGCCCAGCGGCTTGCATGGATGACGCCCAGCGCGCCATTGGCATATTCCGCCATCATGACGAAGCTGTCATTGGCATCCAGCACATATTCGCCGATATGGTTGTTCTCCGCCTTCTCGAAAGTCTTGAGACGCGCCGAAGCACGCTCCACATCGCTGCCGATGGCATAGCTGGCGAAGTCGAGAATATGGATGCCCACATCGCCCAGGACGCCGTTGGACCCGTGCCGGGTGGAAAGCCGCCAGAGCCATTTGCTCTCCGTCTTCCAGTCGCCCCAGCTTTTCGAGACCAGCCAGCTTTGCAGATAGGACGCCTCGAAATGGCGTACCTGGCCGATCTCGCCCGCCATCACCATCTCACGCGCCTTCTGCAAGGGCGCGACATTGCGATAGGTGAGGTTGACCATATTGACCACGCCCGCCTGCTCGGCGGCGTCGGCCATTTCGGCGGCTTTCTCGTAGCTTTCCGCAAGCGGCTTTTCGCAGAAGACATGCTTGCCCGCGCCAACCAGTGCCAGCGTGGTGGGGTGGTGGATAGCATCCGGCGTCACATTGGCGACCGCATCGAAGCGGTTCCACTCCAGCGCATCCTCAAGCCGCGTGAAGCGGTTGTGAATGTCGTGGTTTTCCGAAAACGCATCGACCCGCACCGCCGAAACATCGCACGCCGCCACGACCTCCACCCCCTCGATGGCCTTGAAGGCTTCGGCATGGTTTTTCGCCATGCCGCCTGTTCCAAGAATAAGAAGACGCATGATGCACCTCAGCGATAGCCGGCTTCACCGGCCTTGTGCAATTTCGGCCCGCGCTCCACGATCGGCTCCAGCGCCTTTTCGACGGGAACATTGGGCGCGGTGTGAATGCCGGTCCAGGCTGGCTGCGGATTATAGGCCCATTTGACCGCATTGCGCAGAACGGTCTGCACATTTGCGTCGTGATAGGTCGGGTAGGTCTCATGGCCGGGCCGGAAATAGAACACATTGCCCGCGCCGCGCCGCCAGGTCATGCCGGAGCGGAACACCTCCCCGCCTGCGAACCACGAGATGAAAACCGTTTCGAGCGGCTCGGGCACCGAAAACTGCTCGCCATACATTTCCTCGTTTTCGAGCACGAAATTCTCATCCAGCCCCTGCGCGATCGGGTGGCCGCGATTGACGACCCAGACGCGCTCGCGCTCGCCCGCCTCGCGCCATTTGAGCGCGCAGGGCGTGCCCATCAGGCGCTTGAAGATTTTGGAAAAATGGCCGGAATGGAGCACGATCAGCCCCATCCCCTCGAAGACGCGCTTTGCCACACGCTCCACCACCGCATCGGCGACCGCGCCGTGTTCCTTGTGGCCCCACCAGACCAGCACGTCCGTTTCGGCAAGGCGCTCTTCGGTCAGCCCATGTTCGGGTTCCTGAAGCGTGGCGGTGGCAGCCGCGATAGCGCTATCCCCATTCAGCGCCCCGGCAATGGTGTTGTGCATGCCGTCCGGATAGACCGAACGCACCGTTTCATTGATCTGCTCGTGGATGTTTTCACCCCAGACGATGGTACGAATAGGCACGAATATTCTCCTTGTTGAGGGCATTTCAGCCCGCGATCCATTTTGAGCTTGGGAGGTCGGCGTCAGAGGGCGCGGCCTTTTTCATCGAAACGATGAACATGGTCCCCTGTCGGGGAAACCGAGAGCGTCTCGCCGGGCTTGCGTGCCGACACGCCGCTTTCGCGGACCACCAGCGGCTCGTCCAGGCCGAGATCGATATAGACATAGGTATCGGAACCGAGGATCTCGGTATGGATCACCCGACCGGACCAGTGCCCGCCTTCGGGTACGATGGCCAGATGCTCGGAGCGCAGGCCCACCGTATGGGCGCCGAAAGGCTCGGCAAGGCTGCCGGTCAGGAAGTTCATCTTCGGCGATCCGATGAACCCGGCGACGAAAAGCGAATTGGGCTTTTCATAAAGCTCGAGCGGCGTGCCGATCTGCTCCACGCGCCCGTCACGCAGCACGCAGATGCGGTCGGCCAATGTCATCGCCTCCACCTGATCGTGCGTCACATAGATCATGGTGGTGTCTTCCATGCTCTGGTGGAGCCTGGCGATCTCAAGCCGTGTAGCCACACGTAGCGCCGCATCGAGATTGGACAAGGGCTCATCGAAAAGGAACACCTTCGGATCGCGCACGATGGCGCGGCCGATGGCGACGCGCTGGCGCTGCCCGCCGGAAAGCTGGCGCGGCAGGCGCTCCAGATAGGGCGTCAGTTGCAGCATCTGGGCGGCGGCATGAATGCGGGCCTTGCATTCCTGCTTGTCCTTGCCTGCAAGCTGCATGCCGAAGGCCATGTTCTCATAGACCGTCATATGCGGATAAAGCGCATAGGACTGGAACACCATGGCGATGCCGCGCCTGGACGGATTGAAGCTGTTGACCACCGTGCCATCGATGGACAGCGTGCCGGAGGTGATTTCCTCAAGCCCTGCGATGAGGCGCAGCAGCGTGGATTTTCCGCAGCCGGAAGGGCCGACGAAAACCATGAACTCGCCGGGGCGGATATCCATATCCACGCCCTTGATGACCTCGAAATTGCCGAAAGACTTGCGCACATCGCGCAATTGAAGCTCTGCCATGGTGTACCTAACCCTTTACGCCGCCTGCCGTCAGACCGGACACGATCCGCCGCTGGAAGATGAGCACGAGGATGACGAGGGGCACCGTCACGATGACGGAAGCCGCCATGATGTTGCCCCAGGGGATTTCAAACTGACTGCTGCCGGACAGAAGCGCGATGGCCACGGGCACGGTGCGCTGGCTGCCGGACGAGGTGAAGGTGAGCGCGAAGAGAAACTCGTTCCATGCCGAAATGAAGGCGAGAAGCCCCGTCGTCACCAGCGCCGGCCACATGAGCGGCATGAAAACCCGCGTGATGATGATCCATGGCGATGCGCCGTCGACAATGGCCGCCTCCTCGATTTCCACCGGCAGGTCGCGCATGAAGGTGGTGAGCACCCAGACCGTGAACGGCAGGGTGAAGATCATGTAGGAAAAGATCAGCGCCAGCGGCGTGTTGAAGATGCCAAGCAGGCGGATCAGTTCGAACAGGCCCGCCAGCACCGCGATCTGCGGGAACATGGACACCGAAAGGATGGTGAGAAGCAAGAGCCCCCGGCCCCGGAAGCGCACCCGCGCCAGCGCATAGGCAGCCGTGACCGCGAGCAGGAGCGATATCGCCACCACCACGGTCGCCACCAGAAGCGAATTGCCGAGGCTGCGCACAAAACTTCCCTGCGTCAGCACGCCGGTATAATTGTCGAGCGAAAAGCTGCCCGGCCAGTAATCGACCTGGAACAGCGCCGTTCCCGATTTGAAACTTGTGATGATCGCGTAATAGAACGGAAACACCGCAACCAGAATGATGAGCGCCACAAGCAGGTAGAAGCCGAGCATTTTCACAGTGCGCATCATGGCTATTCCCCCCTGCCGCCGATGTTCACGCGCCCGAAGAACATGTAGAGCACGGTAATGCCTGCGATGATGAGGAACAGCATCGTGGATGCCGCCGCGCCATAGGCGAACTTGTCGAAATCGAAGAGATTTTCGCGCGCGAAGACCGACATGGTCTTGGTCTGTGCATTGTTGGGCGTCAGCACATAGATGAGATCGAAAATGCGCAAGGCATCGAGCATGCGGAAGATGATCGCCACCATCAGCGCCGGGCGGATCAGCGGTAGCGTCACACGCCAGAACACTTTCAGCGGATGCACGCCGTCGATCTTCGCCGCCTCGTAGATGTCGGAGGGCACCATCTGGAGCCCCGCCAGAATGAGCAGCGCCATGAAAGGCGTCGTCTTCCACACATCGACGATCAGGATAGCGATCATCGCGGTGTCCGGATTGGCGGTCCAGGCGATCTTGTGGCTGATGATGCCGAGATTGAGCAGGATATAGTTCAATATGCCGAACTGGTCATTGAGCATCCAGCCCCACATCTTGGCCGAAACGATGGTCGGGATCGCCCACGGGATCAGGATCGCCGCGCGCACCAGCCCGCGCCCCCGGAAATTCGCGTTCAGCACCAGCGCGACAATCATTCCGAAGATGGTTTCGAGGCTGACCGAAAGCAGCGTGAAGCGGATCGTGTTCCAGACCGCGCCCCACCAGGCCGGATCGACGAGAAGGCCGCGATAGACCGTGCGCCCGCTCTTGAGCGTCACCCAGGACAGATAATTGTTGAAGCCGACGAACTCCGCGGCACCAAGGCTCGTCAGGGACGCATTGGTGAAGCTGAAATAGATGGTGCGAAGCAAGGGCCAGCCCGCCACCAGCGCCAGCACGATCAGCGTGGGCGCGAGAAACACCCAGGCCGACCGGATGCGCTGCGCGCCAAGGTCGGAATGAACCCGCCTGCGCGGGCTCTTCGGCATATCAAGGGAAGTCTCCGTCATGATCCTCTCCGGGTCATCGGATGGGAAGGGCGTTCGGGTTGCCCACTCGGGGGGCTTAGGAGGACACAACCCGAACGCGGCCGAACGCAGCTTGATCGGTCCCTACCAGCCCGAGCCTTCCAGCTCGGTCAGTTCGACCTCAAGCATTTCGAGATTCTCCGCCGCCGTACCATTGCCCGACAGGGTCTTGTGCACGGCGGTCCAGAATTTCGACGATACCTCGTTATATTTCACCTTTGTTGCCGCCGATGGCCGCGGCACGGCATTCTGGAAGATCGGCTTCCAGTTGGCCATGAAGGGCTGTGCCGCGATGACATCCTTGTCGTCATAGAGCGCTGCAATGGTCGGCAGGCGTGAAATCTCGACCGCTTGCGCCTTCTGCACTTCGGGCGAAGCGAGGAATTTCACCAGCGCTATGGCGGCATCCTGCTTGGTGGAATATTTGGAAACGGCCAGATTCCACCCGCCGAGCGTGGAGGCCGGCGGCTCACCTTCCGCGCCGGAGGGAAGCGGGGCGACATCGAACTTGCCCTTCACGGCGCTATCCGCGCTATTGCCCAGCGCATAGGCATAGGGCCAGTTGCGCATGAAGACGGCATTGCCGGTCTGCCAGACGCCGCGCGATTCCTCCTCCTGATAGGCAAGTACGCCCTGCGGCGAAATCGTGCCGATCCAGCCCTTGGCGCGATCGATCGCAGCCGCGGCCTTCTCGTTATTGACCGAAATTTCGCCATCCGCCTCGACGATCTGCCCGCCGCCGGAAGACTTGATCCACTCCAGCGCGTTGCAGGTCAGGCCTTCATAGGCATTGCCCTGAAAGACAAAGCCCCAGAGATCGGATTTTCCTTCCGCCCGCTCCTTGTCCATGATTTCCCTGGCGGTGGCGGTCATTTCATCCCACGTCTTCGGAACCGGCTTGTTGTATTTTTCAAGCAGGTCCTTGCGATAGAAAAATGCCGGAGCATCCGTGTAGAAAGGCAGCGCCACGAGCCTGCCGTTCACGGTCTGCGATGCGATGATGGAGGGAAAATGTGCGCCCGTCACATCCTTGGCCGCTTCGGTCAGATCGATGAACTGGTCCGACAGTTGCGGCGCCCAGACCACGTCGGTCTGATAAACATCGACGTCCGAATTGCCCGCGGCCAGCCACAGGCGATACTGGCTGAACTGCTCGCTGCTCGAAGACGGCATCGAGACGATATTGACCTTGTTGCCGGTATCCTTCTCGAATTTGGCGATCTGCTCCTGCAAGAACGCGATATTGTTGCCCGTCGAATTGGCCGCGATGGAAATCTCCACCGCATGGGCGCTCACTGTCGCCAGACCAAGGACCACGCATGTCGCAAGCACACCTCGAAAAGCCTTCATTGTTCCCTCCTCCCATCCATTTTGTACTTAGAATGATAAAATCGAAAACGGTTTGGATGGAGAAAAGGTTGCAGAGGACCGCATTTCTGTCAAGCTGCAGATTATTGCCTTGAGTCATCCGCTCCATTTCGATCTTAAAAGACCATATAATTCAATCTATTATAGCAGTATCGCATTCTTGACCAAAGCTTCCGGGACTTGCTTCCTCAAGCAAATACTCATAAAAATTCAAACAAACTTGAAAGCGGTTTGGATTTGTTGCACACTCTATGATGAAGCGCGTCAAACAGCAAAACCGACCAATTGTTAATCGCGGGGAAGCGGCTATAATCCGCCGCCTTGCCTGCCCCTATCATTCGAAAGCCAAATGAAGCTCCGTGAATTCGCCAAACATCTCGGCCTCTCCGCCACGACCGTAAGCCGGGCGCTGAGCGGCTATCCCGAAGTGGCGGAAGGCACGCGCAGGCGGGTCATGGATGAGGCCGTGCGCCTCGGCTACCGGCCCAATGTCAATGCCGTCAGGCTGGTGACGGGCCGCGCGGGCGCCATCGGCGTCGTGATGGGCCGCAACAGCGAGTTTCACTTTGCCGAGTTCATGCGCGGCATGGCCGAACGGCTGGGCCAGGATGAGGTGGACATTCTCGTCAGCCCCACCTCCCCGAATGGCAATGAGGATGAAGTGCAACTCTGCCACCGGCTGGCGACAAGCGGGCGGGTCGATGCCGTCATCGTCACCTCGCCCAAGCCGAACGATGAGCGCATCCGCCTGCTGCACAAGCTCGGCATGCCGTTTCTGGTCCATGGGCGCTCCGAGATCGACATCCCCCATGCCTGGCTCGACATCGACAATGAGGGCGCGGTCCATCGCTCGACCGCGCATCTGCTCGACCTTGGCCATCGCCGCATCGCGATGATCAATGGCCGCTACGGCTTCACCTTCTCGCTCCACCGTGACGCGGGCTATCGCAAGGCCCTGGAAGACAGGGGCATCGCCTTCGATCCCGATCTGGTCGAACATGGCGACTTCACGGATGAGATCGGTTATCGCCTCGCGCGCACGCTTCTGGAACGCAAGCCGCGCCCGACGGCATTCGTCGCCGGCTCCATGATGACCGCGCTTGGCATCTACCGCGCCGCCCGCTCTGTCGGCCTGACAATCGGCAAGGATATTTCCGTCATCGCGCATGATGACGTCATCTCGTTTCTGAGCGCCGAGAATATGGTGCCGTCGCTGACTGCGACCCGCTCATCCATGCGGGCGGCGGGCAAGCGCTGCGCGGATCTGCTGATGGACATGCTGGACGGGCGCGCGGCCGCCGATATCCGGGAACTGTGGCCTGTCGAACTCATCCTGCGCGATTCCGCGACCCGCGTTCCCGAACAGAGCTGAAAAAAGCAGCGCCGACACAATAAATCCTGCCGGCAGTTCCGCTCGACGCGCTTTATGCGTTCGTCAGCGACAAGTGACGGCACGGCCGCATCAGGCCTTGAGCTTCTCCGCCTGGATGCGCGGAGACGCTCTTTCGACCGTGATTTCGTAATGATCGCTCTGCGTCACCTCGGCGATCCGGCTCGGGCGAAAGGCGACGGCATTGATGCCGCCCTGATGACGCAGGCTGTCGAACAGAATTCCGAACTCGCCGTCCTTGCGCATCTCTTCGCCGAACTTTTGTGCGGCGGCATAATCCGTCGGATCATAGACGGCAGGCATTGCGGCCTGCGCGCCGCATATATCGACAAAATCCTCTTCCAGTCTTGCCGTATAGACCCGGAAGGTTCGCGCCAGGCCGTCCTGCCCGGTCGCGACGGTTTCACGGCGCATGTGGTGCGCAACCTCGATGACGGAGGTGGTGAGCCGCGCCGCCGCATACCATGCACCGAGTTCCGGCCCGTTGAAACGCATCCCGCCCGGCGCCACATGGAGAAACGCTGCCATGACAATGCTGGAATTGGGCCTGCCGAATACCCATTCCTCATGCGCAAGACGCTGCAAGCGCTCGGTCAGAAGGCGGTCGTTCGTCCAGCCTGCCAGCTCCATCACCGCTTCCAGATCGGCAGCGGTGGCAACCGTGTCGAAAAGGCCGATCGGCGGAAAGCGCGACGGGATCAGGCGATAGCTTGGCTGCGGAGCGGGGTTGCGCTTCACGAGAACACCACGTCTTCATCGCGATAGGGCCGGAAAGCGCGATCCAGTTCGTTCGGCTCCATATAAAGGCCGCCGCGCGCCGCATCCAGAAACCGGCGAACGGTCAGCAAGCCGTCCTGCAAGCCGCTGGTTATCAGGCTCAAGGGCGGATGCCCGCCGAAGACTCCGGCCTGATTGGGCATGTGCAGCCAGCGGATACCCGCCTTTTCATCGGGATAGAGCACGCCCAGCGCCTGATGAATGCCAAGCACGGCGGATAGCCGCATCAGCACATCCACATCGAGCGTGATATCGCGATGCTCACGCACCGCCTTCACCCAGTTATAATAGGTCGACCGCGAAGGCAGTCCCAGCACCAGAAGACGCTGCTGTTCGTCCAGCCCCCACAAATCGGCAATGGAAAGGAAGGTGCGCAGGCCCGGCCCGCTCAGACGCCTGCGCGAATGAGGGGAGAAACGGGACGCATCGAGAATATCCGGTCCCCTGCCTATCGTTGTCTTCAACGCCGCATTGCTTCTGGCCATAGTTGCCTCCAATCGTCCAGATCAGAATATAGTCCAAATCTGGACTTTTGCAACCCTGCGGTTTATTCAGCGGCGATGAGAGCGGCTTCAGCAGCCACATCCGGCATGGTATCGAAGTAAACCGGACGCAGCGAGACAGTGCCGTTGCGGATATCCAGCACATGCGAATAGACATTCTGGCCGTTTTCAAGCAGCGGCAGCTTGTCCTCATGCATGATGCTGATGACGATGGCGCGCGGGCAGCGCGTCTTCAAGGCTTCATGGAAGCGCATCTTCGAGGCGGGATCGAGGGCGCCGGTTGCCTCGTCGAGGAAGATGATCGACGGCTTGTGCAACAGAATGCGCGCCAGCACGATCTTCTGCTTCTGGCCGCCGGAAAGAACCATGTCCCATGGCGCGCCATCGGCATCGGCGTCGTTCATCCGCTCGATGAATTCGCCCAGTCCCGCCTCGTGCAGGACTGCGGCAACAGCCAGATCGCTGAACAGGCTTTCATCGGCGGGCAGGCTGACAAGCTGTTTCAGCGTGACGGAGGGGAACTTTGCTTCCTGCGTCGCATAAAGCGAGGTGGCGTTCTGCGGATAGATGATATCGCCGGTGCCATAGGGCCACAGGCCGTTCAGCGCCTTCACGAAGGATGTTTTTCCCGAGCCGGATTCGCCGCGCATATAAACCCAGTCGCCGGAACGAAGATTGATCACGCCCGACCGCAGGAACGGCGCCTCGCTGTCCGGCCCCTGCATGAGGGTGAGGTTGCGCACCGACAGGCCGAAACGCGGATGCTGTTCGGCAAAGGCAAAGCGGTTGATGCCGGAACGGCTGTAGAATTCGGCCGGGTCCTGAACATTTTCGATGGCCTGTGCGAGGCCGGTCACGCGGCCCGCATTGGCGCGCAGATTGGCAATCGCCGGCATGACCTGAATGAACCAGGAACAGTCGTTGATCATCGCCGCGACCAGTTCCGCACCCGTCACATAGTTCCGGAAACTGACGGAGCCGCTCATATAGGGCAGGAGGCCCGGAACATAGGCAACGATACGGTTGGACAGAAAACCATAGGCCTGCGAGAAGGCCAGATAGGCGGCATCGAAACGGTTGAGCCGGTTCCAGGTGCCGTCGACCTCCTTGTAGAGACGATCATTGACCGACCGCTGGACGGCCTCGCCGCCGGATGCCGAAATCTGGAAGCTGCGGCGCAAAAGCGTCGTCCACTCGCCACGGTAGGAGCCTTCGGCCTTCTGGATGCCGAGATTGAGCCGCTCCAGACGCTTGCCGATCCGGATCGCGACCAGCGTTCCGAGCGGGACATAAACGACGATTGCCGCAAAGGCCAGAACGGCGCTGCCATAGCTGCCGAGGAAATCCAGCCCCTCCACATGGGTGGACATTTCGATCAGCTTCTGGCCGATGAAAAAGGCCGACAGGAAAACGCCGACAATGCCCATGACGAGGCCGATGGCGCCGCCGGTCATGCCCTTGATCGATTCCTGCAGACGCTGATCGATATTGTCGGGCTGGTCCTTGCCCCTGCCCTGCTGCAGATGAAAATGCGTGTGCCTGCCGTTCAAAAGCGCGGTGGAGAACTGGTCGTTCAGCCATTTGCGCCATTTGCGATGCAGCGTGGTGGAGAGAAAATGGCGCGAGCCGACCAGCATCACATCCTTTGCCAGCATCAGCAGCACAAGCATGCCCGCATTGGCGGCAATCGTCATGAGAGGATGCTGAACAGGCGCGGTGTTGACATTGACGATGGAATTCATGAGCAGGCCCGAAGCTTCGGCCACCCATACGGTAGTCTTGCTCACGAAGGCCGTCATCAGGAAGATCGCGATGGTGAGAAGCCAGGCTTCCTTCCAGCGGTCGGAAACCCAATAGGCGCGCATCAGCCCCCAGAACGACGTCATGTCAGCCACGGCAGACCTTCCCCTTGCCGGCAAGGATTGCTGTCTGGTCTGCCCCGTCTTACTCAACCCACACCTCGTTCTGACAACTGAATGATAACGCTTTGTAACATATTGCAACAAACTGTGGTTAACGGAATGTTAATAGTCAACACAAAAGCGGAGCACCAACGCGTGATGAGCGGATATCGCATTGTCAACGATATGAAATCGTTGGGCTATCGGAGCCAGATTTTTTTGGATGAAACGCCCGTTTTCGGCCTGAAAATCGATGTTTCCGGCGATTATTTCCGACGATTCGAGCAAAACAGGCCGATTGCGCCGGAGCGCCGGAAGCTAATCCAGCGTCCGCCGGAAGCGCAAAAGCGCCAGCGTCGCAAACAGGAACACGAAGAACAGAAGGGCGTTGACCTCTCCGGCAATATCGGAAAGGTGGGCGCCTTTCAGCATGACGGCGCGGACGATCCGCAGAAAATGCGTCAATGGAAAAATCTCGCCCAGCGCCTGCGCCCAATCGGGCATGCCCCGAAACGGGAACATGAAACCGGACAGCATCAGCGACGGCAGGAAGAAGAAGAAGGTAAGCTGCATGGCCTGCATCTGCGTGCGCGATACCGTCGAGATCGAATAGCCGAGCAGCACCAGCGACAGGACGAAGATCAGGACACAGCTCAAAAGAAGCGCCAGCGAGCCCACGAAGGGCACGCCGAACAGAAGCTTGGCCGCGACCAGCACGACCACAACCTGCACCGCCCCGACGACAAGAAACGGCAAAACCTTTCCCAGCATGATTTCGGCAGGCGTGGCGGGCATCGCAAGCAGGTTTTCCATCGTGCCGCGTTCGGTCTCGCGGGTCAGCGCCATGGCGGTCATCATCACCATGGTCATTTGCAGGATCACGCCCAAAAGACCCGGAACAATATTATATTGCGACACGCCTTCGGGATTGTAACGCCGGTGCACGACGACCTGTAACTGGCTTCGCGCGGCATTCGCGGCCTCGGCCTGCTTGCCCTGTTCACGCAGAAGCGCCTGGCTTGCGACGGTTCCAAGCGTCGAGATCGCTCCGCTTGCCACTGATGGATCGGTCGCATCCGCCTCGATCAGGATCTGCGGCTGTTCGCCCGCATCGACGCGCCTTGCAAAATCCGACGGGATCGTCACCACAAAGGAAACCGTGCCATTGGCGATAAGCGCCTCGGCTTCCGCCGCACTTTGCACCACATGGTCGAAGCGGTAATAACCCGTTGTTTCCAGCGCGGATATCATGGCGCGCGTATAGTGATCCTGGCTGGTCACAACCAGCGCGCTCGGCAGGCTCTTCGGATCATTGTTGATGGCAAAGCCGAAGAGCAGAAGCTGCATCAGCGGGACGATCAGCATCATGGCGAAGGTGATGCGGTCGCGCCGCATCTGGATGAATTCCTTCACCAGCATCGCGCCAAGACGCCCGAATGAGAACCAGCCTTTCATGGCTTGCCGCTCCCGGCGTTTCCGCCTTTCGACATATTGTCCTGCGCATTGGCCATGAACTGGATGAACACATCCTCCAGGCTGGTTTCGCCTGCCTCGACGGTAATGCCCTCGCGATGCCTGATCCTGTCCAGAGCAGCCTCAAGTTTCTCCCTGTCGGACCCCACGACATGCAGCGTCGCACCGAAAGGCGCAACCTGCTCGACGCCCGGCTCGCTTTCCAGTTCCCGCGCCACTTCGCCAAGCCTTGGACCGTTGACGATGAAGGTCGTCAGTCCAGCCTTGTCGATGACATCGCGGACGGTGCCCGTGGCCAGAAGCTTGCCATAGGAAATATAGCTGATGCGGTGGCAGCGCTCGGCCTCGTCCATGTAATGGGTCGAAACCAGCACGGTCAGCCCGCCATCCGCCAGACGATGTATCTCGTCCCAGAAATCGCGCCGCGCCTTCGGATCGACCCCGGCGGTCGGCTCATCCAGCAGCAGAAGCTTCGGCTTGTGCATGATACAGGCCGCCAGTGCCAGCCGTTGCTTCCAGCCGCCGGAAAGCGTGCCCGCCAGTTGATTTCCGCGCGAGGTCAGGCCCAGTTCCTCAAGGGTGCGCGCCACATGCTCCTTCACCGGCTTCAGCCGGTAGAGGCGTGCAACGAATTCAAGATTTTCGGCAATGGTCAGGTCTTCATAGAATGAAAAGCGCTGCGTCATATAGCCGACCTCGCGCTTGATCTTCAGACCTTCCGCGCGAAGATCGAAACCAAGCACCTGCCCTTCGCCCTCGTCGGGCGTCAGCAGTCCGCACATCATGCGGATGGTCGTCGTCTTGCCCGAACCGTTCGGCCCCAAAAAGCCGACAATCTCGCCCTCGGCCACCGCCATGCTCACATGATCGACAACGGTGGCATCGCCGAACCGCTTGACCAGACCTTTGACGTCGATGACATTGACCATCGCCTCCTCCCCTCAATCAGCAGCCAGATCGACATCCACGATCTGGCCGGGCTGTAGAGGCGAAGCCGGATCGACCGGATGCGCCTCGACGAGATAGACAAGCTTCTGGCGCGTTTCGAGCGAATAGATGACCGGCGGCGTGAACTCGGGGTCGGGCGAAACATAGCTGACACGGGCTTGCAGGCCGGGCGCGCAGCCATCGCAGCGCACCGACAGCATATCGCCCACCTGCACCGCCGAGAACTTGTCTTCCGGTATGTAGACCTTCAGCTTGATCGCGCCATCGGGCAGCATGGTCAGGACCGGCGCGGACGGACCGGCAATATCGCCCGGATTGCGGATGACATCGGTGATCCGGCCCTGCGCGGGCGCCGCGATCGTCCGCTTGGCCAGATGCCAGCGCGCGGAATCAAGCTGCGCTTCGGCGCTCTTGACGGCATTTTCCGCCGCCTTGATCGCTTCGGCGCGCGCAGGCAGGCGGCCGACCGCCAGATTGGCTGTCGCCTGATTGATCGAGGCCTCCGCCACTTCAACCCTGGTGGCGGCATCGTCAAGCTGCGCCTGTGTCATCACGCCGCGCCTGGCCAGGTCCTGCGTGCGCAAAAGCGTGCGCCGCGCATCGTCTGCCTGCGCCCTTGCCGTCCTGACGGCCGCTTCCAGAACGGCAATTTCATCGGGACGTTTGCCGACCTGCAAATCCGCCAGTTGCGCGCGCGCCTGAGCCAGTGCGGCCCCGGCCTGCGCGACCGCGATCTTCGCATCCGCATCTTCCGTCCTTGCGACCGGCTTGCCCGATTCGACGCGATCGCCGCGCCTGACGGCGACGGACTGGACCTGCGCAACTTCCAGCGGTGCAAGCTGCACAAACTCCCCTTCCACATAGCCGACCGCGAGAGGCTGCGCGCTGCATGCGGCAAAAAGATAGGAGGCGAATGGGAGAATACACAAAACACTCATCGCGACACCTCGCCGTCTTTGGCCGCATCTTTGGCTGCAAGAATGGCCATGAGATTCTGGCGGGCGATTGCCGCGACCGCCGCCGCCTCATCCTCGCCCATCGTCGGCCAGCCCATGCGCCTTTTCACCGCCTCGCGGCCAATGCGGAAATAGATAACCTGTCCAAGCAGGGTGAAGATAAGGAGCCGTGTATCCTCGCTCTCGGCAGGCTCGCCCGTTGCGACCTCCCAGATGGCGCAAAGCCTTTTGTGCGTCGGCTCGAACACGCCGGAATAGATGCGGTCGAGCGCCGCCGTCGGATGCGCCAGTTCACGCATAAGGAACTGGACGATCTCGCCGGATTGCGGCTCCGCGACAATGAAATAGGTCATCCGCTCCAGCGCCAGACCAAGCTGCTGGCGGGCGGTTTCCTTCGTCTCGGCAGGCGCGTTGATCGCCGCATAATGCCCGAGCGCCTGCCCGGCAATGCCCTGTATCGTTTCGACGATATAATCTGCCGCCGCCAGCCGCAGCCCTTCCTTGTTGCCGAAGTGATAGGCGATGGAACCGATATTCGCCCTGGCCAGACCGGCAATCTCGCGCGTCGAGGTGGCATCGAACCCTTTTGCGCCGAAAAGCTGCAAGGCGGCATGGATCAGCGCGGCCCGCGTCTGATCGACGGAAGGCGATGGCGGCTCCTGACCGATATTTTTCGTTGTGCTCATATGAAGATTTAATCAATCGATTGATTAAATGTCAAGAGGGAGCGTGTATTGAAAACGCCAGCCTGTTTCAATCAGGCTGGCGCTCAGCTTTTCCGAAAATGGATTCCGGCGCGGCAACCGCCCGGCGCAGGCGGATTTTACTTCTCCCCGCCATATTGCGCGTCGCTGACATGCTCCATCCAGTCCACCACCTTGCCGTCAAGCTGTTCCTGAATGGCGATATGGGTCATGGCATTTCGGGCCGATGCGCCGTGCCAGTGTTTTTCGCCCGGTTCGAACCAGACGACATCGCCCGGCCGGATTTCCTCGATCGGCCCGCCCTCGCGCTGCACGAGGCCGAGGCCCGCGGTCACGATCAGGGTCTGGCCAAGCGGATGCGTATGCCAGGCCGTGCGGGCACCGGCCTCGAATGTCACCGTCGCAGCCGCAGCGCGCCTGGCATTATTGGGAGAAAACAGCGGATCGATACGGACATTGCCCGTAAACCAGTCGGCTGGACCTTTGCCCGAAGGATCGGTTCCGTTTCGCTTGATATCCATGGCGCGTTCCCTTTCGAAGATGACAGACGCACCATAGCGCATCCCGAAAAGTGTGAAACGGTTTTCGCAACAAGATGCGCGTCAAGCCAATGGATAGATCAACTTCGCGGGGAGATCAGCGCCTTTTGGCGGGCTGCGCCTGCAAAATCACATTGTGCCGTTTATCAAGCTCGGTTTTGACCGCCTCGATTTCCTCCGCCTTGCGGGCGTCGTCCCAGCCGAATTCCCGCGCCAGAATATCGGCGATGGCAGCAAGATTGCCGGTCGTCAGCGCTCCGTCGATTGCAAGCGTGGTGCGCCGCAAAACGACATCCGCCAGATGCACCACAAGCTCGTTGCGCGCGATCCATATGATTTCCGTCGCGCTGACCGTATCGGTGTCCGGCAGCATCGCGACTGTCATGCTCGCTTCCTCGCGGAGGATCGGCAGGGCCGTACTGCCATAGCGTTTCAGCAAGGTTTCAACCCGCGCGGCGGGCAACCGCGTTTCGGTGGCGATTTTCGTCACCCAGGCCTTGCGGGCGCGGTCATCCGCCGGATAATCCCTGCCGCCACCTATGGCAAGATTGCGCGTCGATATCCGCCGCGTCTTGCCCAACCGGGTCAGAACCGTGTCGGCCACTTCCTCGGCAAAGCCGCGGAAGGTCGTCCACTTGCCGCCCACAAGGGAAATGATCGCAAATGGCCGTTGATGATCCGGCTCGATGACGGGCGCGGAATGGTCGCGGCTGATGAGGCCCGGCTCGGACGCATTGGAAGCCGGAAGCGGGCGGATGCCGCTATAGGTGTAGACGATCTGGCTGCGGTCAAATTGGAGCTTCGGCAGCAGCGAACGCAGGCTGTCGATGAAATAGTCGGTTTCAGGATCGTCGCAGCGCACATTGTCGGGATCATCCGATGGAATATCGGTGGAACCCACCAGCGCCAGACCGTGATAATCATAGACGAGGCAGATGCGCCCGTCATCCGCCTCGAAATAGATCATGCGCCCGTTCAGGCTTTCCACCAGCTTGGGGTGGTCGATGAGAATATGCGAGCCCTTGGTGCCGCCGATCATCTTTGTCGGCTTGCCGAGCGCGGCATTGACCCGATCGATCCACGGTCCCGCCGCATTGATGACGAGTTTCGGCCTGACGGCAAATTTCTCACCGTCCGGCCCTTCAAGACCGATCACGCCGCTTTCAGCGGAAACCAGTGCCGTGAAATTGGCGGCTGCACTTTTCGGATTGGCGCGCAATCCGTCGCTGACGAGTTCATAGACCAGCCGTTCCGGCTGGCTCACCTTCGCATCATGATAGATGCCGCCCGCCACGATTGCGGGCGTGATATAGGGCATTTCCTTCGTCGCCGTTTCCTTCAAAAGAAAACGGTGGCGCGGCATGACGCGCTCGCGCGCGCCGAAATAATCGTAAAGCGCCAGACCGATCTTGATCAGCACCGCACCACGGCTGCGCGGCGCGGTGGTGGAGCCGAACAGGGTGCGCAGCGCCGCCGGAATGCCCTTGCTCCACGAAAAGACCGGAATGAAGGTCGGCAGCGGCTCCACATTGTGCGGCGCGTTCTTCAGAAGCAGATTGCGCTCCAGCGTGGATTGGGCCACAAGGCCGAACTCGCCGGTTTCCAGATATTTCAGGCCGCCATGGATCAGCCGCGACGGGGCTGCACTCGTGCCGGAACCAAAATCCGCCTTGTCCACGATGAGACAGCTTATGCCCTGCTCGCAAAGATCGCGATAAAGCCCCGCACCATTGACGCCCGCGCCGAGGATAAGCACGTCCACGCCCTCGACTTCCAGCTGCGCAATGCGGTTCTTCATGTCGGCCAGGCTTACGAAATCATTCATGTCAGCATCTTTCTACGGCGCGGGAGACGCCCTTCATTTCAATCCGTGAGCGCTTCGATCTTCGGCCAGATCGGCCCGAGCGCCGATGCGATCTCCCTGAACAGCCGATAGCGCTTTTCATAAAGCGCGCTTCGCTCAGCATCCGGCTCATAGGTCCGGCCCATGGCATCGAGATCGCGCGGGTCGCTGTAGACATCGGCAAAGACACCGGCTCCCTTGCCCGCGCAGAGCGCCGCGCCCCACGCCGCCGCCTCATCCGTATCCGTGACGGTCACGGGCATGCCCAGCACATTGGCGAACATCTGCGCGAAAGCCGGGCTGCGCGACACGCCGCCGGTAAGCCGCGCGGCGGAAATCGCAAAGCCATCCTTCAGGTGATCGACATGGATGCGATGATTGAAGGCAATGCCTTCCCATACGGCGCGCAGCATGTCGCCGCGGTCCTGCCAGCCGCGCAGACCAAAAAACGCGCCGCTTGCCATCGCCCCATAGGGCGAGCCGAAAAGATAGGGGTGGAACATCGCCGTCGAAGGCTTTGCCAGCGCCGCATCGATTTCCGGGCGCAGCATGTCGTGGATCGAGCGGCCTGTTTCCTCCGCCTCGCGCCGTTCCGCCGGGCAGAGCCGGTCGAGGAACCAGTCATAATTGGCCGTCGATGCGGGCGAGATCGACATGTTGTTCCATTCGCCCGGCGCAATGCCGTTGCGGCAGAACCAGCTTTTGTCGACGCGCGGTTCTGAAGTCAATGTTTCGTTGATCGAATAGGTTCCGGCGACGACCGCAACCGTGCCGATTTTCAAGCCGCCGACGCCGAGCGCCGAAGCGGTCACATCATGCAAGCCGCCGACAACCGGCGTCCCGGCAACGAGGCCGGTGCGCTGCGCGCATTTGGCCGAGACATGGCCGACAATCTCATCGGAACGCGACATGGGCGGCAGCGCCTCCCAAAGCGCATCCAGCCCGAAAAGGGCGAGCGCCTCCTTCGAATATTCCTGCGTGTTGACATCGGTAAACGACGTCGAGGCTTCCGTGCGATCGGTGCCCACGTCACCCGTGAGACAAAAGCGCAGCCAGTCCTTGCAGGCAATCACATGGGCGATGCGGCCATAGCGTTCCGGCTCATTTTCCTTCACCCATGCCAGAATGGCCGATGGCGCCGATGCATGGGGCAACTGGCCGGTGACAGTGATGACGCGGTCGGCAACAGGGCTATCCACCCAGCGCTCCGCGATATCGACAGCGCGGCTGTCGAGCGAGAGGATGCCCGCGCCGAGCGGCTGGCGGTCCTTGTCCAGCATATAGATGCCGTCGCCATGGGCGGTGGCGGCGATGGCCAGAATATCGGCGGCGGGCCGCCCGCTTCTGGCGATGGCCTCGGTGATCGCATCGGCGGTCGCGTTCCAGAATTCATCCATGTCGCGTTCGACATGGCGCGGGCGCGGCAACGATTGCGCCACGCGGCGGCGCGCAACGGCAAGCGGCGTTCCGTCAATATCGAACAGAACGGCCTTGGTGACGGTCAGTCCGCTGTCGATTCCGAGCAGAGAGGGCATGGATCATATTCCTGATAAATATGCGCGGGCTATTCCTGCTTGCCGCCCGTTCGGGCATTGGCGCGGGCGATCACCACATTGATGCCTTGCGCCTGCATCCGCTCGATATGCGCGAAGGGCGTTTTTTCGTCGACAATCACGACATCGAAATCATCAAGCGCACCGAAATTGTGCAAGGCCCGGCGCTCGAATTTTGTGTGATCGGCCAGAAGGATGCGCTTTGCGGCACAGTCCAGCATGGCGCGCTTGGTCTCCACCATTTCCGGCGACTGGTGGAACAGAAGATCATCCGTGATCGCGGCAATCGAGATGAAGGCCACATCGGCGCGAAGACGGCGGATTTCATGGATCGTCATGCCGCCGACAAAAGCGTTGCACCAGTTATAAAGCTGCCCGCCAAGGCCCAGCAGCGTCACATCCTTGATGTCGCGCACCTCGTTCATCAGGATCAGCGAATTGGTGATGACGGTCAGCGGTCCCTTGCCCGGCAGATGCGGCACCATTTGCAGGACGGTGGTGGAATCGTCGAAGAAAATGGCCTGTCCCGGCTCGACAAACTGCATCGCGGCTTCGGCGATCAGTTTCTTTTCTTCCGACTGACGGGTGACGCGATAAAGGTCGCTCGCCTCGATCAGGCTTGTCGGCGCTGCCGACACGATGCCGCGCGATTTGCGAAACAGGCCGCGGCTCACCAGTTCATCGACATCGCGATGCGCCGTCATCAGGCTGATGCCGAAACGCTCGGTCAGGTCCTCGATACGCATCGAGCCTTCCGCCATCACGGTTTCCGCAATCTGCTGGCGCCGGACGAGCTGACGCGCATGCCGGCTGTCATTCGGCACCTGTTCCGTCATCAGCTTTTCAATGCTTGCCTTGCTGCTCACTGCCATGTCTGCCACTTGCCCCCTTGCTTGCGCTTTCCGAAACTTTCGGAATCGCCTGATCGGCCTATATGCGCGGTCTTCAGCCCCAAAATCCAGCGCGTGATTGCGCGGGACTTGTCTGAGGAGAGGGACGTCTGGAAATGCGCATCCCGAAAGCTTTCGGCTGACGGGATGCGCCTTTTTCAAACCTTACTGTTCGAGAACGAACGGCGAGGTGTACTTGTCGACATTGTCCTTGGTGATGAGGATGCAGTCGAAAAGCTGCTTTTCATGGTCCACGCCGGTCTTGCCGGTCTTGATGAAGTTGTCGGCCTGCTTGACGGCAGCTTCCGAGAACACGGCAACCGGCTGCAGAACCGTATACTGCAATTCACCGGCCTTGATGGCTGCAACCGCATCGGGCGAACCGTCGAAACCGCCAACCTTCACCTGATCGAGCTTGCCGGCCTTCTTCAAAGCGGCAATCGCGCCGAGCGCCATTTCGTCATTGCCGGAGATGACGCCGATAATGTCCGGATTGGCCTGAAGCAGCGCCTGCATCTTGTCGTGGCCCTGCGTGCGGTCCCAGTTGGCGACATCCTTGCCGGCCTTCACCAGATCGGGATATTGCGTCAGAACGGTTTCATAACCGTTGGACCGCGTTGCGGCATTATTGTCCGAAGGCGCGCCGAACAGTTCGACATATTTGCCCTTGTCGCCGACGCTTTCGACCCACTGGGTCGCGCCGAGGGCGGCGCCCTGCGCATTGTTGGAAACGAGCTGCGCCTTGGCGAGCCCTTCCTGATTGATTTCGGCATTCACGAGGAAGACCGGAATATTGGCGGCAATCGCGCGCTTGACGGCGCCGACCGAACCATCGGCATTGGCCGGATCGAGAATGATGGCAACCGACTTGTTGGTGATGGCCGTGTCGATCAGGTTGCTTTCGGTGTTGGTGTCGCCCTTGTGGCCGCCGACAACGGCCTTGTAGCCCAGACCTTCGGCGGTCTTCTTGGCGATCTCGCCTTCCGTGAACCAGTACGGGTTGGACGGATCGTTGACGATGATCGTCATCAGTCCTTCGGCCCAGGCCGTGCTGGCGATGAGAGGCAAGGCTGCCGCAGCGGCGAACAGAACGCGCATACCCTTCTTGAACATAGTCTCACTCCCTTGACGTTTTTCATTTGCGTTGTGCCGGTTCCCCGGCGGTACTTATTTCCATTGGGCCGTTTTCGAGACGGTGCGGCTTTGTGGAAACCTTTCGATACTCCGATCGATGACGAAGAACCGGCTCCACCCGGAACGGTGGGCGGAGCCGTAATCGATCATCGCCGGGAGTATTGAATGCTGTTGAGCAGAACCGCGAGCACGATCACCGCGCCGGTAAAGACGGTCTGCCAGTAGGAGGACACGCCGATAATCACGAGGCCGTCGGAAAGGAAACCGATCACGAAGGCGCCGAGAAGCGTGCCCTGTATCGTACCGCGCCCCCCGGTGAGCGCAGCGCCGCCGATCACCACGGCGGCGATTGCCGTCAGTTCGTAGGTGGTGCCTGCCGTCGGGCCGGCCGACGTCAACTGCGAAGAAAGAACCAGCCCTGCAATGGCGGCGCAGATGCCGGAAATGACATAGACCGACACCTTGACCCGCTTGACCGGAACGCCGGACAGTTCCGCCGCCCGTTCATTGCCGCCCGATGCATAGAGCCAGCGGCCGAATGCGGTGCGGTTGAGCACGATGGCGCAGATGATGGCGAGTACAGCCAGCACCAGAACGCCGATCGGCACGCCGAAAAGCTTGTTGAAGCCCAGCCAGTCAAAGCCCGTATTGCCAAGCTCCGGGCGACCGCCCAGATTATTGTAGGTCAGGCCGTTGGTCATCAGGAGCGCCACGCCGCGCGCGCAATAGAGGACGCCGAGCGTCGCCACGAAGGCTGGAACGCGCAGATAGGCGATCAGCACCCCATTGACCGCGCCGACGAAGGCGCCGAGCGCGCAGGTGATGAGAACCACGGCCCAGACCGGGAAATAAAGGATGATGCCGAGTTCCTGCAAGGTCACGCCCTGCATCAGGAAGCCCGCAACCACACCGGCAAGCCCGAGCGTGGAGCCGACCGAAAGGTCGATGCCGCCATTGAGGATGACGAGCAGCATGCCGATCGCGAGAAGGCCGAAAATGGCCACATGCGACGACATGATGAGGAAATTGTCGACCGTGAAATAATAGGGTGAAAGGAACGAGAAGACGGCGATGATCGCGATCAGCGCAAAGAATGCGCGGCCTTCGAGCAGCAGATGCACGAGGCTGGTCTTCCGCTTCGCGCCGTTCGGAGCCGCTGTTTCCTTGTTGGTGCTCGTGACTGACATTCGATCAGTGCTCCTGGATAATTTTAATGAGCCACCATGGCTTCGCCCGAGGCGGCCATGATCTTTTCCTTGGACACGTCCGATCCGAATTCGGCGGAGATGCGTCCACGGTGCATGACGATGATGCGATGCGCGATGCTGAGGCATTCGCCGACTTCCGAAGTCGTGTAGACCACGGCCAGCCCCTGCTTGGCCTTTTCGGCCAGAAGCTTGAACACTTCCGCCTTTGCGCCGATGTCGATGCCGCGGCTCGGCTCGTCGAGCAGGATCACATCCGGTTCGGTCGCCAGCATCTTGCCGATCACGACCTTCTGCTGGTTGCCGCCCGAAAGCGAACCGATGGCCGCCTCGCCGCCATCCGTCTTGATGTGCACATTCCTGATCGACTGATCGACAATCTGCTTTTCACGCTTGCGCGAGGTGAAGAGACCCCTGGTCATATCCGCAATACTGGCAAGCGACAGGTTCTTACCGACCGTCATCGTCTGGACGAGACCGTCGCGCTGGCGATCTTCCGGCACCAGAACCAGTCCCTTTTCGATGCGCTGCGCGATGGTGAGGCCGGAAATATCCTGACCTTTGAGCAGAATGCGTCCGCCGCTTGCCTTGAGGCGACCGGCGACACTTTCCAGGAGTTCCGTGCGGCCCGCGCCCATGAGGCCATAGATGCAGACGATTTCGCCCGCCCGCACGTTGAGCGACATGCGGTCAACCAGCGAGAAGCCGGCGCCAGCCGGATCGGGAACGGTCAGGTTTTCGACCGAAAGCGCGACATCGCCCCAGTCATAGCCGGTCGGCGGCGAGCCGAGATCGAAGTTTTCGCCGACCATGTTGCGCACGATCCATTCCAGATCGATTTCCGCGCGCGGCGCATAGGCCGTCATGGTGCCGTCGCGCAGCACCACCGCATGATCGGTGATTTGCAGGGCTTCTTCCAGATGGTGCGAGATATAGACGATGGCGACGCCGCGCGCCGTCAGGTCGCGGATAACCTTGAACAGAACCTCGACTTCCGAGGCGCTGAGCGCCGAAGTCGGCTCGTCCATGATGAGAATGCGCGAATTGACCGAAAGCGCACGCGCGATTTCAACCACCTGCTGCTGGCCGAGACGCAATTCCTCAACCGGCGTCAGCGGATCGATATCCTCTTCCAGCTCTTTCATGAGATCGCGCGTCAGCCGCTCTTCCTCGGCGAAATCGACGCCGGTGGCGGTGCGGATTTCGCGCCCCATGAAGATGTTGTCGCGCACATTCATGTTGGGCGCGAGGCTCAGTTCCTGATGGATGATCGAGATGCCGCGGTCGCGCGCTTCGGTGGACGAATTGAACGTCACCGGCTCGCCATCGAGGATGATCGTGCCGGAAGTCGGCTGGATGACGCCGGAAAGCACCTTCATCAGCGTGGATTTGCCGGCGCCGTTTTCGCCGAAAAGCGTCGTCACCTGCCCGCGCCGGATCTCGAAATTCACGCCCTTCAAGGCATGAATGCGGCCATAGGACTTGGCCACATTACGCGCGGCAAGGACGACATCGCCGTTTTTGCCTTCGATTTTGGAAGCCGTGCTCATTTGACTTCAAGCCCTACCGGCGTGACCAGCCAGTTCTTCGGGTTGACGACCTTGAACACGCCGACCACCGACACGGTCTTGCCGTTGAGGTTTTCGACGGCGACGCCGGAAAGCACCTGTTTCTTCATTTCATTATTCAGGGCCGAACCGGCATTCTGATATTCGATCTGGTTCTTGAACTGGCCGAACTGGATGTCGCCCGTCGCATCGCGCAGATCGGTGCCATTGACGGCGGGGCCGGTCTGCACGCGGATGACGACGCCTTCCGGCATTCCATCCACCTTCACGACATTATAGTTGGATTTGCGCTCCTCCACCGTGCCGGTGAACTTGACCGGGATGACGGGATTGGCGCTGCCGACACCGTATTTCTTTCCGGCGGCAGCCTTGTCGGCGGCCAGTGCATTGCCGACTTCCACGGCATCCACGGCACGCTGCTCGACGCTGGCCTTCACCTTGGGAAATTCGGAAGCGCCAAAGGCATCGGGGGAGAAGGCCTGCTGGCGCACATCGGAATCAGACCCGATCTTCACGACCTTCGTGTCGAAGGCGATCGCGCCGACGACCACCACCGCGGCGATCACGCTCCAGACGACGGCGCGGCTCAGCCTGGCGGGTTTTTGTGAAACTTGACTGGTTTGTGCACTCATTATCAAACGCCTTCAGCAATTCTGCCGGATTGTCGTTGCAGGAACGGATGATGCGGCCGGATCAGACCGCCGGGGAACCGCCCCGGCCCCGCGCCATTGCGCTTGCCGGATGGGCGAAAGCGGTGCGTGTCGATGCGACGGACGAGATCATGATATCCTCCACATGAATTCCAGGGGCCCCGCTCCTCCGTGCATCCCGGAAACAAATGCCCGCGATCGAAACTTATGATAGCGGTGTGTTATCAACTCCAATAATGATGTTATAAAGCGCGAAAGCTGTCAATCGCATGTTTTTGAAACGCCGGTGAAATGGCGCAATTTCACGGCAAATCCACCGCGCGCCCCAGCGAAATCCACTGTTTAATTCGCCATGATGCGCATTATTCACAGCGCAAATCCTGCCATCTCAATCAAGCCGGACCCAGACTGGTATTCGACTATTATCATTATAGTTCAATATGTTGCCAGATTACCAATCGGGCGGGCACCGGGAAAACCCGAGCAAAAAGCCCGCGGCAGCGCCACGGCACGCATAGCGATTTCCCCCGCGATCACCGCCTTGTGAAAAAAAATGCGCGCTGTTGAAAATTTTACAGACAAGGAGATGGTGTTATGTTATCTCCTGCATACGCCATCGCCCGATTTCATTATAGACAGGGCTGCGAGCGACCTGTTTTCAGTCGCGGGAGGAATCCGAATGTCCGTGGAAGCAATGATGCGCAAGGCAGCTGACATCATCATCGGCATTGACGCAGGCACATCCGTGCTCAAGGCCGTCGCTTTCGATTTCGGCGGGCGCCAGATCGCATCGGCGGCGGTCCGCAACACATATGACACCGGCAATCATGGCGCCGTCACACAATCCCTTTCCCGGACATGGCAGGATTGCGCGCGCGCATTGCGCGACCTTGGTGCCAGGCTGCCGGGTCTTGGCCAGCGCACCGCCGCGATTGCCGTCACCGGACAGGGCGACGGAACATGGCTGGTCGGCAAGGATAATCGCCCGGTCGGCGACGCCTGGATCTGGCTCGATGCCCGCGCCGCGCCCACCGTGACCCGCCTTGCCGCAGGCCCGATGAACCGCGCGCGCTTTGAAGCGACCGGAACCGGGCTCAATACCTGCCAGCAGGGCGCGCAGATGGCGCATATGGACACAATCGCGCCGGAACTGCTCGACAATGCGGAGGTCGCCCTTCACTGCAAGGACTGGCTCTATCTCAATCTCACCGGCGTTCGCGCCACCGACCCTTCGGAAGCAAGCTTCACCTTCGGCAATTTCCGCACGCGCCAATATGACGATGTCGTCATCGAAGCGCTGGGCTTGCAAAAACGCCGCAAGCTGCTGCCCGAGATCATCGACGGCACGCAGCTCCAGCATCCGCTTTCCGTGGAAGCGGCAGCTGTGACCGGCCTTCTCGCCGGAACGCCGGTCAGCCTTGGCTATGTCGATATGGCGATGACGGCCCTTGGCGCAGGCGTGCGCGGCGGCACGGCAGGTGCGGGATGCTCGACCATCGGGTCCACCGGCGTGCATATGCGCGCCAAGCCGGTTGCCGATATTCATCTGAACAGCGAAGGCACCGGCTATGTCATCGCGCTGCCGATCCCCGGCATCGTCACGCAGGTGCAGACCAATATGGGCGCGACGATCAATATAGACTGGATATTGCAGGTCGCAGCCGACCTCATGTCCACGCCGGAAAAGCCGGTTTCGCTGGGCGATCTCATTCCCCGCCTCGACGACTGGTTCAATGCTGGCCGTCCGGGCGCGATCCTCTATCACCCTTACATTTCGGAAGCAGGCGAGCGCGGCCCCTTCGTGAATGCCGATGCGCGGGCCGGTTTCATCGGCCTTTCCAGCCGCGACCGTTTTCCCGAACTGGTGCGTTCGGTGGTGGAGGGGCTCGGCATGGCGACCCGCGATTGCTACGCCGCCATGGGCGAAATGCCCGCCGAACTGCGCATCACCGGCGGCGCGGCGCGCTCGAAGGCGCTGCGCAGCACGCTTTCGGCGGCGGTCAATGCGCCGGTGCGCGTTTCGGCCCGCGAGGAAGCAGGCGCTGCCGGAGCCGCCATGATGGCCGCTGTGGCCATCGGCGCCTATCCGTCCATGGATGACTGCATTGCCGAATGGGTGGAGCCTCTGCTCGGCGCGTGCGAAGCGCCGGATGCGGCGCGCGCACGACATTATGAAGAACTTTTCGTTGCCTATCGGGAAGCGCGGCTGGCTCTGACGCCGGTCTGGGACAAGCTCGCTTCCGGCAAATAAGGAAACATTGAAATGGCTGAACCGGAAACCTGCGACCTGTTTGTAATCGGCGGCGGCATCAACGGCGCGGGTGTGGCCCGCGACGCTGCCGGGCGCGGCCTCAAGGTCGTGCTGGCGGAAAAGGACGATCTGGCGCAAGGCACATCATCGCGGTCGGGCAAGCTGGTGCATGGCGGTCTGCGCTACCTCGAATATTACGAGTTCCGCCTTGTGCGCGAGGCGCTGATCGAACGCGAAGTGCTTTTGAACGCCGCGCCGCACATCATCTGGCCGATGCGCTTCGTGCTGCCGCACAGCCCGCAGGACCGTCCGGCCTGGCTGGTGCGGCTCGGCCTGTTTCTCTATGACCATCTCGGCGGCCGCAAGAAACTTCCCGGCACGCGCACGCTCGATCTGAAGCGCGACCCGGAAGGCACGCCGATCCTCGACCAGTACAGCAAGGGTTTTGAATATTCCGATTGCTGGGTGGACGATGCGCGCCTCGTGGCGCTCAATGCGGTGGGTGCCGCCGAAAAGGGCGCGACCATCCTCACCCGCACGCCTGTCGTCTCCGCCCGCCGCGAAAATGGCGGCTGGATCGTGGAAACGAAGAACCGCGACACCGGCGAGGCCCGCACGTTCCGCGCCCGCTGCATCGTCAATTGCGCCGGGCCATGGGTCACGGACGTCATCCACAATGTCGCCGGCTCCAACTCCTCGCGCAATGTGCGCCTCGTCAAGGGCAGCCACATCATCGTTCCGAAATTCTGGTCGGGCGCCAATGCCTATCTGGTCCAGAACCACGACAAGCGCGTGATCTTCATCAATCCATATGAGGGCGACAAGGCGCTGATCGGCACCACCGACATTGCCTATGAAGGCCGGGCGGAAGAGGTAGCGGCGGACGAGAAGGAAATCGATTATCTCATCACTGCGGTAAACCGCTATTTCAAGGAAAAGCTCCGGCGCGAGGATGTGCTGCATTCCTTCTCCGGCGTGCGCCCGCTGTTCGACGATGGCAAGGGCAACCCTTCCGCCGTCACCCGCGATTACGTCTTCGACCTCGATGAAACCGGCGGCGCGCCGCTGCTCAACGTCTTTGGCGGCAAGATCACCACCTTCCGCGAACTGGCGGAGCGCGGCATGCATCGGCTCAAGCACATTTTCCCGCAAATGGGCGGTGACTGGACCCATGATGCGCCGCTGCCGGGCGGCGAAATCGCCAATGCCGATTATGAAACCTTCGCCAATACCTTACGCGACACCTATCCGTGGATGCCGCGCACGCTCGTCCATCATTATGGGCGGCTCTATGGCGCACGCACGAAGGACGTGGTTGCAGGCGCGCAGAACCTCGAAGGGCTTGGCCGTCACTTCGGCGGCAACTTCCATGAAGCGGAAGCGCGCTATCTGGTGGCGCGGGAATGGGCGAAGACGGCGGAAGACATTCTCTATCGCCGCACCAAGCATTACCTGCATTTAACCGAAGCCGAACGCGCCGCTTTCGTGGAATGGTTCGACAACGCCAATCTAATTGCTTGAGGACGACATGGCCCTTACGCTTTCGCTCAACACCAATCCGCTGGTCAACCGCTTTGCCGAGCCGGACGACCTGATCGAAACGGTTGCCCGCGACCTTCGCCTGCGCGACCTCCAGCTCACCCATGAATTCATCAATCCGAGCTGGCAGGCTTCGACCATCCGCCGCCTCACCCGCGACATGGACAGGGCCTTGCAGCGCACCGGCGTCCGCGTCACCTCCGGCATGACCGGCCCCTATGGCCGTCTCAACCATTTCGGCCATCCCGACCGGGATGTGCGCCGCTATTATGTCGACTGGTTCAAGACCTTTGCCGATATTATCGGCGATCTGGGCGGCAAGTCGGTCGGCACGCAATTCGCGATCTTCACCTATAAGGATTTCGACGATCCGGCGCGCCGTGAAGAGCTGACCAGGATCGCCATCGACTGCTGGGCGGAAGTGGCCGACCATGCAAGCCGTGCCGGTCTCGACTATGTGTTCTGGGAGCCGATGAGCATCGGGCGCGAATTTGGCGAGACGATTGCCGAATGCATGAAGCTTCAGGATCGCCTGACCGCCGCCGACATGGCAATCCCCATGTGGATGATGGCCGATATCGACCATGGCGATGTCACCTCATCCAACCCGGATGACTACGACCCTTATGCCTGGGCGCGCGCCGTGCCGAAAGTCTCGCCGATCATCCATATCAAGCAAAGCCTGATGGACAAGGGTGGGCATCGTCCGTTCACCGCCGCGTTCAACGCCAAGGGCCGCATCCAGCCGGAACCGCTTTTGAAAGCCTTTGCCGAAGGCGGCGCGGTGGACAATGAAATCTGCCTTGAACTTTCGTTCAAGGAGCGCGAGCCGAACGACCGCGAAGTCATTCCGCAGATTGCGGAAAGTGTGGCTTTCTGGGCTCCGCACATTGACACCGGCGCTAAGGACTTGAAGATATAGACAATTTAAGGAACCGGACCGCTTTCCATGGCAGATGCTGACGATTCTCTGGCGCTGCGCGCCGCCTGGCTTCATTTCGTGGGCGGCATGACCCAGTCTGCCGTTGCGAAACGTCTTGGCCTGCCTTCGGTGAAGGCGCATCGCCTGATTGCCAAGGCTGTTGCCGACGGCGCGGTGAAAGTGACCATCGACGGCGACATCAGCGAATGCATCGACCTCGAAAACCGTCTGGCCGACCTCTACGGCCTCGATTATTGCGAGGTTGCGCCGGATATCGGCGAGGAAGGCCTGCCGCTCATGGCGCTTGGCCATGCGGGCGCGAATTTCATGCGCCGCGAGATCGAGCATGGCGATCATGAGGTCATCGGCATCGGCCATGGCCGCACGCTTTCGGCAGCAGTCGGCTACATGCCGCGCGTCATCGCCAACGATCTGCGTTTCGTCTCGCTGCTCGGCGGGCTGACACGCAATTTTGCCGCCAACCCGCATGATGTGATGCACCGCATCGCGGAAAAGACCGGAATGCCCGCTTATGTGATGCCGGTGCCCTTCTTCGCCAATACGGCGGAAGACCGCGAAGTGCTGCTCGCCCAGCGCGGCGTCACCACGGTTTTCGACATGGGTTGCCGGGCGGAACTGAAGATCGTCGGCATCGGAACCGTTGACGCGCAGGCGCAGCTTGTCACATCCGGCATGATAGAACTTGGCGAAGTGGAAGAGATCGCGAACCTCGGCGGGGTTGGCGAAATGCTCGGTCATTTCTTCGATGCCGATGGCCAGCGCCTTGAAACGGCGCTGACGGCCCGCACCATCGCGGCTTCCGTTGAAAACGCCGATATGAGCCGTATCGTGGGGCTTGCGGGCGGCCTTTCCAAGGTAGACGCCATTCGCGCCGTGCTGAAAAGCGGGCGTCTTTACGGCCTCATCACCGATGAGCGGACAGCAAAGGCGCTTGTCGGAAAGGCGAACGGAAAATAACAAAATCACATTTTTGCCGTGGATTTTTTTGTGATTTTGTGATCTAACTTCATGCAATAATGTTCCGCCCAACAGATCGGATAAAGCGTGAAGCGCGACGACAGACGACAGGCGATCATAAACCTTCTTATCGAAAATCAGGCCGTCGATCTTGACGATCTGGCGGATCGGTTTGCCGTTTCCAAGATGACGATCCATCGCGATCTGGATTCGCTGGAACAGTCCGGCGTGCTGCGCAAGGTGCGCGGCGGCGCGACGATCGACGCGGGCACGCAGTTCGAGAGCGATTTCCGCTTTCGCGAGCGGCAGGATGGCGAAGCCAAGCAGAAGATGGCCCGCGCAGCGCTGGAACTGGTGGAGCCGGGCATGACCGTAATGGTCAATGATGGCTCCATGGCAGCCCTTCTGGGCGGCATGTTGCGAGAAAAGCGCCCGCTCACCGTCATCACCAACAATGCCGTCATCATCGATGAACTGAAGGGCGAAAACGGGATCAATCTCATCGCGCTCGGCGGCACCTATTCGGCCAAGTTCAACGCCTTTTTCGGCATTTTGACGGAAGAAGCACTGGCGCGTCTCAGCGCCGATATCGCCTTCGTCTCGTCGCCTGCCGTCAACGGGCAACTGGTCTATCACATGGACGAAAACGTGGTGCGCACCAAGCGCGCCATGACGAACGCCGCCGCGCGCTCGTGCCTTCTGGTCAATCACCAGCGGTTTGGGCGCCCTGCCCTGCATGTGATGGCCGACCTTTCCGATTTCGACGCGATCATCACCGATGCATCCCCCGGCACGGCGGTTCTGAACGGGCTGAAACAGGCCGGGATCAGACTGACAATAGCAGCAGACTAGGAACAGTAACGCATGACCAAATTCTGGATTGGCACAAGCTGGAAGATGAACAAGACGCTGGCCGAGGCCCGCCTTTTCGCGGAAGCGCTGAAAGCCGCCGATGCAGGCCGCTCGCCGGATATCCAGCGCTTTGTCATCCCGCCCTTCACCGCCGTGCGCGATGTGAAGGAAATCCTGTCCGGCACCTCCGTCAAGGTGGGTGCGCAGAACATGCACTGGGCCGATCAGGGTGCATGGACCGGCGAAATCTCCCCGCTGATGCTGAAGGACTGCAATCTCGACATTGTCGAACTCGGCCATTCGGAGCGCCGCGAACATTTCGGCGAAACCAACGAGACGGTCGGCCTGAAAGTGGAAGCCGCCGTGCGCCACGGCCTGATCCCGCTCATCTGCATCGGCGAGACGCTGGAAGACCGTGAAAGCGGACGCGCAGCCGCAGTGCTGGAAGAAGAAGTGCGCGGCGCGCTTTCCAAGCTTTCCGACAGCCAGAAGCAGGCCGAAATCCTGTTCGCCTATGAGCCGGTCTGGGCCATTGGCGAGAACGGCATCCCGGCTTCCGCCGATTACGCCGATGCGCGCCAGGCGGAAATCATCGCGGTTGCGGAAAGCGTGCTCGGACGCCGCGTGCCGTGCCTTTATGGCGGCTCGGTCAATCCGGGCAATTGCGAGGAACTCATCGCCTGCCCGCATATTGACGGGCTTTTCATCGGCCGCTCGGCATGGAACGTCGAAGGCTATCTCGACATTCTGGACAAATGCGCCAAGAAAATCGCATCCAATTAAGGAGTAACATCATGAAAATAGCAGTAGCAGGCGACAGCGCCGGCGAAGGTCTGGCCAAGGTTCTGGCCGATCACCTCAAGGACCGCTTCGAGGTTTCGGAAATCTCGCGCACGGACGCTGGCGCGGATGCATTCTACGCCAACCTCTCCGACCGCGTGGCTTCCGCCGTTCTCGACGGCACCTATGACCGCGCCATCCTCGTTTGCGGCACCGGCATCGGCGTGTGTATCGCGGCCAACAAGGTTCCGGGCATCCGCGCAGCACTCACGCACGACACCTATTCGGCGGAACGCGCAGCGCTTTCCAACAATGCGCAGATCATCACCATGGGCGCCCGCGTCATCGGCTCGGAAGTGGCCAAGACCATTGCCGACGCCTTCCTCGCGCAGACCTTTGACGAAAACGGCCGCTCGGCCGGCAATGTCAACGCGATCAACGAAGTCGACGCGAAATATAACAAAGCCTGATTGGTAACAGCTTTAACCCGGCCCGAAAATCTTTTTCGGGCCGGGTTGAATTGAACGGCTCAGTTTTCAGGAATTATAGCGGCATAATCCCGTGCGCCGTGCAGGATATGGACGACAACCAACTGATCGGCATCCACACGGTAAAAGATCAGGTAATTGCCATGGACCTTGCGGCGAATGCCCTGCTTTTCATATCGGGGCACCAGCGGAAAAGCTTCTGCGGAAGCGACAATCGCCAGACATGCCCGCTCCAGCTCATCGATGAATGACAAGGCCCTGAGCGGATTGTCTTTTGCTATATAGTCGCCGATCTGCTGCAAATCGGTCCGTGCTTCAGCCGTGAAGCAGAGCTTCATTCGGCCCTGTCCGTCAGCATGGCCTTGTAACGCTTGCGCAACGCGCCGAAAACCTCCTCCGAGCCGTGTGTGCGGCCCGCATCGGCATCGGCAATCCCTCGCGTGATGGAGGCATCAAGTGCTGCAAGGCGCATCTCGCGCTCCTGCACAAGACGCACGCCTTCTCGCAAAACCTCGCTTTTCGAGCCATATCGCCCCGTATCGACGAGGTTTTGAATGTAGCTTTCAAGCTGTTTGCCAAGGTCTGCGCTAATCATCCGGTCGGTCTCCATCGGTCTGCATGATCGCAGGATAAAGCCTTTATCAACTATTATCAACGAGCGCCGAAAGCAAAAAAAGCGGAGGGTTTCTCCTCCGCTTTTCTATTGTCGTAACGGCAAGATTTAGCTGAACTTCGGGTCCAGCGAGCCATCGCGATAGCGCTTTGCCATGTCGGAAAGCGGGATCGGGCGGATGGAAGCCGCATGACCGGCGGTGCCGAACTGCTCGAAACGCTCCTTGCACAGTTTGGTCATCGCAGCCATGGCAGGCTTGAGGTACTTGCGCGGATCGAATTCGCTCGGTTCTTCCTGCAGGACGCGGCGAATCTGGCCGGTCATCGCCATGCGGTTGTCCGTGTCGATGTTGATCTTGCGCACGCCATGCTTGATGCCGCGCTGGATTTCCTCAACCGGAACGCCCCAGGTCGGCTTCATCTGGCCGCCATATTTGTTGATGATTTCCTGCAACTCTTCCGGCACCGAAGACGAGCCGTGCATGACAAGATGCGTGTTCGGCAGCTTGCGGTGGATTTCCTCGATCACGTGCATGGCAAGCACGGAACCATCCGGCTTGCGGCTGAACTTGTAGGCGCCATGCGAGGTACCCATGGCGATTGCCAGCGCATCGACCTTGGTTTCGCGCACAAATTTCACGGCCTCATCCGGATCGGTCAGAAGCTGGTCGTGCGACAGCACGCCTTCCGCACCGTGGCCGTCTTCGGCATCGCCCATGCCGGTTTCAAGCGAACCCAGAACGCCAAGTTCACCTTCCACCGAAATGCCGCCCAGATGCGACATCTCGCTGACCTGCCGCGTGACGGAGACGTTATAGTCCCAGTCGGCGGGCGTCTTGCCGTCGGCCTTCAGCGAACCGTCCATCATGACGGAGGTGAAGCCGGCCTGGATGGCGGTCATGCAGGTGGCGGCTTCATTGCCATGGTCGAGATGCACGCAGACCGGAATATGCGGATAGATTTCCGTGACCGCGTCCATCATGTGACGAAGCATGATGTCGTTGGCATAGGAACGCGCGCCGCGCGAAGCCTGCAGGATCACCGGCGCATCCACGGCATTTGCCGCTTCCATGATGGCCAGCGCCTGTTCCATGTTGTTGATGTTGAATGCCGGAACGCCGTAACCCTTTTCAGCGGCGTGATCGAGCAATTGCCGCAGCGTAATGCGCGCCATTTCTAGCCTCCTAGTCGACTTCAGATCAGATTATTTCGCGAAATATGTGCCGAGGATATCCACCTCTTCGGCCACGCCGAACACCAGCGCACTGCGCTCGTGATAGGTCTGCGGCACGATATCGAGAATGGGGCTCAAGCCGTCTGTCGCCTTGCCACCCGCCTCACGGGCGAGGAAAGCAATCGGATTGGCTTCGTAAACGAGCCGCAGGCGGCCCTTTTCGTAGCCGGGGCGGCTGTCATTCACATAGAAGAACAGGCCGCCGCGCTGCATGATGCGGTGCATGTCGCCCACCGCCGCACCGAGCCAGCGCATGTTGAAATTGCGCCCGCGCGGGCCATCCTTGCCACTATAGGCATCGTCCACATAGGCCTTCATGCCGGGGGACAGGTGGCGATAAACGGATGCGTTGAACGCCAGGTCGGAGGTGCGTTCGGGCAGCGTCACATTGCGGCGCGTGATATGGAAAACCCCGCTTGCCGGATCGAAGGTCGCGAAAATCACGCCCTCGCCGACCGAAAAGCCGAGATCGACCGAATTGCCGTAGGACACATAACCGGCGGCAATCTGGCGGTTGCCGGGCTGAAGAAAGGGTTCTTCCACATCGGCGGGGAAGATCGAGAAGATCGTGCCGAGCGGCGCGCCGAGACCCACATTGCCCGAACCGTCCAGCGGATCGATGGCGACAGCCACCAGCCCATCGGCCTTGCCCGCCACGGGGAGGTCCGCTTCTTCCGAAAGGATGGAGGCGGCACCTGCCGCAATCAGCAGATCGACGAACAGATTGTGCGACCCGACATCGATGCACTTCTGCTGGTCCTGATCGCTGTTGACGCCGACAAGCCTGCCCGGATCGCCGGGAAGCGAACCGCGCGCAATGCGGCCGGAAAGCCGCGTCGCACCAGCAAGAATGGCCTTGATCGCATCGGCGGTCGCAAGACGCAAAGCATCCTTGCCAGCCCAGCCGTCGAGATAGGCGCCGACGGCTTCGGCTTCCACGCGATCGCTATCGCCAACCAGAACCAGTGGAGAAAAATTACCTGCCATTGTCATTTGCCCTGCTCCTGAAAATCCCCTGCGAGGCGCACGGTATCGGAGGAGAGCGCGCGAATGCGATTGGCGCGTTGCAGCTTGTCTGATACGGGCGGGGTGAAATTCATGAACGGCAACCTCCTTGCCAATCGGAAAGCCTTGAGCCTGAGGCTTTTTGCGACCGATTTGAGCGCCAAAACCTCAGGCACCAGTTCCGGTAACACCCTTTCAGAAGCTTAACAATACGGCCATAACATTATAACGATTTAAATGTGATCTTGAGTGTGATTTTTCTTTCCACAGCCCGGTTTCCGGGCCTTTTGCGGGGGTGAATCATAGCTTTGAAGCCGCGACTCACCTCCCGGAACATCAAAAAGCAGCCCGTAGGTTTCCACGGGCTGCCTTTAGATTGATATCGCGATGAGCCGGTTAGGCCCCGGCTAAGCGCTGGCGACGCTCCCGCACCAGCATCGGACCGTATTCGAGAACATAAAGACCGAAAGCGCCCATCCAGAGCAGGGCCGAGGCGGCGAGGATGGTGTGGAAGAAATTCGGCATAACTTCGGCCAGCGGGCGGATCAGCGCTGCCGCGACGAGGCACAGATAAGCGGCCTGCGTGACGGGCGAGGCCGTCAGTTCGCGCCCGGTATGGCCGCGCGTCGCCCGCGTCATGACCGCCAGCATCATGCAGCCGATCGCGCCCACGGTCACGACATGAAGGGCGGAATAAGGGTTGAGCCGATCGATGGCGGAAAGGCCGATGGCGATGAAGCCGAGCGGGATGAAGGCATAGGCGACGTGAAGGATAAGCAGCAGCTTTTCGCGCGCCACCGACCATCCCCGCCAGCGATAAAGCCGCACGAAATGAAGCAGCGCCGCAATCCACGCCACAACGGCGGTTATCGTCTGGTCGGGCATGGCGATCCAGCCGATGCAGGCGACGACGCCGACAAGGATGCACACCCCGTCATAGCGGTTGAACGGCACGGGAAAGCGTGTCTTCCCCATCTTGTTGAGCCAGTTACGGGTGAAGCTCGGCACGATGCGCCCGCCGATCACCATGACCAGCAGCACATAGGCGCTGATGCCGATGCGGTTGGCCATTGCCACATCGCCGTCGGTCAGGATCAGATAATGAAAGACGAGATTGGCGACCATCACCGTCGCGACGCCCATCAGCACCTTGAGGTTTTTCCACTGGCGCCCGGCAATGATCTCGCGCGCGCAGATGAAAAGCAGCGCGGGCAGAAACAGGCTCTCGACGGCAACGGCGAACCACGCATCGATAAGGTCGGGTTCCAGAAAGACGAGCCGCCCGGCAAGCCATATCCCGAAGAGAAGCGCAAGCGGTGTTCCCGATACCGGCAGTCCGCCGGTCCAGTTGGGGATGGCGGTCAGCAAAAAACCCGCCAGAACAGCGGAGGAAAAGCCGAACACCATTTCATGGGCGTGCCAGTTCAGCCCGCCATAAGAGCCGCCAAGCGGCATGCCGAGCGTCAGCGACAATATCCACAAAAGCATGGCCAGGACGGCCCATATGGCTCCGCCCAGAAAGAACGGGCGGAAGCCATAGCTGAGGAGGACAGGACCGGTCGCTTTCAGCCCTCGCGGCATACCTTTGTGGTCGGATGGCATTGCAGCAGATATTGCCTGCGGGCCTGGCTGTCTGGTCATGGTGTCCTCGTCATGCAGCCGGTTCAAGTTCGGCTCATCAAGAGTATCGGCATTCTTACTTGGCCGTATTATTTGGCGCTGGCGATCACCTTTTCCAGTCGTTGCTGAACCACTTTCGGCTTCTTGGCCGAAACGATCTCATCCAGATTGGCCGGGCTGTCGCCCACTGCGATCAGCGCGATCATGCCCATGGCGTAATGCGGCGTGCACTTTACCAGATAAGCACCGGGCTGTGTCACCGTCAGCACATAATTCTCATTGATCTTGCTTTTGAACTTTTCGGCCCCTTCGGGGATCATGTCCTTGATGGACTCGACATTGTGCCCCTTGTCGACGGGAATGAAGGTGATCGTATCGCCGGGATTGGCCTTGATATAGGCAGGCTCGAAAACCATGGCGCCATCGGCGCCCTTGTTGAGCATGTGCACTTCGATATTTTCAGCAAGAGCGGGGGCCGCCAGTAAGCCAAGAATGCCAGCGGCAGCAAGTTTGATTGCGAGATTACGCATTTTGTCCTGATCTCCATCGATTGGCACATGTGCCGTTTCGGCCCCAACGCGCCATATAACGGATTTAGACCTGTCAGCCACCCACCACTTTGATTTGGATCAAACTGACCGCGATATTCCTGATAGTAACACTCAAAATTAAAACGGGTCATTTTTAGCCCGGCGCGGCATGACAAGCTTGCATGCATCTTGTATGCATTTCATGAACGAGAGGCGCGCATCGGCAAGGGAGACAAAATGAGCGACACCATTTCGATTTCGACGGAAGACCTCGCAAAGCTCGTGCGGGAAATCCTGAACAAGGCGGGTTTCAGCGCCGACCATGCCGCGGCCATTGCCAGAACCATTGTGGCGGGCGAACGCGACGGCTGCAAATCGCATGGCGTCTACCGTATCGAGGGCTGCCTGCGCACGCTGAAGAGCGGCAAGGTGGTTGCCGATGCCGACCCGGTCGTCACGACCGACGACAGCGCCGTGGTGCGCGTGGACGCGAAGGGCGGATTTGCCAATCTGGCCTTCGAGCGCGGCGCGCCTGCCCTTGCCGAAAAGGCGCGCAAGCTTGGCATTGCGGCGCTAGCGATCAATGACTGCACCCATTTCGCGGCTTTGTGGCCCGAGGTGGAAGCGCTTGCCGAACAGGGCCTTGCGGCAATCGCCATGTGCCCGAGCTACGCGACCGTGGCGCCCGCGGGCGGAACGAAGCCGCTTCTGGGCACCAATCCCTTCGCCTTCGGCTGGCCTCGCCCCGGCGACTATCCTTATGTGTTCGACTTTGCGACCAGCGTTGCGGCACGCGGCGAACTGGAGCTTTATCGCCGCGCCGGAAAGCAGCTGCCGGAGGGCTGGGCCGTCGATGCGGACGGCAACCCGACCACCGATCCCGAAGCCGCCCTTGCGGGCGCGATGCTGCCATTCGGCGGGCACAAGGGATCGGCCATTTCCACGATGATCGAACTTCTGGCCGGGGTGATGATCGGTGATTTCACCAGCCCTGAGGCGCTCGATTTCCTTGGCACGACGACGCTTGCGCCGCGCCACGGCGAACTCATCATCGCCTTCGACCCGGCCCGCATGGCCGGTGGCCGCGGCAACCCGCAGGAGCGCGGCGAAAGGCTGATCGACGCGATTGCCGGTCAGGGCGCGCGCCTGCCGTCGCAGCGCCGCTTTGCCGCCCGCCGCGCTTCCCTCAGCCAGGGCATCACGCTCACCGCCGCCGAAATGGCGCTTCTGGAAAAGCTGAAGGAAAAAGGGCTGGACGCCGTCGCTTGACCCAGCAAAAAGGCGCCGAAACCGGCGCCTTTTTCTCTATCTGCAGGTGTTTCAGGCGGCGTATTTCGCCGCAGCAGCGCCCTGCTTGATCCAGTCGGCATACCAGTCCTGGAACAGCTTCAACTGGGTTTCGCAATAGCCGCGCTGGCTGTCGGACAGCTTGTCCGTTTCGTTGAAATGCAGCTCATATTCCGGATTGCCGGTCAGAACCATCATATGCTTGTAGAAGAGGACGAGGTCCGGCCCCTCATCGAAGGACGAGAGCACATCGAGCGCTGCTTCCAGTTCCAGCGCCAGCTTGCGCGCTTCGACATCGCCCGCGGCGGCCGCCTTCGACAGTGCCACCAGATGCTGGACTTCCTTCGGCAGCACATTGCCGATGCCGGTGATCGCGCCGGTTGCGCCGCAATTGACGAAGCCGTGGAAAACGCCGGTATCGACGCCGACCATCAGCGTGACATCGTCATCGGCGCTGGTGATGTTTTCAGCCGCGTAGCGCATGGCTTCCGCGCCGCCGAATTCCTTGAAGCCGATGAGGTTCGGATGTTCCGCGCGCAGCGCGAAAAACAGGTCGGCACGGGTGGCAAAACCATAATAGGGGCTGTTGTAGATGACGGCAGGCAGGTCGGGCGCCGCCGACAGGATCGCCTTGAAATGAGCCTTCTGCGCCGAGATCGACGAACCGCGCGAGAGAACGCGCGGAATGACCATCAGGCCCTTGGCGCCCACCTTCTGCGCATGGGCGGCATGAGCGGCGGCGATCTTCGTGTTGACGGCGCCGGTGCCGACGACGACGGGCACGCCAGCCTTGGCAAGCGCTTCCACGCCCGCCATGCGTTCCTCGTCCGAGAGAAGCGGCCAGTCACCCATGGAGCCGCAATAGACGACCGCGGACATGCCCTTCGCGATCAGTTCCTTGCCCTTGCGGACCAGCGCATCGAAATCCGGCGTGCGGTCGGGCTTGCAGGGGGTCATGAGGGCCGGAATGCAACCGGAGAAAATGTTGGAGGTCATCGCTTTTTCCTTTGACGTCTTTCCTTGGACGTTTCCCTTGAGCGCTTTTCACACAAGCTTGGCCCATAATCGGTCTGCCGAGCGTTGCATTGAATCAAATATACACTTTGTATTTTTCTTGTCGACCAAAATTTTGTTTTGGTTTAGCATTGCTTGACGGGAGAGATTTAAACTGATGTTAGGCTGTAAGGCCGCGTCAGAACAGACCGACAAAGGACAGACACGATCATGGACAAGGACGACGCAAACCAGACAGCCGACCGCAAGAAGGGCTCGGGCGTCAAGCTGGTTTACGACGTGCTGCGCGACGAGATCATCGATCTTTCGCTCGCGCCGGGCAGTCCCATCGATGAAAATCAGCTGGCGGAGCGCTTTTCCATGTCGCGCACGCCCATCCGCGAGGCGCTGGTGCGGCTTGCAAGCGATGGCTTCGTGACCACGCTGCCCAACCGTTCGACGGTTGTATCCAATATCGATTTTCTCAGCCTGCCCGCCTTTTTCGATGCGGTGACGCTGATGTACCGCGTGACGACGCGGCTTGCCGCCCGCAACCGGACCGACAGGGACCTTGAGACTATCCGCGCGCATCAGGAGGCTTTTGCCCGCGCCGTCCGCTCGCAGAATGCGCTGGAAATGATCGCGACCAACCGCGATTTTCATGCGGCCATTGCGGAAGCGGGCCGCAATCCGTTCTACACGACCTTCTTTTCGCGGCTTCTCGATGAAGGGCGCAGGCTGTTGCGCCTCTATTACCAGTCTTTTGCCGACCGTCTGCCGGAGCGCTATGTCACCGAACATGAGGACATGATCCGCGCCATCGAGGAACGCGACGTCGATACCGCCGATCTGCTCGGCAGGGCGCATGGCGACCAGATCGTCTATCAGATTCGCAAGCTGATCGCCGAAGACCGCCGCGACCAGCTGGATTTATAGACCGTTCGTCACAAACGAACGGTCAGACCGCCTGGCGGAGGCGGGAAGCGGCCACATGGTCGAACCATCCAAGCGCGGCTTCGCTGTCCGGCGGCAGAAGCACGCCGCAATCGCCGGCAAAATCGCACCAGCCGTCAATATAGGTTTCGCGCACCACGGTCAGCACCGGGACCTGGCGGGCATAGGCGGCTTCGATCACGGCACGGAAGCCGTGGCCTTCCGTCTCGCCCTTGCCGAAACGGTTGAGGATCAATAGGTCCGCGCCCGCTTCCAGTTCGGCAAGCAGGGTGCCCGCAACATCGGCCAGCGCCGCCGGATCAAGACGGCAACCGCGTGAGCCGGTACCGAGCGGCTGCGAAATGATCTGGGTCTTGCCGGTGCCGATATGCTCGATCTCGATATCGCGGCAGCATTCTTCCGTATCCTTGCCGCGATGCTGGAAAAAGCCTGCAACCCGCAGGCCCTCCCGCTTCCCCCGCGCGGCGATTTCCGCCAGCAGGGGATCGACGGGCACGTCTTTCGCCGCATGGATCGCGGCGAGGATCGGCGCGGCTTTCATTCGCCGTCCCCCTCGCCGGAGAGAAGATCGATGCCGGTGATCTCGGCATCGGCGGTAAGGATCGCGATATATTGCGACACGGCCTTCGACCAAGTGGAGGCCTCCAGCCAGCCCGCGATCTTTTCGGCCACATAGTCGAATGGAAGCTCCTCGCCTTCCACGCGCCGGTCCAGCCGGACGATATGGAAGCCGAAGCGGCTTTCAATCGGGGTTGCCGTGGTTTCGCCGGGCGTCATCCGTTCCAGCGCCCGCTCGAATTCCGGCACGGTGCTGCCGCGCGTGAGCTGGCCCAGATTGCCGCCCTGCGCGCCCGACGGGCAGGCAGAATATTCAAGCGCGACGGAGGCGAAGGTCGCAGGCTCCGCGATCACGGCGGCGGCAAGCCGCGTGGCCGTCTCGCGCGCCTTGTCGCGCTCCGGCTGGTCGGCCGGATCGGCGGCGACCAGAATATGGCTTGCCTCCAGAATGGGCGCGCTGGTGAAGCGATGGCGGTTGTTCTCATAATAACGCTGGGCTTCGTCGCGGGAGGCGGACGGCACGTCCACTTCCTGTTCGATCACCATGCGCACAAGCGCATCCTCATCGGTTTCGGCGCGGCCTTCGGCGTCTTTCTCATGCTCCGGCTCGATGCCGAGTTCTCTTGCCCGTTGCAGGAGAAGCTCGCGCACGGCAAGCGCGCGGGCCGCCGACAGCAGCGCCGCGCCGGGGTTTTCCGCCGGATGGTTCTGCGCTTCGGTCAGGATATCCGTCTCATCGATCGTGACGCCATTGACCGAAACCGCATCGAAGACCGGGCGCGGCTTGGGCGGCACGCGCGTATCCGGTTCCTGATAGGTGGTGTAGCCGGTCTGGTGCTGGTGGCCATGGTGGCCGGCGGGGTTGTCCCCCGCCGGTTGTCCACCTGCATTCTTGCTGTCGAAAAGCGTGACCATGAGCCTTACTCCGCAGGAACGCGCAGATGCGAGGGGGCTGCGGTGTGGTTGCGCTCACGCACCACCTGATAGCCCGGACGCCAGATATAGCGCACCGGCGCGCTCAGCATGTGCACAAGACGGGTGAACGGGAACAGGAGGAAGATCGTGAGCCCGAGGAAGATGTGCATCTTGAACACGATGGACGCATCCGCGACATAGCTGGCAGCGGCCGGATTGAAGGTGAAGATGCCCTGCGCCCAGTTCATGAACTTGACCATTTCGCCGCCGTCGAGATGCTGGAGCGAGATCGGGATCGATGCCAGGCCAAGCAGGAGCTGCACCCACAAAAGCAGGATGATGAGCGTGTCTGTCGGGCGCGAGGAAGCGCGCACGCGCGGATCGAACAGGCGGCGATGCGCCAACATGCTGGCGCCGATGATCGCCATCAGGCCGGCAATGCCGCCCGCAACGACGGCGAGGATCTGCTTTGCCTCATGGCTGATGCCAAGCGTGTCGAAAATCCAGATCGGGGTCAGAAGGCCCACGAAATGGCCGACGAAGATGAAGAGAACGCCGACATGGAACAGGACCGAGCCCCACATCAGCTGCCTGCGGCGCAGAAGCTGGCTGGAGCCGGAACGCCAGGTATAGGGTTCGCGGTCATAGCGGAAGATCGAGCCGAGCGCGAGGACACTCAGCGCGATATAGGGATAGATGCCGAACAGAAGCGTGTTGATATAGCTGGCCATCTTCCGTCTCCTAGATTTGTGTGGATGGCGAGGCGGGCTTGCGGTGCGCGGCGCGCATCTGCATGCGCAGCCGATCCGGCCCGCAGGCGTTTTCGCCCGCATTGGTGCCGAAGGTCACGGCTTCCTCTTCCCAGATGCGGTCAAGCGCTGCGAGATCGTCCGGGTCGTCCTCTTCCTGCCGAAGCAGCTCTCCGACGAGTTTCTCGTCCGGCTTGGCATTGGCAAGATGAAGCAGCGCGGCAAAGGCGCCCGCATAAGGCGACTGGCGCTTGCGCAGGCGTTCGCCGATGGCGGTCGTGATATGCCCGGTCTGGCTCAGAAGATCGTGGATTTCCTCGGGCGAGCGCGTGGAGAGGAATTCGAGGAACAGCGGCAGATAGTCCGGCAGTTCCTTGGCGTCGATATCGAAGCCGTTATCCTCATACATCTGGCCGAGATCGACCATGGCCTGCCCGCGGTCGCGGCTTTCGCCATGGACATGCTCGAAGAGGTGCAGCGAGAGCGAACGCGTGCGGTCGAACAGATGCACATAACGTTCCTGCGCCTCGTAGAGATCGGCCTCGCAGATGTAATCGACCAGCTTGTCGAGGAGCCTGCGCACGCCGGGGGAGAGATTTTTCTCCCCCTCGAGCGCGGCTTTCAGCTCCGCCCGCCCCGCCTGCAATTCCGGCGAGGGGTAGGAGAGAAGCAGCGAGACGATTTTCAGGGTCTTGTTCATCAGACCTGCTCCCTGAAGATATCCGTCGGGGTCTGCACGACCTTCTGGCGCTTGGCGCCGAACAGGTCTTCCGTGGAGGTGCCGCCGGAGCAGCCATTGCCGAAGGTGAAGCCGCAGGAGCCGCGAACGTCATAGGCGTCCTCGGTGATCTCGCGGTGCGACGTCGGGATGACGAAGCGGTCTTCATAATTGGCAATCGCCATGATGTGGTACATTTCCTCGATCATCGCCGCGCTCATGCCGACGCGGTCGGCAATCGCCTCGTCGATGACGCCGTCGATGGTCTTGGTGCGCATATAGGCGCGCATGGCGAGCATGCGTTCCAGCGCGGAAATGACCGGCTCTTCCTTGCCGGCGGTCAGGAGATTGGCAAGGTAGCGGACCGGAATGCGCATGGAGCGCACATCGGGCAGCGGGCCGTCCATGCCGAGCTTGCCGGCCTGCGCGGCCGATTGCAGCGGCGAGAGCGGCGGCACATACCAGACCATCGGCAGGGTGCGGTATTCCGGATGGAGCGGGAAGGCGATCTTCCAGTCCATGGCCATCTTGTAGACCGGCGAATGCTTGGCTGCTTCCAGCCATGCGTCCGGCACGCCGTCCTTGCGGGCCTGCTCGATGACGGCAGGATCGTTCGGATCGAGGAAGATGTTGAGCTGTTCCTGATAGAGATCCTGTTCGTTGGCCGTGGAAGCGGCTTCCGAAATGCGGTCGGCATCATAGAGCATCACACCCAGATAGCGGATGCGGCCCACGCAGGTTTCCGAGCAGACGGTCGGCTGGCCGCTTTCGATGCGCGGATAGCAGAAGATGCACTTCTCGGACTTGCCGGAGCTCCAGTTGTAGTAAATCTTCTTGTAGGGGCAGCCGGAGACGCACATGCGCCAGCCGCGGCATTTTTCCTGATCGATGAGGACGATGCCGTCATCCTCGCGCTTGTAGATCGCGCCCGACGGGCAGGCCGCAACGCAGGTCGGGTTGAGGCAGTGCTCGCAAAGGCGCGGCAGATACATCATGAAGGTGTTTTCGAACTGGCCGTAGATTTCCTTCTCCACGCCCTCGAAATTGTAGTCCTTCGAGCGCTTGGCGAATTCGCCGCCGAGAATTTCTTCCCAGTTCGGGCCCCATTCGATCTTCTCCATCCGCTCGCCGGAGATCAGCGAGCGCGGACGGGCGGTCGGCATGGTGCGGCTTTCGCCAGCCGTCTGGAGATGACCGTAATCGAAGTCGAACGGTTCGTAGTAATCGTCGATTTCCGGCAGGTCGGGATTGGCGAAAATCTTGGCGAGGATGCGCCATTTCGCGCCCATCTTCGGCTCGATCTTGCCGTTCCGCTTGCGGACCCAGCCGCCATTCCACTTCTTCTGGTTTTCCCATTCCTTGGGAAAACCGATGCCGGGCTTGGTCTCGACATTGTTGAACCAGGCGTATTCGACGCCCTCACGATTGGTCCAGACGTTCTTGCACGTGATGGAGCAGGTGTGGCAGCCGATACACTTGTCGAGATTCAGCACCATTCCGATTTGAGCGCGAATTTTCATTCTGCTGCCTCCTTGACCTGGGACGACTTGTTGCCTTCTTCGAGCGGACCTTCCATCCAGTCCACCTTGTCCAGCTTGCGCACGACCACGAATTCGTCGCGGTTGGCGCCGACGGTCCCGTAATAGTTGAAGCCGTAAGCCTGATGGGCGTAGCCGCCGATCATGTGTGTAGGCTTGGTGATGACGCGGGTGACGGAGTTGTGAATGCCGCCGCGCTGCCCGGTGAGGGGCGATCCCGGCGTGTTCACGATCTTCTCCTGCGCGTGGTACATGAAGATCGTTCCGTCCCTCATGCGCTGCGAAACCACGGCACGGGCCACAATGGCGCCGTTGGAGTTGTAGACCTCCACCCAGTCATTGTCGGCGATGCCGGCCCTGGCCGCATCCGGCTCCGCGATCCAGACGACCGGCCCGCCGCGATTGAGGGTGAGCATCAGCAGGTTGTCCGAATAGGTGGAGTGGATGCCCCACTTCTGGTGCGGAGTGATGAAGTTCAGCACCAGATGCGGCTGTCCGTCCGTCTTGGCGCGAATGGCCGCGTCGACGGTCTTGGTGTCGATCGGAGGACGATAGACGCAGAAGCCCTCGCCGAATGCCCGCATCCACAGGTGATCCTGATAGAGCTGCTGACGGCCGGTCAGCGTGCGCCACGGGATCAGTTCGTGCACATTGGTATAGCCGGCATTGTAGCACACGCTTTCCGATTCCAGACCCGACCAGGTCGGCGAGGAGATGATCTTGCGCGGCTGCGCGACGATATCGCGGTAACGGATCTTCTCGTCTTCCTTCGGAATGGCGAGATGGGTGTGGTCGCGGCCCGTGAATTTGGACAGCGCCGCCCAGGCCTTCACCGCCACTTCACCGTTGGTTTCCGGCGCCAGCGACAGGATGACTTCCGTGGCGTCGATATCGGTATCGATGCGCGGACGGCCTTTGCTCGCGCCCGGTTCTTCAACCTTGCCGTTGAGCTTGGCCAGCAGATCGACCTCGTGCTCTGTGTTCCACGAAATGCCCTTGCCGCCATTGCCGAGCTTGTCGAGAAGCGGGCCGACGGAGGTGTAGCGCTTGTAGAGGTTGGGATAGTCGCGCTCGACGACGACGACCGACGGCATGGTCTTGCCGGGGATCGGCTCGACCTCGCCGCGCTTCCAGTCCAGCACGTCCTTGGGCTGCGCCAGTTCGCCCGCCGTGTCGTGCAGGGTGGGCACGAGAACGACGTCCTTTTCCACGCCCAGCACTTCCGGCGCGACCTCGGAGAACGTCCTGGCGATGCCCTTGAAGATTTCCCAGTCGCTGCGTGCTTCCCATGCCGGATCGGCTGCGCTCGACAGCGGATGGATGAAGGGATGCATGTCGGACGTGTTGAGATCGTTCTTCTCATACCAGGTCGCGGTCGGCAGAACGATGTCGGAATAGACGCAAGTTGTCGACATGCGGAAGTCGAGCGTGACCAGAAGGTCGAGCTTTCCTTCCGGCGCATGATCGTGCCACACGGCCTCGCGGCTTTCCTGTGCGCCTTCCTGGCCGAGATCCTTGCCAAGCAGGCCGTTCGACGTGCCGAGCAGGTGCTTCAGGAAATATTCATGGCCCTTGCCGGAAGAACCGAGCAGGTTGGACCGCCAGACGAACATGTTGCGCGGCCAGTTGGCCTCATGGTCCGGGTCCTCGCAGGACATGGTGAGCGTGCCGCTCTTCAGGGCGCCGGCGACGAAGTCCTTCGCCTCCTTGCCCGATTCAGCCGCCTGTCTTGCGACTTCCAGCGGGTTCACCTGAAGCTGCGGCGCGGATGGTAGCCAGCCCATGCGTTCGGCGCGGATGTTGTAATCGATCATCGTGCCGTCCCAATTGCCTTCCGGCGCGGTCGGCGACAGGATGTCCTGCACCTTGACGGTCTCGTAGCGCCACTGGTCGGTATGCGCATAGAAGAAGGATGTCGAGTTCATGTGGCGCGGCGGGCGGGTCCAGTCGAGCGCGAATGCAAGCGCCGTCCAGCCGGTCTGCGGGCGCAGCTTTTCCTGCCCCACATAATGGCTCCAGCCGCCGCCGGACTGCCCCACGCAACCGCACATCACCAGCATGTTGATGATGCCGCGATAGTTCATGTCCATGTGGTACCAGTGGTTGAGACCGGCGCCGAGAATGACCATGGAACGGCCATTGGTCTTTTCGGCATTGGTCGCAAATTCACGGGCAACGGCAATGATCTGGGCGCGCGGAACGCCGGTGATCTTTTCGGCCCATGCCGGGGTATAGGGCAGGCCGTCATCATAGCTCTTGGCGCAGTTTTCGTCGCCAAGGCCGCGGTCGAGGCCGTAATTGGCCGCGAACAGGTCGAAGACGGTGGCGACCATCACGTCGCCTTCCTTCAGCTTCAGCGTGCGGGCCGGAACCTTGCGCACGAGAACGCTGTCGTGGTCGGTGCCCTCGAAATGTTCATGTTCGAGATTGCCGAAATAGGGGAAGGCCACATCGGCGACGGCGTCATGCGCGTCCTTGCCGATGAAGCTCTTGGCAAGTTCCACATCCTTGCCCTTGCCGTCCTTTTCTTCCAGGTTCCACTTGCCTTCATCGCCCCAGCGGAAGCCGATGGAGCCCTGCGGGGCGACATAGGCGCCGGATTTGGTGTCGAAGGCGACCGTCTTCCAGTCCGGATTGTTGCCTTCGCTGAGATTGTCGGCAAAATCGGACGCGCGCAGGAAGCGGCCCGGCACATAGCGGCCGTCCTTCTTCGTGAGCATGACCAGCATCGGGAAGTCGGTATATTTGCGGCAATAATCCTCGAAATAGGGAACCTGCCGGTCGAGGTGATATTCGCGCAGCATGACATGGCCGAAAGCCATGGCAAGGGCGGCATCGGTGCCCTGCTTCGGGTGCAGCCAGAGATCGGAGAACTTGGCGGCTTCCGAATAGTCGGGGCAGACGACGACCGACTTGGCGCCCTTGTAGCGGGCTTCGGTATAGAAATGCGCGTCGGGCGTGCGGGTCTGCGGAACGTTGGAGCCCCACAGCATCAGGAAACCGGCATTGTACCAGTCCGCCGATTCCGGCACGTCGGTCTGCTCGCCCCAGGTCATGGGCGAGGCAGGCGGAAGGTCGCAATACCAGTCGTAGAAGGACATGCAGACGCCGCCGAGCAGCGACAGGTAACGCGAGCCCGCCGCATAGGAAACCATCGACATGGCCGGGATCGGCGAGAAGCCGACCACGCGGTCCGGGCCGTAGGTCTTGGTCGTATAGGCATTGGCGGCGGCGATGATCTCGTTGACCTCATCCCATGTCGCGCGCACGAAACCGCCGAGGCCGCGCACCTTCATATAGTCGGAGCGCTTGGCCGGGTCCTGCTGGATGGCGGCCCATGCGGCCACCGGCGTTTTCACCGCGCGTTCCTTGCGCCACAGTTTCAGGAGGCGCGAGCGGATCAGCGGATATTTCACCCGGTTGGCCGAATAGATGTACCAGCTGTAGCTCGCCCCGCGCGGACAGCCGCGCGGTTCGTGGTTGGGCAGGTCCGCGCGGGTGCGCGGATAGTCGGTCTGCTGGGTTTCCCAGGTGATGATGCCGCCCTTGACGTAGATCTTCCACGAGCAGGAGCCGGTGCAGTTCACACCATGGGTGGAGCGCACGATCTTGTCGTGCTGCCAGCGCTTGCGATAGGCGTCTTCCCAGTCGCGGTTTTCATTGGTGGTGACGCCATGGCCTTCCGAGAAGGTGCCGACATTCCTGCGGGCGAGGAAGTTCAGGCGATCGAGGAGTAGACTCATGATTATATCCTCTCAAATTGTCTTCAAGCAGCGGCTGCGGCCGGCTTGCGGCGATGCTCGACGTCGTAGAGCAGTCCGCCTTTTCGGGTATAGACGCCCCAGGTGATGACGAGGCATGTCACGTAGAAGATCAGGAATGCCCACAGTGCCGCTTCCGGTCCTCCGGTCAGGCTGATCGAGGTGCCGTATCCCTTGGGGATGAAGAAGGCGCCGAAGGCAGCGATGGCCGAGGTGAAGCCGGTGATGGCAGCGGATTCCTTTTCCGCCTGGCGGCGGCGTTCTTCCGCCGTGGCCTTCGGCATGAGCCGGTTCATGTCCTTCGACATGATCGCGGGGATCATCTGGAAGGTGGAGGCATTGCCGATGCCGGTGGCGAAGAACAGCAGGATGAAGGAGGCGAAGAAGCCCCAGAAGGCATTCGGCTGATCCTTGACGCCGACGAAGTACAGCACGCCGCTGACGCCGACCATCATCAGGATGAAGGCCCAGATGGTGACGCGGCCGCCGCCATATTTGTCCGCCAGCCAGCCGGAGCCCGACCGCGACAGCGCACCGACCAAAGGTCCGAGGAAGGCGAATTGCAGCGCATTGACCTCGGGGAACAGGATGTTGGTGAGCAGCGGGAAGCCTGCCGAATAGCCGATGAACGAACCGAACGTGCCGGTATAGAGCCAGCACATGATCCAGTTGTGCCTGCGGCGGAAGATGACGGCCTGATCGGCGAAGGAAGCCTTGGCCGAAGCAATGTCGTTCATGCCGAACCAGTTGGCGAAAGCCGTGACGACGATGAACGGCACGAAGATGAAGCCGGCATTCTGGAGCCAGAGCGGGGCTTCGCCTGCTGCGGTCGCGACCATGGAAGGATCGCCGCCAAGCTTGCCGAAAATGCCTGCGGTGATGACCAGCGGGACGACGAACTGCACGACGCTGACGCCGAGATTGCCGAGGCCCGCATTCAGCGCTGCCGCATTGCCCTTCTCATGCTTGGGGAAGAAGAAGGAAATGTTGGACATGGAGGAGGCGAAGTTGCCGCCGCCAAAGCCGCAGAAGAGCGCCAGAGCCAGGAAGATGAAGTAAGGCGTATCCGGGTTCTGGACCGCGTAACCGATGCCGATGGCCGGAATGACCAGCGACCAGGTGGTGAGCGTCGTCCACAGGCGGCCGCCGAAGATCGGCACCATGAAGGAATAGAAGATACGCAGGGTTGCGCCCGAAATGCCGGGAAGTGCCGCCAGCCAGAAGAGCTGGTCGGTGGTGAACTGATAGCCGACCAGCGGCAGCTTCGCCACGACGACGGACCAGACCTGCCAGATGGCGAAGGAAAGGAGCAGCGCCGGGATGGAGAGCCACAGGTTGCGCTTGGCGATCTTTCTGCCCTTCTGTTCCCAGAAGGCCGGATCGTCCGGGCGCCAGTCGGTGAGGACGGAATCGCCCTTTGCAGGCTTGACTTCGGCCTTCTTCAGGCCCTGCAATTCGGCGAAGGCCGGAAGCTCTTCCGTGGCCTTGCCCTGCGCGGCGCGCTCCATCTGGCGGATGGAGACATGCATCCAGATGAAGGAGACGACCACGATGACGAAGAGCAGCATGAAGCAGCTCGTCCACAGGCCGGTCTGGTCCAGAAGCACGCCGAACAGGATCGGCAGGATGAAGCCGCCAAGACCGCCGATCATGCCGACCAGACCGCCGACGGAGCCGACATTGCCGGGATAATAGACCGGGATGTGCTTGAAGACGGCAGCCTTGCCCAGCGCCATGAAGAAGCCGAGGATGAAGACCGTGACCGTGAAGCCGACCATGCCCATTTCAGCATGGAAGCTGATGGAGCCGTCATTTGTCTGGATGACATAGTCGGTCGGCGGGTAGGACAGGATGAAGGTCGCAACCAGCGAAACCATGAAGGTCCAGTACATGACCCTGCGCGCGCCGTAGACATCCGAAAGATGTCCGCCATAGGCGCGGAAAAGGCTGGCCGGAACCGAGAAGAAGGCTGCGATAATGCCTGCAACGCGAATATCGACGCCATAGACATGGATCAGATATTGCGGCAGCCACAGCGCCAGCGCCACGAAGGCGCCGAACACGAAGAAATAATAAAGCGAGAAACGCCAGACCTGAATGTTCTTGAGCGGTTCCAGCTCCATCAGCGTGCTGGTGGGCTTTTCGCCCGTGCGGCGACGCTCGACCAGAACAGGATCGTCGCTCGTGGTGAAATAGAAGACGATCGCCATGACAACCAGCGCAGCCGCCCAGATTTCCGCCACCGCATGCCAGCCGAAGGCGACCATGATAAGCGGGGCGAAGAACTTGGTGACTGCCGAGCCGACATTGCCCGCGCCGAAAATGCCGAGCGCGACGCCCTGCTTTTCAGGCGGATACCAGCGCGACACATAGGCCACACCGACCGAAAACGACCCGCCCGCAATGCCGACGCCAAGGGCGGCGAGAAGCATTTGCGGATAGGTCATTGCATAGGTCAGAAGGAAAGTTGCGACGGCGGAAATCAGCATGGTAAACGTGAAGATCACGCGCCCGCCATAGCGGTCCGCCCATATGCCGAGGATCACCCGGATCAGGGAGCCGGTCAGGATCGGCGTACCCGCAAGCAGGCCGAACTGTGTCTCAGTCAGGCCAAGCTCGGATCGAATTTCAATGCCGATGATTGCAAAGATGGTCCAGACCGCAAAACAGACTGTAAACGCGGTCGTACTCATCGCTAGCGCCGTCGTCTGCGCCCTGGGGTTTTCCCCTGCGACATGTTGCATAGGCGTACTCCGAATTGAATACCATGGGAGGTTTCGTTTGCACTTATGCGTCGACTTTCAGATCAATACATTGATTAAGATCAATATCCTTAGACTATTCAAGTTGAATTTTAGATATTCGTGGCTTAACACGGGAAATAGACCTAGTTCGGCCAAAGTATTGATCAATGCATATTGCACGATTGATATTCATCAATCATTATAGCCCATTATAAGTTGAGGGAGAAAGTGAGGTTTAATGCGGCAGCAAGATAAACTCGCATTGAAGAATCAACCGCTTTTCGCGGACATGGCGGATGCCACGTTCACGCGTCTCATGCGGCCAAGCTTCGTGCAGTCCTTCCCCCCGCGCACCATGCTGTTGACCGAAAGCGAACCGGCGGATTTCCTCTTTGCCATTCTCGACGGGCTGGTGCTGATGTCGGCGAAGTCGGACGATGGGGAGACGGCGCTGGAAATCCTGCGGGCGGGCGATGTCTTCATTCTCGCCGCCGTTCTCAACAATGATGTGTGCCTGCAGGCGGCGCAGACCCTGACGCCGACCCGCGTGCTGATGGTGCCGGCCGAGCTTGTGCGCGAGCAGATGGGCGAGGACCCCGCCTTCATGCGCGCGGTGGTTTTCGAACTCGCCCGCGCCTATCGCCGCCTGGTCAAGGAACTGAAGGCGCAGAAGCTGAGAAGCAGCGTGCAGCGGCTTGCCAACTGGATCGTCAGGGAATCGCTCCTTAACGACGGCGCCGACGTCGTGATGATCCCTTATGAAAAGCGGACCCTTGCCGCCTATCTCGGCATGACGCCGGAGAACCTGTCGCGCAGCTTTGCGGCACTTGTACCCCATGGCGTCAGCGTGCATGCTTCCGCCATCCGGATCACCAACCACAACAAGCTGCTGCAATTTGCGGCCCCCTCCCACCTGATCGACAAGCAGGAGCCCACCCGTCTCCCCGACAGGCTTTGACAAGGCAAATCCGGTGCCGGTCCAGTACTGGTATTGCCGCAATCATGGCCTATGTTGTTTGCTTCAATTCCAGCTCAATCGGAGGCCATGCCAATGAAGAAAGCGAAGAACCTGAATCAAAAAGCGCCTTTTGGAACAGGCTTCAAGGCTGTTTTTGTGTTTGCGGGCCTATGCGCGTTTTCATCCGCGCTCAGCCCGGCGCTTGCCGCCAGTGAGGGCAGCTCGAAACAGCGGGCGAAGGAAGTCACCGCGGTCGTCAACGCCGTGGCGCAGAAAATGCCCGGCCAGCCGATCAATACGGTGATGTATATCCGCTCCAACAATTTCGAGGTTCTGGCGGGCGACTGCACGGTGCGGGCACATATCGTCTCGTCGGACCACAAGGCGAAAGGCGCCTCTTCCGAGCGGATCAAGGTCCGGCTCAACAAGCGCCGCTGCGCGCGTTAGTTCCCATTTAGTTGTGACTTGGCGACGGTCTTGACGACCCAGTCGGCAAAGACGCGCAGGCGGTTGCTGAGATGCCGGTTGGGCGGATAGACCAGATAGATCGGCATCGGATCGATCCGCCATTCCTGCAAGACGGGGCGCAGCGTGCCGTTTTCGATGTCGTCCTTCACCATGAACAAGGGCGCCTGCACCACGCCAAGCCCGGCGCGGGCTGCGGCGAGATAGGTGGTCGCTTCATTCGCCGCCACGATATAGCGTCCGCTCACCTCGATTTCCTCCGTTCCCCTTTTGAAACGGAACGGCATCTGCTGGCCGTTCGAGGGCCGGAAATAGCCGACCACCGTGCAGTCCCGGCCAAGATCGGAAGGGTGCAGCGGCGTGGAGCAACGCTCGAGATATTCGGCGGACGCGCAGGCGATGAAATGCATGTCGCCGATGCGGCGCGCAATCAGCGACTGGTCCGTCAGCTCGCCGATGCGGATGGCGCAATCAACATTTTCCGCCACATAATCGACGGGCCGGTCGGATACGCCGAGATCGATCTGGATATCGGGATAACGCTGGTGAAACCCGATCAGCGCCGGAATGATGATGAGATTGGCGACCGCGCTTGCCATTTCGACGCGCAGGCGCCCCTTGGGCAGGGTCTGCGCGCTGGACAGGCTGCCGTCCAGTTCCGCCAGATCGGCCAGCAATCGTGCAGCGCGCTCATAGTAAAGCGCGCCGTCCGGTGTTACGAGAACACGACGGGTCGTGCGGTTGAGGAGTTTTGTACGCAGATGGGCTTCCAATCCCTGGATGAGATTGCTGATCGTTGCCTTGGGCATATTGAGCGAGGCGGAGGCGCGCGTGAAATTTCCGGTTTCGACAACCCGGAGAAAGGCGCGCATGGCCGAGAGCTGGTCCATTTTCGATAGCCGTCATTGTTCGAAATTCTGGACAGTGTAACCAATTTGAGGGGACTATTCCAGACGATGAACAATGATAATATTCCATCATAGCGGTTTGCCGCTATACATGAAGGCCGAACAAGATGTGTGAGACGTTCCGTGTAGAAACAGTGCTGGTTCACGGGCAGGCCCATGGGCAAGCAGGAGACTGCACGTGCACGGCCCGCGTTTATCGCGGCGCCAGGCTGCTCTCTCCGCCGCCGGTGGTGCTGCACCTTCACGGCGGGGCTTTTTCGGCCAACTGCCCCGGCGCCTGCGACCGCGTTGCCGAAACCCTTGCGGAGGCGGGTGCGGTGGTGGTGTCGCCGGAATATTCGTCGGCCTGTCTCAACCCGTTCCCGGCGGCGCTTGAGGTGGCCTATTCCATCCTGACTTCGATGCGCGCGCGTTGCCCGGAGTTTGCGCACAGGAAGTCGATGCTGTTCGTCGCCGGTGAAGAGGCGGGCGGCAATATTGCTGCGGGCGTGGCCCTCATGGCGCGCGATCAATGCCTGACCGATCTCAAGGGGCAGATATTGCTTTCGCCCATGCTGGACCCCTGCCTTGCCACGGCGTCTTTCCGCAAATATTGCCCGGAAGGCGCCGTCCAGACGATGGCGGATGGCTGGCAGCATTATCTGGGCGAGTGCGGCGGGTTCGCCCACCCCTATGCCGCGCCCGCCCTGTGTACGCGTCTTGCCGGTCTGGTGCCCACCCTGCTCGTCACCAGCGCCGAGTGCCCAATGCGTGATGAAACGCAGGCCTATGCCGAGCGTCTTCGTCAGGCGGGGGTGAAGGTTCAATCGCATGTCCTGCCCGGAAAAGCGGGCTGGATACCCGAAAACAAGGTGGCGGGCACCGACTGGTCGCCACAGGAACATGAACTTATCGGCCTGTTTTCCGATTTCTTCCGGCAGGCAGGCGCAAAGCCAATCGCAGAATAATATCAGTGTTGGGGTCCTCCCAAGCTTTGACCTGACGCTTAAATCGAAGCCGGCTTCCCCACCGGTTCAGGAGATACAAAGATGACATCGATCACAGCCCGCCGGGCCCTATGGGGCGCCGGCCTGAGCATCCTATTGTCCGCGGCAGGCGGCAGCGCCCTTTTCCTCGGCGCGCCGCACATCAAGGCAGATGCCGCAACCGATATTTCCGCTCCACCACCTGCCGTGCCGGTTTCCGTCGCGAAGGCGCAATCGCGCCGCATTGCGATATGGGAAGAATTTTCCGGCCGTCTGGAAGCCATCGACCGGGTTGAAATTCGCCCGCGCGTCGGCGGCGCCATCCTGAAGGCGCATTTCCGCGAGGGCGCTCTGGTGAAGCAGGGCGACCTGCTCGTCACCATCGATCCCGAGCCCTATGCGGCGGCGGTCGAAAAGGCGAAGGCGCAGGTTTCCGCCGAGGAGGCCCGCCTTGCGCTGGCGAAGGCCGAACTGGAACGCGGCCGCCAGCTCGTGACCACCCGCACCATCGCCCAGAGCGGCCTCGACCAGCGCTCCAGCGCCTATGACGAGGCGCAGGCAAGCCTGCGTTCCGCCAAGGCCGCCCTTCGCTCCGCCGAGCTTGACCTTCAATATACTGAAGTGCGTGCGCCGATTTCCGGCCGCGTCGGGCGGCTGGAAGTGACGGCGGGCAATCTGGTTGCCGCAAGTTCCGCCTCGCCGGTGCTGACCACGCTTGTTTCGGTCGATCCGATCTATGCAAGCTTCAGCGCCAATGAGGAAGTCGTCACACGGGCTCTGGCAAGACTTGCCGCCTCGCCCGGCGGAAGCGCCATCGAGCGCATACCCGTCCAGATCGGCACCGCTTCCGATGATGGCACGCCGATTTCCGGCCATATCCAGCTCATCAACAATGAAGTCGATGCCGCGACCGGCACGATCCGGGTTCGCGCGGCAATCGACAATCCGGATGGAAGGCTGATACCCGGCCAGTTTGTCCGCATTCGCTTCGGCACGCCGGAACCGGATGAAAAACTGGTGGTGAGCGACCGCGCGATTTCGTCCGATCAGGACAAGAAATTCGTCTTCGTGGTCGGCGCGGATAACAAGGTCGAATACCGGCAGGTGGTTCTGGGCCGCAATTATGACGGGTTGCGCATCATCGAAAGCGGGCTGAAGCCCGGCGAGAACATCGTCGTCAACGGCCTGCAGCGCATTCGTCCGGGCGTGGTCGTCGCACCGCAGCCCGTCACCGAAACGCTTGCCAAAAGCTGAATTAAAACGGCGCGCCTGAGCGCGCGCTAACCGCAAATGCTCAGCCACATCAACCCGCGAAATCTACCGATTTCGCGGGCCGGGAGAGTCTTTGCCTTCCCGTTCAAGGGGGATACTGACATGAACTTTTCTCGCTTTTTCGTCGACCGGCCGGTCTTCGCCGGTGTTCTGTCGGTCCTGATCTTCGTTGCCGGCCTGATCGGCATGACGGGTCTGCCGATCTCGGAATATCCGGAAGTCGTGCCGCCGCAGATCGTGGTGCGCGCGCAATATCCGGGCGCCAACCCGGCCGTTATTTCCGAAACCGTCGCCACGCCGCTGGAAGAACAGATCAACGGCGTCGAGGGCATGCTTTATATGCAGAGCCAGGCGACCGCCGACGGCGTCATGACGCTGACGGTCACGTTTGCGCTTGGCACCGACCCCGATCAGGCCCAGCAACTGGTGCAGAACCGTATTTCGCAGGCCGAACCGCGCCTGCCGGAAGAAGTGCGCACGCTTGGCGTCACCACCGCCAAAAGCTCGCCTGATCTCACGCTGGTTGTTCACCTTATTTCGCCCGATGGGCGCTATGATGTGAACTATCTGCGCAACTATGCCGTTTTGAACGTCAAGGACCGCATTGCCCGTGTTCCGGGCGTCGGTCAGGTGCAGATATTCGGCGGCGGCGATTATTCGATGCGCGTCTGGATCGACCCGCAGAAGGCCGCCGAGCGCGGCCTTTCCGCAAGCGACATCGCCAATGCCATCCGCCAGCAGAATGTGCAGGCCGCAGCCGGTGTCATCGGCGCTTCGCCATCGGTTTCCGGGCTTGATCTCCAGCTTTCCGTCAATGCGCAAGGCCGTCTCCAGTCGCCGGAAGAATTCGCCAATATCGTCGTGAAATCAGGCAGCGAAGGCGAAATCACCCGGCTCGGCGATGTGGCGCGTGTCGAAATGGGGGCCGCCGATTATTCGCTCCGCTCGCTCCTCGACAACAAGCAGGCGGTCGGCATGGGCGTGTTTCAGGCGCCGGGTTCCAATGCGCTTGAGATTTCCGAAAACGTCCATGCCGCCATGGCCGATCTGAAGAAAACCATGCCGGAAGGCGTGGATTTCGACATTGTCTATGACACGACCCAGTTCGTGAAGGCCTCCATCGAATCGGTCATCCATACCCTGCTCGAAGCCATCGTGCTGGTGGTGATCGTGGTCATCCTGTTCCTGCAGACATGGCGCGCCTCCATCATTCCGCTGGTTGCCGTTCCCGTTTCCATCGTCGGCACATTTGCGGTGATGTATGTGTTCGGCTTTTCCATCAATGCGCTCAGCCTTTTCGGCCTTGTTCTCGCCATCGGCATCGTAGTCGACGACGCCATCGTGGTGGTGGAAAATGTCGAGCGCAACATCGAACAGGGCCTGTCGCCGGTCGAGGCCACCTATCGCGCCATGCAGGAAGTGTCCGGGCCGATCATCGCCATTGCGCTGGTGCTGGTTGCCGTCTTCGTGCCGCTTGCCTTCATCACCGGCCTGACCGGCCAGTTCTACCGCCAGTTCGCGCTCACCATCGCCATCTCGACCGTGATCTCGGCCTTCAATTCGCTGACGCTTTCGCCTGCTCTCGCGGCCCTGCTCCTGCGCGGCCATGATGCGCCCAAGGATCGGCTGACCCGCATCATGGACGGGCTGTTCGGCTGGTTCTTCCGCGGCTTCAACCGCTTCTTCGGCGCAAGTTCAAACGCTTATGGGCGCGGCGTCGGCGGCATTCTCTCGCGCAAGTCGCTGGTGATGGGGCTTTATGTCGTGCTGCTTGGCGTCACCTTCGTCCTGTTCCGCGCCGTGCCCGGCGGTTTCGTTCCGGCGCAGGACAAGCAATATCTGATCGGCTTTGCGCAATTGCCGGATGCGGCAACGCTCGACCGTTCGGAAGATGTGATCCGCCGCATAAGCGACATTGCCCTCAACCATCCGGGCGTGGCCAATGCCATCGCCTTCCCCGGCCTGTCGATCAACGGTTTCACCAATGCGTCGAACTCCGGCATCGTCTTCGTGACGCTGAAGCCGTTCGAGGAGCGCAAGACGCCCGAACTGTCGGCCAATGCCATCACCATGGAACTGAACCAGCAATTCGGCGCCATTCAGGATGCCTTCATCGCCATGTTCCCGCCGCCGCCCGTGCAGGGTCTCGGCACGACGGGCGGCTTCAAGCTTCAGCTTGAGGATCGCAACGGGCTTGGCTTCAAGGCGCTGGACGATGCGACCAAGGCGTTTCTCGCCAAGGCCTATCAGACGCCGGAACTGGCCGGTCTCTATTCGAGCTACCAGATCAATGTGCCGCAGCTTTATGCCGATCTTGATCGCACGAAGGCGCGCCAGCTTGGCGTTGCCGTGACGGATGTGTTCGAAACCCTGCAAATCTATCTGGGTTCGCTCTATGTCAACGACTTCAATGCCTTTGGACGCACCTACAGCGTGCGCATTCAGGCCGATGCGGATTATCGCAGCCATGCCGAGGATATCGGCAAGCTGAAAGTGCGTTCGCAGTCGGGCGAGATGATTCCGCTGTCGGCGCTTTTGAAAGTCGAGCAGACGGTCGGTGCGGAACGCGCCATCCGTTATAACGGCTTCCTGTCCGCCGATATCAACGGCAATCCGGCCCCCGGCTTCTCGTCCGGCCAGGCACAGGCCGCCATTGAACGGATTGCCGAGGAAACCCTGCCTCCCGGCATCGCTTTCGAATGGACCGACCTGACCTACCAGCAGATCCTGGCCGGCAGTTCAGGCTTCCTCGTCTTCCCGCTGGCGCTGCTGCTCGTCTATCTGGTGCTGGCCGCGCAATATGAAAGCCTTGCCCTGCCGCTGTCGATCATCATGATCGTGCCGATGGGGATCATGGCCGCACTCACCGGCGTCTGGCTGACGGGCGGCGACAACAACGTGTTCACCCAGATCGGCCTGATCGTCCTTGTGGGGCTATCGGCAAAGAACGCGATCCTGATCGTGGAATTCGCCCGCGAGCTGGAATTGTCCGGTCGAGGCGTCGTGCAGGCGGCGGTCGAGGCAAGCCGGTTGCGCCTGCGCCCGATCCTGATGACCTCGATGGCCTTCATCATGGGCGTGGTGCCTCTGGTGACATCGACCGGCGCCGGTGCGGAAATGCGCTCAGCCATGGGCATCGCGGTCTTTGCCGGCATGATCGGTGTGACGGCCTTCGGCATCTTCATGACGCCGGTGTTCTATGTGCTGATCCGCAAGCTCTCCGGCGAGCGTCCGCTGAAACATGCGGGCGCGAAGATCGAGGCCCCGCATCTGGCGCCGGGGGAATAAACGGGCGCTTTTTTCCCATCCTGAAACGGGGGCCGGAGCAATCCGGTCCCTGTGCCGTTTCATATCGAGGCAAAACCGTGGCAAGCTGCGATTTTTGCGGCAAAGGCGCTTTTTCCACACCATGGCAGCGCAATTTCATGCGGCCAATCGTGTCGAGCGCCCGTCGAAACAGGGGCAGGCATGGCAAAATTGCGGCTTTATTGCGGCAGGACAGCTTTTCGGGACCGGCAAAAAAAAGCGCGCCCTTCATGCGAAGGACGCGAAAGAGGTGCAAGCTCACTCTGATCGAGGAACCCGAACGGCAGGTTCATAGAGGCACGACCAGATGCCTGTCGGCCATCCTGTCGGAAAGCCTTTACAAATGCAGCGATCGACTTTTGCTTTTGGCTCGAAACGCCTCCGTTTCGAGAGTCATCGTTATCGCCGCCTGCATGCTGTCCGAACTAATTGGCTGCCTATTGACCCCGACTCCCCGCGGCCGATAAGCAGCCCCCGCCCATTTTTGTGTCGGCCTCCTAAGCCCCAACAGGCCGACTGTTATTTAGTGGACGCTCTAATAGCGAAAAACAATTCCCCTGTTCAGGGGGGTAGGTTGGAAAGAACAATGCGCCGCATCAGCCGAAATTCCATGTAACCACCGGTAGAGATTGAAAGATTTCGTGAAATAGCTTGTTGTTTATTTGGCTTTTGAATGCATTTTTTTAATGTTAGGCGTAAATTGAAGCTCTCGGGGGGCAAATTCGTCTGGCGCATTCAAGAGATTCTTGAAATTGCGCCTATCCTCCCGTTTAAGCTTGGATGCATTCGTAACTGATCGTTTCTGGAGATGCCCACGTGTCACGCGCAAACTGGATGTTCGCTTTTCGGCGTCTTCTGGCGCTTCGGGCACTGATCGCGCTTTTCGCCATCGGCCAAATATTCTGCTCCACCGGCGCGGCGGGGGCCGCGCCGCTTGCCCGGCCGCCGGTTGCGGCCGCCGTCACGCTGACCGTCATCGCCCCGAATGGAACGACCCGTGTGCTGACAAGCGAAGACTTCACGACACTGCCGCAGAACAGGCTGCAAACCACCACGCCCTGGACGGAAGGGCCGCAAATTTTCGACGGCGTGCTGCTGCGCAACGTGCTGGCAACCGTCGGCGTCACGGCAAAAGACGCGGCCAGCCATTCGATCACGGTGCTGGCGCTCAACGATTACAGCATCAGCATTCCGCTGAAGGACGCCTACGAATATGATGTCCTCGTCGCGCACAGGATGAACGGCAGGGAGTTGAACCGGCGCGACAAGGGGCCATACTGGATCGTCTATCCGCGCGACCAGCATGAGGAACTGGACGATTCGCGTTATGACCATCGCTGGGCATGGCAGCTGAAGCAGATCGAGGTGAAATGAGACTGAAGCGAGGCTATATTCTTTCCGGCCTTGTGATGGCGGGTTTTGCGGGCCTGCTTGCCTATGCATTTCTCCAGCTTCTCGAAATACAGAAATCGCTTGCAACCTATGTCGGCGAGAACATGGTCTGGGCCATCACCCAGACCGAGCGCGATGCCGGGCGGCTGGGCGAAACCGCGCTGACATTTCCGAGCGGCAATGCCAACACGGCCGATCTCTCGCTTCGCCTTGATGTGCTTTACAGCCGGTTTGCGCTTCTGGCCGACGCACCGCAGAAGAAATATTTTGCGCGCATCCCCGGCGGCAGCGACATCATCCAGCGCAATGCCGACCGGCTTCCCGAGATCGAGGCGATGATCGACGCGGAGCCGGAAAAATTCGATCCGATCGCCATCTATGAAGCCCTGGTCCCGATGCGCGAGGAACTGACCAAGGTGGCGAACGATGCCATGATCATGGAGCGCGACCGCAACGGCGCGCAGCGCGACCAGCAATTGCAGTCGATCTATCTCATCATGTTCGCGGTGCTGGGCATCATGGCCACCGGCGGCATTCTATCATGGCAGGTATTTTCCAACATGCGCAAGGCCGAGCGCGCCCACAAGGCGTTGCAGGAATACAAGCAGCAGCTGGAACACACCGTCGCCGACCGCACCGCCGCCCTGCGGGAGGCGCTGGAAAACGAACGCAAGTCGAAGGAGCTTTACAAGAGCTTCATCACCACCGTCTCGCACCAGTTCCGCACGCCGGTATCGATCATCGACATCATCGCGCAGCGCTTCATCCGCCGTGCCGACGAGTTCACGCCCGAGATCATCATCGACAAGGCCAAGCGCATGCGCAATGCCAGCCGCCGCCTGATCCTGCTTCTGGAAAGCACCGCCAATGCGGAACGGCTGGATGAAAGCGGGTTTCAGATCAACCGGCAGCCGGTCGATTTTTCGGCGCTGGTCCGCAACACCTGCGCCTATCACCAGGAGCTTCACCCGGATCGGGAACTGGTGACAAACATTCACGAAAGCCGGGACTTCTGTTATTGCGACGGCATTCTGGTGGAGCAGATACTGGTCAACCTGCTTGGCAATGCCACCAAATATTCCCCCGCCGACAAGCCCATCGAAGTGACCACGGAAGAAGACGACAACGCCTTTCGCTGCATCGTCCGCGATCATGGCATAGGCATCCCGGCCGAGGATGCGGATCGCATCTTCACGCGGTTTTTCCGCGCCGGCAACGCATCGCATCTGGCGGGCACCGGCCTTGGCCTCAGCCTGTCGCGCGCGCTTGCCGAACTGCACGGCGGAACGCTTGCCTTCACATCCGTCGAAGGACAAGGTACGGTATTCACCCTGACCCTGCCAAAGGTGGCCCAACATGCGACTGCCTGAAATCCTCCCCATGCCGACCGTCCTGTGCATCGAGGACGAAACACATATTCTGGAAGAGATGATCGATGAGTTGAGCACGTCGGGCTTCAACGCCGTCGGTGCGGCCAATGCCGGTGAAGCATTGCACGTGCTGGACACCACGACGCCCGACATCATCATCTGCGATATATTGATGCCCGGCACCAACGGGTTGCAGTTTCTGGAACAGATGCGTAGCCGTTACCCGCATCTGTCCGGAACACCCTTCCTGTTTCTGACGGCGCTTGCCGACCGCAGCCACGAGCTGGAAGGCCGGGAAGCGGGGGCCGACGATTATCTCACCAAGCCGATCGATTTCGACGTGCTGATCCTCACCATCCGGGCCAGGCTCAATCTCGTCGCCCGCGTCAGGGCCATATCGGCAAAGCCGGTTCCCATGGAGCCGGAAGGCGCGTTCATCCATCTTTCGCGCCGGGAAACCGAGGTGCTGAAAGAGATCGGCGCCGGGCACCGGAATGGCGAGATCGCCCGCAAACTTGGACTATCGGAACATACGGTCAGCGACTATGTGAAGGCCATCTATCAGAAGCTGGACGTTTCCTCCCGCGCGGAGGCAACCCGCGAGGCCATCAGGCGCGGCCTGGTCGACATGTGACAGGCGAGGGTGACAGTTCAACCAGATTTGTTTGGGGAAGGCTGGCAATGATCTCGACAATCCGAAAGCCCCAAATTACGGTTTGCGCATGAAGCAACCGGTTCGACGACGCGCTGTCTTCTTCATTGGCGGCTATGATCCCAAAACGCCCGAAGCGTTTTTCGGGCGATTGAAGAGAGAAATCAACCGCTTCGAAACGCTATGGGACGTTCGCTCCGTCGTTTCGCCGGTCGACATATCGCCAGACCGCGAAATCGGCTCCGTTTCCATCGAAACCGCGCCCGCCGACAAAAGCTGGGCCACCGGGACGGATTTCCATTTTCTCGTTCTGGACAAAATTGTGCGGGCGGATTTCGACCGCCCGCTTCCCGTCCGGCTGGCCAAATATCTTGTCGCCTTCGGCGATTTCGTCATCACCGGCACCGCCTTTCGCTTCTTTGCCAGGGCATGGCGCTTCGGGCTCTATTTCCTCTACCCGTTTGTGGTGCTCGCCCTGTTTGCCGCCATGGGCTATGCGGCGGCGCGGTGGACGGCTCACGGACTGGGCGCTGCCGGGTGGGCTGGCTGGGCAAGCTTGATTGTCGGCCTTGCGGTCTTTTTCACGGCACTCGCCATTCTGGGTAAGCGATGGTCGACCAACCATCTGATGGACCTCTGGTCGTTTTCGCTCAGTTTCATTCGGGAAAGACGACAGGATGCCGAATCCCTGATGCAGCGCTTTGCGGCCCGTATCGTCAGGCGCATCACCGCAAAACCTTATGACGAGGTCATTCTGGTCGGCCACAGCACCGGCGGCATGCTGATGCTGGACGTTGCGGCGCGCTGCCTTGCCATCGATCCGGAATTCAGCAGCCGTGCATCCAGCGTGACGCTGCTCACCCTCGGATCGACCGCGCTCAAGGCGGGCTATCACCCCGCGGGCGGGCATTTTCGCGAAGCCGTGCAGCGGCTGGTGGATGACGGCAAGATCGACTGGGTGGAAATCCAGTGCCTGACCGACGCGATCAATTTCTACAAGACCGATCCCGTGGCCGAAATGGGCCTCAAACGGCAGCCGCAGCGGTGCTTCCCCGTCACAAGGACCGTGCGGATGAAGGACATGCTGGAGCCGGAAATTTACAAGCGTGTGAAGCGGAACCTTTTTCGCGTGCACTACCAATATGTATTCGGCAATACGAAACCCTATTGGTATGATTTCTTTCAGATATGCTGTGGGCCGGTGCCGCTTCGCGTTCGAACGGATGACCGATAATCGGCGCCATGCCAATGAAGGAAACTATTGCCGAATGACACCGACACTGGCCGCAATCGTCTGGGGCATCGGGCTTGTCGCCTGGGTCGTTATCCGCATCCCGCACCAGCGGCGCGCGCGCAAGATCAAGGTCGCCAACAATGCGAAAACGCTTGCCGACAGGCTGGCGCTGGGCGCGGCGACACTTGGCCTGTCGCTGATCCCGATCATTTATGTGGCAACCGGCTTTCCCGCCTTTGCCGACTATGCTTTCCAGCCATGGCTGGGCTGGATCGGGCTGGTTGTCGAAATCGCCTTCCTCTGGCTTTTTTATGCAAGCCATCGGCAGCTTGGCAAGAACTGGTCCGTCTCGCTTGAAATCCGCCGCGAACACAAGCTGGTGACGGACGGGCTTTACCACTATGTCCGCCATCCGATGTATCTGTCGTTCTGGCTGTGGGCAATTGCGCAATTCTGCCTGCTGCCGAACTGGTTTGCCGGGCTGGCGGGGCTTGTCGGCGTTGCCATCCTCTATTTCTATCGGGTCGATCACGAGGAGGCGATGATGCGCGCGGCTTTCGGCGCATCCTATGACGATTATGCCCGCCGGACCGGCCGTGTCGTTCCAAAACTCAAGTTCTAGTGATTTGGCTGAAACGGATGGGGGCTCTAGGGTCGGGACCTATTCATTGGTGTCGAACACGCTCCAGCGGGCAATCGAAGATGATTTCAAAACCGACAAATTTGCGTTCCAAACCCTTGACCCGCCGCAGCCTGCTTTTTGCCGGTGCGGCACTTGCCCTTTACGGCGGCGCGGCACGAGCCGCACCCAAAGCGCCATCCGCGGCCTCCCCCCAGGCCGATGTTTATCTTCTGCGCGGGTTCGGGGATATTTTCTCCACCGGCATCGATGAGATCGGCAAGCAATTGCAGGCCAACGGGGTTGACGCGCATGTCGAAGGACATCAGGCGGCGGGTTTCGTGCTGAACCATATTCTCGCCGACCAGCGAAAAAACCCTGGCGCGCCCGTCATTCTGATCGGCCATTCGCTTGGCGCCAATGCCGTCATCGACATTGCGGCCGCGCTTGAAAAGAAGGGCATTCAGGTTGCTTATATGGCGACCTTTGCCGCCACGGCACCGGCTCCCCTGCCCGGCAATATCAAGCGTGTCGTGAACTTCTATTTCAAGCAGCACGGCTGGGGCCTGCCGCTGGCCGCCGGGCCGCGCTTCAAGGGAAGCCTCGACAATCGCGACTTCTCGGGCATGAAGGATATCGGCCATTTCAATATCGAGAAACAGCGTCCGCTTCAGGACGAAGTGGTGCGCAATGTAGTTGGTATCCTGCGCGCGAGATGATCTGAACGCCTGCTGGCGGAAGAGAATGGGAGTCGAACCCACCAAAGACCGTCTATCGGCCCCTCCCGGATTTGAAGTCCGGACGCCCCACCAGGAACGCATCTCTTCCTTATGCCCCTTGCGGCGCGGCCTCACTTTGCGTGAAATCACCAAACAAGTCCAGCTTGCGGCGGTTCAGGCGGCGCATGTCCCCCCGCCTTATCGTGACGCTATTGCGGTCGAAGAATTCCAATATCTGGATCGCCACCTTACGTCCGCTGTCGATCCGGTCGCGAAACCGCGCCGCGATGAACCAGCCGCTGTCGAAGGCCGCGTCCATATCCGACAGGATGCCGATCATTTCGGCAATCGTCGCTCGCAGGAAGAAATGGTCGTGCGCCACTTCATGCACCCGGCCCATGCGCCCGGCAAGCTTGAGAAGGCAGCGAATATCTTCCTCCCGCGCATCAAGCAATCCTGCAATATCGCGCACGCGCGGCGGTCGAAAGCGAGCCTCGCCTCCGAGAAGTGGCGCGATGCGCTGCCAGAGCGCCTCGTCGGCATCGCTCATCGTCACTTCATGATCGCGGAGGCGCAGCCACGCACCGTCCAGTCTCAAAAGGTCCGCCTCGACCAGCGCGGCGATGGCGGCGCGAAAGGCAGGTGCTGGCAGGCGCGGTTTCAACAATAGCCGCAGCCGCTCGACGCCCATGCCGATCAGGCCCGGGTTTTCGTCATGAAATGCGCCAAGCCGCGCCAGAATATCATCACGCAAAGCATTCCATCGCTCCGGCAACAGCAAAAGTACCGAATTTGTCTGGCGGAGCATTATGGCATCAAGCGTCTGGGCGAGGCTTTCCGGATCATCAGGCAGCGCGCGGTCGCGCAGAAATGCCGTCGCGTCAAGATAATAGGGCTCGACCGACAGCAATGCGCGTGCCGCTTCCACAGGGTCGTCGATGGAGTGGGCATCAAGTTGCGCCATGCGCTCCGGGCTGCGGCGCTTGCGTTGCGGCGGGCGCAGATCGAGAAAACGTCCGCCGCCGATGGTGCGTTGTGCGGAAACATCCCGGATGACGAAACGGTCTCCTGCCGCCGCCGCGACGGGACGATCCAGCACCAGCTGAACCCGTTCTTCCGCGCCAGGCCGCAGCTCCTCATCCCGCAGAAGCACGATGCGCGCCCCGACCTCGGCTGCGGCATGATGCAGGCGAACCGGGAACCACTGCCCAATCGGCTTTTTCTCCGAAGGCAATATCTGCAACGATGCATCGATGCGATCCGTCGGGCGATGAAGGCCGGGCGATACCAGCATGTCACCGCGATGCACCGCCTCTTTCGATATGCCCTCGCCCGCCAGATTGAGCGCGCAGCGATCACCCGCCTCAGCAGTTTCGCTCGGCCTGTTCTGCGCATGGATGGTGCGGACACGCGCTTCCCTGCCGGACGGGCTGATGAGCAGATGGTCGCCAGCCGCAACCTTGCCGGAAAGCACCGTGCCGGTGACGACCGTGCCCGCGCCCTTGAGCGTGAAAGAACGGTCCACGGCCAAACGAAAACGTCCGTTTACCCGCCGCCCGCCGAATGCATGCGCTTCGATTTCCAGCAAGGTTCTAAGTTCGTCGATCCCGGCACCGGATAGGGTGGAAACCGCCAGAACGGGAATATCGGCCAGTCCCGTCGGCGCCAGTTCATTGCGGATGGCGATTTCGACTTCTGTGAGGCGTTCCGGCTCGGCAAGATCGGATTTGGTGATGACGGCGACGCCGCGCCGAATGCCGAGCAGATTGACGATTGCCAGATGTTCGCGCGTTTGCGGCATGATCCCGTCATCGGCGGCGACAACCAGCATGACGAAATCGATGCTCGCAGCCCCGGCCAGCATCGTATGCACGAATTTTTCGTGCCCCGGCACGTCGACAAAGCCGAGTGTATGCTTTTCATCGCCGGAGAGAGGCAGATAGGCAAAGCCGAGATCGATGGAAATTCCGCGTTCTTTTTCTTCTTTCAACCGATCCGTATCGATCTTGGTCAGCGCGCGCACCAGCGCGGTCTTGCCATGATCGATATGTCCCGCCGTTCCGACGATCATGAGCGGCGTGCCGCAAGAGACGACAGATCGTGCAGAAAGCCGTCTTCATCCTCAAGGCAGCGCAGATCGAGCACGAAGGCACCCTTTTCCATCCGCCCGATGACGGGCAGAGGCAGCGCGCGCAATGAACTGGCAAGCGCTGTCAGCGCCGTGCCGCTGCCCTCCTTCGGCACAATCGACAATCCGGCGCTTGGAACCGTTGAAAGCGGCAATGCGCCGGAGCCGATCTGGCTGGCGCAATCCGTCACCGCCACAGTGAAAGCCGGGCCAAGCGCTCTTTCAAGCTGCGGCTTCAGCCTTGCCGCCTGGGCGGCAATTTCCGGCTGCGGGCGCGCCAGAGCGCGAATGGTCGGCAGTTTTTCCGCAAGCCGTTCCGGGTTGCGATAAAGTTTCAGCGTCGCTTCCAGTGCCGCAAGCCTGATCTTGTCGACCCGCAGCGCACGCTTCATCGGGTTCTTGTTGATGCGGGCAATCAGATCGCGCCGCCCGACGATGAACCCCGCCTGCGGTCCGCCCAGAAGCTTGTCGCCCGAAAAGGTGACGATATCCGCGCCTTCGGCAACCGCCTCACGCACGGTCGGCTCATGGGCGAGGCCGAAAGCGGTCAGATCGGCAAGCGTGCCGGAGCCAAGATCATTGACCAGCGGCACGCCCTTGCCTCGCGCGATTGCCGCCAGTTCCGACGCCGTGACTTCCCGCGTAAAACCTTCGATCCGGTAGTTGGAGGTGTGGACCTTCAGCACAAGGCCGGTATCCGGGTTGATTGCATTCTCGTAATCGCGCGGATGGGTGCGGTTGGTGGTGCCGACTTCGACAAGCCGTGTCCCGGCACGGGTCATGATATCCGGCATACGGAACGCGCCGCCGATCTCGATCAGTTCACCGCGCGACACAATGGCTTCCTTGCCCAAGGCAAGGCTGTTCAGCACCAAAAGCACGGCGGCGGCATTGTTGTTGACGACGGTTGCGTCTTCCGCGCCTGTGAGTTCGCAGACAAGCGCGCGCAGATGGTCGTCGCGCTCGCCACGCGATCCCGACGACAGATCAAACTCAAGCGAAACCGCCTGCCGCATCGCTTGCGTGGCAGCCTCGATTGCGGCTTCGGCAAGGATCGCGCGTCCCAGATTGGTGTGCAGAACGGTTCCCGTCAGGTTGAACAGCGGGCGCAGGCTCGACTGTCCGGATGCTTCGAGCAAATGGAGAACCCGTTCCGCCAGATGCTTATTGCTGGAGAGCGAAGCACCGGATTTCACCGCCTCGCGCTCGTCGTGCAGAACCTTGCGGACGGCCTCCGTCAGCGATGCGTGGCCGAAATTCTCCGCTGCCCCGGCAAGTTCGGGCAGGTGCAGGATGGTATCCACGGACGGAAGATGGCGCAGCGAAGCCTTGATCTGGTCCATGCCGCCTCACAGCCCGGCAAGAAGCGGGGAGAACCCGCCGCGCCGGTAAGACGTCTCGCGCATCAGCATATCAAGGCCAAGGCTTGCAACATCGTCGGCCACCGGATCGGCATCCGCCGATAGCTGCTGATAGATGATCTTGACCCAGCGCTGGCATTCGTCGCAGGTTTCGGCCTTGATGATGCCGCCGCCTTCCTCAACGTGCCTGTAGCCAATGCCCTTTGTAGAGCCGCAGCACACGCATTTGACCCGCACATAATGCCAGAGCGTGTTGCACACGGAACAGGAACAGAAGCGCGCGCCATGCGCACCGTGCCAGCCCACGACCATCGAGCTTGACGGCAGGGAACCGCAGGCCGAGCAGACGCCATCGGCGACCGGCTTCACCGATTTCGCGTCGAGCGCCGAGGCAAGCCGCGTGAAATGGAGCTGCAATCCCGCCCAGATATAAATATGTTCGGCAATCGCCTGCGGCGGCAGAACCCCGGCGAAAAGCGCCTCGATCATCCGGCGGCGATCATCAGTGCTACTTTGCGCCACACGCTCCAGCGCATCGGCGGCATCCTGCGGCTTGGCGATTGTGTCGGCGCGCGCGAAAAGCCGGTCGAAGATGGTGTCGAGCGCCTCGTCCGATAGGACATCCGCACGATCGATCGACGGCATACCGAATTCCCGCCCCCGCTCATCGCCCTGCCGCGCAACGACGGGGCCGAGACCGGCCGCCACTTCAGACTGCGCCTCGCTCAGATCGGCGATGAATTCCAGATAGGGTTTCAGCGGGCTGACCGAGGCCAGAAGGCGCAGGCGCTCCGCTCGTCTGGCGAAAAGTGCGCCGGGGTCCGGCAATTGCACGAAGGGCGGGGCCGATATTTCGCCGATGACCGTCGGGTCCGGCACCAGATTTTTCTTGCCTGCCATGTCACTCCTCACGAACCCGACGGGCCACGTGGACCACTGAATATGATCGCCGCCGAATGACGATCACGCAAATTCAGGCGGCAGGTTTGCTGCCGCCCTGTTTCACTTTCTGCTTCGATGCCAGTTCGCGCAACCATTTGCGGTGGTGCCGCCAGGCCCAGCCGCCTGTCACCGTGCCGCGCGTCATGGCATGGATAGTGCCCTTCACCCAGATCGCGGCATAGACATGCACGATCCACACACAGATCGCCACCACCGCCGCCATGGAATGAACAAGCAGGGCCCAACGCTGCTGCTCGATGCTGGTATAGGCACCGAAATATTCGTTCCAGATCATCACGCCGGAAACGATCAGGATGATGATCAGGAGCGACATGGACCAGAAAACCAGCTTCTGACCGGCATTATATTTGCCGACTTCGGGCAGTTTTTCCTCATGGCCGGCAAGCACGTCATTGGCCTGCGCCAGCCACTGGCTGTCTTCGCGCTTCCACAGATTGGCGCTCCAGAAACGCAGGAAAAGCCCGAGGAAACTGACAAACAGCACGACGCCGATCCACGGATGGATGGCGCGGGTCCATTGTCCGCCGCCGAACAGACCCGACAGGAAAAACAGCGAAGGATGGAACATGGCAAGGCCCGAGAGTGCCAGCAGCACGAGGCTGATGGCGGTGATCCAGTGATTGAGGCGCGCGCCGCCGGAATAGCGATGCACCCGGACCGGTCTGCCCGGCTCTATGCCGTCGCCGCGTTCCACATCGTCAAAGTCGGTCTTGCTCATGAGTCTTCTCTCCCGTGAGCTTTTCGGCCTGTTCCTCGTCATGCTCCGTCACGACGTTCGGACCCTTGAAGATATAATGCAGCAGACCCGCCGCAGCGGCCAGCCCCATTGCAGCCATGCCCGCATATTTGGACACGCCCTTCCACGCCTCGACAACCGGGCTGATGCGCGGATCGCTCGGCAGATCGGCATAGATTTCAGGCTTGTCGGCATGGTGCAGCACATACATGACATGCGTGCCGCCAACGCCCGGCGGATCGTAAAGACCGGCATTTTCAAAGCCGCGCGATTTCAGATCCTTGATGCGGTCATCGGCCCATTCCTTCATCTCGTCCTTGGTGCCATAGACGATGGCCTGCGTCGGGCAGGCCTTGGCACAGGCCGGCCCCTGCCCCACCGCGATGCGGTCGGAACAGAGCGTGCATTTATAGGCCTTGTTCGTCACCGGCGAGATGCGCGGAATGTCGAACGGACAACCCTTGATGCAATAGCCGCAGCCGATGCAGTTCTCGTGGATGAAATCGACGATGCCATTGGAATATTGCACGATTGCGCCCGGTGCCGGGCAAGCCTTGAGACAGCCGGGGTCCTCGCAATGCATGCAGCCATCCTTGCGGATCAGCCATTCCAGATTGCCGGTATCGGGATTGTCCCACTCGGTAAAGCGCATCAGCGTGAAGGTATCGGGCGTCAGATCATGCGGATTGTCATAGACGCCGACATTGACGCCCACTTCCTCATGCGTGTCGTTCCATTCGGCGCAGGCCGACTGGCAGGCCTTGCAGCCGATGCATTTCGACACGTCGATAAGCTTCGCCACCTCGGTCTGGCGCTCCGCTGGCGGCGTCACGTTCGACGCCGACCGCCTGATCAGGTCCTTGTCACCGAAACGCGGCTGTTGCGGCGTGACATCGGGATTGGGAACGGGTGGAAACATTTCTAATCCCTCCTATGCCACTGGCGCGCTTGAGCGCTCGATATTGACCAGAAACGCCTTGAACTCCGGCGTCTCGATGTTCGCGTCGCCGACGAAAGGCGTCAGCGAATTCGGGCCGAAGCCCTTGCGGGCGGCACCCATGAAGCCCCAATGGAGCGGGATGCCCACCACATGCACCGTCTTGCCGTCGCAGATGAGCGGCTTGATGCGCTTCGTCACCACGGCCTTGGCCTTGACCGAGCCGCGCTTCGACCACACGCGCACCCAGTCGCCCTTGGCGATGCCCTTTTCCTTCGCCAGCTCCTCCGAAATTTCCACGAAGAATTCCGGCTGCAGGACGGCATTCACATGAACATGCTTGGTCCAGTAGTGGAAATGCTCCGTCAGGCGGTAGGAGGTTGCGGCGTAGGGGAACTCCTCCGACGCCGTTTCCGCGAACTGCTTGAAATCGTCATTGAAGACACGCGCCACCGGATTGCCCCGGATGTTCGGCGCGATCACATTGGCGAGCGGCGATTCAAACGGCTCGTAATGAGCCGGGAACGGACCGTCGCGCATCATGCCGCGGCTGAACAGGCGCGAGGCGCCTTCCGCATTCATGATGAACGGCCCGACTTCCTGCGGCCTGGCGGTCGGCGCGATGTCCGGCACGTCATAGCCCGTCCATTTCGAACCGTCCCATTCGATGAGCTTGCGGCTCGGATCCCACGGCTTGCCGTCAATATCGGCGGAGGCGCGGTTATAGAGAATGCGGCGGTTCGCCGGCCATGCCCACGACCAGTTGAGATAGGCGCCCGTCTCATCCGGATCGTGATTGTCGCGGCGGGCCATGTTGTTGCCTGCCTCGGTGAAGCAGCCGGAATAGATCCAGCAGCCCGATGCCGTCGAGCCGTCATCGCGCAGCGCCGCAAAGCCGGACAGAAGCTTGCCCGCCTCGGCAACGACCTTGGTCGGATCGGCCGGATCCGTCACCGTGGAAAGCGCGCGGCCGTTCAGTTCCTTGGCCAGCTCTTCCGCCGTCGGTTCGCCCTCATCCGCATAATCCCAGGTGAGGTTGAGGATCGGATCGGGGAAGGCGCCGCCCTCCTTGCGATAAAGCGCCCGCAGCCGCAGGAAAAGCTGCGCCATGATCCAGTTGTCGGTCTTCGCCTCGCCGGGCGGCGTTGCGCCCGGCCAGTGCCATTGCAGCCAGCGCCCGGAATTGGTGAGCGAACCCTCATCCTCGGCAAAGCAGGTGGAGGGAAGCTGGAACACTTCCGTCTGGATGGACGCCGAATCCACATCATTATATTCGCCGTGGTTTTCCCAGAAACGCGAGGTTTCCGTTTCCAGCGGATCCATCGTCACGAGGAATTTCAGCTTCGACAAGGCGTCGGTCAGCTTCTTGCGGTTCGGCACCGCCATCAGCGGATTGAACCCCTGACAGACATAGCCGTTGACCTTACCTTCATGCATCATGTCGAAGATGCGCAGCATGTCGTAGTTCGGCACGTCGAGCTTCGGTAGCCAGTCATAGGCAAAGTCGTTCTCGACCGTCGCGGCATTGCCCCACATCGCCTTCTGGAAACTGACGAAGAACTTGCGATAGTTCTGCCAGTAGCTCATCTGGTTCGGGCGCAACGGCTTGAAACCGCGTGTCGACATATAAGTCTCGAGATCGGTTTCCTTTTCGACCGGGATGTTCATATAGCCCGGCAGAAGATTGGACATGAGACCGATATCGGTCAGCCCCTGAATGTTGGAGTGGCCGCGCAGCGCATTCATGCCGCCGCCGCGCACGCCAATATTGCCAAGGATAAGCTGCAGCATCGCCATACAGCGAATGTTCTGCGACCCCTTGGAATGCTGCGTCCAGCCGAGCGCATACATCGACGTCATCGTCTTGTCCGGGGCAGAGCATTCGGACATCATCTGCGCCACTTTCAGGAATTTCTCCTTCGGCGTGCCGCAGATGCGTTCCACCATTTCCGGCGTGAAGATCGAAACATGCTGCTTCAACAGGTTCCACACGCAGCGCGGGTGCTGCAATGTGTCGTCCACGACGGCATAGCCGTCATCGCCGATCACATAGTCCCAGCTTGAGCGGTCATAATCGCGCTTTTCCGCATCATAGCCGGTAAACAGCCCGTCCTTATATTCGAAGCCATCCTTGATGATGTAGCTGGCATTGGTGAAATGCTTCACATAATCCCACTGCACCTTATTGTTCTGGATGCAGTAATTAATGACGCCGAGCAGGAAGGCGATATCCGAGCCCTGCCGGATCGGCGCGTAGAAATCCGCGACCGATGCCGTGCGCGTGAAGCGCGGATCGACGACGATCAGCTTCGCGCCGCGATTGGCCTTGGCCTCCGTCACCCATTTGAAGCCGCACGGATGCGCTTCCGCCGCATTGCCGCCCATGACGACGACGAGGTCGGTGTTTTTAATGTCGGTCCAGGAGTTGGTCATTGCTCCGCGGCCAAATGTTGGGGCGAGACTCGCCACCGTCGGGCCGTGTCAGACGCGTGCCTGGTTATCGAATGCCACTATGCCTGTACTGCGCACCACCTTATAGGTAAGAAACGCCGTTTCGTTGGTGGTCGCCGAAGCCGCGAGGAAGCCGGTTGACGTCCAGCGGTTGACCGTGGTGCCCGCCGCGTTCTTCGCGATGAAATTGGCGTCGCGGTCGTCCTTCAGATGCCGCGCGATGCGGTCGAGCGCATCTTCCCAGGAAATCTGCTTGAATTCAGACGAACCCGGCTCGCGCACCCGCGGATTTTGCAGGCGGGTCTTCGCCTTGACGAAATCCTTCAGCGCCGCACCCTTCGGGCAAAGCGTGCCCCGATTGGTGGGGTGATCCGTATCGCCTTCGACATGGATCAGTTCTGCCTTCTCGCCCTTGCGCACATCGCCCTTAGAATAAAGGATGACGCCGCAGGCGACCGAGCAATAGGGGCAGGTGTTCCGGGTTTCGGTCGTATTGGTCAGCTTGAAGGGGCGAATGGATTCGGCATAGGCGCTTTCCACCCCACCGAAACCGAAGGACCCAAGCGCCGAAGCCGCCACCACCGCCCCCGTTCCGCCCAGAAACTGGCGGCGTGAGAGCTCCACATTCATTGCGCTGCACCTCCCTGATCGTCAGAAGAAAATGCCGGGGCACACTCTTCTCTAAACTGGACTTGGCCGACATCAGTTCACCGCAATAAAACCATGTTGTCAACCGAACAGCGCGCCCAAAACAACAACAACAATCCTGTTTTACCAATAACATGACTCTCATATTCAAGTATTAATACACAAGTCTTATCTCAACAACGACTTGAACATGCGTCGGTCGATTGACGTCCTCCTGTAAAAACGCCAGACTGACGCGGTAGCTTCTTTCGTTGCTAGCCCTTTTCGGGGGACATCATGGATATCGCATCGCCCATCCGTCTCAGCACCCTTGCCCATGGCGGCGGCTGCGGCTGCAAGCTGGCGCCAGCCGTCCTCCAGGACCTGCTGGCCGACCAACCCGCCATGCAGCCTTTCAGCCAGCTTCTTGTCGGCACGGAAACCGGCGACGATGCCGCCGTCTGGCAGCTGGATGACGAAAACTGCGTGATCGCCACCACGGATTTCTTCATGCCGATGGTGGACGATCCTTTCGATTTCGGTCGCATCGCGGCCACCAATGCGATCTCCGACGTCTATGCCATGGGCGGAACGCCGATCATGGCGCTGGCAATCCTCGGCATGCCGGTGAACAAGATGCCGGCCGACATGATCCGCGACATCCTGAAAGGCGGTTCCAGCATCTGTGCCGAGGCCGACATTCCGGTGGCGGGCGGGCATTCCATCGACGCGCCGGAACCTATCTACGGACTGGCGGTCATCGGCACATGCAAGCTTTCCAGCCTGCGCAGGAACAGCGGCGCCCGCCCCGGCGACACGCTGATCCTGACCAAGGCCATCGGCGTCGGCATCTATTCCGCCGCCTTCAGGAAACAGGAACTCGACAGCGCCGGTTACGATGAAATGATGGCCTCCGTGACGCTTCTGAACCGGGTCGGGGCCGAACTCGGCAAGGATGACGCCGTCCACGCCGTCACCGATGTCACCGGCTTCGGCATTCTCGGCCATGCGCTCGAAATGGCGCGCGGCTCGCATGCGGGCATTGCCCTCGATTATGCCGCCCTGCCTTTTCTCAAGCAGGCCGAACGGCTGACACAGGCCGGTTTTTCGACCGGAGCTTCCACCCGCAACTGGGCAAGCTACGGCCATGCGGTAAAGCTTCCCGACGACTATCCGCTCTGGAAACAGCAATTGCTGACCGATCCGCAGACATCCGGCGGGCTTCTCATTGCCTGCGCACCGGCGGAAGCCGAAAGACTTCTGCACAGCATTCGCGCCGCAGGCTGCCCCTCCGCCGGCATCATCGGAAAAGTGACGGATGATGATGGCCGTGTGACTGTGGCCGATTGAAAACAACCGAGGCGGCTCATCAACAATTCGCTTCACGGATAGATCAACGCCCTCTGGAAATCGCCGCTGCGAGGCGATAAAGGCAACAGCGCGTCCCGAAAAGTGCGAAGCGGTTTTCGGAAAAGATGCGCGTAAATAACAAATGGAAAATATTTTTCAGAGGGACATCATGGGCTATTTTCCAAGTTGGCGCTTGACATCAAACGCCGTCGTGCTTCCTGACGAGCGCCTGCCAGCCGCCGCCGCCGTACCGATGGGCGTGCAGCATCTGCTTGCAATGTCGGGCTCGACCATCGTGGCGCCGCTGCTGATGGGTTTTGATCCCAATGTGGCCGTCTTCTTTTCCGGCATCGGCACGCTTCTGTTCTTCGCGCTGACGGCGGGCCGCGTGCCGAGCTATCTCGGCTCGTCCTTCGCATTCATCGCCGTCGTCATCGCCGCGACCGGCTATGGCGGCTCCGGCCCCAATCCCAATATCGCCATCGCGCTTGGCGGCATCATCGCCTGCGGCGCGCTCTATGCCCTGATTGGCCTCGTGGTCATGGCCATCGGCACCGGCTGGGTAGAACGGCTGATGCCTCCGGTCGTCACCGGCGCCATCGGCGTTTCCATCGGCCTCAACCTCGCGCCGGTTGCCGTGGGCCAGCTGAAGGGAAGTGGCACGCATATAACCATCGCGCTCCTCACCGTTCTCTGCATGGCGATGATCGCCGCCTATGGGCCGCGCGGAACAAGGCGCCTGTCGGTGCTGTTCGCGCTGCTGTTCGGCTATCTGCTGGTGCTGGTCCTCGGCAACGGCCTCGGCATCGTGCCCGGCATCGATTTCACCGCCGTCAGCAATGCCGCCTGGTTCGGCCTGCCGCATTTCACCACGCCGGAATTCAACTGGCAGGCGATCACGCTGATCGCGCCGGTCGCCATCGTGCTTGTGGCTGAAAATCTCGGCCATATCAAAGCGCTGGGTTCGATCACCGGCCAGAGCATGGACCGTTATATCGGCCGCGGCTTCCTGGGCGACGGCCTTGCCACCATGATTTCCGGTTCCGGCGGCGGCACCGGCGTCACCACCTATGCCGAAAACATCGGCGTCATGGCAATGACCAAGGTTTACTCCACCCTGATCTTCGTCATCGCCGCCGTCATGGCGCTGATCCTCGGCATGTCGCCGAAATTCGGCGCCATCCTGCAAACGATCCCTGCCCCGGTTCTGGCCGGACTTGCGGTTTCGGTGTTCGGCCTCATCGCTTCGGCCATGGCCCGCATCTGGATCGTCAACAAGGTGGACTTCGCGGATTCCCGCAACCTCTTCACCGCTGGGGTGGCGCTCATTTTCGGCGCTGGCGACTTCACGCTGAAGATCGGCGAATTCGCCCTCGGCGGCATTGCCACATCGACGCTGGCGGCTCTCGTCTTCTACCAGCTGCTCGGCATCGGCCGCAGCGATAAGCCAATGGCATGAAAAACCAAAAGGAGCGGGCACCTGTCCGCTCCTTTTATGAAAACAGTTGCTGCTTGATCGACATCAATTACTATCTTTCTATATCCGTCTATGTCCGCGACGAAGATCATCCTGAAACAGGCCTCCCAAAAGTGGGGGCCGGCTTCGGGATAAGGCATGCTTGGAAACAACCATTCAAAGCGTGTCCTATGAATATCTTGAAACACGACACGCTTTGATGAGACGGGCTCATGATATCAGACCTTTTCGAACATAACCGGCAATGGGCAGCGGAAAAACGCGCGGAAGACCCTGATTATTTCAACAGGCTTTCGTCCGCGCAGCGTCCGGAATATCTCTGGATCGGATGTTCGGACAGCCGCGTTCCGGCCAATGTCGTCACCGGATTGCAGCCGGGCGATGTCTTCGTGCACCGCAATGTCGCCAACCTGATCCACCGCGCTGATCTCAACCTGCTGTCGGTGCTGGAGTTTGCGGTCGCGGTGCTGGAGATCAAGCATATCATCGTCTGCGGCCATTATGGATGCGGCGGCGTGCGGGCGGCGATGGCCGGATATGGCCATGGCATCATCGACAACTGGCTGCAGCCGGTTCGCGATATCGCGCAGGCCAATGCACAGGAGCTGAACGGTTTTTCCGACCCCGAGGAACGCCTGAACCGGCTTTGCGAACTGAATGTCGCCGCGCAGGTGGAGAGCCTGTCGCGCACGCCGGTTCTGCAATCGGCGTGGAAGCAGAACAAGGACATCACCGTGCATGGATGGATGTATGGCCTCAAGGATGGCCTGTTGCGCGACCTTGATTGCGACTGCACGAAAAGCGTGCTGCATTTTTCATGTCAGCAGGCCGGATGATCTGTAAGCAGCCTTTCCGCCCTGACGCGCATATCGGGTGCAAGTTCGGCTGAACACCGCGCGATCTTGTCGAAACAAACAGCAGTCGTCTCGTTGATTGCGCGCGGTTTCCCGTCGAGCGAACCCATCATCATCTGGCGATAGGTGATTGACGAGCGACCGACTTTCAGCACCTGCGAACGGATCGTCAGCAAGTCCCCGGCGGGCACTTCCTGCTTGTATTCGGTTGTCGCGCGCACATCTGCCCAGCCGAAGCCGTCATCGGGAATTTTCCCGGCAATGTGGCCAAGTAACTGAAAGCTCGCATCGTCGAACATTCCCGCATAATGCCGGACATTCATGTGTCCCATGACATCGCACATCCACGGATGCGCGACGCCGACAAAGGTAACAAGACCGCTCATCGCACCACCGACTGATAGCCACCGAGAAAGGCTGTGAGATTATCGCCCAGTGCATCGCACAGATAGCCGCCTTCCTGCACGATGACGGTCGGCAGCTGAAGCTTTGCGATGGCTTCTGCAATATGTCCGAAACCGCCTGTGGTGACCGACAATCCGCCGAACGGATCGCCTTCGAACGGATCGAGGCCAAGCGCCACAACAATCGCATCCGGCGCGAAGGCTTCGATGCGGCGCAGCGCCGTAGCGAGCGCCGAAAGAAATTGGGCATCGCCGGATTTGCGCGGTAGCGGCAGGTTGAGATTGTAGCCAAGCCCTGCGCCTTCACCGCGCTCGTCGGCATGGCCCCAGAAGAATGGATAAAAACGCACGGGATCGGCATGGATCGAGACGGTCAGCACGTCGGGGCGAGCGTAGAAAATGCCCTGCGTTCCATTGCCGTGATGAAGATCGACATCGAGGATCGCCACGCGCCCGGCTTTCGAGCGCAGGCGCTCTGCCGCGACCGCCGAATTGTTGACGAAGCAGAAACCGCCCGCCACATCGGCAAAGGCATGATGCCCCGGCGGGCGGCAGAGCGCATAGGCCGCGACCTCACCGCCCAGCACGGCATCGGCGGCATCAACCGCGCTCCAGGCACTCCAGCACACGCTTTCCCATGTATGCTCGGCAATCGGGCAAGCCGTGTCAGCCATGTGGTAGCCGACCTGCCCGACAGCGGACGCCGGGTAACGGCCATCGCGCGCCAGCGGATGGATATTCGGGATCACCTCTTCCGGCGCCTCCTCAATGCGCCGCCAGCGGGCATAGATATGCTGCAGGAATTCCAGATATTCCGGCGTATGCACGGCTGCAATCGGGCCAAGGCCATGATTGCGCGGACGAATGATCGCGCAGCCTGCGGCCTTCGCACCGGCGAGCAGGCGCTCGATGCGTTCCGGTTGTTCAGGGTTTGGCTGCGGCGCGCCGCTGGAAAGAAAGGCTTTCGGGTCGTGACGCTTCTGCTCGACGGCGTAAAAGGCTTTCATGACTGCTCCCATATTTGATTGATATGCGCCAAGCGCTCGAAGTCATCGCCATAGGCGCCATGATCGCGGTCGGTCTCGATCCAGCCGATGCCCAACCGCTCATAAAATCTCTGCGCGGCAATATTGTCCCGGTCCACGGCCAGCCGCAGATAGACGCCGCCCCGCGCCATCGACCAGGAGGCGACATGGCGCAAGAGCAACTCGCCGATCCCCCTGCCGCGAAAGGCTTCATCCACATAGAGGTCCTGCACATAGACGCCAGGTTTGCCGAACCATGTCGAGAAGATGGGGAAAAACAGGGCAAGCCCGGCGAATGCCCCGTCCACCTCAGCGATCAGGCTGGTGAATGCCGCATGGGGGCCAAAACCATAGCGACGAAAATCCTCGACGGTGCTGGAAATCCTGTCAGCAGCGCCTAGCCCTTCGCCCATGATGCGGATTGCTGCGTGAATCTGTTCGGCATCGGCAAGTTCCGCCAGCCGGACCACGATGCCTGCCTTATTGTCCATCACGATTTGCGGCATCAGAACTTCACCCTGTCTCCACCTTTGAGGCCCAGATATTCACGCGCCTCTTCGGGCGTGGCAACCTCCAGCGACAGGCCATCAAGGATGCCGCGAATGCGCCGCACCTGATCGGCATTGCTTTTGGCAAGCTGGCCGCGCCCGTCGTAAAGGCTGTCTTCCAGCCCCACACGCACATTGCCGCCCATGGCTGCCGCCATGGTGATCATCGGAATCTGGTGCCGCCCCGCGGCCAGCACGGAGAAGGAATAATCGTCCCCGAACAGCTTGTCGGCGGTCCGCTTCATATGCATGAGATTGTCAGGGTCTGCCCCGATGCCGCCCAGCACGCCGAAGACGAACTGGATGAACAGATGACCGGACACCAGCCCCCGGTCGCGGAAATGCGCCAGCGAATAGAGATGGCCGACATCGTAGCATTCGAACTCGAAGCGCGTGCCGCAGCCCTGCCCGAGACTGGTCAGAATGCCTTCCATATCCGCAAAAGTGTTCTTGAAGATCGAATGGCGCGTGGCTTCCAGCAGTTCCGGCTCCCACGCATGTTTCCATTCACGCGGCTTGTCGAGTGCCGGGAACAGCGCGAAATTCATCGAGCCCATATTGAGCGAACACATTTCCGGCTCAGCCCGGAGCGGCGCGGCCAGCCGGTCTTCCAAAGTCATCAGCGATGAGCCGCCGGTGGAAATATTCACCACGGCAGATGTCGATTGCTTGATGCGCGGCAGGAACTGCATGAACAGATCCGGATTGGCGGACGGCCTGCCGTCATGCGGATCGCGGGCGTGAAGATGCAGGATGGATGCGCCCGCTTCCGCCGCCGCAATGGCTTCGCTTGCAATCTCGTCCGGCGTTACCGGCAGATACGGTGACATGGAGGGCGTATGGACGGAGCCAGTCACCGCGCAGGTGACAATCACCTTGCGATGCGTCTTCTTCTTGTCGGTCATGATCCGATTTCCTTACGCGTTGACAGGCAGTTTGAGTTCACGCGCAAGAACCTCCAGCGTATCGCCAAGGATGGCGGTGATCTCGCCGACCTGCTCGCGGCTCACGATCATAGGCGGGCAGACAAGGAAGTGGTCGCCTTCAACACCGCCGCGCGTGCGGCGCGAATAGATGATGAGCCCGCGCTCATAGGCGAGATCGACCATGCGCTGATGGGCGTTCAACTCCTTCGGCAAGGGCTTCATGGTTTCAGGATCGGACACAAATTCCGCTGCCAGCAGCAGACCCTTGCCGCGCACATCGCCGATGAAGGGGAAGCGTTTTGCCAGTCCTTCCAGCTCGCCTTTCAGCGTATCGCCCATCCGGGCGGCATTGCCAACCAGATCAAGCCGATCAATCTCCTGCAGCACGGCCTTGCCCGCAGCGCAGGCCAGCGGATTACCGGCATAAGTGAAGCCATGCAGGAAGCCGCCCGCATCCAGAACCGGCTGCACGATGCGCCCCGGCGCCGCCATCGCGCCAAGCGGGCAATAGCCGGAGGCAAAGCCCTTGGAAAGCGCAATCAGGTCGGGCTTGCAGTTCCAGTGGTCGCCGCCGAGAAACTTGCCTGTACGCCCGGCGCCGCTCATCACCTCGTCGTGGATCAGCAGGATGCCATAACGGTCGCAGATTTCTCGGATGCGCGGAAAATAGCTGTCGGGTGCGACCAGCGCGCCGGTGGACGCCCCACCGATCGGCTCCATGATGAAGGCCAGCACGCTGTCCGGGCCTTCTTCCTGAATTTTTTCCTCCAGCATGTCGGCATATTTCTGGCCGCGCTGTTCCATCGAAAGATTGTCGCGGTCGAGATAGGCGGTCGGTGCCGGAACTTTCGGCATTTCACGCATGATGGGCGCGAAAGGCTCGCTCAAGGCCGCATAGCCGGTGACGGCGAGCGCGCCAAGCGTGCCGCCATGATAGGACGGAAAACGCGAGATCACTTTCCAGCGCTTGCCCTGCCCGGTGGCGACTGCCCATTGGCGCGCAAGCTTGATGCAGGATTCGACCGCTTCCGAACCGCCGGAAACAAAGAATATCTTGTCCAGACCTTCCGGCATCCGCTCGGCGGCCATGCGTGCCAGATCTTCAGCCGGTTCATTCTCGAAATGCAGGCGATAGGCGAAGGTGACGCGGTCCATCTGCTCTTTCATGGCATCGAGCACGTTGCGATTGCCATGGCCGATATTGACCACCATCGCGCCGCTCGATCCGTCGATGACGCGGCGTCCGTCCTGATCCCAGATGTAGATGCCCTCGGCGCGATCCACCAGCGGCCTGCGCAGGCGCGACTGGTAGAAAAGATGCGATGCCGGGCGTTCATTCTGTGCTTTTGTGTTGAGCATGGCGTTACTCTGTCAGCGCTTGAGATATTGGTTGAGAACATTGGCGGTCACACGCTCGACCATGCGGTCGCCGCGCTTGAGGGCCGCCACCCATTCGCAGCTTCCGGCGTGGAAGACCTCGCCTTTGCCGCGCGGGAAATTGACGATCATACCGCAGCCGCGCTTGATGCGCTCCACGGCTGCATCTCCATCATTGCCGATCAGCGTATCGGCCACGAATTTTGCATCGGCATCGGAAAGAAACTGGTCGTCGGCTGGAATATCGGCGCTCTCTTCCTTGAGAGACGACATGCCGAGCGCCAGAATCTGCAATCCATCAGGCGCGCCGCTGCCTTCTTCCGGCTCCGGCAATCCGCCCCGGATCACATAGTCGAGCCCATCGACTTCGTAACCGAAGGCATGGCCTTCCGAGCCCAGAAGATCGCCATAATAGATGCCGGTGCCAGCAAAGGCCCAGTGTTCGGGGCGATAGACCGGGAAACCGCGCACGCCGCGCGGGGCGCAACCGCCCCAGCCGACATAAAGCCCGCGCAATGCGTTGAGGCCGAAGGTTTCGGCGGCAGGCCGTCCGGTTTCCGCCGCTTCCCAGCAGCCGCTGGTGCGGCGCGGATCGGCGGAGCGATAGACCGGGTCTTCGGCGCGGGCACGATATTTGTAGCAGGTCTGCCGCTTGCCATTGTCCTCCAGCCGGGTCTGCCACATGAAATTGCCGGCAAAACGCGCCGCACGACCGCCGCCATCGACATAATTGTCGATGGCATCGCGCATTTCCCATGTCCAGTATTCGTCGTGACCGACAAAAACCACGCAATCATAACCGTCGAGGATTTCCGGCGAGAAATGCAATTCGTGCTGGCTGGCGAGATCGACCGCATAGCCTTCCCGCTCGGCCCAGCGGAAAAACAGGCTGTCATAGCTTGCCCAGCCGGAAGAGACATATTTCTTGGAATAGCCATTGGCATAGGCCCATTCCATATGCGGATAGCGCGGGGGGCTGGCTGGTGGCGTCACAATTTCCAGCGGGACGCGCGGCGCATCGGACGGCAGGACGACAAAGCCGCGGCAGAACGGGCGCTCGATGCTCACCGTCGTCGCATATTGATCGCCATTCGGCCCAGTGATGCCCTGATAATGGTTGGAACCGCCCCATGTATTATAGGCGGTCCATGTGCCGGTTGCCGCGACTTGCAGGATACGACCGGGCTTTTTTCCCGCCGCAGGACGCAGGATGAACAGGTGATGGCAATGGATGGGCTCTCCGTCATTGCCATGCGCCTTCAGCGTGATGCGATACGCGCCGGAAGGCCAGTTCTCATCCGTCCTGAAGGCAAACGTCGTTTCCCATCCGCAGCCGACAACCGAACATTGCGCCGGTGTTTCCTGCCATTTGCAATCTATCCCGCGCTTGGAGAAGACCGGTGTTTCCACAGCACCGTCCCGCACGATCTCGATATCGAAACGCGAGGCGGTGGCGCTCACCTGCAAATGAACCGTCGCGCCCGGCAGATAGGAATAGGCGTCGGTGTAGCACCAGATTTCGCCACGCGGCCCATCCATGCCGGGATATTCGTAATAATGGCCGAGGACAGCCTCGCGCCGCTGCGCCGAGGTCAGCCCGAAATCGGGAAAATCGCTAGCGGTTCTCTCGTTCATGCCGGCACCTCAGGCAGCCAGATATTTTTTGAGGAAGGAGCGGGTACGCTCCTGTACCGGGTTGCTGAGTATCTGGTCCGGCGGTCCCTCTTCCACCACCACGCCGCCATCCATGAACAGGATGCGGTCGGCGACCTCGCCCGCAAAACGCATCTCATGCGTGACGATCAGCATCGTCATATGTTCGGCGGCAAGCTGCTTCATGACGGCGTTGACCTCATCCACCAGTTCTGGATCGAGCGCCGAGGTTGCCTCGTCAAACAGCATCACTTTCGGCTGCATGGCGAGCGCACGTGCAATGGCGACACGCTGCTTCTGCCCGCCCGAAAGGCGCGAGGGGTAGACGTCGATCTTGTCGGCAAGCCCCACCTTCGACAAAAGCTCCAGCGCCAGAGTGCGGGCCGCGTCCTTTGCCATGCCTTTCAGCTTGATCGGGCCGAGCGTGATGTTTTCCAGCACAGTCAGATGCGGGAACAGGTTGAAGTGCTGGAACACCATGCCCATCTGCTGGCGCACCGCATTGATGTGCTTTTCAAAGGCCTGCCCAGTTAGAGGCTGGTTGACCTGCACGCCATCGAGCCAGACTTCGCCGCCATTCAGCGTTTCCAGATGATTGATCGACCGCAGAAGCGTGCTCTTGCCGGAGCCGCTCGGACCGATGATCGCAACGATCTGGCCGCGCGCCACGGCAAGGTCAATGCCTTTCAGCACTTCCAGCGCGCCGTAAGCCTTGCGGGCGCCCTTCACCTCGACCATCGGTTTTGCAGATTTGGAGCTGCTCATCGCGTGACCTCCACTTTTCTTTCAATGCGCCGCAGGCCTGCCTCAAGCACGAGATTGACCACGTAATAGATGGCCGCGACGGTGATATAGAATTCAAACGGGCTGAAGGTTTCGCTGATGGCAAGCTGGGCGCTATGCACCAGTTCCGCAATGCCAATGATCGAAACCAGCGACGTATCCTTCAGAAGAACGATCATGTTGTTGCCGATGGGCGGGATCGTGTTGCGGATCGCCTGCGGAATGACGACATAGCGCAAGGCCTGACCGTGGCTGAAACCGATGGAACGGGCACCTTCCATCTGTCCCGGATCGACAGCCACAATGCCTGCGCGGATGATATCCGCATTATAGACCGCGAAATGCAGGCTGAGGCCGATGATGCCCGCGTCAAGGGCCGGAATATCGATGCCGACCTGCACCAGCCCGAAATAGATCAGGAATAGTTGTAGCAGAAGCGGCGTGCCCATGAACAGCCACATGAAGAACCGGACCGGCCATGCGAGGAATGCGGGCGCATAAAGCACCACCAATGCAAATGCGATGCCGAGCACGAAACTAAAAAAGGCCGAAGCAACGGTCAGAACCAGCGTCCACCAAAGACCGGTCAGAAGAAGATCGGTGTAAGGGGTGACGATGCTGAAATCGAGAGCCTGCATCCGGTCCCCCTCACTGCGCCGCGAAGCGCTTGTCGAGAAGATCGACCCCGCGCGCCACGACATAGATGATGATCATATAGAGAATGGCGGCGACGCCGAAAATCTCGAAGGGCTTGTAGGTCGAACCAATGAAGCGTTGCGCGGTATAGGTCAGCTCGACCACCGAAATGGTGGAGACCAACGCCGAGCCTTTCAAAAGGGCGATGGCGTTGACGCCGAGCGGGCGGATCATCAAGCGAGCCGCCTGCGGCAGAACCACGAGCCGCATGGTCTGGCCGCGCCCGAAGCCGATGGAGCGCGCGGCTTCAGTCTGGCCGCGATCCACGCTCTGGATCGCGCCGCGGATCGATTCCGACATATAGGCGCCGATATTCAGTCCGAGCCCGATGACGCCCGCGGCAAACGGCTCCAGATTGATGCCGATCTGCGGGCCGCCGAAATAGAGAATGAAGAGCTGGACAAGGCAAGGCGTGCCGCGAAAGACGCTGACATAGGCAGCCGCCAACCCGCGTAGAATGGGGGAGCGCGACAGGCGCGCCGCCACAAGGAATGCTGCCACTGCAAGGCCAAGGATCAGGGCCAGTGCGGAAATTTGCACAGTTACCCATGCCGCCTCCAGAAAAAACGGGAGGACGCGCTGCATCAACGCAAAATCCATCGGAAAACTCCGGTCAATCGGTTCTCAACCGGCCCGGACATAGGCCGGGCCGGGATGACGACAGATCAGCGAATGTCGCTGCCGACCCATTCCATCGAGATTTTCTCGTAGGTGCCGTCAGCCATGATCTCGTCGAGAGCCTTCTGCATGGCTGCCTTCAGCTCAGGATTGTTCTTGCGGATGGCAATGCCGATGGCGACGCTGCCGCCTTCAATATCCGGCGTATCGAGCTTGCGGACCTTCTGCCCGGTTTCCTTGATCGCCACCATGACCGGGATGTTGTCGACAACGATGGCATCGACACGGCCCGAATTCAGTTCGAGCATCAGTTCCGGCAAGCCCTTATAGGTGCGAATGGTCCAGCCGCCCTGCTCCCGCGCCCATTTCTCATGGGTTTCGCCAAGCGTCACGCCCAGCGTCTTGCCCTTGAGATCGTCGAGCTTCTGAACGGCGGAATCTTCCTTCACGAAAACCGCGCGGCCCGCGTGATAATAGGGTCCGACGAAATCCACCGCCTTCTCGCGCTCCGGCGTGATGGTCATGGAGCCGACGACCGTATCGAACTTGCCTGCACGAAGACCCGCGACGATACCATCCCAGGCCGTGGTGATGAGCTGCGGCTTCAACTGCATGCGCTCGGCAATCGCCGAACCGATGGACGCATCGAAGCCCACGACCTCGTTCTTCTCGTTGACGAAATTGAACGGCGGGTACTGGCCGCTCATGGCGATTTTCAATTCTCCCGATGCCTTGATTTTTTCAAGGTCGTCCGCTTGTGCGGGCGCAACCGCAAAGACTGCGGTGGCGGCAATTGCGGCAGCGGCAATGAAACCCGTGAATTTGTTAAACATGCTGTTCCCGTCTTCCTCTTGTTTGTTTTCTTGAGGCTTGTTTCTGCCCCTCAATATTCATGATTGCTTTTATGGATGCATTTCGCAAATAGATAATGGAAATGGATTGCATAGATTTTGTGAATGGATAAATCATGTCGCTGCATCGTCCCGAGCGCCTTGTCTGGGATCTGGACTGGAACCTGCTGCGCAGTTTCGTGGTGATCGCGGAGGTGAAAAGCATCACCCGCGCCGCCGAACGCCTCAACCTCAAACAGCCGAGCGTGAGCAATGCGCTGCGCCGTCTGGAAGACCGCATCGGCCAACGGCTGGTGGAGCGTGACGCCACCCATTTTGAACTGACCGAAGTTGGCAAACTGCTCTATGAACAGAGCATCGAAGTCTTCGGCACCATTTCGCAATTGCCGCAACTGGTGCGCGGGGTGGGGGACGATGTGACCGGCCATGTCACCATATCGGTCGCCAGCCACATTATCTCGCCGATCTTCGATCAGGCGCTTGCGCTCTTTCACGAACAGCATCCCCGCGCGACCCTGACGATCAACGTATCCGCCAGCACCGAAGTCGCCCGGCTGGTGCGGGAGAAGCGCGCTTCGTTCGGTCTGGGGCTGGTGAGCAATCGCGATCCCGCGCTGGATTACACCATGGTCTATCGTGAGTTCTTCGGCTTTTTCTGCGGCCCCCGCCACCGGATGTTCGGCCAGTCCGGGCTGACGCTCGCCGATCTGAAGGGAGAACCATCGGTATCGTTCCAGACCGACCATATTGCCGACGCGCTGCGCCCCGTGGCCCTGCTGCGAAGCGAAGCGCGGCTTTCGCCGGATGTTGTCGGCACCTCATCGAGCCTTGAAGAAGTGCGCCGCATGATTATCACCGGTCTTGGCATCGGCCCGCTTCCGCTGCATGTGGCGCGACGCGAGATCGATGACGGACTTCTCTGGCGTCTGCCGCCTTATGAAAATCCTCCGGCAATCGATGTTTTTCTGATCCACAATCCGGAAACCAATCTCAACAAGGCTGAAAAGGCTATGCTAACCGGACTGAAAGGATTGATCGCTTCCACGCCGCTGGAAGAGCGAATTTACGCAGATTGACAAGCGGGCAAAATCGCCCGCCCTCAGCCTGAGACAATCGACGTAAAGTCAGATATGTCTGCAAAACGCGCAGCGCGAACCTTGCCGTACTTGCTCCTGTCAATGACAAGGTGTTTTTCGACGGCGCGGCGCATGGCCATCTGCTTGATCGGCACTTCATGGAAGTGCGAACAGGTGACGCCGTGTTGCTCATCGACGCCGCCAGCCGACAGAAAAGCCTTGTTGATGTTGACGCGCTTCAGAACCTCAATCCCCTCATCCCCCGAAAACGACGCCGCTTCCGGGTGATAGAGCCCGCCCAGGACGATGAGGCGCACATCGCCGCGCTGCGACAGGATTTCCGCGATATTGAGCGCATAGCAGACCACCGTGACATGCTGGTTCTGCGGTATGCGGTGGGCAAGGTGCGGCATGGTGGTGCCGCAGTCCATGAAAACAGTGTCGTAGGGTTCGATCAATGCCGCCGCCGCCGTACAAGCCTGTGCTTTGGCGTTGGCATGGCTGTCTTTTTCGAAATCGAAGACATAATCGCCGTTCGATCCGTCCTGATTGGGGATAATGTAACCACCCAAACAATTGAGCATGCCGCCATCACCGCCGATATCGCGGCGGATCGTCATTTCCGAAACACCCAGACGCGCTGCCGCATCACGCAGGCGAAGCACCCCGACTTCATCGACCAGCGCTGCCAGTTCGGCCATGCGCTCTTCTTTCCGGCTGATCCTGCTCACGCTTTCCCCATTCTTCGCGGTTCGCTCACCCGTTTATAGGTCCGTCACATTTCACGCAATTGCGATCATCCGATCTTGACAGGCCAAACATAAATGTGAAACGATCCAAACATAATGATCGGATTGTAACATTATAATTCGCATTGTTGGGAGGAGATGACAACAGGGTTTTGCACGCGCCGAACAGAATTCCGTTCTTCGGCCAGCAGACCGGGAAACGTCAGACTGGCGGGAAAACAGATTGCATTTTCGCCCGGCCGGGAAGCCGGGCATGGAGGAGAACGCTGACGCGCCCCATCGTTCCAGGGCGCGTCAGCGTAACGACAGTTGTGCCTGTCTGGGCCATCAAGGGCAGACGGCAAAGAATTCCCAGGGAGGAAACACCGGTGAAAAAATTTCTAGCATCCGTGGCGATTGCCATGTCCGTTGCCGTTCCCAACGCTTTTGCGGAGGGCGTCGTTGACACGTCGAAGGTCAACAAGGAACTCATCACCACTGCCAATGACAAGAAATACACCATCGCGACCGTCGTGAAGGTGGATGGCATTGCCTGGTTCGACCGTATGCGCGACGGCGTCGACCAGTTCAAGGCCGACACCGGCAATGACGTCTGGATGGTCGGCCCGAGCCAGGCGGATGCCGCGGCACAGGTGCAGATCGTCGAGAACCTGATTGCACAGGGCGTTGACGCCATCGCTATTGTGCCGTTCTCAGTCGAAGCAGTGGAGCCGGTTCTGAAGAAGGCGCGCGACCGGGGCATCGTCGTCATCAGCCACGAAGCATCCAATATCCAGAATGTCGATTACGACATCGAAGCCTTCGACAACAAGGCCTATGGCGCCAACCTCATGAAGGAACTCGGCAAGTCGATGGGCGGCAAGGGCAAGTATATCGCCACAGTCGGCGGCCTGACCTCCAAGTCGCAGATGGAATGGATTGACGGCGCCATCGAATACCAGAAGGCCAACTTTCCGGAAATGGAAGAGGCGACTGGCCGTCTCGAAACCTATGACGACGCCAACACCGACTATAACAAGCTCAAGGAAGCAATGACCGCCTATCCGGACATCAAGGGCATTCTCGGCGCACCGATGCCGACTTCTGCCGGTGCCGGACGCCTGATCGCCGAAGGCGGCCTCAAGGGCAAGGTCTTCTTCGCAGGCACGGGCCTCGTTTCGGTGGCTGGCGAATATCTCAAGAACGACGATATCCAGTATATCCAGTTCTGGGACCCTGCCGTTGCAGGCTATGCCATGAACATGCTGGCCGTCGCCGCGCTTGAGAAGAAGAACGATCAGATCAAGGCCGGTCTCAACCTGGGCCTGCCGGGCTATGAAAGCCTGCTGGCACCGGACGCCGCCAAACCGAACCTGCTCTATGGTGCCGGCTGGGTCGGCGTGACCAAGGAAAACATGGATAAGTACGACTTCTGATTTCCATGGAGGTCGGATGGGAGGAGCGTCAGGCCCCTCCCATCCTGCAAATCGCATTCCAGCCTTGCACGAGGCCCCTCATGAGTGAAAACCTGATCGAACTGCGCCATATCGGAAAACGCTTCGGTGGCGTCAGGGCGCTGGACGATGTTTCCTTTGCCATCAAGCCCGGCGAGATCCACTGTCTGGCAGGCGAGAACGGCTCCGGCAAATCCACCATCATCAAGGTCATGTCGGGCGTCTACACGCCGGAAGACGGCGAGATACTGATCGACGGCAAACCTGTCGGCAAGCTCGATCCCGTCAAGTCGGTTCATCACGGCATTCAGGTGATCTATCAGGATTTCTCGCTGTTCGGGAACCTGACCGTTGCCGAAAATCTGGCCATCAATACTTTTCTCATCGAAGGCCGCAAGGGCGTCGACTGGAAGCGCGTGCGCGAACTGGCACAGAAGGCGCTGGACCGGCTTGGCGTCAGCATCGACCTCGACGCGGATGTGGACAGCCTGCCCACATCGGGCAAGCAGATCGTGGCGATTGCGCGCGCCGTCATGGCTGACGCCCGCCTCATCATCATGGACGAACCGACCACCGCGCTGACGCGGCATGAGGTCGATGCGCTGTTCAAGATCGTGCGCGATATCCAGGCGCAGGGCATTGCCGTGCTCTTCGTCAGCCACAAGATGCGCGAGATGCTGGAAATCAGCGAAAGGCTGACCGTCTTCCGCAATGGCAAGAAGGTCGCCGAAGGCCCGATTTCCGATTTCGACGAGCCATCGATCACCCGCGCCATGACCGGCCAGGAACTCACATCGGACCATTATCACTGGACCCCGCGCGAAGGCGCTTCGGCCCGTCCGACGCTCGAAATCAAGGACCTTTCTGTTCCGGGCTCGGTGGAAAATGCCAGCCTCACGCTCCATGCGGGCGAGATCGTCGGCATATCCGGACTGATTGGCTCCGGTCGCACGGAACTGGCGCTGGCGCTCTTCGGCATGAAGCCGGATTTCACCGGCACCGTGCATATCGACGGCAAGCAGGTCCACCCGAAAACCGTGCAGGAAGGGATTGCCTGCGGCGTCGCCTATGTGCCGGAAGACCGTCTGACGGAAGGTCTGTTCCTGACGCAATCGATCGAGCGGAATATCATCGTCACCTCGATCGAGAAATTCGTGCGCGGTCTCTTCATCGACCGCGGACAAGCCGATGCCACCACCCGCGACATGTTTTCCGCAATGCATATCGTCGCCCCCGGCCCGCATACGCCGGTCAACCACCTCTCAGGCGGCAACGCGCAACGTGTGGTGCTGGCCCGCTGGCTTTTGACCGGCGCGAAAGTGCTGATCCTCAACGGGCCGACGGTCGGCGTCGATGTCGGCTCCAAGGCGCAGATCCACAACATCATCCGCAAGCTCGCGCGCGATGAAGGGCTGGCGGTCCTGATGATCTCCGACGATGTGCCCGAACTGGTGCAGAACTGCAATCGTGTGCTGGTGATGCATCGCGGACGTTTCGTCGATGAGCTTTCCGGTGAAACCATGACCGAAGATGCCGTCAACGACCGGCTCAAGACGCTGAATTGAGGAACCGGCACATGAAGTTTTTCCGCAGTACCGAATTCATCATTGCCTGCGTTCTGTTCGCGGCGATGGTCATTATCGGCCTCATCAATCCGGCTTTCTGGTCGCTGGACAACATCTTCGGCCTTCTGCGCTCCAACGTCGTGATCGGTATCATGGCGCTCGGCGTTCTGCTGGTGATGATTTCCGGCGGCATCGATGTTTCCTTCACAGCCTTTGCCATCGCAGCCATGTATCTGACCGTCCGCGCCATGGTCTATCTCGGCTATGACGGCGTGTTCATTCCGTTTGTGGCGGCAACGCTGATCGGCCTGCTGCTTGGCGCTTTCAACGGCTTCATCATCCATCGCTTCAAGATGATCCCGCTGATCGTGACGCTCGGAACCGGCTCCATCGTGCGCGGGCTGGTGCTGGGCCTTGTCGGCACCAGCATCGTCAACATCAACAAGATGCCGAAGGAACTGATCGAGTTCGGCAAGACCGATGTGATCTCGCTGACATCGGCCTCCGGCACGGCTTTCGGCCTGACCGCGATGTTCGTCGTCTATCTGGCGCTGGCGCTGCTGATCCACCTCATCCTCAACCATACGATGATCGGGCGCAGCGTTTATGCCTATGGCGGCTCACCGGAAGCGGCAAAGCGCGTCGGCTTCAATACCCGCCGCACGATCTTCTTCGTCTATTGCGTGGCCGGAGCGCTCGCAGGCTTTGCTGGTCTTCTGCATTCCTCCATGATCTGGCTTGCCAATCCGCGCGATTTCGTCGGGCTGGAACTGGACGTGATCGCAGCCGTGGTTCTGGGTGGCGCATCCATCTTCGGCGGGCGCGGCACGGTTCTCGGCACGTTGATGGGTGTCTTCATGCTCGTCATGGTCAAGAACTCGCTCATCATCATGAAGGTGGACACCACATGGCAGCGCGTCGTCGTTGGCCTCATCATCATCGTCGCTACCGCCATCACCGCTTGGCGCGACCGCAAAAGCATAGCCTGAGGAGACAAGCGACATGAAACAGTCATTCGACATGCGCCGCATCCTTGGCGGAGACAACAATATCATCCAGCTCATCGTCATCACCATGCTGGTCTTCGCGCTGATGACCTGGATGAATCCGGACAAGTTCCTGCGCTACTACAACTTCGAATCCATCAGCTACATCATGCCGGAGCTTGGCATCCTCTCCATCGCCATGATGATTGCCATGCTGACGGGCGGCATCGACCTTTCCGTGGTTGGTATCGCCAATCTGGCGGGCATCGTGGCCGGGGTTTATTTCCATTCCTCCATGGTGCAGGCGGCACAAGCTTCCGGCTCGGGAATGCTGTTCTACACCATCATCGGCATATTGCTCGCTCTGTTGGTCGGGCTTGTGTCCGGGCTGGTCAACGGCCTTCTGATCGCCCGGCTGCGCATCACGCCGATCCTCGCGACGCTCGGCACCGGACAGGTGCTGATGGGGCTTGCCCTGGTTCTGACCGGCGGGCCTGCCATCGTTGGCTTTCCCGATGCGTGGAACTGGGTCGGTAACGGCAAGCTGTTCGGCATCGCCACGCCTTTCCTGCTTTTCATCGCGGTGTGCATCGTCGTGGCAATTCTCCTGACACGCACGACACTCGGCATCAATCTCATGCTGATCGGCACCAATCCGCGCGCGGCCGTCTTTGCCGGTATCCGCAAGGAGCGCATGATCCTCTATTCCTACATGCTGACCGGCGTGCTCGCCTCCATAGCCGGGATCATCCTCTCGGGCCGCACCAACGCCGCCAAGTCAGACTATGGCGCATCCTATCTGCTGCAAGCCGTTCTGATCGCCGTTCTCGGCGGCACCAATCCGGCAGGCGGAAAGGGCCGTGTGCTGGGCATCGCCATCGCGCTGATCGCTCTGATGCTGCTTTCCTCCGGCTTCCAGATGATGCGGTTCTCCAACCACCTCATCGATTTCATCTGGGGCGCTTTCCTCATTCTCGTCATCGCGATCAACGCATCGCGCAATCAGGGCAGGTGATCCCTTATGCAAGACATCGAGTTTCATCTTCGCCGTCAGGATTTTGTCGAACAGCCGCATGTCATCGCCAACACCTATGGTCTCAGCGTCACCGCCTTTCGTTATCCAAGCGGCATCGAGGCGCTGCTGGTCGAGAATGAACGCGGCAACATCATCGTGCTGCCCTTCATGGGCCAGATGATCTGGGGCGCGGAGTTTGACGGTGTGGACCTTACCATGGGCAACAGCTTCTCCATGCCGCGCCCGGCAACCACCATCGTCGAGACCTATGGCTGCTTTGCATTCCACAGCGGCATCCTGCGCAATGGCTGTCCTTCGCCACAGGACAATCATCTTCTGCATGGCGAAATGGCCTGCGAGAAAATGGACAAGGCCGGTCTTCTGTTTGGCCACGACGAACGCGGCGCCTTTGTCGAAATCACCGGCGAATATGAATATGTGATGGGCTTCGGCGCGCATTATCTGGCACGGCCAAGCGTGCGGCTTCATGCCGACGAAACGCTGTTCGACATCACCATGAACGTGGAGAACCTTTCATCCGCCCCTATGGAGCTGATGTATATGTGCCACGTCAATTTCGCCTACGCGGAAGGCGCGCGGATCGTGCAGCCGGTGCCCTATACGCCGGATCACGTGCAGGTGCGCACCGCCGTTCCGGGCCATGTTACGCCCAACGACGATTACCTGTCGCTGATCGATGAACTGGCCGCCGACCCGGCCGCGATGGAAGTGCTGGACGAGCCGGAGCGCTACGATCCCGAGCAGGTCTTCTATATTCGCGGCCTGCCAAAAGATGCCGAAGGCAACACGCATCTGATGATGCAGCTTCCCGAGGGCGACGGTTTCGGCATTTCCTACCCGACCGACATCTTCCCCAAGACCGTGCGCTGGATTCTTGTGAACGGAGACGCGCAGGTTGCGGCCTTCGCACTGCCATCGACCTGCGAGCCGGAAGGCTATCTGGCCGAAAAAGCCAAGAACAATGTGCAGGTGCTGGCATCGGGTGAGCGCGCCGTTTTCCCCGTGCGTGTCGGCTATCTCGATACAACCGCCGCTGAAGAATTTGAAGCCACGATCAAGGCACTCTGACATTTCAAAGGAAGCTCTCATGACCAGAAAGATCGGAGTGGTCGGCTCCAATATGGTGGACCTCATCACCTATGTGAACCGCATGCCCGGCCCCGGCGAAACGCTGGAAGCCCCGACATTTGAAATCGGCTGCGGCGGCAAGGGCGCCAATCAGGCGGTAGCTGCCGCGCGCCTTGGCGCGGATGTGATGATGGTCACGCGGGTGGGCGACGATATTTTCGCGGACAATACCATCCGCAACCTGAACGAGTTCGGCGTCGATACGCGCCATGTGCGCAAGGTTCCCGGCAAGTCGAGCGGCGTCGCCCCCATCTTCGTCGAACCGTCCGGCGAAAACTCGATCCTGATCGTCAAGGGCGCCAATGCCGATCTTGTGCCCGCCGAAGTCGACAAGGCGGCCGACGATCTGAAAGCATGCGGCCTCATTCTGATGCAGATGGAAGTGCCGGTCGAGACCGTCTATCACACCATCGCTTTTGCGGCTGAAAACGGCATCGAAACCATTTTGAATCCTGCGCCTGCTGCTGCCGATCTCGATCCCGAGCTGATCCGGCAGGTGACTTTTCTCGTGCCGAACGAGAGCGAACTGGCAATTCTCTCCGGCCTGCCGACCGGCACGGACGACGAAATCGTCACCGCAGCGCGTTCGCTCATCGCGCGCGGCATCCGCACCGTCATCGTTACGCTTGGCGGGCGCGGTGCGCGCATGATTACCGCAAGCGAAATTGTCAACATTCCACCCGTCAAGGTTACGCCGAAGGACACGACCGGCGCAGGCGACGCCTTTATCGGCTCATTCGCCCGCTTTTATGCCGAAACTGGCGCTGTGGAAGCCTCGCTTCGCAAGGCGGCTCTTTATGCAGCCCATTCCATCACCCGGCCCGGCACCCAGAAAGCCTATGCCAGTCGGGAAGAATTCGAAACGTTCTGCCGCGATCACGACCCTTCCATAGAGCGTGCGTGATCGCTCGCGAGCGTAACTGAACCGATGAACGGACAATGAAATGACCGAAGCCCTCCCCCGCAATAATGGGACACCGCTCAAGCCGGAATGGTTTGAGGATGTGTCCGTCAACCGCAGCGCGTCCGAGCGCCGTGCCGCCACGATCAGCGCCCGCCGTTCGGTGAAGAAGGAGTATCAGGCCGCGTGGCTCATCCGCGCCATCCAGTGCATCGACCTGACGACGCTCGCCGGCGATGATACGGCGGGCCGCGTGGGCAGGCTCTGTGCCAAGGCGCGCCGTCCAGTGCGCGAGGATATTCTGGAGGCGCTGGGCCTCGCGGACGCGGGCATCACCACTGGTGCGGTCTGTGTTTATCCGACCATGGTTTCCCATGCGGTGAAGGCACTTGAAGGCTCCGGCATTCCGGTTGCCTCCGTCGCGACAGGCTTTCCCGCCGGGCTGACCCCGCTGCCGCTCCGCCTGGCCGAAATCACCTATGCGGTGGAACAAGGCGCGCATGAAATCGACATTGTAATCACCCGCGAGCATGTGCTGACACAGAACTGGTCGGCCCTTTATGACGAGATTGCAGCCATGCGCGAAGCATGCGGTGAAGCGCATATGAAGGCGATCCTCGCCACCGGCGATCTCAACACGCTGACCAATGTTTATCGCGCCTCCATAGTGGCGATGCAGGCAGGCTCCGATTTCATCAAGACCTCGACGGGCAAGGAAGACGTCAACGCCACCTTGCCCGTGAGCCTGACCATGGTGCGGGCACTGCGCGATTATGGCGAGCTTTCCGGCCAGAGCGTCGGATTCAAGCCTGCGGGCGGGCTCAAGACCGCCAAGGATGCGCTCGCCTGGCTGACGCTGATGAAGGAAGAACTTGGGCTTCGCTGGCTGGAACCGGATTTGTTCCGCATCGGCGCAAGCTCGCTTCTCGGCGATATCGAACGGCAATTGGAGCATTTCGTGACCGGACGCTACTCCGCCGCCAACCGTCACGCTGCTGCATAAAGTTTATCGCATTTCTGCGACGCCAAATGTTCCATTTGGCTGCAAATGCTTAGAGGATTTTCAGAATGCGACCCATCAAGGACATTCTCAAGACCATGGAATACGGACCTTCCCCCGAAGCAAACGGCGATGTGAACCTGTGGCTGGAACAGCATGACCGCTCTTTCGGCCACTATATCAACGGTGCATTCGTCAAACCGGAAGGTCGCAAGGCGATCCCTGTCGCCAATCCGGCCAGCGGCGACAAGCTCGCGGAAATCATCTGCGGCAATGCGGAAGATGTCGATCAGGCCGTGAAAGCCGCGCGCGCGGCTTTCGGCAAATGGTCGAAACTCTCCGGCTATGAGCGCGCCAAATATCTCTATGCCATCGCCCGCCACATCCAGAAGCGCGAGCGCTTTCTGGCCGTGCTGGAAACCATGGACAACGGCAAGCCGATCCGCGAAACCCGCGACATAGACATTCCGCTCGCCGCCCGCCATTTCTACCATCATGCAGGCTGGGCCGAGATGGTGGAAGATGAGTTCAAGGGCTTTTCGCCGGTCGGCGTCTGCGGTCAGGTGATCCCATGGAACTTTCCGCTTCTCATGCTTGCCTGGAAAATCGCGCCAGCACTTGCCGCCGGTAACACGGTGGTGCTGAAGCCTGCAGATCTGACGCCGCTTTCGGCCATTGCCTTTGCCGAAATCTGCCATGAGGTCGGCCTGCCCGCCGGTGTCGTCAACATCGTGCAGGGCGATGGCACCACCGGCGCGGAAATCTGCGGCCATGACGGCGTGGACAAGGTTGCCTTCACCGGTTCGACACAGGTTGGCCGTGTTATCCGCGAACAGATCGCCGGATCGGGCAAAAAGCTGTCGCTGGAACTGGGTGGAAAATCGCCCTTCATCGTGTTTGAAGACGCCGATCTCGATGCCGCAGTCGAGGGCGTCGTCGATGCCATCTGGTTCAATCAGGGCGAAGTTTGCTGCGCCGGGTCGCGCCTTCTGGTGCAGGAAGGCATTGCCGACCGTTTCTATACCAAGCTTAAAAGGCGGTTGGAAACACTGCGCGTCGGCGACCCGCTCGACAAATCCACCGATGTTGGCGCCATCGTTTCACCCGGTCAGGTGAAGCGTATCTCCGATCTGGTCCGGAAGGGCATCGAGGAAGGCGGCGAACTGTGGCAGTCGCCGAACCCGTTGCCCGCCAAGGGCAATTATATTGCGCCCGGCTTCTTCACCGGGGTGGATCAGGCCTCAACTGTCTGTCAGGTGGAAATCTTCGGACCGATTGCGGCGGCGACCACCTTCCGCACCCCCGACGAAGCTGTCTCGCTCGCCAACAATACGCGCTACGGGCTGGCCGCGTCGATCTGGTCCGAAAACATCAATGTCGCGCTCGATCTTGCAGCGCGGGTGAAAGCCGGTGTCGTCTGGATCAACTGCACCAATATGCTGGATGCGGGCGCAGGTTTCGGCGGCTATCGCGAAAGCGGTTTCGGTCGCGAGGGCGCACGCGAAGGCATGTACGAATATCTCGTCTCCGATTGGGAAAAAGCGCTTTCCTCGACCAAGGTTGCGGAAGCCTTCGTGCCATCGGCCTCGCCCTCCGGCGATGACAAGATCGCCATCGACGGCATCGACCGGACAATGAAGAACTATATCGGCGGCAAGCAGGCGCGCCCGGATGGCGGCCACAGCTATTCGGTCATCGGCAAGGGCGGTGCGGTGATTGGCCAGGCTGGCATCGGCAACCGGAAGGACATCCGCAACGCCGTGGAAGCGGCAAACAAGGCCGGAAGCTGGGGTGCAGCGACAGCGCATAACCGGGCGCAGGTGCTCTATTATCTTGGCGAAAACCTCGATGCGCGCCGCACGGATTTCGTGGCACGGCTGATCGAAAGTACCGGCATCACCGAAAAGAAAGCGGAAGAGGAATTTGAAACTACACTGCACCGTATATTCTATTACGCGGCGCAGGCCGACAAGTTCGACGGTGCGGTGCACTCCACCAAGTCGCGCCATGTGACACTGGCGATGAACGAACCATGGGGCGTGATGGGTATCGTCTGCCCTGATGAAGCGCCGCTTCTCTCGCTCGTTTCGCTGGTGCTTCCAGCCATTGCGATGGGAAACCGGACGGTCGTGGTGCCGTCGAGCCGCCATCCGTTGATCGCTGGCGATTTCTATCAGGTACTCGACACATCCGATGTGCCGGGCGGCGTGGTCAATATCGTCACCGGTGAACGCGACCTTCTGACGAAGACGCTTGCCGAACACGACGATGTTGCTGCGATCTGGTATTTCGGCTCACGCGAGGGCAGCGCGATGGTCGAGAAGGCATCGGCCGGCAATCTCAAGGCCACCTGGGTCGGCAATGGCCGTGTCCCCAACTGGCTTAACAAGGCCGACGGACAGGGCCGTGATTATCTGCGCCGGGCCATTCAGGTGAAGAATATCTGGGTGCCTTACGGAGCATAAAAGCTGAAAGGCCCGCTTCGGCGGGCCTTTTGCTGGGCATTTACTGTGGCACCCAGAGAAGGGCACCCGGATTGATCCCAAGCAGCAGCGCCTGCGCGACTGCGCGCGCCTTCAACTCTTGGCTTGCTTCCGGCTCGCGCGACAGCACCCAGAAGTAACTGCGCGTAGAACCGACAACAATCGACCACCGATAGCCCCCTTCGTCGATATCAACGATATTGTAGCCGCCATAGAACGGCCCGAAGAAGGAAACTTTCAACGCACCTTCGTCGGGAGATCGAACAAAGCGGGCTGTTCCCGTGGCTTGCGTCCAACGCCCTTTCCATGGATCGAAACCGCGATTGACCACTTTAACGGTTTGATCGGAGTTTAATGAATATTCCGCCGCCGTTCGCGTCAAACCGCGCTCAAAGCGGTTTTCAAGCCGCGCGACCTCGTACCATTTGCCCATATAGCGCGTGAGATCGAAGGGTTTTACCGGCACGATACCCTGTGGAATTTGCGGCGAACTTGCCCGTGTCAACGCGTATCCCACTGCCAATCCCGTCAGGCCGAGGGCGAGTTTTCCAATTCTCATCGTCTTCCCTTCCTTTTCGCATGAAGAGAAAAACCGATGCCCGGGCGATTGGTTCCCCACAGCAGGCAGGACGCCCCGCAACGTCATCCAACTGTCACGCAATCCGAATAAAAGCTCCCAAGTCATTTGGATTGCGGGAAAATGTTACACTCCTCTAATATAAAAGCGGATATCGCCGTTCGGGCGGAGAGGCTGAATCTTGCCTACGGTCCGACCACGATACTGAAAAATATCGATCTTTCACTGCCGCGAGGACAGACGCTCGCCCTGCTCGGACCATCCGGTTGCGGCAAGACCACCTTGCTTCGTCTCGTAGCTGGTCTTCTCGCCCCGACCAGGGGGGCGATCACGATCAATGGCATCACCGTTGCAGATGCCGCGACGGGCACTTTCGTCCCGCCAGAAAAGCGCCATCTCGGCATGGTGTTTCAGGATTATGCGCTCTGGCCGCATATGACTGTTTTCGACAATGTATCCTTTCCACTTGAGATGCGCGGGATTGGCCGCGCTGAGCGCGAAAAGCGCGTTGCCTCGGCGCTTGATCGCGTTGGCCTCTCCGGGTTCGGCGAACGCGCCATCAGTGACATGTCGGGTGGCCAGCAGCAGCGCGTTGCCATTGCCCGCGCCATCGTTGCCGAACCGGGGCTTGTCCTGTTCGACGAGCCGCTTTCCAATCTCGACCGCGAACTGCGCGAGAACATGGTCATCGAGATCGGTCAGCTTGTCGCCAATCTTGGCCTGACCGCGATTTATGTCACGCATGACCAGAGCGAAGCCTTTTCGCTTGCCGATCAGGTGGCTGTCATGCGCGCAGGGGTGATCGAACAGCTCGCCGCGCCCGAAGCCCTCGTTGCCGAACCAGCGACGCTGGAAGTTGCAGATTTTCTGCGGCTCGGCTGCGTCGTGCCGGTCGAACAGCGCGACAATGCCTATCGAATTGCACGGACCGAAATCCACATCGCCCACAGCTCCATCAGCGAAAAGGCAACGCATGTACTGTTGCCGTCGCGTTCGGTTCGCAGCGCTCCCGTCAGCGAAACTGCAATTCCCGCAACGGTCCTGCGTTCGCAGTTTCGCGGTGACGGTCATCTGACCACAGTACGCATCGGCTCAAAGCAGGATGGCCACGAACTGACCTATCTCGACCGCATCCGCCTTTCACCCGGCATACCGGTCGGCCTTTCGGTCGATGCCAGCCAGCTGCGCTGGTTCTCGAAATAAAGCCATCTCATCAGGCAAGATCTCAGGAGGCACAGATGAACAAATCCATTCTCGGCGCGGGGCTTGCGCTTGTCACCGCTCTGCTCGCCGGCACGGCAGCCCATGCCGACATAACGGTCTATTCGGCAGGGCCCGGCAGCCTGATCGAAAAGCTTGCCGCAGGCTTTACCTCCAGGACCGGCGCAAAGGTCAACGTCTTTCAGGCAACGACCGGCAAGGTCATGGCACGCATCGAGGCGGAAGCCGCCAATCCGGTTGTCGATGTTCTGATCTCGGCATCGTGGGACACGGCAACCGACTTTGCCAAGCGTGACTGGCTGGTCGCCTATACCAGCCCGAACGCCGAGAAAGTGCCGGATTTCCTCAAGAATGAAACCGCTGTCGCGCAGGGCGTTTCCGCCCTCGGCATCGCGTGGAATCCGGCCAGCAAGACGCCAAAGCCTGCCGAGTGGGCCGATCTCGCCAAGCCCGAATACAAGGATCTGGTCAATCTGCCGGACCCCGCACAGTCGGGTGCAACCTTCGAGCTTGTTGCCGCCCTTCAAGCCCAGCAGGGCTGGGACCTGTTCAAGAATCTGCATGAAAACGGTGCGACTGTCGCTGGTGCCAATGCGGAAGCATTGAACCCCGTCCTTCAGGGCGCGAAGGCCGCTGTGTTCGGTGCCGTCGATTACATCTCGCTTGCCGGCAAGGCAAAGGGTGAATCCATCGACGTCATTTTCCCGGCATCCGGCACCGTGATCGCACCACGCCCGGCCATGATCCTCAAATGGTCGAAGAACCAGGATGAGGCCAAGCAGTTCATCGACTACATGCTGTCCGATGAAGGCCAGAAAATAGTTGCCGACACCTATCTGATGCCTTCGCGCACGGACATCCCGGCCAATCGCCCGCTGATCGGCGATCTGAAAATCCTGCCGATCGACGCGAAGGAAGTCTACGGCAAGCGCGACGAGACGCTGAAGGAATTTAGCGCCGCCTTCGCAGCCAGCAACTAATATTTGAGGGGCAGACAGACATGACGACAGGCAGTACGGCGGCTCGCAATCCGCTCGGGTTCGTTGCGGTTGCCGGGCTCGCATTCATCGTCGCGGTGCCGTTTGTCTTCATCGTTCTTCAGGCTGTCTTTCCGCAACTGGGGAGAGGCTCACTGACCGAGCCTTTCCTGCATCTCCCCGCCTTGTTTGAAGACCCCAAGCTTTTGCGCATGAGCGGCAATACTGTGCTGCTCGGGCTTTCGGTGGTGGTGCTTTCCGCTCTCATCGCCGTTCCGCTTGCGGTCTTTCGGGCGCTCTACAGGGTGCCTTTCGCTGTATTATGGGACATGCTGATGCTCGTGCCTTTCATGATCCCGCCTTATATCGCCACGCTCGGCTGGATCATGACCCTACAGCCACGGGGCTATCTTGAACAACTTGCGGGTTTCGATCTGGCTCCATTCCTGTTCTCGGTCGCAGGCATGAGCTTTGTCATGGCGCTGAACACGTTCCCCCTCGTCTATTTTGCAGTGTCACGCACGATTGAAGCGGTCGGTGCGCGCTATTCCGATGTCGGTCGCGTGTTCGGGGCTTCGCCATCGCGCGCCTTCTTCCGCATCACCCTGCCGCTGGCGACACCGGGACTTGCGGCAAGCCTTCTTCTGGTTTTCGCAGCAGCCATCGAAGAATATGGCACACCTGCCGCCCTTGGACGCCGTTCCGGCTTTGACGTTCTGGTGACGGAGATCGATCTGCGCATTTCCGACTGGCCCATCGACCTTGCGGGTGCTGCTGTCTTTTCGCTAGCACTCGTCTGCCTGTCTCTGACAGCTTTTCTGGTGCAGCGCTGGATACTGACGCGCCGCTCCTATGTGACGACCGGCGGCAAACCGCAGGCAAAGGACAAGCGCCCGCTCGGAACGCTCACCGTTCCAGTGGTGGCCCTCTTTGCCCTCGTCGCCTTTGCCGCGACCGGCGTACCCCTTCTGGCCATTCTGGCGACTGCTCTTTCGAAAACGGTGTCCGGCGGGCTGGTAGCGTCGAATCTCGGCTTCGATAATTTTGCCGCCATTGCCGAAAACAGCGCGGGCGGTATGCGTGCGCTCGTCAACAGTCTGTCGCTTGGCGTTGCAAGCGCTCTGCTGACCGGACTGCTCGGCGCGATTGCTGCCTATGCCGTGGTGAAGATGCGCTTTCGCGGGCGCTTCTGGCTCGACCTGCTGACCGTCCTGCCGAATGCCCTGCCTGGCGTCGTTGTCGCGGTTGGTCTCATTCTGGCATGGAACCAGCCTGCCCTTCCCGTCTCGCCCTACAACACACCGCTGATCCTGCTGCTTGCCTATTGCTGCATTCTCCTGCCGCAGCCGATCCGCTATGCTTCGGCGGCCTTTCACCAGATCGGCGACAATCTGGAGGCCGCGGCGCGGGTCTGTGGAGCGAACAGTTTTACGGCTTTTCGCCGCATCATGCTGCCATTGATCGCGCCGAGCCTCATAACCGCCATGCTGCTCGTCTTTGCGGTCGCCTCGCGTGAACTCGTCGCATCGATACTGGTCGCGCCGGTTGGCATGCAGACCATATCGATCTTCATCTGGCGTCAGTTCGAACAGGGGTCGGTCGGCCTCGGCATGGCCATGGCATTCATCGCCATCCTCATCACCACACTCCTGCCACTGGTTCTGATGGGGCTGTTGAAGCGCTCCGGCCTCGTGAGGATATGACACACATACCGCACCGCCCGAAGACGATGCGGCTTTTTGTTAAAGCGTGCGGATTTTGCGGGCGGTTGCCTGCAATAGCGTGAACGCCTCGAAACGCCTGTCGTGCCATCTGGCGCGTTCGGCATCCGGCCTGTTCACCGCACCCAGTTCCGACATGGCGTGCATGGCGGCGGCAAGATCGGGATAAGCGCCAGACGCCACCGCGCCCAGCATGGCCGAACCGAGCAGAACCGGCTCCGGCGATGTGGAGGCGGCGATGACGAGGCCCGTCGTGTCTGCAAGCACCTGCCGCACGAGATTGGAACGCGCCGCCCCGCCGGAAACCACGATCGTATCGGTTTCGATGCCCTTTGCCGTCTGCGCCTCCACGATCTGCCGCGCGCCATAGCCAAGCCCGCACAGCCCGGCCAGATAAAGCGCTGTCAGGCTGTCGATCCCGGCATCGAGATCGAGCCCGGCAATGATCGCGCGCGCATCGGGATCGGCAAACGGCGCCCGGTTGCCAAGAAATTCCGGCACGACATGAAGGTCGCCGATGATCGCAGCCGTCTTTTCAACGCCGCCCCTCGCCTCGACTTCCGCAGCAAGGCTGTCGGCCAGGCCCATGCCTTGGGCTACCGCCTGCCTTTCAGCTTCCGCCGCGAAGGGATGCATGTGGATCAGATGATTGATCGCGGCACCCGCCGCCGACTGTCCGCCCTCGTTGAGCCACAGGCCCGGCACCATGGCCGAAAAATACGGACCCCAGACGCCATCCACAAAAACAGGCTCTTCGGTGGTGGTCATGGTGCAGGCCGACGTGCCGAACACATAGGCCATGCGCGACAATATCCGGCCTTCCGAACCGCGCGCGCCCACCGTTCCAATCCCGCCCGCATGGGCGTCGATCAGACCGGCGGCAATCGCCGTGCCGGGCTTCAGCCCCAGTTCCATCGCTGCCTGTTCGCTCAATCCGCCAAGCTTTTCGCCGCCGGCGCGAACATCGGTGCCGATGCGGACAAAATTTTCATCCGCCAGTTCGCCAAGGCCGACTTGCCGGAAATAGGCTTCGTCCCAGCGCTTTTCATGGCTGAGATAGGTCCATTTGCAGGTGACGGTGCAGGCGGAGCGAGTGAGGCTGCCGCAGGATTTCCAGGTGAGAAAATCGGTCAGATCGAAAAACTGCCAGGCGGCGGCGAAGGTTTCCGGCTTGTTTTCCTTCAGCCACAGCAGTTTGGGCGTTTCCATCTCGGGCGAAATGGTGCCGCCCACATAATCGAGAACCTTGGCCTTCGTCGCATTGATGCGCTCGGCCTGAGCGACTGCGCGATGATCCATCCACACGATGATATCACGCGCGGGATCGTTGGACGGGCCGACGGCAAGCGGCTTGCCTCCATCGCCCAGCACCACCAGCGAGCATGTGGCGTCATAGCCGATACCGGCAATGTGAGCCGGATCGACGTCTGCAAGCCTGACCGCTTCGCGCACGCTCTCGCACACGGCCTGCCATATATTGGCGCTCGACTGTTCGACGATGCTGCCCGCCTCGCGCCAGATGGCGATATCGCGCCTGGCCGCGGCAAGCATGGTGCCGCCGGCATCGAAAAGACCGGCGCGGGCGCTGCCGGTGCCGACATCGACGCCCAGATAATAGCTGGTCATGGTCGCTCCCATCTAGAGGTCGAGGCTCTGCGGAAGAATGACCAGATCGCGAATGGTGATGTTGCGCGGGCGCGTCAGCATGAACATCACCGATTCCGCCACTTCCTTCGGCTCCATCAGGCTGCCTGCGGCCAGCGCCTCGTCCAGCTTGGCCTTTGGCCAGTCGCTGATGAGCGCGGTAACAACCGGACCCGGCAGAACGCCGCCGACGCGGATACCATGCGGGGCGACCTGACGGCGCACCGTGTGGACAAAGGCCTGAACGGCGTGCTTCGACGCCGTATAGATCGGTTCCCATATCACCGGCACGACACCGGCGACGGAGCTTGTCATGATGATATCGCCGGTCTTGCGCTCCATCATATGCGGCAGCACCGCATGGATGGTGCGGAAAGCCGCATTGATATTGAGGTTCAGCATGCGGTCCCATGCATCCGGATCGCCTTCCCACAGCGGACCGCCGATATAGGCCCCGGCATTGGCGTGGAAAACATCGAGCTGGCCCGCCTGTCCGAGAATCTGCGGCATCATGGTGGCGACCGATGCCGGATCGAGCAGGTCGATGACCAGCGGCTTTGCCTTGTCGCCAAGCCCGGCGCATTTTTCGGCCAGCGCCTTCTCGTCCCGATCGACGAGAAACACCGTCATGCCTGCTTCGACCATATGCCTTGCGCATTCAAAGCCGATGCCGGAGGCGGCACCGGTGACGGCGCCGACTTTTCCGTTGAGATCCTGAGCCATTTGGAGAACCCTTTTTGTTAGGCGCGGCCGTGCGACTGGCGCGAGCGGCGGGCAAGAGAATCGACGATCACCGCGATGGCGAGCACCGCGCCCGTGATCATGTAGCGAAGCGAGGACGACAGATCGAGCAGCGTCAAGCCGCTGGCAATCGACTGGATGACGATAATGCCGAGCAGGGCCGACCATGCGCTGCCGCGCCCGCCAAAGAGGCTGGTGCCGCCGATGACGGCTGCGGCGATGGCGTTGAGGTTGACGTCGCCGGTGCCCGCCTGCTGGCTGGAGGAGGCAAGGCGCGCCGCTGCCATGATGCCGCCAGCCGCCGCAAGTGTGGAGCAGGTCATGAAAGCCGCCATATAGATGAATTTCACATTGATGCCGGCACGGCGCGCGGCCTCGCGATTGCCGCCGACCGCCTGCATGGCGCGGCCCCATTTGGTGCGGGTGAGCGCGTAGTTCATCGCGATCACCAGCGCCACGAACAGGCCGAACATCCACGGCACGCCGCGCGACTGGTTGAGATAGAACACCGCGCCGCCGACAATGACCGTGATGACAATGGCCTTGAGCGCGATCCCGGCTGACGACGGCGCCGACAGGCCGGCTTCACGGCGGCGCTGGGCAGAGCGAAACCCGGTAAGGAAGATGGCAAGTCCCGCAATCAGCGCAAACGCATAGGAAAGCGGGCGCGGCATGACCAGAAGCTGGCCGAAGCTCACGAGCCACGAGCCGTAAGGCAGGTTGATGGAGCCGGTATTGCCGAGCAGATAAAGCTGAAGCCCGAGCGCCGCCAGCAGGCCAGCCAGTGTGGAAACGAAGCTTGGCATGCTGAAGCGGTTATAGAGAAAGGCGTAAAGCAGGCCGATCAGCGCGCCGGTGCAAAGTGCGGCCAGCATCGCGATCCCGACAGGCCAGCCGTGATTGACCCAGAGCACGCCGACAATGGCCGACGCCAGACCGCTGACCGAACCGACCGAGAGGTCGATTTCGCCCAGCATCAGGATGCAGACGATGCCGAGCGAAATCACGCCGATGGTCGAGCAGTCGAACAGCAGATTGACGAGATTGTTGCTGGACAGAAAGACCGGGTTCAACGTCTGGAAGACGGTCCAGATGATGACGAGGCCGACAATGACCGGCAGCGATCCGAGATCGCCCGAACGAACACGGTCAAGGAAATTGCGCAGCGCGCCTGAAACGCCTTCGTCATGGCGCACGCGTGTATCCTGGCGGTCGAGAGGAGTATTTCCGGTTGCCTGGTTCATTATGCTTCTCCCCGATCATGGGCCTGACCGGCTTCGTGCTGCGCCTGGCGCCGTTCGGCGCGGCGGGAAACGGAATTGCTGCTCGCGCCGGTAATGGCGGCGACCAGTTCCTCATTCGAGGAATCCGGGTAGAAGACACCATTGTTGCGGCCAAGCCGCAGCACGACGATGCGGTCTGCCACGGCGCGCACATCCTCCATATTGTGGCTGATCATCAGGACGCCGAGCCCGCGGTCACGCACACGCTCGATAAGATCGAGAACCTCAGCCGTCTGCGCGACGCCCAGCGCCGCCGTCGGCTCATCGAGCATGATGAGCTTCGGATCGAGCAGCAGCGAGCGCGAGATCGCAACCGTCTGGCGCTGGCCACCGGAAAGCGAAGCCACCGGCTCGCGCACGCTTGGAATGCGCGCCGACAATTCGTTCAGAAGCTTCCACGCCTTGATTTCCATCGACACCTCGTCGAGGCGGTATGGGCTCATCTCCCGGCCAAGGAAAATATTGGCGACGACATCGAGGTTCTCGCACAGCGCCAGATCCTGAAAGACCGTCGCAATGCCGAGATCGAGCGCCACGCCGGGCGAGGAAAGCACCACCTTCTCGCCGTTGAACTCGATGGTGCCGGATGTCGGCTGATGGACGCCGGCCAGCGTCTTGATGAGGGTGGACTTTCCCGCGCCGTTATCGCCCACGAGAGCGACAACCTCGCCCGGAAAGACTTCCAGATCGATATCGGTCAGCGCTGAAACGGCGCCGAAATTCTTGGATATGCCGCTCAGGCGCAGCACCGGCTGCCGCGACGACGCAGCCGCTTTTTGATCTTCGGGGTGATCTTGGGGCATGATCTCACTTTCCCTGACATACAGCAGGAAGCCCGGCCGGGGCGAACCGGCCGGGCGTGTCGCTGTTCAGTTGGCGATGCCGAGCTTCTTGCAGCCTTCGGCATAACGGTCCACGCAGAGCGTGGCGGCGGGAACCACATTCTTGTCGATGATCTCCGCCTTCAGGTTTTCAGCCGTCACAACCACCGGGACGAAAAGCTTCGACGGCGTGTTGTAGAGCGTGGCTTCGGCCTTCGGGGTTTCGCCGTTCAGAAGCTGGCCCGCGACGCGCGCGGCTTCTGCGGCCACGATTTCAGACGGCTTGTTGATCGTGTTGTACTGATCGCCCGAAATGATGAGCTGAAGCGCTGCAATCGTCGCATCATTGCCGGTAACCGGCGGAAGCGGATCGACGCCCGCCGCCTTCATCGCCGCAATCGCGCCGCCTGCGGTGCCGTCATTGGCAGCCACCACGCCGACGATCTGGTCGCCAAAGCGGGTGATCTGGCCGCTCGCCCATTGCTGGGCCTTGCTCGGCGCCCATTCCGGCGTGTCATATTCGGCAAGCGTCTTGTAGCCGCTGTCCTTCAGACCGGCATGAATGCCGTTCTTGATGAGACCGGCCGCGGCATCGGTCGGCGAACCGTTGATCTGGAGAACGCCGCCCTTGTCGCCCGGCACGCCCTTTTCCTTCAGGTGCTTGACCAGCGATTCCGCAATCGACTTGCCGATGGCCTCATTGTCGAACGACACATAGAAATCCGACGTCGCATCCGGGATCGGGCGGTCATAGGCGATGACCTTGATATCCTGCGACTGGGCAAGCTTGACCAGCGAGGCCGCCGCCGCCGTATCGACCGCATCGAGCACGATCACCTTCGCGCCCTGCGAAATGACCGAGTTGAACTGCTGCTGCTGCTTGCTCGCATCGCCATCGGCGTTGAGATAAAGCACCTTGCAGCTTTCGCAGATCTTCTTCATCTCGGCGGCGAAGCCCGGATAATCGCGCTCCTCGTAACGGGTCGATGCCTGATCCGGCATCAGGAAGCCGACCACGGCATCCTTCACCTCCGCCTGGGCCGTACCGGCGGCCATCATCAGCACGCCTGCAAGCGCGCCCGTCATCTTCAATGCCTTCATGACACTCCTCCTGATGATTGTCGTAATCTTCTTGTGGCACTTGTCCGGGATTTCCGCCGGCAAATCTCTGCCTCGAATGCGCCGACGCGACCGGTTGCTCCATCGGAAAACCGCTCTCGAAAATCAGCGCTGTACGATGCCTCCACTTGTCTGCGCCGCCATCTCCCATCAGGCGGAGTAGCGCTCCATCACGCCTTTCAGCGGGTTGAAAGCACTGCACAATCGATTGTGCAAGGTGATAATGCGCCAGCATTGAAAAGCTGTCAACACGTTTCAATGCGGGCAGCAGATGACAATATGGTTGATGCGTGAAATGCGGCGTTACATCCGGGCGTCACGCTCGGGCGGCGCCATGCCCGGCCTGACCAAACCTCTACCGGTACGGAAGCGGCCCATCTACTTGATATCCTTCAACGCATCGAGCGGCCCCGGTATGGCCGAGCGCGGCGCGATGAGCTTGGGCATGATGAGATGCAATTCGGGTTCCGTCACCCGGCGCTCCATCAGATCGAACGCCTTGGCGATCATGCCCTCGACATCCTGCAGAACCGAAATCACCGGAAAGGAAAGAAACGAGGCAAAGGGGTCGTAGTCATAGCACCCCACCACGAGATCGCTCAGCGTCTCGTCGGGATGCTCGACCATATAGCGCAGAAGCCCTTCCAGATTGATCGACGAATTGATGAACAGCCCGCGCGGCAACCGGCCATGACGCTGGCGATAATCATCGAGCGCGCGCAGCGTGTTGGGCGGAGAATAGCCGGTGTGGAAAACACAGCCTTCCGGGTCTTCCCCGAACACGGCCTGCTTCACATGATGGAAGGCGCGGATGCGCTGCCGCGTCGATTCATCGTTGCGCCCGCCGAACAGGCAAAGCTCTTCCGGACGCAGGGGCTGCCCGTCACCGAAATGGTCGATGATCGCCTGGGTCAGCATCCTGCCGCCTGCAAAATTGTCCGTCGTCACCGATGGCGCTTTTGAACCGGGCAGATCGATATTCACATGCGGAAGCGCTGCCCTTTCGCAAAGCGCGTGCAGACTGTCGGGATCGGTGGCGCCGCAGATGAAAAGCTCGTCGATGGAATAGGAAATCAGCGTTTCCGCCGTTTCGCGTTCTTCTTCCGGGTCGCGGCTCGCACTCACCACGACCGGGCAAAGGCCGCGCGCGCGCACATGCGCCTCGAAGGTCTGCGCCATGGCGGAAAAGAAACGGTTGTCATGCAGCGGCAGCAGCAGGCCCACAAGGCCGGAACGCGAATGCCGCAAGCCCTGCGCCTGACGATTTGCCGTATAATCATGCTTTTCGGCGAGTGCGAGAATTGCTTCGGCGGTTTCCTGCCTGATACGCCTTTTGCGCCATGTTCCGTTCAGCACCGCGCTGACAGTCGAAGGCGAACTCCCGGAAAGCACCGAAAGATCGTAGATCGTTGCCTTTTTCCTGTTTCCGCGCATTCAGTTACCCTCTCCAAGACCTTTACGAATAGTGGGAGCGGACAAAAAGGCAAATATGTTTCTCGCCGGTCGCGGATATAGTTGCGTCAGGGCGGACGGCCTGCCCTATTGCCAGGCTCAGGCGATCACCAGCGGCGTGTCCTCATCGAACATGCCGGAAAGGTCTTGCAGCGTATCCGCACTGGAGCGTTTTCGCATTTCGAGAAGATTGTTGAGCCCCTTCGCGATGCGCTTCGCATAGCCCAGATCGTTGAGAAGCGAGCTCAATTGCATGCCGCTGATCCGGCCTTCACGGTTCAGGGCGAAAAGCCGCGTGCTGAAATCGACATCGAACAGATGTATCCCGTCGGCAAACTCCTTCTGGCGGGCCTCCCAGTTTTCGCTTTCGGCGCCGGCCCGGCTCAACACGCGAACATCGTGCAGCACCGTGATGAGATAACGCCGAAGCTCGACATAATTATCGCGCACCGGGGAATCGCCCTGCCGCAGGTAGAAGCCCAGATTCTTCTGCAGATGTTTGGCGTCCTTCACAATCTCCACAAGCTGCAAGGCCACCATCTGGCAGGTCATCCAGAATGCCTGCCGCTCCTGATCGTCCGGCAGTTCCACCTTGCCGATAAAGCTCAGAATATCGCCATAGACACCCTTGATGTAGCGGCGGTAGAGCAGATCCGCATCCGCATAATCGTCATCCGGCCGCGCGCGCATGACGGCGTCGTCATGCTTGGCGCGATTGATTTCGCTGACCGGCAGATAAAGCGCATGGCAGATGACCTCGATACTGAGGCGGCCAAGATGCTGCAATTCATGCGCGACCGCAGCCGCAGCCGTATCGAGCGTGCTGAGCGCCGATTTGTCCAGATAGCGGGCCTCAAGCGGCTTCGCATCGGGCTGGGCGCGCTCGGGATGGGGAATGAGAACACGGGGCTCCGGTCTGGCCGGCAGGACATATTCCAGAAATCGTGTAAAGGGGCGAAGCATCGGCCAGAAAACGAGAACGCCCAGAATGTTGAATGCGCTGTTGAAAAAGGCGAGCATGATAAGCTGGTTGTCGCCAAGCCCGATCGCCTCGGTCAGAAAAACGGCAAGGCGCACAAAGACATCCATGACCAGAAGCGCCAGCACAGCCGTCACGATATTGAAGATCACATGGGCCAGCGCGAGGCGCTGGCCGCTGCGGTTGCCGCCCAATGCGCCCGCAATGCCGGTCGTGATGCTGCTGCCCACATTGGCGCCAATGGCTATTGCCGCCGCCTGCCAGAGATCGACCTGACCAAGACCGAGCGCGGCCAGTGTCAGCATGAGCGTTGCGTGGGTCGATTGCAGAAGCAGGGTCAGCACAAGCCCGACGACGGCAAACAACAGCCGCCCCGGCCACCCGTCGAGGCTATATTGCGCCAGATCGAGATTTTCGGTGACGACGGAAAAGCCCTGCTTGATCTGGTCGATGCCGAGGAAAATGAAAGCGATCCCGAGCAGGATTCTTCCCAGCGCCTTCATCTTCGGCCCGAGGAAACTCGCCAGGACGCCGAACACCAGCAATGGCAGGGCCAGGGCCGACAGGCTGAAATTCTGGCCTGCAAGCGCAAGCAGCCATATGCCGGTGGCCGAGCCGAGATTGGCGCCGAAGATGATGGCAATGCCGGCGGGAAGCGCGATCAGGCCGGTGGTGATAAACGCAATCGTCATCAGCGAAACCAGCGTGCTCGACTGCATGGCCGTGGCGCCCACCAGACCGACCAGAAGGCTTTTCCACGATGTCGAGGTGCCCCGCGCCAGCATGCGCTCCAGGGCGCTGCCCGCAAGATTGCGCAAGCCCTCCTCCAGGCACTGCATGCCAAACAGAAAAAGGGCAAGCCCCGCACAGAGCATAAGCCAGTGCTCGTTGCGCCAGAAACTATAGCCAAGCACGAGCAGGATCAGCAGGCCCGCCGCGCGAAGGGCCTGCTGCCCGATCCCGGAACCCGACGCGACATTGTCTTCCGTGATAGCCGTCTTCAATGCCTGTCCATCCTTCGATTGCCGGATCGAGCGATCCCGTCATCCCTGCCGGAATTGAAGCAGCCCGGCCGCTCCGTGCAGCCCGCCCGGTTTCCCGACAATGGCAGGTTTAACGGCTGCCGAGAAGTGCCTGAACGAGATCGGCCTCCAGATCGTCCGCATCTTCCAGACCCACGGAAATGCGAATGAGCTGCGGGCCAATCCCCAGATCGTTCTTCTGGTCTTCCGGCACCACCGCATGGGTGAGGGAGAAGGGATGCTGGATGAGGCTTTCCACGCTGCCAAGGCTGACCGCGAAATGGAAATAGCGTGTGGAAGTCAAAATACGCTCGACGCGCGCCACATCGCCCGTAACCTCGACCGAGACGACACAGCCGAAATTTATCATCTGGCGCGCCGCCATCTCGTGCTGCGGATGGCTTGCAAGACCGGGATAGACAACCCGGCTCAACCCCAGTTCCTCTGCTCGACGCTCAAGACTGACGGCGAGCTTCAGCGCCGTTTCCGACTGCCTGTGGCTGCGGATTTCCAGTGTTTTCAGGGAGCGGTGCAAAAGCGCGCAGTCTGTCGGCGACATGACTGATCCGAGCGCATTCTGCAGATATTTGACCCGCTGGGCGAGGCCCGCCGGAGCGCGGGCGGAGACAGCAACCACCCCGCCAAGGAGATCGGAATGGCCATTGAGCATTTTGGTGGCCGAATGGACGACCACATGGATGCCATGTTCGATCGGCCTTTGACCGGCCGGGGACGAGAACGTGCTGTCGCAAACGGTGATGGCGCCCGCTTCGGCGCCGAGCTTCGCCACCAGAGACAGATCAACAATGCGAAGCGTCGGATTGGACGGGGTTTCGAACCATAACAGGCTGGGCTTGTGGTCCGCTACGGCCTGCCGGAGCGCGGCTTCATCGGAAAAATCGACGAAATTGACCTGATGGCCAGCCGTTACCGGCCGCACATCGGCGAGCAGCCGGTAGACCCCGCCATAAAGATCGTTATGCGCCAGGATCGACGATCCTGACGGAAGCGCCTCCAGCAGGGTGGCCGCCGCGGCCAGACCGCTCGGAAAAACGAAGGCGGCCTCCGCACCTTCAAGATCGGCGAGGCAGAGTTCCAGCGCATTGCGCGTGGGATTGCCGCTTCGGCTGTAGTCATAGCCCTTGCTGGCGCCGATGCCGTCCTGAACATAGGTAGTGGCATGATAGATCGGAGGGATCACCGCGCCGGTCAATGGATCGGGTTCCTGTCCGACATGAATGGCGCGCGTTGCAAATCCAGCCTGATTGCGGTGAAGCTTATTCGACACTTGCTCGTCTTTCGTTAGAGCGTTTCCGTTGATTCAATCAATACAGTAATGCTTTAGAGCATTTCCAGCAAAAGCGCGAAGCGGTTTAGCGTCGGATAATGCGTGAAAACAAATAGATAGAGCGGTTCCGGCGATTCCGTTAAAGCAGGAACCGCTCTGGCGAAACCTGATCGCTCCGACAATTTGCAGCCTGTAGGTGATTGCCCATGTTGCATTGCTCCCTGGAACCGATCCTGTAAAGCCAAGATTTTTTATAAATTTCTGCCATATTGAAACCGGCGTTTCATTTCAGCCCGGCACAAGCCTTATCCGAAGGCCAGTGCACAATTGACGGCCATCGAATTGATCTTCCGCAATGATCGCCACAGCGCAAACGCGCTTTCCACGAAGAAAATCACGCAGATTTGAATGCACTCCGCAAGCCTTGGCCAAAAGCCGCTTGTCTTTATTTCAATGATAGCTTTATTCTCTCCTTAATATGAGCTAGCTTATTAAAAACCAGGCATCCTTCGTGACAGACACCCGCATTCTTGGCTTCCTCCTGCATGATGTGGCCAGGCTCCTCCGCAAACGTTTCGAACAGCGGGCACGCGAAAAAAGCCTCACACGCACGCAATGGCACACACTGGCCATTCTTTCCAAAAACGATGGCATCAAACAGCGCTGCCTGGCGGAAGAACTCGAGATCGAGCCCATAACGCTCACCCGCATTCTGGACAGGCTCGTCGAGCAGGGCCTTGTGGAGCGGCGCCCCCATCCGACGGACCGTCGCGCCTTCCTTATTCATATCTGTGACGCCGCCCTGCCGCTTTTGGACAGCATGCGCGAACTGGGCGCCCTCACACGTCAGGAAGCCTTGGACAATATCTCGGAACAGGAGCAGGAGCAGCTGATCCGGACGCTCCTTTCCATGAAAGAAAATCTCGCCCGCGCCTGCCGGGCGCCCATCACCCAAGAAGACACACGCAATGACTGATCCTTCGAATATCGTGAAACATCCTGCCGCCGAACCGGTCCGTTCCGAACGACCGCACGATGCCGACGCGGAAAAGGCCGCCCCCGCCGCGCAGGGCCCGGTCACGCTGTCAGACGCCCCCGCCGACCGCGCGCGCCGCAGGCTGAAACGCCGTCGCCTGTTGTTTTCACTCTTGCCATTGGCGCTCCTGGCCGGCGGCTATTTCTATGTGACCGGCGGGCGTTTCATGTCCACCGACAATGCCTATGTCCAGGCCGACATATTGGGCGTCTCGACCGATGTATCGGGGCTGGTGGCATCGATCGATGTGCGGGAAAATGAGACCGTCAAAACCGGGCAGGTCCTGTTTACGCTGAAACCCGCCCCCTTCCGCATCGCGCTTGAAGGCGCAGAGGCAGAACTTGGCCATGTCCGCAATCAGATTGTGACATTGAAAGCCAGCTACCAGCAGGCGCTGGCGGAAATCCAGCGGGCCGAAGCCGACCTTCCCTATTACGAAGCGACCTACAAGCGGCAGCAAAATCTGGTCGCGACGCGGGCAGCCTCCCAGGCCGTGCTGGACCAGGCCAAACACGACCTCGACGCGGCGCGCCAGAAGGTGATCGTCGCCAGAGCCAAGGCGCAGTCCGCTTTGGCCGAGTTGGGCGGCGACGCCGGCCAGCCGGTCGAACAGAACCCGCTCTTCCTGCAGGCAAAAGCCAAGGTTGACGATGCGCGGCGCCAGCTCGACGATTCCGTCGTGCGCGCGCCCTTCGACGGCATCGTCACCAATGTGAATTCCTTGCAGATCGGCTCCTATCTGGAAGCCTCGCAACAGGCATTCTCGCTGGTCTCCACCGATCACCTGTGGATATTGGCAAACCCCAAGGAAACCGAGCTGACGCATATCGAACCCGGCCAGGAAGCCACGATCTCGGTCGATACCTATCCCGGTGTGAAATGGAAAGGGAAAGTGACCAGCATCAGCCCGGCATCCGGGGCCAGTTTCGCGCTTCTCCCATCGCAGAACACGTCCGGCAACTGGGTCAAGGTCGTTCAACGCATTCCAATGCGTGTGAGCATCACCGACACCAGCGGAAAGCCGCCATTGCGCGTCGGCATGAGTGTCGATGTCGAGGTCGATACCGGACACGCCCGCGGCTTGCCGAACTTCATAGCCAGATTGTTTGGCAGCAGCGAACATGTCTAGCATTGCCGTTTCACAGGCCCCGGCGATCGCGCATCGGGGCGCCATTACGGCATGTGTGATCCTCGCCGTCATCATGCAGGCGCTGGACACGACCATCGCCAATGTCGCGCTTCCCTATATTCAGGGCAGCGTTTCGGCGAGCGCGGACCAGATCAACTGGGTGCTGACCTCCTATATCGTGGCCGCAGCCATCATGACGCCGCCCTCCGGCTTTCTGGCCGCCAGGTTCGGGCGCAAACGGGTGCTTCTGGTGGCAATCGCCGGCTTCGTTCTTGCCTCGGTTCTGTGCGGCCTGGCGCAATCTCTTTCGCAGATCGTCGGGTTCCGGCTGCTTCAGGGCCTGTTCGGCGCAGCACTCGTGCCCTTGTCGCAAGGCATCCTGCTCGATATCTATACGCTTGAGGAACGCGGATCGGCCATGGCGCTTTTTGGCGTGTCCGTGATGGTCGGCCCCGTGCTGGGGCCGGTGATCGGCGGATGGTTGACGGACCATCTGAGCTGGCGCTGGGTTTTCTACATCAATGTGCCGATCGGCATGCTGGCCTTGGGCGGCGTCATGGTCTTCGTTTCGGAAACGAAGATCGACCTGAAGGCGCGTCTGGACTGGACAGGGTTCGGCTTGCTCAGCCTCGCCATCGCATCGCTACAGCTTTTCCTCGACCGCGGCGAGCAGCTGGACTGGTTTTCATCCGGGGAAATCATGATTGAAGCCATCGTCTGCGCGGCGGCTCTCTATCTTCTGGTGGTGCACACGTTCACGACCGACAATTCCTTCGTCAAGCCGCAGCTTTTTCTCGACCGGAATTTCTCGATCAGCATGCTTTTCATTTTCGTCATCGGCATAACCTATCTCGCATCGCTCGCATTGATGACGCCCTATCTTCAGACGCTGATGGGCTATCCGGTTACGACCGCCGGTATCGTCATGGGGCCGCGCGGGCTTGGCACCATGGCCTGCATGTTCGTGGTGGGCAAGCTGATCGGCCGGGTCGATTCCCGTTTTCTGCTGCTTGTCGGATTGGCGCTCACGGCATGGGCCATGTACGAGATGACGGGATGGACGCCCGACATATCGCAATGGACCATCGTATGGGTCGGGTTCGTGCAGGGTGCGGGGCTTGGCTTTCTGTTCGTACCACTCACCACCATGGCGTTTTCGACCTTGCCCGCGCATCTGCGCGGTGACGGCACGGGGCTTTACAACCTCTCGCGCAATATCGGGTCCAGCGTGGGGATTGCGGTTGTATCGGCGCTTCTGACCGAGAACACCCAGGTCAACCATGCCGATATTTCAGCCTATGTGACCCCTTTCAACCGCAATTTCGAAGCGCCGCTCGTCTCCCAGTATCTCGATCCGGCAAAGGCGGCTGGCCGGGCGCTGCTGGACAACATGATAACCGAACAGGCCACGATCATCGCCTATATCGATGATTTCAAACTGTTGATGGTGTTGTCGCTTTTGGCGATGCCGCTGGTCCTGCTGCTGCGCAAGCCCAAGACGGCCCAGCAAGTCGATCACTCGATAGCGATGGAATAAGTTGGATGGACAATTCTGGAAAAACGATGCGGGTGGGCGATATCATGACGGCGCCCGTGATCGGGATAGCGCCGACGGCATCGCTCGCCGATGCCGCGCGGTTGATGCTGGGCAGCAGGATCAGCGGCCTGCCCGTGGTTTCTGCCGATCGACATCTCGTCGGCGTGCTGACGGAAGGCGATTTTCTCCGCCGTATCGAATTGGGAACCCTGCCAAGACGGGCAGGCTGGCTTGATTTCTTTCTCAGCCCGCGAAAGGAGGCGGCGGAATATATTCACGGCCACGGCCACAAGGTCGAGGAAGTCATGTCGCCCGATCCCGTAACCATCTCGTCGCGGGCCCCGGTCAGCGAACTTGTCGACCTCATGATCTCCAGAAAGATCAAGCGGGTGCTGGTCGTCGATGATGGAACGCTTGTCGGCATCGTGGCGCGGTCGGACCTGATGCGCGCCGTGTTGCGCATGACGCCGGAACAAAATCCCGGCGCGCAGGACGATGACCATATCCGCACATCCATCATGGAGGAACTGAAGCAGCATTCCTGGTCCGGTTCCGTTCGGGTGACGGTGCATGGCGGCATTGTCGAGTTCCATGGCATCATATTCGATGACACGGTCCGCGAAGCGATCCGCGTCGCCGCCGAAAATGTTCCCGGCGTGAAAAACGTCGTCGATCATCTGCTGTGCATCGACCCCATAACGGGCCTCTATCTCAGCTCTCCCGACGATCCATAGAGCGGTTCCGGCTCGAAAATGCTCTGGGCTGCCGGGACGAATGAACTTATGGTCTGGCGCAAGCGTATTTTGTTTCCTGCCTTTGCGAAGGCAAAGCCTTGCAGCACTTTCACTGCTCCCGAAAGATTTCCGAGGAGCTGACGCAATGGATAAACGATGATCGGATGCCTGCCACCACTTCTGCTGCTTGTTCTGGGCGCTGCAATCGGCTTGCTGATCGGCGGAAGCTATGGGGCCGTCTGGGGCGGCGGCGTGGGACTTGGCATCGGCCTGGTGATCATGCTGATCCTTGTCTGGGCGCTGATGAAAACCCGAAACAGATAGCCCGGCCCTGGCGCGTGCGCCGTACAGGCCGCCAGGCCGTAAACCGGGCGCGGGGACCGATCAGTTTTGATCCAGCACCCGCGACAGCTTGAGCGCCGCCAGCGTGCAGATCGCACCGGACAGGAGATAGCCTCCGATGAAGATGATGCCGAGGCTGCTGGCAAGGCCGAGGGCCACGAGGGGGGCGAAGGCCGCGCCGACGAGCCAGGCGAGATCCGATGTGAGCGCTGCGCCGGTGTAGCGGTAATATTGCGTGAAACGGGAAGACACCGCGCCGGAAGACTGGCCGAAGGTCAGCCCCAGAACGGCAAAGCCAATCAGAATATAGGCATCCTGTCCCACACTCCCCGCATCGAGCAGGAAGGGAGCCGAAAAGCTGAAGATCGCAATGATGCTCGCGCCGATCATCAATTCGCGGCGACGCCCGACGCGATCTGCAAGCAATCCCGAAAAGATGATGCCGATGACGCCGATCGCCGCGCCCGCGACCTGCACCCAGAGAAAGCGTTCCACGGGCTGCGCGCCCGACAGGACGACCCAGCTCAACGGAAAGATCGTGACGAGATGGAACATCGCAAAGCTTGCCAGCGGCACGAAGGCGCCCAGCACGACATCGATGCTATGCTTGCTCAACATTTCAAAGACGGGCCGCGGCTGCAATTCCTGGGCATCCATCGCCGCGCCGAATTCGCTGCTGGCAACGATGCGAAGGCGCGCGAACAGCGCCACGACATTGATCGCAAAGGCGACAAAGAACGGATAGCGCCAGCCCCATGCGAGAAAATCGGCTTCGCTGAGATTATGCACGAAATAGGCGAACAGGATGCTGGCAAGCGCAAAACCGATGGGCGCGCCCAGCTGCGGTATCATGGCGTACCAGCCGCGCCTGTTCTGCGGCGCGCTCAAGCTGAGAAGAGAGGCCAGGCCATCCCATGCCCCGCCAAGCGCAAAACCCTGCCCCAGCCTGAACAGCGCGAGCAGGAACACGGCCCAATATCCGATCGTCTCGAAGCCGGGCAGAAAGGCGATGGACGCGGTCGAGCCGCCCAGAATGACGAGCGCAAGCGTGAGCTTCGTTCCCCGGCCATAGTGGCGATCGATCCACATGAAGATGAACGACCCCACGGGACGCGCGATGAAGGCCAGCGAAAACACCGCAAACGACATCAATGTCGCCGTCACCGGATCGGGTGCGAACGGAAAGATCAGCTTTGGAAAAACCAGAACGGAGCCGAGCCCATAGACAAAAAAATCGAAAAATTCCGATGTCCGCCCGATGATAACGCCGATGGCGACGTTTCCCGGCGACAATGGCTTTCCGTCCTCATGAATGCGTCGCGCATCGCGTTCAAGTCCGGACGATGTTGGCGTGGCAGACGAACTCATGAAACTCTCCAACGGAAATGTATCATGCAATTATGATGTCGCACCGGCGCACGATATCAAGGAACCAACCCAAAAAAAAGAAGATAACGCCGCCCGAAAGCGCCCTGGCCGCGAAATTTCCATAAATTGAAAAGGGGGGCTTCCCGAAACGGGATTGTGCCTTATCATGATTGGGGGAACGGAATGTAGGTCGGGTCGAGCATGGACACATTCTTCAGTTTCACGCGAAAAGCGATCCCGGTCGTGCTTCTTCCGGCGGGGCTGGCAGGATGCGACATGGTCGTGATGTCCCCATCGGGCTACATCGCGGCCCAGCAGGCCGATCTCATCGTCATATCGACGATCCTGATGCTGATTATCATCGTGCCGGTTATTTTCCTCACGCTTTTCTTTGCCTGGCGATACCGGCAGTCCAACAGTGCCGCCCGATACGATCCCGAATGGCATCATTCAACCGCGCTCGAGGTGGTCATATGGACAGCCCCCTTGCTGATCATCATCGCCTTGGGCGCGATCACCTGGGTGAACACCCACAAGCTCGATCCTTATCGGCCGCTCGACCGGATTGACAGCACGCAGCCCGTTCCGGCCGGGACCAAACCCCTGGTCGTCGAAGTCGTGGCGCTCGACTGGAAATGGCTGTTCTTCTACCCGGATTACGGCATCGCCACGGTCAACGAGATGGCGGCCCCCGTCGACAGGCCCATCGAGTTCAAGATCACGGCCTCGTCGGTCATGAATTCCTTCTATGTTCCGGCACTTGCAGGCATGATCTATGCAATGCCCGGAATGCAGACACGGCTTCACGCGGTCATCAACAAAGCCGGCGAATATGAAGGTTTCTCGGCAAACTACAGCGGCGAGGGCTTCTCGCATATGCGCTTCCGGTTTCACGGGCTCGACGCCCCCGGTTTCGAAAACTGGATCGGGCAGGTGAAGCAGAATGGAACCATGCTCAACAGGGACACCTATCTGAAGCTCGAAAAGCCGAGCATCAAGGAGCCGGTGCGCTATTTCGCAGCCGTCGAAAGCGGACTTTACGAAGCCGTGCTCAATATGTGCGTGCGCCCCGGCCAGATGTGCGTGAGTTCCATGATGCATATCGACCGGATGGGCGGCGGCGGACTCGACAGTCACGAAAACAGGGCCCGGCTTGAACACGACAATCGCCACGGCATGAAGGAGGCGCAGTCCGGCGCGGCCGACAGCCAGCCGGTACCCGCCGCAAACCGGGAACAGGGCCACGACATGCACGATATGCCTGAGGGCGAACCAGGAAAATGAAGCGATATTCTGCGGCTTTGGCAGGTCCAGACGATCGAAACTGATGATCGGATAACGATAACTTCGGGAATGTTCTATCATGATTGGCGGTGACAGTTCCACGAATATGATCTTCGGACGCCTCTCCCTGGAGGCGATCCCCTATCACGAACCGATCCTCCTGGTGACTTTCTTCGGGGTCGCGATCGGGGGGATCGCCATTGTGGGGCTGATCACCTATTTCAGGCTGTGGGGATATCTCTGGCACGAATGGTTCACCAGCGTGGACCACAAGAAGATCGGCATCATGTATGTCATTCTCGCGCTGGTCATGCTTCTGCGCGGTTTTGCCGATGCGATCATGATGCGCATCCAGCAGGCAATCGCCTTCAATGGATATGAAGGCTATCTGCCGCCCCACCATTACGACCAGATCTTCACCGCCCATGGCGTGATCATGATTTTCTTCATGGCCATGCCCTTCGTGACGGGGCTGATGAACTATGTCGTGCCGTTGCAGATCGGGGCGCGTGACGTGTCCTTCCCGTTCCTCAACAATTTTTCGTTCTGGATGACGACCGGCGGTGCCGTCATCATCATGATGTCGCTTTTTGTCGGCGAGTTTGCCCGCACGGGCTGGCTGGCTTACCCGCCCTTGTCCGGCATCGATTACAGTCCGGATGTCGGGGTCGATTATTATATATGGGGCTTGCAGGTCGCGGGCGTCGGCACGACGCTGTCGGGCATCAATCTGATTGCCACCATCGTGAAGATGCGCGCGCCCGGCATGTCGTTCATGAAGATGCCGGTGTTCACCTGGACCTCGCTGTGCACCAACGTGCTCATCGTGGCGACATTTCCGATCCTCACCGCAACGCTCGCCCTGCTGTCGCTCGACCGTTATGCGGGAACGAATTTCTTCACCAACGATCTGGGCGGCAATCCGATGATGTATGTCAACCTCATCTGGATATGGGGGCACCCGGAAGTCTATATTCTCGTATTGCCGGCTTTCGGCATCTTTTCCGAAGTGGTCGCCACCTTCTGCGGCAAGCGCCTTTTCGGCTATGCGTCGATGGTCTACGCAACCTGCGTCATCATGATCCTGTCCTATATTGTGTGGCTGCACCACTTCTTCACAATGGGGTCGGGCGCGTCGGTCAATGCGTTCTTCGGCATCACGACGATGATCATCTCCATCCCCACCGGGGCGAAGATGTTCAACTGGCTGTTCACCATGTATCGCGGGCGCATAAACTATGAAGTGCCGATGCTGTGGACCATCGGGTTCATGGTGACATTCGTGATCGGCGGCATGACGGGCGTTATGCTGGCCATCCCGCCGGCCGATTTCGTGCTGCATAATTCCCTCTTCCTGATCGCGCATTTCCACAATGTCATCATTGGCGGCGTTGTGTTCGGGCTGATGGCGGGGCTCGTCTACTGGTGGCCGAAAGCATTCGGCTACAAGCTCGATCCCTTCTGGGGCAAGATGAGCTTCTGGTTCTGGCAGATCGGCTTCTTCTTCGCCTTCATGCCGCTCTATGTCCTGGGGCTCAAAGGCGTCACCCGCCGCCTCAACCAGTTTGAGGACCCTTCGCTCCAGATATGGTTCGTGGTTGCGGCTTTCGGCGCGGGCCTCATTGCGCTTGGCATAGCCTCTTTCGTCATCCAGCTTGTCGTGAGCTATGCGAAGCGCGACCAATTACGCGACCTGACCGGCGATCCATGGGGTGGCCGGACGCTGGAATGGTCGACATCCTCACCGCCGCCGGAATATAATTTTGCATTCACGCCGGTCGTTCATGATCTCGACAGCTGGTATGACATGAAAAATCGTGGCCATGAGCGGCCGCTGACCGGTTTCCGGCCCATCCATATGCCGCGCAATACGGGCGCAGGCGTCATTCTTGCAGCACTGAGCGTCATCCTTGCCTTTGCACTCATCTGGTACATCTGGTGGCTGGCGATCGTCTCTTTCGTTGCCTTGCTGATCGCCGCGATCGCCCACACCTTCAACTATCAGCGTGACTTCTACATCCCCGCGGAAACCGTCGCGGCGACGGAAGCCGCCCGTTCGAAACTTCTCGCTGGATAGGCTGACACGATGACAGAAACATATGTGGACCGCTCCGAGAAGCCGCAGTTTTATCTGACGGAGGACCATCACCCGGAAAACAGCACGATGCTGGGGTTCTGGCTCTATCTCATGAGCGATTGCCTGATATTTGCCGTTCTGTTTGCCACCTATGGCGTGCTGGGCCGCAATTATGCGGCGGGACCGTCACCGGCGGATCTCTTTGACCTCAATCTCGTGGCCATCAATACGGCAATGCTGTTGCTGTCATCGATCACATATGGCTTTGCCATGCTGCAAATGCAGCAGGACAAGAAGGCGGGAACGCTGTTCTGGCTGGCGATTACCGGCATTTTCGGCGCATTGTTTCTGGCCATCGAAGTCTACGAGTTCAGCCATCTCATCGGCGAGGGCGCGGGGCCGGGCCGTTCCGCTTTCCTGTCGTCGTTTTTCACGCTTGTGGGAACCCACGGCCTGCATGTCACATTCGGGATCGTCTGGCTGATTACCCTGATGTTGCAGGTGACGCGCCATGGCCTGATTGCCGCAAATCGCAGGCGCCTGATGTGTCTTTCCATGTTCTGGCATTTTCTCGACGTCATATGGATCGGGGTATTCTCCTTTGTTTATCTGTTGGGAGTTATGGGATGAGCGCACAAAGCCAACACCAGGCGGCACAGCCGGGCGCGCACGACACCCACGGTTCCGGTGCGGATGAGATTCACGCCACTTTCGGCGGCTACATGACAGGTTTCGTCCTGTCGGTCATACTCACGGCTATTCCATTCTGGCTTGTCATGGGCGATGTCCTGGCCAGCAAGCAGCTGACCGCCGTGCTCGTCATGGGCATCGGTGCTGTGCAGATCGTGGTTCACATGATCTATTTCCTGCATATGAATCCGCGTTCCGAAAGCGGCTGGACGCTGATGGCGTTGATCTTCACGCTCATCATCGTCGGCATCGCGCTCGCGGGTTCGCTCTGGGTCATGCATCATCTTAACGAGAACATGATGCCCATGTCACCCGAGATGATGAAAAACATGCCTTAGGTGTTCAGTCCCGGCCTCTGATGGATTGGATCGATGATGAATCGATCTGGCTCTGAAGTCCGTGTTTCGGATGAACTCGTAGGGTATGAGCCACTCGCGGCGCTCGTCGCGACTGATGATGATCTGGACACCGCAACCATCGGCCTAGAATATCAAATGGATCACCTACAGCTTTTCGAGCCGAAAGTGCGAAGCGCCTACGCGGGGAAATCAGTCCATTGGACTGATTTCCGGTCCCGCTTCGATGCGTCGAATAATGCGTTAAAACAAATAGATAGAGCGGTTCCGACGATACCGCTTAAACCGGAACCGCTCTAAGGAACAGCGGATAACCCGAAATGGGCACCACCATTATTTCGATTTACGTCAAAGAAGAGTACCCAAGAACGGACATTTCGATCCCGCGCAAGGAAAGCAGGCAGGCATGCTTTCAGAAAGGCAAGCACCAGAGCCTTGACCGAAGTTGACATCGATCTAGTTAGCAATGGATTGCCATTCATTTTCTATTGATCCTTATCTGTAGTCCCGGAGGCTAAAATGCACCTGACACCGCGCGAGTTCGACAAACTCGTCATTCATATGCTGGCCGACGTCGCTCTCAAACGTAAGAACAAGGGCCTTAAACTCAATCATCCGGAGGCAGTCTCCATCCTCAGCGCCTATGTTCTGGATGGTGCCCGCGAGGGCAAGACGGTCGAAGAGGTCATGGATGGCGCGCGCAAGGTTTTGAGCGCCAATGATGTGATGGAAGGCGTTCCCGAACTCGTGCCGCTCATCCAGGTGGAGGCCGTGTTCAACGATGGAAGCCGCCTCGTCAGCCTCCATAATCCTATTACCTGATTTCCGACGTTCCAGATCAATCCGCCGCGGCATTTGCAGGAGAGCATCATGGCCAAGGAACCCACGAAAGCTGCCCATCCCCAGCCGGAACAAACAAAAAACAGCCTCAAGGCGCCTCAGCCCGTTGGCGGCTATGTTCTGGCGAAAGACCCCATCGAGATCAATCCGGGCCGCCCGCGCACGACGCTCACAGTGCGCAATACCGGCGACCGCCCCATTCAGATCGGGTCGCATTTCCATTTCTTTGAAGTCAATCGCTATCTCGAATTCGATCGCGCCGCAGCCTTTGGCCTGCGTCTGGACATTCCCGCCAACACCGCGGTTCGTTTCGAGCCCGGCGACGAGAAGGAAGTGACACTGGTTCCTTACGCGGGCAAGCGCTTCATCTTCGGCTTCAACAATCTGGTCGATGGCTGGAGCGGCGATGGCCCCACGCCCGACTATCAGCCGAACCGCGAAACCGCCATCGAGCGCGCCGAAAGGCTTGGCTTCAAGTCGCGCAAATCAGATGTCAAAAACGCCAAATAGGGCTCAACCCGGAACATATTTCGAGGCATCAGGAACATGACAAAGATTTCCCGCCAGCAATATGCCGACCTTTACGGCCCGACAATTGGGGACAAGATAAGGCTTGGCGATTCCGATCTTTATGTTGAAATCGAAAAGGATTTGCGCGCCATCTATGGCGACGAACTGCAATATGGCGGCGGCAAGACGCTGCGCGACGGCATGGGTTCGGAAAACTTCCTCACCCAGGAAGCCGGGTGCCTTGATCTGGTCATCACCAATGTCACGGTCATCGATGCGATACAGGGCGTTGTGAAAGCCGATGTGGGCATTCGCAACGGAAGAATCGTTGGCCTCGGCAAAGCCGGCAACCCCTCCACGATGGATGGCGTCACACGCGGCCTCGTCACCGGCGCGTCCACCGACGCGATATCGGGCGAGCATCTTATCCTTACCGCTGGCGGCATGGATACCCATGTTCACTATATCGCACCGCAGCAGGTGGAGGCGGCTCTCTCGAACGGCATTACCACGCTCTGGGGCGGCGGCATCGGGCCAGTGGACGGCACGAACGGCGTGACCACGACCAACGGGCCGTGGAACCTCGAAATGATGCTGCGCTCCATCGAGGGCCTGCCGATCAATTTCGGCATCCAGGGCAAGGGAAACTCCACCGGCATCGCGCCGCTGGTCGAACAGCTGGAGGCCGGTGCTGCCGGTTTCAAGGTTCATGAAGACTATGGCGCGACCCCGGCCGCCATCCGTGCCTGTCTTTCGGTTGCCGATGAATATGATGTGTCGGTGGCCGTCCACACGGATACGCTCAACGAATCCGGCTATGTCGAGGACACCATCGCCGCCTTCGACGGGCGTTCCATCCACACCTATCACAGTGAAGGCGCCGGCGGCGGCCATGCGCCCGATCTGCTGAAAGTGGTCGGCCAGAGCAATATCCTGCCAAGCTCCACAAATCCGACGCTGCCCTGCGGCCAGAACTCGGTTGCCGAGCTTTTCGACATGATCATGGTCTGCCATAATCTCAATCCGAAGATCCCGTCGGATGTTGCCTTTGCCGAAAGCCGTGTGCGCTCCGAAACGATCGTCGCCGAAAGCGTGCTGCACGACATGGGTGCCATCTCGATGATCGGCTCGGATTCGCAGGCCATGGGCCGCATCGGTGAAACCTTCCTTCGCGCCATACAGACCGCAGACGCCATGAAAAAGGCGCGCGGCCCGTTGCCGGAGGATGCACCCGGAAACGATAATTTCCGCGTGCTGCGCTATATTGCGAAAGTGACCATCAATCCGGCGCTCACTGCCGGCGTCAGCGATGTGATCGGCTCGATTGAACCTGGAAAATTCGCCGATCTGGTGCTTTGGGAGCCCGCCTTCTTCGGCGTCAAGCCCAAGCTCGTTCTCAAGGGCGGACTGGTGGCCTGGGCCAATATGGGCGATCCGAATGCATCATTGCCGACGCCGCAGCCCATGTATTACCGCCCGATGTTCGCGGCCTATGGCTCCGCGCTCCAGAAGACATCGATCACCTTCGTTTCGCGCGCGGCCTACGACAAGGGCGTTGCCGAACGCTTCGGCCTGCAACGGCTGGTGATGCCCGTCTCCGGCACCCGCGTCATCGGCAAGGCCCACATGGTCCGCAACAGCTATTTGCCGAACATCGAGGTCGATCCGCAGACCTTCGCGGTCAAGGTCGATGGGGTCCATGCGACCGTGAAGCCACCACAGTCGATTTCGCTCAACCAGCTCTATTTCTTCAGTTGATATTGAGGCCGGTGTTTTGGCCAAACGCATTGAGGAGAACCGCATGATTATCATTGAGGACATTGTCGGCAATTCGCGCGATCCACATTGGCGCGACCGGCTCGCCGGGGCCGAAATAGACTGGCTGGTGCTTGACCAGTGGGAGGCGCAGAAGAGCCGGTTGCGCAAGGCGACATCCGGCGAGATGGAGCTTGCGCTCTCGCTCGATCGCAACACGCATCTGCATGACGGCGATATCCTGTTGTGGAATGAAGATGACAGGCGTGCCGTTGTCGCTCGCGTTCATCTCAAGGAAGTCATGGTCATCGACCTTGCCTCCGTGATCGGCGAAGACGGCAATGCCGTCGTGCGCACCGTCTTCGAGCTTGGCCACGCGCTCGGCAACCAGCATTGGCCTGCGGTGGTGAAGGAAACGAAGGTGTTCGTGCCGCTGACCGTCGACCGCAAGGTCATGGCATCGGTGATGAAAACCCACAATCTCCCCGGCGTGACCTATGAGTTCATGCCTGGCGCGGATGTGATCCCCTATATGGCCCCGCACGAAGCGCGGCGGCTTTTCGGCGGCGCGGATTCCATGCCGCATTCGCATGGTCATCAGCATGGGCAGGAGCATCACGACCATGACCACGCACACGGCCACGATCACTGAGTTCAGTTCATCCTATCGCAGCCTGCCGGCTCTCCTGCATCTGTTGCAATTCGGGGATTCCGCCCTGCCGATTGGCGGGTTCTCGTTTTCCAACGGTCTGGAATCGGCAATCCAGCAAAATCTGGTTCGCGACAGGGAAACCTTGCGTGAATTCACGCTGACCGCGATGAACCAGGCCGCGACATCGGACGGGATTGCCCTTCTGTCGGCCCATCGCGCCGCCAGGACAGATGACCGGCCAGCATTGCAAATGATCGACAAGGCTGTTTTCGAACGCAAGCTCAACGAAGAAACGAGGCTCATGACCGTGCGCATGGGCCGCAAGCTCTGCGAGCTTTCGGCGGCGATCATCGATGACGAATTGAACCGCCACTGGCTGGAGCGCATCAAAAAGGCAGAAACGCCGGGCACCCATCCGGTGAGCCTCGGGCTTGCTTTCGCGGCACTCAACGTCGATGGCCGGGATGCCTTCGGCGCCCAGCAATATGGCGTCGCCACCACCATTCTCGGCGCGGCCCTGCGGCTGATGCGTGTTTCCTTCATGGATACGCAGAAAATACTGCTGGAGGCGACCGCCACCGTTGCCTCCGCTTACGAGGAAATCGCCGATGCCGGCATCGAGGACATGGCAAGCTTCGCCCCGATGGTCGACATCCTGGCGGCAGTTCACGTCAAGGGCCATGTCCGCATGTTCATGAATTAACGAGGGACCGAGATTATGAAGAAAATTCCACGTATCGGGGTCGGCGGGCCGGTTGGCTCCGGCAAGACGGCCATCATCGAAGCCGTCGTGCCGATCCTTATCAAGCTCGGCTATCGCATTCTCGTCATCACCAATGACATCGTAACCACCGAGGATGCCAAGCATGTGCAGCGCACGCTCAAGGGCGTTCTGATCGAAGACCGCATCATCGGCGTTGAAACCGGCGGCTGCCCGCATACTGCGGTTCGCGAGGACCCGAGCATGAACCTTGCCGCCGTCGAGGAAATGGAAGCCAAATTTCCCGACACCGATCTAGTTCTGCTGGAAAGCGGCGGCGATAATCTGACGCTCACCTTCAGCCCCGCGCTCATCGATTTCTTCATCTATGTGATCGACGTCGCCGCAGGCGACAAGATTCCGCGCAAGAACGGTCCCGGCATCAGCCAGTCGGATATTCTGGTCATCAACAAGACCGATCTCGCGCCCTATGTCGGCGCCAGCCTGCAAGTGATGGACGACGATTCCCGCATGATGCGCGGCAAGAAGCCGTTCGTCTTCACCAATTGCAAGACGAATGAAGGCATCGATGATCTGGTGCACCTGATCCGTGAAAACGTCCTGTTCGACACCGAGGTCCGCAAGGAGAGCGCATGATGCTTGGCAAGGCGCGGGAACTGGCAAATTATCAGGACGAGCCGGAACAATTGCCAAGCGGCTCGTTCGGCAAGAACGCCTTCCTGCGCCTTGGCTTTGAACCCCGGCCCGAGCGCACCGTGCTTGCTACGCTGCATCGCCGCGCGCCGCTGATCGTGCAGCAGGCGCTTTATTGGGATGAGGGAATGCCGAAGCTTCCCTGTGTCAGCATCATTTCCAATGCGGGCGGCATCCTGCAAGGCGACCGCTACGACATCGAAATCGACCTGGAGCCTGATACACAGGCCCATGTCACCACGCAATCGGCCACCCGCATTCAGGAAATGGACGCGAATTTCGCAACGCAGACCCAGACCATAACGCTCGGTGCGAACGCCTATCTCGAATATATCCCCCACCCCATCATTCCGCACAAACATTCCCGCTTCGTGCAGCAAACCGAAGTCAGCATCGACCCGACGGCGACGCTGATCTATTCCGAAGTCCTGATGGCGGGCCGCAAATATTACGGCAGCGGAGAACTGTTCCATTACGACCTGTTCTCATCCAGATTTCATGCCGCGCACCCGGACGGAACGTCGCTCTTCACGGAAAAATTCATCGTCGAGCCGTTTCGCGGAAATGTTTCCCGCCTTGGCGCGATGGGTTCCTTCCATGTTTTCGGCAATCTCGTTCTGCTCACGCCGAAGGTTCATGCCGACCGCCTTTTCGAGACGATCGATCCCGTATTCGACATGGAGCGGGGAATTGCCTGGGGGGCGAGCCGCCTTCCCAATGATGCCGGGCTTCTGTTCAAGGTGCTGGGCATGGAAAGCGCGCCCGTGCGCGAAGCGATCCGCAATATCTGGGGTCTCGCGCGCCAGGAAGTCACAGGCGCGAGATTGCCCGAAAATTTCCTCTGGGCCTAGGAGGCCTCCATGGCAAATGCGCCGTCAAGCTGGTCTGAAATCGTCGAAGGCAATGCCCTTATCCGCTTCATCGACATGAATCTGCGCGGTGCGGGACAGGTCATCTTTCAGAACAACCCACTGACAGGGCTGTTCTTTCTTGCCGCGATCGTCTGGGGCGCCATCGGCGCGGGACAGGCTGCCATCGCCATCGGCGCGGTGATCGCCCTTGTCGTGGCAACCGTCGTCGCCATGCTGCTGGACGCCGACAGGCTATCGCTGCGGCAGGGCATGTTTGGCTTCAACGGGGTTCTGGTGGGAGCGGCCGTGCCGACTTTCCTCGCACCTGGCCCCGCCATGTGGTTCATCCTCGTGATCGGCGCCGCGGTTTCGACGGTGGTTATGCTTGCCGTTTCCAGAGTCATGAAGACATGGGATACGCCCGCCCTCACCTTCCCCTTCGTCCTCACGACATGGTTTCTCGTCCTCGCAGCCTATTCCTTCGGGCATCTGCCGATTGCCGCGATGGGGCCACCCGCCTTGCCGCACGGCGCCGCCGCAGCACCCGTGGAATTTTCGGCAAACTGGCTCCAACTGGTTGAAGCATGGCTGAAAGGCCCGGCACAGGTCTTCCTCATCAACAATGCCGTGAGCGGCATTCTGGTGGTTGTCGGCCTGCTGGTCAGCTCCGTCTGGGCGGGCATCTTCGCCCTTCTCGGTTCAGCCGTGGCGCTTTTCCTGTCGCTGGCGCTGGGCGCAAGCCTGTCGGATATCGAAGCCGGTCTTTTCGGCTTCAGCCCCGGTCTCACCGCCGTCGGCCTCGGTTGCGTCTTCTTCCAGCCTTCCTGGCGCGTGACCCTGTTCGCCCTGCTGGGCACGGTCTTCACCGTCATCGTGCAAGGAGCAATGGACGTGGCGCTGACCCCGATCGGCATTCCCACATTCACCGCCCCGTTCGTTTTCGTCACCTGGCTTTTCCTTCTGCCTAAAGCCGAACTGGAGCCGCCCCCCCACGCCCGGGTCCCAAGCGGTGTTGTGGGCAAGCGCAAAGTCAAGCCGAACAAGACCAAGCCTGCATCCTGAACCTCTCTGTTCCTGGAGACATTCGATTGATGAAAAAACTCATTTGTTCCACCCTTTGCATGATGTGGTTTTCGACCGCCGCCTTTGCCCATTTTCAGGAACTCATTCCGTCCGAAGACGTCGTGACCGATGGCGGTCCGGTGACGCTCGACCTCATATTCACTCATCCCATGGATCGCGGTCCGGCGATGGATATGGAAAAACCGAAGCGTTTCGGTGTCAAACGCGGCGACAAGATCACCGATCTCAGCGATCGGCTTGAGGAGCGAAAGATTGACGGCAAGCGCGCATGGCGGGCAAAGGATGAGATCACCGAACCCGGCGCGTCGCTCTATTTCGTGGAACCGCAACCCTATTGGGAACCGGCTGAAAAGAAATACATCATCCATTATGCAAAGGTTCTGGTCGATGGCTTCGCCTCGGGCGAAGACTGGGATTCCATGGTCGGCCTGCCGGTCGAGATAGAGCCGCTCACGCGGCCGACCGGGCTGTGGACCGGCAATATTTTCACAGGCATCGTCCGCAAGAATGGCGAGCCGGTGCCGAATGCCGAAATCGAGGTGGAATATGTCAATGACGGCTCGGTCGAGGCTCCAAACCCGGCCTTTGTCACGCAGGTCCTGAAAGCCGATGCCGACGGCAAATTCTCCTATGCCATGCCGCGGGCCGGATGGTGGGGCTTCGCGGCGCTGACCGAGAGCGACGAGAAGATGAAGCGACCGGATGGAAGCCTTGCCCCCGTCGAGGCGGGCGGGCTGATCTGGGTCAAGGCGACCGATATGAAATAAGGCTTCCGCGGAGAGATCGATGGCGCATATACCGGACGGCCTTCTTTCCCTTCCCGTGGTGGTGGGCGGCGGCATTGCCGCCGCTGCCGCCGTGGCGGTGGCGCTTGGCCGCCTGGAAGAAGAACGCATTGCGCAAACCGCCATCCTGTCCGCCATGTTTTTCGTTGCCTCGCTTTTTGCGGTGCCGGTCGGTCCCTCCAGTGTCCATCTTCTCCTGTCGGGATTGATGGGCCTCACCATCGGGCTTGCCACATTTCCCGCCGTCATGGTCGGGCTCTTGTTGCAGACGCTGCTTTTCGGCTTCGGCGGCCTCACCACACTCGGCGTCAACACGATCAATATCGCCCTGCCGGGTGTCGTTTTCGGCTGGCTGTTCCTGCCTTTCGTGCGGCGCCTCCCGCCCTTTTCCGCAGGCGTGGTGGGCTTCGTCTGCGCCGTGCTTTCCGTGGCCGGAACAGGCTGCGGCGTGGTGCTCGCATTGGTGCTGTCTTCATCGGATTTCGTTCCCTCGGCCAGGATCATCAGCATCACCTATCTGCCGCTCATGATCGGCGAAGGTCTCATTACCGGCTTCGCCGTCGCCTTCCTGAAGCGGGTCCGGCCAGAAACTTTCGGCAGTCAGCGCCTCAACAGGAGGAACCCGACGCCATGAAAACCCTGCGTTTGCTCCTGTCGCTGATCGTCGCGACAATGTGCTTTGCCACCGCTGCCGAGGCACATAGGCTGAAGCTCTTCGCAACGGTCGAAGGTGGCACGGTTCACGGCTACGGTTTTTTCATCGGTGGAGGACGTCTCAGCGAAGCGCAACTTACCATCCGCAATGCGCAAGGTGTGGAGCTTTTCAAGGGACCTGCCAACGCGGACGGCAGTTTCAGCTTTACGCCCGCAGTGCCCTCCGATCTCGTTTTGACCATAGACGCGGGCGATGGCCACGTGGCCGAGACCCATATCGCAGCCGACCGTTTCCCCCGCGACGGCGTGCCGGGCGTGATCGGTTCTGCCAGGGCGGAAACACCCCCTGCCGCCGCGAGGGAAGCGGCTGCGCCGCCTTCACCGGAAGAACTGAGCGTCATGATTGACCGGAGCGTTGATCGCGCCGTCTCGCGCCAGATCGCGCCGCTTCTGGAAGCCTATGCCGAGGCCGACGGCCGCGCCCGCTTTTCCGATATTGTGAGCGGCATTGCCGTCATCATCGGCCTTGCAGGGCTGCTGCTCTGGGCCAAGTCACGCAGGCACACCGGCCATTCCGATCGGCAGCGTGAACCATGACGCCGGGCACGGACTTTTTTGGCCATGGTGAGGCGGACAATCCGATCGATCGTCTCCATCCGAAAACACGACTGGTAACGACGCTTGCCATCCTTATCTTTGCAACCGTCATCCACAATCCCTTCGTGCTGGCCATGTCGATGGCTGCGGCAATCGCTCTGGTCCGCACAGCCAAGGCGCCGTGGCACAGGCTGCGCCATCGGCTCCTGCATCTGGAAGGCTTCATGATTGTGCTTCTGGTTCTGCTGCCGTTTACCATGCCCGGCAGGCCGCTTCTTGAACTTGGGCCCCTCGTCGCCACGATGGAAGGCACGGTCCGCGCGCTGACTGTCGCGATCAAGGTCAATATCTGCGTTCTCTGCGTCTATGCGCTGCTTGGTTCCCTCGATCCGGTCCGCATCGGTCAGGCTGCCGAAAGCCTTGGCGTGTCGTCGAAATTCGTCCGGCTGTTTCTCGTCACCGTGCGTTATGTCGCGGTCTTCCGCGCGGAAACCAGTCGCCTGGGCGAAGCCATGCGCGTGCGCGGTTTCCGCCCGAAATCCAACATGCACACCTGGCGCACATTCGGCAATCTTGCCGGAACCATGGTGGTCCGCTCGATGGAACGTGCCGAACGGGTGGATGAGGCCATGCGCTGCCGTGGCTTTTCAGGAGCCCTGCATGGCGCGCCGGCGGGGGCGACGCAACGCTACGATGCCATTTTCGCTTCCCTGTTCTTTTGCGCCATGCTTGGCCTGCTGCTCGTGGAGTTCATCGCATGACACCCCTCCTCAGCCTTGATCAGGTGAGCGTGACGCGGGACGGCAGAAACGTCCTCGACAGGCTTTCCCTGTCGCTTGCTGCCGGCGAACGCCTTGCCCTGATCGGTGACAACGGGGTGGGGAAGACCACGCTTCTGCGGACCATCGTCGGGCTTGAACCGGCGACAGGAGAGATCACCGCCTTTGGCGTGACCTGCCGGAATGAAAATGATTTCCGCAAGATCCGCACCCGGGCCGCCTATCTGTTCCAGGACCCAGACGACCAGCTTTTTTGCCCGACCGTCATTGACGATGTGGCCTTCGGCCCGCTCAATCTGGGTCTAAGCCGGGAAGAAGCGATGGACCGCTCGCAAGCCTTGCTGCATGATCTCGGCCTCGGTCATCTGGCCAGCCGCATCACCCACCATCTTTCCGGCGGGGAAAAGCGGCTGGTGTCGCTTGCCGCCGTCCTGGCCATGCAGCCGCAGGTGCTGCTTCTCGACGAGCCCACAAATGCGCTGGACGAAACGCACCTTGAGCGAATGCTCGCCATTCTCTCCGCGCAGAAGATCGCGATGATAATCGTCTCGCACGATTGGGAAATTCTCGAGCGGCTTACCGATCGCGCGGTGGTGTTGCGCAACGGGAAACTCCTTCCCGCCATGCTGCACCGCCATTCGCAATGGACAGAACAGGTCCACCTGCACTATGTCGAGCCGGAGGGAAGCGTCCCTTGACAAGCCGCCTCACAGTCCGTTCAGTCCCCGGTGGCGTATTTCGTCACGGCGCTGGTTCGCGTCTCCAGCGCCTTGACAGCATCGGCGCTGGAGACATTCAGGCTGTGGCGCTGCGCGAGCCAGGCCGGATCATTGAGCGTCAGCCACACCTTGCCGTTTTCGTCTTCCCAGGCAAGCGCGCGAATGGGAAGATCGAGGCCGATGGTTCGCTTGTCCTGCATCAGGACCGTGCCGTTTTTCGGATTCCCGAAAATGACCAGTTCCGTCGGCTGCAAGCCCAGTCCTGCCTCCCTGGCGCCGACCGCATGATCGACACGGGTGAAAACATTCATCCCCAACGATGTCGCCTTTGCCGCCAGACGTTCGATGGTTTCAGCAACGGAGTGGCGGCTCTCAACCGTTACAAGACCGCTATCGACGATGCTTGCCATCCGGGGGTATCGCCGCAGAAAGTCTGCACTTTTTTCGCCGAACCGCATTCCGCCCAGAACCGCGACATAGCCGGCAACCACGCTCACCACGACATAGACGGCGGCGGTGAGAAAAGCCGATGCCGACGCGGAGGCCAGCACGACCGATCCGTAGGCAAAGCTGGAAAAGGTGGAGACGCCGCCCATCATGCCCGTACCGATCATGGTATGGACGTCGCCGGAATGAATGCGTCTGGCGTGAAGCGCCGTCACCAGGCCGAGGAGAAAACAGGCCACCACATTGGCCACGAGAATATCGAGCGGGAAACCGTCCGCCAGCGCCGGCACCATGAGCATGATGAATTCGCGCGTCATTGCGCCGAAAGCGCCGCCGATGAAAACCAGTACGATGATATCGAGCATGGTTTTTTCTCCCTAACCCTGCAAGCGGGCGAGCATTGCGCCCAGCCAGGCGGCAAAGAGGCCGGAGACCACCGACGCCACGAGATAGAAAACGGCCAGACCGCGCTGCCCCTTGCGGGAAAGCTTGACCGCGTCGAGCTGCATGCTGCTGAAGGTCGTATAGCCCCCAAGTATGCCGGTGAGGATACCGGCATTGAGCATCGTGCCGTAGCGGTCACGCCAGTCGATGCCGAACAGCACCGACAGATAACCGATGACGAAAGCGCCAGAAACATTGATGAGAAATGTAGCGAGGGGAAAAGCGCCGTGATGATGTTCACCGACGACCCGACCGATCCACCATCGCCCGAGAGAGCCGACACCCCCGCCCAGACCGACCCACATAACATCCAAGGGCGTCATTCCTGTCCTCTCCGATCCTGCGCGAAAACTATCGTGGAGGGGGAAGTTAGGTCAGCGCGGTCATCTCTCAAGGCCCACATCCATGGATTTGTTGCAAAATCCACACAAACAAAGCGAGCAGAAAACAGGGGTTTTTCTGGAATGTGGAACCGGATGCCTGGTGAAACATTCCCCTTCAGATTTTTCCATCGTCAGATCGCCTTATGACAATCGCTTCTGCTCGAAATATCCAGTCGCCACGGTTCAGTTAATCATTTCAGGAGAAACGGGTTGGACACATTGCTTCGCATCATTGCCGTTCTGATCGGTCTTGTCGGTCTCGTCGTCTATTTCCGCTCGATCATCCGGGTCATGCTGCTGAACTGGCGGGAGCGGGACATCGTTTCCCACTTTGCGGCTACCGCAGCAGTCACCATGATACGCCGGTTCACCGATATTGGAGCGACCTACGAACGCATCCAGCGATCGCAGGCATGGATATTCCCCGTCTTCGTGATTCTCTCGGTGGCGTTCTGGTTTCTGCTGGTCCAGATCTGCTTCACCTTCATCCTGTGGGGAACCGGCGCTGAACCGAGCATCTTCTATGCATTTACCGCCAGCGGGTCGGCGCTGAGCACGCTCGGTTTCAAAACTCCGCCCAGCTGGCTTGGCGAGTTCCTGGCCATTGTGGAAGGTGCAATGGGCCTTGCAATCGTCGTATTGCTGTTCAGCTTCGTTCCGGGCTATCTGGCGGCGGTCCAGGCGCGCGAACGCAATGTGGGCCGGCTTCATGACCGCACCCACGGGCAGCCCACATATGAAAATGTTCTGCAGGCAATGCACAGCACCGGGAAAGACCTCAATGATGCCGATACATGGGAAGAATGGGAAGAGTGGTTCCGCGGTATCTACGAAACCCATACTACAGCGCCGATATTGGTCTTCGTGCCGTCTATTTATCGCGGCGCAAACTGGGTAAGAACCTCCGCCTCCATTCTGGACACCGCATCCTTATTGATGAGCGTGCTCGATGAGAAAGAGACCTACGCCATCCGCATGTGTCGCAAGACGGGTATCGCCGCCCTTCACACCCTCTCGGAAGAATTGAGGCATTCCCTGACCCCGTCATCGCAGGCATCCGTGCAACAAACGCAAATGCTGGAGGATTCGTTCTATGCAGTCTACGAACAGCTGATTGCGATGAAAGTGAAGGTAAAGGCAGACAAGGAAACCTGCCTACGCCAGTTCATCAGCCTTAGAGATGAATATGCGACCAGCGTGAACAATATTGCCCGAATAACACTATCAGCCCCATGAAAAGTAAATCAAAGTCCATTCCGGTCTGATCCGCTCAAGGCCGCGTCTGATCAATTGCGGAATGCGTAATGGAGTTGCGTCCAGCCGCAAGCCGGGCTCCGTCCTGAATAATGACCAAAAACATTTGGGTTTCTTTTCAGAATGCTATAGCGTTTCCGCAGCTCCGTGGGAGGACGTTACGAAGCGCGGTGGGGGAAGCAGTCCATAAAAACTCCCCACCTGGCTATGGTATACGCACCATGGCAATTTTACTGGAGTGAGGAGGAAACATGCAGATCTTTAATCGGAAAACCACCGTTTCGCTGGCCGCCGCATTGGGGCTGGCCTTCGGCGCGGCGCAAGCCAAGGCCGAGGAATTTGTAAATATTCTGACCGGCGGCACCAGCGGGGTCTATTATCCGCTGGGTGTGGCGATGGAAAAAATCTATTCCGGCATTCCCGATGTGCGCCCCTCGGTCCAGGCGACGAAAGCTTCCATTGAAAATATCAATCTCATCAATAGCGGCCGCGGCGAAGTGGCCTTCACGCTGGGCGATTCCTTGCGCGATGCCTATGAAGGCAACGAAGCAGCCGGTTTCAAGAAGAAGCTCACCAATCTGAGCACGCTTGCTGCAATCTATCCGAATTACGTCCAGATCGTCGCCTCCAAGGAATCCGGCATCAAGACATTGGCCGATCTCAAGGGAAAGCGCCTTTCTGTCGGCGCTCCGAAATCGGGCACCGAACTGAATGCCCGCACCATTCTGGAGGCCGCCGGACTGTCCTATGACGATCTCGGCAAGATCGAATATCTGCCCTTTGCGGAATCCGTCGAACTGATGAAGAACCGCCAGCTGGATGCAACCCTGCAATCATCGGGGCTTGGCGTCGCCTCGCTGCGCGATCTTGCCAATTCCGTGGACATCAATGTTGTCGAGGTTCCGGCAGATGTCATCGAAAAGATTGGCGCGCCATATCAGGTCAACACGATCCCGGCCAATACCTATAGCGGACAAGACAAGGATGTCGTGACGGCCTCCGTGATCAATTACCTGATCGTCCGGCCCGACCTGGACGAAGAGCTGGTCTACCAGATGACCAAGCGGCTTTTCGAAAATCTTGACCAGCTGGCAGCCGCCCATGCGTCCGCAAAGGCGATCAAGCTCGACAAGAATACCATTGTGTCGCCTGTTCCGGTTCATCCGGGTGCGCTGCGTTACTACAAGGAAAAGGGCATCGAATAGGCTGGCGGGAAACCTGTCCGGCGATCGGCATCCGGGGCGATATTCCCGGATGCCTGCCCATTTTTCCGACAGTCGATGCCTGATCCCTCTCGATTGGATCGTTCCTGCGGCTGTTGTTTCCAAAACGCATAATCTGATGAAGGTCCGTTCATGACGCAGAACGAGAACAGCGCCGTAGAATCGGCCGAGCATATTCCCGCCTGGGGTGCTGGCGCAGGTGCAAAAATCCTGTTTGCCATTGCCGTGGCTTTTTCGGTTTTCCAGCTTTGGACTTCCGCTTATTCACCGCTGCCAAGTCAGGTGGTCCGCTCCGTTCACGTCGGATTTCTGCTTCTGCTTCTCTTCGGCCTTTACGCCAATGCAAGCACGGCCGCGGCAAAACGGGCGGCGTTCTGGCTGGCGGCCGTCGTTGCTTTCGCACTCAGCCTCTATCACTGGATTTTCTACGAAGATCTGGTGATCCGGGCGGGCGAGCCGAATACGCTCGATATCGTGATCGGCATTCTCATGGTCGCCCTCGTTTTCTGGGCCGGGAAAAAGATGATGGGCTGGACCCTGCCGCTCATCTGCGCGATCTTTCTGGCCTATGGCCTGTTCGGGCAATATCTGCCGCACCCGTTCAATCACCGCGGATATGATTTCGAGCAGGTGGTCGAGGTTCTTTTCCTGGGAACGGAGGGAATTTACGGCACGCCGATCTATGTCTCGTCGAGCTATATTTTCCTTTTCATCCTGTTCGGCGCATTTCTCGAACGCGCCGGCATGATCCAGCTCTTCAACGATATTGCCATGGGCACGGTCGGCGCGTCGCGTGGCGGTCCGGCAAAGGTGTCGGTGATCTCCTCGGCCCTGATGGGAACGATCAACGGTTCCGGCGTCGCCAATGTCGTGACGACGGGCGCCTTTACCATCCCGCTCATGAAACGGTCCGGTTTTCGCCCGGCCTTCGCGGGCGGCGTCGAAGCCGTGGCGTCGATGGGCGGCCAGATCATGCCCCCGGTCATGGGGGCCGTCGCCTTCATCATGGCGGAAACGCTTGGCCTGCCCTATGTCGAAATCGTCAAGGCGGCTATCGTTCCCGCCATTCTCTACTTCATAACCGTCTTCGTGATGGTTGATCTTGAAGCACGCCGCCTCAGGATGAAAGGGCTCAACAAGAGCGAAATGCCAAGCGCCCTCGATGCCATCAGAAAGCGCTGGTTTCTGGTTCTGCCGCTCGCCGCTTTGGTATGGCTCCTTTTCTCCGGCTATACGCCGCTTTTTGCCGGCACGGTCGGCCTCAGCCTGACCGCGCTCATCATCCTCGGCGTGCCGGTTTCCGGCTCCATGTCGATGCCGCTGCGGGTGCTGTTCTGGGTTGTGCTCGGCATCATGTCGGCGGCGGCTTTCGGCACGACGTTCAATATTTTCGGCTACAGCCTGCGCGGCATTACGCTCATCATCGGTCTTGTCGCCGTGCTGGTTGCGATAAATTTTCTGGTGCGCGGCGGCCGCGAGACATTGAATCTCTGCCTCCAAAGCCTCGCGGAAGGCGCCAAGAATGCACTGCCCGTGGGTATTGCCTGTGCCCTGGTCGGCGTCATCATCGGTGTCCTGGCGCTGACCGGCGCCGGCTCGACTTTCGCCCGTGTGATCGTCAGCGTCGGTGAGAATTCTCTGTTCTTCTCATTGATACTGACCATGCTGGCTTGTCTCGTACTCGGCATGGGCATCCCGACCATCCCAAACTACATCATCACATCCTCGATCGCCGGCCCGGCCCTTCTTCATCTCGAAGTGCCGCTTCTGGTGTCGCATATGTTCGTCTTCTATTTCGGCATCATGGCCGATCTCACACCGCCCGTTGCGCTTGCAGCTTTCGCGGCAGCGCCAATCGCGCGGGAATCCGGCATGAAGATCGGCATGCAGGCGATCCGGATCGCGGTTGCGGGGTTCGCCGTGCCCTTCATGGCGGTGTATGAGCCGGTTATCATGCTTCAGGAGGGCGGCCCGCTTGCAGAACAACTCGGCTTCTGGCCTGCCTTCGTCTATATGCTCGTCAAGGCGCTGCTCAGCATCCTTCTTTGGGGGGCTGCCGCTATCGGCCATCTTCGAACGCCGCTCAACATATGGGAACGCCTATGGGCTTTCATTGCCATCGCCCTGATGCTCGCCACCTATCCCTATAGCGATGAGCTTGGCTTTGCGGCCTGCGCCGCCTTCCTTGCCTGGCACTTCTGGAGATCGCGGCCTTCCGTCGTCGCGTCATCCAGTTGATGGCTGTCTGCATTGCAACGGCTGGCGGCGTTCTGAAAATCGCCGCCACGAGCTTTCTTCTCTCGTGGACGCACAGCGTTGAAAAAGTGCCGTGGCAGGAATTCTGGACGGTCACGGCGCAGGGGCTGGTCTTGTCCGAAGCCCGCATCAAGGGTTCCGGTGCGGGGATGGACCCGCCCGCCGACGCGGTTCTCAAGGATGGGTGGTATATCTACCATCCAAACATCCCTCCGCGCCGTGAAATTGTCCTTGCAGCCTCCGGCAAGACGACTGGAGGCTGGACTTTCTGCTCGGACCAAAAATCGGACCAAAAATGCATGGAACTGGGCAAAACGGAAGAAAAACCAATCCGCATCCTCCCGTGCAACGAGAAGAGTTCCGGTTAGAACGGCATAGCTTTATCTATTCGCATTTACGTATGTCATTATTCCTGCACAGGCAGCCCCCACCTTCAGGAAAGGGCTTCAGCTGGCATCAAGATAACGTTCTGCAATCCGCGCCCATAGTGCCGCCCCGACGGGCAGATTGTCATCGTGGAAATCATATCGCGGATTATGCAGGAAGGCGGACCCGACACCATTTCCAAGACGCAAGAAGCAACCCGGCTTGTGCTCCAGAAAATATGCAAAGTCCTCGCTTCCGGGAATAAGCGGGCAGGTCGAAACCTTGTCCTCGCCTACAAGCTCCTGTGCAACCTGCGTGGCAAAGATGGTTTCCACTTCCGAGTTCACCACCACGGGGTATCCGTGCTGATAATCGATCTGTGCCGTCGCACCGTAGGACGCGACGTGGTTTGCGACCAGATCGCATATCCGGCTTTCAAGTTGCGCGCGTACCCCAGGTGAGAAAGAGCGAATACTGACACCGAGCGTCACCTCTTCCGGAATGACATTGCTCGCCTCCCCGCCGTGGATCGTGCCGACGGTAACAACGGCAGTTTCCGTGGGGTCGATATTTCGCGAAACAACCGTCTGCAAGGCCATAACCAGAGAGGCAGCCACCATCACAGGGTCAATCGTCAGATGCGGGCGGGAAGCATGGCCGCCCTTGCCGATGACCTTGATGATTGCAGTGTCCGCCGCCGCCATCATCGGGCCGGCACGCGTGAGAAATGTCCCTTCCGGCGCCCCCGGATGATTGTGCAGGCCGAAAATCGCGTCGCATGAAAAGCGTTCGAACAGGCCGTCGGCAATCATCGCCTGGGCGCCGCTGATTTCTCCCGCCTCTTCCGCAGGCTGGAAAATGAGGTTGACCGTACCGTTGAAATTGCGCGTTCGCGCCAGATATTCCGCGGCTCCAAGCAGCATGGTTGTGTGACCATCATGCCCGCATGCATGCATCTTGCCCGGAAAGCGGCTGGCATAAGGCAGTCCCGTCGCCTCCATGATGGGCAGCGCATCCATATCGGCGCGGATCGCGATACTCCTTGATCCCTCGCCAACACGCAGCCGGCCAACGACACCGTGACCGCCGATATTGCGCGTGACCTCATAGCCCCACTGCTCCAGCTTTTCCGCTACGAATGCAGCAGTTCTCGCTTCTTCGAACGACAGTTCCGGGTTGGAATGCAGATGATGACGTATCTTGCGCAGCTCCTCGCTTCGCGGTGCGAGATCTGCAATTTGGGCCAGACTGGATGATTGGGTCATTTTATTCGCGTCCCGCCCTGAAGAGCAGAACCTCCGGACAATAATGGTTGCGGTTTCGGGCGAGACTGACCGACGGGTCAGCAGGCCATCAGATAAATCGGCTCAGGAAGCTGCGTGTTCTGGCGTTTTGCGGATTCTCCAGAACCTGCTTCGGGGTTCCCTCTTCGATCACTTTACCCCCGTCCATGAAGACGACACGGTCGGCGGCTTCCTTTGCGAAGCCGATCTCGTGCGTGACGACGATCATCGTCAGGCCCTGTTCGGCAAGTCCCCGCATTGTCGACAAGACTTCCCCGACCAGTTCGGGGTCGAGCGCGGAGGTTGGCTCGTCAAACAGCATGAGCTTCGGCCTGATGGCCAGAGCGCGGGCTATCGCGACACGTTGCTGCTGCCCGCCAGAAAGCTGGCGTGGATAGGCATTGATCTTGTGCAGCATCCCGACCTTGCCCAGCAGATCTTCCGCTGTCGCAATCGCCTCATCACGGTTATGCCCGTGCACGCCGATCGGAGCCTCGATAACATTCTGGAGGACGGTCATGTGCGGATATAGATTGAACTGCTGGAACACCATGCCGATCCGGCTGCGCTGCAAGGCGACGGCCTTGTTCGACAGCGCGATCAGACGGTCACGCCGCAGCTGATAGCCAATCTGCTCATCGTCGACGAATATCGATCCCTTATCGATGGTTTCCAGTCGATTTATGCAACGCAGGAAAGTTGACTTCCCCGATCCGGAAGGACCGAGCACCACAACAACCTCCCCCGATTGTACTTCCAGATCGATGCCTTTCAGCACCTCGATGTTGGAGAAGGCTTTGTGAACGTTGTGCGCGCGCACCAAAGCCTTTGCGCCATTGGTTGCTTGGGACATCAGGCGTTCTCCTTCGCAAGCGTTTGTGCCGCAGCACCGTCGTTTTGCACCGCTTCACCCCGCTCACCGCGGCTGTAATGGCGCTCAATCGCACTCTGGACAACATTGAGAACCGAGGTGATCAGCAAGTACCAGAGAACGGCAACGAGCAGCATCGGCACGACTTCGAAGGTGCGGTTGTAGATCGACTGGACCGAATAGAGCAGATCGGCCATGGCAATGACGCTGACCAGCGACGTTGCCTTGATCATGCTGATGAGCTGGTTTCCTGTTGGAGGAACGATCGATCGCATCGCTTGCGGGATGATGATGCGACGCAGTGCGCGCGAGCGTGTCATGCCGAAGGCGGCGGCGGTTTCCGCCTGGCCCTTGTCCACGGAAAGCAGGCCCCCGCGAATGATCTCCGCCATGTAGGCAGCCTCATTGAGCGCCAGACCCACAATTGCTGCCGTCACCGGCGTAATCAGATCATTCGTATTCCAGCTTGCAAGCGTGGGGCCGAAAGGTATCGACAACTCCACCTTCGGGAACAGCGTGGACATGTTGTACCAGAAGATCAGCTGCACCAGCAGCGGCGTTCCCCGGAAGAACCAGATGAACAGGCCGGCAAGCGAACTGGCCAATCGATCGTCGGACATGCGGGCAATGGCCAGCAGAAGGCCAAGGACCACACCGATAATCATTGCCACCACTGTCAGCCCCAACGTGATGTAGAGCCCCTGCATCACGGTCGGATCGAAGAAATAAGCGGCGACGACAGGCCACCCGAAATTGGGATTATTGGCGACTATATAGGCAAAGTTTGCCGCAATTGCGATGACAATCGCCCACAAGAACGCGCGTCCGATGGGGAAGGGTTGATGTGCGTGCGCGACGTCATGGACATCGGCCCGATCCGTGCGAAGAGGAGCCGTGCTCATTGCGGGCCCTTCCCGGCGAGATTGATGCCGACCGCGCCAATCATGTTATTCTCAAGGCCCCATTTTTTCATGATCGACGCATAGGTGCCGTTGTCTATCAGGATCTGCAACCCGTCACGCAGCACTTCACCAAGCGGCGAGCCTTTCGGCACCACGGCACCCTGGTAAAGATCGTCAAAACCGTTCTTCTGACCGACAGCCGCCAGCTCAAGCTGGCCCTTTGACTGCTGGATGAAGTAGGTCAATGGCGCCTGAGACGAGAAGAAGGCATCGGCCCGGTTGGAGCGGACCGCAAGGATCGAGGTGGGCTGGTCGGTGTAGGATTGCACCTGGATGGCATCCTTGCCTCCGGCGCTGCACTTTTCCGCCTGTTCCTTGATGACTTTTTCAGCCGATCCGCCTGCCATCACCGCGATGCGCTTTCCACAGGCAGCATCCAGCGAAACGATGCCTTCCGGATTGCCCGCCTTGACGGCAAAGACCACATATTCCCGGACCCAATCGACGAAATCATTTGCTTTCTGCCGGGATGGAAAATCTCCAATCGGACCGAAGCCAAATTGATAGCGACCGGCATTGATGCCACTGAGCAGGGCTGGCAGGCCGCCAACCGTTGCATGTTCGATCTTGATTCCCAGAAGCTGGCCCAGCGCCTCCGACATATCGGCACTTGCGCCTGACATGCTCGCCCCATCGATGATCTCGTAAGGTGGAAACGAGCCATTGTTCACAGCCACCATTTTACCCGCCTTGGCGATATCCTCAGGCAAGCGCGCCTTCAATGCTTCGTTCACCGTCTGCTGCGGAACTTTCACGTCCTCCGCCAGAGCAGCCTGTACAAAAGTACCGCAAAGCATGGCAATTGCCATTGTTACCGTTTTCATATCAACCTCCCAGATGGTTTCCGTCTTGAGTTTCAGATTTTGCTCGAGAAAAACGGAAACAATTCTTCAATAGTCAGCTTTCGCGATAGAATACCTTGAATGTACAGTTCTTCAGCGAAATCATTGATCATGTTCTTGTTCGCCGAAATGCCGCTTTCGTTCCAACTGTCCGGCAAATCACGCGAAACCCTCAGCAATTCTTCGATGATCCACGGCGTTGTTTCTGCATATTTGCGCCGCTTGGCAGTCCAGACCCGCTGGCTTTCGTCGATAAGCGCACCAAGCTCATCGGCAATCCACGGATGCTCGCGAAGAATATCAGGTTTGAGGCCGACAAGATGCATGCCGGGAACATATCCAGTCTCATGGAAATAGGAGAGTTCGGCACCGCGGAAATCAGTCAGTACCTGACGGAAGGGCGAATTTTCGGCAAAATAACCGTCCGGCATGAAAGGCGTGAACACCGCATCGAGAAACCCTTCCTGCAACATGTCCATCATGGGGCGTTCACCGGGCATCGCTTCAATGCGACCGGGACGGCCAAAACCATCGAGACGGTCGGTGACAGGGTGCGCATCGGTCAGACGGCCCGCATACCAATAGGCATCGTCGACACCCACGCCTTCCCGCCGCAGGGCAGCACGCGTCCAGGTATTGCCGGAATCGCGCCACCCCGTAACGCCAATCCTTTTTCCCTTCAAATCTGAAAAAGTTCGGATCGGGCTGTCGCGCCGGGTAATCACGCAACGATGGCGAAAGCCCCGCATGATGAAGTTTGGAATGCCGACGATGCTGTTGTCCCTATCGAAACGCATGGAGGCATAGCGGCTAAAGGACATTTCAAAAGCATCATGCGTATCGTCCCTGCCGGGATCGGAAACCAGCGTTCCAACACGGTTCATAACAATATGCAGTTCAGGCGAATGTACGTCGCCCAGAGCGATGGGCGTCAAATAATCCCAATCCCTCACGGCAAGGCGCAGCGTAACCGGCATTTTATGTCCTCAAGTTTCATCACTTGCACGATATTAAATGTTCATTTTTTCCCGATCAAATGCTATTACGTTACTGAACATTAAATAAGGCGGAAAGCATGTCACAGGATTTCACCCCGGCCTGGTTCTCGGAAAAACTGCCGGACACAACCACAAGGGGTCTTGCGCGCGATACGGCAGCCCTCATTCGCAAGGGCATCCTTCCAATCGGCACCAAGCTGCCGCCCGTCCGCGATCTTGCATTTGCCCTGGGGGTCAGCCCTGCCACACTTTCGGAAGCGTGGAGTGAACTCAGGCGGCAAAAAATCCTTACTGGCCGTGGACGCAATGGAACCTGGGTCAGCGGCGACCGGTTTGTCGCCAAACCCGAGCGTCTTGCAAGCTTCGGTGATTACGGCCCGGACGTCCTCGACCTGTCAAAGGCGGTGCCGGACCCCATGTTGCTTCCCTCGCTGGAACAGGCATTGCTGCACGGCACCCGGGCTGAAAACCTCAACAGCTACGAACGAACGCGCATCCTGCCAGAACTTGAAGAAGCCGTGCGGCTGGATTGGCCATATGAACCGGAAGCCTTTCTGGCGACGAATGGCGGATACAATGCCGTCTACACGCTGCTCCACGCCCTGTTGCCACCGGACGCGCCAGTCGCAATCGAGGACCCAACCGCCATGCGGCTGCTTGATATTCTGGAAGATCTGGGGGTGCCCATCATTCCTGTGCATTGCGATCATGAGGGGCCGCTGCCGGGCTCTCTCGCGGCGGCATTGCAAGAAAAGCCTTCCGCATTTCTCTTTCAACCACGCCTGCATTCGGTTACGAGCAATTGCGTCAGCGCGGCACGGTTGAAGGCGCTGGGAGACATCCTTGAAAACAGCGATGCGCTCATCATTGAAGATGACGGCGTTGGTGATGTTGCCATGGCCCCTCGCCATACGCTCGGAAGCCGCTTTCCGGACCGTGTCATTCACGTCCTGTCTTATTCCAAGTCTCATGGACCTGATCTGCGCCTTGCTGTGCTGTCGAGTTCCAGGGGGATCATCGAGCAGATACAGGGTTATCGCAGCTTCAGTGCAGGCTGGACGAGCCGCATTCTTCAGGGGGCGGTCGCCTGGCTGCTGAAGGACGAACGAACGCAAATGCTGATGAAACATGCACGCCAGACCTATTTTGAACGCGCGGCCAAATTCAAGATGGCCTTGATGGCCAATGGCGTGTCGGCGACCGGAACCGGGGGGCTTTGCTGTCTCGTGCCGGTGACTTCAGAACCCTATGCCATGGTGACAATGGCAGCGCGACGCATTGCAGTGGCACCCGGCGCCAAGTTTTCGGTTCAACCTACCAGCACTATTCGCATAGCAACCAGCATACTGGCTGATTCAGAAATCGAATCTGTGGCTAGCGCTGTATGCGTCGCCGCCAAGGCACGGTGAAGCTATTTCATGAAACAGGCCGCGATGGCACCAAGCTGTGAACCGACACCCTTAACTGGACAGACGGGCCATAACAGGCCCGTTTGTCCGAACTTTGAGATAACTCATTCGTTCAGCAAGGTGGTCTTGATGCTCTTGGTGGGATCCTGACCGAAAGCAAAAGCCTGAACTGCATCTATCAGAGCATAATCATGCGTCTGGAGGTTCTGTTGCAAAATCCGATTGGGACGGAGAGCGGCTTATCGCTGGACGCAGTTATGCTACGAGTTTGGCGAATTGAATAGCCGTTTAATTGATGGGGCTCTCGTTGTTGCAAAGATGCCCTGCTGCTTGCGCATCATGTGAACCAGTCCGATACCGGCAAGCGTGATCCGGGCGGCGGCTTCGGACTTGAAGCCCAGCATCGACCGGATCCGGCGCTTGACACGGCGGTGATCCTGCCCGATGGCGTTGTTCATGTATTTGCTGGATCGGATAGCGATGGGTCCTCCGGCCTGCCGTAACCGGTTCTCCGCATCGCACTGCATGATGGCCATGCGGTTGGTCTGGCTGCCGTCAATGGTGATCCGCTCCGACTTGCCATGGCGCGCCAGAGCCTTGCGCAGAAAGCGCTTCGTAGCCTGGAGATCGCGGCTTGCGGTGAAGTAGAACTCGACAGTATCGCCATAGTTGTTGATGGCGCGGTACAGATAAAACCACGCGCCTTTGACTTTTACATAAGTCTCGTCGAGGTTCCATTTCCGCTTGATCTCGCGTTCTCTCCGATTGAAGCGATCAAGCAGCTTGGGGCTGAAATGCAAAACCCAACGATGCACCGTCGAATGATCCAGCGCAATGCCGCGCTCGGCCATCATCTCCTTCAGATCGCGCTGGCTCAGATTATAAGCCAGATACCATCGTACACATAAAAGAATAACGGATTTATCGAAATGACGGTCTTTAAACATTCTAAATTCTCAGCTTCCGAAACGCTGGAATATTACCACCCGCGTCCTTGACGAAAAGTTTGCAACAGAACCCTTCTCATCACTGCCCCATGCCCGATCAGCGCTTTTAAACTGGCGCAGCGATTACAACGATCATCGACCGCACTTTGGCCTCGGTTGGCTGACACCCGCCGAGTTCGCTCTGTCCACTAACCCGCGACGTGATGCGGTGCTGCGCAGCCTGAATGGCTCTGCACCGCAACCCGCCGCTACCACCCCAAACACAGTAACCCAAAACCGCTGAAGCGAACTCAAAACTGGATAAAACGTGGGGCACGTCAGTTCTCAGCCTCGCAGATGCGACACTTAAATATATTTGTATATTACCTGGGGCTAAAACAAACTATAGCATCAAATTCTCTTAGTTCATCTTCTGTAATATTATGCACTTCTATAAGATTTTGGTTTTTTGCGCCTCCTAGCCTATTAAAATCGATTGATTCTCGTCTTTCTCTGCCCCTTGCTGGCCATTTATTAATAAATTCTAGAGATTTATTTAATTCGTTTTTATTTCTATTTAGGAAATTATTCTGAAGGCGTTCAAGGACTGAATTTCTAGGTACTCTTCTTCTACTTGTGGGTCGTCGGCCCTCATCTCTCGATGACGAGGGGTGGTTTTCAGGTGAGCGTTTGCGTGGCGGACTTTTTTCAGTCCGGGACCGTTTCGGTGCGGGCTCATAATTTGGCCCTGGTTGTTCAGGGGCAAAGTCAGGCTTCAAACGTTGCGCCCGTTCTGCCACCTGATTATCGTTTGTGTCTACATTTGCTGCGTCAAATTCATCAAAGACCGCGGATCTACGTTCATGAAATCTGAAATCATCTTCGATTCTTCGAGATTCTGAGCAGCAATTACCACTTGTGCTCCTCCGGCTGCTGCTTCTTCTATACCAGCGGCGGCGGCGTCAGCTGCGACTTCTCCACCGGCTGCGACGGCAGCCCCTGCTTCTGCTCCCATTGCAACTTCGCCAACACCCGGAACTGCATCCAACGCCATGAGGCCGATACCGATAAACAAACTCAGAATCGGAAAATGCCCCGTCGGGTCGGTATTGTTGATGGGGTCACCCTCGCAATAGGCATAGGGATTGATGCCGCCCTTGCCAAAGGGGCTCATACTGTCCGGCGATGTGAACCGTCGCAGCGATGGCTTATAGAGGCGATAGCCATTTCCGAGTTGATAGCCATTGAGAAGATCGCTTTTGCGTTCGCCATTATAGCCGAGAATACTTGGTGTCTGGCCGCTATTCGTCGACTGTTCACCATAGGAACCATAGGCCATGTCGTAATGTTGCCACGGACTCTCTGAACCCTCGGTGCTTAAGATGGAACCGGTGAGACCGGCACCGTTCAGCCAGACTGTCTTTTCATTATTGACCTGGGCGATCAATCCGGACGGTCCATGAATGAGGCGCACCGTGTCATTGCCGTGTTTCTGAACAGCCAGAGTGGAGCCGCGGTAGAAGAGCGAAGTTCCGTTCTCGTTGATGAGACGGTTGAACGCATCATACTGGAATGAGCCGATCTCGCCCTTGAAATCCACCGACGTTATGTAACCGCAATTGACACCCTGATCATATGTGAAGTTACGCCCTTCATCATCCGTTTTAAGACCTCCGAACTCATCGTAGGTCAGGCTCATAGAGGCGCCCAAATCCTGCCGCGTATGGCTGATGGATATCAGTTGGGTGGGATCTGTCGTATCATAGGCAAAGTTTGCAGTATCGGGGTCGCCTTGAGCGAAGGTGGTCGTCAACTGCACGATGTTGTTGTAGACATCGTACTGGTCATAGGCTTCACCCATGATGGTGTTGCCCTTCCCATCCTTGATGAAATCCCGCCCGTCTGGATAGGAAATCGTATAGGTGGACAGGCGATTGCGCGCATCATAGACATATGCTTCCGTGCGAGTAACAGTAAAGGTTGTGTCTAAAGCCCATTCTTGGCCCCGCTTGAGCGTACGCTTGCTGCACTGGTTGTTTGGATAATACTCTTGTTCAACGAGCCAACCGCCGGTTGCACTATCAAAACGGCGCGTATACTCCCGGTCCAACGCGTCCCAGGTCAAAGTCGTGGTGAGAGTGTTTTTCGTAGGCAGGTCGGTTGTTGTCCATGTCGATGTCCGCCCCAGCGCATCATAAGATAAAGTGAGCTGAACGCAGTTTTCGTCAGAAAGTTTGGTTGGGCGGCCATAGGAATCTGTTTCCTTTACCTCCCATTTGGCGTGTGTAACGTTGTCCTTGTAGCTCCACACCTTTCCCGCGACTGTATACTGGTACATAGCCGTCAGTCCCCCGGAAAATTCCTCCTTCAGCAGGCGTCCCGCCACATCGTAGGTTTTCTTTATATAGTTCGAATTCGAACCGACCGAGCTCAAAGCCGTATCGACGAGCCCGACCTGCATGTTGTCGCTCTTTGTAGAGTATACAAATACCACCCCCTCGGATGCGAAACTTCGCTTTTTCAACTTGCCCCCCAGTTGCGGCTCATACTGGAACTTGACAGTCCTTTTATAGGGCGAGGTGACTGTGGAGGGGGACGTCAGACTACCTGAGCTTTTATCATAGGTTGCCGTCCAGGTTCGGCCGCCCGACATTTGCCGCGAAATCCGTCCGAGCCCATCTACTGTTCGTGTGCCCATGGAAACACCACCAACCTGAATGCCGACGAGCACTTTGGCTGCTGTGTAACGACTATAGGTATGCGTCAGGACCGTATCTATCGAACCAAAAGTGAAGTCATGCTTTGCAGGCTGAGCGTTCATCCCGTAAGCAGTAAGAGTAACCGTCTCTCCGGCAGGGTTGTTGTCACTGAAATAGACGGTCGGTGCTTTGGTACCTCCGGACGCCCCTGTTGACGTCAAAACCGTTCTCATGTCGCCGGAGAACGTTGCATTCGAATCGTCAATTTTCGTAAATTCCGCTTTGCTATCGGCAGGAAGCACATATTTTACCGTTCTTTCCGATGCGTTCCCTGTAAACTGCGCGTAGGCCGAATGTTGTGAACTTCCATCAGCCGGTACGTCATATCCGCCGCCGGTTGCCGCGCTGGTCAAATTTGTCGTGACGACGCATGCAAAATCTTCATGGCCGCTATCTGCTGCAACGGACGGTTTCGTGCGAATGTCGGCCATAGAGGAAGATACCGGATCAAACGTGAACGCTTTGGTCACTGGCCGGGCACCCTTCCCATAAACAGTCAACGTAACCGTTTCACCGGATGGGTTGCTATTGCTGAAATAGACCGTCGGTGCCCAATTGCTTCCTCCTGCAGTCCCAGTGCACCCAGTAACGGTTTTCCCATCAGGCGAAATGATGACGGAGTGTCTGAAACTATCGAAAACCCTTGTAAATATCGCATTGCTATCCGCAGGGAGGCAATACTTTACCGGTCGCCCTGGATCATCCCCCAACAAAAGGGCGTAGGCGGAATATTCTGACGATCCGTCAGCCGGGACAGCATTTTCATCAGATGCTGGAGTATGAATAGATAGAATAGAAGATCCGGCTATGAAGTCAAATTGTGCAGTGCCAACAAATGATGACGCCGTAGCGATCAGTGCTACTTTGCCGGTCTCACCGCTCACAAAACTGACAGGTGGTGTTTCACCTTGGTCATTTGTTTGAGCAGTCGCTGTTCTGCCGTCGGGACCCACGACGACGCTATCCCCTTCAAACACCACGAAGCTGGCGAATTCGCTATCGGTCGTGAACTGAACAGTTTGATTGCCGGGAGAGCCTGTTGGAAGTGTTAGATTTGCGGTAGCCTGGCACCATGAAACGCCATCGGCGATCGGGGTGCTGTCTCCTGTGGGGACAATGGTCAATTTTCCGGTTTCCAATTCCGGCAATATCGTTTTAGTGACACGTCCAAAATAGTCATAACTATATTTCGTCACGCGCCCCAGCTCGTCGCGGGCTTCACGCAGTTGCTTCCAGCCATCGAATATATCGGTGGATATGCTGTACAAACTATTTGAATCTGTTGGCGCGGTCGCCGAAGTGTAATGAAGCGTGTTGATAGAACAGCGCGCTACATCTGCCTGTTGCACCACTCGCCCAGTTTCCGGGCTGCCGTTCTTGCCCTGACTATAAATCGTTTTGGTCAAGAGGATCGGATTTATTATATTAAAATGCTTGATGCCGTCTATTCCTGTGACATAGTCGACCCTTCCCCAATCATCATAATGCGGCGTTGATGTCACGGTGCTGTAAGGCGTTTCCTGTTTGCAATCCTTGTAATCATAGTTCGTCGTTGTTTTCAGCCGACCGGAACTGTCATATTGCCGCTCCTGCATTGTCTGCCATATGGCACCGGTTTCATTCAGCTTGAGTGAACCGGCCAGTCCCTTTCCCACACCGTCGAATGAGGTTTTCGCCTGATTGCTTAAAATGTCCGTTACCGTGATGGTATATGGTATGGTCGCTGCCGTCCCGAACGCGTAGGTCAATGTATGGCTGTCCTCATAATTACTGCCGACGGCCGTTGTTACTTTTGTTACACGTCCAAGTGCATCATATGTCGCCTGGGTTTTGACACCCATTTCGTCAGCTTCTTCCGTCACACGACCCGTGAAACGCGAGGCTGTGCTTGATGTGGATGTTGTAATTTGATCCCATGTCGTGGTTGTGATTCTGGTTGTAAGTGCGTCGTCGGTCAACGTCAGAGAACTTGTTGTCGTGGTCGCAAAACTTTCCTTTGTCTCGGGTTTGCCCGGCTGATACTCCACCCCGTCATTGGGATAATGAGTATCTACAGTAGCCAGCAACTGACCGAACTCACTCATGCTGGTCCCCGCAAGAACTGCGGCGTTGTTGGCGTAGCTATAGGTTGTCGTCTCCTGGAGCGCCTCGGCGGCATGATAAATGCGTTCTTCCGATTTGAAGACCGCGTATGTGCCATGGTCAGGATCGGTGTTTGCAAGCAGATTCGTCACCGCCTGAGGCACATTGTACAAAGTATAACTATATCGGGTTTGTTTTGGCTGCTCATCGCCATAAAACTGATGCGGCGTTATTGTTAAAGACTTGATGAATCGCGGAATATTGTTTGTACGGTTAAAGCTGTTTGGATCAAGCGGACAACCAAACCCCGTGGATGCATCATACGATGTTTCCACATTCGCCGGGTAGTAAACGTATTCTACCTTACCTATATCGGTTTTATTTCCATTTACGTCGACATACGAACCAGACTTACTGTTTATATTTCCAAAAACATCATAGTCAGTATTCTCAATAGCCCGGCTTTCTATTGCAGAGTTCGTATCGCTCAAGGTCATTGTTTGCGATTTCCGACATTGGAAATTGCCAGGCTGGGCTTCAAATCCAATGCCCGGAATGGAGTAGTATTCAATTGATCTTACGACAGAGCAGTTTTGCTTTACGCGCTTTTGTTCCACAAGTTGGTGAAAACAGTTATAGCTGCGCTCGATCCGGGTTTCGACATTATGGTCGTCAAAATGGGTTTCAAGCGTATGATACCGATAGCTTCCATCTGAACAATTATACAGCGCATCCAGGGTAGGATTACGCGCAAAAATGCCTGGAGCCGCGTAACCCAGAAAATTATGGCTATTTATCAGATCATATTTGTAATTCACGCGGACCATTGGCTGGCCAGCACCGGGGACTTTTGTGAAAGTGCGCACATAGGGATATAGCTTGCCCTGCATGTCAGCGCGCATGGCCGGAAATCTGTGTCCTTTGCACTTAGCGTAATCGGCAAATTCAGTGAACCCGCCTGGATAGGTCACGCTTGACGCTATCTGCCCCCATGATCCGAGGCAATCCAGGTTTGTATATCCGATGCCCCATTCCAATCCTTCGTCCGCATCGCACCTGATTTTGGTCAAGTGACGGTTGTCGCCATAAAACAGATAGACATTATAGCCCTCAGGATTTGGCGAGTTTGCGGTAGCTGTTTGACGATCAGGAAGAACAGCAATCTTTGCAGTCGCGTTCAGTGCTCCGGGATAGGTGATCGAAACAAGTTTACTGCCATTTTCGTCGACGATAGAAAGCAGCCGCCACTGGTTTTCAGTGTAGGCCCAGTTCAACGTAATAAAATGCCCCTGTGCGGAAACGATTTTATACGGCACCTTCAGGGTATTCGCCGTATCCGATTTGGTAAGCAGCTCAAAGCTGCCGTCTCGGTACATGACCTTGTAATATTCACCCTTGATCTTTTCGAAAGAAACTTCCTTGAGCTTTGCATCAAGCGGGACGACACTATCGTCACTCTCAAGAACTTTATATTGCGACCCGCTGGAAAGAGACAATATCGTCGAACGCTGGTCATAATTGGTAAAACCAAACCCAAATCCGGCGCCAAAGCCCAAGTCTGTCTGGTTCATGGGCGAATAGCTGAGATTCAGCGGTACATGCGGGCCGAGACCGTTATTGGCAATCAACATTCCCAAGCTGATACTGATTGTAAACTGACCGGTGCGCGGATCGACATTGCCTTTGACCGACCCGATGAAATCAGTAGCTTTGGTATAGATTTGAGAATATGCATTCATAAAAATGGCTCCGTAATTTCATTAAAAGCACAAAATGCCCTTGAGATGCGTATGCTCTCTTGCGCATTACAGTTTATCGCTTTGAAGTATCCCTTGGGCCGACATGAACGCACCGGAACCGCTCTCTGCGTCATGGGCTTCATCCATTTTCAGATGAAGCCCATGTGCATCCCGGTTAACCGGGAACATCTGCCTTCCTTTACGTCGAGACCAAACGCAGACGTAGCCCTTCTGGTGTGATTGGGAGCAGCTTTTTCTTGCCCTCGGCCTTTGCCCCGAAAGCGCTACTTTTTCGACTACAACAACATCAGGAGCGTTTTCTGTAATTTATATATTTATTTACTTGGAGGCGTATTAAATACACTGGCAATATCACGCCCATAATCAAAAACCCCAGCAGAAACCTTTATTCTGCTGCCATCTGGGGTTAAACTGAATAAACCACTATTTCCATATTGGTCAAATAAAGTTATACATACAGAATTTGCGTATGCTCCAGTATCGCTACTATATACAAGGTCAAATACACTAAAACTTAGACAATTTGATTCTACAGAAGGGGATATAGGGTAATTTGACGGCCACCATACTGTTGGTATTATAGCTGTACTTGTACCTGGCTGCCATACATAATAATAAAAGGAATGATTACCGGCATGACTCCATTTACTAAAAAAATCATTTACCGCAGACCCATCTACTTTATTATCACTTTTATTGTTTGCCCACATAAATATACTTTTATGAGGTCCATACGAGCTTTTAAACCCAGGAATACTTTCATTAACCAAATAGTCTGTTAAATGTAAATTATCTATATTAATTCTAAGACGATAATTCCAATAAAAATGATTTTTATCTGCCTGTCCACTATTGACATCTTCAAAAACCATCTTTGACTGGTCAGCTAGTGAAAATGGGGGGATTACCCTGAGTGTTACAGTATCGCTTTGCGACAGAGTGCCATTGGCCGGCGAATACGGCCTCAAATTTCCGTATGTAGGCTGGATCATAACTCCTAGCAATATGTCATTAGTGGCAAGGCTGGATGCACAAACATATGCCATTACTTGACTTTTGCTTATACTAGTAGCAACTTTGCTTCCGCTGTCAGTATTCGTGAAGTTATTCGAATTTGACTTGCCTGTCGTAAATGCAGGAACTGACCCCTTATAAGGAGAAGCCGCTCGCGGAACATAGGATAATTTGGTGAAGGGTTTATTAGATTTATCCTGTCCGAAAATTAATGTAACAGATGCGTCCAGTTCAGCTTGCGGAACATCTATATTTTGATTGTTCTCATCCAATGGAGTAAAACTTATGATAACGGGAATCATATTCAAACCGTTTCCATATATCATTCCCATTGATTGCCCGGAAATGAGGGATATAGATACTGATGATGGATTTACATTTTTCCAAACATTGCTCATTACTACGCTCCATATTGAAATATTTGATATCGAATCATTTTCAAGAAGATTTTCTAAAGTATTTTCGTCTATATATTTGCACATAAATTAAGAGCTTATATATACTAATTCGCACTATCCTCTCTGTTATTAGAGCATTCCAGCAAAGATGCAGAGCGGTTTTGTGCAAGATAGCGCGGCATAATAAACACTTAAATACCGTCCGGAAGATTCCATTTTATCTGGAATATCTTTAAAACTTTCAATTACGTCAATGTATATCGTCTGAAAGGCGGTACTTTAATTCTGGATTTACTTTGACGAAAACGATTGAATGGCAATATAATTTTGAGCGCCACGAGACGCCGCACTGATCGCTTCCCCCGTATAGACACTGTCACTGAGAGTAATTTTATAGCCAATCGTCAAGGATTTCAGAGAAACATCATTGCCACCTGAAACTGTAAATACTTTATAATATGAACCATTTAAATTACCGTCCGGCACCTTATCTGATTTTTGAACTATATTTAGTCCATTATAATCGTCTTCTTGCGTGTAATAATTAATTACACTTACTTCGATGTTTTTATTTTGTGGAGAGACGATGGCTCCGGTATTATCGCATATAGAGAAAGATATATATATGTTAACTTCATTTCCTCTCTCAAATGAAACACTGTTTCCAGAAACTCCTTCTATCGAGAAATCATATACTATAATATTGCATGGAGTGGCAGTCATATTAAAATCCTATTTTAGGGAAATATAATTACTCAATATCTATCATTCGCATGGGAAAAGAAATTGGCACTTATTACAGGATAAGTAATGGGCATTATCGCTGTTCGTTTGGTAACTCCGTATCACTCCGACTTCGAAACTAACTCGCATTTTCGTGATCGTCCGCTCAATCACTTGGTCTGGCCCCAGAAAGCATAACAAAGGCGATTATCGCTTTTCCTATGTGGGTGATTATGGATAGGGTGGAAGCGCATGCTGAGCCCCACGTCCTGTTATAGGCCCGACTGTCTCATTGGGGTTTCGCGATAATCACTGAATTGCTCGCCATTTCAACCGGACAGTCGGCATAAGCAGAAATGTTCAAGCACAGGCTGGCGTCTAACGAGTATCAACACGCCAAATTGATGATGGGAGATATTCGTCGCAAGCCGCATCAAGAGACATATGTTTATCGCCGTGCCGAGGGGAGAACGCCAAGCTCTCCACGATATCGTGGGCTTTTCGTCCGCATCAGCGAGATTGGCTTCGTAACGCCGCCTGCATAGATCACATACGCTTTCGACCTTCGATCCAATCCGGTAGCTTCTGGTCCAGCCCCGTATAGGAAAACGTCGGATTGGGCGTCGGTCGAGCCGCGACAACAATCTGCACTTGACGAATTTCTCCAGTCTTTGGGTTGATGAGAGGCACGATCTGGTCAGCACCGTCCATCCGCATCGTCACCCAGCCTTGCGCCGATTGCTATAGATCGACGAAGCTTTACGCTCAACGACCGCGAAACACACGCAAATCATGTGCAGCCATAACCATCCGGGTGCGCGGGGCGATACTCCGGTCACGGCAACGTCAGCGCCTCTGCGCTATGCTTCAGTTACCGCGTAACATCGTTGGAATCCGGCCCTGCATGTCTTTCGGTCGTCGGTCGCCCCTTGAATAACAGCTTCTCAAGCTTGCCGTCCGCATCATGGGCCATCGGAATCAGCCAAATGAAAAGGCCAACTCGGCGCGCCCGGTGCGAGTGTGGGGCAACCCCGCCTTTCCTATTCGAAGGCGCCCTGAAACCGCACGAACTCTACCAGATCCTTTCGCCGACCTTCCGCGTATTACCGAAAATCCTACCCACGGATTACCGAAGAACGCAATCGACTACCTCCCAAGGCCGCGGCTTGCCATGGAAGCAGATGATTTTTGCGGTCTTCGGTGTTTTTAACTGGCAATCAACCTTATGGGACACAATTTCCCCAGGCAATACATTCTGCCAACGGTCCATATCCGTCCAGATTCCTTCCAGGAAGCCCTGATCGCCCCATCGGGCGCGCGTTACGCATTCGCGCATATGCATTTGAGGAGAAGCGATCCACGCCTGCCATGCGCGTTTCGCGGCGTCCGGCGTTACAAGCATCAGACCGCTGCCAATATGCTGGGGGCAATAGAAATCTGACAGGACTGTTAATCGCTGTCTGGCACTGATATTGGCTAACGATCCAATTATCGTGCTGTCGAGATCAAGATAGAGGAATGGTTTATCAAATAGTCCGGGCCGGAACATTTCCATCTTTGACCACCAACCCGGCCATCCATATAGGAGTTTGACGTATTCAATGTCCAACTCGACGTCGGCGAGGCAAACAAATTTTAAATCTGGTGCGTGCTTTTGGGCCTGAGCGCACAGCCTGTAAACATGTTCGGGCTTATATTCCCCTCCACTTTTAAGAACAGTAACCAGAAACAATGATGAATCCTATCGGAGATATTTGAAAATGATTATTATTCAATAAACATTGATATAATTATTGATAGATATTTATATTAAGAGATGTATCATTTTAAATTTATTTTGATATTCGTTTAATAGCGTCATTGAAATCTATCTTCTCATAGGCTGATAGCGTCGAAATTGAACTGCAATTGAAAACTGTAACATTCGCTTGTCGCAATACGCTGCTGGCATTGTCGATGCTGTTACCCCAATGAATAAGTTGCGATTCCGTTGGATTTGCTAATGAATCTGGATGGGCGCCATGCCAGTGAAATCCGTGACTGAGTGTAAAATCATACCCGACAAGCAGTATTGTCGCGCACCCCAGGCGCGCAGCTACATTCAACGCCGCAAACCCGCTATTGCCACCCCATCCAATGTATTTTCCATCAAGTTGCATTTGATTGCTTTGAAAGTGACACGGTACATATCTGATCCGCCACTCTCTATTTCGGGTTACCTGCCAATCAGTAGACATTTTATAACCAGAAAACTCACCGCATCCTTCGTAATGTTTCCACCACTCCTCGTCTGCTGCAAACAAAGCGTCCGCCCAAGGCGCCAATTGCCATGAGTTGTTAATTGCAATGAAACGGGCTTGATCCTTTGCAAGCTCCAGAGGGACATCTTTGGCCGAAGGTCCCGACGCTACAATTACACAAGTGGTACCCGACCAATTCTCCATACAGGCAAGCCTCATCATCTACCTGTGTGAGTTTTCTCACCATTCCGTGGCTTCTGGAACTGGGAAGGAGCACAGTGTAACCACCGCTTTTCAACGGCTTACCGTAGCTCGACAGTGCTTCTTCGACCGCCTCGACACAGAACGCCGTCTCCAGCGTAATCGACAGCTTCCAAGACAGAACGCGGCGGCTGAACCAATCGACGACGGCGCAGAGATAAACGAAACCCCGTGCCATCGGTATATAACTGATATCCATCGCCCAGACCTGATTGGGCCGGGTGATGGCGAGATTTTTCAGAAGATAGGGATAGACCTTGTGTCCAGGCGCAGGCTTGGACGTATACGGGCGACGATAGATCGCCTCAATGCCCATCTTCCGCATCAGGGTCCGAACATGCAGGCGGCCGACGTCATGGCCTTCTGCCTTCAAAAGCCCTTGCAGCATCCGGCTCCCGGCAAAGGGATAATCCAGATGCAACTCGTCGATCCGGCGCATCATAACAAGATCGGCCGCACAGGCCATTCGCGGCAGGTAGTAGACGCTGCCACGGCTGATGCCGAGTATCCTGGCCTGGCGGGAGACGGAAAGTTGTGGTTCCGGTCGATCATCGCTTTCCGCTCAACAGTCCGGCCTTGCCGAGCGCGCCTGCTAAAAAATCGTTCTCCAGTGTCAGTTCGCCGATCTTGGCATGCAGGCTTTTGACATCGACAACTGGCTCAGCGGCTTCTTTCCGACCGTCATCGAAGACATCGGCTGCGCAATCGAGCAACTGATCTTTCCACTGCTTGATCTGGTTCGCATGCACGTCGAACTGCCGCGCGAGTTCGACCATTGTCTTCTCGCCCCTGATCGGGGCGAGAGCGACTTTCGCCTTAAAGCCCGGGCTATGATTGCGGCGGGGTCGTTTCGTCATCTTGGCTCCTGTCCCCGGCATACTGCCGTGTTCAAAAGCCGAAAGCCACTTATCTCAACTGTTCAATTTTCCCGAACCACCTCTCACCTCAATAAATTCTGCCCACTATCGCAATAGAACTCAGAAGAAGCGAATTCTTTGCGACAAAGCCACGAGGCATGCACCTGCCGAAAACGCCGAGCCCGCGCGACCTTAACGGCTTTTGTTAACGTCGCGCCCGGAATTGTCACTGGATGAGGCGACCGCCGTCAATGACAAGATCGGCTCCATGAATCATGCGGGCATCGCTTGAGCCGAGGAACGCAATCGCCGCCGCCACGTCGCACGGTTCGACGATGCGCCCGGACGGGTTCATTTTTGAGAAGGCTTCACGCGCTGCGTCTTCCGTTCCGAACTGCCCGGCTGCTTTGGCGGCCACAAGCGGTGTCCAGACATAGCCCGGATGCACAACATTGATGCGCACATCATGACCATTGCGCGCGGCCGAAAGCGCTGCATGTTTGGTGAGAGAGCGAACCGCACCTTTCGACACGCCATAAGTGCCGTTATCAGCAGATCCGGTATAGGCGGCCAGTGAACCCAGATTGACGATTGCCGCCCCTGCCCCTTGCTTCATTGCTTTCAATGCGGCCTGTGTTCCGAGTAGAACCCCGTCCAGATTGACCTTCAGCACGCGGTGAAACTCGTCGAGCGGAATATCGGTAATGGGCTGTGGTACGGGCGTTATCACGCCTGCATTATTGACGAGCAGGTGTAAGGCGCCACTTTCAGCGAGGATGGTATTAATCGCCTCGTCCCAGCTTTCCGCCGAACTGACGTCAAGCGTAAGTACCTTCGGAAGTGTCACGCCCTGATAGGTTTGCGCAATCCGCCCCGCGTCATCGGCAGTCAGATCGGCTAGATAAACAATTGCACCCTCTTCGGTCAATCGCCGACCGATGGCCAATCCCATGGCGCCAAGCCCACCGGTTACCAAAACCACCCTACCATGGTAGCGCGCGAGTTCTGTCGTCTTTGACACTTGCTTCATCCTTGAGCATGAGAAATCTTTCATGGGGCGCGTCTTGCCGCCCCATGTCCGCCCGCCTTAACTGGCAAGTCTGTTGGGTTACGATGTGTGGCCGAGATAAATTTCCCGGATGACTGGACTGGTGGCTATTTCTTTGGCGCTGCCCGTATGCACCACGCGTCCGGTATCCATCACGCTTGCCGTATCGGCATGGAGCAGCGCCTTTTCCACCAACTGCTCTACCAGAATGATCGCAGCACCTTCCTTGGCGAGCTGCGCCGCAACGTCGAGAATGCGATCCACGACGATTGGGGCCAATCCGCCCGAGGGCTCGTCAAGAACGAGCAATTGCGGCTCGGCAAGAATGCCCTGACCAACCGCCAGAATCTGCTGCTGACCACCGGAGAGCGAAGACGCAGGATCGTTCTTCTTGGATGCCAGTTCAGGAAAAAAATGGTAGATGCGCTCATAATCGGGCTTTTTACCGCGTTTTTTACCGGGATATGCGGCAACCTCAAGATTGTCCTGCACCGTCAGCGAAGGAAAAATGCGGTGGCCTTCCAATACCTGGATCAGCCCAAGCTCGACGATCCTTTCAGGGCTGGCGTTCGTAATATCCTCGCCACCAAAACGAACCTGGCCGCTACGCTTGCCGATCAAACCGGAAACCGCGTGAAGCATGGTGCTTTTTCCGGCACCATTGCGCCCGAGAATGGCGTGGAACTCACCGGCATGGACCCTGAGCGACGCGCCGGTGACCACGGGCGCCTTGCCATAAGCCACGCTCAGATCTGTGATTTCGAGCAACGGCGTGCCGTTATGCATCATTGCCATGCTCTTAACTCCCCAAATAAACGCGGACGACTTCCGCGTCGTTGCGCACTTGATCAGGCGCACCTTCCGCCAGAACCGCGCCCAGATTGAGCACGGTGACGTGATGGCTCAAACGGAAGACAAAATCCGTGTGGTGTTCGACCAGGAGCACGCCAATGCCCGCCTCTGCCACCGACTGGATAATCTGTCCCAGATATTCGATCTCACGACCCGTCAGCCCCCCCGCGGGCTCGTCGAGAAGCAGCAGCTTGGGCCGGATCATCAAAGCGCGGACGATTTCAAGAAAGCGCCGCTCGGCATGTTCAAGATGTTCGCACCGCCTTCCTGCAAGATGCCCAAGACCCGACGCATCAAGCAGCGCCTGGGCGCGTTCGCGCATCTCACGTTCCTCACGTTTGGGACGCGGCATATGCAGCGCTGTTTCAATGAAACCGGCCTGAACTGCGCCCCAGCCACCGAGCATGACGTTGTCGATAACGCTTAAAGAGGGCAACAGCCGCGGTTTCTGAAAGGTTCGCGCGATGCCGACGAGTGCACGGGCGCGCACGTCAAGGCGGCTGATATCCTGGCCGTCAAGCACCACGGCGCCGTCATCAATCATATAGTAACCGCTGATGAGGTTGAGCATGGTGGTCTTACCCGATCCATTTGGACCGATCAGCCCGTGAATCTGGCCAGCCTGAATGGAAAGCGACACAGTGTTGACGGCTTTCAATCCCCCGAAACTTTTGGAGATATTGCGCGCTTGCAGGATGTCCGGGCCCAGAATGCCGGTGCTTTTTCTTATTGTAGGATTGATCATGTTCATATCAGGCATTCTCCTGCAAAAGGGCCGTCAATGCAGGCATGTTGGGCTCTTGGGCGCCGCGCTGATCATCTGATGCGCTCTTTCCGAAGATATTGCCGAGATGATCGTTGGCCCAGACACCGAGCCCCTGCGGTATTGCGAGAACAACGGCGAGCAAAATGCCACCATAAAAGAACGCAGTGTAGCGCTGCATCGAAGCGAATACATCGGGGATCACGGCGAGCAGCAGAGTGCCCACCATTGGACCGATGATCGATCCGCGCCCCCCAATGATAATCGCCGTGAAGAACATCAATGAGACATCGAAATTGAAGGCTTCGGGCGTGATGTGGCTTTGAGCTCGGGCGAAAAGTCCGCCTGCAACACCTGCACAAAAACCGGAGAAGAGGAAAACCGTAAGCTTTGTACGGAAGATAGACACCGCAACGCTTTGGGCAGCCACTTCACTGTCTCGAATGGAAATCATCGCGCGGCCCCACATGCTGCGAACCAGGTTCCAGGTCATAACCGTCACGACTGCAGCGATGCCGAGCGCCAGCCAGTATTCCCCGATTGTGCGCTTGAATGGCGCGGGAAAGGCCGGAACCGCAAGCCCCACCGTGCCGCCGGTAAGACTGGAGAAGCCGAGCGCCAGTTCCACCATGATAAGTGCAAAGGCAATCGTTGCGAGCGCGAAATAAAAGCCCGGAAGCCGCAGCGATGGTAGGCACAAAAGGCCTGCTGCAAGTGCTGTCACGCCACCAGAAGCAATCAGCGCCGCATAGGGGTGAAGCCCCAATTTGCCAGCGAGAATAGCGAACGCATAGCCGCCAATGGACAGAAGACCGACATGGCCGATGGACATCAGGCCGACATAACCGACGAGCAGGTTCAGACCGGCAACGATAATCCAGTAGATCAGAACCATTTCTCCAATGCGGAGCAGATAGCGATCATTGGTGAGAAAGGGGAAGGCGACGGCGAGGCCGAGGCCGATGAGGGCGAAGAGAAGGCCCTGATGTGATTTCACGTTCATACCTGGCGTACCCGCTTCTTGCCGAACAATCCCGAAGGGATAAAGGTCAGGAGGATGACAAGCGTCCCGACTGCGATGGTTTGCTGGAATTCCGAGCCGAAGACATAAGCGACGCAGGTGGTGACTACGCCGAAGATGATACCGCCCGTCAGCGCGCCGATGTTGGAACCGATCCCGCCAATTGCGAGCGCGATGAAGCCGTTGAGCGTCAGCGTCAGGCCAAGAGCAAAATAGGCATAGGTGAGCTGTCCGGTCATGAACCCCGCCAGCGCGCCAAGCGCACCAGCAATGGCATAGGAAAGCGAGCGCATGCGGGTTGCCGAAATGCCACGTGCGCTGACCGCAAAAGTATCGTCTGCAAGCGCCACGAAGATTTTGCCGATAGCCGTCTTGCGATAGAACAACGCAAGCCCACCCGCCATGAGAAATGCCGTCACAATCGGAAGCCAGTATTTCTGGTCCAAAATGCCCGCATAGTCTTGTGGAATCAGCCGAGGGAACGGTCTCGGCTCTGTTCCCCACCAAAGCGCCATGCCTTGCTGGACAATCGTTGCAACGGCAAGCGTGGAAAGAATCCAGAGGTGGTCATCTCCGCCATTCATTGTACGGCGAATGGCGACAAGTTCCGTCAGCCAGCCAAAGATAAGGCCAACGACGATAACCAGCGGCAGCGATGCCCAGATCGGCCAGCCGAGATCGCCGAGTGTCCAGGCGCCAACAATGCCGCCGACCATGGCGAACTGTCCAGCGCCCATACTGAGCACCTTGGAGGTCGAGTACATCACGTTGTAGCTTAAGGCCACCGTGGCGTAGAGGCACCCCAGGGCGAGCCCCGAGATCAGAACGAGAAACATGGTTTAGTCCTTTTGGTGACAGGCTCCGCGCACTGCGCGGGAGTCCGCCGAATCGATCAGGCCAGTGTGAAGCCGCCGTTCTGGAACGAAGAAATCGTGAAGAGTGCGTATTCGTCCATCGACAGTCCTTCCCGGCTGCCCGGACCGAAACCGACCTTGCCGAACACCGTTTCCGTCGTTCCCATGGTTTCGAGAGCCGCGATTACGGCATCGGTCTCAACGCTGCCGGCTTTCTCGACGGCAGCAGCCCAAAGCTTGGTCGACGCATAGCCAAGAAGTATCCAGGTGATCCCGTTCTTGAGCTGCGGTACGACAATCGGAGCCTGCTCGGTCAGCAGGGCTTCAATTCCGGCGGCAAACTTGCCATTGCCATCCACCGCAAGATGACGGAAGCCCACCCCGACCGCACCGTCGAGATATTCTTTCTTCACGAGATCAGTGATCTGAGCATTCAGCGCAATCGGTGCGCAGATGGCAGGAATATCCCACTTCTGCTCACCGCGCGCCGTCAGCACGCGGGCCATAAAGGACGACGCAGCCGACCAGACCAGAAGCACATCAGCGCCGCTGTTGCGCGCCTTGATGATGTCGTCGCCCAAGTCCACCTTGTTGGCGTCCAGCGTGCCGACATAGACTGGCTCAATGTTGCGCGCCTTCATCTTTTCAAGCGCGAGATCGCGGCAGAGAACGCCATAAGAAAGATTATCGACGAACAGCGCGATCTTCTGTTTCTTGTAGTGATCGAGAGCGAAGGTGATACCTGCCTCGATCTGCTGTCCAGCAGACCCGCCAACGCGGAAAATCGTGGGATAGACTTCCGGGTCGATCACGTGATCGATCAGCGCCGTCGGCATATTGATCGTATTGGCTTCGGCGATGAAGTCGCGGATCGGCATCGCTTCCCCGGAGGTGTTCGGCCCGAAGAGCACATTCACCTTCTCGGAAAACAGAAGCTCCTGCACGAAATTCACTGCCTTGCCCGGATCGGCAACCGTGTCGCGAGCAACCAGCTCCAGCGGACGTCCAAGCACACCACCCTTGGCATTCAGTTCAGCAATGGCCGCCTTATGGCCGGCGTCCTGCGCCAAGGCGCCAGTTGAATAAGGACCGGAAAGCGCGGCGAACCAGCCGATTTTCAATGGATCGGCCGTAGCCGCACGGACAGCAGACTGGAAACCAGGCAACAGTCCAGCAGCCATGAACCCCGCGCTGGACAGCAGCAGGTTGCGTCGATTGATCTGCATAATTATCTCCCATATAAACTCCCGGCGGGTTTGGGATATTGAACCTTCAACTTCAACCTATTTTCGATTAGAGTTCACCTGTCGAACGCAATTTGCCGCACCGCCGAGCGCTAGTGCCTATGGAACCAACCAACAAAAGAAACTTTGCCCCCGTTCGCGCTCTGGAGCGCGGTCTGGCCCTGCTTCAAGACCTTTCTCTCTATAAGGGCGCACATCCACAGCAGATTGCGCGGCGGCTGGAATTGCCGCGTCCAACTGTGGTTCGACTTCTCGAAACGCTGGAAGGGCTGGGTTTTGTTGAACGCAGTCCATCGGATGGCAGCTGGTATCCGACGCTCTACGTGCGGTCGCTTTCCGATGGCTATAATGATGAAGCATGGGTGCGCGAATGTGCAGCGCCGGAAATCGAGCGGCTTGGCAAGCAAATCCTCTGGCCAGTCGATCTGCACACATTGCAGAACGATATGATGCTGGTGCGGGAATCGACGCACCGCACCAGCCCCTTTTCCATTCAACATGGCCTTGTTGGCACGAGATTGCCCATTCTGCATACGTCTTCCGGGCGAGCCTATCTAGCCTTCTGCCCGGATGAAGAGCGGGAAGCCATTTTGGACCGGCTTGCGCAAAACCCCGCCAATCAGGCGGCGCTTGCGGGCGACCGCCGCCATATCACGCAGCAGATCGCCTTTACTCGCCAGCAAGGATACGGGCTGCGGAGCGGGGAACTGATCCGCGCAACCAACAGCCTCTCCGTGCCCGTGCACGCCAAAGGCCGAGTACAGGCGGTAGTCACAGTGGTCTGGTTCGTGTCAGCGCTTCCGGTGGCGAAAGGTGTTCGGCGTTTTCTCGAACCGGCGCGGGAATGTGCGGCGCGGATTGCTCAAAAATGCGAAGCTTTCCCCGACATGACCATGCGTTATCGGCGCGAAAACTCCGATCCCGCAGAATAAGTCCCTCTTCCGGAACGTCGTTCATCTGGTGAACGCAACTCCAATTCGATCTGGCCTTGGACCGCTCGCCGCAGCATAAGCCCAGCGAATGCGCGGCCCCGATCGGGCCGCGTTCGAAGAATCGAAGGGAGTTACAACGGTGCGACTAGTTTCATTTACGACAGCGGATCAAGGTGCGGGTTATGGATTCATTACCGAAGCGGGGCTGCACAAGGCTTCTGCCGCTTTCAAGGCTCGGTACGGCGATCTGCGGGCTGTTTTGAACGCCGATGCCGTGGCCGAACTGTCTGCAAATGCGGAAGCGCCGGTTCCCGTATCGGATGTCACCCTGGTTTCTCCAATTCCAAACCCCGACAAAATTCTCTGCGTCGGTCTGAATTATGCCGCGCATATCAAGGAAACCGGTCGCGAAAAGCCCAAATATCCTTCGATCTTCACGCGCTATTCGTCGTCTGTTCTCGGACATGAAAATCCACTGTTACGGCCAGCCGTTTCCCAGGAATTCGACTATGAGGGCGAACTCGCCGTCATTATCGGCAAACCGGGTCGAAATATCCGCGCCGAAGACGCCGCGGATTACATCGCAGGCTATTCCTGCTTCAACGACGGCTCGATCCGCGATTTCCAGCGTCACACGACCCAGTTCTGGCCGGGCAAGAGCTTCGACGATACGGGCGCCATGGGGCCTTGGCTGGTCACGAAGGACGAACTGCCAAATCCGGAAGAACAGCATCTGCGCACCCGGGTGAACGGTCAGGAAGTGCAAACGACGCCGATTTCGGATCTGGCTTTCTCCATTGGCGAAATTATCGCCTATGTTTCGACAGTGACGAAACTGCTTCCGGGCGACGTCATCGCCACCGGAACGCCCGGTGGCGTCGGCAAGTTCCGCGAACCGCAGCTCTATATGTTCGCTGGTGACCGCGTTGAAGTTGAAATCACCGGCATTGGCACGCTGTCGAACCCAATCGCTGACGCAGCCTGATCACGCAAGGCCCCGCCGAAAGCGGGGCCAATCAAAGTTTATGAGGAGGAAAAGGCCATGGCCATCAATGCTCTGGGTTATATCGGCGTGCGCTCCGACAAGCTTGATGACTGGGCCGGCTTTGCATCCGGCCTGCTTGGCATGCAGAAAATTGACCGTGCCGCCGGTCAGCTGGCTTTCCGTATGGATGATCGCATGCAGCGGTTGATTGTGCTTGACGAGCCGGGAGAAACACTGGCCTGCATGGGCTGGGAAGTCGAGTTTCAACGCGACCTTGATCAATATGCATCACGCCTGGAAGCGGTTGGCACCCGCGTTTATCCCGCCAATGCTGCCCTTTGCGATCAGCGCTTTTGTGCGGACATGGTCTGGTTCGACGATCCGATGGGCAATCGCATCGAGCTGGTCTGGCAGCCGATGATTGCCTCCGATCCTTTTGTCCCGGGTCGCCCCATATCAGGGTTCAATACCGGCCCGCTCGGTATGGGACATGCAGTGCTGCATGTGAAAAATATCGAGATCATGATGCCCTTCTATCGGGACAATCTGGATTTTCGTGTAACCGATTATGGACTGAAACCCTATGGGCTTTATTTCTTCCATGTGAATGACCGCCACCACAGTTTTGCAATGGTCGGATCTGGTCAGCAGGGGTTCCATCATTTCATGGTGGAGTTCAAGAACCTTGACGATGTTGGACAGGGATATGATCTCGCTGGGCTGGAAGACGGTCGGGTGGCTTATACACTTGGACGACACACCAACGATTACATGACATCATTCTATGCAAACACACCTTCGGGTTTCTTTGTAGAAAACGGCTGGGGTGGAAGACAAATCGACCCTGCAAATTGGGAACCACATGAAACTACGGACGGACCTTCCTTCTGGGGACATGAGCGTCTCTATCTGACGGAAGAAGGAGGTCGAAAGCGCCTGCGCGACATGCGGCTCGACGCCGCCGCACGGGGTATTCGCGCACCAGCAGTCGCGGATTGCCCCTGGCTCTATGAAGCTGTCAAGAAAGAGCTTTCATAAGCCTAAAGACGTTTATCTGGACCGACTGCAAGCTATGGCTGCGCGGGGATTACGCACTGAAGAGACAATAGCCCCGCAAACGGGATCGGGCGCTTCCATTGAGCCGGTACGCAGCCATTACCACTTGACCTTGAAGCCGGCGGTTGCCTTTAGGCTGTAGCTGTTTGCGAATTGGTTGAGGGATGTGTTGATGGTTCCCTGACCGTAGATGAGATATTTGGTGTCGGCCCATGCATAGGTTCCGCCGGCGCCGACGCCGGCCCAGGTGCGGTCGTTGTCGGTGTTGAAGCCGACGCCGGAGACATTGATGCGGGTACCGCCGAGGAACTCCTGGTAGAGATTGGCGATGCCATAGACGGAGGTATTGACCTTCCGTCCGTCGGTTCCCTGCCAGTTTGCGTCATAGCTGGCGGCAAGGCCGATGCGGCCGGTCAGGCTGTTGCCCTGGGTGACGGCGACATCGGCCTGCCAGACATCCTGGAAGTCATCGGCATTGATCGCCGACCACATGAGCTGGGCCTGCGGGGTCAGCGACCAACGATCGTCGATCGCCACGCGCTGGCCCGCTTCCACGCTCAGGGCATAACCAAAGGCCTTGGCGCCATCCTTCAGGCCGGTATTGGCCGTATCGGAGTTGAGGTCGTTGTCAAACCAGCTCAGCTGTCCCTGCGTATCGACATACAAGCCATTATTGCCGTACCAGGTGGCGGTGGCGCCGAGGCTCCAGGCACTGGTGGCGATGCTGCCATCGCCATCCCGCGCCGATATATCGCTGTGGCCGGTGCCATATTGACCGGTAATGCCAGCGATGAACTTTCCGTTCTCGTCCTCATAGAACTGACCATCGACGCCCGCCTGCATGAGGAAGGTGTTGATGTCCTGCTTCATGCCCGTGGCGGTGTGCGGGTCCAGACGATTATGCGCCCCTTCGATGCGCGCCCAGATGCCACGTTCGTCGACCACCGCCCCATTGGTCCGGCCATCGCCGTTCTCGCCGGTCCAGTAGCGCTTGCCGACACGTTCCTGCAATGTCGGCAGCTTGTTCAGGGCCTGCATGGTCTGCACATATCCCTGATAGACTGGCACATTGGCGCCATAGCGCGGATCGGGATTGTCCGGATGGTCGGGATTGGTCGAGTTGTTGAACTGGCTGGTCAGATACCAGTTGCCGTCATTGCTGCCCTTGGCCGGGCCCTGATGCAGCGTATAGGCATAGGCACCGGCCACCACCGCCGGCTGGCCATCCTTGGTCAAATAATCTCTGGTGAGCGAGAAGGTGCCATTCGACTGGCCGCTGACCTCGACCACTTCGATACCGTTGGCGGTCTGTGCGCCAAGCCCGCCGCGATTGACCACCTTGAGTTGGGTATTGCCCGATGTGTCGCCACCGACCTTCAGCCTGTCGGTCCTGGAATTGTCGCCGCCAAGAACCGTGTTGATGGTGATTGTGCCACCATTGCCGGCATAATTGCCGTTGACCGTCAGCGTGGTGCCGGGCGCACCGGCATTCATGTTGATGGCGCCGCCATTGGAAAGGGCTGCCAATGTCGTATCGAAGCCGCCCAGATCGAGCGTGCCGCCGGAGGCCACGTCATAGCTGGACGAGGCCGTGTTGAACGCGCCTGCCGCCCCTTGCGCCAGTGTGCCGCCCGACACCGTTGTCTGGCCTGTATAGCTGTTGGCTCCCAGAAGCGTCTCGGTGCCCGTTCCGCTCTTGGTCAGTCCGCCCGTTCCCTCGATCACGCCGGAGAAGCTTGCGCTCTGATCGGTTGCAAGAGTGAGCGTGCCGCTGCCAAGCCTGACCATGCCCGCACCCGAAAGCGCGCCCGATGTCACCTGATGGTTGGCAAGATCGAGCGTCGTACCCGCAGAAAGCGTCACGGTGCCGGTCCCGAACACGGTGCCATCGACACCGGCTGCAACCCCGCCGCTCTTGACGGTCAGCCCGCCGGTGAACGTGTTCTGCCCGGAAAGCGTCAGCACGTCGCTGCCCTGCTGGATCACTTCGCCTATGCCGGAGATAGCCCCGGCAAAGGTCGAATGGACACCCTGACTGTGATCGAAGACCAGTCGGCCATGATCGCGATGGCTTGGGTCCTCTGTCAGCACGACATCGCCGGTGATGCTGCCGCCCGTGCCGCCATTGCCAAGCTGCAAAATGCCGCCGGTGACGGTCGTGCCGCCGCTATAGCTGCTGTCGCCCGTCAGGATCAGCGTGCCGTAATCCGTCTTGTTTATCCCACCGGTTCCCTCCAGTTCATTGTCGATGGTTGCCGTGATCGGCGCAGCGTGTTGCAGGCTGTCACCGACGCGGATGATCGGCTGGGTGGAATGGGCAAGCGTCAGCGCTCCGCCCGTCAGATGGTAGCCATCGCTTGCAAACTGCATGCCCGCCGCGGTTATCTGGCCGGAGGCATTGTCCACCTTTACCTGTCCGGCCGTGCCGCCGAAGACGGCAAACGAACCATTGGTGTAGCGAGCATTGAAGAGCTTGTCCTTTTGCGGTGAATTCGGCCCGTTACTCTCGGTCCAGTTGTCCTTCTCCAAATTCCATGTCCCGGAACCGCCCACAATCTCGTTGGTCTGGTTGTTGTGGTCGCGATTGCCTGCGGCATTCCAGTAATTGACCGTGACGCCGTTCTGATTGACCAGATTGACCTGACCGGGATAATCGGTCTGCACCCACATGCCTGCTGCTTCCGACCCGGCGGGAACCGATCCCACCGTCATGGTGCCAAAGCGACTGCCGGTATAGTCGAAGATGCGATAGGTGCCGGCGCCAAAGCCGCCTATGTCCCCGGTTATGTTCAGGGTCGAGTTGCCCAGATCAAGGTCGCCATTGACCTGGAAGAGGGCATACAACGATGGGGTGGCGAGCGAGACATTGACATAGCTCGCGCCAAGGGTGAGTTTGCCATCCACCGTCAGTATCCGATCGGCGCTGCCGATGAGCGTGCCGTTATCGGCGACAGTGACATCGCCATGGATGGTGCCGGTACCACTCAGTGTAGCCCCGCCTTTGACGTTGATTGCGGTTTGCTGGGCAAACTCCTCCGTGCCAAGCGTGCCATCGACCCGCAGAGAACCTGCATCGATCGTAGCCATGCCGGTCCAGTCGTTATTATCCGCTGCAAGCGTCAGCTGCCCGGTTCCCGTCTTGGCGAAGTCTCCGTTGCCCCCCAGACTTCCTCGAAGCTCGAGATCCTGGTCGGTCTGGAGGGTGCTGCCATTGGCGTCCATCTCTATATTGCGCTGCATGGCGTTCTGGCCGGTAAAGGCTGCCATGTTCTCGAATATGCCGCCATTCAGTGTGAGATCGCCCGAGATCGCGCCCAGCTTCTTGTCGCTGGCCACCTTGAGCGTGCCGCCGGCGATGGAGGTACCGCCGGAATAATCATTGTCTTCCGTCAGGGTCAGGGTTCCGCTGCCCCTTTGTTCCACGCTGCCAGCCCCGCTGATCTTGTGCTGGAAGGCATAGGTGTCGCGGTCAAAGGCAAGGGTTGCCCCCGCATCCACCGTGACAGCGCCGGCAAGATCGCCACTCGCCCCGCCATCGCCCACTTGCAGCGTGCCTTTCTCCACCCTGGTCATGCCCGTATAAGTGTTGTTGGCCGTCAGGGTCAGCGTGTTGGCGCCAGCCTTGGTGAGGCTGCCCACGCCGCTGATAGCACCGCTCACCGTCACATTATGCCCGTTCGTATCAAGCGTCGCGATATTGCCCGGCGTCGTCCCCAGTTGCAGGTTATGGGTGAAGCTTCCCGCGACATTGATGTTCTGGTTGAAACGCAAGGTCGCGCCATTATCGATCGCCACATTGCTGCCTGTCACACCCAGATTGTCATCCTCAGTGACGATGGTGATGCCGCCGGCAAGCGTGGTGCCGCCGCTATAGGAGTTGTGGCCGGAGAAAGTAACCGTGCCGCCCTGAACCAGGACACTGCCCATGCCGCTGATCGTATTGTCGATCGTGGCCGGGGTCGCCCCCGCATGGACGGCAAGCACCCCTTTATCCGTGGCGCTCGTGCTGGTGCTGATATCCCCCAGCACGCTGCCATTGGTCGTGCCGTCGCCAAGCTGCAATGTGCCGCCGCTGATATCGGTGCCGCCCGTATAGGTGTTGATGCCGGTCAGGACCAGCGTGCCGGCGTCGGACTTCATCATGCCGTTCGTGCCGGTGAGCACCGTCGCGATGGTGGCGGTGGGCACGCCGTCACCGCCGCCGCCGCCAACCCTGATGTTCGGCTTCATCGATGGGGTACCTTGCGGTGAAACAAGCTCTAGACTACCGCCGACAAGCTTGTAGCCGGAGACCATGAACTGCATGCCCGATGCGGTGATCTCCCCCTCGCCTGGATCGACCGTGACCGTACCGCTGTTACCGCTGAACACGGCAAAGTCGCTATTAGTCCAGGAGCCGTTGATGTCGTATTCGGGGGAGTCCGTCCAGTTGAGGCTTGTCGAAGCCGCCGTCCAGGTGCCATCGCCGCCATACAGATGACCATCGCCCACCGAACCGGTCTGGGTGCCGTTCCAGTAGTTGAGATGGGTGCCAGTGGAATTGACGATATAGATATCGTTGGGCCCTTGGGTATCGATGGACACCTTGGTTCTATCCACCCCGCTCGGCAGCGTGCCGATCGTCAGCGTACCCGACTTGGAGCCATCATAATGGAACAGATGATAAAGGCCGGGGGTGGCCGTGCCGAACGACGTGACACTGACCACTCCGCCAAGCGCGAGATTGCCCTTCACGTCGAAGATGCCATCCGGGTCGTTGGGTCCATCGAAGGACGCGCTGATGACGCTGTTCGTACCCAGCGTCAGGTTGCCATTGAAGGTGAGCCCCTGGCCGGAGGTTCCCTCAAGGGTGCCATTGACCGTCGTATCGCCGCCGATGGTGCCGCCGCCGCCAAGCGTTGCACCGCTATTCACCGTCACCGTGCCGCCGAGCGAATTGTTAACCTCAAGCGAGCCGTTCGCCACCGTGGTGACACCGGTAAAGCCACTGCTGTCGCCGGTCAGCGTCAGCGATGCCGTACCGCTCTGGATCAGGGTGCCATCGCCGCTGATCACGCCATCGAAGGTCAGGGCCGCGCTGCGCTTGAAGTCGAGTGTGCCATGATTGGTCACATTGCCCTTGATCTTGCCCGTCGCGCCGCCGGCGCCCACTTGCAGCGTGCTGCCGCTTTCAATCGTCGTGCCGCCCTTGTAGTTGTTATCGCCGGTCAGGATCAGCGTGCCCGTGCCGTTCTGCACCAGCGCGCCATCGCCGCTGATGACGCCTGCGAAGATCGTCTCATTCTGGTTGTGGAAGATCAATGTGCCGCCATTGGCCACATTGTGCATGATGCTGCCATCCGCAGTTGCATTGCCAAGCTGCAATGTGCTGCCGCTTGCAATCGCCGTGCCGCCATTATAGTCATTGGTCGCAGCCAGCACCAGCGTGCCATCCCCGGTGACGTTGAGTTTGCCCGCGCCGGTCAGCGTGTTCAGGAAGGTGGCTGTCTTGTTGGTGTCGGTGTTGATGGTCGCGGTTCCCGCCTCCAGCGTCACCATGCGGCTGGTGCTGAAATCATCCGTCAATTGCAAGGTGGCGCCGCCGGCGATGGAAAGTGTACCCGCAGTCGCGCCCAGATTGGCGTCGGAACTGACCGCAAGTGTCCCCCCCGCCACCACCGTGCCACCGCCATAAAGGTTGGTGTTCGAAAGGGTGAGCGTGCCCGTACCCTGCTTGGTGAACGTGCCGGCACCGTTGATGACACCGCCAAGCATGGCATCGTGACCATTCGTGTCGACCGTGCCCGCACCGGTCAGATACACGAAGCGATTGCTGCTGAAGGCATCCCTATCGATCTGGAGCGTGCCATTGTTCAGCGTCAGCGCGCCGACTGTTCCCGTGGTTGCACCCAGATTGCCATCCTGCGCCACCACGAGCGTGCTTGCCCCCGTCACCGTCGTATCGCCGGAATAGGTGTTGACGCTTGAAAGCGTCAGCGTGCCGCCGCCCTGCACCACCAGGCCATACGCCCCGGTAACCAGGCCCGACAGCGTGCCGCTATGGCTATTGGTATCGATGGTGCCGTCATAGGACAGCGTGACCGCGCGCCCGCTTGCAAAATCATCGGCCAGAAGTTGCAGCGTGCCGCCATTGAAGGTGAGCCCGCCTGCCCTATCGCCCAGATTGTCATCCGTGCTGACCGCCAGAGTGCCGCTATCGATCTCGGTGCCGCCACTATAGCTGTTGTGGGCGTTTGCCAGCGTCGTCGTGCCCACGCCCGACTTCACCAACCGGCCGTCCCCGCTGATCAGCCCGTAGAACGTATAGGTGTTGCTGCGCGCCAATTCCAGCGTCGCGCCGCCAGCCACCGTGACATCGCCTGTAATATCGCCGGCCGTGCCGCCGATCCTGAGCGTGCCGCCCAAAACATCCGTGCCGCCGCCATAGCTGTTGGCCGCCGTCAGCGTCAGCATGCCCGTGCCCTGTTTGGTGAGCTTGCCGTCACCGTCAATCACCGCGTCGAATCTTGCATCGAATGTGCCGGTGTCGATCGTGTCATTGCCCGTCAGATGCACCTGCCGGCTCGTGCTGAAGCTGGCAGCGCCGATCCGCAACGTGGCGTCATCCAGCGTCAGCGCACCGACCGCACCATTCTGCGCGTCCGTATTGCCCAGATTGGTGTCCGAGGTCACCATGAGCGTGCTGCCGCTCACCGTCGTATCGCCGGAATAGCTGTTGGTGCCCGAAAGCGTCAGCGTGCCGCCGCCCTGCATGGTGAGCCCGCCCGTGCCGGAGATCGTCCCGGCCAGCGTGATCGTGCCCGCGCGGTCAACGACAAGCGCGCCATTGTTGACGATATCGCCCGCAAGGCTGCCAACAGTCCCCCCCGTGCCGATGTGAAGAGCTGCCCCCGCATCGATCGTTGTCGCCCCCCCGCCGGTATTGGCGCCCGTAAGCACGAGCGTGCCCGCCGATACCGACGTCGCGCCTCCATAGCTGTTATTGCCCGACAAGGTCAGCGTGCCCGAACCACTCTTCGTCAGGAAACCAGTGCCGCTGATCTTCTGCGACAGGATGAACGAATTGGATCGGTCAACGGTGAGCGTGCCGTCGTTCCAGACATCGCCGCTGCCCAGCGTTCCGGTTGTGCCGCCATCGCCAACCTGCAAGGTGCTGCCAGTGGCAATTGTGGTTGTCCCGCTATAGCTGTTATCCGCACCCAGCGTCAGCGTACCTGAACCGTTTTGAACCACATTGCCGCTGCCGGTTATCGCGTTATCGAATTTATAGCTGTCGCTGCGGTTGAAAACGAGCGATCCATGGTTGGCTGCCGTACCGGTATCCACATCCGACGCCAGACTGCCATGTGTACCACCATTGCCGATTTGCAGCGTTCCGCCACGGATCGTCGTCGTTCCGGAAAAACTATTGTCATTGGACAAAATCGTTATCCCGGCGATCTGGCTGATCGTCCCCGTACCGCTGACGGCTGAGGAAAACTCATAGGCGGTGCCCGTATGATTGAAGATGATTTCTCCGGCTGCATTGACCGTGATGCCGTTGGTCGCGACAACATGCCCTGGCGCGGCAGCGGCATCGGATACGCCTCCGCCAATATTCAGCACTCCCGTAAAGTCGCCACCCGTACCATCCCCGCCGATCACCATCGCATCGGCATTGAGGCTTCCTCCGTCGGACAGGGTCGCAATCCCTCCACCGGCCTGACTGCCGATCGTAACCTGTCCGGCAGCAGTGAGATGACTTCCGGCGCCTTCAATGGTGAGGGTGGGCGTGGACAAGGCACCGCTCAGCGAAACAGTCGAACTGCCGGTTACAACGGCGCCCGCTTCAATGTTGAGACTGGCCCCCTTGTCGGCATAGGAACCGGTCAAGAAGATGTAGCCCAATGTCGCAGTCGTTCCGCCCCCTGTTAGGGTTGTATCACCACGATTGGAGGTGAACCCCACACTCGCGACAATCGCCCCGCCATCACTGACATTCAGGGTTCCGTCACCGTCTTTGCCGACGGTGACAGTCCAATCAGAATTCAATTGCGAGTGTAGCCCGCTGACGATTACCGTTCCTGTTGCTTGCTTACTGCCCCCAATTAAAAAATAGGAGGCTGATACGCTAGCGCCGTCCAACACTTGCAACGTGCCTGACGATACGCCTGAATATCCGCCATCACCGACAGAGAACGTTCCGAGGTAAAGTGGATCGTTCAGAATCGAGCCCGCGCCCATTACGGTGACAACAGAGCCTTGTCCGCCGATCGTGGGATTACCTGCGTCCAGTTCCCCGCCACCTTGTATGGTGAGCCAACCCGTTCCGCTCTGGCTACCTACAGTCAGAATGCCTGAAACTGCTTTCCGCCCGTCAATCACAGGGGCTCTGGCTTGGCTATCCGCAATGATTGTCGTTTCCGCCCCTTTTGTCGGCACTTCCCCATTCGACCAGTTGGATGTCGTGAACCAATCCGTATTGGTGGCTCCGGTCCAATCACTCCCGGTAGCCCGACTTACCGTGACCATAGATCCCATGACCAAGGCCAGACCGGTCACACAGCACCGGCCTGCATATTTTCCGCATATCGATCGCAGCACTGGCCAGATCAATTTAGATTCACCTAATAATAATCAAATCATGGTGCGCGTGAATTAACATAATTCGCGAATCACCTTAACAATTCGTGGTCAATCATAAAAGTATACCAACTCAAAGCCATAAAAATACCTATATTAATACTTTATAATATTACGATATACTTAATTTAATGAAGCCAGGCATCCAAGTTTATTCTATCTCATCAACGGCTGGTTTACCCACGCGAAAAGCAGCTAATCCCGCCGGATCAATCCGACCTCTTTTCAAAGCCGAAATGCAGGGCTTCTGCTACAGAATTGAGCGCCCGCTTCTCCGCGGCACGCAAACCGTGCTAGAAGAACCTCATGACCGTGTTCTCCGCCGTTGCTCCCATCTATCATCCGCCGCTCGAACCCTATGTCTCGATCCTGCATCGCGATGAGGGTTTTCTGGTGCTGGACAAGCCAAGCGGCCTTCTATCCGTGCCGGGACGTCATCCGGCCCTGTCGGACAGTCTTGCAACGCGCGTTCAAAAACAGTTTCCGCATGCCCAGATGATCAACCGCCTCGACAAGGATACGTCCGGCCTTGTGCTCATGTCGCTCAACCGCAAGGCCCATGCCGCCATCGCGGCGCAATTCGAAGCGCGCACGGCGCAAAAATCCTATGTCGCCATGGTCTTGGGGCGCGTCGAAGCGGATGAAGGGTTGATCGATCTGCCCTTGGCACTCGACGCAGACAACAAGCCGCGCCATCGTGTCGATCACGATCATGGCAAGCCTGCGCAGACGCGCTGGCAGGTTCTGGATCGGGACGAGCGCGTTACCCGGTTGCAGCTTTTTCCCCTCACGGGCCGCACCCATCAGCTGCGCGTCCATATGAAAGCACTCGGCCATGTGATCCTCGGCGACGAATTCTATGCCGAAGGCGAAGCGCTCGCCGCCGCGGACCGGCTGCTGCTGCATGCCGAACAACTGTCCTTCCGCCATCCCGATGGAGGCGACGTGACGTTCACCGCCCCCTGCCCGTTCTGAGAGCATCCATGTCGCAGAAGATCGATACATCCGAGCTGGTCGTTGATTTCGTCGGCGGCGCTGTCGGGCACCGGTTTCGCTCCGGCGAAGGTCGCGGACAGGCTCTCGCCAAGGCTGCCGGATTGACGCGCGACGTGACGCCGGAGATCGTCGATGCGACGGCAGGGCTTGGACGGGATGCGTTTCTGCTGGCCTCGCTCGGTGCGAAGGTGACTTTGATCGAACGCTCCGAAAAGATGCATGACCTTCTGGCCGATGGCTTGGCGCGCGCAGCGGCGGAAGGCGGCCGCTATGCGCAGACTGTCGCGCGCATGACGCTTTTGCACGGCGATTCCTGCCTGCTCCTGCCTGGGCTCAAACCGCAGGTCGTGCTGGTTGACCCCATGCATCCGCCACGCGGCAACAGTGCGCTCGTCAAGAAGGAAATGCGCCAGATCCGCGAGATTGTCGGCACCGATCCGGATGCCGAAAGGCTGATGCAAATCGCGCTGGAAGCCGCGCAGAACCGTGTGGTGTTGAAATGGCCGCTGCGCGCCGAGCCACTGGCCGGACTACGCAAGCCTTCCCACCAGATACTCGGGAAAAGCACGCGCTACGATGTGTTCGTGAAGGCAAGGCTCACTTGAAATCAGGCGGCTTCTATGACGTTTCGCCCGCGCGCGGGACGAGGCCGCGCGACATTTCATCGGAATAGATACGGACACCGTTGCGGCCATTGGCCTTGGCGGCATACATGGCGGCATCGGCGGCTGCGAACAGCTCGGCAGCCGACCGGCCGTGTTTCGGAAAACAGGCAACGCCAATACTGCATGTGACTTCCAGGGATGTTCCGTTCAGCTCGACCGGCTCGCTGATCCGACGCCTGATCTCATCCAGCCTGGAGCCGAAATCGCCGTCATCGGCCCACAGGACAAGGATGAACTCATCACCGCCCATCCGACCGGCGAGTTCACCGTCCCGCAGCAGAAGCGAAATCCGTCCAGCAATCTGTTGCAGGAGCTTGTCTCCGGCCGCATGCCCGAGCGTATCGTTGACCGGCTTGAACTGATCGAGATCGAGAAAACCGATGGCCACCCGCCGGGATCGGGAGGTTGCCTGTTGCAGGAGATGCTCAAGCTTCCGCTCCAGAAAAGCCCTGTTCGCCAGTCCCGTCAGCGTATCGTGTTCAGCCAGATAGCGGATGCGCTCATCGGCGATGCGCCTGTCGATGGCAATTCCGGTCATACGCGCGGCAGTGGTGAAAAACTCCCGGAGGCCGCGATCATCGGAGGCATCGCCATCGACCACAAAACCCAGAACGCCATGCCCCGCACCGTCGGCAGACGGGATTTCCATTGCGAATGTCTCGCTGTCGGGAACCAATGTCTTGAGCGCCGCTTCAAGCCCATCTTCAAGGCTCCCGTCAAGACTCAATGACGAAAGCTGTTCGAGCCGCTTGCGCAAATCCGTCGCCAGCAAAGGCAGGGACGGTGCGGAAACGGCCACATCTTTCGCCGCCTCACTGCCAACAACCGCGACACAGCGAACGCCCGCAGCCAACCCTTCCAGCAAGCGCGTCAACTGATCGATGAACTCCGGTATGGCGACCGCGCTCACCGTCATTTCAAGGATGCGGGCCTGAACCTGCATGAAGCGCTCGGCCTTTTTCTTGATGGAGATATCCCGCGACACCCCAACGACACCGATGATGTTGCCGCTTCTGTCGCGCAGGGGCACGCGCGAGATCATGAGCCAGCGGTCCGCGCCACCGCGCATGGCGCGCTCTTCATAGCCAAGATCAGGCTGGCCGCTTTGCATGACCCGGTTTTCGATTTCCGAAATGCGCGCTGCAATCGCAGCTTCACCGTGAATATCGAAATCCGTCAGCCCAATGAGTTCATTGATATCCGAAAGGCCATTGTTGCGAACCACCGCGTCATTGGCAAACAGGAACCGTCCCTGCAAGTCCTTGGCATAGATGAAATCCGGTACGTGATTGATCATCGCGACAAGCCAGTCAAGCGGCTCCGTCCCGGCAGGCTCATGACCGGCGGGCTTTTGCTGTGACAACTGGCCAGCTCCATCGTCAGGGCGCGGATCAGTCTTCGTCTCATCGGCGCCTTGCGCCGTCATGTCTGCCGGGCTTTTCATGGATAGAGCCCCTCCATGCTTCCAGAGCTATATTAGCAATCTTTTGATTGCAAGGAATGGCATAAAACCGACTGTCCCCGCTTGCGTTGCCGACACTTGATGTCGCGCGGATTCTGGATTGGATTTGTTGTCAGTTGGTCGGCTGGAGTGTCTTTAAACGCGGAAAGCCCCGCTGGCTGAGCGGGGCTTTGATATTGTTTGGTTGCGGGGGCAGGATTTGAACCTGCGGCCTTCAGGTTATGAGCCTGACGAGCTACCGGGCTGCTCCACCCCGCGTTAATGCATTTGATTATATACCGGTAAGGATCTTGTATGGGCGTTTTGCG